>NZ_JACEGD010000012.1 GCF_016031635.1 Bradyrhizobium diversitatis
CCGTCGATCCAGTCCCAATCGACCTTGCCGGCAAGCTGAACCAGCTCGTGCTTCATATTGATGATCTGGTCCAGCCTGGCCCGGAACAGATCGCCCGATTCCGTCGTCCTGTGCTTCTTCGGTCGCATCGCCACCTCCGATGCGACGACGGAATCATGACTGGCGATTCGACGGAATCCTGAAAATGAAATTGCAAGGTTCCGATGCCCCAAGCATCAAAACCCTGCAATCGCAAAACAGCCCACAAAGACAAATGCGATTCTAGCTCAATCGCTTAGCCGCTCTTCACGGACGACTCCGCAAGGACGGTGAGAGTTGGACGCGCGGAGAGTCCCCCTCACCCGGAATTTGCTTCGCAAATTCCGGCCTCTCCCCGCAAGCGGGGAGAGGCGAAGAGCTACATCCCCGGCCAGTCTTCCGCCGTCAGCGTCGCCGCGTCGGCGCCGACGATCTCGGCCAGCGAGTCCCGCCCCGTGCGGAGCAGCGTCGAGGTCAGGTCGCGCTTGATCTCGTCGACGAGGCCGAGACCCTTGTAGACCAGCGACGAATAGAGCTGGATCAGGCTGGCGCCGGCGCGGATCTTCGTCAGCGCGGCGCCGCCCGAGTCCACGCCGCCGACGCCGATCAGCGGGAACGCACCCTCGACGCGCACATAGGTTTCCGCGACCATGCGCGTCGACAGCCGGAACAGCGGTCGGCCGGACAGGCCGCCTTGCTCCTTCGCCCGCACCTGCTCGCGCAACGTGCTTGGCCGTGCGATCGTGGTGTTCGACACGATCATGCCGTCGACTCGGCGCGAACGCGCGACCTGCACGATGTCGTCGAGCTGGGCAAGGCTCAGATCCGGTGCGATCTTGAGCAGCACCGGCGTGTCGCCCGCCTTCTGGCGCACCCGCTCGCGGGCGTCGATCACGTGTGCGAGGAGATCGTCGAGCAGCGCGCCTTCCTGAAGGTTGCGCAGGCCCGGCGTGTTCGGCGAGGAGACGTTGACGGTGAAATAGCTCGCCACCGGCGCAAAGGTCTCGATCAGCTTGACGTAGTCGGCGACACGGTCCGGCGAATCCTTGTTGGCGCCGACATTGACGCCGACGATGCCGCCGTGCTGCGCACGCGCTGCAAGCCGGCGCAGAGCCGCCTCCGCACCGTCATTGTTGAAGCCCATCCGGTTGATGATCGCCTCGTCGCGCTCGAGCCGGAACAGCCGCGGCCGCGGATTGCCTTCTTGCGGCTTCGGCGTCACCGAGCCGATCTCGACGAAGCCGAAGCCGAGTCGCAGCAGTGCGTCCGGAACCTCGGCGCTCTTGTCGAAGCCCGCGGCCATGCCGATCGGATTGGGAAAGTTCAGCCCGAAGGCGCGCACCGCGAGCTTGGGATCATCGGCACGCGGCTTGGCCGGCGGCAGGAAGCGCAGGCCCTGGATCGCGAGGCGATGCGCATCCTCGGGATCGAGCCAGCGCAGCACCGGCAGAGAAAAGGCGTCGAACGCGCGGATCACGGCAGCAGCTCCGGAACATCGTGACCGCCGTCGGAGCGTATGTTGAGGTTGATCACCGCGATCACCGCGCCGACATCGAGCTCGCCATAGAGATGCGGAAACAGCTCGTCGTTGCGCGAGCGCTCCCAGCGCAGCTCGCTGCCGAGCACGTCGCCATCGACCTCGACCAGGAACAGCGCACGCTGCCCGAAATAGTGCTTGCGCAGGGTCTCGGGAACCTGGGCAGCGGTCGAAAAATGGATGAATCCGTCGCGCGCGTCATCCGCGCTGCCCCGGTAGACACCCTGCCGTTCCGCCTCGCGCCAGGCCGAGGCCGGACAGATTTTGTAGATCTTGACCACCGCTTCCGCAGGCCTTGTTTGTTCTTTGAGTTCTTTGGGTTTTTTCGTCTCACGCGGGTCCGCAAAACCCCGGGCGCGACCGTAAAGGCCGTCCCTTCCGAACTCAAGACCTAGAGTCTTTTCCGGTCCGATGAAATCGGAACGGGGCTCTGGATTCTTGTTTTGACGCGTTTTCGTGACGCGAACCGGTACCACGTCGCCACCTCTTGCGCGAAAAACGGAAAACCGGTTGATTTGAGGATAGTTTTCCTGAGTTGCGACGGGCTGGACCTGCCATGGTCAGACAAGCCAAAGCGCAGAGGATACTGACTCACGACCAGATCTGGGCCGCGCTGGATCGGTTGGCGGCGCGCGCCGGGTTGTCGCCGTCCGGGCTTGCCAAGCGTGCCGGGCTCGACCCCACCACCTTCAACAGGTCCAAGCGCATCACCGCCGACGGGCGCGAGCGCTGGCCCTCGACCGAATCGATCGCAAAGGCGCTGGCCGCGGCCGGCGCCTCGATCGACAGCTTTGCGAAGTTGATCGACCATGACGGCGCGGGCGACGGGCGCTCGGTGCCGCTGCTCGGCTTCGCGCAGGCCGGGATGAGCGGCGCCTTCGACGAGGCCGGCCTACCATCCGGCAGGGGCTGGACCGAAATCGCGCTTCCCGCCACTGAGGACGGCCACACCTTTGCGCTGGAGATTTCGGGCAATACGCTTGCACCCGTCTATCGCGACGGCGACATCGTCCTGGTCTCGCCCGGCGCGCAGATCCGCAAAGGCGATCGCGTGGTGGTGAGAAGCAGAGCGGGTGAGGTGACGGTCGCGACGCTGAAGCGCCGCACTGCAAAGGTGCTGGAGCTTCAGCCGCTCGATGGGACACCGGCCGAACGCGCGATGGCGGCGAGCGACGTGGCGTGGATTGCGCGGATCCTGTGGGCGAGCCAGTGATTGCCTTCCGTCGGCATGGTGCCAGGTGCGGTGACACCACCGCGCCGCGGCCCGCAGCGAGCGACCTTGCGACTCACCGCTCCTCTTGCATAGGCTGCAGCCGATATTGTCGATCCAGTTTGTCTTTGGGGGAATAAGGATGAATCGCCGTCACGCATTGAAGGCCTTGGCGGGCCTCGCGCTTTGTCCGCTCTGCAAGCCGGCTTTCGCCGCCGAAGGCACGCATTGGAGTTATGAGGGCGTCGGCGGTCCGGCCAAATGGGGCGATCTCGATGCGGCCAACAAGGCCTGCGCGGTCGGCCTGCAACAATCGCCGATCGACATCGAGGCGACGATCAAGTCGCAATTGCCGGTTCTGAAGCTGAACTGGGGCAAAAGCGCCGACACCATCGTCAACAACGGGCACACGATCCAGCTCAACTTCGCCGAAGGCAGCACGCTCACGCTTGGCGACGTCAAGTACAAGCTGCTTCAGGTGCACTTTCACCGGCCGAGCGAGCACATGATCGGCGGCAAGAATTTTCCGATGGAGGCGCATTTTGTCCATCGCAACGAGGCCGGCGGGCTCGCCGTGGTCGGCGTGCTGATGGCCGAGGGCAGGCCCAACCCGGCCTTCGGCAAGGTCGTGAAGACCATGCCGAAGGCGGAAGGGCCTGCCGTGAAGGCCGACGCGACCATCGATCCTCACGCCATGCTGCCACAGAAGCTCAGCTATTTCCGCTATCCCGGCTCGCTGACGACGCCGCCCTGCTCGGAGGTCGTCGAATGGCTGCTGCTGACCGACCCGATCCAGGTCGCCAGCGCCGACGTCGCCGCCTTCGCAAAGCTCTATCCGATGAACGCGCGCCCGGTGCAGAAGGACAATCGCCGCTACGTGCTGAGGTCGACCTGAGGGGCCGTCCAATCAACGGTGTCGTCCCGGCGAACGCCGGGAGCCATACCGCGTGATCTATCGAAGAGTGGCGGTCTTCGTCCCGACTTAAGCGCAACTACGAATCTTCGCCTGACTTCTCCCTGGGGTTATGGGTCCCGGCGTTCGCCGGGACGACCAGGGAGAATGTCGTAGCCTCACGCGCTCCGCGCCAGCGCGCCGTCGATCATGTTGACGGCATTCTGCACGCCGTACACGGCGACGAAGGAGCCGAAACGCGGGCCTTTCTCCTGGCCGAGCAGAACCTGGTAGAGCATGTTGAACCAGTCGAGCGTGACGCCGGGGCGGCCGTCCTTGCCCTTCTTGACCTGATCGAGGAACGGCTCGCGGCGTCCGACCTCGTAGACGACGTTCTGGATGTCCTCGGCCGAAGCGTCCGGCGCCAACTGCGACAGCGCATCGCGCAGATCCTGGAGCGCGGCGCGCTCGCTGTCTGTCGGCACCCGGAACTGCTTCGTCGGCGCGACGAAGTCACGATAGTAGTTGATGGCGTAGCCGACCATCGCGTCGAGCTTCGGATGCGTCTGCGGGCTCACGCCGGGCCGGTAGCGGCCGATGAAGCCCCACAGCGTCTCGGCGTTCTCCGCGTTCGACGACGACACCAGCGTCAGGAGCAGCTGGAAGGTCACCGGCATATCGCCCTTCGGCGGCTTGCCGTTGTGGATGTGCCAGACCGGATTGCCGAGCTGCTGCTTGCCGTCCTGCTTGGCAAAGCCGTCGAGGAATTGCTGGTAGTCGTCGACGTTGCGCGGAATGACGTCGAAATACAGCCGCTTGGCCGCCTTCGGCTCGCGATACATGAACAGCGACAGCGATTCCGGTGAGGCGTAGCGCAGCCATTCGTCGATGGTGAGGCCGTTACCCTTCGACTTCGAGATCTTCTGGCCCTTCTCGTCGAGGAAGAGCTCGTAGTTGAAACCTTCCGGCGGCGTGGCGCCGAGCGCCCTGGCGATTGCGCCGGACAGCTTCACGGAATCAATCAGGTCCTTGCCGGCCATCTCATAGTCGACGCCGAGCGCGACCCAGCGCATCGCCCAGTCGGCCTTCCACTGGCACTTGACGTTGCCGCCGGCGACCGGCGTTTCGACTTCCTGGTTCGTATCGGGGTCGACATAGGTCACTGTGCCGGCCGCGACGTCGCGCCGGATCATCGGCACCTGCAGCACGATGCCGGTGGTCTGGCTGATCGGCAGGAACGGCGAATAGGTGGCGCGGCGATCGGGCCCCAGCGTCGGCAGGATGATCGCCATGATCTTGTCGTAGGCGGCGAGCATCTTCAGCAGCGTCGCGTCGAAGCGGCCCGACGTGTAGTAGTCGGTCGAGCTCGCGAACTCGTAATCGAAGCCGAAATGGTCGAGGAAGGCGCGAAGCCGCGCATTGTTGTGCGCGCCGAAGCTGTCATGCGTACCGAAGGGGTCAGGCACGCGCGTCAGCGGCTTGCCGAGATTGGCTTCCAGCGGAGCTCTGTTCTGCACGTTGTCAGGCACCTTGCGCAGGCCGTCCATATCGTCGGAGAAAGCGAGCAGGCGGGTCTTGATCTTGTCCTCGGTCAGCACGCGGAAGGCATGGCGCACCATCGAGGTGCGCGCGACCTCGCCGAACGTGCCGATATGCGGCAGGCCCGACGGACCGTAGCCGGTCTCGAACAGCACCTCGTCCTTCGGGCTCTTCTTCAGCCGCGCGACGATGGCCTTCGCCTGCTCGAACGGCCAGGCGTTGGATTGTTCGGCGAGCGCACGCAGGTCGCTCGGGTTCGCGGCAAGATCGATAACGGACATCAGGGGCCTCCGGGCCGCGGAAAATAGCGATTTCCCGGCAGAATGCAAAAATGGTCTTGGTCGTCATTCCGGGGCGATGCGCAGCATCGAACCCGGAATCTCGAGATTCCCGGTTCGCGCGTCGCGCGCCCGGGAATGACGATCGATGGTTAGAAAGGGCTCACCGAGAAATACCGCAGCCACAGATCGGTATAGCGGCCTTTTTCCCAGACGCGGAACATCGCCCAGTTCAGGGCCTGGCGCAGCACGTCGTTGCCCTTGCGCACAGCGATGCCGATGCCTTCGCCGAAGAAGCGGCTCTCGACGAAGGGGCCGCCGGAGAAGGCGCAGCAATCGCCGGAATCCGTGCCGTTGATCCAGAACGCCAGCGAGATGGCGTCGCCGAAGATGAAATCGACCTCGCCCCTGCGCAAAGCCGCGCGCATCGCATCGTCACTGGGATAGGCATGCAGTTCGGCGTCGGTGAACATCGCCTTGAGGTAGGCCTCATGCGCGGAGCCGGCGATGACGCCGACCTTCTTGCCCTCGAGATATTCGGGCCGGATCTCAGGCATTACCGCGTCCTTGCGCGAGGCGAAGCGCGCCGGCACGCGGTAATACGGATCGGTGAAGTCGACGCGGGCGCGAAGCTGCGGGCTCACCGCCATCGAGGCGATGATGGCATCGCCCCGGTTGGAGGTGAGCGCGTCGACCAGCGTCTCGAAGCGGCGCATCTGCACCGTGCAGGTGACCTTGATCTCCTCGCAAAGCGCACGGGCGAAATCGACGTTGAAGCCGGCCGGGTTGCCGTCTGCGCCAGTGTAGTTGAACGGCGGATAGTCGGTCTCGGTCAGGAAGCGGATCACTGTCAGGCGCGACAGGTCCGGCCGCTCCGGTCGCCGGCGCGGGTCCCAGAAGCTGGGCACGGCCTGCGGGGCTGCCTGAGGCACGACCTGCGGCGTGGCCTGAGGGGCCGCCGGGGGCCGCTTGGCGGGCGCCTGGGCATTCGCGGCCGGTAGGCCGATGAGCAGGCACGCGCCGACGGCCAGCCCCGTCAGCAAGCTACGGGCAGATTTAGACGATTTCGCCTGTTGCGATGGAGCCATCGGCCGGAGATGAACGAATTTCGTTGGGATCGGAGGGCCTTATAGACCATCCCGCCGGGAACGCGAGCGCGGAATGTGGCTGGGTGAAGGTCCCTCGGCCGTCATGCCCGGGCTTGTCCCGGGCATCCACGTACTTTGCCGTCGCGCCCAACGTGGATGGCCGGATCAAGCCCGGCCATGACGGTGTGGAAGCAGTTGGGCCCGAACGCAGCCTTCAAAGATACTTCTTCAAATCCGCCGCCGCCTCTTCCGGCGTCCGCTTCAAATTGAACGGCGAGACGAAGCGGCCGTCGCGGTCCATCAGATAGATCAGCGCGGTGTGGTCCATGGTGTAGTCGCCGTCCTTGGTCGGGACCTTCTTGGCATAGACCCGGTAGGAGGTGACGACCTTGGCGGTCTCGGCGGGGTCACCGGACAAGCCCTGGAGGTGCGGATCGAAGCTCGACAGGTAGTCCTTCATCGTCGCCGGCGTATCACGCTCGGGATCGACCGAGATGAAGATGGCATTGACCTTGTCGGCATCCTTGCCCATCACGCGCAGCACTTCCGAGATCTCGAACAGCGAGGTCGGGCAGACGTCGGGGCAATGGGTGTAGCCGAAGAAGATCAGGGTCGGCTTGCCCTTCAGGCTCTTGTCGGTGACGGCCTTGCCGTTCTGGTCGGTCAGCTGGAACGGGCCGCCGATCGCGGCCGGCTGCGCCACCTTGCTGACCCCGCCCATCGCCCAGAACATGATCAGGAGCCCGACAATGAGGCTTGCGGCGAAGGCGGTCGCGATCACCAGCGGTCGGGTGGCGGAACTCATGGGCGGAAAACTTCCTGTCGCAGGTCAGAAGCAGGCGGCAAGGCCGGTCCTGATCATTTCGAAGAACACCTGGCTGCCATAGTGGAACCAGAGCGCCAGTGCGCCGATCATGACGAGACTGCCGATTGCCGCGCCAGCCCACAGCAGCACGGATGGCATCCGGCCGGCAGTGGGCGAATTGTCCGATAGCCGATGCGCTGGATGCAGTGGTTGAGCCATGACAACGATCGGGACGACGGTCCCGGTTCCCAGGCTTTCAGATAGGCGTTGTGCCGCCTGCGGGCAAGCCGCCGCCGGCGGTGCAAAAGGGTCCCGTCAGGCTGCGAATATCAGTGAAGGATCTGACCCCGAGCGGATTCGAGCTGCTCGGTTTTTGGGAGCGACCGGCGCGACGGCCTGGCCGTCGAGGCCTGCGCGTCCAGGTAGCAGGGCTTGTACATGGCCTCGAGCTGCTTGCCCCTCAGGAAGAGCATGCGTGGGGTAAGCCCGCCGCGCTGGCCGATCCAGCGCTTCACCTGCGAGGGATACATCGCATAGAGCATCTGGGTTGCTTCGGGATTGGTGATGGCGCGGCCGTTGGAGCCGAAATCCCAGGCGGCGTGGAAGCCGAGCGTCGCATGCGAGGTCACGCAGATCCGGTCGTGCGGGATTGCGCCGAGGACGATGGTGCAGGCGGAGGCGCAGAGGCCGTCGATGATGACCGTCTCGCCCGATTGCCTGAGGTCCTGGTATTTGTCGACGTAGGTTCCAATCCGGCCGCCGCGGTCATCCGCGATCCGAACCACCGCGTGAGAAGCCCCCATGCCCGCGATCAGGACAACCGCCGCAAGCAATCCCGTCAGAAACTTCATTGTCCCCGCCCCAGCGAATTCGAATCTGCGTGTCAGGTGGTGATGCACAGCTAGCGTCTGTCGTAACCAAGGTTTTGTCTAGGCAGCCCGGCGCGATCAAAACAAATTCAAATCCAGTGTTGCGTCCGCGCTGCACTCGGCCGGTCTCTATCCCAAAGCGGAACAAGTTAATGAGGACTTACGCGCCGCACCCTTGATCTCAGTTGCAACCGCTGGCTTCAATCCCGGGCAACTACAGGGGGGAACTCATGGAGGGGACATGCATGGCTGAGGAAACGGACGTCATCGTCGTCGGCGCGGGACTGTCGGGCCTCGTTGCCGCCACCGAGATCGCCGACGCGGGCAAGCGCGTGATCGTCGTGGACCAGGAAGGCGAGCAATCGCTCGGCGGGCAGGCGTTCTGGTCGTTCGGCGGATTGTTCCTGGTCGATTCGCCGGAGCAGCGCCGGCTCGGCATCAAGGACTTCTTCGACTTGGCCATGCAGGACTGGCTCGGCACCGCTGGCTTCGACCGCGACGAGGATTTCTGGCCGCGAAAATGGGCCGAGGCCTATGTGGCGTTCGCGGCCGGCGAGAAGCGGGGCTGGCTGCGCGCGATGGGCCATCGCATCTTCCCCGTGGTCGGCTGGGCCGAACGCGGCGGCTATGACGCGATGGGCCACGGCAATTCGGTACCGCGATTCCATGTCACCTGGGGCACTGGCCCCGGCATCGTCGAGCCGTTCGAGCGCCGCGCGCGCGAGGCTGCCAAGGGCGGCCGGCTGAGCTTCAGGTTCCGCCATCGTGTCGATGCGCTCTCGATCACCAATGGCACCGTGGATGGCGTCAGCGGCGCCGTCCTTGCGCCCGACACGATCGAGCGCGGCAAGAGCTCCTCCCGCAACGTCGTCGGCGAGTTTGCACTGAAGGCGCAGGCCGTGATCGTCGCCTCAGGCGGCATCGGCGGCAATCATGAGCTGGTGCGGCAGAACTGGCCGAACCGGTTGGGTGAGCCGCCGAAATTCATGATCTCCGGCGTGCCCGAGCATGTCGACGGCCGCATGATCGGCATCACGGAAACGACCGGCGCGCGGCTGATCAATCGCGACCGGATGTGGCACTATGTCGAGGGCATCCAGAATTGGAATCCGATCTGGCCGCGCCACGGTATCCGCATCCTGCCCGGGCCGTCCTCGATGTGGTTCGACGCCACGGGCACGCGGCTGCCGGTGCCGCTGTTCCCGGGCTCCGACACGCTCGGCCAGCTCAAATACATCATGTCCACGGGGTATGATTATTCCTGGTTCATCCTGACCCAGAGCATCATCAAGAAGGAGTTCGCGCTGTCGGGCTCGGAGCAGAACCCCGACCTGACCGGCAAGAGCTGGCGCATGACCTTGCGCCGTGCCACCAACAAGGGCGCGCCGGCGCCGGTGGAGGCGTTCAAGAGCCATGGTATCGACTTCATCGTCCGCGACAAGCTCGATGACCTCGTTGCGGCCATGAACAAGCTCGCCGGCAGCGATCTCCTGAGGCTCGAGCACATCAAGATGCAGATCGAGGCGCGCGACCGCGAGATCGCCAATCCCTACGTCAAGGACGCGCAGGTCATGAACATCCACAATGCGCGCCGCTACATCGGCGACAAGTTGATCCGCACCGCCTCCCCGCACCGCATCCTCGATCCCGCGCATGGGCCGCTGATCGCGGTGAAGCTCAACATCCTCACCCGCAAGACGCTGGGCGGCTTCGAAACCGATCTCGACTCCCGCGTGTTCGGGGAGGAGGGCCGCGTCATTCCCGGCCTCTACGCCGTCGGCGAGGCCGCCGGCTTCGGCGGTGGCGGCATGCATGGCTACCGCTCGCTGGAGGGCACTTTTCTTGGCGGCTGCCTGTTCTCGGGCCGCAATGCGGGCCGTGCCGCCGCCAAGGCGGTGGGTTAGATCATGCTGCGATGGATGCGCATCGCGGCGCTGGCCGCTTCATTGGCGGCAGCTTCATCTGCATCCGCCGTTACGATCGACGTCAACGGTGTGAAGCGGTCCTACACCGCGCAACTGCCGGCCAAGAGGCCTGCACCGCTCGTAATCGTGCTGCATGGCAAGACCCAGCGCGGTGCCGACATGATCACGCGGACGGCCTGGCCGCAGGTTGCAAAGCGCGAGGGCCTGGCCGTGGTCTTTCCGGACGGGCTCAACAATGCGTGGGCGGACGCGCGAACGAAGGCCGGGCCCGCCCTGCGTGGACCGCCGGCGGGGACCGATGACGTCGCCTTCATCGCAAAGCTCGTCGAGAAGCTGGTGGCCGACGGCACGGCCGATGCAAGGCACGTCTTCATCGCGGGCATCTCCAATGGCGGCGCCATGGCGATGACCATGGCCTGTGCGCGCGCCGATTTGTTTGCGGCAGCTGCGAGTGTGATCATGAATCTCACCGACGAGGCCGCCGTCACGTGCCATCCGTCGCGGCCGGTCCCGATGCTGCTCATGAACGGCACCGCCGACCTGCTGGTCCCCTACGGCGGTGGACACGGAACGAGCTATTTTGCCGCAGACGGATTCTGGTCGACCGACGAGACGCTGGCGTTCTGGCGCAGGCTCAATGGCTGCGAGACCGACGACGCCGAGACGACTGATTTGCCGGACAGGGCGCCCGCAGACCATTCCACGGTCACGCGGATCTCCTCACGCTGTCCCCGGGGGCACGACGTCGTGCTCTATCGTGTCAACCATGGCGGCCATCGCGTGCCCGGATTTTCTCCGGATGCCCGCTTCCCGAAGGTCGCCGCCGGCCTGCTGGGGCCGCAGAACGCTGACATCGACGCTGCCGAGACGATCTGGACGTTCTTCAGCCGGTTTCCGTAAAGCAACGCTTGCATCGGCGGCGACCCATCCGCCGCATGCGTGCCCGGCCACGCATGCGTGCCCGGGGTGGCAGAGCGCGAGGTGCTGGGCTAGACAGGGCCGCCATTCCACCAGGAGATCCCAATGAGCATTCAGCGTTTTGAAACCGGTCCGCGCATGAGCCAGGTCGTCGTGCACGGCAACACCGTCTATCTCGCCGGCGTCGTCGCGAACAAGGCGGCCGGCGAAAGCGTGACGAAGCAGACCCAGGACATCCTGGCGACCATCGACGGCCACCTCGCCAAGGCCGGCACCGACAAGTCGAAGCTGCTGTCGGCAACGATCTACATCACCGACATGAAGACCTTCGGCGAGATGAACGCGGTGTGGGACGCCTGGGTGTCGCCCGGCAACACCCCGGCGCGCGCCACCGTCGAAGCCAAGCTGGCTGCCCCGCAATACACCGTCGAGATCATGGTGACGGCGGCGAAGTAATTTTGCGAAAACCTCACGCGCGTTGATGACCTCCGAGGTAATCGATCAACGCGCGTGAACCTTCGATAGTCGCGGTCAGCCGGACAACACGGCGCCATCGAAGGAGAGCAGCATGACCGACCCCGTCACCATCGCCCACCGCTACATCGAACTCTGGAACGAGCGCACGGCCGGCCGGCGCCGCGAGTTGCTCAGCGAAGACTGGACGACGGATGCGCGCTATGTCGATCCCTTGATGAAGGGCGACGGCCGGGACGGCATCGAGGCGCTGATCGCGGGTGTGCAGCAGCGCTTTCCCGATTTCAGATTCAAGCTGATTGGCGAGCCCGACGGCTATGGCGATCACATCCGCTTTTCGTGGGGACTTGGTCCCGATGGCGCCGACAGCCCGATCAAGGGCACCGATTTTGCCGTGCTGAAGGACGGCCGCATCAGAAGCGTGACCGGATTTCTGGACCAAGTTCCGGCTGGGGCGTGAGACCTCGTGCCCTTCTCGCCACAGGCGGATGGGGAATTGCATTCGGACTTTCACAGGAGGTCGTCATGCCCGGGCTTGTCCCGGGCATCCACGTTCTTCGTGCTGTGTGCAAGGCGTGGATGGCCGGGACAAGCCCGGCCATGACGATGTGGAGACCAGCGTGCCTCAAATGGACAGCGCATCTACGATTGCCCTGCCGCGGGCGGGGAGGGCTACCCCTCGACGAAGCCACCCCTACGGCTTACCTGTCATGCCGTGCCGCCCCGTATCCTCCAAACATCGGCCGAGCCGGCCGCGCTGCTGCCGGATCGCTTCCAGGCGTGGTTCGCAGCCCGCGGCTGGTCGCCGCGTGCGCATCAGCTGGCGCTGCTGGAGAAGGCGCGCGAGGACCGCTCGGCGCTCCTGATTGCGCCGACCGGCGCCGGCAAGACCCTCGCCGGATTTCTGCCGACGCTGGTGGAGCTGTCGGCGCAGTCGGTCAAACGAGACGCGGGCTCGAAAAACAACCTCGTCTCCACCGGCCGCAGCGTGCAGCGCGCCGGCGGCCTGCACACCCTCTACATCTCGCCGCTCAAGGCGCTTGCCGTCGACATCGCGCGCAATCTGGAGCGGCCGATCGCGGAGATGGCGCTGCCGATCAAGGTCGAGACCCGCACCGGCGACACGCCGGTGTCGCGGCGGCAGCGGCAGCGGCGCTATCCGCCGGACGTGTTGCTGACGACGCCCGAGCAGCTCGCACTGCTGCTCTCCTCCGACGACGCGCCGTTCCTGTTTTCCTCCCTGAAGCGCATTGTGCTCGACGAGCTGCATGCGCTGGTGACGTCCAAGCGCGGAGATCTGCTCTCGCTCGGGCTGGCACGGCTCTGGCGCCTTGCGCCGCAGATGCGCGCGATCGGCCTGTCGGCGACCGTGGCCGAGCCGGATCAGCTCGCGCGCTTCCTGGTGCCGCAGCCCGACGGCAAGGAAGCCGCCGCCGACATCGTCGTCGCCGGCGGTGCCGCGCCGCCCGTGGTCGAGATGCTCGATACGCGCGAGCGGCTGCCCTGGGCCGGCCACAGCGCGCGGCACGCGCTCCCTGAAATCTACGAGCTGATCAAGGCGAACAAGACCACGTTGGTCTTCGTCAACACCCGCAGCCAGGCGGAAATGCTGTTCCAGAATCTCTGGAGCATGAACGACGACGGCCTTGCCATCGCGCTGCATCACGGTTCGCTCGACGTCGCCCAGCGCCGCAAGGTCGAGGACGCCATGTCGGCGGGCAGACTGCGCGGCGTGGTCTGCACCTCCTCGCTCGACCTCGGGGTCGACTGGGGCGATGTCGATCTCGTCGTCAATATCGGGGCGCCCAAGGGCTCCTCGCGCCTGATGCAGCGCATCGGCCGCGCCAATCACCGACTCGACGAAGCCTCGCGGGCGGTACTGGTGCCGGCCAACCGCTTCGAGGTGCTGGAGTGCCGCGTCGCCATCGATGCCATTGCGGAGAACGCGCAGGACACGCCGCCCTTGCGCACGGGCGCCCTCGACGTGCTGGCTCAGCATGTGCTGGGCTGTGCCTGCGGGGAGCCGTTCCTTAGCGATGATCTGTATGCCGAAGTGCGCACCGCCGCGCCCTACGCCGACCTGTCGCGGCAGGATTTCGACGATGTCGTCGATTTCGTCGCCTCCGGCGGTTACGCGTTGAAGACCTATGAGCGCTTCGCCCGCATCAAGCAGGACAAGGAGGGGCGCTGGCGCGTCGCCAATCCAAAGGTGCGGCAGAGCTACCGCATGAATGTCGGCACCATCGTCGAGGACGACATGCTGAAGGTGCGGCTGGTGCGCTCGCGCGGCGGCGGCCAGGGAAAGGCAGGCGGCTCGACCGGGGTGATCGCGCGCGGTGGCCGGCTGCTCGGCGAGATCGAGGAAGCCTTCATCGAGGGCCTCAGCCCCGGCGATACCTTCGTGTTCTCAGGCGAGGTGGTGCGCTACGAGGCCCTGGTCGAGGACCAGGTCTATGTCTCGCGCGCGCACGACAAGGACCCGAAGGTGCCGTCCTATATGGGCGGCAAGTTTCCGCTCTCGACCTATCTCGCCGAGCGCGTGCGCCGGCTGCTCGACGACGGCCGCGCATGGGGCGGCTTGCCGGAGCAGGTGCGCGACTGGCTGTCGCTGCAGAAGGACGTCTCGCGCGTGCCGGCGGTGCGCGAGCTCCTGGTCGAGAGCTTCCCACGCGCCAACAAGCATTATCTGGTCTGCTATCCCTTCGAGGGGCGTCTCGCGCATCAGACCCTCGGCATGCTGCTGACGCGCCGGCTGGAGCGCGCCCGCGCGCGGCCGCTCGGCTTCGTCGCCAACGAATATGCCGTGGCGATCTGGGCGCTCGGCGATCTCTCCTTCATGATCCGGGACGGCCGGATTGACCTCGACGCGCTGTTCGACCCTGATATGCTCGGCGACGACCTCGAGGCTTGGCTCGCCGAATCCGCGCTGATGAAGCGCACGTTCCGCAACTGCGCCATCATCTCCGGCCTGATCGCGCGCCGCCACACCGGCGAAGAGAAGAGCCGCCGTCAGGTGCTGTTCTCGACCGACCTCGTCTACGACGTGCTGCGCAAGCACCAGGCCGACCACGTGCTGCTGCGCGCCGCGCGTGCCGATGCCGCCACCGGCCTGCTCGACCTGCGCCGTCTCGGCGACATGCTGGCCCGAATCCACGGCCGCATCACGCACTGGGAACTCGACCGCGTCTCCCCGCTGGCAGTTCCCGTAATGCTGGAAATCGGCCGCGAGTCAGTCTATGGCGAAGCTGCAGACGAGCTCCTGGCCGAAGCGGCCGACGAACTCGTCAAAGAGGCGATGTCGTAGACTGCTGTAGCGATGTTTTTTGGGGGCTCAATTCTCTCCACGTCATGCCCGGGCTTGTTCCGGGCATCCACGTCCTTGTCTCTGCGGCAAGAACGTGGATGGCCGGGCCTTCGCCGCGCCGAAGCCGCTTCGGCCGCGCAGGCGGGACAAGCCCGGCCATGACGGAGAATCTGGCGGTATCGATAACTTCGACGCGGCACGTTGACGTCGCAGGCATCGCGCTGCACGCCGATCTCTCCGGCGCGCTGTTCTGGGAAGAGCATCGCCTGCTCGTCGTCTCCGACCTGCATCTGGAAAAGGGTTCGAGTTTCGCTATGCGCGGCGTGCTGCTGCCGCCTTACGATACCTTCGCGACGCTCGGCCGGCTCGCCGCCGTCATCGCCCGCCATGATCCGCGGATCGTCGTCGCGCTCGGTGACAGCTTTCATGACCGCACCGCGCATGAGCGCCTGTCGCCCGACGATCGCAATGCCGTCGCGGCGCTCCAGGGCGGCCGCGACTGGATCTGGATCTCAGGCAATCACGATCCCATGCTGCCGCGCGATCTCGGCGGCACCGTCGCGGACGAGGTCACGATCGGCCCGATCACCTTCCGCCACGAGCCGACCGGCGCAAGTGGCGAGATCGCCGGCCATCTGCATCCGAAGGCGCGCGTCTCCGCGCGCGGTCGCTCGATGGAGCGCCGCTGTTTTGCCAGTGACGGGATGCGTGCCGTGATGCCCGCCTTCGGCGCCTATGCCGGCGGCCTCAGCATCCGCGACGCTGCCTTCGCCAGGATCTTTCCGAAGAACGGCTTCGTCGCCCATCTGCTCGGCGACCGTCGGGTCCATGCCATCGCGGCCTCGCGCTGCTATTGAGACGTCGTCGCGCCTCGGAACAAATTAAGAACACTTTAGCAAGTCTTTGATATATCATTGTGATTCGGTGCTTTGCCGACACAATATCTAGCGTCTGTCCGACTTTGCGAGGACTACATGTCCACCGTTGCCTTCGACCAATTTGCCCTTACCCGGATCGCCGATTTCGCGCGCTCGCTGTCACGGCTGCACCAGGCGGCCCGGCGCTATGCCGTCGATGACGACCAGTTCGATCGCGAATTCAACGCGGTGTGCCAGTCGATCTGGGGCTACACCATAGACGACATCAGCGACGATCTGTTCTCGACCGAGGATCATCAGTTTCTCGACACGTTGGACGAGGCTCATGCGCGCATCTTCGCGGCCGAGCAGGGTTACGACCTTGTCGACGAAGCGGGCATGCTGACCGATTGGTGGGGCTTTTGCTGGATGATCTTGGCCGAGAAGCGCGGCCTCTTGACGCCGGAAAACCGCGCCGCCGCGCGCGCGGCGATCGAGGAGAAATATCTGGCAGCGCCGAACGTGATCGGGGTGATTATCGGGAGGTGACGGCCGTGCCCCGGACAAAGCGCAGCGCGCCACGCGATGCGCCGCCGTCCGGGACACGAGATCAATCCAGCCCCGCGCGCTTGGCGGGCTTGGCGGCCGTTTTCGGCACCGTCACGTCAGGCAGCACCTCGCGCACGATCTCGGCAGGGGCCGGAGCGTCCGTCGACACCGTCTCTGCCCGCACCGGCGCCACTTTCATCTCGCCGAGGCGCGCGCGGACCTGGGCGGTGAGGCCGGGATAGGAGGCAACCGGGGTGAAGTCCGCAGCCTGGTCATTGCCGACGCGGATGCCGGTATAGGCGACGAGGCCGTCGGTGGTGGCGATCACGTCGCCGGCCTTCAGCGACGAATCCAGCGCAAGATCGACCGGGGCGAGGCCGACCGGATCGCGGCCGTTGCAGGTACAGTCGGCGCGCAGCGCCTTGCGATAGGCGAACGCGTTCTCGCTGTCGGCGTAGCGCTCGCCGGTCTGCGAATAGGCACCGTCGATGCTGGATCCAAAATAGATCTTTGTGGCGGTGGCGGGACAGAAGGCCTGACACATCTGCGCTGGTGAGACCATGCCTCGCATCAGCGGGAAATACTTGCCATCGCAGCTGCGCACGCAGAAAGCCGGGCCTGAGCCACCGGCTGCGGCCGAGCGTGTCGGCGGCACATATTGCGGATTCTGCTGGCCTGTGAAGGGATCGGAGGAGGAGTTCGGCTGCTGTGGTTGCGGCCGCTGCATTCCGCCGAACAGGAAGTCGAACAGGCCTTCGGCCGAAACCGGGGCCGGGGCCGCAAGCATGGGAACCGCAACCATGACGGCTGCGAGCATTGCGCGACGCTGCGTATGGGACAACTTTGTACGCACAGCTCACTCCACCCGACGCTACGGAACCGGTCAGGACCGTTCGAGGTCTCCAGCACACGATTCACCGTAATCCGCGATGGTAAATGAGCGGTTGCGTGGCGGCGGTTTCAAGACGAGGCGGTGATCTCTTTATGGCCGCGCGCAGCTTTCACGGACGGCGTTGCTCCCGGGGCACGCTCTGGCATGCCGACGGAGAATCTATCGTCCTCTCTTACGCCTTCAGGAACTCCGACGCCTTGTACAGCGAGCGGAACGGCAGGCCGACCGCACCGAAGGTGTCGGTGGCGCCTTCCTCGCGGTCGACCATGGTGAGCACCAGCACCACATTGGCGCCGGCCTCGCGCACCGATTCCACCGCCTTCATCGCCGAACCGCCCGTGGTGGTGACGTCCTCGACGATCACGACGCGCTTGCCCGCCAGCGTCTCGCCCTTGGGCAGGCCTTCGATCGCGAGCTTGGCGCCGTGTTCTTTCGGCTTCTTGCGCACGAAGAAGGCCGCGATCGGATGGCCCTTGATCCAGGAGATCTGAGCCAGCGCGCCGGCGAGCGGCACGGCGCCCATCTCGAGCCCACCGATGAAGTCGAGCTGATCGTCCTTGAGCGCCTCATAGGTCAGCTCGGCGAGCAGCGTCGCGCCTTCAGGGTCGAGCATGGTCGGCTTGAGGTTGAAATAGAAATCGCTCTTGCGGCCCGACGCGAGCGTCACCTCGCCGCGGCCGAATGAGCGCCGGCGGATGATTTCGAACAGGCGGGCGCGGGAGGCAGATTTCGACACGGCGGTCCCTCGAACAGCGTCTTTGGTGGAGGCGGAATTTATCCGGCACAGTCGCGACATTCCAGAGGGGGCGTCTCCCGTCAACAGGGATCGGCCATCCCGGACCGCCGGTTGTGGGGGCGCAACCTTCTGGAGTAGGTGAGGGGGCAAGCCTCCTGGGGAAGGAAACGGAATGACCATCGAGCTTTACACCTGGAACACGCCGAACGGCCGCAAGATCTCGGTCGCGCTGGAGGAGATGGGACTGCCCTACAAGGTGATCCCGGTGAACATCACCAAGGGCGAGCAGATGGCCCCCGAGTTCCTCAAGCTCTCCCCCAATAACAAGATTCCCGCGATCGTCGATCCCGAGGGGCCCGACGGCAAGCCCGTCAGCATCTTCGAATCAGGCGCGATCCTGCTTTATCTCGGCGAAAAGACCGGCAAATTCCTGCCGAAATCGCTGAGCGAGCGGATTCCCGTCTACGAATGGCTGATGTGGCAGATGGGCGGCTTCGGCCCGATGCCGGGCCAGGTGCACCATTTCATCGCGCTGGAGAATGAGCAGGAGCGCGCTTACGGCCTGAAGCGCTTCATGGCGGAGACGCGCCGGCTCTACGGCGTGCTGGACCGGCGGCTCGAGGGGCGCGACTTCGTCGCCGGCGAGCTCTCGATTGCCGATTTTGCCATCCTGGGCTGGGCCTGGCGCCACCCTCGCCACAAGGTTGATCTGGCCGACTTCCCCAACGTCAAGCGCTGGTACGAGGCGCTGATGGCGCGCCCGGCGGTGAAGCGCGGGATGGAAGCCAAGCTGGATTGAGGTTTCTTTTTCTCCCTCTCCCCGTTCTTACGGGGAGAGGGTTGGGGTGAGGGGCATCTCTCGGCGTGTGAGATCGATGTGAGACCTGTACCCCCTCACCCGGATCGCAGGAGCGATCCGACCTCTCCCCGCAAGCGGGGAGAGGTGAAAATCACACCTTCTTCGCTTCCACCGCCATCCGCACCGCGAGTCCGGCCAGCACCGTACCCATCAGCCAGCGCTGCACCAGCATCCAGCTCGGCCGGTTGGCCAGGAACAGTGCGATCGATCCCGCCGCGAGCGCGATCATCGCATTCACGCTGACGCTGATCGCGATCTGGATCGCTCCTAACGCCACCGACTGCGCCAGCACGCTGCCGGCGGCGGGATCGATGAACTGCGGCAGCAGCGCCAGATACAGCATCGCGATCTTCGGGTTGAGCAGATTGGTGACGAAGCCCATCGCGAACAATTTGCGTGGGCTGTCGACCGCGAGCTTCCTCACCTGGAACGGCGAGCGCCCGCCCGGCTTCACCGCCTGCCAGGCGAGCCACAGCAGATATCCGGCGCCGGCAAAGCGCAGCGCGTCATAGGCGAATGGAATGGCGAGCAAGAGCGCCGTGATGCCGAACGCTGCGCACAGCATGTAGAATACGAAGCCGAGCGCCACGCCGCCGAGCGAGACGATGCCGGCCGCCGGCCCCTGCGTGATCGAGCGCGAGATCAGATAGATCATGTTCGGTCCCGGCGTGAGCACGAGGCCAAGGCTGACCAGGGCAAAGCCGAGCAGGGCGGAGGCATGGGGCATGGATGAACCGGTGCGGGAGATGAACTGGTTCTACTATGCGAGTCCGTGCCGGACCATCGCGCAATTGCTCGGAGGACAATTGAGTATCTCGCCGCGCATTCGGTACGCTCCCTCGCCCCGTTCTTACGGGGAGAGGAAGAGATCAATGCGCCTCGTCCCAATTGTTCGCGGCGCGCGCGTCCACATGCAGCGGCACCGAGAGCAGCACGGCCGGGAACGGCGCGTCCTGCATCACGTGCTGCACGACGGGAAGCGTCGCCTCGACCTCGGCGTCCGGCACCTCGAAGATCAATTCGTCATGCACCTGGAGCAGCATCTGCGCCGACAGCTTCTTTTCGGCCAGCGCGTCCTCCACGCGCGTCATGGCGCGCCGGATGATGTCGGCGGCGGTGCCCTGAAGCCGCGCGTTGATCGCGGCGCGCTCGTTGAAGGCGCGCACCGAGGCGTTGGAGGCCTTGATGTCGGGGTAATGGCACTTGCGGCCAAACAGCGTGGTGACGTAGCCGTGGCTGCGGCAGAAATCGCGCGTCTCGTCCATATAGGCGCGGATGCCGGGGAAGCGCTCGAAATACTTCTTGATGTAGGCGGAGGCCTCTTCGCGCGCGATGCCGAGCTGGTTGGCGAGGCCGAACGCCGAGATGCCGTAGATGATGCCGAAATTGATCGCCTTGGCGCGGCGGCGGATCTCGCTCGGCATGCCCTTGATCGGCACGCCGAACATTTCCGATGCCGTCATGGCGTGAATGTCGAGGCCGTCGCGGAACGCCTGCTTCAGCACGGGGATGTCGGCGATCTCGGCGAGCAGCCGCAGCTCGATCTGCGAATAGTCGGCCGAAACCAGCTTGTGTCCCGGCGCGGCGATGAAGGCACGGCGGATCTTGCGGCCATCCTCGGTGCGCACCGGAATGTTCTGAAGGTTCGGCTCGTTGGACGATAGCCGCCCCGTCGTCGTCGCGGCCAAGGCATAGGTCGTGTGCACGCGATGGGTCTGCGGGTTGACATAGGTCGGCAGCGCGTCGGTGTAGGTTGATTTCAGCTTGGAGACCTGGCGCCACTCCAAAATCTTCTTTGGGAAGTCGTGACCCTGCTCGGCGAGCTCGTCCAGCACCTGTGCGGTGGTCGACCACGCTCCGGTCTTCGTCTTGGTGCCGCCGGGCAGTCCCATCTTGCCGAACAGGATGTCGCCGATCTGCTTGGGGCTGCCGACATTGACCGGCTCGCCGGCGATCTCCTGGATTTCTGCCTCGACGCGCGCCGCGGTCTGGGCAAAGTCGCCGGAGAGCCGTGACAGGACCTGGCGGTCGATCGAGATGCCGCGCCGCTCCATGCGGGCGAGCACGGAGACCAGCGGCCGCTCCAGGGTCTCATAGACGGCGCTCATGTGCTCGGCGACCAGGCGCGGCTTCAGCACGCGCCAGACGCGCAAGGCGACGTCGGCGCCTTCGGCCGACAGTGGCGCGGCCTTGTCGACCGGCACCTGGTCGAAGGTGATCTTGCCCTTGCCGCTGCCGAGCAGCTCGCTTTCCTTCAGCATGGCATGGCCGAACCAGCGCTCGGACAACGATTCCAGCGCCTGCGAGCCGCGGCCGGCGTCGAGCACGTAGGAGATCAAGAGCGCATCGTCGATGTTGCGCAGGGTGATGCCGTGCTGCGCCAGCATTACGGCGCTGAATTTGACGTCGAAGCCGATCTTGAGGATGCCTGACGATTCCAGCACCGGCCGCAGCGCCTCGATCGCTTCCGCATGCTTGACCTGATCCGGCGCGAGGCCCGCGTCGAACAGGCCGGCGCCGCCGCCGGACTGCTTGTGCGCCAGCGGCACGTAGCAGGCCTCGTTCGGCGCCAGTGCCAGCGCGATGCCGCAGAGATCGGCCTGCATCGGATCGATCGAGTTCGCTCTCGTCTCGATCGCGACATGGCCGGCATCATGGATGCGCGCGATGAACGCGTTGAGCTCCTTAGGCGTCTTGATGGTCTGGTATTTGCTGCGATCGACCGGAAGCTTGCGCAGCGCCTCTTCGCGCGCGGCGGCGAGCGAGATGGGCGCACCCTTCGGGCTCGCAGCCTTGTCCTCCTTGCCGGCCGACTTGTTGGGTTTGCCCGGCGCGGCTTGCGCCGGCGTGCCGGTTCCCGGTGTGGGCACGACGTCCGAGGGCGGCAGCGTCGTGAATACGCTGGCGCCGCTGGCATAGCCCGGGTCGGCATCGACATTGGCGGGATCGATCTGCGAATATTCGGCGACACGTCGCGTCAGCGTCGTGAACTCCATCGCCTTCAAGAAGGCGATCAGCTTGCGCGCGTCGGGCTCGTGGACGGCGAGATCGTCCAGCGGAACCTCCAGGTCGACCTTGTCGTCGAGCAGCACGAGCTGCCGCGAGATGCGCGCCTTCTCGGCGTTCTCAAGCAGCGCCTCGCGCCGCTTGGGCTGCTTGATCTCGCCGGCGCGGAACAACAATTGGTCGAGATCGCCATATTCGGTGATCAGCTGTGCGGCGGTCTTGATGCCGATGCCGGGCACGCCGGGCACGTTGTCGGTGGAATCGCCGGCCAAAGCCTGCACCTCGACCACCTTCTCCGGCGGCACGCCGAACTTCTCGATCACCTCCGGGATGCCGATGCGGCGATCCTTCATGGTGTCGTACATGGTGACGCAGTCGGTCACGAGCTGCATCAGATCCTTGTCGGAGGACACGATGGTGGCGCTGGCGCCGCGCTCGCAGGCCTGTCGCACATAGGTCGCAATGAGATCGTCGGCCTCGAAGCCGGTCTGTTCCAGGCACGGCAGGTCAAAGGCACGCACGGCCTCGCGGATCAGTGCGAATTGCGGGATCAGGTCGTCAGGCGCCGGCGGCCGGTGCGCCTTGTAGTCCGGATAGATCTTGTTGCGGAAGGTGATCTCCGATTTGTCGAAGATGATCGCCAGATGCGTCGGCCGGTTGTCCTCGGGCATCTCGCGCAAGAGCTTCCACAGCATGTTGCAGAAGCCGAGCACGGCATTGACCTGCAGCCCGTCGGACTTGCGGTTCAGCGGCGGCAGTGCGTGATAGGCGCGGAAGATGTAGGAGGAACCGTCGACCAGGAACACATGATCGCCCTTGCCGGCCGCCTTCGCAGCAACCGGTTTGGCAGCAGCTGTCGCAGCTTGTTTGGTATCGGCTTTGGCGGAATTCTTCGGGAAGGTTTTTGGCATGGCCGCAATGTATGAATTTTTGCGGTAAAAGACAGCCTCGACAGACGGCAATTTTGCCGACTCGCACAGGCAATTCATGGCCTCGCAAAGGCGTGGGATCAGGCCAGGCAGTCTTCGAGAAAGCTCGCCACCGCGCGTACCGCCGGTGTGCGGCGCAGGTCGCGATGCAGCACCAGCCAGACCTCGCGCCCGACCGGACGGCCACCGATGTCAAGGCGCTGCAGCCGCGGGTCGGCCTCGCCCAGGAATTCTGGGAGGGCCGCCAGCCCAATTCCGGTCCTGGCGGCTGCCGCCTGGTTCTCAAGGTCGTTGGTGCGAAGCACGATCTCGCGCGTGCCGGCGAAGCGCATCAGCCATCGCTGCTGGGGTACCTCGTCCATGCTGGAATCATAAGCGACGAACGCGAAGGCATGCGGGGCTGTCGCCTGCAGATAGCCGGGCGAGCCGTAGAGAGCGAACTCGAAATAGCCGATCTTGCGGGCGATCAGCCCCGGCTCGGTCGGGCGCGACAGGCGAAGCGCCAGGTCGGCTTCGCGGCGATTGAGCGAGGCCGTGCGTTTCTCGCCGATCAGCTTGATCGTGATGCCGGGATGCTGTTGCCGCAGCAGAACCAGTTTTGGCGCGATCAGGAGGTTGGCCAGCGACGGCGGCGCGCTGATAGTGATCTCGCCGCTAACTTCCGATTTCGAGGCTTGCGCGGCGCGCTCCAGTGCAAACGCCGTCTCTGCCATCGGCGCGCCGATCTTGGCGATGCGCTTGCCGTCCTCGGTGAGTTCGTAGCTGCGTGGTCTGCGGTCCACGAGCTTGAGCGACATGGCCGCTTCCAGGGCGGCGACACGGCGGGCCACGGTGACGTGGTCGACGCCGAGGCTCCTTGCTGCGGCGGACAGGGTGCCCTCACGCGCGAGCGCCAGGAAATGCTGCAGGTCCGTCCAGTCCATCTGTGCGAATTCTCACAACTAGATCTCACTTTTGAGCAGTTTCGCAGATTTCCAAGTCATTCCATAGTTCTTCTGTCAACGACAGGAGAATGCGACATGGCCGTGATCGTGAGGTTGAAGGCGCCCGGCGGCGTAGACCAACTCGAACTCTTGAGCGCCGATCTGCCGCCGCCAGGCCGCGGCGAAATCCGGCTGCGGCAGACCGCGATCGGCGTCAATTCCATCGACATCTATCAGCGCATGGGTCTGTACGCCCTTCCGTCCGAGCGAATTCCGGGCGTCGAGGCGGTCGGGGTCGTTGCGGCGCTGGGTGCGGAGGTGACCTGCCTCGAGGTCGGCGACCGTGTCGCCTATGCGGGTGCGCCCGTCGGCGCTTACGCGTCCGAGCGCAATCTGCCGGCCTGGCGCGGCGTGAAGCTTCCGGCGGGCTTGCCGGACGAGACGGTCGCGACGGCGTTCGTCAAGGGTGTCACGGCTGACATGCTGCTCAGCCGCGTTTTCCCTGTCGTCCGTGGGACGACGATTCTCGTGCATAGCGCAGCCGGAGGGCTGGGGCAGTTGCTGACGCGTTGGGCCAGCGCGTTCGGGGCGGTCGTGATCGGGACCGTGGGTTCACCGGCGAAGGTCGAGGCGGCTCGCGCTGCTGGTGCGTCTCACGTGATCGTCGGGCGCGACGCCGATTTCGCCGCAGCCGTTGCCGATCTCACTGCAGGGCGCGGCGTCGATGTCGCCTATGACGGTGTTGGGGGGACGACGTTGCAGAAGACGCTCGCCTGCGTGCGGCCATTCGGCGTGATCGCGAGCATTGGCCAGTCGGCCGGGCCGATCCCGTTGGTCGATGTCCACGATCTCGGGCCGCGACGCAGCTTGATGCTGGCGCGGCCGAGTGTCATGGCCCACATGAACGATGTCGATGCGTATCGCCGTTCCGCCGAGCGTGTGCTGGCTGCGATGGCCGATGGCGTGCTGCAGGTGAGCGGGAAAGCCTACAGTCTGCGGGATGCAGCGTTGGCTCAGGCCGAACTCGAGGCCGGTCTGACGACGGGAGCTTTGTATCTGCGTCCCTGAGTGGCCTATTCCGCGGGCTGTAGCGTGGCTGCCGCCTTCCTCGGCGCGATCCAGAACGCATCCGGCCGCTCGAACAGGAAGCGCGCATTGAGCCGCAGCGCCACCTGCCAGATCGCCAGCGCGCCGAGCACGCCGGCGATGGTGACGATCAGCGACATGGTGCCGATGTCGGGGATGACGCCCGTGCGCAGCAGCAGCGTCCGCGTCGCCGCCATCGGCAGGAAGAAGGCGAGGTAGATCACGATCGAATGCTCGCCGCAGAAGTGGAGGAAATTGAGCCACTTCGCGCGCGCAAGCAGCGTGCCCGTCGTGATGATGGCGCAGGCGCCGGCAAAGCCGAGCGCGAGCGAGACGATCTTCCATTCGCTGGCCCCATGCGCGACCAGGCCGGCATTGATCAATGCCCAGGCCGCGAGCGCTCCGAGCGCGAGCGCGGGATGCTTTCGTGCACGATCCGAAACGGCGAACACGTAAGGCGCGAACAGGTAGCCCGAATAGAAATAGACGAAGCGCGAGCAGAATTCGTCGATGACGGTCCAGCCGGTCGTGATCCGTGCGGTCTCCAGCGCGGCGGCGAGAAGCCAGATCGCGAGCGGCGGAAGCTTGCGTGTCAGTTTTGTGACGACGAAGAAGATCGGCAGCAGATAGATGAACCACAGCGTGCCGAACGGCTCGATGAAGGATTCGAGGTACAAGAGGCCGACGTCGCGCCAGCTTGTCTCCGCCGCGAAGGCGGGCGCCTTGAAGCCGAATTGGATTGTCACCCAGACGACATAAAAATAAGCGAAATGCACTACCTTGCGGTCGAGATAGGTTCGCCAGTCCCGATCGATCACGACAGACAGGAACAGGCCCGAAATCAGGAAGAAGTCCGGCATCCGGAACGGCTTTGCGAAGGCCACGGCGACATGCATGAAACCGGTCTGCCCGGCGGCGAGCTCGACCCCAAGCACCGAATGCATCATCACGACCATGACGATGCAGATGCCCTTGGCGTAGTCGACCCAGTCGACACGCGCGGCAGAAGGGGCGTTGGAAAGCCCGGCCGCCGCGATTGTGTCTGATCGTGCCATGATGTCCCCTTTCGAGGCGTGTTCCGCCCGTCCCTGTATGGGTGTGGGGCAGTTTGGAGCCCAGTGGTTTCCGACTTCTTTACCCGTTCAAATCGCGGGCCGGTTTTTGCATCCGGACTGTTCCATGACCTCGGGAAAATGCTAAACCGCCGCGAATTGGGCTTCCGTTAACCAAGCTGGGACAGGATTTTTCATGCGCATCGCGATGATCGGCACGGGTTATGTGGGACTGGTTTCCGGAGCCTGCTTTGCGGATTTCGGCCACGACGTCACCTGCGTCGACAAGGACGAGAAGAAGATCGCGGCGCTCCATCGCGGCGAGATCCCGATCTACGAGCCCGGCCTCGACGAACTGGTCGCGACCAACGTCAAGGCCAAGCGGCTGGACTTCACCACCGATCTCACCAAGCCGGTCGCGGATGCTGATGCCGTGTTCATCGCGGTTGGCACGCCCTCGCGCCGCGGCGATGGCCACGCCGATCTGTCCTACGTCTACGCCGCCGCCCGCGAGATCGCGCAAGCGCTCACCGGCTTCACCGTCGTGGTGACCAAGTCGACCGTGCCGGTCGGCACCGGCGACGAGGTCGAGCGCATCATCCGCGAGACGAACCCTGCGGCCGACGTCGTGGTCGCCTCGAACCCCGAGTTCCTGCGCGAGGGCGCGGCGATCCGCGATTTCAAGTTCCCCGATCGCATCGTGGTCGGCATCTCGGACGAGCGCGGCCGCAAGGTGATGGGCGACATCTACCGTCCGCTGTCGCTGAACCAGGCGCCGCTGATGTTCACCGAGCGCCGCACCGCCGAGATGATCAAATACGCCGCCAACGCGTTCCTGGCGACCAAGATCACCTTCATCAACGAGATCGCCGATCTCTCGGAAAAAGCCGGCGCCAACGTCCAGGAGGTCGCGCGCGGCATTGGCCTTGACAACCGCATCGGCACAAAATTCCTGCATGCAGGCCCAGGCTTCGGCGGCTCGTGCTTCCCGAAGGACACCAAGGCCTTGATCAAGATCGCGCAGGACTATGACGTGTCCTTGCGCATCGTCGAATCCGTGCTGGCGGTCAACGAGAACCGCAAGCGCGCGATGGCACGGAAAGTGAGCCAGGCGCTCGGCGGCTCGCTGCGCGGCAAGACCATCGCCGTGCTCGGCCTCACCTTCAAGCCCGACACCGACGACATGCGCGACGCGCCGTCGATCCCGCTGGTGACAGGCCTGATCGACATGGGTGCGACCGTCAAGGCGTTCGATCCCGTCGGCATGGAGCAGGCAAAAGGCGAGCTGCCCAGCATCACCTACTGCGAGGACGCCTATTCCTGCGCGGAAGGCGCGGACGCGCTCGTCATCGTCACCGAATGGGTTCAGTTCCGCGCGCTCGATCTCGATCGGTTGAAGCAGACCATGGCGCAGCCCGTCCTCATCGACCTCCGCAACATCTATCGCCCCGAAGACATGGAAGCCGCCGGCTTCACCTACGAGAGCGTCGGCCGGCCCACTGTGCAGGGCCGATAGCTGCATTTCTCGTTGAAAGAAGCCGTCATGGCCGGGCTTGTTCCGGCCATCCATGTCTTGTTCACTCTCGCCTGAAAGAACGTGGATGCCCGGCACGACGGCCGGGCATGACGAGTGGATAGACCTTGCCCCGCAGCTTCGACACGCCCCTCCCGATCGATGCCGTGCTCGACGATTTGTCGCGCACGCTGGAGGCTAACAACGCCACCGTGCTGGTGGCGCCGCCCGGCGCCGGCAAGACCACGCGCGTGCCGCTGGCACTGCTCGATGCGCCCTGGGCGAAGGACAGGAAGATCATCGTGCTGGAGCCGCGGCGCATCGCGGCGCGGGCCAGTGCCGATCGCATGGCCAAATCGCTCGGCGAGCGGGCCGGCGAGACCGTTGGCTATCGCGTCCGCTTCGGCTCGAAGATCTCGCGCGCCACGCGCATCGAGGTGGTGACCGAGGGCATCTTCACCCGCCAGATTCTCGACGATCCCGAACTTTCAGGCGTCGCCGCGATCCTGTTCGACGAATTCCACGAGCGCTCGCTCGACGCCGATCTCGGCCTCGCGCTGGCGCGTGATGCGCAAACCGGCCTGCGCGAGGATCTCCGCATCCTCGTGATGTCGGCCACGCTCGACGGCGCGCGCGTGGCCAGATTGCTCGGCGATGCGCCCGTCGTCGAAAGCGAGGGCCGCGCCTTTCCGGTCGAGACGCGCTATCTCGGCCGCAAGGCAGATGCGCCGATCGAGCGGCAGATGGCGGACGCGATTGCATCGGCGCTGCGCGCCGACAGCGGCTCGGTGCTGGCGTTCCTGCCGGGCGCCGCCGAGATCCGCCGCACTCAGAACTTTCTCGGCGAGCGCGTGCACGACGCCTCCATCGAGATCGTGCCGCTGTTCGGCGCGCTCGATGCCGCCGTGCAGGACCGCGCCATCGCGCCGGCACCCAGGGCCTCGCGCAAGGTGGTGCTGGCGACCTCGATCGCCGAGACCTCGCTCACCATCGAAGGCGTGCGCATCGTGGTCGATTCCGGTCTCGCCCGCGTCCCGCGTTACGAGCCCGACATCGGCTTGACCCGCCTCGAGACCGTGCGCGCCTCGCGCGCGGCGGTGGACCAGCGCCGCGGCCGCGCCGGCCGCACCGAGCCCGGTGTCTGCTACCGGCTCTGGGACGAGCCGCAGACGGCCGCGCTTGCGCCCTACACCCAGCCGGAAATCCTCAGCGCCGATCTGTCCTCGCTGGTGCTCGACCTCGCGCAATGGGGCGTCACTGATCCCGGCGCATTGTCGTTCCTCGACCCGCCGCCGCAGCCGGCCTGGAAGGAAGCAAAAAGCCTGCTGTCCGAGCTCAACGCGCTCGATGGCGACGGCCGCATTACCGCAGAGGGCAAGAGCCTGCGTTCGCTGGCGCTGCCGCCGCGGCTGGCGCGCATGATCGTGGATTCGCATCGTGCAGGCGGCGGCGAGGCCGCCGCCGAGATCGCCGCCATCATCACCGAGCGCGGGTTAGGGGGCGACAGTGTCGATCTCGAACACCGGCGCGACCAGTTTCGCCGTGACCGCTCGCCGCGTGCGTCCAGCGCGCGCGACCTGGCGCGGCGCTGGGCCTCGCAGGTCGCGGCGTCGGAGAAAGCCGGGCAGCAGGAAGATCTCTCGACCGGCCTGATGCTCGCCTATGCCTTTCCGGACCGTGTCGCACGCAACCGCGGCAATGGCAGTTTCGTGCTCGCCAACGGCCGCGGCGCTTCGGTCCAGCAGACCTCTTCGCTCGCCCGCGCGCCCTACATCGCGATCGGCGAGATGACGGGGACGGCGGCGAGCGGACGCATCCTGCTCGCCGCGCAAATCACCCAGGACGAGATCGAGCGGCATTTCGCCGAGCATATCGAGACCGCCGACGAGATCTCGTTCGATCGCGGCGCGATGGCGCTGCGCGCGCGGCGCAGGCGCGTGCTGCATGCCATCACGCTGTCCGAGGCGACACTTGCCGTGTCGCCCTCGGAGGAGACCGCGCGCATCCTTGCCGATGGGTTGATTGCGGCCGGTCTCGACCGGCTGCCCTGGTCGAAGACCGCAAAACAATGGCGCGACCGCGTGATGTTCCTGCGCAAGGCCGAGGGCGAGGCCTGGCCCGATCTCTCCGACGACGGGCTGATCGCGCGGCGCGAGGATTGGCTGGTGCCGGCGCTCTACGACAAGATCGCGCTCAAGGATATCTCAGCGGGCGATCTCTCCGACGCGTTGATGGCGCTGCTGCCTTGGGACATGCGCGCGCGGCTGGATCGCGAGGCGCCGACCCATTTCGAAGCGCCGACCGGAAGCGCGCTCGCGATCGATTACGAGGCCGAGCAGGGGCCGACCATCGCGGTACGGCTCCAGGAACTGTTCGGCCTCAACACCCATCCCTCGATTGCCGCCGGCAAGGTGCCGCTGGTGCTGGAATTGCTGTCGCCAGCGCAGCGCCCGGTGCAGGTGACGCGTGATCTCCCCGGCTTCTGGCGGGGCAGCTACGCCGCCGTGCGCTCCGACCTGCGCGGCCGCTATCCGCGCCACCCCTGGCCGGACGACCCTGCCAATGCGCTGCCGACCCGGCGGGCAAAGCCGCGCGGGACGTGAAAGTTCGATCGCGCATTAACCGTCCGCTCATGCTTTTCGTCAAAATAGCAGCTCTCTGACCGCGGCTTCGCTCGCCGCCGGGCACGCTGCGTGATGAAATCGAGCTTTCCGGCTCGGAAGTGGTGTGATGCGTAACATTATGATCTTCGCGGCCGTGATGATCGGCCTCGGCACCTTCATGGCCCAGATGGCGGACAAGATGAGCTCCGCCTCCGCCACCTCGGTCCCCCGCACGACGGTGGCCGTTGCCTCCACCGCCCCGGCCGGCGGCCGCAGCCTCAGCATTTCGCGCGACGGCCGCGGTCATTTCCAGACCGAGGGCCGCATCGACGGCCAGCGCATCGGTTTCATGATCGATACCGGCGCCTCCGTCGTTGCGCTGAACGAGACCTCGGCCGCACGCTTCGGCCTGCGTCCCTCGCGCGGCGAGTACACCGCCACCGTCTCCACGGCCAACGGCACCATCAAGGCCGCGCGCACCCGTATCGCCATGTTAGAGGTCGGCGGCCTCATCGTGCGCGACGTCGATGCCATGGTGCTGCCGGACGCGGCCTTGTCGGAGAACCTGCTCGGTCTCTCCTTCCTGTCGCGCCTGAAGCGCTTCGAATATTCCAACGGCCAGATGGTGCTGGAGCAGTAGGCTCGCCGTCGCGCCCGAAGGAGGGCCTCCCGCCGGGGCGAGCGGGGTGCTATATTCCATCCATGAACGGCCCCGATGCGATAGCGATTCTGCGACAGTTCGAGCCTGCCCTGCGCCAGCGGGGCGTTGTGCATGCTGCGTTGTTCGGGTCGGTGGCGAAGGATGAAAATCATTCCGGCAGCGACCTCGATATCATGGTCGAGATTGATCCCGATGCGCGGATCACGGTCTTCGATTATGTCGAGCTCAAGGAGTATATTGCCAAGCTGTTTGACGAGCCCGTTGACGTCGTCAACCGCGACGCCCTGAAGTCATACGTCGCTCCCGCCGCCACGGCCGACGCAATCTATGCCTTCTGATCGCGTCGGCGGGATTCTCCAGGACATCCTTGCACGGCTCCAGAGCTAGCCGTTCTGGTCAGACATTTATATCGCGCCACGAGCCCCTGCTTCGTTACCAATCTGCCGCAATTATCGGCCATAAGCCTTCAATCCCGCCTTCCGCTGCGGCCGGGCATTCGCTTAGGCTGCAGCAAATCCCGCCCCTTTTTCACGAGACCGTCTCAATGTTCCCGAAGCCGAAATCCGTACTGCTGCCAAACACCTACGCCTTCGAATCAGAGCCGATGGTGAAGCCGACGGGCTTTCGCGAATACGACGCGCGCTGGTTGTTCCAGAAGGAAATTAACCTGATGGGTGTGCAGGCGCTCGGCATGGGGCTGGGCGCGCTGATCGCCGAGCTCGGCGTCAGGCAGGAGATCGTCACCGGCCATGATTTCCGCGGCTATTCGGCCTCGATCAAGTACGCGCTGATCTCCGGCCTGATGGCCGCGGGATGCAAGGTGCACGATATCGGCCTCGCGGTGACGCCGATGGCCTATTTCGCGCAGTTCGACCTGGATGTGCCCTGCGTCGCCATGGTCACGGCCTCGCACAACGACAATGGCTGGACCGGTGTCAAGATGGGCGCCAACCGCCCGCTGACCTTCGGCCCCGACGAGATGACGCGGCTGAAGGAGATCGTGCTCAACGCGGAGTTCAAGAACAAGGCGGGCGGCTCCTATCAATTCCACGAGAACTATCCGGCGCGCTACATCGCCGACCTCACCAATCGTCCGAAGCTCAAGCGCAAGCTCAAGGTCGTCGCGGCCTGCGGCAACGGCACCGCCGGCGCGTTCGCGCCGCAGGTGCTGGAAGCGATCGGCTGCGAGGTGATCCCGCTCGATACCGAGCTCGACCACACCTTCCCGAAATACAATCCGAACCCGGAAGACATGGAGATGCTGCACGCGATCCGCGACGCGGTGCTGCATCACAAGGCCGATGTCGGCCTCGGCTTCGATGGTGACGGCGACCGCTGCGGCGTCGTGGACGACACCGGCGAGGAGATCTTCGCCGACAAGGTCGGCGTCATGCTGGCGCGCGACATGTCGGCAATCCACAAGGACGCGCAGTTCATCGTCGACGTGAAATCGACCGGCCTGTTCATCACCGATCCCGTGCTGCAGAAGCAGGGCGCGAAGACCGCCTATTGGAAGACCGGTCATTCCTACATGAAGCGCCGCACCAACGAGACCGGCGCGCTGGCGGGCTTCGAGAAGTCGGGCCACTTCTTCTTCAACAAGCCGTATGGCCGCGGCTATGACGACGGCCTGGTCTCGGCGATCGCGATCTGCGACATGCTCGACCGTGCGCCCGGCAAGTCGATGGCCGACCTGAAGAACGCGCTGCCGAAGACCTGGTCGTCGCCGACCATGTCGCCGCACTGCGCCGACGAGGTCAAATACGGCGTCATCGACAAGGTGGTGAAGCACTTCGAGGGCTTGCAGGCGAAGGGCGCCAAGATCGGCGGCCAGGCGATCCGCGATCTCGTCACCGTCAACGGCGTCCGCGTCACGGTCGAGGACGGCAGCTGGGGCCTGGTGCGCGCCTCCTCCAACAAGCCCGAGCTCGTCGTCGTGGTCGAGAGCCCGGTCTCCGAGCAGCGCATGCACGACATGTTCGAGATGGTGAACAGCGTGCTGCGCACGCATCCTGAAGTCGGCGAGTACAATCAGAAGATCTGAGCGCTAACGCGCTCAGCCTCCGGGCGGGCCGAACAGGGTGCGGAGCTTCGCGCTCGCACCCCGTGCCTTCCAGGTGTCGCCCAGTATCGCGATCCATTCGCCGAGCGCAATCCGGATCGGGTTGAAGGATTGCACGCCGCCGACGAGGCCGAACCGGAGCGGCTGGTCGGAGGGCCGTTCGGCAAAGGTCCCGAACAGGCGGTCGAACACGATCAGGATGCCGCCATAGTTCTTGTCGAGGCACGGCTCATTGCAGGCATGGTGCACGCGATGGTGGCTCGGCGTGTTGAGCACCCATTCCAGGATGCCGAGCTTCGGACCGAACTGGCTGTGGATGAAGAACTGATAGAGCAGGTTGATGCCGAGCATTGCCACGATCGCGAACGGATGAAATCCGATCAGCGCCAGTGGCAGGAAGAACAGGAAGTTGCCCGAGACGTTTCCGGTCCAGCCGAGCCGGATCGCCGCAGTCAGTCGCGTCGTCGAGTGATGCACTGCATGCGTCGCCCACATCCAGCGAATGCGATGCGAGGCGCGATGCTGCCAATAATACAGGAACTCGCTGCCCAGGAACAATCCTGCGAGCGCGAGCGGACCGGTCTGCGCGAAGTCGAACAGGCGGTGCTCGTACAGGAACGCGAACGGCATCGCGAGCATGCCTGCCTCGACCGCGCGCAGCAGGTTCTGGCCGAGGGCCACGCCGAAAGAGGCAGCGCTCTCGCGCCAGTCGTGGGTCTCACGATGGGCAAGCCGGCCGATGCCGTATTCGAGCAGCATCAGGCCGATCGCCGTCGCCAGGACCATGTACCGGAGCGTTGGGTCGAGCAGGAGAGAAGCATAAGCCACGGTGTCCTCCTATTTCGGGGTGGCGCCGGTGGTGACGGCGCTGTCCCTCAGTGCCTGCGCACGGGGCAGGGCTCGTGCGCAGGCCGAGGTGAGCTGGCCGGCGTGAGATTGCAGGCAGGCCAGGATGCGCCCGCTACCCGGCGCGACGTTGCTGCAAAGGCTTTCATAATCGGCGCGGCAGGCCTGCATGGTCGCTCGTGCCTCGCTGCGCATCTGCGGCGTGATCTGGGTTTGCAACTGGCTCTGGGCGAATGCGGACGTCGAAACGCCGAGCGCGACGATGGCCGCAGTTCGCGGCAGGACACGGAAAATCGATGACACGATGCTGTTCCTTCCTGGTCTGAAGTGATGGACCGTCGCCGCCCGGGGCCGGGTGCGGCGACGGTCCGGCCCGCTCAGCGCGAGATCGTGCCGGAGCGGGTGTAAGTATTGCCCGCCGGGCCGGTGCGGGTGACGTTGCGCGTGCAGCTTCCGTAGGCGCAGCTTCCCGTCGCGGTGACGTGAGAGGTGCCGCGCGGCCCGGTCGCCGTCCCCGACCGCGTCCAGGCATTGGCGTCGGCCGCCGCGGCAACCGACAGGGTGCCGATGACGAGGGAGGTGAGGAAAAGCTTGGTCATGGTCGTCGTCTCCTTCTGGGGGCTGCCGTGAGCGGGAGCCATGAGGAGGAGACTGGTCGTGCCGCGTCTGCGGCGCATTGCCGGAACGAAACGATTGTTATGGCTTTGTCCGACCCGTGTAACACTATGTAACAACGGCGCCCGCGCCCTTGCTTGACGCGAGCCGTTGCTCACAATGCAGCCATGAACGCGCAAGCAGCCACGATTCTCATGGTGGAGGACGATCCCGAGATCAGCCGCCTCGTTGCCGACTTCATGCGGCGCGAGGGGTTCGAGGTCGCCTGTGTCCCCGACGGCAAGGCGATGGATTCGATGCTCCAGCGCCTGCGGCCCGACCTCGTCATCCTCGATCTGATGCTGCCGGGCGAGGACGGGCTTTCGATCTGCCGCCGCCTGCGCGCCGACGATGCCATCCCGATCCTGATGCTGACCGCCAAGAGCGACGAGATTGATCGCGTGGTCGGCCTCGAGATGGGCGCGGACGATTACCTGACCAAGCCGTTCGGTCCGCGCGAGCTGCTGGCGCGGGTTCGCGCCATCCTGCGCCGTGCCAACGGAACTCCGGCCAAGCCGCTGGTCCGGCGCTTCGCGTTCGACCGCTTCGTGATCGATCTCGATGCGCGCAGTGTCGAGACGACCGAGGCCGAGACACCGGAGCTGCAATTGACCAGCGCCGAGTTCGACCTGCTCGGTTGCTTCGTGCAGCGGCCGCGAAGGGTGCTCACGCGCGACCAGATCCTCGACTGGACCCGCGGACGTTCGGCCGAGCCGTTCGACCGCACCGTCGACATGCTGATCTCGCGGCTGCGCCGCAAGCTCGACGGTGCAAGTCCCGGCTCCAACCTGATCACGATGGTGCGCAACGGCGGCTATCTGTTCACCGCGACCGTCAAGCAGGTGTCGTGATGCTGCGCGTGACGCTTGCCGCGCGGCTGGCGCTGATCGGACTGGTCGGCTTCATCGTGGTGGTTACCGTGCTCGTGGGGATCTTCTACCGCACGACGCTGCAGGAGAACGAGCTCACGCGGCCATCGCCTGCGCGCCTCGATGCGCTTGCAACGTTGCTCGAGGGCACGGTCGGCGACGCACGGCAGGCCGTCCTCGACGCAGTGTCGTCGCCGCAATTCATGGCGCGGATCGTGCCGTCGGGGGCGCCGGTCGACGGCGAGACGCCGGAACGGCAGCGACAATTGCGCGAGACTTATGCGGCCGGCCTTGCAGGCCGCCCCGTGAAGATTGTGTCGCCGCCCGATCACCGCGCCAGTCGATTGTTTCCCCGCCTCGCGCGGCTGATGGCCAATGCGATCGAATTCCGCATCGGCCTGCGCAGCGGCGATCTGCTCGTCATCGACGCCTATACCCGCCTGCCGGTGACCCAGTTCGGGCTGCCCGTGGGTTTCGGCGCGGGCCTGTTCGGCTCGATCGTGGCGCTGCTGGCGCTTTTGGTCATGCAGCGCGAGACGCGGCCGCTGGCGCGGCTCGCGGCCGCCGTCGATCGTGTCGACCTGTCGGCCGATCCGCCGCCGCTGCCGGATGCGCGACGCAGCGCGCCGGAGATCCGCGCCGTCATCGCCGCGTTCAACCGCTTGCAGGGGCGGCTTGCCGAGATGCTGCGTGCGCGCATGACGCTGGTTGGCGGCATCGCTCATGACGTCAGGACTTTTGCGACACGGTTGCGGCTGCGCGTCGAGCACATTCCCGACGATGCCGAGCGGCAGCGAGCGGTCGCCGATATCGACGACATGATCCGCCTGCTCGATGACGCGCTGCTGTCGACGCGGGCGGGTGCGGGCGGTCTGTCACAGGAGATGGTCGAACTCGCCGCGCTGGTGGCCGTCGAGGTGAACGACCGGCATGTTCAGGGCGCGGCAGTCGATCTGGTCACGGACGAGCGATCGCGCGACGTCGTCGTCCTCGGCGACCGGCTCGCCCTGCGGCGGGTCTTCGCCAACATCATCGACAACGCGCTCGCCTATGGCCATGCCGCGCATGTGCGCACGGCCCTGAAGGACGGTGCCGTCGTCGTGTCGATCGGCGACGAGGGACCTGGGATTCCCGCCGATCAGCGTCAGACCGTGCTCGAGCCGTTCCACAGGCTGGAGAAGTCGCGCAATCGCGCAACCGGTGGCGCCGGTCTTGGTCTCGCCGTTGTCCGCAGCCTGGTCGAGGTCCATGGCGGGACGATCGAGATCGGCGCGGCCCCGGGCGGGGGTACGCGGGTCAGCGTCACCCTTCCGGTGTTTCAGCCGGCTTGAAGCGAAGTAGATACCGGTTCGCGTGAAGAAGACGCGTCAAAATGAGAATCGGCGTCAGGCTGTCACCACCGCGGGAATCGGCAACGCGGTAACCGACTTGATCTTCTCCATCGCGAAGCGCGAGGTGACGTTCTTCAGCGGCACGGCGCTGATCAGCTTCTTGTAGAACACGTCATAGGCCTGCATGTCCGCGACCACGACGCGGAGCATGTAGTCGACGTCGCCGGCCATGCGGTAGAACTCCATCACCTCCGGCATGGCGCTGACGGCTTCGGCGAACCGCTTGAGCCAGGCGTCCGAGTGATCGGCGCTCTCGACCGACACGAACACGGAAATGCCGAGTCCGATCTTGTTCTGGTCGACCAGCGCCACGCGCTTGATGATCACGCCGTCGGCCTCCAGGCGCTGGATGCGCTTCCAGCAGGGGGTCGAGGACAGGCCGACGCGGTCGCCGATCTCGGCCACCGAGAGGGAGGCATCCTCCTGAAGGACCATCAGGATCTTGCGGTCAATGGCATCGAGGCGGCGGCTGGTCTCGGGAACCTGGACGGCGACATCAGTCATTTGAAGAACTTTGTTTCATTTCGGGGGCTGATTTCCCTGATATAGAGAAAATATTTCCACCGCAAGCCTATAATCTTCGCGACGCAGTGGAACTGCTCTAGGGCCGGTTGAGCAAAAGCTCTTCAACTTCAATGCGTTGCGGGGCGGAAGGCCGCTGCCATGGCGGGCGCATTTCGGTGCTGCGGCGGCCGCACCGCCTCGCGTGCCCCTCGCCCTCGGCAAGCCGGAGCGTGAAGGCGCCATGGAAGGGAATGCGCGGCGCGATCCCGGCCGTCGATGGTCCCGGCTCAGGTGCTGCTCTTGTCGTGCACCCAGCGCCCGAGCAGATGGTGAGCGATCGCGAAGGGATGCGGGCCGGCGAGCCCGTCGGGATGCGTCCGCGTCAGCATCAGGGCCGCCTCCTCGCGCGTGAACCAGCGCGCGTCCTCCAGCTCCATGCGATCGACCACGATGTCCTCGTTCAGCGCCCGTGCGCTGCAGCCGATCATCAGCGATGACGGGTAGGGCCAGGGCTGGGTCATGTAATATTGCACGTCAGTGCAGCGAATGCCGGATTCTTCCAGGATCTCGCGGCGCACCGCGTCCTCGATGGTCTCGGCCGCCTCGACGAAGCCGGCGAGGCAGGAATACATGCCGGGCGGAAACTGCTTCTGGCGGCCGAGCAAGCACTTGTCGCCGGAGGCGACCAGCATGATCACGACCGGGTCGGTGCGCGGAAAGTGTTCGGCCTTGCAGGCCGGGCAATCGCGCTTCCAGCCGCCTTCCTTCATCGCGGTACGCGTGCCGCAATTGGCGCAATAGCCGTGGCGCTGATGCCAGCTCACCATCGACTTCGCCATCGCGATCGCCGACAGCTCCTGTGGTGGAAGCGCCCCCTGCATCGCCATGCCGCGCAGCTCGGTGACGGTGTAGTCCTCCCGGCCGACCAGCTTCTCGGCGGCGGCCTGCGATATCCCCATCCCGAACACGGCAGCGCCATCGCGCAGGCCCAAGAAGATCGTGCCGGGATTGGCGCCGCACTTCAGCGCCTCGTCGATCGAAAGCAGCGCGCGCACCGTCTCGCCCTCGCGCTTCACCAGCAGCGAGTCGCGATAGGCCACATAGGCGCGCGATGACGGCTTCTGCTCGAGCGCGAACAGCTTCTCGTCGTCGCGGCGCAAATGCGCGGCGCGGTCGAGGATGTTGGTGACGAAGGCCGGCTGTCCCAGCGGAAACGCATCGAATGCTGACATTTCTCGTTCTTTCAACCCAACCAGATCTTGCGGCGGAGCGCGCTGATGAAATTCTGCACCTCGGTGGCGTCATGGGCCAAAGGCTGCATCACGCCCCACACCGGCCGTGGCCAGGCCGCGTCACTGGTCCGGCGCGCGATGATGTGGACGTGAAGCTGCGGCACGAGGTTGCCGAGGGCTGCGACGTTGAGCTTGTCGCATTTGGTGATCTCCTTCAGCGCGCGCGAGACGCGGGAGATCTCGGTCATCAGCTGCGCCTGCTGCACCTCGTCGAGATCGATGATCTCGACCGCGTCGGGCCGTCGCGGCACCAGCAACAGCCAGGGATAATGCGCGTCCTTGATGACCAGCACCTTCGACAGCGGCAGATCGCCGATGTCGATGGTGTCCTCTTTCAGGCGGGAGTGCAGCGACCAGGCGGGTTCGGGCATAGGTGTTTCCGGATTGCCCGATGGGGAACGGGCTTGTTTGGCCCGACCATACGATAGCGATTCCGATAGGGGAAGGATGGCAACTGCATACACGCTCGTCGTCCCGGACAAGCGCGCCCGAGCGCGCAGATCCGGGACCTATAACCACAGGGAGTGGTTATTGCACGAGCTGGCAACTCCGAATCTTCGCCAAACTCGATCCTGTGGTTATGGGTCCCGGGTCTGCGCTTACGCTTGCCCGGGACGACGGCCGAGTTTGCGGCGGTGCCGGCGGCCCCTTACGCCTCCGCGATCACCCGCGCATTGGCGCGCACCGAGGCCTCGCTGACGCGAATGCCGAGGCCGGGGCCGTCGGGCACCACGACATGGCCGGCTCGGTTCGCGATGCGCTCTTCCAGCACGTCCTCGGTCAGCACGTGATGCGGCATATAGAATTCGCAGCCGAGCGAGATGCCAGGCGTCGCCGCGATCAGCTGCGTGCCGGCGCCAAGCCCGATGCCGCCCTCCCACAGCGTGCCGCCATAGCCGGGCAGGCCGGCGATGTCGGCGATCGCCATGATGGCCTGCGCCTCGAACAGGCCGCCGGCCTTCATCAGCTTGATCGAGACGGCGTCAGCCGCCTCGCGCCGTACCACCTCCATCATGTCGCGGCGGTCGAAGCAGCTTTCGTCGGCGAGCACCGGCGTCTCCAGCGCCGCGGTGAGCTGCGCCATCACGTCGAGATATTTTCGCGGGACCGGCTGCTCGATGAAGGTCGGCGCGAACTCTTCGACGTCGCGCAGGACCTTGATGGCGCCGAACGGCGCGAGCGCCTGGTTGTAGTCGACGCGCAAATCGACCTTGTCGCCGAACTCCTTCCGGATTGCTTCGAGATGCGCGAGGTCCTCGCGATGCGGCTTCACGCCGGTCTTGACCTTGTAGATGACGTTGCCGTCCGGAACCATTTTCCGCATGCGCTCGAGATCGGCGGCGAAATCGGGATCGGCGATCGAGAAGGAGAGGGGGATGGTGTTGCGGACGCGGCCACCGAGGAGATCGGCGACCGAAAGTCCCGACGCCTTGCCGACGATGTCGAGCAGCGCCATCTCGATCGCGACTTTGGCCTCGGCGTGGCCGACCAGTGCGCGGTCGAGCTCGGTCATCAGCGCGCGAACACGCCGTACCGGCTTGCCGAGCACGATCGGCCTTAAGTAGATATCGAGCGCCGAAAAGGCAGCTTCCGGCGTTCCCGTAAAGACCTCCCACGGCGCCGCCTCGCCCCAGCCGACCACGCCGTCGCTTGAAGTGAGCTCGATCAGCACGCGCTTCACGGTGCCCTTGACGTTGCCGACGCCCTGCAGGCGCGCCATCTTGATCGGGCTTTCGATCAGGAACAGCCTGAGACGTTCGACGATTGCTTCGGTCATGTCAGGCCTCCATTGACGTGCCAGACCTGGCCGGTGACGTAGGACGCCTTCGGTGACGCCAGGAAGGCGATGATTTCTGCGACTTCTTCGGGACGGCCGCGGCGGGCCATGGGGATCAAGGCCTCGGTGGCGGCGATCTGCTCCGGCGAGAGGCGGCTCTCGCCCGGTTTGTCCTTGACGATCAGGCCCGGCGACACCGCATTGACGGTGATGCCGTCTTTCGCGAGCTCGATCGCGGTGAGGCGCACCAGCGCCTCCAGTGCGGAGCGGCTGGCGGCGGTGGCAGCAAAGGGCGCGAATTCGGGGCGGATCGCGTGCGCGACGAAGGAAGACACGGCGACGATCCGCGCCTCGCGTCCAGCACGTAGCTGCGGAAGCGCAAGCTTCACGAAACGCGTGAAGGCGAGAGCGGATTCGTCCATCGCCTGCATGAATTGATCGGCCGGCGTGCCGATCGCGCTGCCGCGGCGGGCGTGGCCTCCAATCAGAATCAATCCGTCAAGCCGACCGAAATCAAGGTGCGCCGTCGCGCACGCAAGCGTCACGGCGACTTCGTTGGCGAGATCGCCGAGGCATGTTGCAACGGCCGCACCACGTGCTTCGGCATCCGCTCTGGTCGCCTTAAGTCCGTCCTCGTTCGATCGGGTGTGCAGCACGAGCCCGACGCCCGGTTCGGCGAGCAGCTTTGCGGTGGCACGGCCGATGCCGCTGGCGGCACCGGTGACGAGATAGACGCGGTCGATATCAGGCATCACGTTGTCGCGTTGGCCGGCGGCAGCGCGCCGGTGCGGTGGAAATGGCCGAGGAACGCGCGCGTCGCGCTTTCCTTGGGACTGTCGATCACCTGCCGCGCGGGACCTTCCTCGACCACGACACCGTCGCGCATGAAGATCAGGCGGTCGGCGACTTCGCGGGCAAAGGCGATCTCGTGGGTCACGATCACCATGGTCATGCCTTCGGAGGCCAGCTGCTGGATCACGTTCAGGACTTCGCCGACCAGTTCAGGATCGAGCGCCGAGGTCGCCTCGTCGAACAGCATCACGTCAGGCTCCATCGCAAGCGCTCGCGCGATCGCGACGCGCTGCTTCTGCCCGCCGGAGAGCGTCGCAGGGTATTGGTCGGCCTTCTCGGCCAGCCCCACCTTGGCGAGCTGCGCGCGCGCGAGCGTCTCGGCGTTCGCCTTGGGCATGCGCCGCACCGTGACCGGTCCCTCCATCACGTTCTGGAGCGCCGTCATGTGCGGGAACAGGTTGAAATGCTGGAACACCATCCCGGTGGTGGCGCGGAATTTCGCCAGAGTCTTCACATCGGGAAGCTTCGCGCCGCCACCGAAAGCAAAGCGGGTGTCCCCGACGCGGACGCTGCCGCCGTCGGGCACGACCAGCAGATTGATGCAGCGGAGCAGGGTCGACTTGCCGGAACCCGACGGGCCGATCAGCGCGACCACACCGCCCTTGGCGACGTCGAGATTGATGTTCTTCAGAACCTCGTTGCTGCCGAAGCTCTTGCGCAAGGACCGGATCTCGATTTTGGGGGTCTCGCTCATTCGCCGACCGCCAATCGCTTCTCGCCGCGGCGGACGAGGATGGTGAGCGGAATCAGGATCGCCGCATAGGCGACCGCAACCGCGGTGTAGATCTCCAGCGGCCGGTAGCTGTCATGGGCGGCAACCTGGCTCTGATAGACCAGGTCCGGCACTGCCAGCACCGAAACCAGCGAAGTGTTCTTGAACTGGATGATCGACTGGTTCATCAGCGCGGGAATCATGCGCTTGATCGCCTGCGGCAGCACGATGCGGCGCATGGTCTGGACCGGCGTCATGCCGAGCGCGGCACCGGCCTCGGACTGGCCGCGGTCGATCGAGACGATGCCGCCGCGGATGATCTCCGAATAGAACGAGCCGCCATAAAGCGAGAGCGCCAGCGCCGAAGCCGTGATCGGCGTCATCTCGACACCGGCGAGGATCGGCAGCGCGTAATAGAACCAGATCAGTTGCACCAGGATCGGCGTGCAGCGGAACGCCTCGATGAAGGCGAGGGCGGTGAGGCGCAACGCCTTGAAGCGCGACAGGCTGCCGAAGGCGCCGAGCAGGCCGAACAGCAATCCGCATACGACGATGACGATGGTGAAGCCGACGGTGACGCCGAGCCCGTTGAGAAAGAGCCAGCGATAGCTCCAGAGGATGCCGAAGTCCCACTGATACATGCGTGCTCTCTTTTCACCTCTCCCGCTTGCGGGAGAGGTCGCATCGCATCGAAGATGCGATGCGGGTGAGGGCTCTTTCCTCTAGGGGAATCTTGCCAGCTGAGAAACCCTCTTCCCAACCCTCTCCCGCAAGCGGGAGAGGGGGCGCAGCGAGGGTGCCGATCCGGCCGCGCCCGATCATTCTTACAACGACACGCCCGGCGGAATGTCCGCTTCCGTAACGCCCACCAGCTCCATATTCGTGATGATCGCGTTGCGGATGAAGCCGAGGCCCTTGTTGAAGTCGATCCAGGTGTTGACGTAGTCGCGCCAGGTCTTGTCGGCCTCGCGGCGAAAGCCGGCATTGGACGTGGTGGCGAAGATCGGCGTCGGCAGCACGAGCTGGCCGAGCGAGGGATTCTTCTTAAGCACGGTCAGCGACAGCATGGTGATCAGGCACTGCGCGTCGACGCGGCCGGTCTGCAGAGCGGCGGTGGCATCGTCGGCGGTCTTGAGCCGCGTGATCTGCGCCTTCGGCGTCAGGCGGCTCACCACCTGGTCGTGCGAGGAGCCCTGGTCGACCGCGATCTTGATGTCGGGCGAGTTCAATTCGGCCCAGCTCTTCGGCTTGAAGTCCTTCTTGCAGAGGATGCCGAAGGCATTGTTGAACACCGGCACGGAGAAATCGACCACCAGCGCGCGCTTCGGCGTCGGATTGAGGCCAAAGAAGATGTCGATCTTGTTGGCCTGCAGGTCGAGCACCGAATTACCCCAGGTGGTCTCGGTGATCTCGAGCTCGGCCTCCATGTCGTCGGCCAGCCCCTTGGCGATGTCGATGTAGAAGCCCTTCCATTGGCCCGAGGTGAGGTCCTTCATGTAATAGGGCGCGCCGCCACCGACGGCGCCAATCCGCATCTTCTTGGTCCGGCGGATGCGGGCGAAGGTCGATTCGCCGGGATCGGCGGTCTGGGCCACGGCCGGCGTAGCCAGCGCGGCCGCGGTCATCGCACCAAGTCCGACAATCGATGCAACATCACGACGTGTAACCATTGGGATCTTTCGCTTTTCTGGTTGGCTGGAGTTCCACCAGGCGTTCTTAGCAAGCTGGTCCATGCGACGAAAGCACAGCCTGTCAGCTAGGCAAGACGGGAATTGCCTGGAGTCTGGGCAGACCTCAATGGTTCGAGCCGATACCCGCTTGCTTTCCGGCTCCTTTGGCCCCAAATAGGGACCGGGAGATTGGCGGTGGACGAGCCACTCGCCAACCGGGTCAGGTCCGGAAGGAAGCAGCCCTAACGAGGTCCGGATCGGGTCGCTCGTCAGTCTCCTACCTGTTTTTTCGAGCGAATTGCGCCGGCGGTCGTCCCGCCAGCGCGCTCCTTTCCGCAAAAGCCGGCCAAGAGACATTTCATTGCGGATCGACCGATGACCGACGCTGGCGACCCTCCCAATCCCGACAGCGCCGGCAACGCGCCCTACCGGGTCCTGGCGCGCAAATACCGCCCTTCCTCTTTTGACGATCTGATCGGCCAGGAGGCGGTGGTCCGCACCGTCTCCAATGCGTTCGAGACCGGGCGCATCCCGCAGGCCTGGATCCTCACCGGCGTCCGCGGCGTCGGCAAGACCACCACCGCGCGCATCCTCGCCCGCGCGCTCAACTACGAGATGCCTGATGGTTCGGTGAAGGGCCCGACCATCCACATGCCGACCTTGGGCGTGCACTGCCAGGCGATCATGGAAAGCCGGCACATGGACGTGCTGGAGATGGACGCCGCCTCGCATACCGGCGTCGACGACGTCCGCCAGATCAATGACAGCGTGCGTTATGCGCCCGCCAGCGCCCGCTACAAGGTCTACATCATCGACGAAGTTCACATGCTGTCGACGGCAGCGTTCAACGCCTTCCTGAAGACGCTGGAGGAGCCGCCGGAGCACGCCAAGTTCGTGTTCGCGACGACGGAGATCCGCAAGGTTCCGGTCACCGTGTTGTCGCGCTGCCAGCGCTTCGACCTGCGCCGGGTCGAGGCGGACGTGCTGATGAAGCACCTCGCCAACATCGCGGCCAAGGAAAATGTCGAGATCGAGCCGGAGGCGCTCGGCATCATCGCGCGCGCCGCCGAAGGCTCGGTGCGCGATTCGCTGTCGCTGCTCGACCAGGCGATCGCCCATGCGGCCGGCACCGTCAAGGCCGATGCCGTCCGGCAGATGCTGGGGCTTGCCGACCGCACCCGCGTCATCGATCTCTTCGATTCGCTGGTGCGTGGCGACATCGCCGCGGCATTCAAGGAGTTCCGCGAGCAGTACGACGTCGGCGCCGATCCCATCGTCGTGCTCTCGGACCTCGCCGAATTCGTCAATTTCGTCACCCGCGTGAAGATCGTGCCGGCGACCGCCGACAACGTCGCCTATGGCGAGACCGAGCGCGTTCGGGCGCGGGACTTCGCCTCGAAGATCTCGATGCGCGTGCTGTCGCGGATGTGGCAGATGCTGCTCAAGGGCATCACCGAGGTGCAGGCCGCAACGCGCCCCGCGGCCGCGGCGGAAATGGTTCTGGTGCGCATTGCCTATGTCGCCGATCTGCCGACGCCGGACGAAGCGATCAGGATGCTGGAGCAGAACGGCGGCGGCTCCCCGGTCGTGAGCGGCGGCAGTGCGGCGCGCAGCGCGCCTTCCGCGCCGGTTGCGTCCGCGGCGCCTGTTCGCATGCCGACCGCCTCGCCCTCTTCGTTCGGCGGTGGCGCGGCCCGGCCGCAGATGGCAGCCCCAGTGCCGGATCCGCAAGCCGCGGCACCGCAGCTGCGCATCACCAGCTTCACCCAGCTCGTCGCGCTCGCCGGGCAGAAGCGCGACATCATGACCAAGAGCGCGCTCGAAGGCGACATGCGCCTCGTCCGCTTCGAGGAGGGCCGGCTGGAAGTTGCGCTCGAGCCCAACGCCTCCAAGACCATGATCTCCGAGCTCGCGAGGAAGTTCGAGCTGTGGACCGGCCGCCGCTGGACGGTGATCGTCTCCAACGAGCAGGGCCAGCCGACGCTGCGCTCGGTGAACCAGGCGGCCAAGCAACAGCATGCCCGTACCGCGGAAGCCGATCCGCGCGTGCAGGAGGTGCTGTCGCGCTTCCCCGGCGCCAAGGTCGTCGAGGTCCGCAGGCTTGCCCCCGAGGCGCCGGAGACCAATATCAATGCCGACTATGGCAGTGACGATCCGCCCGACGGTTCCGACGGCGACGACGATCTCTGAGCCATTCATTCAAGGACGAGCACCCATGGCTGATTTTCTCGGCATGATGAAGCAGGCGGCGCAGCTGCAATCCAAGATGCAGGAGATGCAGGACCAACTCGCCAACGTCGAGGTCGAAGGCATCTCCGGCGGCGGCCTCGTCGCCGTGCGCATGACCGCGAAGATGGACGTGAAGGGCATCAAGATCGATCCCTCGCTGATGAAGGCGGAAGAACGCGAGGTGCTGGAAGACCTGCTCGTCACCGCGCTCAGTGATGCCCGCCGCAAGGCCGAGACCGCCATGCAGGAGAAGATGCAGGCCCTCACGGGCGGGCTTGGCCTGCCGCCGGGGTTGTTCGGCCAGTAATATGGGCGCGGTTGCAGGTCCTGAGATCGAGCGGCTGGTCCAGCTGCTCGCGCGGCTGCCGGGCCTCGGTCCGCGCTCGGCGCGGCGCGCTGCGCTGCATCTGATCAAGAAGCGCGAAGCGCTAATGATGCCGCTGTCTTCCGCCCTCCAGGTCGCGCTGGACAAGGTCCAGGTCTGCAAGACCTGCGGCAACATCGACACGCAAAATCCCTGCACGGTCTGTACCGATCCGAGGCGCGATCCCTCCATCATCGTCGTCGTCGCCGACGTTGCCGACCTCTGGGCGCTGGAGCGGGCCAATGCCACCCAGGGGCGCTATCATGTGCTCGGCGCGACATTGTCGCCGCTCGACGGCGTCGGTCCGCAGGATCTCACCATCGATTCGCTGGTGGCACGCGCGCATGATCCGCAGGTGCACGAGATCATCCTGGCGCTGAATGCGACGGTCGACGGCCAGACCACGGCGCACTACATCACCGACCTGCTTCAGGACGCCAATGTGAAGGTGACGCGGCTCGCCCATGGTGTTCCTGTCGGCGGCGAGCTTGATTATCTCGATGAAGGTACGCTATCGGCTGCGATGCGGCAGCGCACCCTGTTCTAGCCATCCAGACTTCACGGAACGGACGACATGACGAAACTTTTCGCCACACGATCGGCTTTGGTCGCGACGATGATGATGCTGGTGACCCCGGCCATGTCCGCGCAGCAGGGCGACGAGATGCCGCCGCCGTCGAAGCCCGGCAAGCCGATCAACACCGGCGACGTGCTCTCGGGCGAACTGAACGCGATGAAGGTCCGCGACGTCAAGAACGGCAAGCGCGTCGCGACCTACCAGATCACCTCCGAGCCGCGCCGCCTGCCGCCGCCGAACGGGCTGTGCAATCTCGAGACCGGCCCGGAGACCTTCCAGCTCGTCACCTCCACCGATGCGCAGGCCACTCAGCTGAAATCGTTCGTCGGCAAGGAGATCTCGGTCAAGGTCGACGAGATCGCCTGCGCCAGCGATGCCGGCCAGATGAGCGAGGCCGTGATCACGAAGTGGAGCCTGATCAAGAAGCAGTAAGGGCGATATCGCCCGGCCGGGTGACGAGCACGGCACCTTGATCTCCGGTTGTGCGTCGAGCATAGTGCAAGCGATTGTGTTGTGAGAGGTCGCTAAGCTGTGCGTGGAATAGTCCTTGCCGTCCTGCTGGTCCTTGCCGGCGCGATATCGGCGGTCTCGGCCGCCCCGGATGCCGCGTCTTATCCGACTGCCGCGGCTGCGCTTGCCTCGCTGCGCGCCAAGCCGGGGGTGAAGACGTCGATTCAATCAGGATGGACCTTGATCGAGGATGCGGCCACTCTGAGCCTGTGGTCGTTTCCGCCGACGGGACATCCGGCCTATCCCGCAGCCGTTCAGCGCCGCGTCGTGCAGGAAGGAAGCGAGCTCGTCATCCGAATGAACGTCCTTTGCGAAGCGTCCAAGGCCGCTTGCGATGCGTTGGTAGCCGATTTCGAGGTGCTCAACGGACGTGTTCGGAAAGAGATGCAGCGCTAGGCTCACACCCGCGTCGGCTCCAACCTGTCGAAATGGTCACGCTTCTGCAAGTAAGCCAGCAGCATCAGGCTCGGGATGGCGACGAGGACGGAGATCGCGAAGAACATCGGCCAGCCCGTCGCTTTCGCCAGATAGCCCGCGCCCGTTGACAAATAGGTGCGTCCCACTGCGGCGAGCGCCGTCAGCAGCGCATATTGGGTCGCGGTGTGCAACGGGTTCTGGCACAGTGCGGAGAGATAGGCGACGAAGATCACGGTGCCGATGGCGTTGCAGAAATTGTCGGAAGTGATTGCGAGGGTCAGCGCCCATTCATTGACGCCGACGAGTGCCAGCCACGAGAACGACAGGTTTGAGATTGCCTGTACGATGCCGCCGATCCACAGGCTCGTTGCGAGCGAATAGCGCCGTGCCACGAAGCCGCCCGCAAAACCGCCGGCCAGGGTCGCTGCGATGCCGACGCCCTTCACGATCACCGCGTAGTCGTTCCGCGTGAAGCCGATGTCGATCACGAACGGCACGGTCATATTGCCGGAGAACGCGTCGGTGAACTTGAACAGCACGACAAAGGCAAGCGCCGCCCACGCTTCCTTGCGGCTCAGGAATTCCGAGAACGCGCCCATCGCGGCATGGAACACCCGCATGAGCGCGTCCTCGTTCTGCGTGGCAGCCTCGGCGCGCTTGGATTGTGCGGGCTCGGTGGCGGCCAGCGCCGTCACCGTGCCGATCAGCACCAGAGCCGCCATCACCACATAGCCCCACATCCAGGCGGCGCCACGCGGGACGATCGTCTCGAAGCCGGTGACGATGAACAGGGCGCCCGCAGTCGATATCAGCATGCCGATGCGATAGGCCGCGACATAGGCGGCCATGCCGGCCGCCTGCTCGCTTTCGGGCAGGCTCTCGACGCGGAATGCATCGACGACGATGTCCTGCGTCGAGGACATCGTCGCGACCAGGAGCGCACCAAGCGCGACGAACAGCGGCGAGCGCGCCGGATCGGTCAGCGCCAACAGCAGGATCGCGCCGATCAGCAACAGCTGCGAAAACACCAGCCACCCACGCCGGCGGCCAAAGGTGCGCGTGAAGAACGGTACATGCAGCGCATCGACCAGAGGCGCCCACAGGAACTTGAGCGTGTACGGCGTTCCAACCAGTGCAAAGAGCCCGATCGTTCCGAGATCGACCCCCGCCTCGGCCATCCACACCAGCAGCGTCGATCCCGACAGCGCCAGCGGAAGCCCCGAGGAAAAGCCGAGGAAGAGCACAATCAGCACCCGCGGCTGCAGGTAAACGGCAAGGCTGTCGCGCCAGGAGGCAGCGGGAGCGTCGGCAGGCGAGGTCGCGTCGGGTGCGGTCATGGGGCGGTGTTAGCAGATTCTGGGGGTGCTGCCTCTGCTACAAAACTCGTCATGCCCGGGCTTGTCCCGGGCATCCACGTTCTTGGCGCCGCTCAAAGGTCGTGGATGGCCGGGACAAGCCCGGCCATGACGGCGTGGCATCTACTCTCCCGCCTGGAGCTTCCGCGGGAACAGATCCGGCGCGGCTGTCGCCACCAGCCGCGGAGCCTCCGGCGCATCGCTCTTGCTGAAATCCAGCTCCTCGATTCGTCCCGCGCGCTTCTCGATCTTGTCGGCGGAGATCAGCACCTGGCGCACGTCCTCGTTCACGTCGGCAAAGTGCTTTTGCAGCTTCAGCACGCGATCGCGCAGGCGGCCGAGGTCGTCGCCAAGCTTGATCACTTCGGTGCGGATCTGGTCGGCGGCATCGCGCATGCGCGCGTCCTTCATGATCTGCTGCATCACCTGGATCGCGAGCATCAGCAGCGAGGGCGACACCAGCACGACGCGGGCGCGATAGGCCTTCTGGATCACGTCGTCGAAACCGTCATGGATCTCGGCGTAGACGGATTCCGACGGCACGAACATCAGCGCCATCTCCTGGGTCTCGCCGGCGACGAGGTATTTCTCCGCGATGTCGCTGACATGCTTCATCACGTCGCCGCGCAGCCGCTGCGTGGCGATGCGCCGTTCCTCGTCGGTGCGGGCGTCGTGCAGCGCCGTCATCGCTTCCAGCGGGAACTTGGCGTCAATGCAAAGCGGCCGCTGATCGGGCAGGAACACGACGCAGTCCGGGCGCTTGCCGGTGGAGAGCGTGAACTGGAACTCGTAGGCACCCTTCGGCAGCCCGTCCTGGACGATCGCCTCCATCCGCGCCTGGCCGAAGGCGCCGCGCGACTGCTTGTTGGCGAGCACGTCGCGCAAGGTGGTTACCTGGGTGGTGAGATCAGTGAGGTTCTTGTGCGCGCTGTCGATGATGCCGAGTCGCTCGTGCAGGGCGCGCAGGCTCTCCATGGTGTTGCGGGTGGAGTGTTCCATGGACTGGCCGACGCGGTGGGTCACCGAATCCAGCCGCTCGTTCACCGCCCGCGCCATCTCGGCCTGGCGGCCGGCCAGAGCCTGGGTCATGGCATCGACCCGGCCCGACGACTCGCTCTGCGCCCGCAGCACCTCGCTCAAGCGTTCCTCGAGTTCGTCGGCCCGGATGGCGTTGGCCATGGCGAGTTCCGCGCCGCGCCGCCCGGATCGCGCGATCACGACCGCAATCACCACCAGCAGGATGAGAACCAGGGCACCGAAGCCGATCAGCGCGTCCGCGACGAGCACCGGCCACTCGCCGAGCATGAGGATGATGTCGTTCATGCCGACCCTTCTAGCCGATTCGCCGGGGCAGACGAACGAATAGCGAACATTTAGGGTGAATGCTCCGTTAATTTCTATGGTTAACGAAACCTGAAGTTTTATGGTTAGCGGAGGGTTAACGGGGTTCCTGGCCGCATTGACCGCATCCGGCGCGCGGCTTAAATCGCCGCCATGGCCCTACGAGAAATCATCATCCTGCCGGACAAGCAGCTGCGCCTGGTCTCCAAGCCGATCGAGAAGGTCACGTCGGAGATCCGAAAGCTTGCCGACGACATGTTCGAGACCATGTACGACGCGCCCGGCATTGGCCTCGCGGCAATCCAGGTCGCGCAGCCCTTGCGGCTGATCACCATGGACCTCGCCAAGCGCGACGAGAACGGTGAGACCAAGCCGCTCCCACGCGTCTTCATCAATCCCGAGATCATCGCCTCGTCCGAGGAACTGTCGGTCTACGAGGAAGGCTGCCTGTCGATCCCCGAATATTACGAGGAGGTCGAGCGCCCTGCGAAGGTGCGCGTGCGCTTCACCGATCTCGACGGCAAGGTGCACGAGGAGGACGCCGAAGGCCTCTTCGCCACCTGCATCCAGCACGAGATCGACCATCTCAACGGCGTGCTGTTCGTCGACTATTTGTCGAAGCTCAAGCGCGACCGCGTGATGAAGAAGTTCGAGAAAGCCGCCAAGCGCGCGGTGGAGTAGGCCAGGTCCTCCAGCGTCATGCCCGGCCTTGTGCCGGGCATCCACGTTCTTTGCCGCCTCGAGCAGGGAGAACGTGGATGGCCGGGACAAGCCCGGCCATGACGAGTACCTTGCTCGTTTCGAGGATTGTCTCGCCACATGCCCCTTCGCCTCATCTTCATGGGCACGCCCGATTTCTCCGTGCCGACGCTGCTCGAGCTCGTCGCGCATGGCCATGAGATCGCAGCCGTCTATACGCGCGCCCCGAAGCCCGGCGGGCGGCGCGGCCTGCAATTGCAGCCGACGCCGGTCGAGGAAGCGGCGCGAAAACTCGGCATTCCCGTGCTGACGCCGAAGACGCTGAAGACTCCGGAGGCGCTGGAAGAATTTCGCGCGTTCGAGGCCGATGCCGCCGTCGTCGTCGCCTACGGCATGATCCTGCCGCAGGCGATCCTCGATGCCCCCAGGCTCGGCTGCTACAATCTGCACGCCTCGCTGTTGCCGCGCTGGCGCGGCGCCGCGCCCATCAACCGCGCGATCATGGCAGGTGATGCCGAGAGCGGCGTGATGGTGATGAGGATGGATGTCGGCCTCGACACCGGCGACGTCGCCATGGCCGAGCGCATCGCGATATCAGACAGCATGACCGCGCTCGATCTGCACGATCGCCTGTCCCGGTTGGGTGCCGATCTGATGGTGCGCGCGATGGCCGCGCTCGAACGCGGCGGGCTCCAGCTCAGGAAGCAGGGCGAGGACGGCGTCACCTATGCCGCCAAGATCGACAAGGCCGAGGCGCGGATCGACTGGACCAGATCGGCGCGCGCCGTGCTGCGCCACATCCACGGCCTGTCGCCGTTTCCCGGCGCCTGGAGCGAGCTCGAGAATGCGCGCGTCAAGATCCTGCGCTGTGAGCTCGCGCAAGGCGCGGGCGAGCCGGGCACGGTGCTCGACGATCATCTCACCATTGCCTGCGGCGAGGGCGCGATCCGCATCATCGAGCTCCAGCGCGAGGGCAAGGGCCGGATGCAGGCCGCGGACTTCCTGCGCGGCGTGCCGTTGAAGGCCGGAGCGAAATTCAGCTGAGGCTGTCATACCCCGCGCAGGCGGGGTATCCAGTACGCCGAGGCTTCTCGGCTGAACGGATAGGCTGCGGAGTACTGGATTGCCCGCCTTCGCGGGCAATGACAGTGAAACTGGATAAAATGCCCCGCTACAAGCTCACCATCGAATATGACGGCGCGCCGTTCTTCGGCTGGCAGATGCAGGAATCGCTGCCGTCGGTGCAGGGCGCGCTGCAGGCGGCCGTGAAGGCGATGACCGGGGCGGATTTGCGCGTGCACGGTGCCGGCCGCACCGATGCCGGCGTGCATGCGCGCGGCCAGGTCGCCCACGTCGACGTCGACAAGTCGTTTCCACCGGGCCGTTTTCGCGACGGGCTCAACGCGCATCTGCGCCCGCATCCGATCGCGGTGCTCGAGGCCGAGATCGTGCCCGACAGCTTCGAGGCGCGCTTCTCGGCGGTCAAGCGCCACTACCGCTATCGCATCGTCAACACCCGCGCCAATCTCGCGCTCGACGCCGGCCACGCCTGGCGCGTGCCGCGCAAGCTCGATGCCGACGCGATGCATGCGGCGGCGCAGCGCCTGCTCGGCAAGCACGATTTCACGACCTTCCGCGACACCGAGTGCCAGGCCAAGTCGCCGGAGAAGACGCTCGACCAGCTCGACGTGCTGCGCGACGGCCGCGAGATCACGATTCTCACTTCGGCGCGCTCCTTCCTGCACAGCCAAGTACGCTCGATGGTGGGCTCGCTGGTCTGGGTCGGCGAGGGGCGCTGGACCGCCGACGATCTCTCTGCCGCGTTAGCAGCCCGCAACCGCGCCGCCTGCGGCATCGTCGCCCCGCCGGAGGGACTGTATCTGATGAAGGTGGATTATTGAGGGGCTGATGCCGCCAGCCGCGTCGTGGCCGGGACAAGCCCGGGCATGACGGCGGAGTGTTTGGCGAGAATTGCGCCTCACCCAAAATACCTTGCCAGAATCCCGCGATACACCTTCGTCAGCTTCTCCAGATCCTTGACCGGCACGCGCTCGTCGACCTGGTGCATGGTCTGCCCGACAAGCCCGAACTCGATCACCGGGCAATAGCTCGCGATGAACCGCGCATCCGAGGTGCCGCCCGACGTCGATAGCTCCGGCTTGCGCCCCGTCACCTCCTCGATCGCGGACACCGCGAGATCGGTGAACGGACCGGGCTTGGTCACGAACACGTTGGAGTTCGACGGCTCCCAGACGATGCGGGCCTTGATGCGGTTGCCGCAGGCCTTGGCGAGGCGGGCCTCGACCAGCTCGCGCAGGCTCGCCTGGGTGTGGTTGTCGTTGTAGCGGATGTTGAATCTTGCGCGGGCCTCGCCGGGGATGACGTTGAACGCCTTGTTGCCGACGTCCACTGACGTGAATTCGAGATTGGAGGCCTGAAATTGCGCGCTGCCGTGGTCGAGCGGCTCGTCCGAGATCGCCACGATCAGCCGCGAAATGTCCGGCACAGGATTTGACGCGCGGTGCGGATAGGCGACATGGCCCTGCACGCCGTCGACGACGAGCGTGCCGGACTGCGAGCCACGGCGGCCGACCTTGATGGTGTCGCCGAGCGTCTCGACATTAGACGGCTCGCCGAGCACGCAATGATCGAATTTCTCGCCGCGTTCGGCGGCCCATTTCAACAGCTTGACGGTGCCGTTGACGGAGACGTCTTCCTCGTCGCCCGTGATCAGGAACGAGATCGACCCCTTGCCGTCGCTGCGCGGCTTGCCGCCATTGGCCGCGAGATGCGCCAGCACCGCAGCCACCGAGCAGGCGATGCCGCCCTTCATGTCGACGGCGCCGCGGCCGTGCAGGACACCGTCCTTCACCTCGCCGGAGAATGCGCCGACGCTCCAGGCACTCTCGTCACCCGGCGGCACCACGTCGGTGTGGCCCGCAAAGGTGATGTGCGGACCTGCCGTGCCGATCCGCGCGTAGAGGTTGTCGACGTCGGCGGTGCCCGGCTCGCTGAAGGTGACGCGGTGGCAGGTGAAGCCGGCCGCGTTGAGGGCCTTCTCGAGCACCCCCAGTGCGCCGGCATCGGCCGGGGTCACCGAGGGGCAGCGGATGAGATCGCGGGCAATGGAGAGAGCATCGGTCATGCGCGTCGGATCAATCCCGCAGCAGCTCGTTGATGCTGGTCTTGGACCGCGTGCGTTCGTCGACGCGCTTGACGATCACGGCGCATGCGGTGCTCGGGCCGATCTGGCCGTTCTTCATCGGCTTGCCGGGCAGCGCGCCGGGCACTACGACGGAATACTCCGGCACTTCGCCCATGAAGATTTCGCCGGTCTCGCGGTCGACGATCTTGGTCGAGGCGCCCAGGAACACGCCCATCGCCAGCACCGCGCCCTTGCGCACGATCACGCCTTCGGCGACCTCGGAGCGCGCGCCGATGAAGCAATCGTCTTCGATGATGACGGGCTCGGCCTGCAGCGGCTCGAGCACGCCGCCGATGCCGGCGCCGCCCGAGATGTGCACGCGCTTGCCGATCTGCGCGCAGGAGCCGACGGTGGCCCAGGTGTCGACCATCGTGCTCTCATCGACATAGGCGCCGAGATTGACGAAGGACGGCATCAAGACGACGTTCTTGGCGATGAAGGCCGAGCGGCGGACGACGGCGCCCGGCACCGCGCGAAAACCGGCGTCGCGAAAACGGTTCTCGCCCCAGCCCTCGAACTTCGATGGCACCTTGTCCCACCAGGTCGCCTTGCCGGGGCCGCCGGGAATGACGCCCATGTCGTTGAGGCGGAAGGACAGCAGCACGGCCTTCTTCAGCCATTGATTGACCTTCCACTTGCCGTCGGCGCCGCGCTCGGCAACGCGCGCCTCGCCCTTGTCGAGGATCTCCAGCGACTGGTCCACGGCCTCGCGCACCTCGCCCTTGGTCGTGGTCGAGATGCCGTCTCGCGCCTCGAAGGCGCTGTTGATGGTGGATTCGAGGGCTGCAAGGGACATCGGGATTTCCTCTGGGGAGCGGGAATTTTGATGGATTGGGGCGCTTTTTCGGGATTTGGGCGACGGAGTCAAGGCATACTCGGCCGTTACCCATGCTCCGCTGTCGTCCCGGACAAGCGCGCCCTCAGGCGCGCGAAGATCCGGGACCCATAACCACAGGGAGTCGCTTGGCGAGGACTCGGAGTTATCGATCTCGCGCCACAACCACTCCCTGTGGTTATGGGACCCGGGTTTGCGCTTATGCTTGCCCGGGACGACAGTTGTTATCGCGGCGACAACCTGCCCAAAAACCCCGCCAGATCATCCGTGACATGGTCGACATGGGCGGAATCCCGGCCCTCCAGTTCCCAATCCTCGCGCACCACCTCTTTCGTCCCATCCGGCACCACCAGCACCGTGGTCATGCCGAGCTGGTGCGGGACGGTGAGGTTGCGGGCGAGGTCCTCGAACATGGCCGCGCGGGTCGGATCGACCGCATGCTGGCTGAGGAATTTCTGGTAGGTCTGCTGCGCCGGCTTGGGCTCGAATTCGGCGGCGATGATGTCGAACACGCCGTCGAAATGCGAGGCGAAGCCGAGCCGCGCCAGCACCGCGTCGACATGGTCGACCGAGCCGTTGGTCAGGATCAGCTTGCGGCCCGGCAGCTTTGCGATGGCAGCGCCGAGCGCCGGATTCGGCTCCAGCGGCGAGTGGTCGATCTTGTGGACGTAGGCGAGATAGTCGTCGGCGGAGACGCCATGCAGGGTCATCATGCCGCGCATCGTGGTGCCGAAGCGCCGGTAATAGTCCTTCTGGATCGCCCGCGCTTCCTCCGGGCCGACATTCAGCCAGTTGCAGACGAACTCCCCGATCCGCGCATCGACCTGCTGCCACAGATTGACGTGATGCGGATAGAGCGTGTTGTCGAGGTCGAACACCCAGGTGTCGACGTGCGCGAAAGTGCGGGGCGGGGTCATACCAAATCTCTATCTATCGATCGCAAGCGCTGCCCCACTCACTGCTGTCGTCCCGGACAAGCGAAGCGCAGATCCGGGACCCATATCCCCAGGGAGGAGTTTGGCGAAGAAGCGTAGTTGGCATCTCCCGCCATAACCAAAGCCTGTGGTTATGGGTCCCTGCGTTCGCAGGGACGACAGCGGAGATTGTGGCGCGTGCGCGCTCATCGAACCAACACCATCACGGCACCGCGAACCGCAGCGTCTTGCCGCCGCTCGACATGTCCACGGCGCCAAAGCCCGTCGGCGCAAATCCGCGCGCGCCGCAATCGGTCTGCTCGCTGGTCTCGAACTTGGTCTCGCGCGTGCAGAGTTGCCTGTCGCCGCCCCAGTTCAGTGGCCGATCCTTCAGCTTGACGATTCGGTTGTCGGCGTCGACCGCTTCCGCGAAACTGAAGATCTGCTTGGGCTGGCCGGTCACATCGGGGTGCAGGCAGGTCTTGGGATCGATGCGATACCAGCCGCGGCTCGTCACGGACTTGCCGTCATCGGTCGCGATCGCGGCCATCACCTTGTGCGGCGTGTCGTTGCACCAGGTGAGGCCGGTCGCAGAGGGCGTCTGCACGGCCTCGACCATGGTCTTGAACAGGTTCGGCGAGGCCACGACGTCGGACGACAACCCGCGGCTCTTCAGGAAGGCGGCCAGCGCGGCTTGCGTCTTCGGCCCGTCGACGCCATCGATCGGCGCTGCGTCGTAGCCTGCGATCACCAGCAGCCGCTGGATGCCGGCGAGGCGCGCCTGCTCGTCGTCATATTCGGAATCCTCGGCGAGATAGGCCACGAGGTTGCCATCGGCTCCTTGCGTCGGCGTCACTTGCGTGAACGGGACTTGCGTCTGGCCACTGCGGCATTGTCGCGCCGCGGCGATGACGAAATTGTCCTGCGCCACGCACAGCATGTCGCGGCCGCTTTGCGGGATCGGGGAAGCACCGTAGACGCCGAGCGCGCGGGCATTGAGCAGGATGCGGTCGGCCGTCAACGTGCCCTGCACCACCACGCGGCAGGTGGCGGGATCGATCCTGAACCAGCCGCGCGTCGCGGTCGCCGCCTTGTCGTCGATACCGATCGCGGCCTCCACGACATAGGACATGCGGTTGCAGATCTTGAGGTCGGCAAAGGCCGGCGCGGAGGAGAACAGGAACGAGACGGCTGCGGCCGGCAGCGTCATCAGGAGGCGGGTGAGTGGGGAGCGGCGGTGTGGCCTCGGCCTTCGTTCGTCATGCCCGGCCTTGTGCAGGGCATCCACGCTCTTGGCGCGGCAGGAAAGATCGTGGATGGCCGGGCTTTCGCCGCGCCGAAGCGGCTTCTGCCGCGCAGGCGGGACAAGCCCGGTCATGACGGCTCCCTTGGTCCGCTCCCGCATCACTTGTGGATCAGCGTGCCCGTGCCCTGGTTGGTGAAGAGCTCGAGCAGCACCGCGTGTGGCATCTTGCCATCGATGATGACGACGCCCTGCACGCCCTGCTCCAGCGCGTAGATGCAGGTCTCCACCTTCGGGATCATGCCGCCCGAGATGGTGCCGTCGGCGATCAGCTTTCGCGCGTCCTTGACCGAGAGCTGCGGGATCAGCTTCTTCGACTTGTCGAGCACGCCCGGCACGTCGGTGAGCAGCAGCAGGCGCTTGGCCTTCAGCGCGCCCGCGACGGCGCCGGCAAAGGTGTCGGCGTTGATGTTCAGCGTCTGGCCGTCCTGCGAGGTCGCGAGCGGCGCCAGCACCGGGATCAGCTCGTAGCCGATCAGCTGGTTGAGCAGCGTGAGGTCGACCTTCTCCGGGTCGCCGACGAAACCGAGATCGATCGCCTTCTCGATGTTCGAGCCCGGATCGACGATGGTGCGCGTCGTCTTCGACGCCTTCACCATGTTGCCGTCCTTGCCTGACAGCCCGACGGCCTTGCCGCCCGCTTCGTTGATGTAGCCGACGATCTGCTTGTTGACGGAGCCGGCCAGCACCATCTCGACGATCTCGATGGTCGCGGCATCGGTGATGCGCAGGCCGGCGGCGAATTCCGACACGATGCCGAGGCGCTTGAGCATGGTCGCGATCTGCGGGCCGCCGCCATGCACCACCACCGGATTGATCGCAGTCTGCTCCAAGAGCACGATGTCGCGGGCAAAGTTCTTCGCGGTTGCCTCGTCGCCCATGGCATGGCCGCCATATTTGATGACGATGGTTTCCTCGTCATATTGCTGCATGTGCGGCAGCGCTTCGGACAGGATGCGGGCCTGGTCGAGCGGAGAGATGTCGGTCATGTCGCGGTCTCGCTGGCGGGACGGTCGGTGCGCGTTCTATCCGATTGCCGGGCGCGGCGCAAAGTGTGCGTTCTTGCCCTCTCCCCTTGTGGGAGAGGGTGGATCGCCGCGCAACGGCGAGACGGGTGAGAGGTCCTCTCCGCGAGTGACGCTATCGCAGCGGTGGATGCGGAGAGAACCCCTCATCCGGCGCTTCGCGCCACCTTCTCCCACAAGGGAGAAGGAAGAAAGTAGGACCTATTTCTTCACCACCGCCGCCAGCGTCACCGCGAGCCAGCTTGCAATCATCACCGTCCCGCCGGTCGGTGCCGCCATCGGAAACAGCGAATGGCCCGCAAACTGCCGCAAGGTGAGGTCGCCCGCGAACAGCGCGGCGCCGATCACGAAGCCGAACGCCGCAACGAGTCCAATTCCGCCATGCAGAAGGCCGCGCGCGAGCAGCGCGCCGACGGCGAGTATGGCCGTTGCATGAAACAGCAGCATCGCGCTCGCCGATGCCAGCCGGCTCGCATCGGCACCATGGGCGGAGGCCGCGGCCAGCGCGACGCCGGCGGCGCCCATCAATCCGGCAAGCCCGATCAGGAGGCGATGGGCCACCATTACTTGCTCCGCTCTTCCAACAGCTTCGCCATCGCGGCGCGCAAGCTCTCCATGCCGGTCGAACTGCGTGAGGAGGTCGCGAGCACGGTCGGAAACGCGGCCGGGTGCTTGGCCAGCGCAGCCTCGGTCTCGGCGATGCGCGCCTGCAGCTCGGCGGCCTTCACCTGGTCTGTCTTGGTCAGCACGATCTGGTAGCTGACGGCGGAACGGTCGAGCGTCCCAAGCACGTCGAGATCGACGTCCTTGAGGCCGTGCCGCGCGTCGACCAGCACATAGACGCGCGCCAGCGAGGCGCGGCCGAGCAGGAATTTGTGGATCAGCTCGGTCCAGGACGCGACCTGGCTCTTCGGCGCCTTGGCATAGCCGTAGCCGGGCATGTCGACGAGGCGCAGGTCGCTTTTCCCGGGCACCTCGAAGAAGATCAGCTCCTGAGTGCGGCCCGGCGTATGCGAGGTCCGCGCCAAGCCGTTGCGCCCCGTCAGCGCGTTGATCAGGCTGGACTTGCCGACGTTGGAGCGGCCGGCAAAGGCGATCTCCAGCCCCGCCATCGGCGGCAGCGTGGCGATCGAGGGCGAGGCCCAGATGAACTGCCAGTCGCGGGCAAACAGCTTTCGCCCGGCTTCGATCAGCTTCGCATCTTTGTCATCGGTCATGCGAAGCCTCTATCCTTTCGTCATGGCCGGGCTTGTCCCGGCCATCCACGTCTTGTTACTGGGCGAGCTTCCAAAACGTGGATGCCCGGGACGAGCCCGGGCATGACGATGTGGAGGCTCTTGCGCCCGCATGACGGGGCGCGATCGTGAGGGACCTACGTCGCCTTCCGCGCGAACGTCGCCTTGAGATTGTCGAACAGCTCCACCTTCACGCCGTTGCGGCGCATGATGTAGCTTTGCTGGATCACCGAGAGCAGATTGTTCCAGGCCCAGTAGATCACGAGGCCCGCCGGGAAGCCCGCCAGCATGAAGGTGAAGATCAGCGGCATCCAGTTGAAGATGAGCTGCTGCGTCGGATCCGGCGGCGTCGGGTTCAGCTTCATCTGGAACCACATCGTGATGCCCATGATGATCGGCCAGATGCCGAGCGCGAGGTAATGGCCGAACACGGGAATCGTGGTCGGATCGAACGGGAGCAGCCCGAACAGGTTGAACAAATTGGTCGGATCCGGCGCCGAGAGGTCCTTGATCCAGCCGTAGAACTTCGCGTGCCGCATCTCGATGGTGACGAACAGCACCTTGTAGAGCGAGAAGAACACCGGGATCTGGATCAGCACGGGAAGACAGCCGGCGACCGGATTGATCTTCTCCTTGCGGTAGATCTCCATCATCTCCTGCTGCTGCTTCACCTTGTCGTCGGGATAGCGCTCCTTCAGCGCCAGAAGCTGCGGCTGGATCGACTTCATCTTCGCCATCGAGGCGTAGGATTTGTTCGCCAGCGGGAAGAACAGCAGCTTCACGATCACGGTGACGAGCAGGATCGAGATGCCGAAATTGCCGAAGAAGCGGAAGAAGAAGTCGAGGCCGAGGAACATCGGCTTGGTGAGGAAGTAGAACCAGCCCCAGTCGATCAGCAGATCGAAATGGTTGAGGCCGAGCTCCTTGTTGTAGCCGCCGAGCCCGGCGAACGGGAACACGCCGACGACGCCGGCTTCCTTGGCGCCGGCGAACAGCCGCGCGTTTGCCGTGCCGGTGCCGCCGATGGGGACGGTGACGGGATCGAGCAGGTAGTCGGTCTGGTAGGTGTGGACGTTGCCGACCGGGTTCGACGAGAAGCGCGCTTGGAGCTGGGCATTGGTGTCCGGCAGCAGCGCCGAGGCCCAGTACTTGTCGGTGATGCCGAGCCAGCCATTGGTGGCCTTGAAGTTCACCGCCTTGGCTTCGTCGATCTTCTTGTAGGCGTATTCCTGCAGGCCGTGGTCGCCGAGATAGCCGATCAGGCCTTCATGCAGGATGTAATAGCCCGACACCTGCGGCGCGCCGTGGCGCGAGATCAGCGCGAACGGATAGAGCGTGACCGGCGCGTTGCCGACATTGCTCACCTCGTCCTTGACGGTGAAGAGATAATGGTCGTCGACCGCAATGGTGCGGCGGAAGGTGAGGCCCTCGCCGTTGTCCCACTTCAGCACCACCGGCGTCGTCGGCGTCAGGCTGCCGCTGCCGTCCTGCTGCCAGACGGTCTGGGCATCGGGCATCTTCGCCGTCACGCCCGTCGCCGCCACCCAGCCGAACTCGGCGTAGTAGGGCTCCGCCGTGCCCGAGGGCGAATAGAGGACGATCGGCGGCGACTTCGGGTCGACCGTTTCGCGGAATTGCACCAGCGCGATGTCGTCGATCCGGCCGCCCTTCAGCGAGATGCTGCCGGCGATGCGCGGGGTCTCGATCTTCACGCGCGGACCGGCTGCAATGGCGGCCTCGCGGGCGACGACCGGCTGGCCCTGCTGGCCCGCGCCCGGTGTCGCCGGCTGGGTCACGCTGCCCGGCTGCGGCGCGGTGCCGGGAGTCGCCGAGGCCGTCGGCTGCGGCGTGGATTTCTGAAGCTCGGTCTGCGCCTGCTGCTGGGCGCGCTGCTTCTCCATCTGCGGCACGTTGTAGAAATACTGCCAGGCGATCAGCACAAGGCCGGACAGAATGACGGCCAGGATGGTATTGCGATTATCGGTCATCTCGAATGTCTCGTCATCAATCCGGTTTGCGGATGGCAGCGGGAGCGGGGCCGGGCCTCTGGCCGCGCGCTTTGGCCGTATGCCGCGCGGGCTTCGTGAACGCTATGCGCAGATCGTCGAGCATGGTGGCGAAGTCGCGCGAGAGCGCGTCCCTTCGTCCGACTAGCACATAGTCATGATGAGGCTGCATCGACACCGGGTCGAGCCGCTTCACCAATTCGCGAAGCCGGCGCCGGATGCGATTGCGCTCGGGGGCGTTGCCGTTCTTTTTGGTGACGGTGAAGCCGATCCGGATCGGACCAAAGTCATCGCGGCGACGGCTTTGCAGGACGAACGCGGGACTATTCACCCGCGCGCCATTGGCAACGGCGAGGAAATCCGCCCGCTGCCTCAGCCGATCCATGATGAAATCCCAAAAAGGGGGTCCGGCTCAGGCGCTCAGACGCTTGCGGCCGCGGGCGCGGCGGGCGGCGAGGACCTTGCGACCGCCGGCAGTGGCGAGGCGGGCGCGGAAGCCGTGACGGCGCTTGCGCACCAGTTTGCTGGGTTGATAAGTCCGCTTCACGGGTTTTTCTCCGCTGACCGGGCAATTTGCCTGTAGAATTGATGGTAAAGTCCGGAAGATGCGGCCCAAAACGGGCCCTTTCCGGCCCTTAGAGAGCCGCTCCCGGTGTTGCACCGGGTCATCGCGGACAATTTGCGCGGCTTATAAGGGAGCGTCTTCTTTTCGTCAACGCCGCACAAGCGCGCGATTCCAGTGAATATCGCTGTTTGTGCGAGGTTTTTAACCCTTGAGGTGGCGACTCGCGATATCAGCACTTACATCCCACCTTGGTAGATTAGCGATCCGTAATTTGACCGGACTCCGGGCGGGCCGCATCCTCCATCCGCCAAGGCCAACAGGGGCGAATTTCGTGGTAGCCACAGATCGCCAGCCGATCCAGGATCTGGATCAGCCGGAGCAGCCGGCGATGCGCCCCCGCGGGACGCGCGGGCTCGGGCTGTCTGGCAAGCTGCTGCTGCTGACCATTCCCCTGGTGATGATCGCCGCGGTGCTGCTCTATGTGCCGGCCATCGCCAACTTCTGGGTCAACCGGCTGAACGACCGCGTTGCGGCGGCCAATACGGCGGCGCTGGTGCTGGATGCGGCGCCGCTCGGCATGGTTCCCGATTCGCTGTCGCGCCAGATCCTGAAAAGCATCAATGCCCGTGCCGTCGCCATCAAGATGGGCCAGCAGCGCCGTCTGCTCGCCAGCGACAACATCCCGTCCGCCCTCGAGCATGACATCGACCTGCGCGACATGACGGCCTGGGAGGCGATCACCGGCTCGTTCCGGATGATGCTGGAGACCGGGAACCAGGCCATCCGCATCGTCGGACCCGGGGTCGGCAATGCCCAGTTCATCGAGATCGTCACCGACGAGCTGCCGCTGCGGCAGCAGATGTACCGCTTCTCCCGCAACCTCGTGGTGGTCGCGCTGATCATCGCGGTGCTGACGGCGGGCCTCGTCTATCTCGCGCTCCATTATCTCTTCGTGCGGCCGATGCGGCGGCTGACGGCGAGCCTGGTCGGCTTCCATGAGAACCCGGAGAGTTCGGCCGGGATCATCGTGCCGAGCCAGCGCAGCGATGAGATCGGGGTGGCCGAGCGCGAATTGTCGGACATGCAGCGCGACCTGATGTCGATGCTGCATCAGAAGAGCCGGCTCGCCGCCCTCGGCCTCGCCGTCTCCAAGATCAATCACGATCTGCGCAATCTGCTCGCCTCGGCCCAGCTCCTGTCGGACCAGCTCGCCAGCGTGCCGGATCCGCGGGTGCAGCGCTTTGCGCCCAAGCTCGTGCGCTCGCTCGAACGCGCCATCGCCTTCTGCCAGTCGACATTGTCCTACGGCCGCGCCCAGGAGGCCGCGCCCGACCGCCGCATGATCCTGATCGAGCCGGTCGTGCTCGAGGTGCGCGAGACCGCGGGGCTCGCCAACGATGCCTCGATCGCCTGGGTCGCCGCGATCGAGCGCGGGCTGGCGGTGGATGCCGATCCTGACCAGTTGTTCCGCGTCTTGCTCAACCTCGTCCGCAACGCCGCCCAGGCGCTCGAAAGCCACGCATCGGGTGAGGGCCGCGTCCAGCAGATCCGGATCATCGGTAAGCGCGAAGGCGCCGTCGCGATCATCGAGGTCTCCGACACCGGCCCCGGCGTCCCCCAGAAGACCCGGGAGCACCTGTTCGAGGCCTTCCAGACCTCCGGCCGCCCCGGCGGCAGCGGCCTTGGCCTCGCCATCGCAGCCGAGTTGGTGCGCGCCCATGGCGGCGACATCCACCTGGTCGAAGGCACCATCGGCGCCACCTTCCGGATCGTCATCCCCGATCGCCCCGTGGAACTGCTCTCCATCCGCAACGAGCGGCAGAGGGCGTAGTCGGCCAGAGGCCGAGCGAACGAGCGGGGCGATCTCCATTCCTTCCGTCATTCCGGGACGACCCGAAGGGTCGGGTCCGGAATCCATAACCCCGGCTGGTGGTTATGGATTCTCAGGTGCGCAATTGCGCACCATAGCTCGCGACTTCGTCGCGCCCCGGAATGACGAACAGAGGTGCGGAAATGCCCCAAAATACCGGCGAGCCGGACCTTGCCAATCGGGACAAGAGCGGTTAGTCAGAGCGCTCTTTCGCACTCCTCCCGGTCCTCCGGGAGCTGCGTCGCGGGTCATGCCCGCTATCGCTGTTTGCGAAGATGCGCCCGTAGCTCAGCTGGATAGAGCATCAGACTACGAATCTGAGGGTCGGACGTTCGAATCGTTCCGGGCGCGCCATTTTCGGCCATTCAGTGCAGAACAGCGTACAATTCCTCGCGCTGAGCCTTTTGCCCATTGAAGGCCACACCGTTCAGGGCCCGAGTGGCCCGGCCCGACATAGGGGTAGGCTCGCCTCACGCGACGCCGGCAGGCTTCTCCAGGTCGGCCCAGATCTCAGCAAAATAGTGCTGGAACGCTGTATCGGTGCGCAGCGCGGCGGGATCGCGGCCCTCCCGCGGCAACTCGATCACGTGTAGCGCGCGCACCGTGGCGGGCCGTGCGCTCAGCACCAGCACGCGGTCGGCCATGGCGATGGCTTCGCCGATATCGTGAGTGACGAGGATCGCGCTCTTGCCGCGCTCGGCGATGATGCGGGAGACGTCGGCCTGCATCAGCAGGCGCGTCTGGAAGTCGAGCGCCGAGAACGGCTCGTCGAGCAGGATCACTTCGGGATCGAAGGCGAGCGTGCGCATGATGGCGACGCGTTGGCGCATGCCGCCGGAGAGCGCCGCGGGCTTGGCCTGTTCGAAGCCGGCGAGGCCATAGGTCTTGATCAGCCCCAGTGCGATCTCGCGCGCGCGCGACTTCGGCGTTTTGCGGATCTCCAGCCCCAGCATGACGTTGTCGAGCACGCTGCGCCACGGCAGCAGCAGATCCTTCTGCAGCATGTAGCCGACATGGCCCGCGGCATCGTCGACGCGGCGGCCACCGACCTCGACATGGCCTCGGGTCGGCCGCAGCAGGCCGGCGATGGCGTTGAACAGCGTGGACTTGCCGCAGCCGGAGGGGCCGACGATCGCGAGCGTCTCGCCGCGGCGCAGCTCGAAATCCACCTTGCGGATCGCCTCGACCGGACGGCCGGTGCCTTCGAAGGTGACGCCGACATTCTCGGCGCGCAGCACGATCGGCTCCGAGCCTGCAATATTCTGCGCGAGCGCGTTCATCGGTCCACCTCCCTGCAGAAGTCGAGCAGCGTGTCGTTGAAGATATTCGGTGTGACCACGCTGAAGGCATGCGCCCCCCAACCCACCTCGTGCACGCGCGCGCCGGGAATGGAAGCGGCGAGTTCGCGGGTGAGATAGGCCGGCACCAGCGCGTCGTCCTTTGCGGACGACAGCAGCGTAGGTACGTTGATCTCCTTGAGGCGCCGGCCGCCCTCGAATGCCAGGAACATGTCGATGCGCTGGTTCATCGTCGCGACGGCGGGGAAGTGTTTCAGGATGCGTTCTTCCTCCGCGTCGAGATGGGCGATGTTCTCGGAGATCCATTGCGGCGGATAGAGGAACAGCGGCTGCGCGCGCACATAGGCTTGCGGTCCGGACTGGTTGAGCAGCGCTTTCCGGATCTCGAAGCAGCGCCGCAGGAACGGATCGGCGCGGCCCCAGCCGTTGACGATGGTGAGGCTGCGCAGGCGTTTCGGCTGACGCAGCGCCAGCTCGATGCCGACAATGCCGCCGATGGCGTGGCCGACGACATGCGCGGCATCGACGTTTGCATGGTCGAGCACGCTGGCGATGTCGTCGGCCATGCCGGCGATGCTGCGATCGCTTCGTGCGCTGCGGCCGGTGCCGACGTGATCGTAGAGAATGACCTGATGGCGCTCGGTGAGCGCATCCAGCTGCGGCGCCCAGAACGAGCCGCTGCCGCCCATGCCGACCGAGAGCAAAACCGGCGTACCGTGCCCGTGAACTTCGTAATAGATCTCGGCATCCTTGCTGCGTGCAAAAGCCATGACGTCCCAGCTATTGAGTGATGAGTTTCGGATCAGGACAGCAGGCGCCGCTCGATCAGGTCGATCGCGGCGTACATCAGCAGCGCCACCGCCATCAGCGCCGCGATGCCCACCCACACCGCGTTGAGGTCGTAGAGCACGCCGGCATAGTAGATCATGTAACCGAGGCCCTCTTTCGAGGCGATGTACTCGCCGACGACGGCGCCGATCAGGGCAAAGCCGACATTGAGGCGGAAGGCCGCGACGATCCACGGCATCGCGCCGGGCACGATCACGGTGCGCCAGGTCTTCCAGCGCGAAGCGCCAAGCGAGCGCAGCAGCTTGACGAGATCGGCGTCGACCTCCTTGGCTCCCTGGAGTGCGGTGATGACCGCGACGATGAAGGTGATGATCGCCGCGATCGCGATCTTCGAGGAGAGGCCGATGCCGAACCAGACGATGATCAGCGGTGCCAGCGCGATTTTCGGCAGGCCGTTGAGCGCGATCAGGTACGGCCGCAGCACCGCCGCGCCGGTCGGGAACAGCCATAGCGACAATCCCGCAGCGCTGCCGAGCACCGTGCCGATCAGGAAACCGGCGATGGCTTCCCATGCGGTGAGCCCGGCGTCGCGTAGCAACTCGCCACTGGCGATGAGCTTGCCCGCCTTCGCGATGATGCCGCTCGGCTGGCCGTAGAGATAGACGGCGATGAAGCCGAGGCGGATCGCAAGCTCCCACGCCGCCAGCAGTGCGACCAATAGTGCGATCTGGAGCAGCGCGATCCGGGCTGCGGTGGGCAGCTTGAACCGCGCGCCTGTCACTGCGGCCTGGCCTGCATCGAGCACGGCCACCTCACGCCCTCTTGTGCGCGATCGAGGCGATCTCGACGAGGCAGGCGGGCTTCACGAGGCCGCACTGGATGCAGTACCGCGCCGGCTTCTCGCCGGGAAAATATTCGGCATAGACCTTGTTGACCGCCGCATAGTTCGCCCAGTCGGTGATGAAGATCGAGTTGAAGGTGACGTCGGCCAGGCTCGCGCCTGCCGCCTCCAGTACGCGCTTGATGGTCTCGAGGATATGCCGGGTCTGGCCGGCGGCATCCCCTTCATGGACGACGTCGTTGTTCGAATCGAACGCCAGCGTGCCCGAGACGTAGATGACGTTGTCGGCCATCATGCCCGGCGAGTACGGGGCGATGGGCGCGTGGGTGCCCGGCGGAATGATGGCGCGGTCGGTCATGGCGTATCCTCTTTTGCTGGAGCGGCTTCGGTCTGGGCAAAGGCGCGGCGGAAATCGCTCGCGGACGAGACCCAGCCGAAGAAGGTCTCGATGTTGAAGATTGAGGCTTTCTGGATGTAGTCGGGACCGGCCTGGTGCGTTGCGTCCTCCAGCATCACGCCGAAATATTCGAGATGGAAGCCGTCGCGCAGCGTCGATTCCACGCAGACATTGGTGGCGATGCCGCAGAACACGAGGTTGCGGATGCCGCGGGCGCGCAAGATGCTGTCGAACTGGCTGTTGAAAAAGCCGCTATAGCGCGTCTTCGGCACCACGATGTCGCCGGGCTTGGGTTGCAGCTCGTCGACCAGCGCATAGTCCCAGCCGCCCTTGGCGAGCAGCCTGCCTTGCAGCTCGGGCCGTTTGCGCATCGTCTTCAGCGCGTTCGACTTGTGCCAGTTCGGCGAGCCCGGCCCGCCGGCCTCGACATAGTCGGCGTCCCAGCCGTTCTGGAAGAAGATCACGGGAACGCCGGCGCCCCGCGCGACCGCCACCACGTCCTGGATCGCCGTGATCGCGGCCTTGGCGCCGGAGATGTCGAAGCCGGCGAGGTCGAGATAGCCGTTCGGCGAGGCATAGGCGTTCTGCATGTCGACGACGACCACGGCCGTCTCGTCGACCGCGAGCCGGAGCGGCTCGGGCCGCGCCGGGAGCGTGACAAAGCGCTGCTCGCGCGCGTCGGAGGTGTTCACGATCATCACGCGAGACCGAACTGCCTGGTCGCCTGCTCGGCGAAGCGGTTATCGACCATCTGCGTATAGGGGAGTGCGGATTGCACTGCGCCGCCGCCTTGCTCGAGCCGCATCGCGCGGTCCCACTCGTCGGCGGAGATGGTCGGGTTGCGCGGGATCGCGGTCTTCGAGCCGAAGAAGTTCTTCGTTGCGCTGGCGACGACAGATGGTGTGACCTTCGTGAAGTATTTTTCGGCGACCTCGGTGAAAACAGCGTTGTTCTCGTGCATCAGCTTCTGCGCTTCTGCGATCGCATTGCAAAAGCCTTGGATGGCGGCCGGGTTGCTCGCGATCGTCTCTTCCGTCGCCATCGCGGTGGTAAAGCAGAGCGATCCCAGCGCATCGGCGAAGGACAGCACCGGCACGAGGCCGAACTGCTCGGCGGCGATGCTGACGTCCCATTCGAAGGCGGTAGCGATGTCGGCGCGGCCGTCCTTCACCGCGGCGGCCTGCGCGCCCGGCGGCAGTTCGAGGAACGTGACGCCGGCCTCCTTCGGATCGAACTTACCGATGGTCTTGATCGCATAGGTCGGCACCTGGATCGTCGAAGAGGGGAATTTCAGCGTCGCGATGGTCTTGCCGCGGAGATCCTCGATCGTCCTGATCTTGCTGTCGGGTTTCGCAATGCCCCACATCGACACGCCGCCGACGATCTTGGCGATGTTCTTGATCTTGCCGCCCTCGCGCACTGCATTCACCGACATGCCCGGGCTGGTCACCCCGATTTGGCCGCGCCCTGAAAGCAGAATCGGCACCGGCAGCGCGATGCCGCCGGCGGTGGAGAGGTCGGCATCGAGGCCATGCTTGGCGAACAGTCCCTTGTCAGCCGCGACGTAAAGCGAGTTGTACATGCCGAGCCGCAGCGCTTCGGTGATTGCCACTTTGCCGGCTGCGAAGGTCGGGGTGGAGAGGCCGGCCAGTGGCGCCGTTGCCGCGCCCAGCAGCGAGTATTTCATGAGGTCGCGTCGGTTGATCACGTCCCAATCCTTTTGCTTGTTGGAACAGTGGGTTAGTTCCCATTGTGCCCAATTTCTGATCGTTCCCGGTCTTCGCACAAAATCCTTGCACTGGAGATTTTCATTAGCAATTGGGAATAGAGAGATATATTTATAAGCAAACATGATAGATCAGCTCGACCTGAAGCAGCTCCGCGTTTTCGTCCGCGTTGTCGAGACCGGCAGCTTCAGCGCCGCGGCACGGTCGCTCGGCATGTCGCAATCCGCTGTCAGCCAGTTGGTGCGCCAGCTGGAAGACGGCCTGCGCGTGCGGCTGCTCGACCGCACCACGCGAAGGCTTCAGCTCAGCAAGGTCGGCGCGGACTTCATGCCGGGCATTCAGCGCCTGCTCGCCGATCTCGATCGACAGCTTCAGGATCTGCGCGATTTGCGCGAACATCGCCGCGGTCACGTCACGGTGGCCTGCGTGCCGTCGGTCGCGCTGCGGCTGATGCCGCGCGTGCTCGCCGCGTTCCAGCGCGAACATCCGATGGTCGCGGTGACGTTGAAGGAGATCTCGCGGCATCAGATCTTCGCTGCGCTGCGCGGCGGCGACGTCGATCTTGGCATTGCCAACGTCCCGGGCGACGATCCCGAGCTCGATGCTTCACGACTGCTCGTCGACAATTTCGCGCTGGTGATGCGCCGCGACCATCCGCTCGCCGCGCGGGACGCCGTAAGCTGGGCGGAAGCCTCGAAGGCCGGCCTCGTCGTGATGGCATCGGGCACCGGAATCCGGCTCGAGATCGAGCGCGGCGTCGCCGATCTCGGTCAGGGCATGCCGATCCACGAGGCCGAGCATCCGGCGACGCTGCTGGCGCTGGTCGAGGCCGGCGTCGGCGTCGCACCGTTGCCGAGTCTCGCTTGGCCCGAGGCCAGCCATCCCGTGCTCACCTGGCGCAAGCTGGTCGAGCCCGTGATCGAGCGCGAGCTCTATCTGATCTGGCGCATCGGCCGCGATCTCTCGCCTGCCGCGCGCGCGCTCCAGCGCGGCATTCTTTCCGGGGCTCAGGAGATTCGCGAGCGTACGGTCTCCGGCTGATGACAGTCACGAACAACATCGGTCGACGCTCTTCCTTCCTCCACGGTAACCGTCGAATCCAAAGAGGTTGAAAAGCCGAACGCTTATGTGCTTAGTCCTTTCTGACGGTGACGAGTCGATGCAAAATCAATGATTTAGCCTCAGATCGCGTGTCTGAGGGGCGGACGTTCGGATCGTTCCGGGTGCGCCATTCTTCGACGGAAGGTCAGGCAAGGCAGCATCTGGTCGCCAGACCGGGCCGAGACCGGATGGTCACGCCGTGTGAGGAGCTGATGAGGATATCGCAGGCGTTCAAATTCGAGGCGGCGCATCGGCTGCCAAACGTGCCCGAGACGCACCGGTGCAGCCGGCTGCATGGCCATTCCTATCGGGTCGAGGTCCAGCTGGACGGTCCCGTAGACCCGCACACCGGCTTCGTTGCGGACTTCTTCGATATCGAAAAGTGCTTCGCCGACATCATGGGCACGCTGGACCACCAATGCCTGAACGAGGTCGAAGGCCTCGAGAACCCGACCGCCGAGAATATCGCGGTCTGGATCTGGGATCGGTTGAAGCCGGGCCTTGCGCAGCTGTCAGCGGTCCGGGTCTATGAAACGGCGGACTGCTGGGCCGAATATCAGGGGCGGTGACGACGGCCCTTGTTTCAACGTCCCGCCAGCACCTCCTTGCACTTCGCCGCGAAGGCGTTGAGGTAAGCGCCGAGTTCGCTCGCCAGCGCATCGGACCGGTCAACGTTCTGCAGGCTCATGTTGAGTGCGTAGACCGGCAACCCGTCGAGCACGATCGGCGTCGCGACGGCGAGCACGGCGGGTTGCCACGACACGGCGCAATAGCCGCCGCGTTCGACGGCGCTGATCGATCTCCTGACCTCTGCGAGCAGCGCTCTGGTGGCCGCCGCGCTGCGCCGCTTGAATAGTTTCAGCAATCGCTCGCGCTCGCTCTCGGCAAGGCCGGCGAGGTAAGCGCGACCCAGCGACGTCAACTCCATCGGGACCTGCTGGCCGGCGACCACGTTGCGCAGCGCCGCGCGCGGGCTGTAGCGGATCGACTCCAAATACACCATCATGGTTCGATCCGCGGTAGCCAACCCGACGTTCAGCCGGCGTTTCGCCGATTCGGCCCGCATCATCGGTCCGATCGCGTTGAGCACCGGTGATCCCGTCCGCATCGCGTGGCCGATGCTGATGACGGACGCCGCAAGCCGGTAGGTCCGTTCGGTGCGGATCTCGTCGAGCATCCCGGAATTGACGAGCGTTCGCGTCAGCCGGCTGACCGTCGATCGCGGCAAGCCGCATCGCTCCGCGATCTCGCCGTTGCCCAGCGTGTCGATGCCGGGCCGGAACGCCCGGAGGATCTCGATGCCCCGTTCGAGCGACCGGTTGCCATCGACCCCGCCCGCATATCTGCGCATCTGCGCCATCTCCCACCTCCGCGGCCATTTCCACTAAGTGGAATTAAGGGAGTGTTCCGGCGGGGGCAAGCCGCTATCAGCTTGGGCAAGAATGCCCGGCCGCGCTGGGGCTCGACGAGGAAACCGCACGGCCCGAACAGACATTCGACATCCGCGATGCGCGTCGCGGTGATCGATCCGACGCCGACCAAGGAGCCTGCTATGTCCCCTCAGCTCATCGAATTCTCCGTCGAGGCCGGTGTCGCGACGATCGCCTTCAACCGCCCGGAACGGCGCAATGCGATGAGCGATGAGATGCGCGCCGAGTTCACCGGCGCGCTCGAAACCGTCGCTCGCGACAAGGCGATCAAGGCTCTGGTGCTGACCGGGCGCGGCAACGCCTTCTGTGCCGGCGGCGACATCAGCGGAATGAAGCGCCGGCTCGAGGCGCCGCAGGGCGAAGTCGCATTCAACGGCTGGAGCCGTCAGCAGGGCGTGCATCACGTGCAGTCGTTGCTGCTGGGCCTGCCGAAGCCGACGATCGCCGCCGTCAACGGCGCCGCGGCGGGCCTCGGTGCGGATACCGCGCTGGCCTGCGACTTCGTCATGGGCACGGAACGCTCGAAATTCACCTGGTCCTACATCAAGCGCGGTTTGATACCCGACGGCGGCGGGCTGTATTTCCTGCCGCGTCGGGTCGGCCTTCCCAAGGCCAAGGAGCTGATCTTCACCGGCCGCCTCGTCGAGGCCGACGAAGCGCTCGCGCTCGGCATCGTCGATCGCAAGGTGGACTCGGCCGAGCTCCTGCCGGCCGCGCAGGCCTGGGCGGCCGAACTGGCTGAGGGATCTCCCACCGCGCTGGCGCTGAGCAAGAAGATCCTGAATGAGACGTTCGAGCATTCCGCGCACGACATCTTCAATCTCGGCAGCCAGGCGCAGGCCATTTGCTATACCAGCGCGGAGCATCGCGATGCGGTGACGGCGTTCCTCGCGCAATCCGCATCGAAGGATTGAGCGATGGACGCGATCGAACGCCTGATCCGGCCGCGCAGCATCGCCGTCATCGGTGCTTCCGCCGACCCGAGCAAGACCTCGGGGCGACCGGTGTCCTATCTCCAGAAGCATGGCTTCGCGGGTGCGATCTATCCCGTCAATCCCAAGGTCGGAGGGATCGGCGGTCTGACCTGCTACCCCGACGTTGCTGCGCTGCCCGATGTGCCTGACGTCGGCCTCGTTCTGCTCGGCGCCGAACGTGCGCACATCGCGGTGCGTGAATTGTCAGAGCGCGGGGCGGCCGCGGCGATCGTTCTTGCCAGTGGCTTCACCGAAACCGGGGCTGAAGGCGCCGCGCGCCAGCAGCAGCTCCTGCAAGCCGCCGGCTCGATGCGGATCCTCGGGCCGAATACGATCGGCCTCGTCAATCTCACCGATAACATCGTGTTGTCGGCGTCGGGCGCCCTGGCGATGGATGACTTCCCGGCGGGATCCATCGGATTGGTTTCGCAAAGCGGCGGCATCCTCGGATCCCTGCTGTCGCGCGCCGCGGCGCGCGGGATCGGGCTGTCCAAGCTGGTGTCGACCAGCAACGAAGCCGATCTCGAGCTCTCCGACTTCATCGACTTCCTCGCCGATGACGATGCGACCAGGGTCATTGCGCTCTATATCGAGGCGATCCGCAATCCGCTTCGTTTTCGCGAGTCGGTCCTTCGGGCGCGCCGCGCCGGCAAGCCCATCGTCGCCTTCAAGATCGGGCGATCGGAGGCGGGCGCACTGGCGGCCGTCTCGCACACCGGCGCGCTGGCCGGCTCCGACCGCATGTACGACGCCTTGTTCAGGCAACTCGGCGTGATCCGCGCCAGGACGTTCGAAGACCTGCTCGATATTCCCGCAGCCCTTGGCGCGGGGCGGAAGCTCTCCGGCCGGCGTGTGGCGATCCTCACCTCGACCGGCGGCGCCGGCACGATCGTGTCCGACAGTCTCGGCGTTGCCGGCTTTGCAACCCCGGCTCCCGACACTGAGACGGCCGCGCAATTGCGCGCCCTGCAGTCCGGCTCGCATGCCAATCTCGATCGCAACCCGATCGACGTGACCCTGGCCGGTCTGCAGCCGGATCTGCTGCGCGCCGCGATCCGCATCCTGCTCGCAAGTCCGTCCTACGATGCGCTGGTCGTGATTGCCGGTTCGTCGGCCGTGGGATCGCCGGCCCTGATCGCCGATGCCATCCACGATTGCCTGTCGCTGAGCGACAAGCCCGTCATTGCCTATGTCAGTCCCCACGCGCCCGAGGTGGTGTCCGTCCTCTCCCGGCGCGGTGTCCCCGCCTACACCTCCGCCGAGAGCTGTGCTGCGGCGCTCGACGGGCTTTTGCGCGCCGGAATGCCGGAACAGGTCCAGACATCCACCTCGCCCCTGACGGCGGCCGACATCAGCGACGTCCCGGCTGGAGCGCTCGACGAAGCACAGGCCAAGGCGCTGTTCGCCCGCTTTGGGATTTCTGTCGCGGCAGAGAAGGTGGTCGCAATGGCGAGCGAAGCGGAGCAGGCGGCGCGTGATCTCGGTGGCCGGGTCGTGCTCAAGATTCTCTCGCGCGAGATCGCGCACAAGAGCGACGTCGGCGGCGTCGCGATCAACCTGACCGCCGAGACGATCGGCGACCGCTTGACGGCGATGGCAGATGAGGTCCAGTCCAGGACCGGACAGCGGCCCGACCAATTCCTGGTTCAGGAGATGATTTCAGGCGGCGTCGAAATCATACTCGGAATGCATCGCGATGCCCTGGGAACGGCGATCCTCCTCGGAATGGGCGGCGTTGCGGCCGAGCTGTTCAAGGACACGACGATGCGTCTGCTTCCGCCGGAAGGCGGTCTCGGTCTGTCCGAGGCTCGAGCGATGGCGCGCAATCTCGTGACCTGGCCGTTGCTGGACGGTTTTCGGGGCCGGCCGAAATGCGATGTCGAAGCGCTCGCGGAAGCGGTCGTCGCGTTCTCGCGCATGGTCGCGCAACTCGGTGATCGTCTCGCGGAGGCCGAGATCAATCCGGTGTTCGTGCTGCCGGCGGGTCTGGGCGTGAGGGCGGCAGACGGATTGGTTGTTCTCAATGTCTGAACAAAGTGGGATGGAGCTGCAGATGGCGAGTAGCGGAATCATCAATCACGACGGCGCGCGCGGAAAGGATGTCGCCGTGCGGCGACGGCTCGATCCCGCCATCCTCGCCTGTGCGGTCGTCGCGGCGCTCGCAGTGACGCCGGCGCGCGCCGAATATCCGGAGAAAATCGTCAAGATCGTTGTGCCCTTCGCGGCCGGCGGCGGGACCGACATCATCGCGCGTACCACAGCGCAGGAAGTCCAGACGGACCTCGGCAAGTCCGTCATCATCGAGAACAAGCCGGGCGCCGGGACCATCATCGGAACCCAGACGGTGGCGACGAGTGAGCCCGACGGTTATTCGCTGCTGATGGCGACTTTCGCGCACGCGGTCAATCCGAGCCTGTACAACAAGCTGCCGTTCGATCCGCACAAGGATTTCGCGGCGATCTCGCTGATCGCGCGATCCTTCAACATCGTCGTCGTCAACCCGGCATCCAAGTTCAACTCGATCTCCGACTTGATCACCGAAGCGAAGGCCAATCCCGGCAAGCTCAATTTCGGGACGTTCGGCACCGGCACCTCGGCCCATCTCGCGGGCGAGCTGTTCGATGCGATGGCGAAGGTCAAGATGACGGCGGTGCCCTACAAGGGCGCGGCGCCCGCGATCAGCGATCTCCTGGGTGGACAGATCGACGTGATGTTCACCACCGTGGCGAGCGCGGCCTCGCTGGTGGCCGCGGGTCAGCTCCGGGCGTTGGCCGTCACGTCCGCCGAGCGTTCGGCGGCGTTTCCGCAATTGCCCACGGTCGCCGAGGCCGGAGTGCCCGGCTATGCCGCCGAGTCCTGGTACGGCTTGTACGCGCCGGCCGGGACGCCAGCTCCGGTGATTGCGCGTCTGAATCAGGCGATCGCCAAGGCGGTTCAGTCCGGTGCCTTCAAGAAGCTGGAGGCGAACGAAGGCCTCATCATGGTCGGCAGCGCCCCGGAAGAGCTCGATCGCTATGTCGGCCGGGAGGAGGAGCGCTGGCGCAAGCTGATCAAGGACGCGAACATCGAAGTGCAATAGTTATCCGGGACCGTCCGAAGCGCAATGCTCCAGCGGTCCCGAACGTTGTCCGACTAGGCCAGCCCGCAGGCCCGCCGGATCGCGGTCTGAACCGGCGAAGGCGGCAACGCCGGATCAAATTCGCCCTTCGGCAACAGCGGAGGCTGTGCCATGAAGCGCGGCCGTTTCCCGCGATGAGGTTGCGCGGCATGAACCAGGAACGGATGGCACAGATAGACGCTGCCTGCCGCGCCGGTCGCCAGTTCAACCTCGCAACCCGCCGTCGAGGCGTAGTTCTCGGCAGAGAGCTGCCGGAGCGTCGCGCCTGCCTCGCCGTAGGGCAGCAACTCCCGCGCGATGGCAGCGTGCGAGCCCTTCCGGATCCTCGTGGGTGCATCGTCCGGGCCAACATCCGAGAACAGGAAGAGCATCAGCAATGCGCGTCCCCTGCTCTTCACGTTGGCACGCCATTCCATGAAATCCGGATCGGTGGTGCCGAAGCTCATGTCCACGTGCCAGCCATCATCACCAGGGGATTCGGCCGAGGGAAAGCGGATCGGAAAGGTCCCGAGGCCGCTCGGCGCAAGCCAGCGCCCTTCGCCCACGAGTTGATCGTAGGCTCGGTGCAGGGGCGGCGCATTCGCGGCTTCAATGAAGGGGGGCGAAGCCTTGGATCCCACCCGGACAACGGGCTGCGCCCAGTTTTCGGGGTGGTCCGGCGACAGGCCAATATCCGCCCACAGCTCGTCCCTGCATTGCTCTGCAAGCCGGGTGCTGAAGGCATTCTCGATCTTGACGAAACCGTCGTTGATGAAGTTCTGGACCTGACGGGGCGTCAGTCCAACCTGTTCGGTCTTGGGCATTGCACATTCTCCGCTCGGCCACCGCATCAAGCGCAGCCGATTTGCTCTGATTGGCGCAGATGCGCCGGAACGACTTTCTGCCGTTCAGATCAGCGGGAAGAATGTGGACGTGAACATCATGATCGAAACGTATAGCGCGGCGGAGCGCGGAATCAAGACACGTCCGCCGCTGGGCGAGTGCATGCCGAGTGTCGGCAGCCTCTCGCTGTGCGATGAGGCTGCCGCAAGCTCATGCGCGCGTCACGGGCAAGGGTGGCGCAGACCGTCGTTGCCCAGATAGGTCCCCGAGCCGGGATCGTAGGAGCGATAGCGCTGCGCACAGTAGGAGGCGGCATTGGATTGAGCCTGGCTGTTGGCGATTGCGCCGCCGATGATCGCGCCCGCTGCGAGGCCGCCGAGTACGGCTGCGCCGGTGCCGTAATGGCCGTGATGGTGCCTGTGGCCGTAGCCATGCCTATATCCGTATCCATGTCCGTACCCATGCCGGTACTGCACCTGCTGCACGCCTGAGTCGGGACCGGGATTGCCGATCGGCAGCGGTGCCGCGAGCACCGGCGAGGCAGCCGTCGAGAGCATCGCTCCGGCAGCCGCAAGGACGACGAAAGTCTTACGCATTGTCATGTCGCGCTCCATTTTTGCTGAGGATGCAACGGCGGCCTACCCGCTAAGTTCCGTCGACGCGGAGCCAACAAGGTGCTGGCTGCGAGTTTCGGAACACTCTGCAGAACGACGCGGCTGTCTGTCCTCGCCCACTTGCATATCTCTCATTCGGAGACGGCGAGAACGGTCAGCCCCCTGGTGCGTTTGTCGGGCGTTTCAAATTCGATCGACTGTCCGACTGACAGGCCGATCAGGGCCGCTCCGACAGGCGTCAGGATCGAGATCCGACTGAGTTCGATGTCGGCTTCATGCGGATAGACCAGCGCGATCTTCCGGCTCGCCCCCGTCTCGTCATCGCGATAGGTCACCTCGGAGCCCATCCTGACCACGCCGCGCAAATCGTTCTCTTCTGTGACCGTCGCGCGTTCCAGTTCGCGAGCCAGAAACTGAGCGACACGCGGGAACAGATCCATGGTCGAATTCGCCAGCGAACCGAGACGTCGCGATTCGTCTTCTGCAATCTTGATTGGCGGCAACGCCGGCTTTTCTCGCCGAATCTCGGCTTCGAAGTTGCGCATTCGATTTCTCCTATGCTGCAGTTGGTCCGGGATCGTCGTCGAGCGGCTTGCTGCGCCGACGCGCTTGGAGGAATGGGACCACGTTTGGACTCGGCTGGGTGACTTTCTGGACCCTGACGACGTTCAGGCTGCCGGCGACGAAGTATGGCATTTGATCTCCGACCTGCAGTCCGATCAAAGCTGCTCCCAACGGCGACAGGACCGAAATACGGGCGAGGTCAGACCGACACTCCTCTGGCCAGACCACTTGCACGGTGCGACGCGGAACGTCCCCATTCGTGCAATAGGTGACCCATGATCCGACGACCACGAGCGAACGGACGGCGTCCCTGTCGTCCGGCACGATGTCGGCGCGATTGATCTCACCCAAGAGGAAGATCCCGTCCAGATCACCCTTTCGGGCGGCAATGCGAGCAAGTTGTTCGAGCCGCGGATAGTCCGATCCGATGAGCGCGATGGTTGGAAGAGGCAGCACGGCACACTCCTTCTGCTTCAATACGATCTCGCAGGTGGAGATCACGAAAGCTGGAAAAGAGCCCGGACGGCGCGAACACCGCCCGGCTAACCGCCTGCTTGGAGGCGGCCGGCGTGAAGACCAAAACGCGCGGTGCGCGTATCTATGTCGACGACATATGCCATGACACACTGACTATAGTGATTCATTCCGCTGGAAGCATTGCGGCGAAACCGCACAGCCGCGAACGATGAATCCTCGCCGCAGGCCGTCATTTGACGGCGACCTTTGCTTCAGTTTCTGCAGTTCGGCCCTTCACCGCAGGCCCCGCTCATCGATCAGAATGCGGTGGATCTCGATGCGTTCCGGCAGCTCGATCAGGAATTCCGCGTCGCGCGCGAGATGATGGACCTTGGTCGGCTCGCCCCTGGTGAAGGCCGTCATGGCCTCGATGTCCGGCCAATAGGAGATGGTCGTGAACCAGGTCTCCCCGGCACGGTCCTCGCGCAACTGCTGCACGCCGAGTGCGGTCTTCAACAGCGGCGGAATGCCCTCGGCCTGCAGATAGGCCTGGTAGGCGTCAGCGAGGTCGCGGCGGGTCCGGCCGCGCCAGATGCGGGCGATGGTCGGTTTGGTCGGCATGGTGGCCTCCCTTGCGGCAATGACGAATATCCTGAGCGCGGGATCGGCAATCCCTCTCTTCAGCAAGAACGCGATGTTCGCATTCTGGTTGCATGCGCTTCGACGTCATGTTTTCCGGCGGCCGCACCGGGAGCCTGGTGCCGGTCGCCCGCGATCTGCCGCAGCGTCTCCGTGTTCGGCGGCGGATCGGCGGCGCCACCGCGGCATGATTCGCCGGTCATTGATCTGAAACAATGACGGCGCGCGGGCCAGATGCTAGGGCGAGTCGCAGATCACGGCGCAAGGCTCCCCAGGCCAGTACAAGTCAATCTCCGTGCGTGATGGAATCCGAGGGCTCGATGGGACGACTACTGAATATTGTGACGCCGCTGCACACGGCGACCAAGCGCGACTTCATGGCCCGCATGAACGACGAGAAGATCGCCTGCTCGCTGAAAGCGCGGGAATACGAGGCTGATTACTGGGATGGCGACCGCCGCTTCGGCTATGGCGGCTACCGCTTCATCGAGGGGCGCTGGGCGCCGGTCGCCAAGGCGCTGATCGAGACCTACGGTCTGAAGGATGGGTCGAGCGTGCTCGATGTCGGCTGCGGCAAGGGCTTCCTGCTCTACGAGATGCAGAAGATCCTGCCCGGCTTGAAGGTCGTCGGCTTCGATATCTCCCGGCACGGTCTCGAACATGCGCACGAGCGGGTGAAACCGTACCTCTTCAACTATCGCGCCCAGGACGTCTATCCCTATGGCGACGACAGTTTCGATCTCGTCATCTCGCTGGGCACCCTGCACAATCTCAGGCTGTATGAGCTCGAGGCGGCGGTCAAGGAGATCGAGCGGGTCGGGAAGAACAAGTACATCATGGTCGAGGGCTACCGGAACGTCACGGAGCTGCACAATCTCGAATGCTGGGCGCTGACGGCGGAGTCCATTCTGCATACGTCGGAATGGATCTGGCTGTACGGCAAGCTCGGCTACACCGGCGATTACGAATTCATCTATTTCGAGTGACCGGGCGCTGCTGATGGATATCAAGACTGCCAAGGCGGCAATCCTCGTCGAATCCGGCAAGCCGCTGGTCGTCGACGAGTTCACCCTCCCTGATACGCTCGAGCACGGCCAGGTGCTTGCGCATGTGCACACCTCGAGCATCTGCGGCGCGCAGATCAACGAGATCGACGCCGTCAAAGGCGCCGACAAGTTCCTGCCGCATCTGTTGGGGCATGAGGCGCTGGCGACCATCGTCGAAACCGGCCCCGGCGTCGTCTCCTGCAAGCAGGGCGACACCGTCGTTATGCACTGGCGGCCGGGCAAGGGCATCCAGTCCAACACACCGGTCTATTCCTGGCGCGGCAAGCGCCTCAATGCCGGCTGGGTCACCACCTTCAACGAATATGCCGTGGTGTCGGAGAATCGCGTCACGCCCGTTCCAGCCTCGATCGATCGCACCAGCGCGCCGCTGCTCGGCTGCGCGGTGACAACCGCGCTCGGCGTCGTCAACAACGATGCGCAGATCGCCATCGGCGAAGCCGTCGTGGTGTTCGGCGTCGGCGGCGTCGGATTGAACATCGTGCAATTCGCCGCGATGGTCGGTGCCTGGCCCGTGATCGCGATCGACCGCCTCGACAACAAGCTGGCGATGGCGAAGGATTTCGGCGCCACCCACACCATCAACTCCGAGGCGGTGAAGGATGTGGCCGCCGCGGTTCGCTCCATCACGGGGGCCGACGGACCCGACAAGGTCGTCGAGACCACCGGCGTCAAGACCTTGATCGAGCTCGCCTACGAGATCACGGCGAAGAAAGGCCGCTGCATCCTTGTCGGTGTTCCCCGCGAGAAGGCTGAAATCTACACGCTGCCCCTGCACTTCGAGAAGGTGCTGAAGGGCTCGGAAGGCGGGCAATGCCAGCCCGCGCGCGATATCCCGCGCCTGGTTCGCCTGAGCGATGCCGGCAAGGTGAGCTACCGCGGCATCGTGACCCACGAGTTCGCGCTGGATGACATCAACGACGCGCTGGACCTGATGCGCAGCGGCACATCGGGACGGATCCTGCTCAACATCAGCTGAGCGCTGCGCTCGCCGCGCACGCGCCGGCAGCATGCCGGCGCTGGCGCTCCAGCAGCCAGGCTGCGATCGCCATGTTCACGATATTCCAGGCGATGCCGTTGACCAGCGCGGAAGCGTAGGAGCCGGTCCAGTCGTAGATCGCGCCGGCCATCCAGCCTCCCAGCGCCATGCCGGCGAGAGTGACCGAGATGGCGAGGCTGACGCGAAAGCCGGCCTCTCGCGCCGGGAACAGCTCACGGATGATCACGGCATAGCTCGGCACGATGCCGCCCTGCGCCAGGCCGAAAACAGCGGAAATCACGTAAAGCGAGACCAGGCCGTCGAACGGCAGATAGAGCGCGAGTGCCACGGCCTGCATCGCCGAGCCCAGCAGCAAGGTCGGCAGGCCGCCGATGAGGTTCAACACCCAGCCGAAGATCAGCCGGCTCGCGACGCCAAAGCCGAGCATGACCGCCAGCATCTCGGCGCCGCGCGCAGCGCCGTAGCCGAGGTCGCCGCAATAGGCGACCAGGTGCACCTGCGGCATCGACATGGCGACGCAGCAGCACATCCCGGCAAGGGCGAGCAGGCCCTGCGTGGCCCCCGGAGACAGGCCTATGGCCTGCATCGTGTTGCCCTTGCTCGCCGTTGCCGGCGTCGCCTTGTGGAAGACCGGCCGTCGCAGCAGAACCAGGGAGAGCGGCAGCATCGTTGCGAGGCAGAACAGGCCGATGCCGATATGGGTCTGCCGCCAGCCGTGTGCGGCGATGGCATGCTGGACGACGGGCGGCCAAACCACTCCGGCCAGGGAACTGCCGGCCGTCGCAAGGGAAACGGCGAGGCCGCGATGCCTGTCGAACCACAGCGAGGCGTCGGCCACCAGGGGCGCGAAGCTCGCCGCGCCGCCGAGGCCGATCGTGAGGCCGCAGATCAGCGCGAAGACCGACAGGTTGGGCGCGAAGGCCGTGAGCACGTAGCCCAGGCTCATCAGGATCGTGCCGCCGGCCAGGGGCGGCAGGATGCCGAAGCGATCCGCCAGGCGGCCGACGACGATGCCGCCGGTCATGAAGCCGATGATGGCGAGCGTGTAGGGCAAGGTCGCCTCGGCGCGAGGCGCATCGAAATCGGCCTGCACCGCCGGCAAGGCGACGACCAGGGACCACATCCCGACGCAGCCCAATGTACTGAGGATGATGGAGGCGGCGAGACGAATCCAGGAATAGGAGTTTTCGATCGACGGCATGTCAGGCGGCACTGGGGCAGGTTTCCTCGGGCTGCTTGGAGGTTGGCCCCGGGGTATCGCCCGCCGTCAGCGGCGACAAAGCAGGATTTCTCTTTTGTCGAGCGAACGAAACTCATGCATCTTCCCGAACCTTCCTGCATCGTCCGGAGCCGGCCATGACGTATCTGCTGCCGCCACTCAATGCCCTGCGCGCCTTCGAGGCCGCGGCCCGCCATCTCAGCTTCAAGCAGGCCGCTCACGAGCTGCACGTCACGGCGGGCGCCGTCAGCCAGCAAGTCCGCCTGCTGGAGGAGCGGCTGGGCGTGCAGCTGTTCGAGCGACGGACACGGCAGATCATCCTGACGTCCGGCGGCGAAACCTATCTGGCGCAGGTGCGCCAGGCGTTTCGCTGCCTCGCCGAGGCCACTGCCGAGCTCAAGCCTGCGGGCGTCACGAGCCTGCTGCATATCGGGCTCCACGCGAGCTTTGCCGTCGATGGGTTGCGGGCGCGCCTTTCGCGGTTCCGCCGAGCCCAGCCCCAACTCGCCGTTCGCATCAGCCAGCCGGCTGGGCTGCACGAACTGCTCGAAGGCAAGGTCGACGTCGTGATCGCCGACCGGGTGCAGCGCCATCCAGGCTACAGGTGCGAGCCTCTGGACCGCGGCTTCCTGATCGGCCCGCTCGGCACCGCCGATTGTCCGGAGATCGAGACGTTGCGGTCCTGCCTGCTTGGCCATGTCGAGCTCGGGCCTCCGGCCAAAACCAAGGCGCCGTCGCCGCCCAAGGACGCGAACATCGAGGTGCAATAGGTCACTAATCGATCTCCGCCTTGGTCTTCAGTCCGGGCAACACGGTGCGGACGTGCTCGGCCAGCGTCGTCGCCAGCAGCGAGGGCCTCGCCTCCGAGAATTCGAGCGCGATGCCGATGGTCGGAAGCAGGGGCAGTCCGGCCGAGACGACGTGAAGATCGAACGGAACGGCGGTTCGTGTCAGGACGCTGATCGCATGACCGGACCGCGCGATCGCGATCAGGCCGGCGAGGCTGTTGCTCGCGTAGGCGACCCTGTAGCGCCGATTGACCGCCTCCATCGCGGCGCAGGCGGCGCGATAGTCCAGGCTCATCGGCGCCGCCAGCGCCAGCGGCAGCACATCCTGCGTCAGTATTTTCGGTTCGGCCTCGTTCGCGACCCAGACGAAGCGCTCCTCGCGGATCACCTCGCGCGCTCCGGCATCGGACAGCGAGACCAGCGCCATGTCGATCTGGCGCCGTACCAGCATCGGGCGCAGCTCGGAGGTCGGTGCGCAGACCATGCGCAGCTCGACATTGGGATGCAGCGCGCAGAACCCCTTCAGCAGCGCCGGCAGGAAAGCGATCGAATAGTCCTCGGGGCAGCCGAGGCTCAGGGTCCCCTTGAGACTCTCGCCGCTCATGTCGGCGAGAATCTCGTCGTGCTGCGCCAGCAGCGTCTCGGCGTGGGCGAGCAGTTTCTCGCCGGCCGCGGTCAGCCTCATGCCCGATCCGCTGCGGTGAAACAGTGGCTGCGTGATCGTCTGTTCCAGCCGTTGCATCTGCATGCTGAGCGCGGACTGTGTCCGGCCAATCTGCAAGGCCGCCAGGCTGATCGAGCCGGTGCGGGCCACGACGACGAAATTCCTCAGAAGGGTGAGATCCAGCATCGACATCAGGAAGATTGATATCCAGTTTGAATTATATCAATTAGCCTGAAGTCAAATTCTTGACTAGAGGTCGGACGTCCCAAGCGCAGGTGGCTGTCATGACCTTGAATGCCGATCCCGATTTCTGGGCGTCCGCCAACACGCATCTGACCCGCTATGGGCCGAGTTTCGAACCCGTCATCATCGAGCGTGCGGCCGGCAGTTTCGTGTACGACGCCGATGGACGCGCCATCCTCGATTTCACCTCGGGTCAGATGAGTGCCGTGCTGGGGCACACGCATCCCGATATCGTCGCCACCGTCGCGCGGCAAATGGGTGCGGTCGCTCATCTCTTCAGCGGCATGCTCTCGCGTCCGGTGGTGACGCTGGCCGAGCGTCTCGCTGCGCTTGCGCCCGGTCTCGACCGCGTGCAGCTGCTGACGACAGGCGCGGAAGCCAATGAAGCGGCGATCCGGATGGCCAAGCTCGTCACCGGCAGGCACGAAATCGTCGCCTTCGCGCAAAGCTGGCACGGCATGACCGGCGCTGCGGCATCGGCGACCTACAGCGCGGGCCGGCGCGGTTATGGGCCGGCCGCGGTCGGATCGTTCGTCATTCCCGCGCCGAACGCCTATCGGCCGCGCTTCAGGAACGTCGACGGCAGCAACGACTGGCAGACCGAGCTGGACGATGCGTTCGCACTGATCGACAGCCAGTCGACCGGTAATCTGGCGGCCTTCATCGCCGAGCCGATCCTCTCCAGCGGCGGCATTCTGGAACTGCCGCTCGGCTATCTCGCGGCCTTGAAGCAAAAATGCGAGCAGCGCGGCATGCTGCTGATCCTCGACGAAGCTCAGACCGGAATCGGCCGCACCGGGCACATGTTTGCCTTCGAGCGTGACGGCGTGGTGCCTGATATTCTCACGCTGTCGAAGACGCTCGGCGCCGGTCTGCCGCTCGCCGCGGTCATGACGACAAAGGCCATCGAGCAGACCGCGTTCGAGCGCGGCTTCCTGTTCTACACCACGCATGTCTCCGATCCCTTGCCCGCCGCGATCGGCGTCACGGTGCTCGACGTGGTCGCGCGCGACGGGTTGGTGGCGCAGGCAACCGCCAGGGGCAACAGGCTCCGGGATGGATTGCTGTCGCTGCAGCAAAAGTTCGAATGCGTCGGTGACGTCAGGGGCCGCGGGCTTCTGCTCGGTCTCGAAATCGTCGTCGACCGGCAGTCCAAGACGCCGGGGTTTGAACTCGGCGCGCGGATCATGGAAGAGACCATGCGTCGCGGTCTCAGCATGAACATCGTCAAATTGCCCAGCATGGGCGGCGTATTCCGCATCGCGCCGCCGCTCACAGTGTCCGAGGCCGAAATCGATCGCGGTCTCGAGATCATGTCGGAGGCGATCCAGGCTGCTGCGACGACGCACTGACCGGCGGAAGGCCTGACCGGATGCAACTCGCCAGGACATATGGGCGTCCGACGCTGTTCTCGCGGCACGGCATGGTCGCCGCCGCGCATCCGCTCGCGGCACAGGCCGGTGCACGAATCCTGATGCAGGGCGGCAATGCGTTCGATGCGGCCGTCGCCACGGCGGCCGCCCTCAACGTGGTCGAGCCGTTCATGTCGGGGCTCGCCGGGTTTGGACTGGCCACGGTCTGGGTGGCGAGCGAGCAGCGCATTCGCGTGCTCGACTTCGCTCCGCCGATGCCCGCAAGCTTCCCGGTCGGCAGATACACCAGCAGATTCGAGCTCGAGCGCGGCCCGCGGGCGGCCTCGACGCCCGGCAATCTCGCGGGCTGGTGCGAGCTGCTCTCGCGCTATGGAAGCAAATCGCTTCCAGACGTCTTTGCGCCGGCGATCACGCTGGCGCGCGACGGCTTTGCGCTTTCGGACTTCGGTGTTGACGAGATCAACGAGCAGGTGCCGCTGCTCGAACCCTGGCCGGAGCTGCACGCCGCACTGGTCAGGAACTATCTCCCGGATGGAATGCCGGTGAAGCTCGGCAGCATCGTCGCGCAGTCTGATCTCGCGCAGACTCTTGCCGAGATCTCCGAATCGGGACCCGAATATCTGTATGGCGGCAAGCTCGGCCGGCGGATCGTGGACTATCTCGCCACGCTCGGCGGCAGCCTGACGCTGGACGATGTCATCGCCGTCAAGCCGCATTGGTTCGATCCCCTGACCGTGTCCTATCGGGGGCTCGAGCTTCACGTCCCGGCGCAGCAATGCGGCGGCTTCCAGTTCGCCCTGACCCTCAAGATCCTTGAAGCCTTTGACCTCGGGCGTCTGCCGAAGGACGGCGCCGATCATCTCGATACGGTCTATCGCGCGATCCGTCTCGCGGCCGGCGAGCGCATCGCCCGTGGCAATCCGGGACCGGATCAAGCCGCTGGAGGAATGTCCGACGCGACGATCGCGCGGCTTCGCCAGCGTGTGAGCGACGGCCGGCCGATCACGGGCCCGACAGAGCAATGGATGCCGCAGGATCGTGCCGATCCCGGCCACACCACCTCGTTCTCGATCGCCGACGCCGAAGGCAATCTGGTCTGCATGACGCAAAGTCTCGGCAGCCCGTTCGGCAGCGGCGTCGTGGTGCCGGGGACCGGCGTTTGCCTCAACAATCATCTGCATTGGGCCGACGTGCAGCCGGGAAGCCCGAACCTCGCCAAGCCAGGCGACGCATTGCCGGTGACGATGGCACCGTCGATCGCGACGCGCGGCAGCCGTCCGGTGCTCGCGCTGGGGACGCCCGGCAGCTACGGCATCCCGCAAACCCAGGCCCAGGCTTATGTGCAGCACATCGAGTTTGGCCTTCCGCTGCAGCAGGCGATCGAGGCGCCGCGTTCACGGCTGTGGGACGGCCGCTTCATTCAGGCAGAGAACCGCATCGCGCCGCAGACCATCGCCGAACTGAAGCGCCGCGGCCACGAGATCGAGATTTTGGACACCGGATGGACCATGCTCTGCGGAGGCATGCAGGCCGTCGCGCTCGATCCGGTAACCGGCGTGATGACGGGTGGCGCCGATCCGAGGCGGGACGGGTATGTCATCGGCTTGTGAGCGGTCGCACATCGAGGCGAGCGCAGGCAGGCGCCGCTAATGCGCGCCGCGCCTGAATGCAACTAAGCGGACGGGTGCAAGAGCCGGTTGATGAGCTGAACCAGGGTGCTTTCCAGCTCTTCAGGAGAGCTGATCGTGAGGCCATCCTTGTAATACTGCTCGACCGGATGGCCGATACCAATTGCGGCAAGCCTGATATCGCCGGCCTGCTCGATCTCGCCGATGACGCGGCGCAGATGGCGGTCCAGATACCTGTCGCCATTCTCGTGCAACGTGGAATCGTCGACCGGCGCGCCGTCGGACAGCACGATAAGGCATTTCTGTCTTTCGTCGCGCTGGCGCAAGCGCGACGCAGCCCATTCGATCGCCTCGCCATCGATGTTCTCCTTGAGGAGATCCCGCCGCAGCATCTCGGCACAATGTCGCGCGCTCAGCTTCTCTGCGGGGCTGCAATAGACGACATGCAGCAGATCGTTCAAGCGACCGGGATAAGAGGGCTTGCGGTCGTTCAGCCATTTCTCCCGGCTCTGTCCGCCCTTCCAGCGTGCCGTCGTGAAGCCGAGCACTTCGTGGGTGACGCCGAGGCCATCGAGCAAATCCGAGGCGACCAGTGCAGCCCTTGCTGCGAACAGGATCGGCTGTCCGCGCATGGATCCAGAATGGTCGATGAGCAGTGTCACGATCGTATCCGAAGGGGAACTGTCCTGTTGCTGGGTGGCGGCAAGATCCGCGCGCCGTCCCGCAAGCTCCGCTTCGAGGTCGTACAGCGGTCCGGGGTCGATTTGCGGAAATCGCTCCGCCCAGCGACGATCGGGCAACGCGGCCAGGACGGCATCCAGATCGCCGGCCTTGATCTCGAGGTCATAGTCCCTTGTATAGGCCCGATAGGGCCGGGCGGGATCGAATGGGACCGGCGTCTGCCGGAACTTTCGCAGCGATGGCAGAAAGCTCAACGCCATCATTGCAACGAGTGCCGTCAGGAAAGCGTCACGCCAAAGCAAGCCGGCCTCCAGTGATCTCGATGGTCAAATACAGCGCTTGGCTGGCCGCGTCTCGTTAACGAATCGTTCACCGCCCAAGGCCAGCCCAGCCGTAACCGCCGGTTAACCATGGATATTTACGGTGCGGCAAGCCTCCAGGCCTGTCAGTTGATTTCGAGTCCAACCCCATGGCGTTCGGTCGAAGCGCATCTCCGCGAAGCATCGCCCCGACGGAGCAAGCGGCTTCGTGGGAAGCGCCGCGGGCTGCGAAGGCGAAGCCTGACGGCGTCTCGCCTGGCATGACCATGGGATCGCTGACCGTCTTCGGTACACTCTCCTTTCTGCGCGAGAACGGCCGGCGCATTCTGACGCTGGCCGCGGCGCTGTTCGTCCTCGGCATCGTCGTCCTGGTGGTTCTTCCGGTCCGCTACGCCGCGACGGCCCTGGTCGTGCTCGATCCCCGCGAGCTGCGCGTGACCTCGGATCAGGAGGTGCTGCCGGGCATCGGCCAGGATGCCGCGGCGCTTCAGAGCCAGATCGAGATCGCAAAATCCGACGGTTTTCTCCGTCCCCTGATCGAGCAGCTCAAGATCGCGGACGACGAGGATGTCGCCGGCGGTTACACCGACATGACGCGCCTGCTCGAAAGATTCCGCAACCGCCTCGAGATCACCCGGCGCGGGCTCACTTACGTCATTGCGATTTCCTTCACCTCGAACCGCCCCGAGCGGGCCGCTTACTACGCCAATGCGATCGCCGAGGCATTCGTTGCCAGCCAGGGTCGCGTCCGCACCGAGGCAACCGACGAGGCCGCCGACTGGCTCAAGGACCGGTTGAAGACGCTGAACGAGCGCCTGCGCAGCTCGGAAGATGCCGTTGCCGCCTTCCGCCTCGAGCACAACATCGTCAATGCCGGCAAGGAATCCACCACGCAGCAATTGCGGGTGACCGATCTGACCCAGCAGGTCTCCGCCGCCCGCGCGCGCACCGAAGAGGCCAAGGCGCGCTACGAGCAGGTGCAACGCGACCTCAAGGCCAATGTCGAAGGGCCGGTGAAGCAGGATCTGCTGAGCATGCTGCGCGCGCAGCGCTCGACCTTGAATGACCAGATCGCGCAGAAGAAGGCGGTGTATGGCGATCGCCATCCCGACCTCGCGATCTCCTACAGCCAGCTCGCCGACATCAACCGGCAGATCGAGATCGAGCGGAAAAAGAACATCGACACGGCCAAGTCCGAATATGAGGCCCAGCGCGAGCAGCAGAACGCGCTGGAGAAGCAGCTCAAGGCCGTCGAGACGAAGATGCTGGTCGACGGCCAGGCTCTCGTGAAGCTGCAGGAGCTGCAGCGCGACGCCGACGCCAACAGGAACATCTACGAGCAGTTCCTGTCGAGGTTCAAGACGACCAGCGAGCAGCGTCAGCTGCAGGCATCCCAGACCAAGGTCGCCTCGATCGCCATTCCGCCGGTGCGCTCGACGCGTCCGCCGCTCGCCCTGCTGCTCGCGGCGCTGGCGATCGGCTCGCTGTTGACGTCGACCGGCGCCGTTGCGGTGATGACGAGCGTGTCCGCCGACGAGCCCGCGTCCGTTCAGGCGCCAGCATCTGTGGATGCCGAGGAGGCGCCCAATCGGCAAGTCCAGCCACCGCCCGCCGCCGTGCCCCGGGCCGAGCCGATGCCCAGCCTTCCTGTCTGGGTTCGTATCCCCGAGCTGGCGTCCGGAGCCGGGATCAGCACCGTTTGGCAAAAACCGGTTGCCACCTCGGCCGAGCTCGATGTCGGCATCCATCTGCGGCCGCTGCTCGAACGCATCGACCGTGTGCCGGTGCGCGGCTGCAAGGTCGCGCTGGTGTTGTCGGTCGGCAAAAGCGCCGGCGGCAACACGGTTGCGCGCTCCCTCAATCGCGCCGCCGTGAATCGGGGCATGATGAGCGTGCTGATCCGGCTCCAGCCGGAATTCGCAAGTCACCAGCCGCCGGTGACCGAATGGCACGACGGTTCGACCACGGCGGGCCTTCAATCGATCGAGGAACTGCTGAGCGCCGGCCGAAAGCCCGATGCGCGGCCCGAGGACGACATTCGTTCGGAGTTCGACCTGATCATCGTCCACGCCGGCAATCTCGCCTTGCAGCCCGACGCCATCGCCCTGGCTGCGCATGCGGACCTGATCGTCCTGGTGGCGCGCGCCGGCGAGCTCGGTTCAGCCGCGATGCGCAGGGTAACCGCGGCGCTGTCAAAACATGCGGCGGTGCCGACCGGCCTCGTCGTCAATCATGTGCCCGCCGGTTCAGTGGCGCCTCAGCCCGAGGGTGGCGCATTGGGCCTTGCGGTTTGACGACGACGGCGTTTGCGCCGTGGTCTGCTGGTCGCGGCGATGCTGCCGGCTGCCAGACTGTGACGTAGCTCGGCATCACCACGGCCGTTACCACTGCGTTTACCAATCATCGCAAGCAAATCGTAGCGGCGGTTTGGTATAGCGCCGGCGACAGGGTGAGAACCATGCCGCTGCTCTATGTCCCGACGATCTATGTGCTGATGCTGGCCGTCATGGTGCTGCTCGGTGCGCTGACGTTTTTCGCGTGGCTGCAAAATCGCACGGTTCGCGCCCTTGCCTGGTGGGGTGGCGCCGTGCTGGTCATGGCAGCCGCGCTTGGCCTGCTCTGCCTGCGCGGCGTGATCCCGGATGTCTACTCGGTCGATCTCGCCTACGTCGTCCTGTTCACGGCCTGCGCTCTGATGCTGGAGGGGGCGCGTTGCTTCGAAGGCCGGCGGGCGAGCCCGCTTCTCCTGCTCGCCGGCGCTGTGACATGGATCGCAGTCTGCCAGGTCCCGGCGCTGTACGAGTCCGCCACGGCGCGCATGATCGTCGTCTCGGCGGCCATGGGCTTCTATTCGCTCGGCTGCGCCTACGTGCTGTGGACCGGCCGCGCGGAGCCGCTGCTGTCGCGATGGCCGCTGATCGTGCTGACCGCGCTCGGCGGCGGCCTGTTTCTCGTGCGCATTCCGCTCGCCGTTGCGCATCCGCTCGCCGCGGCGCCGGTCACGAGCTTCGAGGCGCTGCAGTCGTTCTGGTTCGCGATCGTAAGCACGTTTACCCTGCTCTTCATCATCGCCATCAGCTATCTGTTTCTTGCGCTCACCAAGGAGCGGAGCGAGCTCGTGCACAAGCGCGCCTCGATGACGGACGCGTTGACCGGTCTCGCCAACCGCCGCGCCTTCCTGGAATTCGGCGAGCGATGCCTGAAAGCGCCCGCAAACGGGACGATCGCGTTCCTGCTGTTCGATCTCGACTTGTTCAAATCGATCAACGACACCCATGGCCATGCGATGGGCGACCGCGTGCTGCGCTTGTTCGCGCAGACACTGTCCGCCAATCTGCCGCGAGGCGGCGTTGCGGGCCGGCTCGGCGGCGAGGAGTTCGCCGCGATCCTCAAGGGGCCGGACCGGCAGGCGGCGATCGCGGCCGCCGAGCGCGTCCGCGAGAGCTTCGCGGCGGCCGCGCGTGTCGTGGACGGTGTTGCGGTCGCAGCCACGGTCAGCGTCGGCCTCGCACACGCGGATAGCGAGCCCGCCGGCATCGAGGCCTTATGCGAGCGCGCCGACAAGGCGCTTTACGCGGCGAAGGCGCTTGGCCGCAATCGGGTCGAGAGCGCGGTGGACGAGCTCGTTCCGCTCGTGCCGGACGCATCTGCAGACCGTCTGATCCCGCCTTCTCAAGACGCGCGAGCCGCAACGAAGCAGGCGGCAGCCTAATTCTGCAATCTGCTTTGCTCGATCATCGCATTGTCATGATCCGGTCATCTCAGCTGCATGGTCCGTTGCTTTTTTCCCGGCGCTCCGGAGCCTCTTCCGTCGCGATGACATCGGAACGGAGCTCCGGATGATTGTTTGACGCGTTTTCCTGACGCGGAGCCGGACGTCACGTCGCTCGAGAATGCTCTGGGGAGAGCCGACATGCAACTGATCAAGACGATTTCGGCCGACCGCCGGCTGGTCCTCAAGGGCCTCGCGGCGGCAGCCGTGGTGCCGCTTGCGGCACCGGCGATGGCGGCTGAAGGCCTTCCGGCGCAGCCGACCGGCTCAATGGCCGCTGTCGCCACCGACAAGGCCTATTGGGCGGCTGTGAAGGGGCTCTATGCCGTCACGCCTGATGTCGTCAATCTCGAGAACGGCTATTGGGGCATCATGGCCGAGCCTGTCAGGCGCGAGTTCATCCGCCAGTCCGACATGGTCAACTATCAGAACACCTACTACGCGCGGCTGCGTGCGGGTACCGATTTCGAGGCCGTGCGCACCAAGGTGGCGGAGGCGGTCGGCGCGGCACCCGAGGAAATCGCGCTCACCCGCGGCGCCACCGAAGCGCTTCAGCTCCTCATCGGCGGCTACAACCGGCTGAAGCCGGGCGACGGCGTGCTCCATGCCGATCTCGACTATGATTCGATGCAGTATGCGATGAACGCGCTGAAGGCGCGCCGCGGCGTCGACGTGGTCAAGTTCGAAGTGCCGGAGCCCGCCACCCGCCAGGCGGTGCTCGACGCCTATGCCCGTGCGATCGAGGCGAACCCGAAGACGAGGCTTCTGCTCCTGACCCATGTCGGCCACCGCACCGGCTTCGTCATGCCGGTGGCCGAGATCGCCCGCATGGCGAAGGCCAAGGGCATCGACGTCATCGTCGACGCCGCCCATTCCTGGGGACAGATCGACTTCCGGGTGGGCGAGCTCGAGGCCGATTTCGTCGGTTTCAATCTGCACAAATGGATCGGCGCGCCGCTCGGCGTCGGCTTCCTCTACATCAGGAAGGACCGCCTTGCGGCCATCGATCGCGACATGGGCGACGAGGATTTTCCGGAGAGCGACATCCGCTCGCGGGTGCATACCGGCACGGTCAATTTCGCCACGGTGCTGACGGTGCCCACGGCCGTGGCGCTGCATCAAGAGATCGGCGCGGCGGCCAAGCAAGCCCGCCTGCGTTATTTGCGCGACTACTGGGTGAGCCGCGTCCGCGGATTCAAGGGCATCGAGATTCTGACGCCGGATGAAGCCGGCTCATATGGCGCGATCACGTCCTTCCGCCTCGCCGGCAAGACCAGCAAGGTCGACAACGAGGGCATCGTGGTGAAGCTCCGCGACAGCTACAGGATCATGACGGTGCGCCGCGCCGGCGTCGCCAAAGGCCAGTGCATCCGTGTGACGCCCGCCCTCTACACTGACGAGGCCGACCTCGACCGCCTCGTCGAGGCGCTGGCCGTCATCACGGGGACGAAGACGGGGTGAGGGTGGGGGAGGGGCAGGGCTATCGCATGTGAGGTAGCTTGCGGCACGATAGTCCCCACATCGTCATGGCCGGGCTTGTCCCAGCCATCCACGCCTCGCCACGCCGCACCGGGAACGTGGATGCCCGGGACAAGCCCGGGCGTGACGATCTTTTGTGTGAGAGGCCAAATGTGATTCCTCTGGGGCATATCGCCTCGCCAATCACCGCCACCAGCGGCGCCCGCGGGGTCTTCTGCGTCTTCTTCACGAACGCACGCACGACGCCAGGCTGATACAGCTCGCAGACATGAAATGTCGAACGATCGGCATCAGGCGCCATCGGGCAATGAAGCAACTGGACATGCATGACGGCCGCTCATCCACAGCCCGCACATTCATCTGCCGACGCTGACCCACTCCTGGACCTTCTTCGGCCATTCCTCATCGAATCGGCAAGTGAGTTCGTTGGCAGCGTCCGGTGAGAGAAGCTGGTCAACTGCGGAGGCTTGTACCTCGCCGATGTCAGGTATGTCGGTGTACCCGAGGTTCGCCAGCCGCTGGCCAAAAGGCGGATGTGTCGAATCGGGATCGTGCTCGCGGCTCAGACTGGCGACGGCGGCGGTCATGGGTCCGGGCGCTCTTATCGCTGCGATCTGATCTAAGATTCGCGCGAACGGTGGTAATGGCGCCTTGATCGCGCCGAGCACTTCCTTCTGCAGCGGGGCGAATACGAGATCGGTCAGACGTGCTCCACAAACCTCCATCATCACCAGCGCGCGTGCCATCTCCTCGCGTCCAACTTGCTCGGCCGCTTCGACATCGGCGGCAAGCTCGTTCTCCCGTGACAACGCGCGGTATTCCTTCTCGAGCCTTTCGAGCAGGGAATGGAGGAGGATGCGGACAGTATATCCGGTAACGGTGTGCTCCGGATCGGCATACAAGAAAACGTTCTCCGCGGCTGCCATGAAATCCGCGAGGTTGGTGCCTCCCGAGGTGTGCCGAAGCCGGGCGTGCGCGACTTCATGAGCGATAACGGCACGAACCGCCCGCTGATCCAGGATCATCAACAATGGCAGACCAACGGTCATCGTGACATGCTGCCCGAACAATCCGGCATACCGGCTTTCTTCCGAGATCGAAGCGTTGAAATCGGTGTCGACCCGCAGAGTGCGGTTCGATCCGACAAAGCTGCGATCGAGCTCGTTCCATACCGCCCAGAGCCCCGGGGCAGTCTCCTCGTCGGCTTCGAAGCTGCGATGCTTGCGCGAAGGCAGGAACAGCAGCCCAATTGCGAGCGCCATCGCGGCCATGAAGATCGTGAACACAATCGGTGCGGTGGCCAGCGCCGCAATCGTGTACCGGTCCATGATCATCAGCCAGATGGCGAGAATCGTGCAAGCCAGCGCGACGACGGGGAGGATCGCATAGCGGCCAAGGCGCAAGATGATTTGCAGGATAAGGCGTTTCATCCGCGTTTCGGCAGCGGAGCGCCTCAGATCATGCCTTGCCACATGAGCTGTTGCTCTGATGCAAGCTGGCGACGTCGGCACGGCCCTGGCTCTCCGTGACCTGGATCAACGTAATTGCACCGGGAGTGACGATTCCCATCTGCGGTTGGGCAGAGAGGTAGGTGGTGCTGCCGGCACGCAGATCGAGGCTCACCTTCTCGCTTCCTTGCCCGAACAGGTTGCTGCTCAGCGGAAGATTGTTGACTGCAACCTCGTGGCGGCCCGGAGGCAGCTCGCAGGCGACGAACCCCGCAGCCTGGCTGCCGCCAATGACGCGTCCATCGACCGCATAGCTTGGCTGGACTGCGAAACCCATGGCGGACGAGCGATAGACCACCAGCCGTGCGGTTTTTGCATTGACGTTATCTGTCAGAGCCGCGCTGCCCATCGGCCCTGACGCACACCCCGCAAGCAAGAAAGCCGCAACGAAGATCCCCGGACGCAAGCCCATCCCCAACCCCTGATTCAGTCCAACAGTCCCCAAGGGATCATTGGCGGGGGTGGTGCACGAAGTCAATCGCGACGTCTGGTCGTGCCGCGCCGGTCCATGTCACCGCCACCCCAACGCCGGCGCCACGTGCGTCAGGATCGCCTCGATCGCATGCGCGCAGTAATCGACACCGAGCTGGTTCGGGATCGTCAGCAGCAAGGTATCCGCCTCCGCGATCGCCTCGTCCTGGCGGAGTTGCTCGATCAGCACATCCGGCTCGGCGGCATAGGAGCGGCCGAAGATGGCCCGGGTCTGCGGGTCGATGAAGCCGATCTGGTCTTCGCCGCCGCGCTCGCCGCCGAAATAGGCGCGGTCGCGGTCGTCCATCAATGCGAAGATGCTGCGGCTGACGGACACGCGCGGCTCTCGGGTGTGGCCGGCCTCTTTCCATGCCGCGCGAAAGCTTCGGATCTGAGCAGCCTGCTGCACATGGAAAGCTTCGCCGGTCTCGTCGTTCTTCAGCGTCGAGCTCTGCAGGTTCATGCCGAGCTTCGCCGCCCACACCGCGGTCGCGTTCGAGCCGGCGCCCCACCAGATGCGTTCGCGCAGGCCTTGCGCATGCGGCTCCAGGCGCAACAGCCCCGGCGGGTTCGGAAACATCGGCTGCGGATTGGGCTGGGCAAAACCTTCGCCGCGGAGCAGGTCGAGAAAGACCTCGGCATGGCGCCGGCCCATGTCGGCATCGCTCTGGCCCTCGGCCGGCTGATAGCCGAAATAGCGCCAGCCGTCGATCACCTGCTCCGGCGAGCCGCGGCTGATGCCGAGCTGCAGCCGGCCGCCGGCGATGAGGTCGGCGCTGCCAGCGTCCTCCACCATGTAGAGCGGGTTCTCATAGCGCATGTCGATCACGGCCGTGCCGATCTCGATCCTGCTGGTCCTGGCGCCGACGGCCGCGAGCAGCGGGAAGGGCGAGGCCAGCTGCCGCGCGAAGTGATGCACGCGGAAATAGGCGCCGTCTGCCCCTAACTGTTCGGCCGCAACGGCAAGCTCGATCGATTGCAGCAGCGTGTCGCCGGCGGAGCGGGTCTGCGATTGCGGCGAGGGCGTCCAGTGCCCGAAGGAGAGGAATCCGATCTTTTTCATGGGCGTCATTTAATGACGCACGGGACGGCGTCAACCATCTGCACGGATGCCGGTGCTCTGCGGCCAGGACATTGCGAAATGTCCGGCGCGCTCCACGAGGAGATCCAGGAAGGTTCGCGCGCGTGGCGACATCCACTGCGTCTCCGGATAGACCGCATGCAGCGGCAGCGCCGCGATCGTGTAGTCCGGCAGCAGATGCTCGAGCTCGCCGCTGCGAAGGCCGTCCGCAGCATTCCAATCGGGCAGGACCGCGATGCCGAGATGATGCATCGTCGCCTCCTGCATCGCGTCGGCATCGTCGACATGAATGGGTCCGTTGATGGACGCGACGTGACGGCCATGCTCGGATTCGAAGGCCCATTGATGCGCCGGCGACATCCTGGAATAGACGATGCACTGGTGCGCGCCGAGATCGTCGGGCGTCCGCGGCATCGGGCGGCCGTGCAGATAGGTCGGTGTCGCGACCAGGTAGCGCTGCACGGTGCCGAGCCGGCGGGCGACCAGCGTGCTCGCCTCCAGGTTTCCGATCCTAAGGGCAATTTCGATGCCTTCCTCCACCAGATTGACGAACCGCTCGCTAAAGCGGATGTCGACCCGAACCTCAGGATAGTGACGCACATATTCGGCGATGACGGGCATCATATAGCGCCGCCCGAACGACGACGGCACGCCGATCCGCAGCGTGCCTGTCGGGCGGGGCGCGGCGTGCTCGACGCTCGACCGCGCCATCTCGAAATTGTCGAGGATCTGGCGCGCGAGATCGTAGATCCGGTGCGCCTCGGCCGTCGGCTTGAGCGTGCGCGTCGTGCGCGAGAACAGCTGCGTGCCGAACTCGCTCTCCAGCATCGCGATGCGCTTGCTGATCGCGGGCTGGCCAATGCCGAGCTCCTTGGCCGCCGCCGAGAAGCTGCCGCCCTCGAGGGTGCGAACGAAAGCGCGGAGGCAATCGATCCGGTCCATAATTCATTCCGATCCGGAATAAATGATATCCCATATATTCCGTAGTGCGCAACAGGTCCGGCCGCTAGGCTCCCTCAAAACAAAGCAATCGGAAGGGAGTCACGTGGCACGCCATATCGGAATTGTCGGCGCCGGCATCGCCGGCCTGCATCTCGCGCTCTACCTGCAAAAACATGGCGTGGACGCCACGGTCATCACCGATCGGCCGCCCGAGGACTACCGCAACATCCGGCTGCTCAACACCGTCGCGCATCACCACGTGACGCTCGCACGCGAGGACTATCTCGGCGTCAATCACTGGCCCGATCCGAAGGACCATTACTACTACCACGACCACGTCTTCAATTTCCCGCAGCCGCTGCGCTTTCGCGGCGATTTCTCCAAGCCGAGCCGCGCGGTCGATTACCGGATCTATCTTCCCGCCCTGATGCAGGACTTCACGACGCGCGGCGGCAGGCTCGAATATCGCCGCATCGAGGAGCGCGACATCCGTCCGCTGGTCTCGCGCTTCGACCTCTTGGTCGTCTCCACCGGCAAGGGGCCGCTCGGCCAGCTCTTCACTTATCGTCCTGAGCACACGCCCTATGCGCAGCCGCAGCGGCGGCTGTGCGTCGGGCTCTACAGCGGCGTGCGGCAGCCCGATCCCATGAACGTCACGCTTTCGGTCTCGCCCGGGCATGGCGAAATGATCGTGATCCCGACCATTACCTTCGGCGGGATTGCCAACGCGCTGCTGATGGAGAACGTCCCGGGTGGCGACATGGAGGAGCTGGCGACGCTCAGCTACGACGACAACCCGAAGCACTTCCTGAAGGTATTGCTGGGCAAGCTGGAGAAGCACCACCCGACCACCTACGACCGCATCGATACCGCGCGCTTCGATCTCGCGCAGCCGCAGGATCTGCTGCAAGGCGGCGTCGTTCCGACCGTCCGCAACACGGTGGTCGAATTCGACGACGGCAAATGCGCGATCGCGCTCGGCGACGTCCATGCGATCGTCGATCCCATGATGGGCCAGGGCGCCAATGTCGCCTCCTATGCGGCCTTCGTGCTCGGCGAGGAGATCGTCAACGCCGATGCGCTGGACGCGCGCCTCTGCGAGAAGATCGACCTGAAGCGGCAGGACCGCGTGCTGGCGGCCTCGCGCTGGACCAATGTGATGCTGCAGCCGCCGACGGAAGCGCTGGGCATGCTGATCGGCGCGATGAGCCAGAATCCGGCGCTGGCGAACGAGTTCACGGAGAATTTCAACTATCCGGACCGGCAGTGGGACCGCATCTCCACGCCGCGGCGCATCCAGGCCTGGATCGAGCGCATGTCGGCGCCGCCTGAGCCCGTCAGGGCGATTGCTTGAAATCGATGCGAGCGGAGACTGACATGCCCCGCGTCAATCCCGCCTCGTTCCGCGAGGCCGCGTCGCGCTTTGCGACCGGCGTCGCCGTGCTGACCGCGTTGGACGAGCACGGCTCTGTCTGTGGCATGACCGCGAACAGTTTCGTCACCGTCAGCCTTTCGCCACCAACCGTGCTGGTTTCCGTCATGCCCGGCCGCATGCTTCGGGCGATCTCGGCGACGGGACGCTACTGCGTCAACGTCCTGCCGGATCACGGCCGGGATCTGTCGCGGCATTTCGCGAGCCAGCCGAACACCGGCGCGGCACCGCATTACGAGATCGTCGACGGCCTGCCGCGCCTGTCCGGCTGCATGGCCTGGTTCGCCTGCGAGGTCACACGGCACGTCGAGGTCAGCGACCACACGCTCATCATCGCTGAAGTCTCGGGCTGCGACCACCGCGACTCCACGCCGCTGGTGTTCTTCTCGAGTCGATATCATCTCGGCCCCGGCGTGCCGGTCGATCGGTGACGGAGCCGTGGCGCCTCAGGCGTAGGCCACCCAGCCGCGGAAGGCGAAGCCGGTGTAGAACAGGGTGGGGTCGGAGAAGCCGGCCTCGCGCAGAATAGCCTCATCCTGCGCGGGCGCGAGGATCTGCAGATGGTTGCTGACGGCATCCCGCGCAGCCGCCGCCTGGTCCGGCTCGACGCCGGATGCGGCCAGGAACGCGGAATAGCGCGACAGCCACAGCGGGCGTTCCGCCTCGCCATGGGGCGCGCTCAGGTGCGCGACCACGAAAGGCGCGCGGGGCTTGAGGCGGCGGCGCACCTCAGAGGCGATGCGGCGCCGCTCTTCGACATCGACGAAGTGCAGGGTCAAGAGGCAGGTGGCCCCGTCGAACGGTCCCTCGGGGGCATCGTCGATATAGCCTTCATGAAAGCGCGCACGAGGGGCGAGCTCTCCCAGGGTCCGCCCGGCGAGCGCCAGCATCGCCGCGGACGGGTCGACGCCGTCGAAGCTCCAGGCGGGGTGCGCTTGCGCAAAGGCCTTGAGCTCGAGGCCGCCGCCGGCGCCGAGGACGAGCACCCGCGCATCGTCGGGGACGCGTTCGGCCAGTAGAATCGCCGCCATCGACTGCATGGCCTCATAGCCCGGTACGAAGCGCCGCGGCCCCTCGGTGTATCTCGCCACGAATTGCGGATCGGAGAATGCGGCTTGAATGTCGGTCATGATGGTGTCCCCGTGAATGGAGCCGGTCACGCGCGATGCGCGCTGATATCGTGGATCTTTCGAGACCCGAGCCGCTTGCGCAGGTCCTCGCCCAACATCGCCAGCGTGACCTCGCCGAGCCGCGACAGCAGCAGTGCCTCGGCATCGCGAAAGGCCTGATCGAGCGCGGCATTGACGGCCTGCTCGACCAGGCAGCCCGGCGCCTCGGTCCGGTTGCCCATGGCCAGCAGCGAGGGACTGCCGAGCGCCATGTAGACGTCGCGAAGCGTCACCTTCGAGAGGTCGCAGGCAAGCCGCCAGCCGCCGCCATGCCCCTTCTCGGAGCGGACGTAACCGAGATCGCGAAGCCCCGCCATGATGCGCCGGATCACCACGGGATTCGTGGTCATGGCTTTCGCCAGGGTCTCGGACGTGAACGGCCCGGGCTGCTGCGCCATGTGCAGCAGGACGTGGAGCACGCCGGATAAACGGGAATCGCGTTTCATGTAACGTCATATGTTACATGATAGCGTTGATGTCAAGCGCTGACCGTGCCGCGCCGGCGGACCGGTGAGGCTTGTACGCCGAGAAGGATATTGTGACGTCTTTCGCGCCAGCCCGCTAAAGAAGCGCCTTCGGCAACAGCATATGGATGCCCTTGTTGCCGTCGACGAGTTGCGTGACGCGCAGATTGCCGGCCAGCGAACACAACATGTAGGCCTCGTTGCGCGTTCGGTTCGTCCGTGCGCAGACATGCTTGACCATTTCCCGGACCGCTTGCTTGGCGGCATCGTCGAGATCCTCGTCGAGGCCGATCGACATGAGATGCGTCGCGCTCTCGGCAAAGGGCCATTTGATATCCATGTCCTTGCGCACGGTCAGGCGGAACGTCCCGGTCACGCCGGTCTCGAGCGCGGTAATGCAGACTTCGCCGTCGCCCTGCACGCCGTGGCCGTCGCCGGCGAAGAACAATGCGCCCTCGTTGAACACCGGCAGATACAGCGTCGTGCCGGCCCGCAGCTCCTTGTTGTCCATGTTGCCGCCGAACGCGCGCGGAACGGGGGAGCCGCAGCGGCCCCAACTCGGTGGCGGGGCAGTGGCGATGATGCCGAAAAAGGGAGCGAGTGGGATCTCAGTGCCCCACGGCATGATGCAGACGTCGCGCTTGCGGTCGATCCTGGGATGGATCGTTTCATAATCCGTGAACTCGTCCGGCAGCGTTCCGAGCAGAGGAAGGACCGACACGAAGCCCCAGTCCTGGCGCACCTTCACGTCGAGGATGTCGACCTGGAGCGTATCGCCGACATTGGCACCGCGCACATAGACGGGCCCGGTAATGAAATGAGGCCCCGGCCCGGGCTGCATGGTATCCAGGGCGAGCAGATAGTCTTTGGGGACCAACGACCGATCGTCCGGCAGCGTCTCCTTTCCTCCGGCCGGGAAGCTGTGCAGTGTCACGCTGTCGCCGGAATTGACCTCGAGGACAGGCGGCGTGTTGCAGTCCAAATAGCCCCACACCATGTTTTCGGGCGTGGCGGGTATCTCGTGGCGGCGCTGCATTGGACAACTCCAGGCGTAGCGGTTCGGCATTTTGGGCTCCAAGAGCAATCCGCCCCGGATCGCCACGGCTGCGATCGGCAAAATCGTCCTCGGATATTCTAGGCGCCGGCAATCCTTCGGCTATACTGACCTCAGGCCCAGCGCGGGGCCGGCGTTCGAGCCTCTGCAAATGACGGGCCGATGGAGAGAACGATGAGGCGATCCCGATTCACCGAGAATGAGATCATTCATCTCCTCGCCGAGGCGAGTTCCGGGGTGTCCATTGCAGAAATCTGCAAGGCCGCCGGCATCACAGAACGTACCTTCTACCGGTGGCGTCGCAACTTCGGCACGCTCGATGTTCCCGCCGTCCAGCGGATGAACGATCTGAAATCGGAGAATCTGCGTTTGCGAGGGCTGGTCGATAATCTCTTCGAACTTCTGCGCAAGGCGGATGGTGGCGTCAGGCAGGACGGGGTTCCTTTGCAGTCCGCGGCGCCGCCGCGCGAGCCGACCCGGGCGAGCCGCATCGCGGCCGAAAAATGCGGAGGGGCCCTGACTGGCCGCTTCTCCTCGGTGCGCGTCAATCCGTAGTCGCGTGCGGCCGTCGCGGACGGCATGGCTATACGCTGCGCGGCCTGCAAATTTTTTATGCAGTCAAAATGTCAGAAATGACGAAAACCATTCGCGCGCGGTGCTGAATTCGGCAGCGCGATGATGCGGCGGGCAGCAAAGCCGCGTCTTCAGGCCATGCACCGGCACTCTGCGTCAATGGCGTGACATATTGACGGGCCGCGCCAAATCGCAAGCAAATCGCGTCGCTTATTTCGGCTTGATGCGGAGCAGTCGGCGCCTAGTCTTTGGGCTGCCTGTCAGCATTTCCCTGGAGAAGTCAGCGCCATGACCGACCGTGTTCGTCCTGCTGCGTCGAGCAGCCGCGCGCTCAGCCGCCGCGCCTTTCTTGCCGCCTCGTCCGTTGTCGCCGCTGGAATCGGCGCTGCGCCGTTGCTCGGATCCCGCATTGCCTCCGCCGCCGAGCTCAAGACCGTTCGCTTCAGCGAGGCCGTGCACAATCTGGGCTACATCAACCTCTACGTCGGCATGCATGCCGGCATCTTCAAGAAGAACGGTCTCGACATGAAGGTGACCGCCGCCGGCGGCGACACCCAGACCTTTGCGGCGGTGCTCGGCGGCTCCGCGGATTTCGCGATTGGCGATGCGACCATGGCGCAGATCTCCCGCGAGAACGGCGGCCCCGGCGTCGTGGTCGGTACGGTTGTGCAGCGCGCGCACTATTTTGGGGTGTCCAAGACGCTCAAACCGATCACCGACCCGAAGGAGTTCAAGGGTCTCAAGATCGTCACGTCGCCCGAGCCCAACACCAATTTCAGCGTCACCAAGCGGATGCTGGAGAAAGCCGGCCTGAAGCTCGGCACCGACGCTACCATCGTTCCAGTCAATCCGGGCACCGAGATCGCGGCGATGCTGGCCGGGCAGGCCGACATGGCGGTCGCCTATCAGCCGAGCGTCGCCGCCGCGGAGGCTCAAGGCGCCAAGGTCGTGTTCGACTTCTCGAACTATGTCGGGCCGTTCTGCAATACCGGCATCATGGTGCTGCCCTCGACGCTCCAGAAGGACCCTGCCATGGTGCAGGCGCTGGTCACGTCCTTCGAGGAGGCCTCGCGCAAGACCTACGCCGATCCCGCCTTCGCCAAGGAAGTCGCCCGCAAGGAATTCCCCGATCTTCCCGGCGACGTCGTCGACAAGGCGATCGACGCCGAGCTGAAATATCTCATCCCGGCGCAATCGGTCATTACCAAGCAGGATCAGTGGAAGAACCTGATGGACATGCAGATCTACCTCGGCAACGCCAAGGGATCAGTCCCGTTCGATCAGATCATCGACAACTCGTTTGCCGAAAAGGCGATTGCCAGCCTGAAATGAGCGTTGAGGCTGCCACACACGCAAGGCCTGGCGAGGGCGAGGCCGTGAACGGCACTGCTCTCCCGCTCGTCGTCGAGCACGTCGCAAAAGGCTACGACCTCAACGGGCAGGTCGTGCCGGTGATTGCCGATCTCAGCCTCACGCTGCGCAAGGGCGAGATCGTCAGCCTTGTCGGTCCCTCCGGTTGCGGCAAGACCACATTGCTCAACACGCTCTGTGGTCTGCTGGCGCCCGATGCCGGCCGCATCCGCTGGCACGGCCGGCAGGTCGTTGGTCAGCCTCAGAACGTCGGCTACATGCTTCAGAAGGACCTCCTGTTCCCGTGGCGCACGGCGCTCGCCAACACCATGCTCGGCCTGGAGATCCGGGGCGTTCCTGCTGCCGAGGCCGAAGACCGCAGCCGGGCCATGCTCGACCAGCTTGGACTGCATGGGTTCGCAGACCACTATCCCGCGACGTTGTCGGGCGGTATGCGGCAGCGGGTCGCGTTGGCGCGCACGCTGGTGAATGACCCGGACGTGCTGCTCCTGGACGAGCCGTTCGCCGCACTCGATTTTCAGACCAAGCTGCTCATCGAGAGTGACATGGTCAGTCTGGTCCGCAAAGGCGGGCGCTCGATGTTGCTCATCACCCATGACATTGAGGAGGCGGTTTCGATCGCGGATCGCGTCATCGTGCTGACGCGGCGGCCGACTGCGGTGAAGGCGGCTTATGAGATCGAACTCGGCTCCGATCGCGCCGACGTCATCTCGCTGCGCGAAAACCCGGATTTCAGCCGCTACGTCCGGCGCATCTGGGCCGATCTCGACGTTGCGATCCAATGACGACGGATATCGGGACCAGCATGGTTGACGCGTCGAAGCCTGCCGGAAGCGTTCCGTCGCCGGTGGCACGTGCAAAGTGGAAGCGTTTGCGCTTCGGCATCGCCGTGCTGGCGACTCAAGTTCTCGTTCTGGCCGCTCTTCTTGTCGTCTGGGAACGCGCCACGCCGAAGGGCAGCCCGGCCGCCTTCATGTTCGGATCGCCGTCGGCGATCGCGGGTTTCCTGATTCAGATGGCACAGGACGGCAGCCTGTGGCGTGATGCAGCGGTCACCGGCATGGAGACGCTGCTCGGCTTCTTCATGGGCAACCTGGTCGGCACTCTGCTCGGCCTGTCGCTCTGGTACTCGCGTTTCGTGTCCCGGGTCGTCGAACCGTTCGTCATCGCACTCGGCTCGATCCCCATCATCGCGCTCGCACCCATCGTGATCATCTGGTTCGGCACCGGACTGGTCTCGAAGGTTGCAATGTCGACCCTGTCGGTGGTGATCGTCGCGCTGGTGACATCCTACAAGGGAGCCGTCGGCGCCGACGGCGACCAGATCTATCTGATGAAGACCCTGGGGGCCTCGAAATTCCAGATCTTCCGGAAGCTCGTGATCCCGGCGTCGCTCACCGATATCTTCGCAGGGCTGAAGCTGACGGTCGGCTTCGCGTTGATCGGCGCCATTGTTGGCGAGTTTATGTCGTCGTCAGAGGGGCTGGGACACGCCATCTTCAAAGCCGGATCGCTCTACATCATTCCCAAGGTCTTCGCCGCGCTGGTCGTGACGATCGCGCTTGCGCTGGTTCTTACCTGGCTGGTCGGCAAGATCGAACGGCTGCTGATGCCCTGGCGCCGACAGGTATAGTGAAGATCGTCTGCGACTCTCATCCGCTTCGCGCGTCAACCTCATCACATCCGCAAATGTCCATGGAGAGACCATGTCCAAGCGCATCAGCAAGGCCGGTAACATCAAATACGCACTGTCCGGCGACGACAAGTTCATCGCTAGCGTCGAGCCCGGCGAAACCTTCGTGGTGGAATGCGCCATCAATGCCAATGACGGCACCATCCGTCATCTCGGACAGCAATTGACCGAGGCGGACGTGACGATGCCGTTCGTCAACGGTGCCACCGGACCGATCGAGGTGCGCGGCGCAAAGCCGGGCGATATGCTGCGTCTCGACGTGGTGAACATGGAGCTCGACAAACTCGGCTTCACGGCGCTCTGGCCGGGCATTGGCATGTTTCCCGATTGGGTCAGGCGCAAGGAATTCGGCATCCAGACACGCGTCGTCGAAGTCAAGGACGGCCACGTGCATTGGAACGAGCATCTCCGCCTGCCGGTCAAGCCGATGATCGGCGTGGCCGGCGTCGCCCCTGTGCACGGAGCGGTTCTCACCGTCGACAACGGGACGCATGGCGGCAACATGGACGTCCAGGAAATCACCACGGGCAACAGCATCTTCTTCCGCGTCAACAAGGACGGCGCGCATCTCTTCCTGGGCGACTGTCACGCCATCCAGGGCGACGGCGAATGCAACGGAATGGGTGCGATCGAGATCGCGGCCAATCTCACCGTCAAGGTCTCGCTGGCCAAGGCCCCCGCGAGATTGAATCATCCGCGCATCGAGACCGCGACCCACATCTGCACGCTGGGATGCGCCCGCCCGCTCGAAGACGCGATGCGCATGGCTTTCGAGGAGATGGTCTACTGGATGGAGGACGACTGGAAGATTCCAGCGGCCGAAGGCTACATGCTGCTGGGCCAGATCGCAGAAGCCCGCTGCACGCAGGTGGTCAATCCAAAGTACACGTATATCTGCAAGGTCGAACGAAGCCTGCTCGAGCGGTACTACGGCTGAGCGGTCGTCAGCGGTGTGCGCACCAGTGACTGACGCTTCTAAATCGGCCCCAACAACTGCCAGGGTCAACCTAGAAGACCGAAACAAATTTTGCCTTTAATGCCGACTGCGAGCGGACATGGAGTTCGATCGCTGAGGGCCGGCCGAAGTGCGGAAATATGCCACCGGTCGCACACTGCGGTCGGCTCGAAAGGCATCCGGCGCTGCCGGCGCATCGTGTTCAGGGCGGCGGGAGTGCTGCCGCCTTCGCAAGCTCGTCAAGCACGGTTCTGTTGGACCGTACGAATACAATGCGGGAGACTGCGGCTATTTCTGCGTCAGGTCGGCCATCTTGACCAATGAGGATAAGTCCGGCCCCGCCATTTGCCACATTTAGAATGACTGGCTCGCCGCTCCACGTCTTGATTGGTTCCATTCCGATGATGAGAAATTCACCCATGGGTTGGTTTAGATACTGAAGCCTCAATTGTGGACCGACCTCCGCAGCCGCAAGTTCAAAACCGAATCGCTGAGCACGCGCATAGATCGAAGCCAGAGTTGCGACGTCGGTTCGGAAGCCGAGTTCGACCGCCGATACCGCGACGAGCTCCACGTCTGTTCTCGTAGAACCAACGACAAAGGCCGGTCGAGCGAGAATTTCCGCAGCCAGCCCTCCGACGCTGCAGCCTTTCTTGTCCAGCGCGCTACGGAGAGCGAGCGAGTCTGCAAAAGTCCCCAGCGCAATCGTTTTCCACGTTGGGACATCGGTGGCGGATCTGACCGGCACCTGCGGCATGCCAGCCGAAGGAGCTTTCTTGAGCGTCAAATGGTTCTGCAAGACATCTCGTGCGGTGCATTGCGCCCGGGCTTCACTCGCGAGTTGGAATATGCCCACCGCGCAGAGCATCGCGCAAACAAGACGGCGGTTGCGATGCCCCCTTGTCGAACGATCATGTCGGACGCGGCAATCAACTTCCTGATGAAGAACTAAGCCCATGGCAGCCTCTCTTGTGCAAGGCGCGCGCTTATCGACGATCAGAAAACTGCTTCAGTATCGTTCCGCCAGAACAGCTTCGGCCAACAACGATCACCAGGCGTAGGACAGGCTTCGTTTGAAAACGCTATCATGGCCCCCGGGGGATGAAACAACGGATCTCGATCCGCGGCGCCTTGCCGAGCGTCCAATCGTACAAGCTGCCGCTTTTTGGGCTCTCGAACCAGCCATTGAGCTCGGGGCGGCTCTGATCATGCGTGCGCCGCGAAGGACCATGCCAGCAGCACGATTACCGCCCTGATGGCGGCCATCAGAATTGTCTTCGTCACTGCAATCTCCTCAAGCAAGCAAAGAGATTTGCGCCGCGACTTCCGCAATCAGAGTAGTCGAACCCCAGGGGCCCTGATGTGAAGTGCTTCACATGACGCGCCAACTCCAGAACAGCTGGGTGGCTCCTGGAATCTTGGCTGCATTGAGACGGACCGGTAACGGCGAACCGTTCGCTGAATCAAACAGGCATCGGAAGGTCTGTTGGGGGCACTTTAGGAAAGCTCAACGCGAGCAATTCCAGTCCGCTGGACCCCGTGAGGCGGACCCCAAGGGGGCGAGCCGCAGCTTCGCCGATGACCCAACAGCAGACTGACTAGTTACTGCCAGCAAAACCCAGCACGTAGGATGGGTTGAGCCCTTGCCAAACCCATCATGTTTGCCACAGGCGGGGAATTGATGGGTTTCGCTGGCATCTACCCATCCTACCAGCCTCTCTAGTGTCCGTGCGGATTGCCACTTCCAGTATCCGTCTGACAACCGACGCTCGAATGGTCATGCGATTGGACGGCCCAGGGCCAATAGCAGTCATAAAGACGTGCACAGCCGGCGATGGCTCCGCGCCGTCGGTGCGCCAGCCGTTTTGCGACGAGTTTCTCGGAGCCATTGTCCCAATACCGGAGGATTTGGCTGCCCACCATTGGTAGATATTTGACTCATTCGGCAGATCGGACGCCTCGTGGGTCGATAGCTCTGTTCGAGGCGACGTAGTCGATCTCACCGCGAGTAATGCCGATATCCCTTAGCTCCTTTTCGCTCAGGCGGCACAACCGGGTTCGCAGCCTCTCGCGTTTGCGCCACTCTTGAAATGCATCCCAATATTTTTCGAGCTCGGTGACCCCATGAATCGTATTCATTGCGATTACCCAGGCTAGACTGCTTCACCCAGACGATGATGACGGGACAAGCGCTGGCTCGCTCAACAGGTAGCTTACATTTTCCTTACTGGCGGCTTATTCTTCGTGCTCCAGGGGTACGACAGAGGTGCCCCAAGAAGGAATGGTAGCTTGCGCTATCTCTTCGAGGATTACACGTTTGACACCGAACGGCGTGAACTGCATCGGAGAGCTGATGCGGTGTCGATCACACCGCAGGTTTTTGACTTGCTCGATTACCTGATCCGCAACAGGGAACGCGTCGTCAGTAAGGACGACCTCATCAATGTCATTTGGAATGGACGCATCGTATCTGATGCCGCGCTGACCACCCGTATGAACGCCGCCAGAAGCGCAATCGGCGACTCCGGCCAAGAACAGCGGCTGATAAAAACACTGCCGCGCATGGGCTTCCGCTTCGTTGGTACGGTGCGGGAAGCGCAGAGGCTGGTAATTGCGCCGGTCGGCTTGGCGCCGCAGGACGGCGACACGGCGCAAAGGCCGCTTTCACCACCTCGTCTTTCCATCGTGGTGCTGCCGTTCGCCAACCTCAGCGGTGATCCTGAGCAGGACTATTTCGTGGACGGGATAACGGAGAGCCTGACGACAGACCTGTCACGCATCAGCGGCTCATTCGTAATCGGTCGACATACCGCATTCACTTACAAAGGTAAGGCGGTCGATCTCAAGCAGGTTGGTCACGAGTTGAACGTGCACTACGTGCTCGAAGGTTCGGTGCAGCGCAACCGTGATCGACTTCGGGTAAACGTTCAACTCGTTGGCGCGGCAACTGGCGCGCACCTGTGGGCCGACCGTTTTGACAAACCTGTAGCCGACCTGTTCGATATGCAGGACGAGATCGTATCGCGTCTCGCAAACACGCTAGAAGCTCAACTTACTGAGCACGAGGCCAGGCGGTCCGAACAGAGTTCTCATCTGAATTCAATGGACCTGTATTTTCAAGGCACAGCTTCATTGAACAAGGGGCGAACCCCAGGGTACATGGCACAAGCACATGATCTCTTTGAGCGGGCGTTAGCGCTTGATCCCAAGAACACCGCAGCGATGGTCGGTATGGCGATGGTCGATTTGACAATTGGATCGGGCCTATATTCACCGGACCGGGCTGCGCGTCTCGCAATGGCTGAGGTGTCTGTGGTGAAAGCGCTGTCTCATGCACCGAATTATCCCATTGCCCATTTAGTATTGGGCGACCTTCTAATTCTAACGAACCGTGCGACGCAAGGGATAGCCGAGTGCGAGCGAGCGTTGTCCTTGGACCGCAATTTAGCCGGGGCGCATGCGCAGATTGGCGCCGCCAAATTTGTCATGGGTCGCGCAGCTGAGACCGAGGCCCACATGAACGAGGCATTTCGCCTTTCGCCCTGCGACATCAACGCTTATCGCTGGCTGCTGTTCGCCGGCGCCGCCAAATTTCAGCTTTTAGCGGATGACGAGGCGGTTAGCCGGTGGCGACGAAGCCTTGAAGCCAACCGAAACTACCCCATTACGCATTTTTTGCTCGCTGGCGCACTCGCGCTGCTCGGCTCCACGGATCAGGCGAAAGCAACCGCGAAGGCAGGACTCGCGCTCGATTCCAGCTTTAGCATTTGTCGTTTCCGTAACGGCCTACTAAGCGATAACCCAACCTATCTTGCCATGCGTGAGCGGATATATAGGGGCTTGCGCCTGGCCTGCGTGCCCGAGGGATGATGTCGGCTTCGGAGTCAGAAGCGGCCCTCAGCGGCATCGCTTTGAAAGTTTGCTACGGGTCACAAGCCGAGCACGTTAAGCCCGGTGCGGCTAGGGCAAAGCTCGCAGCGGGTATCGCAGGCCCTTGCTGAGCTGCCGGTGATCAAGCGATCAGGAGCACCGCAGCCCGTCGAACCGCCGAACGGATTGTGCGCGGGACGCGGTCGTGAGCTCGACGACGCCAGTACTGAGCAACGGAAGGGGCTCCCGATCCCGATCCTTCCGATGCTGGCATTCTGCGCCTGTTTTGCCCGACGGAACAACGGATTTTGCCCGACGGGGCAAACGTCTCAGCAACGCCGTTAAGCCATTGATCCCACTAGGGCCGGCTACTGTGCATGGGGTTGTTTTCGCGCTTTTGTTTCAGCTGACCGAAAAGACCGGTGTCGCCATGCCGATTTGTCACGGTGACGCCGCCGTGCGCGGGGACGACAATCCGTCGGGGCGACCCGCGGACTTTTCGTCCTGACCTCGCGCGGCGCCCGTTTTTCATCCATCCATTTTTCCGGAGGCCCACCATGCAGGTTTACAATGTGGTGAAGTTCAGGGTGAAGCCCGGCGCGGAAGCCGCCTTCCTCGACGCGCACCGAGATGGGAAAGCCAGATGGCCGGGCCTGGAGCATGGCGTCATCATCAAGACCGGCGAGCAGACCTTCTGCCTCATCGGCACCTGGTCCAGTCAGGACGCGCTGGTTGCGGCACGATCGGCGATGATCAAGACGCTCGACAGTTTCAGGTCCGTGCTCGAGGACCAAGGCAACGGCCGTGGCGTCACGGATGCCGTGTCGGGAGAGGTGGTGCTGGCGCTGTAGGCGGGCGAGCGGCCCCGCGATGGCGAAACCCATCATGCCTCGCCACAGGCGGAGGGTTGATGGGTTCGCTGGCGCTCTACCGATCTACCAGCCAAAGGCAAAGCAGGCGTGGCGCTGCCGAGGACGGAATCATGGGTTTGCCGCCGCAGCGGCAGTCGCCACATATTTCCCGTAGAATTCGGCGACCCGCCCGCGCCACATGCCGACGAACGCCTCTGACGTCACGTTGTCCACCGATTTCCAGCTGCGCTTGAAGGCCGGAAGTGCATTGCCCCAAATCGCGCGTTTGCACCACCTCTCACCTTTCTCCTTGCCTTCGCTGGTGGCGCACATCGATTTCCATGCGGCGCGAGCGGGCCGGCTGATGTGCTCGGCGGCGCCTTCCCAGCCCTGCTGATGGATCAGGTAGAGGTCGCTCATATCAGGCTTGCGGTGCGTGATCCACTGGAACAGGACGCCTTCGGTAATGACCTTGTAGGCGGCCGCGACGGCGTTATCCCGCGGACTGCGAATCTGCCCGAAGCCGAACTTGCCGAACTCATAATGGCTCAGCTGAAACAGTCCGATATACGACCCGGTGCGTTGATTGGGGTTGAAACCGGATTCGATCTTGGCAACTGCCATCATGAAATTGAAATCGAGACCAAACGCGTCGGCAGCGCGCTTGATCTCCTCGGTCGGCGTTCCCACTGGAATGTCCCTGAACGCACGCAAGACGATCTCCGCCGGTTTCTCGGCGGGCGGCAGTTCGGACCAGACGTAGTAGACCAGATGACGGAAATCCTGCGTCGACGCCGCTTTCGGAGCACCGCTCGACGCATCGCGTTCCGGTGGCAGGGATTGGACGACATCCTGTCCCAACGACGCCAATTTCGGCGTGGCGGGTTCATCGACGATCTCGGCGTCGGTGTGTGGCGGCGCGGCACCTGCTGACGTCACCGCACCAAGCTCTGCTCGTTCTGCCCGAAGCGCTGCCGCAAGTCTGGCGGATGCCTCTGCGTACATGGCCGGCGTCACCAGGTTCGCAGGAGCCGCCATGCGCGCCGCAGCCGGTATGCTCGCTGTCGCTTCCGACATGAGATCCGGCATGGTCGCGGCCGGTCTGTTGGCGGCGGTCAGGAAGAGTCCCACGGATGCGAGAACAGCAACGATGCAGCTGGCCTGCCAGGTCTTCATGGCCGGAAGGCCACCGATGGCTTCTGTACGAACGCTGTTCGCATGATCCTGCGGCCCGTGGGGTGAGTACTCTTCGTAGAATCTTAAGGTTTAAATGTGGTGAACGAGAGCTTTTTGCCTCGCAACCCGATGTGTCCCCTTTGGGGCGCGTGCGGGCTCCTGGCGGAAGACGCTCATGGGGTCGGTCATAGGTCAAAGGCCGCCTTGTCCCGCTCACATGCTCTGTTCAGGTCATCTACGGAAAGCGGACGTTGCGGCGCTTCGGGCTGGCGACAGTCAAGGGCCAAAATCCGAAGAACTAAGGTTTAGCAAATCTGATCCGCTCTGCCGCGATGAGCGGACCTCCGCCAGACCCCACACAACTTCGTAGATGGGTCACCAGCGGCGAGCACCTTAAGCGCCGTGCAGCTAGGGCAAAGCCAGCAGCGGTTATCGCAGGCTTTTGCTGGACTGCAAGGTGATCATGCGATCAGGAGCGCCATCCCCTGCAATGCGTCGATCCGCGGAGCGGATTGCGCGCGTGACGCGGTCGTGATCTCGACGACGCTGGCACTGAGCAACGGAAGGGGCGTCCTGACTCGGTCCTTCCGATGCTGCCATTCTGCTCCTGATTTGCCCGACGGCGCAGTGTATTCGTAAAATCAGCAATGCGTAACGGTCGTTCGACGAGATCGCGCTCGATCGGGCAGGGCGTGGCGACGACCAGGTGCGGTTAGCCCTCGATCACCCACGTTCCGCGATGGTGGCATCATACGCCTGTTTTGCCCGACGATCAAGTAAATTTCGTAAAAACGGAAATTGACCGTTTCCGTGGCCAGATCCTGCCTGGATTTGCGTTCGGCGACCGCGCCGATCTCATCGCGCCCGCAAGCCGTTGATCTTGCTGCCCCCGGCTACTGTGCATGGGGTTGTTTTCGAACTTTTGTTTTGGAAGGTGCGAAAGCGCCGCCGAACCGGGCCAAACCCGGCTCCCGGGGGCTACTTCATCACCCGCAGACCCTTCGTCGTGAACCGCTGCGTGTTGCCGCCGGGCCGCAGCGGACGCTTGGTGCCGGCGGCCTTGCCGGTGCCGGGCGGCTGGTGCGCGGGGACGAGCTGGTGCGGCTGCGAGCCGATCAGGTCGCGGCGGCCCATCTCGATCAGGGCCTCGCGCAGCACCGGCCAATTGTCGGGGTCGTGATAGCGCAGGAACGCCTTGTGCAGGCGGCGCTGGCGCAGGCCCTTGATCGCCTCGACCTTGTCGCTGCCGCCGTGGCGCACGCCGCGCAGCGGATTGACTCCGGTGTGGTACATCGCGGTCGCGGTCGCCATCGGCGAGGGCAGGAAGGTCTGCACCTGGTCGGCGCGGTAGCGGTTCTTCTTCAGCCAGAGCGCGAGGTTCATCATGTCCTCGTCGGTCGTGCCCGGATGCGCCGCGATGAAATAGGGGATCAGGTAATATTTCTTGCCGGCCTGCTCGGCGGCGGCGTCGAACATCCGCTTGAACTTGTCGTAGGCGCCGATGCCCGGCTTCATCATCTTGTCGAGCGGACCGCGCTCGGTATGCTCGGGCGCGATCTTGAGATAGCCGCCGACGTGATGGGTGACGAGCTCCTTGATGTATTCGGGGCTCTCGACCGCGAGGTCGTAGCGAACGCCGGAGGCGACCATCACCTTCTTGATGCCCTTGGTCTCGCGCACCTTGCGATAGAGCCGGATCAAATCGTCATGCGAGGTGTTGAGGTTCGGGCAGATCTCGGGGAAGACGCAGGACGGCCGCCGGCATGCCGCCTCGACCTTCGGGTCCTTGCACGCCATCCGGTACATGTTGGCGGTGGGGCCGCCGATGTCGGAGATCACGCCGGTGAAGCCCGGCGTCTTGTCGCGGATCTTCTCGATCTCGCGCAGGATAGAGCCTTCCGAGCGGTTCTGGATGATGCGGCCCTCATGCTCGGTGATCGAGCAGAAAGTGCAGCCGCCGAAGCAGCCGCGCATGATCGTGACCGAGAACTTGATCATGTCCCAGGCCGGGATCTTGGCATCGCCATAGGACGGATGCGGTGCGCGCGCGTAAGGAAGGTCGTAGACCGCGTCCATCTCCTCGCTGGTCAGCGGGATCGGCGGCGGGTTGAGCCAGAGATCGCGGTCGCCATGACGCTGCACCAGCGGCCGCGCGTTGCCGGGATTGCTCTCCCGGTGCAGCACGCGCGAGGCGCGGGCATAGGCTTCCTTGTCCTGCTCGACCTGCTCCAGCGCCGGCAGGCGGATCACGGTTGGTCCGCGTTGACGCGATGCGCCCTCGTCGGCGGAATCGAGATCGTCGGCGTGCAGCTCCGTGTAATCGGCAGGGACCTTGCGGAACAGTGCGACGCCCCTGATGTCGTCGAGCTCGCGCGGCGCCTCGCCGGCGGCGAGTCGGTTGGCCACCTCGACGACGGCGCGCTCGGCGTTGCCGTAGAGCAGCAAGTCCGCCTTGGCGTCGGCGAGCACGGAACGGCGCACCTTGTCGGACCAGTAGTCGTAATGCGCGATCCGGCGCAGCGACGCCTCGATGCCGCCGAGCACGATCGGCACGTCCTTGAACGCTTCGCGGCAGCGCTGGGCGTAGACGATCGTGCAGCGGTCCGGCCGCTTGCCGCCTTCGCCGCCGGCCGTATAGGCGTCGTCGCTGCGGATGCGGCGGTCCGCGGTGTAGCGGTTCACCATGGAGTCCATGTTGCCGCCGGTGACGCCGAAGAACACCTTTGGCTTGCCGAGTGCCTTGAAGGGCCCGGCCGAGTGCCAGTCCGGCTGGGCGATGATGCCGACCCGAAAGCCCTGCGCCTCCAGCAGCCGGCCGATGATGGCCATGCCGAAGCTCGGATGGTCGACATAGGCGTCCCCGGTCACCAGCACGATGTCGCAGGCGTCCCAGCCGAGCGCATCCATCTCGGCGCGGCTCATGGGCAGGAACGGCGCCGGCTTGCGCGGTTGCGCCCGGGCCATCAGCGGCTTTTCGGCGGTGATCATCTGGGTGTCCATGGCGCCTACGCATAGGGCCGGGGGCGGGCGAATTCAACCGCTCGCTGTGCCGATGATGCGGTTCCGGCGCCGATCGGATGTGGCCGCAGGAACCAACCGCGCCCGCGGGCATTCTGGCTACGGGTTCGACGCGGGCCCGGTTGTGCGCGCATCGTTTCGGCGTCCGTGACGTCGCCTCTGGCGATGGGGGAATCGTGGGTACGGTCATAGAGAACTTGCTGTTGCGGAAGCAGAAGCTCGTGGAACAGCTCGAGAAGGCGCCATCGGTCGAGGACCGCGATAGAATCGAGCACCAGCTCGAGCAGATCAACACCGCGCTGGATTTTCTGGACAGGCCGGGATCGAAGGAGGAGCGGTAGACGCGCTCAATCCAGCTTCAGCGCCGTGGCATAGACCATTCCCGAATTCGTGATGTGCGTCGTCATCAATTCGCCGAAGGCGACGAAATCGCCGCGCGCGAACAGATCGAGCAGCTTGCGGTGCTCGTCGAACGACGTGCGGGTGCGCACGTCGATCGGCGAGGTCAGATTGGTGCGGAGCGCGGCGACGCGGCCGGAGACGAGCTGATAGGATTCGGCGAGGTAGCGGTTGCCGCAATGGGTGAACAGCGCCTCGTGGAAGGCGGCGTCGGCGCGGCCATAGGCGATGTTGTCCTTTGCCGCGACGGCCGGCTCCATCGCTGCGATCGCCGCGCTCATGGCCGCAAGCGCACCGTCGCGATCGTGAGGAAAGGCCAGCTCGGCCGCCCTGGGCTCCAGCGCGATGCGGAAGGTGCAGAGCGCATCGATGTCCTCGGCGCTCGGCGTGAACACGAAGCTGCCGACCTGCGGCCGGATCACGACGAGGCCTTGCGCCTGCAACTGGCCCATCGCCTCGCGCACCGGCGTGCGGCTGACGCCGAAGGAATTGGCCACCATCTCCTCGGAGATGGCCGCTCCAAGCGTGAACTCGCCGTCGATGATGGCCTGGCGCAGCCGCAGCATCACCCGCTGCGACAGCGATTTCGGCGCATCGAGCTTGAGCGATCGCATGGCGCGCTCAGACCACCTTGCCGGGATTGAGCAGGTGATCGGGATCGAGCGCCGCCTTCAGCGTCCGCATCAGCGCGATCTCGGCCTCGCTCCGGGCATGGCCCAGCCACTGCTTCTTCAGCGTGCCGATGCCGTGCTCGGCGGAGACGCTGCCGCCCATGTCTCTGACGAGACCGTAGATGATCGCGTCCATCTCCTCCTTCGGCTGCTGCGCGACCGAGAGGCCGGCGACCCAGGAGACGAGATGCAGATTGCCATCGCCGATATGGCCGTAATAGACGCTCTCGCAGCCCTTGATGCCGGAGGCGAGCGCGGCCTTGCAGCGCGTGGCGAACTCGTCCATTCGCGCCACCGCAAGGCCGATGTCGTAGGAGATGTGCGGCCCCAGCACCTGGCCGAACTCGGCGCAGATGTCGCGCACGCGCCAGAAGGCCTGCGTCTGCGCCAGCGACTGCGCCACGGCGGCGTCGGCGAGCAGCCCACCTTCCATCAGTTCCTCGAGCCAGTTCTGGAAACGCGGTGCGTCCAGGCTCTCGTCGGTGCCCTGCGCCTCGACCAGCACATAGAGCCCGTGACCTGGCGCGACCGGTGGCTTTACCCCGGCGCGATTCGTGATCACGTCCCAATAATCCGGCCACATCACCTCGAACGCCGACAGCAGCGGACCGAGCCCGCCGCGCGCCGCGTCCAGCAGCGCGACCACAGCATCGTAGTCCTTCAGCGCGCAGAGCGCGGCCATGGTCGAGCGCGGCTTCGGAAACAGCCTGAGCACCACGCGGGTGATGATGCCGAGCGTGCCTTCCGAGCCGATGAACAGATACTTCAGATCGTAGCCGGCATTGTTCTTCATCAGCTTGTTGAGGCTGGTGATGATGGTGCCGTCGGGCAGCACGACCTCGAGGCCAAGCACCAGCTCGCGCGTCATGCCGTAGCGGATCACGCGGTTGCCGCCGGCATTGGTCGAGAGATTGCCGCCGATCGCACAGGAGCCGCGCGAGCCGAGATCGAGCGGAAAGAAGAAGCCGGCTTCATCGGCCGCCTTCTGGATGGTCTCCAGCGGCGTGCCCGCCTTCACCGTCATCGTCATCGAGGCGCGATCGATCTCCTCGATGCCGGTCATGCGCTCCAGCGAGATCGCCACCCAGCCGGCTTCGGGCGAGGCGCCGCGGCACAGCCCGGTCAGTCCGCCCTGCGGCACGAAGGGAAGCCGCGCCTGCCGGCAGGTCGCAATCGCATCGGCCACGCCTTTCGCATCGAGCGGCCGGATCACTGCGAGCGGCGTCTGCGGCAGGCTCGCGCTCCAGTCGTTGCAATTGCGAGCGGGCACCTCGCTGCCAGTCAGCACCGCGGCCGCGCCGAGCCTGTCGCGCAACGCGCCGAGCAGTTGGTCGCGCCGTCCGGCGGGGGTCACCATGTCCATGCGAGACCTCCTCAATATTTCCGCAGCGCCCATGGCGCCGAGATTTGCATCCACCTTGTATGTAAGGTACAAGGCGGAAAGTAAAGCAAAAACAGGATCCCGGTAAGCGCAGAAGATCGTTGGAGATCAGCGGCTTAGTTCGGGACGGTTGCAAAGGGCGGTGTGATGACGGAGGCAATTCGCGGGTTCTGGGTGGCGTCGGCGACGCCGCTGGCGGCCGATGGCAGCGTGGATCACGCCCGGCTCGCCGCCCACACCAAGCAACTCTTCGGCAAGGGCGTCGACGGCGTCGTCCTGTTCGGCACCACCGGCGAAGGCACCTCGTTCAATGCCGGCGAACGCGTCGCGACGATCGAAGCCATGCTCAAGGCCGGCATCGCGCCGGAACGCATCGGGGTCGGCGGCGGCTTCCCCGCCATCACCGACAGCATCGCGCTGACGCGCGCCGTGCTCGGCCTCGGCCTGCGCCACGTGCTGCTGCTGCCGCCCTATTTCGATCGCAGCGTCACGCCCGAAGGCATCGAGGATGCCTTTGCCGCGATCATCGATGGTGTTGCCGACGATCGGCTGCGCGCCTCGCTCTATCACATCCCGCAGGTGTCGGGTGTCGCGATCCCGACGACGGTCGCCGCGAACTTGCGCAAGCGCTATGGCAAGCAGGTCGCCGGCTTGAAAGACTCCAGCGGCGACTTCAAGCAGTTCCAGGCATTCCGCGCGGCCGCGCCCGAGCTCGCCATCACCGTCGGCAACGAGCCCGACATCGCCCGCGCGATGGCCGCGGGCGGCGCCGGCACCATTTGCGGCATGGCCAACCTCCTGCCGGAGCTGGTCAAGGGCATGATTGACGGCAAGGCTGTCGAGGCGCGCATGCAGGCAGCGGCGGATGCCGTGGTGAAGACGCCGTCCTTGGTCGCGACGTTGAAGGCTATCCTTGCGGCTCAGACCGGCGATACAGGCTGGCTGCGCGTGCGCCCCCCGCTCCGCGCGTTGTCCGACGGCACCGCGCTCAAGCGGAAGCTCGACGCGTTGATGGCGCCTGCCATCGCGTGAGCCCGCGCAAGATCGCCACGCGCCGCCGCGAATTCGCGTGCTGCGTGCCGCGCTCGGCGAGACGGCCATTAGAGATTGCCGTTCAGCGCCGATCCTTTCTTAGAACCATTCAATACTAGAGCGATTCAAGTCCGCTTATGGTTCCGCTCGCGCGCCGGGCCTGTTAGACGCGCCAGCTTCAATGCTGCGTCTGACTTGGAAGTGAATCGAACGTGCGTGCTTATCTGGATGGCCAATGCGCCAGCGGCCATCGTCATCGAGCCGGCAAGAGCCGCGCCGGTCTTCTCATCACAGCAGCTGTGCTGCTCGCCGAATGCCCCTCCAACATGACGACCGCCCAGGCGCAATCGGCGCTGCCGCCGGTGACGGTGGAGGCCTCAACACCGCGGTCGAAGCCGGCCCGCGCATCCGGGCAGCCGTCGCGCCGCACGCAAACGACAGCTCGCCGCCAGCCCAATCGCAATACCGCCCCCGCAGCGCCGACGCTCTCGGAGCGCGCGGCCGCGGATGCCGCCGCGCAACAGGCCGCAAAGCTGGGCTATCGCGCGATGCCGAGTTCGACCACGCTGCGCAGCGGCGCATCGCCGCTTGATACTTCGCAGACCGTCAACGTCGTGCCCGAGCAGGTGCTGCAGGACCAGCTGCCGCGCAACATCGACGATGCGCTGGTCAACATCAGCGGGATCACCCAGACCAACACGCTCGCCGGCACCCAGGACGCCGTGATCCGTCGCGGCTTCGGCGACAATCGCGACGGCTCGATCATGCGCAACGGCATGCCGCTGGTGCAGGGCCGCAGCCTCAATCCCGCGGTCGAAAGCGTCGAGGTGCTGAAAGGGCCGGCCTCGCTGCTCTACGGCATCATGGATCCCGGCGGCATCGTCAATACCATCAGCAAGCGTCCGGAGCTCTATCAGCACGGTTCGGTCACGCTGCTCGGCTCGACCTATGCGAACAACCGCAGCGGCGCCGACGGCACGCTCGACGTCACCGGTCCGATCGGCGACGGCGGTCTTGCCTATCGCTTCATCGGCTATGGCGTCAGCGAGGACTATTGGCGCAATTTCGGCCGCCACAGGGAATTGCTGGTGAACCCGTCGCTGGCCTGGTACGGCGACACAACGACGGTGCAGCTCACCTATGAGCACCGCGAATTCATCTATCCGTTCGACCGCGGCACGGCCTTCGTCAAAGGCGCTCCACTGGCGATCCCGAAGACGCGCCGGCTCGACGAGCCCTTCAACAACATGTGGGGCACGTCCGACCTGGTGCAGGCTTCCGTCGAGCAGAAGCTAGACGACAATTGGAAGGTCACGGCGGCCTACAGCTACAACACCGAGACTTTCAGCGCGAACCAGCTTCGTATCACCAGCGTCAACGCCACGACCGGCGTTGAAACCCGCAGCAACGACGGTACGCGCAATTCGCTGAGCAACGCCAGCTACGGCACCTCCTATCTGCAAGGCGACGTCTGGGTGGGCGGTTTCCGCAACGAGATCCTGTTCGGCGGCGAGGCGCTGTATCGTACGATCGATCGCCACGATTTGATTCGCCAGGCGACGCCGAGCTTCAATTTCTATAACCCTGTCTACGGGCTGGTCACGCCGGGCACGACCATTTCGGCAACCGACAGCGAGCAGACCGACAAGCTCGGCACCCGCAGCTTCTTCGCCCAGGACACGTTCCACCTGACCAACTGGCTCTCCGTGGTCGGCGGTGTGCGCTGGATGGAATACGAGCAGCTCGCCGGAAAAGGCCGGCCCCTCTTCGTCACTGCCACCAATCTTTCGGGCGACAAGGTGCTGCCGCTCGGCGGCGTCATCTTCAAACTCAACGACCAGCTCTCTTACTACGTGAGCTATACGCAGTCGCTCAAGCCGACATCGGTCATCCCGCCGTTCACCGCCGGCTTCGTCGTCGATTCCACCATTGCGCCTGAAGAGGGAACGCAGTGGGAGACCGGTCTGAAATTCGACGTCAACAAGCGGCTGTCGGGCACTCTGGCGGTCTACGACATCGAGAAGAAGAACGTGCTGGTGCTGGACGACATCGGCGGCGGCAAGTCGGCGGCGCGCACGTCCGGTGCGGCCAGGTCTCGCGGCGTCGAACTGGACGTGACCGGCAGGCTGACCGACGAATGGAGCATGATCGGAAGTTACGGCTATACCGACGCACGCCTGATCAATGATCCCGTTGTCGGCAATGCCAAGCTGTTCAATGTTCCAATGAACACGGCTTCGCTCTATCTCGTCTACGATTTCGGCGACAGGCTCCCCGGACGCCTGCGGCTGGGCGGCGGCGCGCATTATGTCGGCGATCGGGCGGGCGACTCTGCCAACACGTTCTTCATGCCGGCCTATACCGTGGCGGACATTTTTGCGACGTACGACACGAAGATCGATAATCTGCCCGTGACGTATCAGTTCAACGTCAAGAATCTGTTCGACAAGCTCTACTATACATCCAGCACCGGGAATGCCCTGAACGTCGCCATCGGCGATGCGCGGCGGTTCTCGCTGTCGGCAACGGTGAAGTTCTAGCGATGACGGTGCGGATCGGGCATACGGTCAAGGCCGTCCTGTTCCAGGTCCATTCCATCGCGGGCCTCGCCCTCGCGCTGCTGGTGTCCCTGATCGCGCTGACCGGCGCGATCATGAGTTTTGAGGACGAGATCGTCGACCAGCTCAACGCCGGGATCATGCAGGTCCCACCGCGTCAAATCCCGGCGCTGATGCCGGACGTGTTGGTCGCGCGGCTGAAGGCGGAGCAGGACGTCGGCAAGGTCTCGGCCGTCACGCTGTCGAGCGATCCGGCGGCGGCGGCCCATGTCCGCTTCGCGCGGGATGAAAACGGCGGAAGGCCGGCCTCGCTCTTTGTCGATCCTTACGATGCGCGCGTGCTGGGTTCGCCGCGCGGCGAGGCGTTCTTCGCAACGGTGCGCAGGCTGCACCGGTGGCTGCTCATTCCCGGCGACGGCAAGGGCTGGGGACGCCCGATCACCGGCACGATCGCACTCGGCCTCATTGTCATGCTGGTCTCGGGCCTCGTGCTGCGCTGGCCGCGCCGGGGCGGCAGCGTGAAGATGTGGCTGAAACCGAATCTCGGGCTCAGCGGCCGCGGACTGCACCGGTCGTTGCATGCCGTGATCGGCACCTGGGTCCTGCCGGTCTATCTGGCGATAACGCTCACCGGGCTGTATTTCTCCTTCGAATGGTACAAGGACGGCGTGACCTGGCTGCTCGCGCGTCCGCACGCCGCCGCCGCGAAGATACAGCCTAAGATGTCCGCGAAGCCGACGCGTACGGCCAGCTCCCAGCCGGCGCCGCCGATCGGATTCGATCAGGCCTGGACGACGTTCCAGCGCGAGGAGGGCGACCGCTTCTCCAAGGCGTTGCTGACGCTGCCGGCGCAGGGCACGACGATCCGCATCCGGTCGTGGGGAAAGGCGTCGTTGCTCGAGACCACGCGCGACGAATTCCGCATCGATGCCGTCACCGGGCAGATGGTCTCCGCCGAGCGCTATGCCGACAAGACCTTCGGCGAGAAGATCATCGCGGCCATCTACGACATCCATCGCGGCGCGATCCTGGGATGGCCCGGCAAGCTCGCCTTCATGATTGCCGCCGTCTTGATGCCCTTGTTCTCGGTCACCGGAATCCTGCTCTATCTGTCACGCCGTAAGCTGCGGCGCCCGGCGCAGCCGCCGCTCGGGCGGCTCGTTCCCGGCGAATGACAGTGATGCGCTAGCCGCCGCGCGACGCGCCGCCGATAGCTCATCCGCAGCCGGTGCAAACAACGCCTGCCGCACACAGCGGATCGGAGCGACTTGTCTGAACTCTCCACAAATGGTTCGATTGACGAAGTCCATGCGAAAGTCGGGGTGATCGATGGCGCGATCCGAGCAAGACGAAATCGAGGAGACGGCGCTGCCTGCGGTGCTGGTCAGACGCAGCGATCTGCCCGTGCCGCTCGCGCACCCGGCGCGGAGCTTTTTCGGCGGGCTCCCCAAGCTGCCCCCGAAATTTGATTGGCCGACGGCAGAGGTCATGGCCAATGAAAAGCCGGAAACGGTTGCGCTTACATTCGTAGCTCAAATTGACCTGGCTGAAGTGCCTGGGGCCGGCTGGTCGCCGCTTCCGACGCGAGGCACCCTTTATCTCTTCTGTAGTTCTGTGTTTGTTGGCGAAGGACATCCACCTTGTCGCGTACTGTATAGCCCGACGGACGGTGGCGTGTATCCCAACCGCGCGCCACCGCCAGACCTGATGCCGCTGGCAGGCACCGACGGTGATTCCCAGGTCAGATGGCTCGACCCCAACCTCGATCTTCATTCCAGGGTCGAGTTCAAGTATCCGGTCTCCTTCCGACCGTTCCGCGACTTCTACTTCCGGGAGGACGCCGTCGGAGGGGCGCTTATGGTCAAAGAATTGTGTAGGGCGCTGGGTCCGGGGGAGGCGCACGAGAATGATCTGCTTCAATTCAGAGCTGCGTCCGAATACGAGAAGGACGAGGATTGGCCCTTCAACTGGCTCCTCATCACCTATGTGGTCCGGTCGGTATTGTCGCACGTCCAGCGCGATCTGACGCGTGGATATTATGGCAAGCCGCTCACCGACGAAGCAACTGTTGAATTGAAGCGGCTACGCGCTGGTGCAATCGGGTGGCTCGAGCGCTGTCGGGCGCTTACCCCAATGGACGACGTTGATCCGGATACAAAGGCGAGCTTCAGATCCTGGTGGTTCAAGATTGTGCATGCCTACGAGAAGCTGGACGGGCAGGTGCCCACATATGCGGGTACAATCGCGCACGACCTCGGCAACGCCATCAACCATACGATCCGTTGCATGGCGACTCAGGACGTCGATATCTCCGACCACGCCCCGTCCAGCTACGTCGCGAATCTGGCGCGGCAGAATCACTGGAAGACGCCAACCGTGGACGATGGCAAGCACCGCCACTTCAGAACTGCGCTTCATCAGATGCTGGGATACGGCAGCGGCCCGCAAGATGCGACCGAGGCGCACCTGGAGGACGTGCTGTTGCTTCAGATTCAGGGTGATCTTGCTTTCTTCAATTGGCACTCCAACATTGGCGGTGTGCTTCATTTCTGGATCGGTCGGGATGCTCTTGATCAACGCGACTTCTCGCAGGTCGTCGCGACATTCGAGTGCGACTAGCCCGATCTCCGCGCCATTGTCCTGTTCTCCGATATCGCTGGTCAACACCGCCGCAATGGTTCAAAAGCTCCTGGCTCTGTCCTCAAGGTCCATGCCATGAAGCTTCCGACCGTCACCCCCGCCGACATCCGCCGTGCGCTGCTGTTGCGCGAAGAGAACGCGTTGCTCGATCTCAGATACGAGGCGGCCTTCGCGACCGGCCATCCGCTCTTCGCCGCCAATATGGCGGTGGACCGGATCGCCGTCGAGGCCGAGGTCCGGCTGCCGCGCAAGGATGTGCCGATCGTGCTCTATGATGACGGCGAGGGGCTGGTCGCGTCCGGTGCCGAGCGTCTGGCCGCACTCGGCTACACCAATGTCGGCGCACTCGACGGCGGGCTGAAGGCGTGGCGCGATGCGGGCTTCGAGGTGTTCGAGGACGTCAATTCCTACTCGAAGGCGTTCGGCGAACTGGTCGAGTCGCGTCGCCATACGCCCTCGCTGAGCGCCGACGAGGTGGCAAGGCTCATCGCCGACAAGGCCAACATCGCCATCCTCGACGTCCGCCGTTTCGACGAATATGCGACCATGAACATCCCGGGCTCGGTCAGCGTGCCCGGCGCGGAGCTGGTGTTGCGGGCAGGGCAGGCCGCACCCGATCCCGAGACGACGATCATCGTCAACTGCGCCGGCCGCACCCGCTCGATCATCGGCACCCAGTCGCTGATCAATGCCGGCGCGCCCAACAGGGTGCGCGCACTGCGCAATGGCACGATCGGCTGGACGCTGGCGCGGCATACGCTTGATCACGGCGCTGACAGGCGCGGCGCGATCGGGCCATTCGAGGGCGGACCGGCCAATGCCCGCGATGTTGCCTACCGCGCAGGTGTTCGCCGTATCGGTGCGAACGAGATGTCGGCGCTTGCTGCGCAGACCAATCGCACGCTCTATCGTTTCGACGTGCGCGACGCCGAGGACTATGCGGCCGGCCATCTCCCCGGTTTCCGCCATTATCCTGGCGGCCAGCTCGTCCAGGAAACCGACATGGCCGCGCCCGTGCGCGGCGCGCGCATTCTCCTGACCGACGACAAGAACATCCGCGCCGACATGACGGCGTCCTGGCTGGCGCAGATGGGCTGGGAAGTCTATGTGCTCGAGGGCGGCTATGACGGTGCGCTCGACGTCGGGCCGCCGCATGTCCTGCCGAAGCCGGATCCGGCACACCGCTACCGCCGGCCCTATGAAGGCACTGATGTGGCCGAAGCTGCGATGCAGGCCTATCTCGACTGGGAATACGGCCTCGTCGAGCAACTCCGCCGCGACGGCACGCATGGGTTTTACGTGATTTGACGGCGAGCGAGCCGTGATCCTTGCCGCTCGCATTGATCTATCACCGTCACCCTGAGGTGGCCGCTCCTTCAGCGGCCCTCGAAGGGCGACGCCCGGCTGCATCGGGACCGTTCATCCTTCGAGGCTCCCGGCGCGATGCCAAGCATCGCGCCACTCGCACCTCCAGCGACAGCGGCTTCGCCGCTGCGCAGGGATGACGGGACGGCTGCTGTGAGCGCGGGAACGGCGGAGCTGGTGGGATGCCAAGCGCACGGGCTCCTGCCATCTTCTCCCCGTATCCGACCCCTATTGTGCTGCACATCCTCCACGGTCTATGAGCTGCGGCAAAGCTGTGACTTACGGAGATTTCATGTCAGCCCCAGGCCAAAGCCCTGAGCGAAGCGCCAAGGCGCTGCTGCTGGAAGGCGTCAATGACAGTGCCGTGGACCTGTTCAGGAGCGCGGGTTTCACCAATGTCGAGCGGCTGACCAAGGCGCTGGACGGCGAGGATTTGCGGCGGGCGATCAAGGGCGTATCGCTGCTCGGTATCCGCTCGCGGACCCAGATCACCGATGAGGTGCTCGCGGCATCGGACCAGCTTCTCGCCGTCGGCTGCTTCAGCGTCGGCACCAACCAGGTCGATCTCCTGGCTGCGCGCAAGCGTGGCATTCCCGTGTTCAATGCCCCGTTCTCCAATACGCGCAGCGTCGCCGAGCTCGTGATTGGCGAGATCGTGATGTTGCTGCGGCGGATCTTTCCGCGCTCGGTGTCGGCCCATCAGGGCGGTTGGGACAAGTCGGCGACCGGCAGCCGCGAGGTACGCGGCCGCACGCTGGGCATCGTCGGCTACGGCAATATCGGCTCGCAGCTCTCGACGCTGGCCGAAGCCATGGGCATGCGCGTGATCTACTTCGACCGCACCGACAAGCTCCGTCACGGCAACACTGAGCCGGTCGAGAAGCTCGAAGAGCTGCTGGCGCAGAGTGACGTCGTCAGCCTGCACGTGCCGGAGACGCCGGAGACCGCGGGCATGATCGGCGAGAAGGAGCTGCGGACGATGAAGCCTGGCTCGTTCCTGATCAACAACAGCCGCGGCACCGTGGTCGATCTCGACGCGCTTGCCGGCGCCTTGCGCGACGGTCACCTCGCCGGCGCAGCCATCGACGTGTTTCCGGTCGAGCCTTCGTCGAACGCGGATCGCTTCAAGAGTCCGGTCCAGGGCCTGGAGAACGTCATCCTCACCCCGCATGTCGGCGGCTCGACCGAAGAGGCGCAGGAGAGGATCGGCGGCGAGGTCGCGCGCAAGCTGGTCGACTATTTCATCACCGGCTCGACCATGGGCGCGGTGAATTTCCCCGAAGTGCAACTGCATCTGCGCCCCTCCGGGGCGCGCTTCAGTCATGTCCATCGCAACGTGCCGGGCATGCTGCGGCGGCTGAACGAGGTCTTCCTCCAGCGCGACATCAACATCGCCGCGCAATATCTGGAGACCGCCGGCGACCTCGGCTATGTCGTGCTCGACGCCGATCTCGGTGGCCAGGACTCCGGCGAGCTGCTCCGGCAGATCCGCGCCCTCGACGGCACCATCGGCGCGCGGCTGGTGTTCGAGCATTAAAGCGTTTTCGAGCGAAGCGGATACAAAGAAAACGCGTCAAATAGCTCTGGACCACCCCACGTTCCGGTTGCAACTTGTAGCAACTACTCCCACACTGCCGTCGAATTCGGCCCGGTCAGAAATCGCGTCGAATTTGAGCTTCAGTTGCGTGAGTGTCCGCCATGGAACGGGACGCCGTACTGATTGATCTCGCGCTTCAGGGCGGCGGTTCGCACGGCGCCTTCTCCTGGGGTGTGCTCGACCGTCTTCTGGAAGAGAAATGGCTGGAGATCGCCGCAATCTCCGGAACCTCCGCAGGCGCGATGAACGCGGCGGTTCTGGCGGACGGCTGGACGGCCGGCGGCGCCGAGGGCGCGCGCGAGGCGCTCGACCGATACTGGCGCCGTGTCTCGAAGGCCGCGACCTTCAGCCCGCTACAACGCTCTCCGCTCGACCGCTTGATGGGGCGCTGGACCCTCGATACGTCGCCCTTCTACGTCCTCACCGATTTGATGTCGCGTGTGCTGTCGCCCTACGACCTCAATCCGACCGGTTACAATCCGCTGCGCGCGGTGCTGGCCGAGAGTATCGATTTCGAACGCCTCGCGCGCTCGCCGATCCAGCTGTTCATCACCGCGACCAGGGTACGCACCGGGCGCGGCCGTATCTTCCGCAACGCGGAGATCACGGCGGATGTGCTGCTGGCATCGGCCTGCCTGCCGACCATGTTCCGCGCGATCGAGATCGACGGCGAGCCCTATTGGGACGGCGGCTTTGCCGGCAACCCGACGATCACGCCGCTGGTTCGGGAGAGCGACGCGCACGACACCATTCTCGTCCAGATCAATCCGACCGAGCGGCTGGAGGAGCTGCGGACGGCTGCGGAGATTCTCAACCGGGTCAACGAAATCTCATTCAACTCGCCGCTGATGAAGGAGCTGCGCATGATCGCACTGCTGCGCCAGGCGGCGGACCCCGGCAGCGGCGAGGGCGCACGCTGGGCGAAGATGCGCACACACCGGGTCAAGAGCGACATGCTGACGAAGTTCGGGGCCTCCTCGAAGCTCAACGCGGAGTGGGAGTTCGTCTCGATGCTGCGCGCCGAGGGGCGCATGGCTGCGGACAACTTCCTCGCCGAGCACGGCGCGGAGATCGGCCATCGTTCGACCGCCGATCTCGATGTCCTGCTGTCGGAGTGCTGAGGCATGGGTCTCCTCGGCCTCCTCGTCGGGCTCGGCCTGCTCGTCCTGTTCGCCTTCCGCGGCTGGAGCGTCCTGCTGCTCGCGCCGTTCGCCGCACTGATTGCCGCGTTGTTCGGCGGTGAGCCGCTGCTCGCGAACCTGACCCAGGTGTTCATGGTGAACGCGGCGGGATTTCTGGCGCAGTTCTTTCCGATCTTTCTGCTTGGCGCCGTCTTCGGCAAGTTGATGGATGACAGCGGTGCGGTGACGTCGGTCGCCGGCTTCATGGCGGAGCGTCTCGGCGACCGGCGCGTGATCCTGGCGGTCGTGCTCGCCGGCGCGCTGGTCACCTATGGCGGTGTCAGCCTGTTCGTTGCGTTCTTCGTCATCGTTCCCATGGCACGCTCGCTATTTCGTGCCGCTTCGATTCCGCGTCGTCTGATCCCGGCCGCGATCGTGCTGGGAACGTCGACCTTCACCATGTCGGCCCTGCCCGGCACGCCGTCGATCCAGAATGCGATCCCGATGCCGTTCTTTGGCACGACGCCGTTTGCCGCGCCGGGCCTCGGCATCGTCGCCTCGCTCATCATGCTCGGCACCGGATTGTGGTGGCTGCATCGCGCTGAAGCTGCGGCGCGCCGCGCTGGAGAAGGCTATGGCGACGATGCCGAGGGCGCGATCGAGCAGGCCGCTGCCGACGAGCTCGTGCGCGAGCGCGCGACGACTGCCCGCGAGTTCGATCCGGCGGAGCTACAGCACGGTCATCGCAGCGAGCGGCCATCGCCCGTGCTGAACGCCATGGCGCCGCTCGTCGTCGTCGTGACCGTCAATCTGGTGATGTCGCTGGTGGTGTTGCCGCGGCTCGATGTCAGCTATCTCGCCGAGCAACGCTTTGGTGACACGACGCTTGCAGCCGTTGCAGGCGTGTGGTCGGTCGCGGTGGCGCTGGCTGCCGCCATCGTCACGACCATCGCGCTGAACTGGGCGCGCCTGCCGGCGCTGCGCCGGACCATGGACGCCGGGGCCAATGCGTCGGTCCTGCCTGCTTTCAGCGTCGCCAGCCTCGTCGGCTTCGGCGCCGTCGTGGCCTCGCTGCCGGCGTTCACGATCGTGCGCGACTGGGTGCTGGCGATCGAAGGAGGACCGCTGGTCTCGCTCGCCGTCGCGACCAATATCCTGGCCGCACTGACAGGGTCGGCATCGGGCGGCCTGACTATCGCCCTCGACGCCCTCGGCCCGACCTACGTCGAGCTTGCCGCGCGGACCGGCATCGACCTTGCGCTGATGCATCGCGTGGCGGTGATCGGCGCGGGCACGCTGGACATCCTGCCGCACAACGGTGCGGTGGTCAGCCTGCTCGCGATCTGCGGCCTGACACATCGTGACAGCTATTTCGACATCATCATGGTGGGCATCGTGACCTCGCTCCTGGCGCTGGTGGCGGTGATCGCCCTGGGCACTGCGCTGGGCTCGTTCTGACGGAAAGCCGGCGTCAGCGATTGACGGATGGGCGAAGGTTGCATTGAATGCGGCCAACTTCCGAATGCAACAGAACAAGCCGGGTGGAAACGATGAAGCGAAACAGAGCGAAGCCGTGTGCATGGCTCGTAGGCACTGCGGCCGCAATGAGCGCGAGTGGTGCGTTGGCGGTGACGCTGGCGGAGGATGCCGAGACGGTCTGCAAGGGGCTGGTCGGCGGCACCGATGCCGTGAAGATCGATGCCGCGACGTTTCAGCCGCCATCGACTCTCGCTGTTGCCGAGCGCGGCCCGACGCCGTCAGGGCGCATCACGCCCGCCAATCCTGCCTTCTGCAAGGTGCTCGGCCATATCGACCCCACCGATCCCAAGGCGCCGCCGATCAGATTCCAGGTCAACCTTCCCGTCGAATGGAACGGCCGCTCGCTGCAATATGGCGGCGGCGGTTTCAACGGCGTGCTGATAACCGGCCTTGCGCTGCCGCCGGCCTATCCCTTCGACAAGCCGTCGCCGCTCGCGCGTGGCTTCGTCACCTACGGCACGGACTCCGGCCACGAATCCAGGCCGGGCGAGCCGCCGCAGTTGTTTGCGTTGAACGACGAGGCCTTCGAGAACTTCGCCCATCGCGCCTACAAGAAGGTGCGCGACGCGGCCGTGGCCCTGATGCAGCGCGCCTATGGCAAGAAGCCGGACAAGATGTACTTCATGGGCTCGTCCGAAGGCGGCCGCGAAGGCCTGACCATGACGCAGCGCTACCCCGATGATTTCGATGGGATCTTCGCGCGCGTGCCGGTGATCAACTGGGTCGGCCTGCAGCATGCCGGAACGCGCTCGGGGCTGGTGACCATGGGAGAGGGCTGGATCAATCCGGCGCAGGTGAAGCTCGTCGGCGATGCCGTGCGGGCGGCCTGCGACAAGGCCGATGGCTCCGACGATGCGCTGGTGCAGGATCCGGTCGCCTGCAAGGCGGCATTCAAGGTCGAGACGCTGCGCTGCGCGGCGGGCCAGAGCGGTGATCAGTGTCTCACCGGTCCCCAGATCAAGGCGATCAACACGCTGCATGCAACCTACAAATTTCCGTTCGCGCTCGCCAATGGTCTCGACGACTATCCGGGCTGGGGCGTCTCGGGCGAGGACACGCCGGCAATCGGGCCGACCGGCGGCTGGGTCGCGTGGTGGCTCGGCACCGCGCCGCCGGCGCAGCCGCCTGCGCCCAACAACGGCATCGCCTGGATCTACGGAGCCGGCGGCATTCAATATGTCTTCGCGCGCGATCCGAAGCTCGATGTCACCACCTACAACGTGGAGGACCACAAGGCGCGGCTGCTCGAGGTCTCGAAGCTGATGGATTCGACCGATCCCGACCTCAGCCGTTTCCGGATGCGCGGCGGCCGTGTGATCATGCTCGAGCACATGGCCGACTATGCGCAGAGCCCCTATGCCGGCATCCGCTATTTCGAAAGCGTCGAACGCAAGATGGGCAAGGCCGAGACGGCGGAATTTGCGCGGCTCTACACCGCGCCCGGTGTCGACCATGTCGGCTCCGGCGCGCCGGCCAATGTCGACATGCTGAGCGTGCTGGTCGACTGGGTCGAGAAGGGCAAAGCGCCCGGCGATCTCGAAGTCAGCGAGCAGAAGGTCGAAGCACCGTCGTTCGCGACGCTGCGCGCGCTGCCGCTGTGCCGCTGGCCGGCCTGGCCGCACTACAAGGCGGGTGTGGTGACGGAGGCGTCGAGCTTTGCCTGTGCGCCGTGAGGCACGGATGGTCGCCGCAGCGTCATGGCCGGGCTCGCTGCGGCCAGCTAGCTCCTGTCACGCGGCATGGCTAACGTGGATGCCCGGAACAAGCCCCGGGCAGGACGACCTCCTGCTAATGCGCGGGCCCACCGGCTGCCTTCACGCGCCGCGTCAGCAGCACTGCGATCGCGGCCAGGACCAGCATGGCGCCGATCACTGCAAAGGTGTCGGAATAGCCCATCACCAGGGCCTGGCGCTTTACGGTTTTGCCGAGCGCGATGATGGCTTGCTCGCGTGCGGCGTTTGGATCGGGGACACCGTGGGCCATGAAATAGTCCGTCATCTGGGCGATGCGGCTGCGGACCTCCTCGCGGCCGAGCGTGACCGAATGTCCGATGATGTTGGAATGGAACTGCTCGCGCTTCGTGATGATCGTCGCGAGCGTCGCCGTTCCGATCGCGCCGCCGAGATTGCGGAACATGTTGCTGATGCCGGAGGCCGCGGCGGCATCCTGCGGCGCGATGCCGCCTGACAGCACCGAGGTCAGCGGCGTCAGCACCATGGCCTGGCCGACGGCGCGCACGATGTTCGGAATCCAGAGCTGGTCACCGGCATAGTCCGGCGACATCGCCGTGTTCATGAAGCAGCTATAGGCGAAAATCAGAAGGCCGATGATGGCGATGTAGCGCGTGTCGAAGCGCTGCATCAGCCTGGGAATCAGCGGGATCAGAACGAGTTGCGGCAGGCCGGTCCAGGCCAGCACGTTGCCGATCTGCTCGGAGTTGTAGCCCTGCGCCTGGCCGAGATAGGCGGGCAGGATGTAGACCGAACCGAACAGCGCAAAGCCGACCATGGTCATCGCGACGGTGCCGAAGCCGAAATTGCGCTGCGTCAGCAGGCGCAGCCGGATCAGCGGCTTTTCGATTCTGAGCTCGATCGCGACGAACAGCGTCAGGCTGACGGCTGCGACGATCGCCAGCTTGACGATGAAAGGGGAGGAGAACCAGTCGTCCTTGTTGCCTTCCTCGAGCACGGCTTGCAGCGCCGACAAGCCGATCGCCATGGTGACGATGCCGGCCCAGTCGCCTTCCTTCAGGAGACCAAGCTGCATCTTCCGCCGCTCCAGCGTCAAATAGAGTGCAGCGACCATCACGGCGGTCGGGATCACGTTGACGAAGAAGATGGTGCGCCAGCCATAGGTCTCGGTGAGATAGCCACCGATGGTCGGGCCGATTGCCGGTGCAAAGGTGACTGACAGCGCGAAGATGGCGAGCCCGACCGGCTGCTGCGGTTTCGGCAGCTTGGTCAGGACCAGCGTGAAGGCCATCGGGATCAGCACGCCGCCGGCAAAGCCTTGCAGGCCGCGCATCGCGATCATCGACGGCAGATCATGGGTGAAGGCGCAGGCGACCGAGAACGCCGCGAACAGCGTTGCGCTCGCCAGCATGTAGCGGCGGAACGTGAACACGCGACTCAAATAATCGGTCAGCGGGATCACGATGATTTCGCCGATGAGATACGACGTCGAGATCCAGGAACCGTTGTCGGCGCCGGTGCCGATGCCGCCCTCGATATTAGCCAGCGAGGCATTGGTGATCTGGATGTTCAGGATCGCCATGAACGAGCCGATCATGGCGGCGAGCACGGCGATCCAGGTTGCGAGGCTGGCGCGGTTGGGGTCGCTCGCGGAGCGATCAGGCGTCGCGGCCGGTGTTGCTTGCGTCGAGATTGAGAGGCTGTTTGACATGGCACGACCCTCCGGAGACGAGCTTGGCTTTGGGCGTCACGGCCGCATTCGCGGCCGCCGCGGTCGAACGTGTTGCAATGGTGGGGATCACGGACATGCCGGGCCGCAGCGCGATCGCAGGCCCATTCTTGTCGTCGAGCACAATCTTGACCGGGATGCGCTGCACCACCTTGGTGAAATTGCCCGTGGCGTTGTCGGGCGGCAGCAGCGCGAACTCCTGGCCGCTGGCCGGCGAGATGGAATCGACGTGACCATGCAGGACTTGGCCCGGGAACATGTCGACCTCGATATCGACGGCCTGTCCCGCCTGCACATGGGTGAGCTGCGTTTCCTTGAAATTGGCGACGACATAGGCGGCATCAGTCGGCACGATCGACATCAGCTGCGTGCCCGCCTGCACGAACTGGCCGACGCGCAAGGACCGATTGCCGACGACGCCGTCAATCGGCGAGACGATCCTGGTGTAGCCGAGATTGAGCTCCGCCTGCTGCTGGATCGCGGCTGCGCGCGCGGCGGCGGCCTTGGCTTGCGCGATCTCGGCCTTGAGGAGATCGACCTGCTTCTGCGCGGAGATGAGGTTGGCGTTGTCGCGCGCGATCGCGGCGTCCGCGCCGGCGTCGCGCGCCTGGGCCTGCTGCGCGTTCTGCACGCTGCCATAGCCGGTCCTGGCGAGATCCGTGTAGCGCTTGTTCTCCTGCTGCGCGAAGGTCTTTGCGGCCGTATCGACATCGATGGTCGCCCTGGCGGCAGTGATCACGGCTTGCTGAACCTCGAGCTGTGCCGCCTTGCTGACGACCGCCGCGTTCGCCGCCTGGACGTCGGCGCGAGCCTGGTCGAGCGCGACTTTGAAGTCGCGGTCGTCGATCCGGGCCAGCACCTGGCCGGCTTTCACATGCTCGTTATCGGCGACCAGAACGTGGTTGAGATAGCCGCTGACCTTCGGCGCGATGGTGGTGCTGTCGGCCTTCACATAGGCGTCTTCGGTGGAGACGAGGTACTGGCCGACGGTCCAGTAATCGTAGCCGTACCAGCTGGCGCCGGCCAGCGCGACGGCCGCGGCCGCCATCAGCAACAGCTTGCGAAGGTTGGGTTTTTCGTGGCTCACGTGGGCCGGCGCGGCGGGCAGGACGCCCTCCAGGGCGGTTGCTGTCACAGCAGCCTGGGCGGTAGCGGATGGGGTGGTGTGGACGGTCATGGCCGGCTCCCCTGAATTAGGAAACTTGATAATTTCCAAAATGAGACTAGTCTTGGAATTGTCAATGGAATGACAGTCGTCATTTAAAGGCATGGCTCAGGCAAGATCGGACAGCGAAGTTCGTCCGCGCGGGCGGCCACCGGTCCGCAGCGACGACGAGACCAGGCGGATCGTCTTCGACGCCGCACGGCACGCCTTTGCCCGCGACGGCTATGAGGCGACCAGCACCGAAGAGTTGGCGCGCCGCGCCGGCATCTCGACCAGGACGCTGTATCGGCTGTTTCCGGGCAAGGCTGCGTTGTTCGAGGCGATGTGCGACGACCGGCTGGAGCGATTGCTCTCCGCCGTCGACCTGCAAGGAAGCGATGAGGTCGATATCGAAACCGGCTTGCGCGCCGCGCTGCTCGCCTGCGCCGATCTCGCGCTCGATCCGGAGGTCGTGGCGTTGCAACGCATGGTGCTGCAGGAATCGGCTGCCTTTCCCGATCTCGCTGCGAACTTCTACAAGAACGGCATCTCCCGCACCGTGACGGCACTCGCCGGCTGGTTGCGCGTCCAGGTCAGGCGCAAGCGCATCGTGATCGAGGATGCCGAGGAAGCCGCCGGCATGCTGATCGGCATGGTCGCATCGGCGCCGCAGCGCGCGGCGATTTATGGCGGCCTGCCTTTGCCGTCACGCAAGCAGATCGAGCGCCGGGTGCAGACCTGCGCGGCCTTGTTCCTCGACGGCTGTCGCGCGGCGCCGGCCTAGCGGCGCCCTTTGACAATCCGGATCGGTCCGGCTATATACTTCGCATGCGAAATAATGAGGCGGCAGCGAAGCATCATCGGCTGATCTACCTGCTGAGCGTCGCGCACCGGCGCCTGCAGCGCTGGATGGCGGCGCAGCCGCAGAGTACGGTGACGCCGGCGCAGGCGGGGCTGCTGTTCATCCTCGGCAAGCAGGACGGCGTCCTGATCGGCGAGGCGGGCGCGGCGCTCGATATGGGGCCGGCCGGCATTTCCGGCCTGGTCGACCGCACCGCAGCCGCAAGACTGATCGAGCGGCGCGCCGATTGCGAGGATGGCCGTGCCTGGCGCATCTGGCTGACGCCCAAGGGGCGCAGCGCGCTGGCGCAGGCGAAGACCTCGGCGGCGGAGGTCAACGCGGCGCTGACGGAGGGATTTACGGCCGCGGAGATCGACATCGTCGCACGCTGGCTGACGAGCATTCAGGACAAGTTTCCAAGAAGTTCAGACGAACAACACGGAGCAGACGAATGACCGAGCACGTCCGGATCGAGAGCAACGGCGGAATTCTCACCCTGACATTGGCGCGTCCCGACAAGAAGAACGCGCTGACCGATGCGATGTACGGTAAGCTGGCGGACACAATCGAATCCGCCGAGTTCGATCCTTCCGCTCGCGTGATCCTGATTCGCGGCGAGGGAGACATGTTCACCGCCGGCAACGACGTCGGCGAGTTCGCCGCGGTCGCAGCCGGCAAGTCCGAAGGCAGCCGCAACGTCGTGCGCTTCATCCAGTCGCTGGCGCGCTGCACCCGGCCGCTGGTCGCAGCCGTGCAGGGCCGTGCCGTCGGCGTCGGCACCACGATGCTGCTGCATTGCGATCTCGTCGTGCTCGCCGACAACGCGCAATTGTCGACGCCCTTCGTTAGCCTTGCGCTGGTGCCGGAGGCCGCCTCCTGCTGATGCCGGCGCGCATCGGCCATGCGCGCGCCTATGAGATGTTCGCGCTTGGCGAGACCGTGCCCGCCAAGTCGGCGCTAGAATGGGGCCTTGCCAACCGTGTGGTACCGCTCGACAAGCTCGATGCCGAGGCGCTTGCCCTCGCGCAGCGTCTCGCCCGTCAGCCGCTCGGCGCGCTCACGGCCACCAAGAAGCTGATGCGCAACGGCGAGGCGCTGGTCGCGCAGATGCAGGCCGAAGGCGAGCAGTTCGCGCAGCGCCTGCGCACCGCCGAGGCGCGCGAGGCGTTCACGGCCTTTGCCGAGCGCCGGGCGCCGGATTTTACCAAGGTCGCATAGGGGATCCCGAATGCGTGCAGGTTGGATCGCACGGATTCAACTAAAACCTTAACGGAACATTGGCATGTCGCGGTGCAAGGTGGCCTCTTCCGAGAGTTAGGTCCCTCGACCCATGTCAATTTTTAAGAATTCGGTAAGCACGCTCCTCCTGGTCCTGATGACCCTGCTGGCCGCCGGCGCGCTGACCAGCACGGCCATCCAGATGGGCGGCGCCTTCAGCCGCTACAGCGACAGCCTGGAGACCGAGCGGCTCGCGAATGCCGACAAGTCGATCTTCCATGGCGTTGTTGCCCTGCGCAGCAATCGCGGCGACGCCCAGAGCGCGCTGCTCGGCGAGGACGATCCGCGCGCCAAGCTTGGTGCCGCCGAGAAGGCCGAGCAGGCCGGTTTCGACGCCATCAGCGCCGCGCTCTCCACCGTCGAATTCGCAGCGCGCGACGGGCTCGCAGGCACGTTGAAGCAGCGCTGGAGCGAGGCCGCGCCAAAATTCCAGTTGTTCTACGACGAGGCCAAGCTGCCGCGCACGGAACGCAAGCTGGAGCGTACCGCGCCCTGGTACGATGCGGTCACCAAGGTGATCGAGACCGCCAATCTCGCATCCACCGCGGTCTCGAACCGCGCCTGGATGAACGATCCTTACATCGCCCGCATGATCCAGGCCCGCCGCCTCGCCTGGCAGGTGCGCGACCGCTACGGCATCCAGTGCTCTACCCTGCGGCCGAACGTCAACGCCAGCAAGCCGCTCGATGACACCCAGAAGCAGACCGTGGCCGGATGGAACGGCGTCGTCACCGCCGGCTGGACCGGCATGGAGGAACTGCTGGCTGCGCCTGACGTGCCGGCCGACCTCGTCAACGCGGCCAAGGAGGCGAAGGCCAAGACTGACGGCGCCCTCAAGCAGATCGGCGAGATCACCAAGGGCTTCGACGGCAGCGGCCGTCCCGCGATGCCCGCCTCGGAATGGAATGCGCTGTGCCAGTCGCCCTTCGCGTCCATCGTCGCGGTCGCCAGCAAGGCGCTCGACCTGTCGATCGCGCGCGCGGAGGCGGTTCAGGCGAAAGCCCTGACCAATCTCATCGTGCAGTCGTTCGCGTTCATGCTCGCGCTGGCCGTGACCGTGGCCGGCGTGTTCGTAGTGCGCCATCGCCTCATGCGTCCGGTGCGTGCCATCCTCGATGCCATTGCGCGCATCAGCGCGCGCGATTATGCGACGCCGGTTCCGCAATCCCGCCACCCCGACGAGTTCGGCACCATGGCCGCCGCGCTCGAGAGCCTGCGCGAGAGCGCGGCGATCGCGGAACGGCTGGGCCTGGAACGCGAATCGCAACAGGCGCTTCAGCTCGCCCGGTCGGGCACTGTCGATGCCGCCTGCCGCAGTTTCGATGATACGGTGCAGGCGGTCATCCAGAGCGTCGTGGCCTCGACGCGGGAGCTCGACGCCACCGCGACCGGCGTGCGCTCGCTGGTCTCGGACTCGAGCAGCCAGACCGCCGCGGTTTCGTCCGCCGCCGAGCAGGCCACCAACAATCTCGAGACCATCGCGGCCGCGACCGAGGAGCTCTCCGCATCCGTCGGCGAAATCTCCGCACAGGTGCAGTCGAGCGCCCGCGAGGCCCGCGAGGCCGTGGCGCAGGCCGAGCAGACCAACGCGACGGTCGAGATCCTCGACCAGACCGCGAGCCGCATCGGCGAGGTCGTGAAGATGATCAACGCGATCGCCGCCCAGACCAACCTCCTGGCGCTGAACGCCACCATTGAAGCCGCGCGCGCGGGGGAGGCCGGCCGCGGCTTTGCCGTCGTCGCGGGCGAGGTCAAGAGCCTCGCCTCCCAGACGGCGACAGCGACGGAAGAGATCTCGCGCCAGGTCGAGGAGATCCAGGGCGCCACCGGCCAAGCCGTCGCCGCGATCCGCTCGATCGGCGGCGCCATCAGCGGCATCGACGAGAAGATGACGGCGATTGCGGCCGCGGTAGAGCAGCAGCGCGCGGCGACCACGGAAATCTCGCGCAACTTCCAGCAGGCCGCCCAAGGCACCCGCGAGGTCACCGACACCATCGGCAGCGTCGCGAGGCTCAACCAGGAGACCGGCAACGCCGGCACGGTGCTGTCGGAGTCCGTCAAGAAGATGTCGGCCGACGCCGATCGCCTGCGCGTCGCGGTCGAGGGCTTCCTGGGCGCCGTGAAGACCGCGTAGTTTCGTTCTCTCACCATCCAACGTCGCGCGGGCATTGCCGCCGGTCCGCGTGGCGGGTACATCTGTGCCGCCTCGCTCCGCGAGCGTGGCGACAGACGTAAGACATATCAGGGATGGAGAGTTCGATGCCGGTCACGCCCCAACACAAGTCCCAGCGCCCCTATCGCGGTGTGTTCCCGGTCGCGCCCACCATCTTCGACGAGCGCGGCGAGCTCGATCTCGAGGGCCAGCGCCGCTGCATCGATTTCATGATCGATGCCGGCTCGCACGGCATCTGCATCCTCGCCAATTTCTCCGAGCAGTTCGTGCTCACCGACGCCGAGCGCGAGGCCGTGATGCATGCGGTGCTGGAACATGTGGCTGGCCGGGTTCCCGTGATCGTAACCACCACGCATTTCAGCTCGGCCGTGTGCGCGGCGCGCAGCAAGCAGGCCGAGGCGGCCGGCGCCGCCATGGTGATGGTGATGCCGCCCTATCACGGCGCGACCTTCCGGGTCCCCGAGAAGGGCATCGTCGAATTCTTCAAGGTGCTCTCGGGCGCGATCGACATCCCCATCATGATCCAGGACGCGCCGGTGGCCGGCACGCCGCTGTCGGTCGAGCTGCTGGCGCGGCTGGCGCGCGAATTCGCCAATATCCGCTATTTCAAGATCGAGGTGGCAGGCGCGGCTGCAAAGCTCCGCAGCCTGATCGAGGCGGGCGGCGGCGACATCGAAGGCCCCTGGGACGGCGAGGAGGCGATCACGCTGCTGGCCGATCTCGACGCCGGCGCCACCGGCGCCATGACCGGCGGCGGCTATCCCGACGGCATCCGCCAGATCATCGATCCCTATTTCGCCGGCAAGCGCGAGGAAGCGAAGGCCGCCTATGAGCGCTGGCTGCCGCTGATCAACTACGAGAACCGTCAATGCGGCCTCATCGCCTGCAAGGTGATGATGCAGGCCGGCGGAATCATCAAGTCGGATGCGGTGCGCCATCCGCTCCAGCCGCTGCATCCGGCAACACGGGCAGGGCTGTTGGAACTCGCCAAGGAGCGCGACGCGCTGGCGCTGCGATGGGGGAAGTAAGCCCCACTGTCGTCCCGGACAAGCGCGCCCAAAGCGCGCGCAGATCCGGGACCCATAACCACAACCACAGGGACGAAAACTCGGAGTCGGCAGCTCGCTCCATAACCTCTCCCTTGGGTTATAGGTCCCGGATCTGCGCGCGCTTGTCCGGGACGACACTGCGGGTGAGGTGCGCGCTCGCCTCATCTCATCGGCCGTTTCGGCTGAAGGCGTCGAATTAGCGCGGCCCGGGCGGTTTCGCGCGGCCCGGCGATGGCATATTGTACGCTCGCCAACCGGCCCTGCGGAGCAATCTCGACACATCGAAGCACCTCTTCACTATGCCGTTATCCCGAGTCAGGTTGGCGCAAACCGACAGAACAGGGAGGCAGTGCCATGACGATGAGGCCGGATCCCACCTTTCACGCATCGCCCAAGCTTGCGATGGAAGCACCTGCGGAGAACTTTGCCTACACATTGCTGCTCAGTCCGGACTTCTCGAAGCCGGATGCTCTCGCGGTCATCGACGTCAAGCCGGGATCGCCGACCTATAGCCAGATCGTCCACACCGTGACGATGCCCCACAAGGGCGATGAGTTTCATCACTTCGGCTGGAATGCGTGCTCCTCCGCCTTGTCGCCGCTCGCCGGACATGCCTTCATCGAGCGGCGCTATCTCATCATTCCCGGGCTGCGTTCGTCGCGCATCTACATCATCGATACCAAGCCCGATCCGACCAAAGCCAAGATCCACAAGATCATCGAGCCGGAAGAAGTCTTCAAGAAGACCGGCTACTCGCGGCCACACACGATCCATTGCGGGCCGGACGGCATCTACGTGAGCACGCTGGGCGGCGGCGGCAAGGACGGCACCGACGGCCCTCCCGGCGTTTTCATCATGGATTGCGAGACCTTCGAGGTCCTGGGACGATGGGAGATCGATCGTGGCCCGCAGACGCTGCACTATGATTTCTGGTGGAATCTGCCGCGCGACTACATGGTGACGAGCGAATGGGCATTGCCGCCGCAGTTCGAGAACGGGATCGTCCCGGAAGATCTGCTTTCGAACAAATATGGACATCGTCTCCACTTCTGGGATCTTCGCGCACGTCGCAACGTCCAGACCATCGACCTCGGCGCCAATCATCAAATGGCGCTGGAGGTACGACCGGCGCACGATCCGGTTCGCGAGTACGGCTTCGTCGGCGTCGTGGTCGACACCACGAATCTCGAAGCATCGATCTGGACCTGGTGGCGAGAAGGCGGGAAATTCCACGCGGAGAAGACGGCGACGATCCCACCCGAGCCAGCGCCAAAGGAGAAGCTCCCGCCGCTGCTCCAAGGCTTCGGCGCCGTGCCGCCGCTGGTGACCGACATCGACCTGTCGATGGATGACCGGTTTCTCTATGTCTCGTGCTGGGGCACGGGTGAAATGCGCCAGTACGACGTCAGTGATCCGCGCAAGCCGAAGCACGCGGGCTCGGTCCACATCGGCGGTATCGCGCGCCGCACGCCGCATCCGAGCGGCAAGGCATTTGCGGCGGGTCCGCAGATGGTCGAGATCAGCCGCGACGGCAGGCGCGTCTACTGGACCAATTCCCTCTATTCCACCTGGGATGACCAGTTCTACCCCGATGGGGTTCCGGGCGTGGAGGTCATGGCCAATGTCGGCCGCAACGGCGGCCTCGAGCTCGACAAGGACTATTTCGTGAGCTTCCCCGACGGATATCGTGCGCACCAGATCAGGCTCGAGGGCGGCGATTGTTCGACGGACTCCTTTTGCTACCCGTCGGTCTAGATTGGGGACACGCGAGCCCAGCACTCGGCTGGCTGTGGCTCGTGCTTGTTGCGAGCGGTCTCTACCACGGGATCAATCCGGGGATGGGATGGCCGCTCGCTGTTTCGGCCGGGCTCATGGACAAGAGCCCGCGCGCGCTTTTCCACGCGCTGTGGGCCCTGTCGGCCGGCCATCTCCTTGCAACGCTTCTCGTGCTGCTGCCATTTGCGTTCCTGCTCGTGCTGGCGGAGTGGCAGCGTCCGATCCAGCTGGTCGCGAGCCTTCTCGTCATCGGCTTCGGCGTCTATCGGCTGGTCGACCGGCGTCATCCGCGCGCGCTGGCACGAATTCCGCCGACGCAATTGGCGCTGTGGTCATTTGCCGTCGCCATTGCCCATGGCGCCGCCTTGATGCTGGTGCCGATCTATCTCGGGCTATGCCGGGCCTTCGAGCTCGATGCCGGCCATCAGGCGGCGGGCGAGTTGATGAAAGCAAATGTCGGAATGGCGGTGCTGGTGTCCCTCGTGCACGTTATCGCGATGGTCAGCGCCGGCGGATGTCTGGCCTGGCTGGTCTACCGCTATCTGGGATTGAGGTTCGTCTCACGAAGCTGGTTCAATCTGGATGCAGTCTGGGCGACCAGCCTCGTTCTGGTCGGCGCCGTGGCGCTCGCCTTCAATCTTGGGGGCTGAGAGTGCAGCGCCTACCGCGTCAACGCCCACTCGCCGATGATGCGGAAACGGCCCTTCGTCTCGTCCTGCTTGAACAGTGCGAGGCGGTCGATGGCCAACGTGCCAAGAGCAAGCGCAGCAAATCGTCCCCGCAACATCTCCAGAATCGGCCCGCGGCGCTCTGCATCCAGCCGTCCCGTGAGCGTCATGTGGAAGCGGAATTCCTCCATCACGTAAGGGTAGCCCCAGCGGTCGAGATAGTCGCGCTGCCGCTCGGTGAGTTTTTCGGGCTTGCGCCGCGCACGATCTTCCGCGGTGAGGGTCGCGCGAAAGGAGTCGAATTCACGGACGCAATCGGCGGCAAGCTGCTGGAGAGCGTCGACCGGCTCGGCCGGAATGACGGCGATGAAGCCGCTGATGGTATCGACGACGGGGCGGATCACTGGAATTGTCCGCGATTGGCCGGCGAACGTCGCGCAGGCCGCCATGAGCTCGGCCTCGGTCCTGCCTGATACCAGCGTCATCGGTGCCTTCAGCGTCGCGTGAAAGCCGTATTTGCGGGGATCGGCGGTGATGTCGCGCCAGTCCGGCGCGACGCGCAACGCTTCTTGCGGAAACGAAACCTCGTCGCCGCTGTGGGCGTCATAGCCGAGCAGCTCGGCGCCGAAGCGGGAGAGGGCGCCGTCGGCGCCGGCGGCAAAATAGATCGCGTAGCGGGGGAAACCTGTCATCACCTCAGCATAGCCAATTTAAGCCGCGACGACAGCCTCGCGCGGCGCCGCTACGGCAGTGAGCAGCCTTGTCGCGTCGGTGAGGTGCACGAGCTTGCCGCCCGAGATCACTGCGATCAGCCGCGGCCGCAGCTTCACGCTGTCGTCGACGAGGAGAATGTCGGCGCGGCGTCCTTCCGCGAGCATGCCGCGATCGGCAAGGCCGGTCGCGCGCGCCGGGCCGGCGGAGACCAGATCCCAGGCCTGTGCCAGCGGCACCACGCCATCGGCGGCGAGGCGGAACGCGGCGAGCAGCTGTGCGGGATAATAATAGTCCGACGCCAGCACCGAGCAGAGCCCCTTGGCGATCATGTCGGAGGCCCTGGTCCAGCCGGTGTGACTGCCGCCGCGCACGACGTTCGGCGCGCCGTAGACGATGGCATCGCCGTGGCTCGCTGCCGCCCGCGCCGTCTCCTCGTTGATCGGAAACTCCGCGATGTCAGCGCCGAGTTCGCGAAACTCCCGGCGCATCGCCGGCGTTGCGTCATCGTGGGAGAGCATCCGCACGCCGGCCGCGCGCGCAGAAGCGGCGAGGCGCGACATCGAAGCGGGGACCTCGTCGGCGCGAGAAACCACGTGCTCGACCAGCCGGTCGAATTCCTCAGCTGAAAGTCCGGTGCGCTCCACCATGCGGTTGCGCTTGCGCGGCTTGGCCATGTCGGCGACGGTGCCGTCCATGTGGTCGTTGAAGGCGAACAGGTCGACGCGGCCCTCGGCGAGCCACTGGGCGATCTCGGCCTCGGCGTCGAGATTGTAGGTCTCGTGCCGCAGATGGAAGCGGGTGTCGGCGGCGAATTGCGGGCGCTGCCGCTCGATCGCCTCCATCAGGCCGCGCGCATTGTCGGCGCTGCGCAGGCCCGGTTCCCAGGAACAGGTCGTGGCGTGAAAGACGGTGGTGATGCCGTTGCCGATCGCCTGGCGGTCGCTGTCGGCGAGCGCGACGTCGATCGGAAAATCGACGCCGGCGCGCGGCATCATCTGCCGTTCGAAGGCATCGCCATGCAGATCGACGATGCCGGGCAGCACCAGCAGGTCGCGGGCATCGATCGCCAGCCGCGCACGACCGCGAGAAGCATCGACCCGCGCAATGTCCGTTCCGGACACGAGAAGTGAGGTTTCGACGAACTCGGCGCCGGTCAGGGCCCGGCCGCCTTCGAGGAATATGTCTGTCACGCGATCGCGCTTCGTCTGCTGGCAGGAGGATTGGTGAGAGAGCTCGCCCGTGCTTCGTATGTCGAAAGAAAATCTTCAATCCCGAGCTTGCGGAAATCGGGCAGCGCCGCGCGCAATTTGTCGTGATCCCAGTCCCACCAGGCGAGCTTCGCAAGGCGCCCGGCGATCTCCTCCGAGAACCGCCGCCGCACGATCCGGGCCGGATTGCCGGCGACGATGGTGTAGGCCGGCACGTCCTTGGTGACGATGGCGCCGGCGGCGATCACCGCGCCGGTGCCGATGTTGCGACCCGGCAGCACGATCGCGCCATGGCCGATCCAGACGTCGTGGCCGATATGGATATGATGCTGGCGCCGCCAGTCGAAGAACTCGGCATCGTCGCTTTCACCCTCGAAATAGGCGCTGGAGCGGTAGGTGAAGTGCGCCTGCGTCGCGCGGTGCATCGGATGGTTGCCGGGATTGATGCGCGTCATCGCCGCGATCGAGTAGAACTTTCCGATGGTGGTGTAGGTGATCTGCGAATCGTTGACGACATAGGAGTAATCGCCCATCGCCACTTCATGCAGGATCGTGCGCGCGCCAACCTCGGTATAGGCGCCGAGCCTGGTCTCATGCAGTTTGGCCGAGGGGTCGATGGTCGGCTGAACCGAGAGAGCTTTGGCGGCCATGTTGCATCCGAGCTGCGAGGGCGGGCGTTTCTCTTCGAGCGGCTTGATGACGATGTCATGACGCCGAGATGACAGGGGATGAAGCGCGCAGGATCGCTGCGCTGCAACGGCCGTGTCACACAAGTGTTAAGCATGGACGTTAGCGATTGGCTCCAGCTACTCTGGAGTCCCGCATGCTGGTGGTCGATGGTCTGACGTGTCGCTTCGGCGCGAAAGCCGCGGTGGACGACGCTTCGTTTGAGGTTTCCCCCGGCGGCTTCGTCGGTGTAATCGGGCGATCCGGCGCCGGCAAGTCGACATTGTTGCGGACGATCAACCGCCTTGCGGCACCGTCGCAGGGCCGCATCCTATTCGACGGCCTCGACGTCACCGCGTTGCGCGGCAAGGAGCTGCGGCAGTGGCGGGCCCGTTCGGCCATGATTTTCCAGCAGTTCAACCTGGTCGGCCGGCTCGACGTGCTCACCAATGTGCTGATGGGACGCCTCGCGACGATGCCGGCCTGGCGCTCGCTGCTGCAGGCCTGGCCCGAGCAGGACAAGGCGCTGGCGATGTCCGCACTGGAACAGTTCGACATCGCCTCGCTCGCCGCCCAGCGCGCCGATCAGCTCTCGGGCGGCCAGCAGCAGCGCGTGGCGATCGCCCGCGCATTGGTGCAGCAGCCCGATATTATTCTGGCCGACGAGCCGATCGCCTCGCTCGACCCGCGCAACACCAAGATCGTGATGGATGCGCTGCTGCGCATCAACAAGCATTTCGGCATCACCGTGCTCTGCAACCTGCATTCGCTCGATCTCGCCCGCAGCTATTGCGACCGCCTGATCGGCATGGCCGCTGGCCGCGTGGTGTTTGATGGCGCGCCGTCGGCACTGACCGACCAGGTCGCGCGCGAGCTCTACGATCTCGAGGCCAACGAGGCCATGGGCGGCATGCCTGTGCCGGCGTCCGCCGGCGTCCCGGCGCTCGGAACGGCCGCTGCGGCCTGAGCCGCGGCGCATCCTTTGAGTTGCAAGTTCTTGCGTCAACCGACCCCAACCGATGAAGAGGGTATCATGTTCACTCGCAGACTAGTCCTTGCCGGCGCCGCTGCGCTCGCGTTCACGGCCTCCGCCTCCGCGAGCGATTGGAAGGCCAAATATCCCGAGCTGACCTTCGCGGTCGTGCCGGCCGAGAACGCCTCGGGCGTCACCGAGCGCTGGACCCCGTTCGTGGAATACCTTTCGAAGCAGCTCGGCGTGAAGGTCACGCTGCGCATCGCCAACGACTACGCCGCTGTGATCGAGGGTCAGCGCGCCGGCAATATCCACATCGCGAGCTACGGCTCGGCCTCGTTCGCCCGCGCCCGCCTGACCGGCGTCAAGACCGACGCCTTCGCCAACGACATCAACGCCGACGGCTCGACCGGCTACTACTCGGTGTTCTTCGTCAAGGCGAGCAGTGCCTACAAGAAGATCGACGACCTCAAGGGCAAGAACCTCGGCCTCGTCGATCCGAATTCGACCTCCGGCAACAACGTGCCGCGCTTCGAGCTCGACAAGTTGGGCATTCACGATGCCGACACCTATTTCAGCAAGGTCGTCTTCACCGGCAGCCACGAGAACGCGATGCTGGCCCTTTCGCAGGGCACCGTCGACGTCGCGGCCAACCAGTGGACCAGCGACAATGATTCCACGCTGGCGCAGATGCTGACCAAGGGCATGCTGAAGAACGCCGACGGCTCGGCGATGAAGAAGGACGATTTCCGTATCATCCACAAATCGGCGCCGATCATCAACGGCCCCTATGCTTACAATTCCGACCTGCCGGAAGACGCCAAGGCCGCCATTGCGAAGGCGTTCTTCGACGCACCGGCCAAGGACAAGGCCGCCTTCGACCGTCTCTCCGACGGCCAGAAGAAGGGTTTTCATCCCGCAACCACCAAGGACTGGGATGGCACGATCGAGCTGATCAAGTTCGTCGATGCGTTGCGTAAAAAGAAGGCGTCCTGAGTTTTTGGGACGATGCACCTGAGCCGGGTCCCAAGGACCCGGCTCTTTCTTTGACCGGACCTGTTTCGACAGATGACGACAGCGGTTTCGATCCTCCCCGAGCAGCAGCTCGCCGTGCTCAATGCCGCCTATCGCCAGGCGGTTGCGCGCAGGCGGCTCCGCCTGTTGTTGGGCGCCGTCATCTTCGCCGCCGCGCTCGTTCTCGCCGCAATCGGCGCGGAAGTGAATTTGCGCACGCTGTTCACCTATTTCGGCAACTTCCTCAGCTATTTCGACCGCATCCTCACGCTCGACAACGGCCAGCGGGTCTGGACCGATGTCGGCGAGTGGCTCTGGGGCTGGCGCAAATGGCTGAAGATGCTGGGCGAGACGCTACTAATCTCCTATGTCGGCACGCTGATCGGCGCGACTCTCGCCTTCTGCCTGAATTTCTTCGCGGCTGAAAACACCTCGCCTGCGCCCTGGCTGCGCTTCGTCGTGCGGCGGCTGCTCGAGTTCGCCCGCACCGTGCCCGGGATCGTGTTCGCACTGGTCTTCGTCATCGCTTTCGGGCTCGGTCCGATGGCGGGCGTGCTGGCGATCGCGATCCACTCCACCGGCGCGCTCGGAAAGCTGTTCTCGGAGATCGTCGAGAACGCCGACATGAAGCCGGTCGAGGGCATCCGCTCGACCGGCGCGAGCTGGCTGTCCTGCATGCGCTTTGCCGTGGTGCCGCAGGTGACCGCGGGCTATGCCAGCTACGCGCTGCTGCGTTTCGAGATCAACGTCCGCGAGGCCTCCGTGATGGGCTTCGTCGGCGCCGGTGGCATCGGCCAGGAGCTCGTCGTCGCCATCCGCAAATTCTACTACTCCGACGTCAGCGCGATCCTGCTCACCATCGTCGTCACGGTCTTCATCATCGACATCGCCACCGGCTGGCTGCGCGGCCACCTGTTCGGCAAGGAGGCGCGGACGTGACGAAGCCGCAGGAGGTCGATGCCGCGCAGATGCGTGCGCGCTATCCCGAAGTGTTCGAGCGGCCGGCCTCGGCGCGGCTCGCGACGCCCGCCATGATCGTCGCGGCGTTCGCCATCTTCACTTACGGGCTCGTCGATCTCGACTTCTCGCCGTCGCGCTTCTTCGCCGGCCTGAGCCAGCTCGGCTGGATCAGCCTGATGATGATCCCGCCCGATCCCGGCTCGTCGCTGCCCATTTATCTGAAGGCGCTCGGCGAGACGCTGTCGATCGCGTTGCTCGGCACCACGCTGGGGGCGCTATTTGCGCTGCCGGTGAGCCTGCTGGCGGCCCGCAACATCGTGCCGTCGAGCATTCTGCGCTTTCCCGTCCGCCGGTTCCTGGATTCGATCCGCGGCGTCGATACGCTGATCTGGGCGCTGGTGTGGATCAACGTGGTCGGGCTCGGCCCGTTCGCCGGCGTGCTCGCCATCGCGGTGTCGGATTTCGGCGCCTTCGGAAAATTGTTCTCGGAGGCGTTCGAGGGCGCCGACCGGAAGCAGGTCGAGGGCATCCGCGCCTCCGGCGGCAGTGCCCTGCACGAGATCCGCTTCGGCCTGATGCCGCAGGTGCTGCCCGTCATCGCCGGCCAGGTGCTCTATTACATCGAATCCAACACGCGCTCGGCCACTATCATCGGCATCGTCGGCGCCGGCGGCATCGGCCTCCAGCTTGCCGAGCAGATCCGCGTGCTGGAATGGCAGAAGGTCTCGTTCCTGATCCTGATGATCCTGGTTGCGGTGGCCGCGATCGATTTCATCTCGGGCAAGCTGCGCTTTGCGATCATTGGCAGGCGGGCTGTGGCCTAATCGTCGGTGCCGCCACGAACTCCACTTCCCTTCTCCCCTTGCGGGAGAAGGTGGCGCGAAGCGCCGGATGAGGGGTATGTCTCAGCAAACTCAGATGAGCATTTGCGGAGACAGACCCCTCACCCGTCTCGCCGCTACGCGGCGAGCCACCCTCTCCCACAAAGGGAGAGGGAAGAGCTACGACTCCACCAGAAATTCCACCCGTTCCGCCGCGAAGCGCGAGTGTTTCGTCAGCAGCGGCTTGCCCGCGAGATCGTGGTCGGTGGCATCGACCACCAGGATCGGCCGGCCCAGCGCCAGATCGAGCCGTGAGGCATCGGTCGCATCGACGATGCCGGCCGTGATCCGGGTCGCACCGCGGCGATAGTCGCGCACGCCGTAATGCGCGAGAAGCTTCGTCATCGAGTGCGTCGCCGCGAACACGGCGCCGGCGTCCGGAAACCGCTCCGCCGACAGCCAGGTGGTGGACACGCAGATCGGCGTGCGGTCGGCGAGGCGGATCGCCTCGATCCGCATCAAAGGCGCGCCGGTCTTCAGTCCCAGCTCCCGCGCGAGCTCGCGCGTCGCGACATCGTCGGTCGCATCGATCAGCCGCCCATGCGGTTCGCGGCCGCCCGCACCGACGATCTCGGAAAAGCGCGTGCGCGAGCGCAAGGGATAGGCGAGCTTCTGCGCCTCGACATAGGTTCCGCTGCCGCGCTCGGCCCGCACCAGGCCGCGCTCGGCGAGGGCTGCCAGTGCGCGCCGCACGGTGTGGCGGTTGACGCGGTAGGTTTCGGCGATCTCCATCTCGCCAGGCAGCTTGTCGCCGGCCGCAAAGCGGCCGTCGGCGATGCCGCGCTCGATGCCGTCGGCAACGAGGCGCCATAGCGCGACGCCCGAGGAGGCTGTGTCCTGCATGCTCATGTCGCGGGAAACCTACCCCAGAAATCACATCATTGTCACGAAACAGTCATGGCGTATCCGTATGAAGTTGTCTACTATCATAGACAACTTCGATGCGGCAATTCTATAGAAAAGTTCGGTGGACCAGGTGACGCAGCACAACAATCAGCAAGCCCAGCGCAGGGCCGCGATGGCGGTGCTGGCGCAAGCGGAGGCGGGCGAGATCGCCGCTCGCCTCCGCAACTTGGCCCTTCCGGCCCATCAGGATCTGCGTGCGCCCGAAAGCGGCCTCGTCATGCTGCGCGGCCGGGTCGGCGGCGACGGCGCGCCGTTCAATCTCGGCGAGGCCACGGTGTCGCGTGCCGCGGTTCGGCTTGCGAGCGGCGAGGTCGGATTCGGCTACACGCTCGGCCGTGACGGTGACAAGGCGCGGCTGATCGCGTTGTGCGATGCGCTGGTCCAGTCCCGTGATCACGGCGGCGCGGTGGAGCGGGGTGTCATCGCGCCCTTGCGAGAGCAGCTTATGATTCGGCGCAAGCAGGCGGCGGTCGAGACCGCCGCGACGAAGGTTGATTTCTACACCATGGTGCGCGGTGAGGGCTGAGATCATGACCACGATTGCGGAACTGCCGCCGGGTTTTGTCGACAAGGTGCTGTCGGCGCAATCGACCTTTCGCTCCGTCATGGACGCCATGGCGCGGCCGGGCTCGGTCCAGCGCATCGTGCCGATGGCGGGGGCGCCTGATACGATGATGCGCGGCACCGCCGCGATCGCGCTCACGCTGTTCGACCACGACACGCCGCTCTGGCTCGATGCGCGGATGGTGGAGAGCTCCGACCTGGTGAAGTGGCTGAAATTTCATACCGGCGCGCCGGTGGTGCAGGATTGCTCGATCGCGAGCTTCGCGCTGATCAGCGACGGCACGGCGCTTCCGCCGCTCGACCGGTTCGCGCTCGGGACGAGCGAATACCCGGATCGTTCGACCACGGTGATCATTCAGGTCGACAGCCTGGCCTCCGGGCGCGGCTTCGAGCTGCGCGGCCCCGGCATCGACGGTGTCGCGACGCTGCAGGCGTCGATCAAGCCTTTCGACCTGTTCGAACGCCTTCGGATCAACGAGGCGCTGTTTCCGCGCGGCATCGACGTGGTGCTGGTCGCCGATGACGCCGTGGTTGCGATCCCGCGCACCACGCGCGTCGTGAGCAAAGGAAGCTGAAGCATGTATGTCGCAGTCAAGGGCGGCGAACGCGCCATCGAGAACGCCCATCGCCTGCTCGCGCACAAGCGGCGCGGCGACCAGAGCGTTCCGGAGGTCACACTCGACCAGATCTCCGAGCAGCTCGGCCTCGCCGTCGACCGCGTCATGAGCGAAGGCTCGCTCTACGATCGCGAGCTCGCGGCGCTGGCGATCAAGCAGGCGCGCGGCGACCTGATCGAGGCGATTTTCCTGGTCCGCGCTTTCCGCGCCACGCTGCCGCGCTTCGGCGCCAGCGAGCCGGTCGACACCGGCGCCATGCGGGTGCAGCGGCGCGTGTCCTCGACCTTCAAGGACATTCCCGGCGGTCAGATCCTCGGGCCGACCTTCGACTATACCCATCGCCTGCTCGACCCTTCGCTCGCCGAAGGCTTCGTTCCCGACGCCCCGGCGACGGCTGAAGCGTCCACCGCCCCAACGCCGCGCGTGACCGACATTCTCGGTCGCGACGGATTGATCGAACCCTCGCCCCGGGCCGATGACGGCGCGCCGGTCGGCGATCTCACCCGCGAGCCGCTGAACTTCCCGGCGGATCGTGACCTGCGCCTGCAAAACCTGGCGCGCGGCGACGAAGGCTTCCTACTGGCGATGGGCTATTCCACCCAGCGCGGCTATGGCCGCAACCATCCCTTCGCGGGCGAGATCCGCTTCGGCGAGGTCGAGGTCGAGTTCATTGCGGAAGACGCCGGCTTCGCCGTGCCGCTCGGTTCGATCGAGCTGACCGAGTGCCAGATGGTCAATCAGTTCAAGGGCTCTGCGACCGAAGCGCCGTGCTTCACCCGGGGCTATGGCCTTGCCTTCGGCCAGAGCGAGCGCAAGACCATGTCGATGGCGCTGGTCGATCGCGCATTGCGGGCGCGCGAACTCGGCGAGGAGGCACTCGCGCCCGCCCAGGACGAGGAGTTCGTGATGTCGCATTCGGACAACGTCCAGGCGACCGGTTTCGTCGAGCACCTGAAGCTGCCGCACTACGTCGACTTCCAGTCCGAGCTCGGCCTGCTCCGAAAACTGCGGCAGGAGTTCGCGGATGCCAATGCGCCTGATGCCATGAAGGAAGCCGCGGAATGAACGCGCCCGCCTACAATTTCGCCTATCTCGACGAGCAGACCAAGCGGATGATCCGCCGCGCGATCCTGAAAGCGATCGCGATCCCCGGCTATCAGGTGCCGTTCGCCAGCCGCGAGATGCCGATGCCCTATGGCTGGGGCACCGGCGGCGTGCAGGTTACCGCCGCGATCCTCGGTCCCCGGGACGTACTCAAGGTGATCGACCAGGGCTCCGACGACACCACCAACGCGATCTCGATCCGAAAGTTCTTCGCCAAGACCGCGGGCGTTGCGACGACGACCGCGACGGCGGAGGCGACGGTGATCCAGACCCGCCACCGCATTCCGGAGACGGCGCTGAGGGAAAACCAGGTGCTGGTCTATCAGGTGCCGATCCCCGAGCCGTTGCGTTTCCTCGAGCCGCGCGAGACCGAGACGCGGCGCATGCATGCGCTCGCCGAGTACGGCCTGATGCATGTGAAGCTCTACGAGGACATCGCCCGCTTCGGCCACATCGCGACGGCCTACGCCTATCCGGTGAAGGTCAACGCGCGCTACGTGATGGATCCGTCGCCGACGCCGAAGTTCGACAACCCGAAGATGGACAATTGTCCGGCGCTGCAATTGTTCGGCGCCGGCCGCGAGAAGCGCATCTACGCGATCCCGCCCTATACGCAGGTGGTGTCGCTCGATTTCGAGGACCATCCGTTCGAGCCTTACCGCTTCAACGCGCCCTGCGCGCTCTGTGGCGCGGAAGACTCCTATCTCGATGAGATCGTCACCGACGACCAGGGCGGGCGGATGTTCGTCTGCTCGGACACCGATTATTGCGAGGGCCGCCAGGCCGCCGGCCATCACGGCAGTCTTAGCGCTGCGCCGTACAGGGAAAAGGCGGGCTCACATGGTTGATCAAGGCTTGGCCAATCGCGATACGCTCGAAAACGACCAGCCGCTGCTGCTGGCGGAGTCCCTGAGCAAGTCCTTCGGCCGCATCGCCGCCTGCCGCGACGTCTCCTTCGCGCTCTATCCCGGCGAGGTGCTGGCGATCGTCGGTGAATCAGGCTCGGGCAAGTCGACGCTTCTGCAGATGCTGTCGGGCCAGCTCGCACCGAGCGCCGGCTATGTGTCCTACCGGATGCGCGACGGCGTCACGCGTGATCTGACCACGCTCGGTGAAGCCGAGCGGCGTTTCCTGTTCCGCACCGATTGGGGTTTCGTGCACCAGGACCCCGCGCAGGGCCTCCGCATGGCGGTCTCGGCCGGTGCCAATGTCGGCGAGCGGCTGATGGCTGTGGGCTGGAATCACTACGGCCGCATCCGCGAGACCGCGTCGGACTGGCTCACCCGCGTCGAGATCGACGTCGCGCGCATCGACGATGCCCCCCGCACCTATTCCGGCGGCATGCGGCAGCGTCTTCAGATCGCCCGCAACCTCGTCACCGAGCCGCGGCTGGTGTTCATGGACGAGCCGACCGGCGGCCTCGACGTGTCGGTGCAGGCGCGCCTGCTCGATCTCGTGCGCAGTCTCGTCGCCGAGCTGCATCTCGCCGTCATCATCGTCACCCACGATCTCGCGGTCGCGCGCCTCCTGTCGCACCGCGTGATGGTGATGAAGGGCGGCCGTGTCATCGAGACCGGCCTCACCGACCAGGTGCTCGACGACCCCCGCGAGCCCTATACCCAACTCCTCGTCTCCTCGATTCTCCCGCCATGAGCCTTTCGATGACCGCCATGATCGACGTTGCCGATGCCCAGAAGACCTTTACGATGCACTTGCAAGGCGGCATCGAGCTGCCGGTGGTGCGCGGCGTGACGTTCCACGTCAATCCCGGCGAGTGTGTCGTGCTGTCGGGACCCTCGGGCGCCGGCAAATCGTCGATCCTGAAGATGATCTTCGGCAACTACCGTTGCGATAGCGGCCGCATCGGCATCCGCCATCGCGGCGCGCTGGTCGATCTCGCCGCCGCCGAGCCGCGGCAGGTCCTCAACATCCGCCGCTCCACGATCGGCTATGTCAGCCAGTTTTTGCGGGCTGTGCCGCGCGTTGCCACCGTCGACGTCGTCGCCGAGCCGCTGATCGTGAACGGCATGGCACGTGCCGACGCACAGGCGCGCGCCGGAGAGCTGCTGCATCGTCTCAACATCCCCGAGCGGCTCTGGCAACTGCCGCCCGCGACATTCTCCGGCGGCGAGCAGCAGCGCGTCAACATCGCGCGCGGCTTCATCTCGGACCTGCCGATCCTGCTGCTGGACGAGCCCACCGCCTCGCTCGATGCCGCCAATCGCGCCGTCGTCGTCGAACTGGTCGCTGAAAAGAAGGGTCAGGGCGTCGCCATGGTCGCTATTGTCCATGACGACGAAATCCGTCATCTGATTGCGGACCGCATCGTCGATGTCGCCAGCTTCGCTGCCGCGGCCTGAAGGAAGAGGAAATGAACCCCAAGCCGAAGGACGCCGTCATTGCCAACGCCAGGATCGTGCTGGCCGACCGGGTGATCGAACAGGGCTGGCTCGCTCTTGCCGACGGGCGCATCGCCGAGATCGGCGAGGGCAGGGCGCCTGCGGGTGCCGAGGACGCCGGGGGCGACCTGATCATGCCCGGCCTGATCGAGCTCCACACCGACCACCTCGAAGCGCATTACGTGCCGCGGCCGAAGGTGTTCTGGAATCCGGTCGCGGCCGTCATTTCCTATGACGGCCAGCTCGCGACCTCGGGCATCACCACGGTTTTCGATTCGCTCCGGGTCTGGCGCGAGGACGGCGCCGAGGAAGTCGACGGCCGCGCCGGCGTGCTCGCCGCCGCGATCACCACCGCGCGCGAGGCCAGCCTGCTGCGTGCCGACCACTTCCTGCATCTGCGCTGCGAGATCCCGATGCCGAGCGTGGTCGAGGAGGCCAGGGAGCTGATCGACCGCCCCGACGTCAAGCTGATGTCGCTGATGGATCACACGCCCGGCCAGCGCCAGTTCCGCGACGAGGTCAAGCTGCGCGACTATTATCGCGGCAAGGGCGGCGGCAAGACCGATGCCGAGCTCGACGAGCTGTTCGCAAAGCGCTTCGAGTATCAGAAGCAATATGCGGCGAACAACATGCGCGAGATCGTGGCCCTGGCGCATCGATACAAGATCCCGCTGGCGAGCCACGACGACACCACCGAGGAGAACGTCGCGGACGCCGTGCGCGATCGCGTCTCGGTGGCGGAGTTCCCGACCACGCTGGAGGCCGCGCGCGGCCTGCACCAGGCCGGCATCGACATCCTCATGGGAGCGCCCAACGTCGTGCGCGGCGGCTCGCACTCCGGCAACATCGCTGCGGTCGATCTCGCCCGCGAAGGCCTGCTCGATATCCTGTCGTCGGACTACATCCCCTCGAGCCTCCTGATGGGCGCGCTGCAACTGCCGGAGCATGTGCCGGCCATCAGCCTCCCGGCGGCAGTTCGCACCGTGACGAAAGCGCCCGCCGAGGCGGTCGGCCTCACCGACCGCGGCGAGATCGCGACCGGCAAGCGCGCCGACCTCATCCGCGTGCACGTTGCCGGCAGCGTTCCCGTCGTCCGTAGCGTCTGGCGCGAAGGGAACCGTGTCGCATGAGCGAGACCGTGACCACGGCACAGGACGAGGCGGGGACAATCGGCCCCGGGCGACTTGTGCTCGTGGTCGGTCCCAGCGGCGCAGGCAAGGACACCTTGCTGCGGCTGGCGCAAGCGGCCTGCGCCGATGATCCCGACATCATCTTCCCGCGCCGGGTCGTGACGCGGGAGTCCTCGGCCGACGAGGACAACATTGCGGTGAGCCAGGAAGAATTCCGCCGCGTGCGGGAGCACGGCGATTTTGCCGTGCATTGGGAGGCGCACGGGCACTTCTATGCCCTGCCGCTCGAGATCAACGATGACATCCGGGCCGGCCGAGCCGTCGTTGCCAACGTCTCGCGCACGGTGATCGCCGCGCTGCGCCGGGCCTATGTCAACGTCGTGGTGGTCGCGATCACGGCGCCGCCGGACGTACTGGCGCAACGGCTTGCCGCGCGGGCGCGGCACAGCGACGGAAACATCGCCGAGCGGCTGTCGCGCAATATTGGCGACGCGTCGGCGCGGGCCGACGTCACCATCCTCAACGCCGGCAGCGCGGACTATCACGGCCGCCAGCTCGTGCGCGTGATCAGGAATGAAGGCTGGCAGGAATAGCTGCCGATGCGACGAGGAGAGAATGGAATGACGGTGATCGAAACGGTCGAACAGCTGGAAGCCATCTACGGCGCCACCAATGACGCCTCGACCGTGAAAGTCGCCGACCACGTCACGCCGCTCTACCGGATCTTCATCGAGAAGGCGCCGTTTGCCGCGCTTGCCACCATCGGACCCGAAGGCATCGATTGCTCGCCACGCGGCGATCTGTCCGGCTTCGTCCGCATCCATGATCCCAAGACGCTGATGCTGCCGGACCGCCGCGGCAACAACCGGGTCGATTCCCTGCGCAACATCGTGCGCGATCCCCGGGTGTCTCTGATGTTCCTGATTCCCGGCTCCGGCAACGCCGTCCGCGCCAATGGTCGCGCGCATCTCTCGATCGATCCGGAGCTGCTGGCTTCGTTCAAGGTCGAAGGCAAGGCGCCGCGCAGCGTCATGGTGATGAACGTCGATGAAATCTACTTCCAGTGTGCCCGCGCCATCGTGCGTTCCGACCTGTGGAATCCCGACAAGCGCGTCGATCCGAAAACGCTGCCGACGCCCGGCCAGATCCTCGCCGAGATGAGCGAGAACAAGGTCGGCGGCGCGGAGTACGACCGCATCTGGCCCGAACGCGCGGCCGCGACGATGTGGTGATTCTTCTGACCCTCTCCCCTTGTGGGAGAGGGTGGCTCGCCGCGATAGCGGCGAGACGGGTGAGGGGTGTCTCTCCGCAAGCACATCTCTCGCGATTTTACTTTGCGGATAGATACCCCTCATCCGGCGCTTCGCGCCACCTTCTCCCACAAGGGGAGAAGGAAAGAGAGCCCGCGGCGACGGCTACCCCTAGTTAAAAGCCATGCCCCCGCTGAGCGCCACGGTCTGCCCGGTCATGTATGCGTTGTCGACCAGCAGCATCACCGCCTTCGCCACCTCCTCGGCCGTGCCGAAGCGGCCGAGCGGGATGCGGCTGACGAGTTGGCGCTGGCTGCTCATCATGTCGGTCTCGATCAGCGACGGCGCCACTGCGTTGACGGTAACGCCCTCCTTCACCAGCCGCGCGGCATAGCCTCGTGTGAGGCCTTCCATGCCGGCCTTGGACGCATTGTAGTGCGGGCCGATCGAGCCGGCACCGCGCGCCGCGCCCGAGGAGATGTTGACGATCCGGCCCCATTTCCTCGATCGCATCGACGGCAGCACGGCTTGCGTGCACAGGAAGGCGGATTTCAGGTTGACCAGGATGGTGCGGTCGAAATCGTCTTCGGTGAGATCGTCGATGCCGCGCGTGATGGCGATGCCGGCATTGTTGACGAGGATGTCGACCGGCCCGAGCCCGGCCGTCACCCGCTCGACCATTCCGGCCACGGCCTCGCGCTGCGAGACGTCAGCGGCGACGACGATGGCGCGGCCGCCTTGCCTGCCGATCTCGCCAGCCAACTGCTCGGCCTGCCCGATCTGCTCGCGGCAATTGATCGCCACGGCAGCACCTGCTTCGGCCAGCGCGCGACCGACGGCGGCGCCGATTCCGCGCGAGCCGCCAGTCACGAGCGCGGTGCGCCCCTTGAGAGTCTCTGACATGAAAGCTCCGATCGATTCATGAACGGCCGGATCGTCAGGCGGCAGCCGCTGGCATTCAACTCACAAGGTCGCTACAGGACATCAGCTCCTGCGGCGCGCCTTGGTGCGCGCCGCCTTCTTTGCGGCGGCGGAGCGGACCTTGGCGCCCTTGGTGTGGCTCGCTTTCCGCGCGGCGGCCGAACGTGACGCCGCGGTTCGGCGGCTTGCGGCCCGCTTGCCCTGCTTCGACAGCGCACTGCGTGATGCGGTTGAGCGCGGCTCCTTCTTCAGGACGTTCTCGACCGCACGCGAGACGCGCGGGCGGCGCTTGGGCGTGCGTTTGCCCTGGCCGACCTCATAGGCATATTTGGCGCTGCGGCGCGTCGCTTTCTTGGTGCGCCCCTTGCGCGGCGGCGGCAGATCGACACCGGCGCGGCGTGCCTCGGAAAGGCCGATGGCGATGGCCTGTTTCGTCGAGCGCGCCCCGTGCTTGCCCTTCCTGATCCTGTCGATCTCGTCCTTGACGAATTCGCCGGCCTGCGTGCTCGGCGATTTGCCGGCGCGCTTGTCCTGCCTGGCTTTACGAATGGCTTCCTGTCTTGGCATGGTCGAGTTCCCCTTCTTGATTGGGAGGGATGTCTCACCGCAACGCGCAAGGCAGAAGATCGATCCAGTCAGTTCCTCAGCGCCGCCAGCAGCTCGTCCGGACGTTCGGCCATGATCATGTGACCGGCGCCGCGCACCACGACGGTCTTCGCATGCGGGATCGCGGCCGCAAGCGCCTTGCCCGCCTTCGCCGGCGTCATCATGTCCCGCTCGCCGAGAATGAGCGTCGTCGGCACCTTGATGCTCGCCGCGGCGGCAAGCGCATTCGCATAGGCATTGCAGGCCGACAGATCCTTGAACAGCACGCCGGGCTCGCAAGCCTGAAGCACGGCCTGTGCGCCGCCATGCATCCACAGGCCCGGTGCGAGGCTGCCGCCGAGTTCGGCGCTGAAGCCGAGACCCCAGATCGAGACCATGTCGTTTGCATCCTGCGAATTCGCTTCGGCCGCCTTCAAGAGATCCGGGCCGACCGTCATGGTCGCGGCGGTGCCGATCAGGCTCAGCGCGGAGACCTTGTCGGGATGGCGCGCCGCCGTCTCCAGCGAGATCAACGAGCCCATGGAATGGCCTATCAGATGCGCCTTGGTGGCGCCGGCCGCATCCAGCAGCGCCGCCGTCCAATCGGCCATCTCCGCGATGCTGCCGAGTGAAGGCCCGGCGGAGCGGCCGTGGCCGGGCAGGTCGGGCGCCAGCACGGCAAAACCGTGATGAGCGAACCAGCGCGTGTGCAGCGCCCAGGTGGAATGGTCGAAGCCGGCGCCGTGGATGAAGACGACTGCGGGCAGCGACTTGTCGAAGTCGCGGCCGCCGGTTGCCACGAACACTTCAGTGCCGTTGACGGAAAGCTTCATGGCGTCAGACCTTTTGCGAGATGCGCAGCGCTTGAGCGAGATCGTCGATGATGTCGCTTGCCGTCTCGATGCCGACCGACAGCCGCACCAGTTCCTCGCCAATGCCGGCGTCCCTAAGCTGCTCGGCATCCATCTGCTGATGCGTGGTCGAGGCCGGGTGGATCACCAGCGTCTTGGCGTCGCCGACATTGGCGAGATGGCTGATCATGCGCAAGCTTTCGATGAACTTGCGCCCCGCCGGTCGACCGCCCTTGATGCCGAAGGAGACGATCGAGCCGGCGCCGCGCGGCAAGAGCTGCTTGGCGAGCTGATAATCGGGATGGGTCTCCAGCGAGGGGTGCAACACCCAGTCGACGGCCTTGCTGGATTTGAGTGTTTCCAGCACGAGATGCGTATTCTGCATGTGGCGGTCCATGCGCACGGGAAGCGTCTCCACGCCTTGCAGCAGCTGGAACGCGTTGGTCGGCGACAGGCAGGCGCCGAAATCGCGCAGGCCCTCGGTGCGCGCGCGCATGATGAAGGCCGCCGTGCCGAACTGCTCGTCGAAGACGATGCCGTGATAGCCGCCATAGGGCTCGGTCAACACGCCGAACTTGGAGGACGCCCGCCAGTCGAAGCGGCCGCCGTCGACGATGGCGCCGCCGATCGCGATGCCATGGCCGCCGATCCATTTGGTCGCCGAATGCATGACGATGTCGGCGCCGAGCTCGATGGGGCGGCTGAGATAGGGCGTGGCAAAGGTGTTGTCGATCAGCAGCGGGATCTTGGCGTCATGCGCGATCGCCGCGACCTTGGGGATGTCGAGCACCTCGAGCCCGGGATTGCCGATGGTCTCGCCGATCACGAGCTTGGTGTTCGGCTTGATCGCGGCGCGGAACGCGTCGAGATCGCGCGGCTTGACGAAAGTGGTGGTGATGCCGAAGCGCGGCAGCGTATGCGCCAAGAGGTTGATGGTGCCGCCATAGAGCGAGCTCGACGCCACGATGTGGTCGCCGGCATTGAGCAGCGTCGCGACCGCCAGATGCAGCGCGGCCATGCCGCTGGCGGTGCAGATGGCGCCGACGCCGCCCTCCAGGGCCGCAAGCCGCTCCTCGAGCACGCCCGTGGTCGGATTGGAGATGCGCGTATAGATGTGGCCGGCGCGCTCCAGGTTGAACAGCGCCACGGCGTGATCGGAATCCTGAAACACGTAGGACGTGGTCTGGTAGATCGGCACCGCGCGGGCGCCGGTCACGGGATCCGGATGCTGGCCCGCATGCAGGCTCAGGGTCTCGAAAGCAGGCGGTTTTGGCGCGGGCATGCGTGGCCTCGTTGGTCGGTCGGCGATGGCGGCTCTTGTGCCATAAAAACGCGTGCGAAGTCAGCCATTGACAGCGCCGCAGCGGCAGTGCGCCCCCTCGCCCCGTTCTTACGGGGAGAGGGTTGGGGTGAGGGGGCTCTCGCCGCGAAGGCGGCGGCAGTTGGACTCGCGGAGACTCCCCTCACCCGGAATTCAAGCTTCGCTCGAATTCCGGCCTCTCCCCGCAAGCGAGGGGAGGCGAAGCCAGCTAGCTCCCGATCGCCTGCTCGATCATCCGCGCCTCCCGCAGCAGGATCTCCGCGACCTCCTGCTCGCGCCTTGGCCCGAGCCTCGTGCGAACGGCGGAGACGGTCATCGCTGCAGCCGGTTGCCCGTCCGGCGTCTTGATCCAGGTCGAGATCGATTTCGTCCCCTGCACCAGGCCGATCTCTCTCATGCCGTATCCGAGCCGCCTGGCGGCGGTGACCTCGCCGAGCACGGTCGCGACGTCGGTCCGGTAGGCCTCGAACCGCTTCTCGTTCGCCGCGATGATCTTTCGCGCGTCCGGCGCCGGCATTGCGGCAAGGATGGCGACGCCCGCGCTGGAGACGCCGAGCGGCCGGCGCGCGCCGACCTCGATCGACAGCACCTGGATCGGATAGACGCCGATCCGGCGATCGACGCAGAGCGTGTCGTTGCCGGTGCGCACCGTCAGGAACAGCGTGTCGCCGATCTCGGCAGACGCGCGCTGCAGCGACGGATTGGCGACGATCAGCAGCCGCGAGGGCCGCGGCCGTGCGAGCGCCAGCTCAGGCACCTGGTTGCCGATGGCGTAGCGGCCGCTCTTGCCATGCCGCTCGACGATGCCTTCCTCGATCAGCACGTGAACGATGCGATGCACGGTCGGACGGGTGAGGCCGGTGGCGCGGACCACCTCGGCCAATGGCACACCGTCTTCGCGGCCTGCGGCAAGGATGCGCAGCACCGCGAGCGCGCGCCGGATCGCCTGCGCGCCCTGTCGCGGTTCCATGGCGCCGCGGGCGGATTTCGTCGAACGCCTCTTGTCCATAATATGGACAAGAACGCCACAATTCCCTCGACAGGGCAAGCGCGCATCTGGAGATTGCGGCCCAATCGGAATGCCATGCGAGACGTCAGGCATTCGAACTGAGTTCGTAGCGCTGCCGGGAGGTTAACATGAGATTAATCTGGATTGCCATAGCTGCCGTCACTGCGATGCTGGCAGGGCCGGCGTCGGGCCAGCAATGGCCGGCGCGCAACGTCAAGCTGATCGTGCCTTATCCCGCCGGCGGCAATGTCGACAGCGCCGCACGCATCATCGCCGACAAGCTGCAGGAAAAGCTCGGCCAGCCCTTCATCATCGAGAACAAGGCCGGCGCCGGCGGCATGATCGCGGGCGAGGCCTTCGCGAAGTCGGCGCCCGATGGCTACACGCTGTTCGTCGGCGCCAACGGCCCGGTGCTGTTCGCGACCGAGATCAACAAGCGCGACGCCTACAACTGGAAGAAGGACTTCCTGCCGATCTCGACGATCTCGATGACGCCGTTGGTGCTCGAGGTGCATCCGTCGGTGCAGGCGACGAATCTCAAGGAGTTCATCGATCTTGCCAAGCGCGAGCCCGGCAAGCTGACCATGGCCTCGCCCGGCCCTGGCACCACCAACCACCTGCTCAGCGAGCTGATGCAGTCGAACCTCGGCGTGCAATGGGTCACCGCGCACTATCGCGGCAATGCGCCGGCGATCAATGATCTGCTCGGCGGCCAGGTGCAGTTCGCGTTCGACCAGCTCACGGTCAGCCTCCAGCACATCAAGGCCGGCCTGTTCCGCGCGCTCGCGGTCACCAGCCCGCATCGGCTGAAGTCGCTGCCCGACGTGCCGACTTTCGCCGAACTCGGCTACAAGGATTTCGACGGCCAGACCTTTACCGGCCTGTTCGCGCCCGCCGGCACGCCGGCGCCGATCGTGGACAAGCTGCACGAGACGCTGGTCGCGATCCTGAAGGATCCCGCCGTGGTCGACAAGTTCGAGAAGCTTGGCGGCGAAGCCACGCCGATGACTCCGGACGAGTTCAAGGCCTATCTCGAACGCGAGGACGCCAAGTGGATTCCGGTCGTGCGTAAGGCCAACATCAGGGCGGATTGATCGATGCGGATCGATCCCGCCGAGCTTGGCGCCGAGCGCATCTACCGGCTGATGACCGGCATCGTGGTGCCGCGCCCGATCGCCTGGGTGACGAGCCTGTCCAGCAAGGGCGTGCTCAACCTCGCCCCATTCAGCGCCTTCACCTTCGTCTCGCAGAAGCCGCCGATGCTCGCCATCAGCGTTGGCCGCAAGGGCGCCGATTACAAGGACACCGCGCACAACATCCTCGACACCGAGGAATACGTCATCCACATCGCCGATACGCCGCTGATGAATGCGGTGCACGACAGCTCGGTCGAGCATCCACCTGAGATCAGCGAGGTCGAGCATCTCGGACTCGAAACGCTGCCCTGCGATCTCATCAAGGTGCGGCGGCTCGCTGCCGCGCCGGTCGCGATGGAGTGCCGCTTCCGGCAGTGCCTCGAATTCGGCGAGGCCAAGAGCCGGCTGATCGTCGGCGAGGTCGTGATGTTTCATCTGCGCGACGGCCTCGTGAATAACGGCAAGGTCGAGACCGAAGCGCTCGACCCGATCGCGCGGATCGGCGGGCCGCGCTATGCCCGGCTCGGCGAGATCGTGACGCTGAAGACCGTATTCCAGACTCCCAAGTCGAAAGACTGAGTGCGCGGGTCTGTCTCGGGCCCAGCTGCCTCAAGATCATTGGAGGAAATACAATGCGACTCCTGAGCTATCTCCTGGATGGAGAGCCGCGCTACGGAGCGGCCGTCGAAGGTGGCGTGATTGATCTGACGAAACGGATCGGTCGCGATTTCTCGGATGTGAAGGCGCTCATCGCAGCCAATGCGCTGTCCGATGCGCAGGAAGCGGCGGCCGGGCAGAAGCCCGACTACCCGTTGGAAAAGCTGGTCCTGCTGCCGCCGGTGCTTGCGCCGGAAAAGCTCTGGTGCATCGGCGTCAACTACGCCGAGCGCAACGCCGAATATAAGGACAGTTCGGACCTGCCCAAATGTCCCAGCCTGTTCGTGCGCAGCATGTCTTCGATGACCGGCTCCGGCCAGCCGATCGAGAAGCCCAAGGTTTCGGACCAACTCGACTACGAAGGCGAGCTCGTCATCGTGATCGGGCAGGGCGGCCGCCACATCCCGCGCGAGAAAGCGTGGTCGCATATCTTCGGCATGACGCTGTGCAACGAGGGCACGATCCGCGATTGGCTGCGCCACGGCAAGTTCAACGTCACGCAAGGCAAGAATTTCGACCGCTCCGGCAGCATCGGTCCCTGGATCGTCACCGCGGACGAGCTCGATCCGCGCGGGCCGCACGACATCATCACGCGCGTCAACGGTGAGGTGCGGCAGCAGGACACCACCGAGCGGCTGATGTTCCCGTTCGATGCCCTGATCTCCTATCTCTCCACCTTCGCGACGCTGAAGCCCGGCGACATGATCGTGACGGGCACGCCGACCGGGGCGGGCGCCCGCTTCGACCCGCCGCGCTGGCTGAAAGTCGGCGACGTCGTCGAGGTCGAGTCGAGCCGCATCGGCGTGCTGCGTAACACCGTGGCCGCGGAGCAATAGATCATGCTGGATGCTGCGACGATCGAACGCCTTGCCGCGCGCCTCGACGAAGCCGAGCGCACGAAATCGCTGATTCCGATGTTCACGAAGGAGTACCCCGACTTCAGCATCGAGGACGCCTACGCGGTTCAGCGCGCCTGGACGAAACTTCAGCTCGGCCGCGGCCGCGTCATCAAGGGGCACAAGATCGGCCTGACGTCGAAAGCAATGCAGAACGCGGTCGGCATCAGCGAGCCCGATTACGGCGTGCTGTTCGCCGACATGTTCTATGCCGATGCGACGCCCATTCCGTTCGACCGTTTCCACGCGCCGCGGATCGAGGTCGAGCTCGCCTTCGTGCTGAAGGCGCCGCTGCGCGGGCCCGCCTGCACCATCTTCGACGTGCTCAACGCCACCGACTACGTCACGCCCGCGCTCGAGATCCTGGAGACACGCATGCATCGCGTCGATCCGGAGACGGGCAAGGCGCGCAAAGTCATGGACACGATCTCGGACAACGCGGCCAATGCTGCGCTGGTGCTCGGCGGCCGGCCGATCCGCCCGATGGATGCTGATCTGCGCTGGATCGGTGCTTTGTTGTTCCGCAACGGCGAGGTCGAGGAGACCGGCCTTGCCGCCGGCGTGCTCAATCATCCCGCCAACGGCATCGCCTGGCTCGCCAACCGCCTCGCGCCGCATGACGAGCACCTCAAAGCCGGCGAGGTCGTGCTGGCGGGATCGTTCACGCGGCCCGTCGACATCCGCCGCGGCGACACGTTTCATGCCGATTACGGCGTGTTCGGCTCGGTGTCGTGCCAGTTCGTCTGAACCAACAACAATCAGGGAGCGCACCATGACGGGTCAAACGCGGCGCAAGAGCATCCACATCGGCGGCTTCAAGCACGTCAATCCGATTCCGAACGCCTGCCGCATCGGCAATCTCGTGATGTCGGGCGTCATCCTCGGCCGCGATCCCGCGACCAATGCAATGCCCGAGAGCCTCGACGCCCAATGCGCCAACATGTTCGCGCATATGAAGGCGACGGTGGAGGCTGCCGGCGGCACCACCGACGACATCATCAAGATGACGGTGTGGCTGAAGGACCGCGGCAATCGCGGCCCGGTCAACGTCGAGTGGCTCAAGATGTTTCCGGACGAGCATTCGCGCCCGGCGCGCCACGCGCTGCCGATGGACAACATCGATGGCGGCGCGCTGGTGCAGTGCGACTTCACCGCCGTGATCGACTGAGGAGTTTTGCATGCCGACCTATCTGCCGTTCGATCCCAACCCGCGCCGGCCGAGCAAGGCACCGCCGCCGAAGACCGTCGACAGCCAGTTCCACGTGCTTGGACCCATCGACAAATATCCGGAGCGTCCCGGCGCCGCCTATCGGATGCCGACCGCGACCTGGGAAGCGGCGCTGCGCATGCACAAGGCGCTCGGCATCGAGCGCGGCATCATCGTGCAGACCACGACCTACGGTGCCGACCATGCCGTCGTGCTCGACGGGCTCAAAGCCATGGGGCCGAACTATCGCGGCTGCGCCAATGCGCTGGTGTTCGCCGAGGCGAGCGACTCCTACCTCGCCAAGCTGCATGATGCCGGCGTGCGCGGCGCGCGCTTCAGCTTCCGCCAGGAGCTCGGCGCCGTGCTCTCCGATGCCGATTTCGCCCGCGCGATTGCGCGCATCCGCGAGCTCGGCTGGTACGCCAAGATCCAGCCGGAGAAGGACGGCATCATGTCGAGCGTCGCCAAGTACGAGACTCTCGACGTCCCCGTGCTGATCGACCACATGGCGCGCCCCGATCCCGAAGCCGGCAAGGCCGATCCGAACCTGCGCAAGATGCTGGAGCTGCTCGGCAAGGGCAATTTCTGGGTCATGCTGTCGCTCGGCGAGAAGACCTCGAAGACCGGGGCTCCCTACGACGACGTAATCCCGATCGCGCGCGCCTATATCGAGGCCGCTCCCGATCGCTGCGTCTGGGCCAGCGACTGGCCGCATCCGGTCTCGGTGAAGCAGCCGCCGAACGATGCCGACCTGCTCGAGCTGATGTACCGCTACGCCCCGGACCAAGCGGAGCTGGAGAATATCCTGGTGCACAATCCGGCCAAGCTGTTCGGGTTTGCGGATTGAAGCGGAATGAAGTTCGGCCCCGAGCAGCGCTCTCTCCTTCCCTCCCCCCTTGTGGGGGAGGGGCAGGGAGGGGGGCCACACGGGGATTCCATCCGTTACGTACCGGCCCTGATACTTCGTTAAACAATCGATACCTTTTCCTGGGCTACCCCCCTCCCTAACCCTCCCCCACAAGGGGGGAGGGAGCGCACCTCCGTCGGGGCGCGATTGCGCCTCACATCGCTGGCTGCTTCGCCAACCTCTCCCGCACCTCGGCTGCGATCTCGAACGAGCGCAGCCGCGCGGCGTGGTCGTAGATCTGCCCCGTCGTCATCAATTCGTCCGCTCCGGTCTCGGCGATCAGCGCCCTCAGCTTCTCTTCCACCACATCAGGCGAGCCGACCGCGGAGCAGGACAGCGACTGGCCGACGCCGGCCTTCTCGGCCGGCGACCACAGCGCGTCCATGTCGCCGGTCGGCGGCGGCAGCGGCCCCGGCGTGCCGCGGCGCAGATTGATGAACTGCTGCTGCAGCGACGAGAACATCCGCTGCGCCTCTTCGTCGGTGTCGGCGGCGAACACGTTGACGCCGATCATCGCGTAGGGCTTGTCGAGCTGCGCAGAGGGCTCGAACCGCGCGCGATATTCGCGCAGCGCCGGCATCATCATCTGCGGCGCGAAATGCGAGGCGAACGCAAAGGGCAGCCCGAGCATCGCGGCAAGCTGCGCACCGAACGTGCTCGACCCCAGGATCCACAGCGGCACCTTGGTCCCCATGCCGGGCACGGCGCGGATCGCCTGGTTCGGCTGCACGTCGCCGAGCAGCGCCTGCAGTTCCAGCACGTCGTGCGGAAAATTCTCGGAGGTGGTGGCGAGGTCGCGCCGCAATGCCCGCGCGGTGAACTGGTCGGTGCCGGGCGCCCGGCCGAGCCCGAGATCGATCCGCCCGGGATAGAGCGATTCCAGCGTGCCGAACTGCTCGGCGATGACGAGCGGCGAATGGTTCGGCAGCATGATCCCGCCGGAGCCGACGCGGATCGTCCTGGTCCCGCCCGCGACGTGGCCGATCACGACCGACGTCGCCGCGCTCGCGATTCCCGTCATGTTGTGATGCTCGGCGAGCCAGAACCGTTTGTAGCCCCACGCCTCGGCATGCCGGGCAAGGTCGAGCGAGTTGCGGAAAGCCTGCGCCGCATCGCCGCCCTGGCGGATGGGAGCGAGGTCGAGCACGGAGAAGAGGATCATATGGGGGCTGCCGGTGTGGAGGGCTGCGCGATCATGCGCGTCTTGAGGAAAGACATGTAGTGGCGGCGCGCAGGATGGGTAGAGCCCTCGCATGTTTCGTCACCAGGGGCTGGTGGGTTCTCCGCCACGCGACCCATCCTGCCCGCCAAGAGCTGCCTGGCCGCCATGAGCTGCGAATGCCCCGGTTCACAACACTGTTATTGCGACCGATGGTCCCCTCCCTCTCAACTGGGCGTTCTGCGCCTGTTGTTGTAGCTTGCGCGAGCAAGAGCCCCGTTACCGGGAGGAACTGACATGACCAACGTCGCACTCGACCGCCGCAGCATCCTCGCCGCCGGCGGCACCGTCCTCGCAACCGGGGTCTTGGTATCAGCCTTCCCCGGCCTCCTGCTGCCGGCGCGTGCGGACGGCCTCGCACCGACCCAGTCGATGTCGGGCGGGGCGAACAATTACCGCAAGGGCGCGGCGATCGTGGAGCGGATCGGCAAGGGCGGCTTCTGGATGAGCGGCACCGTCCGCCGCGCCGGTGACGGCGCTCCGCTCGCCGGGCAGCGCATCCAGATCTGGGCCCACACGGTCGAAGGGCAGGAGCACGAGCCGCAGAGCCACGGCGCCACGCTCACCGACAAGGACGGCAAGTTCCGGCTCGAGATGCCACAGATCATTCCGATCTTCGGCCAGCCGCATGGCCACCTCGCCTATGACAGCGGTGAGTTCAGGACCGTCTTCCTGCGGCCGGTGATGCGGAGCGCCAAGGAAACCAGCCTCGAGGCGCACTTCGTGCTGCAGCCGGCCTGAGCTGACTCTGCAAATGAGGGGATGGAGATCGGCTCGGGCGGTCCTGATCTGGGTCGCCCTTGCTTTGGCCATTGGCGTGCCGATCGCCGCTGCTGCGACAAGCGAGCAACTCGCATGGCGCGGCCCGGTCTACATTCTCGCCGGCTTCGCCGGCATCATCGCCCTCGGCCTCGTGCTGGTGCAGCCGCTGCTGATCGGCGGATATCTGCCGGGCCTGCCGGCCTATCGCGGACGGCGCACCCATCACTGGATCGGCGGTGCGCTGGTGGTGGCGGTGGTGATCCACGTCGCCGGCCTCTGGTTCACCAGCCCGCCCGACATGATCGATGCCCTGACCTACGCATCGCCGACGCCGTTCTCTCCCTTCGGCGTGACCGCGATGTGGGCCATCTTCATCGTCGCGCTGCTGGCTCGGCTGCGCCGGCGGTTGGGACTGCGGCTGCGAACCTGGCGCATCGTCCATATCCCCCTCGCGATCGTCATCGTCGCGGGCAGCGTGGTGCATTGCCTGCTGATCGAGGGGACGATGGAAACGATCTCGAAAGCGGCACTGTGCGCAGCTGTCCTCGCGGCGACCGTAAAGGTCATGATCGACCTCTGGAGACGACGGACGCTGCGCGGCGAGAGTGTTGCGCGGCAGTAAACGCGCGGAATTGACCGCGCGTCGCAGACCTGCTTGATCGAACACAACTGATCGAACACATTGAGCGTTACTCATTGGGCGACGTCAGCGCCGGTGTCCTCTGCTTGCTGCGGATGGCGAGGGCGCATATCCTTGCGCAATGGCCGCCAGCGATCCCGATCTGAAAGCCTTCCTGCTCGCCACACCGTTCTTCGGTGGTCTCCCGGAGCCGAGCCTCGACCTCCTGATCTCAATGCTGGTCGAGCGCCGCTTCGATGCCAATGCGACCGTCGTCGCGGAGGGCGAGCCGGGACGCTCGATGTTCATCGTCAAATCCGGTCGGCTGGCGGTGAGCAAGCGGACGAACGCGGGGAGCGTCATCCCGATTTCGGCTCTGGAGCCTGGCGATTTCTTCGGCGAGATGACGCTGATCGAAATGCAAAACCGCTCCGCCACGGTGGTCGCGGAGAGCGCGACCGAACTGTACGAGCTGACGGCCCAAAAGCTCTACGCCTGCTACAAGGCCGATATCCACGCCTATGTGATCGTCCTGCAGAACATCAACCGCGAGCTCTGCCGGCGGCTGCGACGGTCAGACGATCGGTTCGCGGCACTGCAGGTGGGTGGCTCGATCGATGGTGCGCAGGACGGGTAGAGCCGTTGCGAAACCACCATGTTTCGCCACTGAGCAAGGCTCGATGGTCCTGGAAATCACGACTTATCGTGCGCGTACTTCTCCAAGACCAGCCGATCATATTCATCTCGCACGGCTCTTCGCGAGACATGCCCTTTCCGGTCTTTGGCGATTTTCAGAAGGTCGGGATCAGTCGGTGCCCTCCGCCTGAATCTCGCAAAGAGCCGGGTCGGAGGCGACGACGTCCTTCCAAGCAGCCGGTCAAACCATTCCATGGTGTCCTCCCGGACGGACCGCAAGTTACAATATTATCACCATGAATTCAGGGGTCAAAAGGACAGCGTGACTGCATCTTTGCGAAGGGCCCGCCGTAAGCGGATATCGATCGCAACGATTTTGACCCGTCGGGCAAAACACCCATCCCCTCGCAAAATCCCGTCAACCCCTTCTTGCGAAAATATTCCACTTTACCGAAATTCGGAATTGCGGCATATTCTCGCCATCCCGGCCCAGGGAGAGGGGCGATCGTACGTCGTCACGAACGTGGACCGGGTGCGGTGGACGCGGCAGCGCCGGGCATGCGAGGTGGGACCAGGGCGAGATGAACCTCGTGAGGTCCCGACTGCGTGCGGACGAACGGCGCTTGGGTCCGGCGAAGCCCTTGGGCAGAGCGGGGCCGCTGCGTACGGCGAAAGCGCGTGGTCCTGACCGTCGTTGCTACGGTCAAGCCTTGCGGAGATGGGTCGGGACTCAACCGGGCCTTGAGGCATCGCCAATTCGCGAGGTGACGGAGGCCAGAAGGAACTCGGCTCCGGGGAGAGCGCGCATAAGCCGTCAAACCATCGCGCAGGGAAGGCCGGGTGTTTTCCGGCCCACCTGTCGTCCCGCCTGCGCATTTGCGTGTGCAAATTCTTCGCGCGGCGGATCATGGGTGCCAGCCGGCACCCGGCCTTCCCTGCGCCCTCTTCACATGGAGAGGGTCAAGGAAAACAGCAAAACTCGGACGCTTCGCGCCGCGAGAACGCTGCTGGATGTGTGAGCGCAGGAATGACCGAGCTTTCTCGCCTTGCCGATGCCGCTCGAGGATCAGCGGCGGGCGGCGATCGCCGTCAGCTCCAGCCTGACGCCTGGGCCGAGATCCGCGACGCCGATGGCGGCACGCGCCGGCAGATGGTCCACGGTGAAATAGCGCTTCCACACCTGGTTGAACGCCGCCTTGTCGGCGAGATCAGCCATGAAGATGGTCACCTGCAGAACGCAGGAGAGATCGGAGCCGGCCCCCTCGAGCAGCGTCTTCAACTGGCGCAACACGTCGTCGGCCTGGCCGGCCATGTCGAGCCCCGGATCCTCGGGAACGATGCCGCCGAGATAGAGCACGCCGTTATGCTCGACGATCTCGTGGAGCAGTCCTTCATAGGGCAGGGAACGTTTGATCACGATGGCATCCGGGAGTTGCGGGCTCGCTGGCCAGGCGCAGGGCTTGTTTCAATAAGGCTTGTTTCAATAAGGCTCGCTTCAATGGGGGAAGCTGGTGCTGCCAGACAGGATTGAACTGTCGACCTCTCCATTACCAATGGAGTGCTCTACCACTGAGCTACGGCAGCATGTGCTGGGACAAGAATCGGGCGCCCGAGGGGCCTACCAAGCGGGCCGATATCTGCCACAAGCCCCCCTCCTGTGCAAGCTTGCAAGCCCCGCCGAAGCGAGAAAATCGAGCCGATATCGGGGCCAAAATGCCCCATTTGATGGGAAATCATCGACTTTCCGCCGATTCGGGGCCCGATATCCCCGGCCAACTGGCCAGTTGCCCGGGACGCTGGACTTGCTCCATTTCGCGTTTCGCACGATCGGATCGCGTCGGCCTCTTGAGCTGCCACACTTCGGTGGCATCCTGTCCCCGATTTCCGTGAATGGACCCTTGATGACCGACCAGAACGACAAGAGCGCGAGCCAGGCGCGGGCGTCCCGCGACGACCGCCTGAAATCGGCGCTGCGCGAGAACCTGAAGCGGCGGAAGGTGCAGGCGCGCGAACGCGCCGCAAGCACCGACCCCTCGCAGAACGACGATGGTTCCCTAAATGAGGGGGCCGCCGGCAAGACCGGCAATTGAAGGCGGGCGGCTGGAATTTTGGAGTGCATGAGGTGGCCATGGGGCAGGACGAACCACAACGAACCGACCGTGACGCGCAGCTGTCGCGCTTCATTCGCCCCGAGCAGACCTTTCCGGCGCTGTCACCGGCCGAGATCGAACGGATCAGGCACTTCGGCGAAATCCGCACCTTCGCGGATGGCGAGTTGCTGTTCGAGACCGGCAAGCCCGGCCCCGGCATGTTCGTCGTGCTGAAGGGCCTTGTCGCCATCACCCAGCGCGACGGGCTCGGCCACGTCACCCCGGTGATCGACCAGGGGCCGGGTCAATTCCTGGCCGAACTCAGCCAGCTCTCCGGCCGGCCTGCGCTGGTCGACGGCCGCGCCGAGGGCGATGTCGAGACGCTGCTGCTTCCGCCGGACCGGCTGCGCGCGCTGCTGGTCGCCGAGGCCGAGCTTGGCGAGCGCATCATGCGGGCGCTGATCCTGCGCCGGGTCAATCTGATCCAGGACGGCGCCGGCGGCCCCGTGCTGATCGGACCGTCGAACTCCGTCGGGGTGGTGCGGTTGCAGGGGTTCCTCACCCGCAACGGCCAGCCGCATCATCTGCTCGACCCCGATCGCGATCGCGATGCGGCCGAACTGATCGCGCGGTATTTGCCGAAGCCCGAAGACTGGCCGCTGGTCGTCACTGCCGATGGCGCGCATCTACGACGTTGCGGTCGTCGGCTGCGGACCCGCAGGGCTCGCCACCGCCGTGTATGCGGCGTCCGAAGGGCTGTCGGTCGCCGTGCTCGACACCCGCGCCTTCGGCGGCCAGGCCGGCGCCAGCGCGCGGATCGAGAACTATCTGGGCTTTCCGACCGGCATCTCGGGCCAGGCCCTGACCGCGCGTGCGTTCACCCAGGCGCAGAAATTCGGCGCCGACATCATGATTCCGGTGACGGTGAAGTCGCTGGACTGCACGCGCGGGAATGGCGCATTTTCGGTGACGATCGAGGGCAGCGATCCCCTGCGTTCGCGCGCCGTGGTGGTCGCGAGCGGCGCGCGCTATCGCCGGCCTGACATCGCGAACCTCGACAAGTTCGAGGGACGCGGCGTCTGGTACTGGGCCTCGCCGGTCGAGGCACGGCTCTGCGCCGGAGAGGAGGTGGCCCTCGTCGGTGCCGGCAATTCGGCAGGGCAGGCCGCCGTGTTCCTGTCGGGCCACGCCAGGAAAGTGCTGATGATCATCCGCGGCGGCGGCCTGGGCGCCAGCATGTCGCGCTATCTCATCGAGCGCATCGAAGCGACACCGAACATCGAACTGATGTTCAACACCGAGATTACCGCGCTCGAGGGCGACGAGGCCTCGCTGCTGCGGCGTATCCGCTGGAAAAGCCGGTTGTCGGACGACGAGGATTCTGCCGACATCCGCAATCTCTTCCTGTTCGTCGGCGCCGATCCCGCCACCTCCTGGCTCGACGGCTGCGGCGTGACGCTCGATCGCGGCGGTTTCGTCGTGACAGGTGCGCAGTCCGAACAGAACCAGGGCAAGCTGGTGGCGCCGCTGGAAACATCCGTGCCCGGCGTCTATGCCGTCGGCGACGTCCGCTCCGGCTCGGTCAAGCGCGTCGGCGGCGCCATCGGCGAGGGCGCGCAGGTCGTGGCGTCCCTGCACGGCTATCTCGGCGACGTCGCAAAACCGGCGCTTTAGGCACGCAGAAGACAAGCGAATGGCAAGTCAAATGGGACTTGCCATTGCGCCACATCCTGCAGACTATCCCCTCATCCTGAGGAGCGCGCCTGAGCGCGCGTCTCGAAGGATGAAGGCCCGGAACGACGACCCGGGCCTTTCATGGTTCGAGACGTGTGCTTCGCACGCTCCTCACCATGAGGATCCAAGCACAACAAATTTTCACGGGAGGACCAAATGGCTGAAATCGTCGTGCTGTACAAAACGCCCAAGGACGCTGCCGCCTTCGACAATTACTATGCCGAGACGCACATCCCGCTCGCCAAGAAACTTCCCGGCCTGAAGAAATACGCCGTCAGCAAGGGGCCGGTCGCATCTCCCGCAGGTCCTTCCGGGATCCATCTCGTCGCCATTCTCACCTTCGACAGCGTGGCCGACATTCAGGCGGCATTCGCCAGCCCCGAAGGCAAGGCGACCGGCGCCGACGTGCCCAAGTTCGCCAGCGGCGGTGCCGACCTCTTGATCTTCGACACCAAGGACGCGTGAAGGATCGATTCGACTTTCGTCGGAAACGGCCGTCCGTCGTGACGGCGACGCAAGAAACCGGCCACGCGTTTGTCGATTCGCACGATGACGCATGGCCGCGCCTTTGCATGTGACGACAACGCAGGTGGCAATCCCATGAGGACCGTAATACTACTCTCAACATCTCAATGCGGAGAACAGGAGAGATGTCATGGTCCTTGGGTTGAGTCTGCCCGCCCTTACGCTGATCCATGTCATCATCAGCCTGATCGCCATCGTCGCAGGCCTCGTCGTGATGTTCGGCCTGCTCGGCTCGAAGCCGATGCCGGCCCTCACCGCGATCTTCCTGCTGACCACGATCCTCACCAGCGCCACCGGTTTCCTGTTTCCGTTCAAGGAGCTGCTGCCCTCGCATATCATCGGCATCATCTCGCTGGTGCTGCTCGCGATCGCCTGCGTCGCGCTGTACGGCATGAAGCTCGCCGGAGTCTGGCGCCCGGTCTATATCGTGACCGCGATGATCTCGCTCTATTTCAACGTCTTCGTGCTGGTCATCCAGTCGTTCCTGAAGGTGCCGGCGCTCGCCGCCCTCGCACCGGCCGTGCCGCCGGCGCCGCCGTCCGGTCCGGTGTTCGCCGTGGTGCAGGGCATCGTGCTGGTGTTCTTCGTGGTGCTGACCATCGGCGCCTGGCGCCGCTTCCGACCGATGGCGTTTGCCTGATCACACGATTCTCAACGCTCCCCGTTGATGCGAGGCATCGCATTCAGAATCTCGCGTTGCTATCTGCACGGCATAGGCGCGTGCTCGTCCGCGCGCCACGCATTTGATTTTTCACCGAAAGAGAGCAATCCATGCCCACCATCACCACCAAAGACGGCGTCGAGATCTTCTACAAGGATTGGGGCTCTGGCCAGCCGATCGTGTTCAGCCATGGCTGGCCGCTGTCGGCGGACGACTGGGACGCGCAGATGTTGTTCTTCGTCGCGCACGGTTATCGCGTCATCGCCCATGACCGCCGCGGCCACGGCCGCTCGGCGCAGGTCGCCGACGGCCACGACATGGATCACTATGCCGATGATCTTGCGGCGGTCACCGCGCATCTCGACCTCAAGAACGCCATTCATGTCGGCCATTCCACCGGCGGCGGCGAGGTCGTGCACTACATCGCGCGCCACGGCGAGAGCCGGGTGGCGAAGGCCGCGATCCTCTCCGCCGTGCCGCCGCTGATGGTGCAGACCGCGGCCAATCCCGGCGGCCTGCCGAAGAGCGTGTTCGACGATCTCCAGAGGCAGCTCGCCGCCAGCCGTACGCAATTCTATCGCGACCTCCCCGCCGGCCCGTTCTACGGCTACAACCGCCCCGGCGCACAGCCGTCGGAAGCGGTGATCCAGAACTGGTGGCGCCAGGGCATGATGGGCGGCGCCAAGGCCCATTACGACGGCATCGTCGCGTTCTCGCAGACCGACTTCACCGAGGACCTCAAGAAGATCAACGTGCCGGTGCTGGTGATGCACGGCGACGACGACCAGATCGTGCCTTATGCCGATTCCGCGCCGCTCTCGGCCAAGCTGCTCAAGAAGGGCATCCTGAAGACCTACAAGGGCTTTCCGCATGGCATGCCGACCACGCACGCGGAAACCATCAACGCCGACCTGCTGGCGTTCTTCAAGGAGTGAGTGACTCTTACCTTCCCCTTGCGGGGCAGGGACATCGCATGTGAGGTGTGAGGCACCGACTGTTTCTACAGCGTCATGGCCGGGCTTGTCCCGGCCATCCACGCGTTTCCACGCAGCACAAGAACGTGGATGCCCGGGACAAGCCCGGGCATGACGACCTCTGCAAATGTGCACATGCGATGGCCCTGCCTTGCGGGGGAGGGGTATCCGCGCAGCGTGCTGGAGATGGAGGATATCAATAGCCTCTAACCTGCCGGCCGGTTAGTTTGCGCGGAAATTTCGGGGCCCGCACGCGTTGAGCCCTGACCCCTCCAATGGAGAAGCGTCGGAAATGTCGCCCCAGCTCAAACTGATCGCGCTCGACGCCGACGACCTCGCCGTGATCTCGACCCATGTCCAAGACGCCCGAGTCCAGACCTCCGACATCATCTGGCGGCAGGGCGAGAAGCGGCTTGTGGTCGGAATGAGCCGGCTGGACTGGGAGCAGACATTGGAGGGCGAAGCCGAACCACGCCGGCTGGTCGCCGCGCTCCGTTTCGACCGTGTGCTCGCCTGCAAGTCGCGCAACATCGATCTCGCCGCGCCGGACAAGGTGCTGGACCTCGTCGGCATTGAATTTCACTCCCAGGACGGGCGCCACGAGGAGCCCGGCGGCAGCGCCCTGCTTCTGTTCGCCCAGGGCGGCGCCATCCGCCTCGATGTCGAGTGCCTGGAATGCGAGCTGACCGACCTCGGGGACGACGCGCTGGGAACGGGCATCGAGGGGGAGGGGTGAAGTGGCCGGTATACCAGCCGAATGGGCTGGGGCCCTCGCCGGAACGGCATCTGCCGAGGGTTGACGCAGCTTCCCCGCCGCGCCATTGAGCAGGGGACCCGGTGCGCCGATCCGCCCCCAAAATACCAGCCAGAAGCCAAGCGAAACATGCCCGTTCGCCTCGACCGCAGCAGCGCCGATTTTGACCAGCGATTCGCCGCCTTCCTCGCCGCCAAGCGCGAGGCTTCGGCCGATGTCGAGGCCGCCGCGCGCGCGATCGTCGACGACGTGGCCAGGCGTGGCGATGCCGCCCTGCTCGAAGCCACGGCAAAGTTCGACCGGCTCACGCTGGATGCATACTCCTTGCGCATCTCCGCCGCCGAGACCGAGGCCGCCGTGAAGGCCTGCGATGGCGCGACGCTGGATGCGCTCGAGCTCGCGCGGGACCGCATCGAGACCTATCACCGCCGTCAGCTTCCAAAGGACGAGCGCTTCACCGACCCGCTCGGCGTCGAGCTCGGCTGGCGCTACACCGCGATCGAATCCGCCGGCCTCTACGTTCCCGGCGGCACCGCGGCCTATCCGTCCTCGGTGCTGATGAACGCGGTGCCCGCGAAAGTCGCCGGCGTTTCACGCCTCGTGATGGTGGTGCCTTCGCCGGACGGCAAGCTCAATCCGCTGGTGCTGGCGGCCGCGCATCTCGGCGGCGTCACCGAGATCTACCGTGTCGGCGGCGCGCAGGCCGTCGCCGCGCTCGCGCACGGTACCGCGACGATCGCGCCGGTCGCAAAGATCGTCGGCCCCGGCAACGCCTATGTTGCCGCCGCGAAGCGGCTGGTGTTCGGCAAGGTCGGTATCGACATGATCGCCGGCCCCTCGGAGGTACTGGTGATTGCCGACGATACCGGCAACGCCGACTGGATCGCCGCCGACCTGCTGGCGCAGGCCGAGCACGATGCGAGCGCGCAGTCGATCCTGATCACGGACTCGGCACGCCTTGCCGCCGACGTCGAAAAGGCGGTCGAGGCGCAGCTGAAGACGCTGCCGCGCGCGGCGATCGCAGGCAGCTCCTGGGCCGATTTCGGCGCCGTCATCATGGTGAAGAACCTCGCCGAGGCGATCCCGCTCGCGGACGCCATCGCTGCCGAGCATCTCGAGATCATGACCTCCGATCCGGAGGCGCTCGCCGAAAAGATCCGTAACGCCGGCGCGGTGTTCCTGGGGCCCCATACGCCCGAGGCGATCGGCGACTATGTCGGCGGCTCCAATCACGTGCTGCCGACGGCGCGCTCGGCGCGATTTTCCTCCGGGCTCTCGGTGCACGACTTCATCAAGCGCACCTCGATCCTGAAATGCGGACCCGATCAATTGCGTGCGCTCGGTCCGGCCGCGATGACGCTGGGCAAGGCGGAGGGGCTGGATGCCCATTCGCGTTCGATTGGATTGCGCCTCAATCTGTCATGACAAAGCCGCCCGAACAGGACGACTCGGCCAATCGCATCGTCGGCGTCACGCTCGACGAGGACTCGATCGGCCGTTCCGGGCCGGACATCGAGCATGAGCGGGCGATCGCGATCTATGATCTGATCGAGCAGAATTTGTTCGCGCCCGAGGGCGCGGAGGGCAAGGGCCCCTTCACGCTGCATATCGGCATCACCGGCAACCGGTTGATGTTCGACATCCGCCGCGAGGACGGCTCGCCTGTCGTCGCGCATCTGTTGTCGCTGACGCCGTTCCGGCGGATCGTGAAGGACTATTTCATGATCTGCGACAGCTACTACCAGGCGATCCGCACCGCGACCCCCGACAAGATCGAGGCGATCGACATGGGCCGCCGCGGCATTCATGACGAGGGATCGCGCACGCTCCAGGAGCGACTGAAGGGCAAGGTGCGGGTCGACTTCGAGACCTCGCGCCGCCTGTTCACCCTCATTACCGTCCTGCATTGGAAGGGGTAGGCGCGATGGCGGGTCCGCCACGCGCACGCGATCCGCAATCGGTGCTGTTCGCCTGTGCGATGAACAGCGTGCGCTCGCCGATGGCCGAGAGCCTGTTGCTGCACATGTTTCCGCAGGGCCTTTACGTGAAGTCGGCCGGTACCAGGAAGGGTGAGCTCGATCCATTCGCGGTCGCCGTGATGGCCGAGCTCGGCCAGGACATCTCGGCCCACAAGCCGCAGACCTTCGAGGAGCTGGAGGACTGGGAGGGGCTGAATTTCGACCTCATCATCACGCTCTCGCCCGAGGCGCATCACAAGGCACTGGAGCTGACACGGACACTCGCGGCCGAGGTCGAATACTGGCCGACGCAGGATCCCACCATCACCGAAGGCAGCCGCGACCAGAAGCTCGCTGCCTATCGCGAGGTCTGCGATCAGCTCTTGATGCGCATCCGCCGGCGCTTCGCCAAGGCGGGCGCGGCGAGCGGGTAGCGAGCGGCGTTCGTAACACCCGCGTCACAGAGCGCAGGCACAGGCATGTCGGACACCTCGAATCACCAAACCCCCGGTTCCCGGGTTGTGAAATCGGCCCCCTTCCGATAGGTTCCGCGCGCAATTCACCCCTCCGCTTCATCCCGCAAATCACCTGATGCTCGGCCGCCCCAAATTCGTACTTGCCTCCGGTTCGCCGCGCCGCCTGTCGCTGCTCAACCAGGCCGGCATCGAGCCGGACGCGCTCCGGCCGGCCGACGTCGACGAGACGCCGAAGCGGGGCGAGCTGCCGCGCGCCTGCGCCAACCGCCTCGCCCGGGCCAAGGCCGATGCGGCGCTGAAATCGGTGCAACTGGACGACGAGCTGCGCGGCGCCTTCATCCTCTCGGCGGACACGGTGGTGGCGGTCGGTCGCCGCATCCTGCCCAAGGCCAATCTGGTGGATGAGGCCGCGCAGTGCCTGCGGCTGCTGTCGGGGCGCAACCACCGCGTCTACACCGCGATCTGCCTCGTCACGCCGCGCGAGGCGTTCCGCCAGCGCCTGGTCGAGACCCGCGTGCGCTTCAAGCGTCTCTCGGAGGACGACATCCAGGCCTATATCGGCTCAGGCGAATGGCGCGGCAAGGCCGGCGGCTACGCCGTGCAGGGCATCGCCGGCTCCTTCGTGGTGAAGATGGTGGGGTCCTACACCAACGTCGTCGGCCTGCCGCTCTATGAGACCACGACGCTGCTCGGCGGCGAAGGTTTTCCGATCCGCTTCGGCTGGCTCAACACCACGTCCGTGTGAGCGCCGATAAAAATCACGAAAACAACCCCATGCACAGTAGAATGGCCCGGCGGGGTCGCGGCGGCGGCGCATGTGCCGTTGCTGCAGGAACCCCTTTGCCGACGGGCGCTTGAACTTCCTCACCTCGTGTAAGCCGCGCACCCCATGGACGACCAGAACGAAAAGCCCGCCGGCCCGCTCAAGACCTGCCCGATCTGCGGCAAGCCGCAGGCGCAGGCCACCCGCCCGTTTTGCTCCTCGCGCTGCCGCGACGTCGATCTGAACCGCTGGCTGAAAGGCTCCTACGTCATCCCCGGCCGCGATGACGAAGTCGATGACGTTGAATAGATAAGTAATATCAATAAATTACAGGTATTGTCGCCACGCCGCGCGCAGGCGATGGTAGGACGGCCGCACCTTGTGCACAGCTGGGCCGAGCCCCGCGAAGCCAAAGGCGAAGCGTGGGTGGACAGGCCGCCCCGAGCCCACTATAAACCGCCCGCTCGATGGGCTTTGGCCCCTCTCTTGGAGCACGCCCAGGTAGCTCAGTTGGTAGAGCATGCGACTGAAAATCGCAGTGTCGGTGGTTCGATTCCGCCCCTGGGCACCATCTCGCCTCGGCGCCTAGGTTTGACCAGAACCGACTGCCGCTTGCCCCGGGCGGAGATGGCCGCCGAGTGCGGCGAAGGGAACGACGGTATGCCCGAGAGAACTCCGCGGGCCGCGGGGTCTGCGAGCGGTCCGACGAAGGTCCGGAATCGAAGCCGAAATTGCCTCAATGATGGGCCGACACGCCCTTGACGCACTGGGTCAGCAGATCAGCGGTGGCGGATTGACCGACATCACCCAGGCTGATCATGCCGACCATCCGCTTGCTCCTGTTGATGACAGGCAGCCTGCGGACCTTCAGCGTCTCCATGTGGTGCACGGCTTTCGCCAGATCGTCGTCTTCCCGGCAGCAATGGATGCCTTCGGTCATCACGTCCCGCGCCGTCATGCCCGCGGCGTTGAAGTCCTTGCGCGCAAGGCCTTTGCAGACGATGTCGCGATCAGTCACCATCCCGATCAAATGGTCGTCTTCGCCGATCGGAATGCAGCCGATGTCGTGCCCTCGCATCAACTTCGCGATCTCGGTGATCGGGGTGTCGGGGCTGACCCAATCGACGCCCTTGTGCATCACGTCCTTGACCTTCATGGAGGACCTCCCTTGCGAACGCAGCCCCCGCGATGTGACTATACAACGAACCGGGCGCAACCGCACGCGTCGCCGCGACCGGCGTGCCGGGAATCATCCTGCTGTCATGCCGCGTCAGTCGTGCACACTGAAGCGTCCATGCGGTGCACTGGCCGTCAGGCGCGCGAACTGCGCATGGGTGAGCTGAAGCAGCGTCTCGTGATCGCCGGCTTCGATATAGACCTGAGGCTGGGCGCTGATGCTGTCGTCGACGACGAGATCGAGCCCGTAGCACCGGCCGACCGCCGGAACGGCTCCGTGCGCGCAGTCCGCGAACAGCCGGTTGATCTCGGTCTCGTTGGCCATCACGAGATCCTCGCCGAGCCTCTCCTTCAAGTCCGGCAGGTTGAGATGGTGCGATGCCGGCACGACCGCGAGCATATAGCCGCCGTCATGCCGCAGCACGACGGCCTTGGCGAGATGATCGCCCGAGATGTGGCAGGCCTGCGCCGTGCGCGCGGACGACATGGTGAGAGCGTGCGGGATCTCGGCGTACTCGATGTTCTCCGCAGCCAGATATCGGTGCAATGTGGGGGCAATGGTCATGGCGTAGCCTTTCGGATGGGTGTGCGAGCCATCCACCGTGAGGCTGCCCCCGCCGCACGATGGGCGGCCGCGTGATTGCCGGGCTGCAGCATAGGCCTTGCCCTCGGATGCCGCAATCAGAGCGTTTTCCAGCGAAGTGGAGCACCGGTTCGCGTGAAGGATCTGGAGCCCGGTTCCTGGCGCCTGTGCACCGGCGTTGCGCCAGCGCCATCCATGCACGTCGCCCGCTGCACGGACTCTTTTGGCAGGGATGGTTCGGTGCATGACGATGGACGAGGCCAACCCCCACACCTCTGGAAAGCGCTCGACGGCGCTGCGGCCATGGCTGGGCGGCAGTTCGTTGATGGCTGATTTCGTAGATATTTCAATTATATGAGGGATCGTAATCTGATCCTGACTGGCGCACCATTTCCGCGACGTCGAACGTCCCCGAGATGTGGCTGCCGCCGAGCCACTACCCTCGTTCGCTATACGAGCCCGGCTGCGCCTGATATGATCCCAGGACGGTAAACGGCAGCTCGCCACCATACTTGATTTGCGATGCCGGCCTTCTGATCGGACCTCGATCCCGCTCGCGCCTGTTCGCATTGCTTCGACAACAACGCTGAACAAATTCGTCAACGGCTGCCGCGTCCTCGCTCACATTTGGAGATGTGCCATGGCTGCATCGGACTGGCGTCTCGAAGGCGAATGGATGAAGAACTGCAATTGCGCGTTTGGCTGCCCCTGCGATTTCAACGCGCTACCGACCCTCGGTTATTGCAAGGGCATGGTCGGCATGCGGATCACGACGGGGCATTTTGAGGGCGTCAAGCTCGATGGACTTTGTTTTGCGGTCGTGGTGGATTTCCCCGGCGCGCTGCATCAAGGCAACGGCAAGATGCAGCCCATCGTCGACGAACGCGCCACACCGGAGCAGCGACAGGCGCTGTTCAACATCCTGTCGGGCAAGCATTCGGCCGAGGGCACGCTGTTCCACATCTTCAGCCTGATCGTGACGACCATTCACGATCCGATCTTCGCGCCGTTCGAATTTTCCTTCGACAAGGATGGCCGTGTCGCAAAACTCGTCGCCGGCAACGTGCTCGGGACCGAGGTGGAGCCGATCAAGAATCCGGTGACCGGTGCGCCACATCGAGTTCAAGTGGTCATGCCCGAGGGCTTCGAGCACAGGGCTGCCGAGATCGCGTCCGCCAACATTCGCTCGACCGGCGCGATCCCGTTCGAGACCCGGGGCACGCACAGCTCGCTCGCCAATGTCGTGCAGACGCCCGAGGGCGTTGCGGCGTGATGCGGCGCCGACATCGGGGCTGCAGCTTCGGTGTCAGCTCGTCATCTTCCGGAGAGCGCGATACGCGCGTCGCGACGGATGAAGGTCGGGACCTGGGATTCGTCACTGCGCCGGCGGATTAACCTATGCACGGGCGTGCGATACTGGAACATGTGCTCCACCGCGATCGCTTGATCGTCGCGATCGGGACCGCCGCCGTGGCGGCGCTGGCCTGGGCCTATCTCGCGGGCGGCGCCGGCATGGACACCGACATGATGGCCGAGATGCCGGACATGGCGCCAATGCCGTGGACGCTGCGCTCTGCCGTGCTGCTGTTCGCGATGTGGTGGGTGATGATGATCGCGATGATGGCGCCGAGCGCGGGGCCCACCGTCCTCTTGTATGCGACGATCAGGCACAAGGACGAGACGGCATCCCGCGCGGCAATCGATGCCTGGATCTTTCTCGCCGGATACCTCGTGACATGGGCTGGGTTCAGCCTCGCTGCCGTTCTGGCACAATGGGCACTTGAACGCTTTGGCCTCCTGTCGATGGCGATGGCAAGCACCAGCGCGGTTCTGGGCGGCGTCATCTTGCTAGCCGCGGGACTCTACCAGTTCACGCCGCTCAAGCGCGCCTGCCTGCGGTACTGCGAGAGCCCGCTGTTGTTTCTCAGCCGGCATTGGCGGCCCGGCACGCGCGGGGCATTCCGCATGGGGCTGCGCCACGGCAGCTACTGCGTCGGCTGCTGTTGGTTTCTGATGGCCTTGCTGTTTGTCGGCGGCGTCATGAACCTGGTCTGGATCATCGGCCTCATGCTCTATGTCGCCGGCGAGAAGCTGCTGCCGTTCGGCCGAAGATTGAGCTATGCGGCAGGCGGGATCCTCATCCTGTCCGGGGCGATCGTTATTGCGCGCGCGGTGTGAGGCCCGAAACTGCGGGGACCGCTCGGATACCGCCTCCCAACATGCCGGAAAACCGAACGACGGAGCCTTGCCCAACCGGAACTTGAGGTTGTCCTGCTTATGAATGCGATCGCTCCCCCCATCCTGGCACTCCGCTTGCTCAGTCAGGAGCCAAGCCAAGGTCTCGGCAAGAGATCGTTTCAGGTTGAGGCAAGCGATGCAGAAAATGTCCCGTTCTGGTGCTGCCGGTGAACTCCGGCTCGATGCGTTGATCGCGGATCTGAGGTGGCGTGTTCGGCTCCTGAACACCGACATCCTCGAGGAGGAGACTCGGGCCCGGGTGTCCGACGTGCACCAGCCGACATATTCGCTGCTCGCGCTCAACCTTCGCGCGCGACGCGACAACCTTGTGTCGACGATCGACGTGCTCGAGCAGCGCGCGAAATCAATGTCGGAAGCGGCCTGAGAGCAGTCCGTGGACCGACGGCCGCGCTCCGTCGCAGGCTGCCGGCGCACGGGATGCAACGAGCATCGTCGCATGGCTCGAATGCCTCCGGCGCTTGTCGGGGCATGAGTTGAATTCACGCCGCGCCTGGCTGTGATATTGCTGGCCTCCGCAATCCCGCGAGGCCCTCATGCTCCCCATTCCCGCCGATATCTTCACCGAGCCTGAGGACGTCTCGCCCGACGGCCTTGCCAATCTCGGCCCGCTGCGGCGGCTCGCCGGTACCTGGCAGGCGGACAAGGGCATCGACATCAATCCGAAGGCGGAAGGGCCGGAGCGGCGAACCTTCATCGAGCGCATCCGCATGGACCCGATCGATCCGCAGGCCAACGGGCCGCAGCTGCTGTACGGTCTGCGCTATCACATCCACATCAACACGCCCGAGGAAGACATCACCTTCCACGACCAGGTCGGCTATTGGCTGTGGGAGCCCGCGACCGGGCTGATCATGCAGACGCTGGCGATCCCGCGCGGCCAGGTGCTGCTGGCCTCGGGCAAGGCCGGGCCGGATGACAGGACAATCACGGTCACCGCCAAACGCGGCGACACCGCTTACGGGATCTGCTCGACCGACTTCCTGGAACAAGCTTTCCGCACCGATGCCTACCGCTGCGACATCACCTTCAACGACGACGGCAGCTGGACCTATCTGATCCAGACCGACTTGTTCGTGCGCGGCGCGCCGTTCAATCATCGCGACACCAACACGCTCCAGCTCGTCGCACCGCCAAAGCTCAATCCGCTGGCGCTGATCGCGAGCGATCGCGCCAAGGAGAATGCAGCAGCCGGCGGTGGATCCGCGGCCTGAGCGCTATCCGGAGAATTGCATGAAGCCGTATGTCATCTGTCTGATGCACTCCAGCCTCGACGGCCGCACGCATCCGAGCCGCTGGCGTCCGAAGGGGGCAGGCACGGATTGGTTCGAGAAGATCCATGACGAACTCGGCGGCGATGCCTGGGTGATCGGCCGCGTCACCGGGGCGGAGTTCGCCAAGGGCAAGCCTTATCCCACGACGGACGCGACATTCCCGCGCGAAAGCTGGTTTGCGCGGCGCGATGCGAAGACCTATGGCGTGGTGCTCGATGCACAGGGCAAGATCGGCTGGGGGCGCTCGGACATCGGCGGCGACCCGATCGTCGTCGTGCTGACCGAGCGTGTGCCGGATTCGCATCTCGCCGGCCTTCGCGGCGAGGGCGTGTCCTACATCTTTGCCGGCAAGTCCGAGATCGACCTTGGGCTGACGCTGGACATCCTCGCCCGCGAGCTGGGCGTGAAGCGTCTGCTGGTGGAGGGCGGCGGCGTCGCCAACGGCGCGTTCCTGCGCGCCGGTCTGATCGACGAGTTCAACCTGATCCTCAGCCCCGCAATCGACGGCGCAAGGGGCGCACCCTTCGTGTTCGATTCGACAGAGGCGGACGGCGACCGGCCTGCGCCGATCATCGCGATGACGCTGGAGAGCACGCGCGAGCTCGGCGGCGGCGTCCTGCTGCTGCGATATCTGATCAAGAACGACCCTCAGGCAGCGAGCCGGTAAGCGCGGCATGTCCGATCCATCCGAGCACATCGTCATTGTCGGCGCCGGCGCGGCCGGCCTGATGGCGGCGCGCGAATTGGCGCGTGCCGGCCGGAAGGTGACGATCCTGGAGGCACGCCAGCGCTGTGGCGGCCGCATTCATCCGCTGCCGGCCTCGGAGTTCGGCTATCGCGCCGATGGCGGCGCTGAATTCGTTCATGGCGAGGCGCCGGTCACGCGCGCACTCCTGCGCGACGCCGGGCTGTCCCTTCAGGAGATCGAAGGCGAGCAGTGGAGCTTTGACGGGACGAGGCTCGCGCGCGAGGATCGCCGCGATCTCCATGAGGCAGAGCTTCAAGCCACGCTACGGGGCTTGAAGGACGATCTCGTGGTCGCCGACTTCCTGCGCCGGCATTTTGCCGGGGACGACTATGCGCCGATGCGCCGTTCGATCGAACGGATGGTCGAGGGTTATGATGCGGCCGACCCCGAGCGCGCGTCCACGCTGGCGTTGCGCGCGGAATGGATGGATGGCGGACACGCTCCGCTGGCGCGGATCGACGGCGGATACGGCGCCATGATCGATGTGCTGGCGGCCGACTGCCGCAGGCACGGCGCGACCATCCGCCTCGGCACTGTCGTGTCGGCCCTCGCGGAGGAGGGCGGCGCGGTGACCGTTCGCTGCGCCGGCGGCGATGTGCACGCCTGCGATCGCGTGATCCTCACCGTGCCGCTGCCGCTGCTGCGCGAGATCGCGCTGCCGGCGGAGGCGCGCGCGAAGCTTGCCGCTGCCGACGACATCGGCTTCGGCAATGTCATCAAGATCCTGCTGCGCTTCACACGGCCATGGTGGCGCGAGCGCAAGGAAAATCTCGCGGACATGACCTTCCTCTTGTCCGACCAGGTGATCCCGGTGTGGTGGACGCGCTATCCGGACCAGCAGCCCGTGCTCACGGGCTGGTTCGGCGGCCCGCGCACGGCGGAGCTGGAAGGCCTCGATCCGCAAGGGCTGATCGATGCCGGGCTCAGCTCGCTCGTCGCCGTGCTCGGCCTGCCGCGCGATGATATCGCGCGCGAGCTCGTGGCGGCGGCTGCAATCAACTGGGCGCATGATCGCTTCGCGCGCGGCGCCTATTCCTGGGCGACGCCGCGGACGCGGGAGGCACAAGCGATCCTCGCACGTGCCGACGGGCGCGTGCTGTTTTCGGGTGAAGCGCTCTATCGCGGCCGCGACATGGGCACGGTCGAGGCAGCGCTGGCGAGTGGGTTGGAGACGGCGGAGAGAATCTTGCAGGGATAACGGAAAGGCCCGCATCTCTCCGGGCCTTTTGTCTTACCAGCGTCCGCCGCCGAAGCTGAACGTCACGCCGGGGCCGCCGCCGTAATAGCCGTACGGTCCGCCGCCGTAATAGCCGTGGTGCCGCGGATAGTAGCCGTAGCTTCTGTAATGGGGCCGGTAGTGGCCGTGATGATGCCGCCAGTGATGATGGTGACCGTGCCAGCGATGGTGCCTGCGGTGCGCGCTGATGTCGGTGGTCCGGCTTTCCTGCGCGGTCTGTTTAGCGCTCACGCTGCCCGCCGCGTTGGCCGCCGATCCGCCGGCGAACGCCGCAGCACCGAGGGCGATCGCGGCAATGAGATACTTCATGTCGTCACTCCAGTTGAATGTCGTGCGACAACACATGAGCATCCAGCGCGTTCCCGCCAGTGCAGGCGTCGAAACGACGCAGATGTGAGTTCCGATTAACGCGCGTTAACGTGTGGGAATGTTTGAACGCCACGCGTTCTATTGTCGCATGACGATGCGTCGCCTCGCTATCGCCCGGATGTCAGGCGGTTGAACGATGCGATCGCGTCATCTGTGGTGACCATGATCTGTGGTGACCATGCGAATCCGCCGGCGAGGCTCGACGACGTCATCGCATCGATCTCTTCTGCAGAATGCGCTCCATCCCGGTCCCCGGACATCTTCACGGATGCGGATCGGGAAAGCGGTGGCGCTCGGAGAGCGCGGCGAGGATCGCGTCCTTGTCGGCGATGAAGGCGCGGCCATGATGGATGCCGGTCTGGTGCGGCGAAGTCGCTCCAGTCGCGAGCACGAGCAGCGGCAGCGATTGGTTCTCCTCGCCGACCAGCGCGATCACGGCTTGCCGCGGTAGCGGCCAGGGGATCCGCTCGACGTCGAGCTTTTCGGCGAGCGCCGGAAACGAGGCCAGCACGCCCTCGATCAGCGCGCAATGCCAGCAATAGAACCTGCGATTCGGAAAGGCCGGATCCTCGAAACCAGGACGCAGCAGAAACAGGCGGTCGCGCGTCATGGGGTCGCTCCGAAGCATGGCCGCCTTGCTGAGGATCAAGGCGGCGCGGTCTGGCCGGCCTAGTGTCGAGGCCCCAAATCGTTGGGGATCGATAGAGTTAAGAAGGACGCCATGCCGGGGCCGATCAGTCAACCGCACTCACTCGCCGACGTGACGACATTGCCGGAGCTCTTGCGCTGGCGCGTCCGTGCGACGCCGGCGGCGGAGGCCTATCGCCATTTTGACGGCGCTGCCGGACGCTGGGTCAGCCAGTCCTGGCAGGAAATCGATGCGGAATTCGAGCGCTGGCGGCGGGCGCTGGCCACGGAGGGCTTTGCGGCCGGCGAGCGCGTTGCCATCCTGATGCCCAACGGCGTTGCGCATGTCGCGATGGACCAGGCGGCGCTGTCGCGCGGGCTCGTTCCGGTGCCGATGCATGCCGTCGACAACCCCGACAGCATCGCCTACATCCTCGCCGATTCCGGTGCGCTGCTGCTGTTCGTGGATACGCTGTCGCGCTGGCAGGCGATCACCGCCACTGGTCAGCCGCTCGACCATCTCAAGCGCATCGTCTGCGCGGATCCGGCGGGGCTCAGTGCTGCTGATGCCCGTATCGTCGCGCTCGACCGCTGGCTTGCGGAGCCTCGAAGCGTCAGCGCGCCGCTGGCTGACGTCGTGGTCGAGCCCGATGATCTTGCCGCCATCGTCTACACTTCGGGCACGACCGGCCGGCCCAAGGGCGTGATGCTGTCACATGGTAACATCGTCGCCAACGTGAAGGCCGTCGCGCAGCGCATCGCGGCCGTGCCCAACGACGTCTTCCTGTCCTTCCTGCCGCTCTCGCACACCTTCGAGCGTACCGGCGGCTATTATTATCCGATCGCGGTGGGGGCCTGCGTCGCCTATGCGCGCTCGGTGCCGCAACTCGCGGAAGACCTGAAAATGGTACGGCCGACGGTGCTGGTCTCCGTGCCCCGCATCTATGAGCGCGTCTACGCCCTGATCATGCAACATCGCGCGGCGGCCGGCGGCGCAGAACGCAGGCTGCTCGATCTCGCGCTTGCCGTCGGCGGCCGGCGCTTCGATGCGCGGCAGGGTCGCGGCTCGCAGGCGCTGTTCGACCGGCTTGCCTGGCCGCTCCTGAAGCGTTTCGTCGTCGACAAGGTGCTGGCCCAGTTCGGCGGACGCCTGCGCGTTGCTGTCTCCGGCGGCGCTCCGATTGCCGAGCCGGTCATCCGCCTGTTTCTCGCGCTCGGGCTCGACGTTCTTCAGGGCTACGGCATGACTGAGACCTCGCCGGTCGTTTCCGTCAATACGCCCGACGACAACGATCCGTCCTCGGTCGGCCGTGTCCTGGACGGTCTGGAAGTCAGGCTCGGCGAGCTCGACGAGCTGCTCGTTCGCGGGCCGAGCGTGATGCTCGGCTACTGGCACAAGCCGGAGGAGACGCGCAAGGTCAAGCAGGCCGATGGCTGGCTGCACACCGGCGATCAGGCCCGCATCGAGAACGGGCGCATCACCATCACCGGCCGCATCAAGGACATCCTGGTCACTTCGACCGGCGAGAAGATCGCGCCGGTGGATCTGGAGACCGCCATCCTCGCCGATCCCCTGTTCGAGCAGGTGTTGGTGATCGGCGAACAGCGGCCGTTCCTCGCCGCGCTGGTCGTGCTGAATGCAAAAGCCTGGGTGCAGGAAAAAGAAAGGCTCGCGGCGAGCGGCAAGCAAGGCGCTGCGGCGGAGCGGGCCGTGCTGCTGGCCAGAATTGCGGCGGCGGTGAAGGCCTATCCGTCCTACGCGACGCCGCGCGCGGTATGGTGGACGCTGGATCCGTGGACCATTGCCGGCGGCCTGCTCACGCCGACGCTGAAGAACAAGCGCCCCGCGCTCGAGCGCCGCTTCGCCGCCGAGATCGAGCAGATCTACGCCAGGAAGCCGGCGACGATAACGTCGACGTGATTTCGCCTCCGGTCGCCCTTGATCCAGCGCAACTTCGGTCGCCGCGGCGCGATGCAATGTCGAAGCGACACTGGAAATGCAATCGAGGCAGGTCATGAAGGCGTATTTCATCGGCGGTGGCATTGGATCGCTCGCAGGCGCGGCGTTCCTCGTTCGCGATGCGCAGCTGCCGGGGCGCGACATCGTGATCTACGAGACGCAGCCGCTGGTCGGCGGCAGCCTCGACGGCGCGCAGCTCGCGAACGGCGCCTATTCGCTGCGCGGCGGGCGAATGCTCACCACCGACCATTACGAATGCACCTGGGATCTGCTCTCGAGTATTCCCTCGCTCGAACATCCCGGCCTCAGCGTGCGCGACGAGACCATCGCCTTCAACGAAGAGAACCCGGCGCATTCCCGCGCGCGGCTGGTCGACCGCAACCGCTTCAAGGTCGACGTCTCGCATATGGGTTTTTCCGCGCGCGACCGGATCGAGCTGCTGCGGCTCACCGAAGCTTCGGAGGAGACGCTCGGCAATAGCCGCATCACCGACTGGCTGTCGCCCGGATTCTTCGAGTCCAATTTCTGGTACATGTGGCAGACCACCTTCGCCTTCCAGCCCTGGCACAGCGCGGTCGAGCTGAAGCGGTATCTGCACCGCTTCATGAGCGAGTTTCCGCGGATCGAGACGCTCGGCGGCGTCAAGCGCACCGTCTACAATCAGTATGACGCGATCGTGCGGCCGCTCGCCGACTGGCTCAAGCGCCAGGGCGTGCAGTTCGTGCGCGGCACGCGCGTCACCGAGATGGCGTTCGAGGCCGACGGCGCGCGCTTGCGCGTGCATCAGCTCACGCTCGACCGCGACAGCCGCACCGCCAACGTCCGGGTCGAAGACGGCGATCTCGTTTTCTTCCAGAACGGCTCGATGACGGACGCCTCGAGCCTGGGCACGATGACCGAGCCCCCGCCGCGCCTGACCAAGGCCGACAGTCAGGGCTGGGCGCTGTGGGAGACGATCGCGCAAGGACATCCCGAATTCGGCAATCCGTCCGCGTTCAACAGTTCGATCCCCGAATCCTATTGGCTGTCCTTCACCGTCACCTGCCGCGATCCACGGTTCTTCGACCGGATGGAAGCGTTCTCCGGCAACAGGGCCGGCACCGGTGGTCTCGTCACGTTCAAGGACTCCAACTGGCTGATGTCGGTCGTGCTCTATCACCAGCCGCATTTCACGGGCCAGCCGAAGAATGTGCAGGTGTTCTGGGGTTATGCGCTGCATCCCGACCGCATCGGCAATTTCGTGGCAAAGCCGATGTCGGATTGCGGCGGCGCCGACATCCTGAAGGAGCTCTGCGGTCACCTGAACTTCGATCCCGCCGTGTTCGAGGATGCGATCTGCATTCCCTGCCGCATGCCTTACATCACCAGCATGTTCATGCCGCGCAAGGCGGCCGACCGGCCGCCGCCGGTGCCCGAAAATTCCGTCAATCTCGCCTTCGTCAGCCAGTTCGTCGAGATCCCCGATGACGTCGTGTTCACCGTCGAATATTCGGTGCGTGCGGCGCAGACGGCGGTCTATCGGCTCATGAAGATCGATCGCCCGGTGCCGCCGGTGACGCGGCACGACAAGTCGCTTGCCGTGATCTTCGCGACGCTGGAGAAGGCGTTCGCGTGATGGCTATTTGAACGGGTCCTGGATCGACGGTGCCGACTGGCGGATGCGGCGCACGCTGACCGGCGAGCCGTCGGAGACGAACACGAGCTCGTATTTCCGGCCCTGGTTGTCGGTCGCCGAGCAGGTGACGTCGTTCACCTTCCGGGCGGCGAAATTGCCGGTCTGGCGGCAGACACCGGTGGAGGTCTGCTCGGCCGGCACCGGCAGGCCGTCGACCCTGGGCCGGTCCTTTGAGTTCAGCAGCATGCGGTCGATCGGCAGCTCGTAGGAATTGTCGTCGGCGCGCTTGCCGTTCTCCCCGGAAAACGACACGACGTGGCTGTCATCGGACGGATTGTCGACAGCGACCGCGAAATTGACCCGGCCCCTGTCGCCATGGGCGTAGGCCACCGTCTTGCAGGCATAGGTACGGCCTGCGACCTTGAACGTCTTGCAGTGGCCGGAGATCAGCGCCAGGAGGTCGATAAAGGCGTTCTGCTGCGGCTGCGGATTGTTGACCGGAATGGGTCCAGAAGTCTCGGCAAAACAAGGGCTTGCCAAGACCATGATCAGGGCGGCGAGGACCGGTCGGCAGAGGCGCATCGTCGGGCTCGTGTGCCAGGGGGCCGTGGCGGCGGACAAGGTCCGTCCAACAACCATCGAACCGCAAAATGGTTGCGATCCCGTTCGCTCCGCAATTCCCGCCTGGAATACCACCGCGTCACCCCCGACGGCGCTTTGCCCAAATTGCCCAACCCGAATGGCCAGCACATGCCATCAGGGCAGTGTTTTTTTCGTGGCGGAGCTAGCCTGTCGCCGCCTGCCAGCGCGCATCCCGAAGTGAGGGCCGGCGGTGCAGGCGGGCATCCAGCAGGGCGCGGGCGCGGCGCAGCTCGCCGCTGCGCATGAGCGCGACGATAAAGGTGTCTTCGATCAGCTCGCGCTGGGCATGGCTGCCGCCGATGCGCACGACCTCGCCGAGGACCGGCGCGAGCACCTGGACGCAAGTCCGATAATCCTCATCGGCGAAAGCCAGGAGCGCGCGGCAGATTGCCGGTACCACGGGACCGGCGGGCAGCTTGCCGTCGGCGAGCCGCTGCTCGATCGCCCCAAGGCGCGCGGCGAGCGCCTCGCGGTTTTGCGTGGCGGCCGCGAACAGCGCCATGTGGACGTCGGCAAAGGACAGGCTCGACTTCGGAAACAGCTTTTGCGCGGCGGCGTCAGCCTCGCGCCACAGCGCTTTCGGCACGGCATGGCCGTAGGCAGACAGGCGCCAGAGCAGCGAGGCGCTGTCGGTGACGACGTTGAGCGGCGGCGCCTGCGTGGCGGAGGGCTGGAGCACGTCGGCATAGATCGACAGCGCCCGCGCCGCATCGCCATGCTCGAGCGCGCCGAGCGCCTGGTGCCAGCGGATATGGCTGTGCAGGATTCCGGCGCGGTCGTAAGTGGGGATCCATTCGTCGACGAGGCGGTCGGCCGCATCGATCGAGCCGTCCTCGAACATCGCATGCAGCGCCGCGTGCACGGCGTGGGCGTTCTGCCGGCGCAGATTGAAGCCACGCTCGGTGACGGCGCGGCCGCGGGCGACGTCGCCATTCTCCGTCATCGCCCAGCCGGACATGGTGAGGAACCACCAGTCCTCGCCATAATGCCGCGCGACGCGCTCGCAGAGCTCGTGCCGGGCGCGATCGTGGTCGGCCATGCCGGAGAAGGCGAACAGGCCGAACGCGCCGAGCGGCAGCGACAGCACCACGGCGTCGCGTGGCCATGCGTCGATGTGCTTCAGCGTCGATGCGATGGCCTCGGGCAGCCGGCCCTCGATCGCGAGCGCCAGCGTCTCGACATGCGAGCGTTCGCGCTCGGTGCCGCGCTTGGCCACGAGCTCGCGCGCGAGCGTCGCCTTCTGCCGCGCGAGATCGCCCTGCTGGTAGAAGGCATGCACGCGGGCGCGGGCGATATGGGCCAGCGCGAAATCCGGGTCAGTCGCAATCGCGCGCTCCAAAGTCTCCGCCGTGCCGGTCCAGCCCGCGAGCATGAGGTCGACGCCTTCGCGATAGGCGGCCGCCGCCTCGTGCGAGGTGGTGGAGAGCGGCAGGCCGTAGCGGTCTTCAAGCGCCATCGTCGTCTCCCGTTCTCAGGCCGTCCGCGCGCGACGGCCCTCGATCGGATAGGCGGGGTCGTTGTAGCCCGGCGTCGAGGGATGGCCCGGCGTCACCAGCCGGTCGACCAGCGCCTCGTCCTCCGCGGTGAAGGAGTAATCGAGCGCGCTGATGTAGCCGTCCCATTGCTCCTCGGTGCGGGGACCGGCAATCACCGACGAGACGAAGGCGGAGTTCAGCACCCAGGCGACCGCGAACTGTCCGGCGGTGATGCCCTTCTTCTCCGCGTGAGTCTTGATCTCCTGCGCGAGGCGCAGCGATTCCGGCCGCCATTCGGTCTGCATCATGCGGGTGTCGTTGCGGCCTGCGCGCGTCTCCTTGTCGGGGGCTGCATCCGGCTTGTACTTGCCGGTGAGCACCCCGCGCGCCAAGGGGCTATAGGGCACGATGCCGAGATCGTAATAGGAACAGGCCGGGAAGTGCTCGACCTCCGGCATGCGGTTCATGGCGTTGTAGTAAGGCTGGCTCACCGCGGGTCGATCGATGCCGAGCCGGTCGCAGATGTTGCAGATCTCGGCGACGCGCCAGGCGCGGTAGTTGGAGACGCCGAAATAGCACACCTTGCCCGCGCGGATCAGGTCACCCATCGCGCGCACCGTCTCTTCCAGCGGAGTCGCGTGGTCTTCCTTGTGCAAATAGTAGATGTCGATGTGATCGGTGCCGAGCCGCTTCAGGCTCTCGTCGGCCGCCTGCAACACCCAACGCCGCGACAGCCCGCCGCGATTGGGATCGTCGCCCATGGGATTGGCGAGTTTTGTCGCGAGCACCCAGGCGTTGCGATTGCTGGCGATGGCGCGGCCGACAACTTCTTCGGAGCCACCTTTCGAATAGGCATCCGCCGAGTCGATGAAGTTGATCCCGGCGCCGTGCGCCTTGTCGATGATCCGTTTTGACGTGGCTTCATCCGTCGGTCCGCCGAACATCATGGTGCCCAGGCAAATCGGCGACACTTTCAGGCCAGTCCGGCCGAGCTGACGGTATTGCATGGGCTATCCTTGCTGCTTCTTCGTGAGAGCAGCATAGCCAGCAACGCCCGTCATTGCGAGCGCAGCGAAGCAATCCAGAGATGTGTCCGTGGAGGGATTCTGGATTGGTTCGCTGCGCTCGCAATGACGAGGTGAGGAAGGCAGCCCGATTTCCTCGCGTCGTCCCGGACAAGCGGAGCGCAGATCCGGGACCCATAACCACAGGGAGTTGTTTGGCGAAGACTCGGAGTGACCTGTCTCGCGCTATATCTACTCCCTGGGGTTATGGGTCCCCGCGTGCGCGGGGACGACAGCGGAGTGTTTGGCGACAGCGGGGGCTGCCTAACTTATGCCTACGCCGGCCCCTTCAATATCTTGAACACGCCATTCGCCATCACGACGCAACGATCGTCCACGCTGACCTCGGTGCTCATGAAAATCAGGCTGCGGGTCGAGCGTACCACGCGCGGGCGGGAGATCAGGATGTCGCCGATCTGGCCGGCCTCGACGAAGTGGGTGTCGAGCTGCACCGTCGCCAGATATTCCTTGCCGGAGACATAGCGGGCCGTCATGCCGCAGGTGCGGTCGGCGAAGGTCATCATCACGCCGCCCTGGACCATGCCACGGCGATTGTGGTGCTTGTCCTCTGTCGCGAGTGCGAATTCGTAATGGCCGTCGACCTTGCGCTCCCACAAGGGGCCGATCAGGTGCAGGAAGCCCGTGGTCTGCAGGATGCTCCAGCCGTCTGATTTCAGCCTTGCGGCGGCCTTGGTGGTCATGTCGTCGTCCGTTCCTGCGTGGGCCTTGCGAGCGCATTTCATCGGGGCCGGACGTGGTGTAGTCAAGCATCATGAGACCGTTCGATGATGCCACACGGCGGAATATCGCGGATGCCTGCGCAGCCTTCACGCGCCTGCGGGAGGATGATGCGCAAGCGACGCTGAAGCGCGCCGCGGTGGCGGTCGCGCTAACCGCGAGCGAGGGCAACGACACTGCGCTGCTGCTCACGCTGCGCGCGTCGCATCTGCGCGCCCATCGCGGTCAATGGGCGCTGCCGGGCGGCCGATGCGATCCCGGCGAGACGCCGGTCGAAGCGGCGTTGCGCGAGCTCGACGAGGAGCTCGGCCTTCGCCTCACGGACGCGGATGTGCTCGGCACGCTCGACGACTACCCGACGCGGTCCGGTTATCTGATCACGCCGGTCGTGGTCTGGGCTGCGGGCCGCGGCGCGATCCGGCCGAACCCGGAGGAGGTCGCGTCCGTGCATCGCATCGCACTGGCGACGATCGAGCGCGAGGACGCTTTCGATTTCGTCGCGATCCCCGAAAGCAGCCGCCGCGTGATCCGCTTCCATCACCAGATGAGCCTGATCCACGCCCCGACGGCGGCGCTGATCTACCAGTTCCGCGAGGTGCTGGCGGGGCGGCACACCCGCGTCACCGACCTGGAACAGCCGGTGTTCGCCTGGAAGTGATGGTAAACGGCACGTTAACGTGACGGTTACCGGATGCCTGCTAAGAGAGCAGCATGCATCGTTCGATTCGAAGAAACCTGGCGCTGGTTCCATTCGCGCTTGTCCTGATCTCACCCGCCGCGCGCGGCGCCGAAGCCGACGCGCTGCCGGCCGCCGTTCGCAATGCCAACGCCCAGCTGCTGTCGCAGTTCTTCGCGCAAGGTGTCTCGCCGGCCGTGCTCGAATATCGCCGCAAGCTAGCGGAATATCAGGCTGCGCGCGCGGCCTTCGATGCCGAGGCCGGCGCCTATTGGAGCCAGATCTCCGAGAAGCGGAAGACGCGCAACGCCAAGCGGCGCAATGGGCAGCAGATCACCCTCGACGACTACGTCCTGGAGCATCCGCCGCTCTATGCCGGGCCGAAGCGCCCGGTGACCCCGGAGCCGGAGGAAACGCCGGAGCGGCCGCCGCGAAAGCCTATTCCGGTGGTTGCCGATTTCCTGCGCGCGGCGCAAGAGCTCTACCAGTTCACGCCGCAGCGCCCGTCGAGCGAGCTTGAGTTCAAGCGCGCCTACGCGCGCTACGCATTGGCCAACGGCTTGACGCGTGAGCAGGCGGTGCGGGTCTATTCGTTCGAAACCGGCGGCACCGGCAGCTACGACGTGCAGGCGGGCATCGAGCACGGCGGCAAGCGCGCGATCTCGACCGCGATGGGCTACAACCAGCTGCTGACCACCAACAGCGTCGAGCTGCTGGCCGAGCAGGGCCATGAACTCATCCGTGCGCTTTCCGAGAAGGTGGCGCGGACCTCGGGGCCGGCGCGGCATGCGCTCGAGCACAAGCTCGCCGTCCTGAAGAAAATGGTGGCGCATGCGAAGTCGGTGCCCGACACCTGGTCGGAGCACGAGAAGATCGGCAACACTCCGCAGGGCTGGGCCATGCATGCGATGGTGCTCGACGTCGATATCGGCCCGATGCTGCAGACCCACAAGCTGCTGACGTCGGTGCTGTTCGCCCGCGCCAAGGGCTACACCCGACCGCTCTCCGCGGCCGAGCTCGAAATGATGAACCTCACCGGCGACGGCACCGGTCTCGATATGGTGACGATGCCGCAGGCGATGCGCGAGAAGGTGCCGACCTCGAACTTCTTCCAGCGCGGCGGCTACGAGCGCAACCCGGTCGCGATCCGCCACAACACGGTGGCCAAGCTACTGGCGGTCACGGACGATCGGATGGACGTGAACAGCGGCAAACCCGGCGCCAGGGAATTGGCGGCGGCGTTTTAGCTGCTGGCGAGCTGCCGTAGGTGGGCAAAGCGAGTCGTGCCCACCATATCGATTTGAACGCGATGCTGGATGGTGGGCACGGCGCTACCGCGCCTGTTGCCCAACCTACGGCAGCTTCGTTTGTGGCAAGAGCCGCAGCGCTGCAATCGCCCGCAGCCCAATCAAGTCCCTACTGATCCGGCCCGAACTTGAACTTGCCGTCGCCCTCCAGATAAGGGCCGCTCCTCATGTAGAGCTGGCCGTTCTGGCCGATGAAGAACAGGGTGCCCTTCGGCACCTTCTTGGCTCCCTTCAGGAGCTCGCCGGCGTTGCTGGTACCCATTTTGTAGGAATAGGTTTTGCCGTCCCTGTCATAGGCATAGCCCATGTCGGGCTTGAGCTCCCAGGGCGTCGCTCCGGTTTGCGCCAATGCGGGCCCTGTGCATGCGCCGAGCGCGGCCACGATTGCAAATGTCTTGGTTGAAAATGCCGTCATCCCATCCTCCCACGGTCGGGACATTCCAGGCTTGAACAAATCACGAACGGCGCCGCCGGGTCAATTTGCGAAAGCGCCGCAGCGCATCACGTCTTGCCCAGTAGCTTGTGATTTTCCCTTCGTCCCCTCGCGACTATGTTCCGCTTTCCGTCTAGAACGCAATTCGACAAAATTACTGGTAGGGATGATTCGGATGCGCCATGTGATCAAGCTTTGCTGGGCTGCTGCATTGTCGCTGGCGGCGATGGCGCCGGCGGCCCGGGCCGATGATTACCAGCTCAGCCATAATCAGCGCATTTCCTGCAGCCGCGGCCTCGCCCCGGGCAAGCTGAACACGGCGACCTGCAAGTCCTACACTTATCTCTTCAACACCAAGACGTCGGAATATTTCCGCTGCCAGGTTTCCCTGGCTCTGACCCGCGACAACAAGGAAGTGATCAACGTCCAGACCGACGGCGGCTGCACCAAGAAACCGCGCATCTTCGAGACCGACGGACGTTACGACTTCGACGCGACCGAGACCGAGCCGCCGAACACCAACTCGTTCTTCGGTCCCGGCGGCTACTCGGTCTGGGCCGCCGACGTCACGGCGCAGAAAGTGCGCGGCTGCATCATCATCTCCTCCGGCCTCGGCTCCGACATCTCCAAATGCCTGGACATGACGTTCCAGTAGAGCGCCAGCGACGGTGCGCTCCCTCCCCCGCTTGGCCGGGGAGGGCTGGGGAGAGGGTGTCTCCACGATGGGATAGTCGCCTAGAGGAGAGAACCCTCACCCGGCGCGCGGGACGATGCTGCGCATCGCCCGGACGCGCCGACCTCTCCCGCACACGGGAGAGGTGACCGAGCAAGCCGCTCCAGCCATCGCATCTGACGCAGCACTGCCCTCGCGCTGCGCCATCTCGCCGCACCCACCGGTTCCCAAGTCGAGCCGGATCGGCCGTTGGCCGCAGTCCTGTTTTGCCTTTTGGATGGGTTGACCCGCACCCCTCATCCGGCCAATTTCGCCGCCGGTTTGGGGAGAACAACAACCATGAAACGAACGATTTTCGGCGTGGCCGCGGCTCTTGCTCTGGCGGCGTCGGCGCCTTGCGCGCATGCGCAATCCTTCATCAACGTGCTGACCGGAGGCACCTCGGGCGTCTACTATCCGCTCGGCGTCGCAATCGGGAAGATCTACGGCGACAAGATTCCGAACGTGAAGACGCAGGTGCAGGCCACCAAGGCGTCGGTCGAGAATCTGATCCTGCTGCAGCAGGGGCGCGGCGAGCTGGCGTTCACGCTGGGCGATTCGCTGAAAGCGGCCTGGGACGGCGAGGAGGAGGCCGGCTTCAAGACCAAGCTGGACAAGCTCCGGACCATCGGCGCGATCTACCCGAACTACATCCAGATCGTCGCGACCGCCGACAGCGGCATCAAGACGCTCGCCGACCTCAAGGGCAAGAGCCTGTCGGTCGGCGCGCCGAAGTCGGGCACCGAGTTGAACTCGCGTGCGATCCTTGCGGCCGCCGGCATGAGCTACAAGGATCTCGGCAAGGTCGAATATCTGCCCTTCGCCGAATCGGTCGACCTCATGAAGAACCGGCAGCTCAACGCCACGCTGCAATCGGCCGGGCTTGGTGTCGCCTCGCTGAAGGACCTGTCGACCTCGAGCCCGATTACTGTGGTGTCGGTGCCGAAGGAAACCGTCGACAAGATCGGCCCGCCCTTCGTCTCGGCGATCATTCCGGCCAAGACCTATACCGGTCAGGACAAGGACGTGCCGACTGCGGCCGTGATCAACTATCTGGTCACGAGCTCCGCCGTGTCGGACGATCTCGCCTATCAGATGACCAAGCTGGTTTACGAATCGCTGCCCGAGCTCGTCAATGCTCACGCGGCCGGCAAGGAGATCAAGCTCGAGACCGCCGCTACCGGCAGCCCGGTTCCGCTGCACCCCGGCGCGATCCGCTATTACAAGGAAAAAGGGCTGATCAAGTAGGTCGGCTCTCGCCACGCTTCGTCATGGCCGGGCTTGTCCCGGCCATCCACGTTTTTAGGTTTGGCGACAAAGATCGTGGATGGCCGGGGCGAGCCCGGCCATGACGGCTCGGATGAACCGTGCCAATGCTATAAGCGCTCGACGATTGGGGATGAGTTGGATGCTGGAAAAGGCGGAGGGTACCGAGACGGCGCCCGACAAGGTCAAGGTCGAGTTCGACAATTTCGAGCATGGTTTCCCGGAAGGCTTCGGCCCGGGCTGGTGGGGACGGCTCGCCTACTGGATCGGTATCGCATTCGCGACCTTCCAGCTCTATGTCGCCGCGTTCAACTATCTGCCGAGCCAGGTGGTGCGCGGCGTCCATGTCGGTTTCCTCGTCCTGCTCACCTTCGGCCTGATCGCGAACTTCACTGCGAAGAGCAGTTTCGGCCGTGCGCTCGGCTGGGTGATCGGCGGCGCCGGCTTCTTCTGCGGCCTCTATCAGTGGATCTTCTACGCCGACCTGATCGCGCGCGACGGCGATCCGACCCGGCTCGATCTCGTGGTCGGCACGCTTCTCGCGGTGCTGATCTTCGAGGGCACGCGGCGCCTGATGGGCGCGGCGCTGCCGCTGATGTGCGGCGCGTGCCTGCTCTATTGGTTCTTCGGCCAGTACCTGCCGTCGCCGCTCAACCATCGCGGCTATGATTTCGACCAGATCGTCACGCATCTGTCGTTCGGCACCGAAGGATTCTACGGCGTGCCGATCTACGTGTCGGCGACCTATATCTTCCTGTTCATCCTGTTCGGCTCGTTCCTCGAGCGCGCCGGCATGATCCAGCTATTCACCGACGTCTCGCTCGGCCTGTTCGGCCGCACCCGTGGCGGGCCTGCCAAGGTCGCGGTGTTCGCCTCGGGCATGATGGGCACGATTTCAGGTTCGGGCGTTGCCAACGTCGTCACCGTCGGCCAGTTCACGATTCCCTTGATGATCAGATTCGGCTACCGCCGCGCCTTCGCCGCCGGCGTCGAGGCGACGGCGTCGATGGGCGGCCAGATCATGCCGCCGGTGATGGGCGCGGTCGCCTTCATCATGGCGGAGACGCTCGGCGTGCAGTATTCGGAGATCGTCAAGGCAGCGGCGATCCCTGCGATCCTCTATTTCGCGTCGGCCTTCTGGATGGTGCATCTGGAAGCCGGCAAGCACGGCCTCGTCGGCATGAAGCGTTCGGAGATCCCGAGCGCCTGGAAGGCGCTGGTGACGCGCTGGTATCTCGTGCTGCCGCTCGCCGCCCTCGTCTACATGCTGTTCGAGGGCTTCACGCCGCTCTATGCCGGTAGCATGGGCCTTGCGCTGACCGTGACGCTGATCCTTGGCACTGCCATCACGGCCGGCGTCTCCGCGACGGCGATTCGCTACATCTTCTGGATCGGACTTGCGCTCGTGGTTGCCGCGCTGTCGCGCGAGGGCCTTCAGATCGTGCCGGTCGCAAGCGTCGTGGTCGCCCTGATCGTGATCACCGCCTTCGTCCGCGGAGGGTTTACGGCGTTGCGCGCCTGCCGCGATGCGCTGGCCGAGAGCGCGAAATCCGCCATCACCGTCGGAATGGCCTGCGCCATCGTCGGCGTCATCATCGGCATGATGTCGCAGACCGGCGTCGGCACCATCTTCGGCGGCTGGGTGATCGGGCTCGGCGAGAAGAGCCTGTTCCTGGCGCTGGTCATGACCATGCTGCTGTCGATCCTGCTCGGCACCGGCATCCCAACCATCCCGACCTACATCATCACTGCCGCGCTCGCCGCGCCGGCGCTCGCCAAGCTCGGCGTGCCGCTGATCGCGAGCCACATGTTCGCGTTCTATTACGGTATCATGGCCGACCTGTCGCCGCCGGTGGCGCTCGCCGCGCTGGCGGCGGCACCGATCGCCAAGGAGAACCCGGACAAGATCGGCTGGGAGGCGATGCGCATCGCGCTCGCCGGTTACGTCATCCCCTTCATCTTCGTCTATTCGCCGGCGCTGCTGTTGCAGGCCGGCGATCCCATGGCGGCTAGGCTCGGCTTCTACGGCGCGGTGGCGCTGGCCGCCACCAAGGCGCTGGTGGCGATCGGCCTGTTCGGCATGGTCGCGATCGGCTTCCTGTTCACGCGGCTGACGCTGATCGAGCGCCTCGTCGCCCTCGGCGCTGCGTTCTGCCTGCTCGGCGAATTCCCGTTCAGCGACACCGCGGGCTTCGTGCTTGCTGCTGCGCTGGCGCTGTGGCAATGGCGGCAGCGTCCGCCGGCCCCGATCGAGGCGGCGTGAGCCTCTGCTTCGCCACCGCTGCGGGCGTGAAGGCGCTTGCGCTGTCCGCCTTCACGCTGGCCTGGACGCATTCGGTCGCGAAAGTCGAATGGCAGGAGGATTGGCAAGTCACCCCTGCCGGGCTCGAGCTGGTGCAGGCCCGCGTCAAGGGCACCGGCCCCGGCATGGAGCCGCCGCCCGAGGCGCGGCTCGTCGATGGCTGGTTTCAATGGCGGCCGCAGCGTCCGCCGATGCATGAGGTCGTGCTCGGTAATTCCGGTGCGGCCGGGGAGTGGCGGTTGTGCCATGACGGGAAATGCCGGACGTTGTCGGAGATTGTCGGGCATCCGATCGGTGCTAACGTCACCACAATGAGCATCTGCGAACAACAAGAGAAATAAAGGGAGATCACGATGGATCGGCTCAGGGGCAAGGTTGCGATGGTGGTGGGCGCCGGCTCGATCGGCCCCGGCTGGGGCAACGGCAAGGCGACCGCGGTGACGTTTGCGCGCGAGGGCGCGCAGGTGTTTTGCGTCGATCGCAATGGCGCTGCGGCCGAGGAGACCGCGAAGATCATCACCGAGGAAGGCGGCAAGGCGACGGCGTTCACGGCCGACGTGTCGCGCGCAAGTGAGATCGAGGCGATGGTCGCGGCGTGCCTGAAGGCCCATGGCCGCATCGACGTGCTCGACAACAATGTCGGCATCGCCGAGATGGGCAGCGTGGTCGAGGTGAGTGAGGACAGCTGGGACCGCGTCTTCAGCGTCAACCTCAAGAGCGCCTATCTCGCCATGAAGCACGTCATCCCCGTCATGCTGAAGCAGGGCGGCGGGTCGATCATCAACATCTCCTCGATCGCCTCGATCCGCCACATGGGTATCTCCTACGTCACCTACGGCACCTCGAAGGCGGCGATGAACATGATGACGCGCACCACGGCGGTCGAGTTCGCACGGCATCATGTGCGGGTGAACGCGATCCTGCCCGGCTTGATGAAGACGCCGATGGTCGAACATTCAGCGGGGCTTGCCGCCAGCTACGCCAAGGGCGACGTCGAGGCGATGTGGCGCGCGCGCGATGCGCAGGTGCCGATGGGCCACATGGGCGATGCCTTCGACGTCGCCAACGCCGCGCTGTTCCTGGCCTCGGACGAGTCGAAATATGTGACGGGAATCGAGCTCGTGGTCGACGGCGGGATCACGTGCAAGGCGGGGGCGTAGGCTTCGCCTCATACTCCGTTGTCGTCCCGGACACGCGCGCCTCAAGCGCGCGCAGATCCGGAACCCATAGCCACAGGGTGGAGTTGTTTTGTCAAACAATAACTCCGAGTCATCGTAACCACATCTGCCTGTGGTTATGGGTCCCGGATCGGCGCTCCGCTTCGCTGCGCTTGTCCGGGACGACACCGAGCTACTGCGCCAGCGCCAGGATGCCGCCGGCGAAGGCGTGCCATGCCGCCGTCTCGCTGACCGGCCAGTTCAGCACCTTCACCGCCAATAGCGCGAGCGTGCCGTAGATGTAGACCGGATGCACGCGGCCTTCGGTGCGCCAGTCGCGCACCATGGCGACGACGAGCAGTAGGGAAGCGACGACAGCCGGTGCGATCGTCACGGGCACCGGCGGCGGACCGGGCGGTCCTGATGGCGCGAGGAAGGTCAGGAACCAGCGCGCAATCGCTGCATCGAGGATCGAGACCGCCGCCAGCAGCATGAGGCGCTTGTGGACCTCCGGTCTGCGCGTGTTCATGATCGCCAGCACGAACACCACGGCGAAGAACGCGATTCCGCTCATCGGCACGATCGAGAAGCCGATGCCGGCTTCCTTCTGCCCGAGCGCGGCGGAATGCTGCATCACGTGCACCGAAGCGAGGAAGCCGAAGATCGTCATCGCGGTCGCGAGCGATACGCCGGCGATGCCGAGCGAGCGGTGATTGACCACACGGCCCGAGGCCGCGAGCCAGGTCTGGAGCACGAAATAGAGCGACCAGGTGAAGAACAAGAGTCCGTGAAAGTGAATCACGGGGCTTGCCGACAATGTCCGTTGCGCGAGCGGCACCCAATAGGTCGGTGCGAAGCCGAGAAAGGCGGTGGCCGCGCAGGCCAGGGCCATGTGGAAATAAAAATATCGTGCAGGCGACGCCTCACGCGCGCGTACACGACGGTCGTCGATCAGGGTCGTCATCAGGAGTGAGTCTGGAGAGGTGGCGTTTGGTTCAAACTGGGCTATTCACCCTCCGCTGTCGTCCCGGACAAGCGCGCCTTAAGCGCGCGCCGATCCGGGACCCATAATCACCGGGTCACGCTTGGGGCAGGCTGGTCACTCCGAGTCTTCGTCAAACCCCTCCCTGTGGCTATGGATCCCGGATCTGCACTCCGCTCCAGTCAACGCTGCGCGTTGTCTGGCGCTTCGCTTGTCCGGGACGACACCGAGTTTGTATGGCGGAGTTGCGTCATCCCCCCGCGCTCAATTCTGCGCGATCGAGCTCTTCCTCCAGCCGATGAAACGCGTCGTCGCCGATCACCTCGGTGGTGCGGAGGTCGAAGATCGCTTTGCGCGCGGCCTCGATGGCGCGGCGGCGCAGGGGATCGGCGGGCAATTCGCCATTGGCGATGCCGCCGTTCGGATCGGTCTCGGCCTGCATCAGGATGGCGCGATACTCGAGCCGCAGGATTTCCGCCTCCTCCGACGGATCGCTCTCGATCGCATCGAGCGCTGCGCGATAGGCGACCGCGCGCCCGCGCGCGACCTCGACGCCGACCGGATCATCGTCATCGAGGTCGAAGGCGAGGATCAGCGGCCGCAGCGTCAGACCCTGGATCACCAGCGAACCCAGCACGACGGCAAACGCAATGAAGACGATGAAGTCGCGATAGGGAAAGTTCTCGGGCAGGGCAAAGGCGGCGGCCAGCGTCACGAGGCCGCGCATGCCGCACCAGGAGATGATGAGTCCGCCCTTCGCCGAGGCGACCTGCTTCGGATCCTTCGGATGGTAGAACCCGCGCGCGACCAGTGCGCGCAACGTGGCGCGGTAGAACGTCACCCAGAACAGCCGCACCAGTACCACGGTGAGCAGGATCCAGCCGGCGGCCACGCAATATTCCCAGCGCACGTCCGCGTCCAGCCGCGTCCAGATCGGCCGCATCTGCATGCCGATCAGCATGAAGGCGAGCACGTTGAGCACGAACACCATCGTCTCCCAGACCGCATAGGACGGCACCCGCAGCCGCGCCGGCATGCGTGCCGGCGCCGTGCGCGCGATCGCGATGGCATAGACCACGATGGTGAGGATGCCGGAGAGGCCGAGATGCTCGGCGGCGATCCAGATCATGAAGGTGGTGGCGAACTGCACGATGATGGCGCTCGGGGCCTCCGTCACGCGCTCCATGATGGGCAGGATGATGCGGGCCGCCAGCAGGCCGGCCACGACGCTACCGACCAGGCCCAGCGCCATGGTCGGCGCGACCTCGCTCCAGGTTAGATGCTCGGTGGCGACCGCGCCGACGGCGATGCGATAGATCAGCAGCGCGCTGGCGTCGTTGAGCAGGCTCTCGCCCTCCAGCACCTTCACCATGCGGTGAGGCAGCTTCACCTGGCTCAGGATCGCGACGGCAGCGGCCGCATCCGGCGGCGCCACGATCGCGCCGAGCGCGACCGCGGCGGCCCAGGGCATGTCGGGCATCAGCCGGTGCGCGACATAGGCCACGGCGGCCGTGGTCAGGCCGACCGCCGCGACCACCAGGGTCGAGACCGGAACCCAGTTGTTGCGCAGATCGCGCAGCGAGGTGTCGAAGGCGGCATCGAGCAGGACCGGTGCGACAAAAAGAGCCAACGCCAGGTCCGGCTCCAGCGCCCAGGACGGGCTGGACGGAACGAAGGCGATCAGAGCGCCACCGATGGCGAGAAAGGTCGGGTAGGGGACCTTGATCCGCCGCGCCAGCGCCGATAAGGCAACAGCGCCGAGCAGAAGCGCGATGATCCATTCGAATGTCGACACGATGATCCCCGAGACCGACCTGAGCGGCGCCACAAGCTAGCACCAATCCGGCCCTATGATGGATAGTGCAGCGTCAAGGCAAGACCTTTAGACAAGATCCTGAGACAAGTCCCTCCGACAGCAACGAGCATGCGTTCTTTCATTCACCTGTTCGGCGCCGGGCTGCTCTATGCACTCTCGCTCGCCCCGGCCGATGCTGCGACCGGCGGCGAGTCGGTTGCTGTGACGCAGGTCGATGTCGAGCTCTGCCTTGCGGCGACCGCGGCCGACGACGTGGACAAGGCGGCCACCGCCTGCGCCGCCGTGATCGACGATGAGAAGACGGCGAAGGAGGACCTGATCAAGGTGCTGGTCGCGCGCGGCGCACTGATGGCGAGGCACGACCAGGTCGACCGTGCTATCGCCGACGATAGCCGTGCTCTTGAGCTCGATCCGGGCCTTGCGGATGTCTTCAACGCACGCGGCGAGCTCTGGCTGAAGAAGGGCGACAAGCCCAAGGCGGTGCAGGATTTCGGCGCAGCACTCAAGATCGATCCGAACCATGCGAAGGCCAGGGCCAATCACAAGGCGATGGCGCGCGAGCTCGAGCGGATCGGCGCGCAGATGGCGGTCGCCGGCAAGCCCAGCTTCAATTGCGCGCGAGCGCGCCGCGCGGTTGAAAAGGCAATCTGCGGCAATCGCGAGCTTGCCGATCTCGACCGGGAGATTTTTGCAGCGAACGCGCGCGTGATCCGCGCGGCGCGCAATGCGGATGAAGCGAAAGCGCTCCAGCGCGAGCAGGATGAATTCATCTCGCGCCGAAATGTCGGCTTCGGCCGGCCGGGCTATGATCTCAAAAAGGCGATGCAGGAGCGGTTGCAACGGCTGAACAGGGTCGACGGATATTGACGGGCCTTCGGCTCACGAGGAGCCGTCATGCGCGGGCTTGTCCCACCTGCGGGGCCGCTGAAGGCGTGGGCCTCCGCGGTCTGTGAGCCGCGGTTAAGCCGTCGATGGTAGGGACAAGCCCGGCCATGACGGCGCGGACGGACCCGATTTGAACCCATCCCTTGCCAGCCGCGACAACGGTGAGAACCCGACGTCACGGAGCCCAATGTCATGTGCGGCACTCAAGCCTCCGCGCAAGCGCCTTCGCCCGCCAAAATCTCGCTTCGCGCCTTTTTCCTCAGCGCGGCGATCAGCCTTGTTCTCGCTTCCCCAGCCGCGGCGAGCACCGAGTGCGTGCTGGGCAGCAAGGCTGCCCCGGCAGAGTTGATTCCGGCGTGCAGCGCGATCATCGACAAGACTGCAAATCCGGCCTCCGATCGCAGCGCGGCCCTCGTTGTCCGCGCCGAAGCCCATGCGCGAACCCTTGGCGGGCAATCGCAGGCGCTGCGCGATCTGGACCGCGCTATCGCGCTCGACGGCAGGAACGCAAAGGCCTGGCGCCTGCGCGGCGACCTGCTGCGTGAGGCCGGCGGCGATCTCAGCCGCGCTGCGGCGGATTTGACCAGGGCGATCGAGCTCGATCCGAAGGATGCGGAGGCTTACGAGTCGCGCGGCGTGGTCTACACCAATCAGCGCAGGCTCGACCGCGCGCTCGCCGATTACGACCAGGCGATCAAGCTGAAGCCGGACGATGCGCAGGCCTGGTCCGACCGCGGCGTGGCCTATTATCTCGGCGGCGACAACGAGAAGGCGATCAGGAATTTCGACGAGGCGCTGCGGCTCGACCCCAACCGGCCTCGCACCTACACCAACCGCGGCGCGGCCTGGAAGAGCCTCGGCCAGAACGACAAATCGGTCGCCGACAATACCGAGGCCATCAGGCTGGACCCGAAACAGCCGGAATATTACGACAATCGCGGCCTCGCCTATGCCGCGATGGGCGAGTACGACAAGGCCATCGCCGATTACGACGAAGCGATCCGGCGTGAGCGGCGCGCCAACTTCCTGACCAACCGCGGCGATTCCTACCAGTTCAAGGGCGAACTCGGGGCGGCGCTGAGCGACTATGATGCCGCGATTGAGCTCGATCCGAATTTTGCGAAGACCTACAACAACCGCGCCGTGCTCTACAAGAAGATGGGCGAGCGCAAGAAGGCGCTGGCGGATTACGAGACGGCGCTGAAGCTTGATCCCGGCAACGAGAATGCAGCCAACGGCCGCCGCGCCATGACCGCCGAGATCGCGAAGTTCGGCGCCGAGCCGCTGCGTCCGCTGAATGCGGCTTCCGGCAACGGCCCGTCGTTCGATTGCGCGACGGCGAAGCGCGAGGTCGAGAAGGTGATCTGTGCCGATCCGCAGCTCGGCGTGCTCGACCGCCAGATCGCCGAGGCCTACGAACGCGTGCTGAAGCTGGTGAACAAGCGCTCGGCCGGCGAATTGCGCAGGACGCAGCGCGATTTCCTCGCCACGCGCAACGCCAGCTTCCGCCGCCCCGACTATGATCTGAAGAAAATCATGCAGCAGCGGTTGCAGAAGCTGAACGCGATGGAGAGCTGAGAAGCGTTCCGCCCTCGTCGTCTCTCCTCGAGTCCAACCGCCACCGTCCTTCCGGAGACCCCTGCCCCCGCAAGCGGGGCGAGGGGGCGCACCGCCCGCGCGGCGGTAGTTGTGTCTTCCCCGAAAGGCCCTTCCTTTTGAGCTTGAACCGCGGCCCGTTCCCGCGAAAATAGCTTCACAACAAGGCCGGCAATTGATCCTGGTCATGGCGGGGCGCCTGTCCTGCCACAAGGGTCAAGGGCAGGCGAATAAAGGCACGGGAGCGCGGGAATGAACGTCCAAGGGAACGGCGACGGCAAAAGTCGTTATCATGAGGTCCATGCGCGCTCGCTGGCCGATCCCGCCGGCTTCTGGGCCGAGGCGGCGAAGGAGATCGACTGGATCGAGCCTCCGACCAGGATCTTCGATCCCTCGCAAGGAACCTACGGCCGCTGGTTCACCGGCGGCGTCGTCAACAGCTGCTACAACGCGCTCGACCGCCATGTCGAACGCGGCCGCGCCGACCAGGTCGCGCTGATCCATGATTCGCCGCTGACCAATTCGGTCACCAAACTCACCTATGCCGAACTGCTGAGCGAGGTCCGGGCGCTCGCCGCCGTCATGCAGGACTTCGGGGTCGCCAAGAGCGACCGTGTCATCCTTTACATGCCGATGGTGCCGGAAGCGGTGGTCGCGATGCTGGCCTGCGCGCGCATCGGCGCGGTGCACTCCGTCGTGTTCGGCGGCTTTGCGGCGAAAGAGCTCGCCACCCGCATCGACGATGCGCAGCCGAAGCTGATCCTCTCCGCAAGCTGCGGCATCGAGCCCGGCCGTATCGTGCACTACAAGCCGCTGCTCGACGAGGCGATCAGGCTCGCCGGCAGCAAGCCGAAAGCCTGCATCGTGCTGCAGCGTCCGCAACTCACCTGTGAGATGACGCCAAGCCGCGACTACGACTGGGCCAGCCTGCGCCGCAAGGCGCTGAACGACGGCAAGAGCGCTCCTTGCGTGCCTGTTGCCGCCACCGATCCGCTCTACATCCTCTACACCTCGGGCACGACCGGCGTGCCGAAGGGCGTCGTGCGCGACAATGGCGGGCATCTCGTCGCGGTGAAATGGTCGATGTTCAACCTCTATGGCGTCAAGCCGGGCGAGGTCTGGTGGTGCGGCTCCGACATCGGCTGGGTGGTCGGCCACAGCTACATCGTCTACGGACCGCTGTTTCATGGCGCGACCACGATCATGTACGAGGGCAAGCCGGTCGGCACGCCCGATGCCGGCGCGTTCTGGCGCGTGATCTCCGAGCACAAGGCGGTGGCCTTCTTCACCGCTCCGACCGCATTCCGCGCGATCCGCAAGGACGATCCGGAAGGAAAATTCATCCGGAAGTACGACCTCTCCAAATTCCGCACGCTGTTCCTCGCCGGCGAACGCGCCGATCCGCCGACGGTGGAGTGGGCGGAGCAGCAGCTGAAGGTGCCGGTGATCGACCATTGGTGGCAGACTGAGACAGGCTGGTGCATCGCCGGCAATCCGGTCGGGCTCGGCATGCTGCCCGTGAAGCACGGCTCGCCGACGGTGCCGATGCCGGGCTACCAGGTCGACGTCGTCGATGAAGCGGCAAAGCCGGTCGGCGCGAACACCATGGGCTCGATCGTCATCAAGCTGCCGATGCCGCCGGGCTGTCTGCCGACGCTGTGGAATCAGGACGAGCGCTTCAAGGAGGCCTACCTCAGCGAATTCCCCGGCTATTACAAAACCTCTGATGCCGGTTACAAGGACGAGGACGGCTATGTCTTCGTCATGGGCCGCACCGACGACATCATCAACGTCGCCGGCCATCGGCTTTCCACAGGCGGCATGGAGGAGATTTTGGCCTCGCATCCCGACGTTGCCGAATGCGCCGTGCTCGGCGTCAAGGACGCGATCAAGGGCGAGGTGCCCTGCGGCTTCCTGGTGCTCAAGGCCGGCGTGAAGCGTCCGCCGGCCGAGATCGAGAAGGAGATCATCGCACTGGTGCGCGACAAGCTCGGCCCGGTCGCCGCCTTCAAGCTCGCCATCACCGTCGGCCGCCTGCCCAAGACGCGTTCCGGAAAGATCCTGCGCGGAACCATCAAGAAAATCGCCGACGGCGAATCCTGGACCATGCCGGCGACCATTGAGGACCCCAAGGCGCTTGAGGAGATCGGGGAGGCGCTGAAGGGAAGGGTGTGACGCGAAGCGCCATTCCGGGGCGGGAAGGGCGGTTGCTTCGCCGCCTTCCACTGTCATCGCCCGCGCAGGCGGGCGATCCAGTACTCCGCGGCGCCAATTGCGTGACCCAATGTTCGCCGCGGCGTACTGGATTCCCCGCCTGCGCGGGGAATGACAGCGTGCGGAGGAACGGCGTTCGGGGACTTACAATCTCCGCATTCCGCGCTAAACAGGGCGGCCGATAGGGAACCTCGCATGCCACTCGCCGTCACGTCGCGCCTGCTTGCAGCCGCAACTCTCGCCATCGCTCTCTCCGCCTGCTCCGCGCGCTACCAGACGCCGGTGGCGATGGGCGGCGACGATGATGACGCGGTCTGCCAGAGCCGGGGCTATGCGCAGGGCTCGCCGGAATACGCGGCCTGCCGCAAGGACCGTGACGTCCAGCGCAATGCCGCCATTGCCCGCGCCGACCGCCGCCAGCGCGATCTCGGCGAGTACATGCTGAACAATCCCGAGCGGCCGTGATGTGAGGCGCGGCATTATGGTGCCGCTCCACGCGCCGTGCATTCGTGCTTTTCGTGACACATCTGCAACGCCTCGACCAAATCGTGGCGCGCTTGTCCTGATTTGATCGGCATCAAATCCTTCACCATCCCCTTTCTGCTCTGACGCTGATGTCGCGCAACGATGCGCGAGAGATGGCTGAAGGGGATTGAAATGCACAGAACGACGAGAAACCTGGCGCGGCTCGCCACGATTGGCGCGATGCTCGTGGGCACCTTTGCCTCGGCGCAGGCTGCCGATTTGCCGGTCTACAAGAAGGCGCCGCCGCCGGTCGAGGCGTTCAATCCATGGATGATCCGCCTGCGCGCGCTCGGCGTGCTGCCCGATGGCGGCAGCAGCGTGAACGTGGCGGGGGTGCCCTCGCTCTCGTCGCCGAATTCCGGCCTCTCGATCAGCGATCAGGTCGTTCCCGAGCTCGACATCAGCTATTTCTTCACCAAGAACATCGCGGCCGAGCTGATCCTCGGCGTGACCAGGCACTCGATCAGCGGCACCGGCTCGCTGGCAAACCTGCCGATCGGCAAGACCACGCTGCTGCCGCCGACGCTGACGCTGCAATATCACTTCGACAATTTCGGTGCGTTCAAGCCCTATATCGGCGCCGGCGTGAACTACACGGTGTTCTTCAACAACTCCGCCGCGAATGCGCCGGCTGCAATCGCCGGTCCGCCCGCGATCGTCGCCACGACCACCAACCTGCACGTCAGCAACGCCTGGGGCGGCGCCGTCCAGTTCGGCTTCGACTACATGATCGACCGGCACTGGGGTCTCAACGTCGACGTCAAGAAGCTCTGGCTGCGTCCGAACTACTCGGCGACTGTCTCCGGCCTGCCGGTCACCGGCACAGCGCATATCGATCCGTGGCTGGTCGGCGCGGGTGTGACGTACAAGTTCTGAGGACGCTCGCTTGGAGACGAGCTGTGGCCGCAGCTGACCCCGCGCTCCCTCCCCCCCCCTTGCGGGGGAGGGCGGGGGAGAGGGGTGGCCCAGCAAACGGTGTATGAGAGTCGCGCGAGACGTTTCGAGATGATGGAGGGAGTCCCCGTGGGGTACCCCTCTCCCTAACCCTCCCCCGCAAGGGGGGAGGGGACGCAGTGTGCTTGCGGCGACATGCGTCGTACTCGTTCAGCTGTCTTCAAAAAACAAAAACGCGGCGGGTTTTCCCGCCGCGTTTTGCATTTTAGTCGATCGCAAACGAAGAGGGAGAAGCCTTACTCCTCCTCGTCTTCGTGCTTCTTGCCGCCGAGCGTCTTCAGCTTGGCGAACACGGCGTCGACATTGAGATCGTCGCTGGACTTTTCCGCAGGCTCGTACTCGTCCTTGCGGGTGGTCTCGGAGGCCGGCAGCAGGGTCGCGCCGCCATAGGTTGCGTCGATCGGCTTTTCCTTGGCGGCGCGCTGCACCTCGAAATCGAGTTCGATCTGCGAGCAGAGGCCGAGGGTGACGGGGTCGATCGGGGTGAGCTGGGACGTGTTCCAGTGGGTGCGGTCGCGCACGCTGGCAATGGTGCTCTTGGTGGTGCCGACCAGCCGCATGATCTGGGCGTCCTTGAGCTCCGGATGGCTGCGCAGCAGCCAGAGGATGGCGCTCGGACGCTCGTGGCGGCGCGAGACAGGGGTGTAACGCGGTCCCTTGCGCTTGGGCTGCGGCGGCAGCACGACCTTGCTCTCCTGCAGGCGTAGCCGGTAATCCGGGTTCTTCTCACCCTTCTCGATCTCCTCGCGCGTCAGCTGGCCGTTGGAGAGCGGATCCATGCCCTTGATGCCCTGGGCGGCGTCGCCGTCGGCGATCGCGCGGACCTCGAGGGGGTGCATCTTGGTGAAATCGGCGACCTGGTCGAAGGTCAGCGCGGTGTTGTCGAGCAGCCAGACGGCGGTCGCCTTGGGCATCAGAGGTGCGTTGCTCATGGCAAATCTCCTTTGTGCTTCGCCCACCCCTCTGGAGGCGAAACCGGTGGTCATCAGCGATGACAGGGAATTCGCGCTATATAAGCCGGGAGGGGGCAGCCACGCAATGGTTCTGCTATAGATAGTGCCTTGACACCGCCCGAAAGGGGGCCCAATTCCCTTTGAACCGCTGTAGGGTTCAAGCCGACCGTTTTAAGCCCTGTTCAATCCATCGACCGCCCCCGCCAGAAGGCGAAACGGGCGATTCGGTCCCGAGATCGCTCAATGTCAGCCAAACCAGACCTCAAGATCGTGCTTTGTTCTCCCCGCGGCTTTTGTGCCGGCGTGGTCCGAGCGATCGACACCGTGGAGCGAGCGCTCGATAAGTACGGCGCCCCGGTCTATGTTCGCCACGAGATTGTGCACAATAAGTACGTCGTCGATGGGTTGAAGAAGAAGGGCGCCATCTTCGTCGAGGAGCTCGCTGAAATCCCGGAAAACACCACCGCTCCGGTGGTGTTCTCGGCGCACGGCGTGCCGAAGTCGGTTCCGGCCGACGCCCAGTCCCGCAATCTGTTCTCGCTGGATGCGACCTGCCCGCTGGTGACCAAGGTCCACCGCGAGGCCGCGATCCACTTCAAGCGCGGCCGCGAGATCTTCCTGATCGGCCACTCCCACCATCCCGAGGTGGTCGGCACGCTCGGCCAGCTTCCGCCCGGTGCCGTAACCCTGATCGAGACCGCCGAGGACGCCAAGACGATCACGCCGAAGGACCCCAACAACCTCGCCTTCGTGACCCAGACCACGCTGTCGATCGACGACACCGCGGAGATCGTGGCGCTGCTCAAGGAGCGCTTCCCGAACATCAACGGTCCGCACAAGGAAGACATCTGCTACGCCACCACCAACCGCCAGCTCGCGGTGAAGAAGGTGGCGCCGGTGGTGGACGCCCTGATCGTGGTCGGTGCGCCGAATTCGTCGAACTCGCAGCGCCTGCGCGAGGTTGCCGAGCGCGAGGGCTGCAAGATCGCGGTGCTGGCGCAGCGCGCCACCGACATCGACTGGACCAGGTTCGGCAACATCGCCAGTCTCGGCATCACGGCGGGCGCCTCTGCGCCGGAAGTGATCGTCGAGGAGATCATGGACGCCTTCGCCGAGCGCTACACGCTGCATGTGGAGACGGTCTCGGCCGCGGAGGAGAACGAGTTCTTCCCGCTGCCGCGTCAGGTGCGCCCCGAAGCTGCCGCCGAGTAGACCTCTATGGCGGTCTACACCGACGTCGCCGCCGACGAGCTTGCGGATTTCCTGAAACAATACGATCTCGGCGAATTGCTCTCCTACAAGGGCATCGCCGAGGGCGTCGAGAATTCCAACTTCCTGCTGCACACCAGCAAGGGCTCGTTCATTCTCACGCTCTACGAAAAGCGCGTGGCGAAGAACGATCTGCCGTTCTTCCTCGCGCTGATGACGCATCTGGCCGAGCACGGCGTCAATTGTCCGCTGCCTGTGAAGGCGAAAGACGGCGAGGCGCTGCGCGAGCTGGCAGGCCGGCCCGCGGCGATCATCACCTTTCTCGAAGGCGTCTGGCCGCGCAAGCCGAACGCCACGCATTGCGCCGGGGTCGGCGACGGGCTGGCGAAACTGCATCTGGCGGGCGCGAACTTTGCGATCAAGCGCACCAATGCGCTATCGGTTTCCGGCTGGCGGCCGTTGTTCGACGCCGCTTCAGGCCGCGCCGACGAGGTGCAGCCGGGCTTGCGCGATTTTCTTGCAGCCGAGCTCGATTATCTCTCGAGCGGCGTCTGGCCGACCAATCTGCCGGAGGGCGTGATCCACGCCGACCTCTTCAACGACAACGTCTTCTTCCTCGGCGACAAGCTCTCGGGCATCATCGACTTCACCTTCGCCTGCAACGATATGCTGGCCTATGACGTCGCGATCTGCCTCAACGCCTGGTGTTTCGAGCCCGATCACTCCTTCAACGTCACCAAGGCGCGCGCTTTTCTCAACGCCTATGGCCGGGTGCGCAAGCTCTCCGAGACCGAAGAGGCGGCGCTGCCGCTGCTGGCGCGCGGCGCCGCGATCCGCTTCCTGCTGACGCGGCTGGTCGATTGGCTCAACGTGCCGCCGGGCGCGCTGGTCAGGCCGAAGGATCCCTTGGAATATTTCCGCAAGCTGCGCTTCCACCAGAGCGTGACGAGCGTGCGGGACTATGGGCTGACGCCGTCGGGGCTGGTGGCGTGAGCGAGCTTCCCAACGTCACGATCTATACCGACGGCGCCTGCTCGGGAAATCCCGGGCCGGGCGGCTGGGGCGCGATCCTGAAGTTCGGCGACAAGGAAAAGGAGCTGAACGGCGGCCAGCCGCACACCACCAACAACCAGATGGAGCTGATGGCGGCGATCTCGGCGCTCGAAGCGCTGAAGAAGCCGTGCACGGTCGATCTCTACACCGACAGTCAGTATGTCCGGCAGGGCATCACCGGCTGGATCTTCGGCTGGAAGCGCAACGGCTGGCGCACCGCCGACAAGAAGCCGGTGAAGAATGTCGAGCTATGGCAGCGCCTGGATGCCGCGCTGAAGCAGCATGAGGTCCGCTGGCACTGGGTCAAGGGCCACGCCGGCCACCCCGAGAACGAGCGCGCCGATCAGCTCGCGCGCGAGGGCGTCGCGATGGCGCGCTTGCAGCAGCGGGTGAGGGAGTAGGGTTTTTGTTTCGTCATTCCGGGGCGGTGCAAAGCACCGAACTCAGGTGCGCAGTTGCGCACCTGAGAATCTCGAGATTCCGGGTTCGCCTGCGGCGCCCCGGAATGACATCATTCTTACAGCTGCCCGAGCAGCGTATCCCCGCCGGAGACCTCGACCTTGCCGGGCATCGCCTCGAGGTTCAGCTTCTTGACCACGCCGTCCTCGATCAGCATCGAATAGCGCTTGGAGCGGATGCCGAGGCCGTTGGCGGAGGCGTCCAGCTCCATGCCGATCGCCTTGGTGAAGTCGGCATTGCCATCGGCGAGGAAGACGGCCTCGTCGCGCTGGTCGGTGTCGCGCTTCCAGGCGTTCATGACGAAGGCGTCATTGACGGAGATGATAGCGATGGTGTCGACGCCCTTGTCCTTGATGGCATAGGCGTTGAGGAAGATGCTCGGCAGATGCATCTTGTGGCAGGTGCCGGTATAGGCGCCGGGTACCGCGAACAGCGCCACCTTCTTGCCCTTGAAGATGTCGTCGGTGGTCTTCACCTGCGGGCCTTCCGCCGTCATCACGCGGAATTTCGCCTCGGGCAGCTTGTCGCCAATCTGGATCGCCATCGTCAGTCTCCCTGAAAATCGGTCCCGCTTTTTAGACCGGGCGGCCGGCCTGCACAATATTGCCGGCGGGGAAAGCGGCAGGGCCTGTGGCTTTCACCGTGATGTCATCAGCCCGCAAATCCGCCGCCGTCGAGGAAGGCCTGCTCTTCCTCGGTGGTGTCGCGGCCGAGGATGCGGTTGCGGTGGGGGAAGCGGCCGAACCGCTGGATGATGTCGGCGTGATCCCGCGCGTATTTCTGGTTTTCGGTATTGTCGGTGTTCTGAAACAGCGCGATGCAGTGCAATTGGTCGGGCAGGTGCTCGGAATGCATGAAGGGCAAATAGAGGAATTCGAGCAGGATGGGGTCGATCCTGCGATCAACGCCCCGATCGATGGCACGGCGGGCGACGTCGCGCGCCAGCGCGTCGCTGGCAAAGGCTTGCCGCGTGCCACGGAACATGTTGCGGGGAAACTGGTCGAGCACGATGACGAGCGCGAGCGCGCCGTCGTCGCTCGCCTCCCATGATGCCAGCTCGCCAGCGGCCGCTCTCTGCCACAGCGAGAGAAAGCGGCGTCTTATCTCCGCATCGAAAGCGTCGCTGCGCTCGTACCACCGTTCGCGCCCGGCCTCTCGCCAGAAGGCGAGAACGCCTGATGGCGTGATGTCGCGGGCGTCAGTCATGAACGGAGGCGCGCGTTACGCCGCCTCCGCCTTCTTCTCGTCGCGGAGCTGCCGGCGCAGGATCTTGCCGACATTGGTCTTCGGCAGGTCGGTGCGGAATTCGATGTGCTTGGGCACCTTGTAGCCGGTCAGCTGCTCGTGACAGAACGCGATCACGGCCTCGGCGGTGAGGTTCGGGTCTTTCCTCACGACGAAGGCCTTCACTGCCTCGCCGGACTTGGAATCGGGGATGCCGATCACGGCGCATTCGAGCACGCCCGGATGGCTCGCGATGACTTCCTCGATCTCGTTCGGGTAGACGTTGAAGCCGGAGACCAGGATCATGTCCTTCTTGCGGTCGACGATCTTGATATAGCCCTTCTCGTCCATCACGCCGATATCGCCGGTGCGGAAATAGCCGTCCGCGGTCATCACCTTGGCGGTCTCTTCGGGACGGTTCCAGTAGCCCGACATGACCTGCGGGCCCTTGGCGCAGATCTCGCCCGCCTGGCCGAGCGGGACCTCGTTGCCGTCGTCGTCTCGGATCGAGATGTAAGTCGACGGCACGGGAATGCCGATCGAGCCGGTGAACTCGGTCGCCGTCGGCGGATTGCAGGTCAGGACAGGCGACGTCTCCGACAGGCCGTAGCCCTCGGCGATGCTGCAGCCCGTGATGTTCTTCCATTGATCGGCCACGGGGCGCTGCACCGCCATGCCGCCGCCGTTGGAGATCTTCAGCTTGGAGAAGTCGAGCTTCTTGAAGTCGGGATGGTTCATCAAGGCGTTGTAGAGCGTGTTCACCGCCGGGAAGGTGTTGACCTGGTATTTCGCCAGCTCCTTGATGAAGCCGGGTATGTCGCGCGGGTTCGGGATCAGCAGGTTGCAGCCGCCGGCGCGCACCGCGAGCAGGTAGCAGGCCGTCAGCGCGAAGATGTGATAGAGCGGCAGCGCGCAGACGATCATGAGCTGGTCGACATGCGGCGGCGCGGCGAGCGCCGGCTGCAGCCAGGCGTCGTTCTGCAGGACGTTGGCGACAATGTTGCGATGGAGCAGCGTCGCACCCTTGGAGACACCGGTGGTGCCGCCGGTATATTGCAGGAACGCGACGTCGCCCGGCGAGATTTTCGGCTTGTTGAACGTCATGCCGCGGCCGGCCGAGAGCGCGTCGTTGAAGGCCACCGCCCCCGGCAGCGACCAGGCCGGTACCATCTTCTTGACCCGGCGGACGACGAGATTGACGATGATTCCCTTGAAGCCGAGCAGGTCGCCCATGCTGGCGACGATGACGTGCTTCACCTGCGTCTTCGCGATCACCTGCTCGACCGTGTGGGCAAAGTTCTCCAGCACGATGATGGCTTCGGCGCCGGAATCCTTGAGCTGGTGCTCGAGCTCGCGCGGGGTGTAAAGCGGGTTGACGTTCACGACCGCGTATCCGGCGCGCAGCACGGCGGCGGTCGCGACGGGGTACTGCAGTACGTTCGGCATCATGATCGCAACACGGGCGCCGCGCTGGAGCCCGCGGCCCTGCAAGTAAGCGGCGAGCGCGACCGACATCTGGTCGAGGTCGCGATAGCTGATCGACTTGTCCATGCAGATGAACGCCTTGCGGTCGGCGAACTTGGTGAAGCTCTCCTCCAGAAGGTCGACCAGCGATGCGTATTGTGTCGGCTCGATATCGGCGGGCACGCCGGGCGGATATTGCTTGAGCCAGATGCGCTCCATGGAAAACTCCCCTCATTGACCAGAGCCCGTTGTGTCACGGGCTTGCCGCATTGCCGCCAGTATCCAGCCTGCCGGAACTGGTGGCAAGCCGTCGTGGCTTAGGGCAAAGGTCCGGGCGTAGCTACTGGAATCGTCGCAAATCGCCCTGCCGCGGGTGCGAAACGCGGGCTGCGGTTTAGGCCCGAGGAACGTTAACTGTTGTTCGCCGGCTTGGCGGCAGCGGCGGGCTTGGTCGCGGCCTTGGGCTTGGCGGGCTTGGCCGCCTGATCGCCGCCTGCCGCAGGCTTCTCGGCGGGCTTCGCTGCCGCATCATGCTTGGTCGCGGCATGCTTGGACCCGGCCGGCTTGGCTGCGGTCTTGGCGTCGGTCTTGGCGTCCCCCTTGGCACTGGATTTGGCTTCGGGCTTGGCATCCGGCTTCACCGCCGCCGTCTTGGTGTCCTTGCCTGCGTCCTTGTGTCCATCCTTGTGCCCATCCTTGGGCTTGTCGGTGGCGTCAGGCTTCTTGGCGACGCGCGACTTCTTGCCACGCGGCTTGGACGCGGCCTGCTGGTCGGCATCGGCCGCGACCGCCGCGATCAGGGCGGTGCCGGTGCGGGTCGGGCCCGTATAGACCAGCACGGGTTCGGCCGCCGCCGGGGCCGAGGCCATCAGCTCGGAAGCCTTCATCATCAGGGGCGGCTGCAGGCCCGCCGTGAAGAAGGTGACCTGGGCTTCTCCACCGGTGGCCGAGGCCGATCCGGTCGCACCGCCATTGGCCGCAATCAGCGCATCGTCGTCGTCACTGGCCGGCCGCTTGCGGTGGGGCCCGCACATCTCGTCGCGCAGGTTCGGCGGCGAGGCGTCGACCGGCACGAGATTGTCGACGGTGCCGAGCGAGGGGCGGAGCCAGGTGAGATTGTCCTGAGCGAAGCCGCGCTCGAGCAGCTGCGCGGCCTTCACTGCGCGCGCGGTGCCGGAACTGGCGCCGAGCACCACTGCGATCAGCCGGCGGCCGTTGCGCGTGGCCGAGGCCACCAGGTTGTACCCGGAGGCGCAGATGAAGCCGGTCTTGAAACCGTCGGCGCCGGGATAGCGGCCGATCAGCTTGTTGAAATTGCCGGTGACGCGTTTGCCGAAGCGGATCGCCGGGATGTGTACGAAGTATTCGTATTCCGGCAGGTCGCGCAGGAAGGCGCGCGCCAGGATTCCGAGATCGCGCGCGGACGTGATCTGGCCGTCGGCGGGCAGGCCGTTCGGATTGACGTAGCTCGTCTGCGTCATGCCGAGCTTCTTCGCGGTGTCGTTCATGATCGCGGAGAAGCCGTCGATCGAGCCGCCGACGCCTTCGGCGAGCACCACGGCCATGTCGTTCGCCGACTTGACCATCATCATCTTCAGCGCGTTGTCGACGGTGAGCTGCGTCCCAGGGCGGAAGCCCATCTTCGAGGGCGACTGCGAGGCCGCCGTCGGCGACACCGTGAGCAGCGTGTCGAGCGTCAGCCTGCCGTCCTTGACCGCCTTCAGCGTGACATAGGCAGTCATGATCTTGGTGACGGAGGCCGGATACCAGGGAATGGTCGCGTTGTCCGCCTGCAGCACCTTGCCGCTGTCGGCCTCGATCAGCAGCAGCGCTTCGGCGCTCGCCGCGCGCGGCGCGAGCAATGCGGCGCATGCGAGGCTCGCAGCGAACAGGTTGAACAGCGATTTGCGAAGCAGCGGGCGAAGGGCGTGCACTATCCGATTCCGGTCCTTGGAGATCCGCCTGATACGGTCGGCTCTCGTGATCTGATGGTCGGTTCCTGAAATCCAGCGCCGCCGCTTGCGGCGTCGCAAACCTATACCGGCTCGTGCGTCGAGAATAGGGGGATCGGCGCGGTATTCCGCAATGAAATAGGCCGAATTTCGACGGCGCCGTGGGGACTTGCTATGGGGATTTGGCGGCCGTCGCGGCAGTCTCGGCCGCCGTCACGCTGGCCCGCGCGGTCTCCTGAACCATGAACTGGGCCTTGGCGAGCTCGGCGAAATGGCCGCCTTTGGCCACGAGTTCATCGAAAGTTCCGCTTTCGATCACGCGCCCATTCTCGAACACCAGGATCCGCGTGGCGTTGCGGATGGTCGACAGGCGGTGGGCGATCACGAAGGTGGTTCGGCCCTTCATCACTTCGTCGAGAGCGGCATTTACCTTGGCCTCGGTGACGGCGTCGAGCGCGCTGGTGGCTTCGTCCAGGATCAGGATCGGCGGATCCTTCAGCAGCGCACGCGCGATGGACAGGCGTTGGCGCTCGCCGCCCGAGAGCATGCGGCCGCGCTCGCCGGCATTGGTCTCGAAGCCGCCGCTGCGCTCGATGAACGCGAGCGCCTGCGCGCGCTCCGCCGCCTTGCGCATCTCGGCCTCGGTCGCGTCCGGCTTGCCGACGCGCAAATTGTCGGCGATCGAGCGGTTGAATAGCAGCGCTTCCTGGAACACCACGCCGATGTTTCGCCGCAGCGAGGTCAGCGTGACGCCGCGCACGTCCATGCCGTCGATCTTGATGACGCCGGATTGCGGATCGAAGGCACGATGCAAAAGCGCAATCGCGGTCGACTTGCCGGCGCCGGTCGGGCCGACCAGCGCAATGGTCTGCCCAGGCAGCGCGGTGAAGGTGAGGTCCTCGATCGCCGGTCGCTTGCCGTCATAGGAGAACGTGACGTCGTTGAACTCGACGAGGCCCGACAGCCGGCCGGCATCGATTGCATCGGGCCGGTCGTGCACCGCGGGCACGGCGTCGAGCACATTGAAGAACTCGCGCAGACGCGGGGCTTCCATGAACACGTTGTTGATGAAGCTCACGACTTGCTCGAGCTTCTGGATCAGCATCGTTGCGAAGCTCACGAACATCACGATGTCGCCGACCGAGGTGAGCCCCTGGTCGTGCAGGGCGATGCCGAAAGTGAAGATCGCGAGCACCGTGATGGTTGTGGAGGCGCGTGTGATCACCGTGACCAGCGCCCACCACGACAGCACCGGCATTTGCGCGGCCAGCAGCTCGTCGGCCACGGAGCGCAGCCCTTTCACCTCGGATTCGACACGCACGAAACTCTGCACCAGCGCGACATTGCCGAGTGCGTCGGAGGCGCGCGCGGAGAGCTCGCTGTAGTGCTCCTCGACCGCCATCTGCATGCCGAAGGTCTTGCGCACCACGAAGGTGGTCAGCGCGGTGAAGACGATGCAGAGCACGAACAGTAGAATCGCCAGCCGCCAGTTCAGGTAGAGCGACAGCGGCAGCAGCGCCACGACCGAGAGGATCGCGGCAAAATGCTCGCGGAAGAAGCCGAGCCAGAGCCGCCACAGCGCGTCCGTGCCGTTGAGCATCACCTTCATCAGCCGGCCGGAATGGGTGCCGGAATGGAAGGTCAACGGCAGTTGCAGGATGTGCTCGAAATAGCTCGTCAGCACCGCCTGACGCTGGCGGTGAGAGAGCCGGTCGGCCTGCAGGGCCACGAGCGCGCTGCACGCGATGGTGAAGAGCCCGAACGCAACCCAGGCAGCCAGGAACGGCCAGGCCGAGTTCGACCCGGCTACCGTCTTGCCCGAGAGCACGTCGACGATACGCCCGAACAGCACAGGCTCGGCGAATTGCGAGGCCGCGAGCAGTAGATTGGCGACCGCAAGCAGCCAGCCCAGCCGCGCTTCCTTGCCGAGCAGCTCGAGAACGCGGGTGTAGAGGCGGAGAATGGACATGCGGCGACGAACTCGGGCGAGTAACGGAGCCCGCATTCTAAGCAGGGATCGTGCGGGAGATATAGCGGAAGCTGTCAGTTTTGCTCAGTTGATCAGCCGCCCGGCAACCGGTGGCAGGAACCGGTCGTCGAAGATATCACCCGCCGTGGGCAGCTTGCGGAATTTGAAGTCCTGCGCGATCTGGCCGATCGAACGATCGAAGCGTGCCAGGTCGACGCCGCCGAGGCCGTTGCGCCTGACTTCGTCCGTCAGGATGTTGTCGGCGAGCACGGTGCGCAGGCGCTCGAGCTCCAGGCTGCGGTCGCCACCGTCGATGCGGCTTGCCGCCTCCTCCGCCGCTCGTCCCGGCTCCCTGACGGTCGCGGTGATGCCGGCCATCAGGGCGCGGACGAAGCCCTTCACGGCGTCCGGCTTTGCTGCGGCAAAGGCGGGATTGACCACCACGGCAAAGCCGTAGGCTTCGCAGCCGTAGTCCGCGTAGCGCAGCACGACGAGATCGGCGTCGGGCACGCCGCGGTCGCGCAGGTTCACCGCCGTGAGATAGCCGAAGCCGGCGACCGCATCGACTTGGCCCGCGGAGAGGATCGGCTCGCGCACCGCCGCGCTGATCTTGTGCAATTTGACGCGCGATGGATCGATTCCGTTCTGCCGCGCCAGCGCCGGCCACAGCCGCATCGACAGATCGCTGTCGGCAACGCCGACGGCCTTGCGGTCGAGATCTGTCAGCAGCTGGATCCCGCGGCTCTTGCGCGCGACGATCGCGTAGGGCGCGCGGTTGAACAGCACGAACACGGCCTTGATCGGCGCCGCGTCGTCCTTGTCACGAAAGCGGATCAGCTCGTTGATGTCGACGAGCGCAAGCTCGCTGTCGCCCCTGGCGACGCGTGCGAGCGCCTCCGGCGATCCGCTTGCGCTGTTGAAGGCCACGTTGAGACGCTCGGCGCCGAACCTGCCGTCCTTCGCCGCGAGGAAAAGCGGCGCCATGCTTGCGTCCGGCGGGCGGTCGAAGGTGAAGTGGATCGCAACGGGCGCGTTGGTCTCGGTCGCGCTGACATCGCGTGCAAACAGCGTCGCAAGCAAGATCGAGAGAGCCAGAAGGCAGTGAAGTGCGGTCGTCTTGAATCCTGACATCGGTTGCGCCGGTCCCGCATTGTAATGGTTTCGTGACGCTTGCAGCGCGCGGCCCGCGACCGTGCGCGCGCCAACATGAACGCAGGATGAGCGGCGTTGCGGCATCGTTACGCAACCCCGTTCAGCTTGCATTGGGCTTGGGGAACCTAACTTAGGTTATGCGGGTTTTGAGAGGCATGAGCCTGTCCGCAGGCGTCCATTCCAGGTCCCAAAGGAGGGCCAAGACATGTTCGAGCGAGTCTCCAAATTTGCGGGCCGAAAGGCCGTTCTTGCCACTACCGCGGTGCTGGCGCTGACCACGATGGCCCCGACCGCTTCATATGCGGGCGGCCGCCACTGGCATGGCGGTGGAGGCGGCGCGGCCGCAGCTGCGGCCTTCGCCGCCATCGGCACGGGTCTCGCCATCGCCGCCAGCCGCAACGCCTACGCCTATGACTACGGTCCGGGCTACGGCTATTACGGCGGTCCGGTCTACTACAGCGCTCCGGCCTACGGACCCTATTACGGTCCGGGCCCGAACTACCAGTATCAGCGCTATGGCGGCACGGCTCCGTCCGAGTTCTGCGGCCAGGGCTACTATCAGAACTGCTACTAGTTCGGCATCCATGGGTTGACCATGACGGGCCGTCGCGCTTGCGCCGGCCCGTTTTCTGCTTTTATTGTCGCGCGTTAACGCGCTCGCCATTGGTTTAGAGTAGTTTGAGTACCATGAGTGATTCGCTTGAGCGGCTATATCTGGCTGTGCTCGCGGCCAGAGATCTTGATCCGGCAACATCGCGCACGGCCCGGCTGTTTCAGCGCGGCCCTTCCAAAATGGCGAAGAAGCTGGCCGAAGAGGCCATCGAAGTCGTCATCGATGCGGTCAACGGCGATAGCGAGGCCGTGATCCGGGAAAGTGCCGATCTGCTCTACAATCTCACCGTGCTGTGGGCCTCGGCCGGGGTGCGCCCCGAGGACGTCTGGCGGGAGATGACGCGGCGTGAAGACATGCTCGGCATTGCCGAGAAGCTGCCGAAATCGCCGATGAAACTGCCCAAAGTCGCGTCACCTCGCGTTGCGGCCAGGCGGCCAATTGTCGCGCTTGAGGGCCGTGCCGCGCGCAAGCGCCACTAGAAACGTCATAATTCGCCTCAATCTCGGCATGGACAAATCCGTCCCATGGTGCTTCATCGCGGCGCCATGCTGAAACGTATTTACGACTGGTGCATCGACGCCGCCCACAAGCCCTACGCGCTCTGGATCATGGGTGTCGTCTCCTTCGCCGAAAGCTCATTCTTTCCGGTCCCGCCGGATGTGATGCTGATTCCGATGTCACTGGCGCGCCCGCAGCGCGCCTGGCTCTATGCGGCGGTCTGCACCGCGACCTCGGTGCTTGGCGGCATCGTCGGCTACGCCATCGGAGCGCTGCTGTTCGACTCGGTCGGCCAATGGCTGATCCAAGTCTACGGCCTCGGCGACAAGGTCGACGCCTTCCGCGCCTCCTATGCGGAATGGGGCGCGGTGATCATCCTGCTCAAGGGGCTGACGCCGATCCCCTACAAGCTCGTCACCATCACCTCGGGCTTTGCCGGCTACAACATCCTCCTGTTCATCCTCTGCTCGATTATCGCGCGTGGCGGACGCTTCTTCGTCGTCGCGATCCTGCTCAACCGCTACGGCGACTGGATCCGGGTCAGGATCGAGCGGCATCTCGGATTGTGGGTCGCACTCGGTGCCATCGTGCTGGTGCTCGGCTTCGTGGTGGCGGTCAAGTTGATCTAGGCGCTGTGGCGGCTTTGCCGCAGGGCCGGCTTCGGCTACGGTTGCCGCCATGATGGTTCGATCCGGCAATCCGGCGGTGCGGCTCGGGACGCTGATGTCAGCGGCGCTGCTGCTCCTGCTCAGTGGCGGCGGCATCGGCTGGACGCAATCTGCACCGCCATCACTCGGCCTCCAGCAGCAGGGGGGCCAGGCCGCGCCGTCGCCCTCGACGCCGGCCTCTTCCGCAGCGCCGCCGCGCGAGGAAAATCCCGGGCTGATCAATGAAATGGGCAAGCTGTTCGACAAGCTGCCCTCGATCCTGCCGCCGATCAAAAGCCCAAGCGAGACCATGAACGACCTGTCGCGGCTGGCCACGCCCTCGACCATGGTATCAGGGCGCGTGGTCTGCCCCATCTCGTCGAACGGCGCCCCCGACTGCAAGCAGGCCGCCGACCAGCTTTGCCAGGGCAAGGGCTACAAGGAAGGCAAGAGCCTGAACGCCGACTCCGCGGAGAAATGCTCGGCCAAGGTTCTCATTCCGGGCAGGCAACGCAAACCGGATGACTGCCGCACCGATACGTTCGTGACCAGTGCGCTGTGCCAGAACTAAAGGACATCGCGCGAGCAACAAGGAGTGCCCATGAGCAGGACGGAGCAGGACTTCCTCGGGCAGCGTGAAATCGCCGACGACATCTATTACGGCGTCCAGACGATCCGCGGGAAGGAGAACTTCCACATCACCGGCATTCCGATGAGCCAGGAGCCTTACTTCGTGAAGGCGCTCGGTTACGTCAAGAAGGCTGCCGCGATGGCCAATCGCGATCTCGGTGCGATCGACGCCAAGGTCGCGGACGCCATCATCCTCGGCTGCGACCGCGTCATCGCCGGTGACATGATGGATCAGTTCGTCACCGACTTCATCCAGGGCGGCGCCGGCACCTCCACCAACATGAACGCCAACGAGGTGATCGCGAACCTCGCACTGGAAGCGCTCGGCTTTGCCAAGGGCGACTACCAGCATGTCAGTCCCAACGATCACGTCAATTACGGCCAGTCGACCAACGATACCTATCCGACCGCCTTTCGGCTGGCGCTGATCCTGCGGCTCGAGAGCTACATGACGGCGCTGCGACAGCTCCAGGAGGCCTTCTTCACCAAGGGGCGCGAATTCGACCGGGTGCTGAAGATGGGCCGCACGCATCTCCAGGACGCGGTGCCGATGTCGCTCGGGGCCGAATTCCGCGGCTGGGGCACCACCATCGGCGAGGAGGTCGAGCGCATCTCGGAAGCGCGCGCGCTGCTGCGCGAGATCAATCTCGGCGCCACCGCAATCGGCACCTCCGTCACGGCCGCGGTCGGCTATCCCAAGCTTGCCGTGCGGCACTTGAGCGCCCTGACCGGCGTCGACTTCATGCTTGCCGGCGATCTCGTTGAGGCGACCTCCGACACCGGCGCCTATGTGCAGCTCTCGGGCGTGCTGAAGCGCACGGCGAGCAAGCTGACGAAGATCTGCAACGACATCCGCCTGCTCGCCTCGGGCCCGCGCGCCGGCTTCAACGAGATCAATCTGCCGCAGCTGCAGCCGGGCTCCTCGATCATGCCCGGCAAGGTCAATCCTGTTATCCCCGAGGTCGTCAACCAGACCAGCTTCCTGGTCATCGGGCTCGACACCACGGTGACGCTCGCGGCTTCCGCCGGCCAGCTCCAGCTCAACGTGATGGAGCCCGTGATCTCGTTCGCGCTGTTCTTCTCGATCCGCACCATGGAGCGCGCGGTCAACAGCCTGCGCGAGAACTGCGTGGTCGGAATCACCGCCAACGAGGAGCACACCCGCAACATGGTGCTGAACTCTCTCGGTATCGTCACGGTGCTGAAGCCGCTGCTCGGCTACAAGCAATGCGCCGAGATCGCGCGCGAAGGTTACAAAAGCGGCAAGTCGCTGCACCAGATCGTCGTGGTCGAGCGCAAATTGCTCACGCAGGAGAAGTGGGACGAGATGTTCTCGTTCGAGCGGCTGATCAATCCGGATATGATCGGGTAGGGGCAGGTCTCTCCTCTCGTCATTCCGGGGCGCGCGAAGCGCGAACCCGGAATCCATTTCGCCGCGCGTACTGACGCCCGATGGATTCCGGGCTCGCGCCTTTCGGCGCGCCCCGGAATGACGCCGAGAGAATTCCGCGCCTTGGAATAGTATCGCTGGCGCCTCCTGCCACGGCGCCAAAACGCAATACTTGACAGTGGAAAGATTGCCTTGTTGGTATGGTGCCCAACCTTCCATTGACCGGCCAACAGAGGATCGTTCCGCAATGTCCATGCCTGCCTTGTTCAAAGGGCGCCTGTCGATCCCGGTGATCGGCTCGCCGCTCTTCATCATCTCGGTGCCCGATCTCGTGATCGCGCAGTGCAAGGCGGGTGTGGTCGGCTCGTTTCCCGCGCTGAATGCGCGGCCGCCGGAGCTGCTCGACGAATGGCTGGCGCGGATCACCGAGGAGCTCGCGGCCTATGACCGCGCTCATCCCGACAAGCCGTCGGCGCCGTTCGCAGTCAACCAGATCGTGCACAAGTCGAACAACCGGCTCGACCACGACATGCAGCTCTGTGCCAAGTACAAGGTGCCGATGATCATCTCCTCGCTCGGCGCGCGCGAGGAGCTGAACCAGGCCGTGCACGGCTGGGGCGGCATCGTCTTCCACGACGTGATCAACCAGAAATTCGCGCACAAGGCGATCGAGAAGGGCGCCGACGGCCTGATCCTGGTCGCGGCCGGCGCCGGCGGCCATGCCGGCACCATCTCGCCGCTGGCTTTCGTTGCCGAAACGCGAAAATGGTTCGACGGTCCGATCGCGCTGTCGGGGGCGATCGGCAACGGCAAGGCGATCCGCGCTGCACGCATTCTCGGCGCCGACTTCGCCTATATCGGCTCGGCCTTCATCGCGACCAAGGAGGCCAATGCAGTCGAGCGCTACAAGGAGATGATCGCGGGTTCGTCGGCCGACGACATCGTCTATTCCAACCTCTTCACCGGCGTGCACGGCAATTATCTGAAGCCCTCGATCCTCGCGTCCGGCATGGATCCCGACAATCTGCCGACCTCCGATCCTTCCAAGATGAATTTCGGCACCGACGCCTCCGGCGAGCGCGCCAAGCCGAAGGCCTGGAAGGAGATCTGGGGAAGCGGACAAGGCATCGGCAGCATCGACAAGGTCGTGCCGGCGGCCGAGTTGATCGCGCGTTTCAAGAAGGAGTACGACGAAGCGATCGATCCGCCGTTGTGAATGCTCTCGTGTCCCGGACGCGCTGCAGCGTGCAACGCTGCAGCGCGTCCGGGACCCATCGCCGCAACGCATGGACCCCGGATCAGCAGCGCACCGCTACGCGCTGCGTGGCGTCCGGGGAACGTCGATTGAGACTGGTTGAAAACGATGACCGCCATCTATCGCGTCGACGGCAATGACGTCGTCACCAGCCCCGATGCAGCCGGTCCCTGGGACCGACGCATGCAGCACGGCTCGGCACCAGCGTCGCTGGTGACATGGGCGGCAGAGCGCATCCCTACAGCGGCGCCGATGGACGTCGCGCGCGTCACCATAGATCTGATGCGGCCGGTGCCGGTCGCGCCGCTGACGATCGCGACGGAGGTTCTGCGCGAGGGCCGCAAGATCCAGCTGTGCGGGGTCAAGCTGCTCGCCGACGGCGTACAGGTCGTCGGCGCCACCGTGCTGAAGGTCAGGCGCCAGGCGCTGACCTTGCCTGAAGATGTCGAGGAGCTGCCGGTCACGCTGCCGTCGCCGGAGGATTCGCTGGTCGAGGACGGTCACGCGGCCACCAGCCCGTTCGTGCGATCGGTCTCGATGCGCGCCGCGCGCGGGCGCTTTGGCCAAGCCGGCGCCGGCGCGATCTGGTTTCGCGTCGACCATCCGCTGATCGAAGGCGAGGCCGTCTCGCAGGCGATGCGCGCCGTGGTCGCCGCCGACTTCTCCAACGGCACCGCCTCGACGCTCGACTTCCGCGCCTGGACCTACATCAACGCCGATCTCACCGTGAGCTTTTCGCGCCAACCCATCGGTGAGTGGATCTTGCTCGACGGCGAGTCGTGGATCGGTCCCGAGGGCGCTGGCCTTGCGATGTCGCGGCTGGCGGACAAGCAGGGCTATTTCGGCCGCGCGGTGCAGAGCCTGGTGATCGAGAAGCGGTGAGAGGCGCGAAGTCCGTGCGTCATTTTCGCTGTCATGCTCCGCGAAAGCGGGGGCATCCAGTACGCCGCGGCCTTTCGATTGAATCGTAACCGTCTCGGCGTACTGGATCGCCCGGTCTTCGCCGGGCGACGACACACCGATCGTGTGCAAGCTATCTCGCGCATCGCGGGATTGAACGGCAGGCTTCCGCCGCCGCGGAAGGGATGCAAGGTCGTGTTCGCCAGGGCATCCTGCCAGTTCACACACCGTAGAAGATCTTGATCCCCCACAGCACCACGATGATGGCCGTGATCAACGTGATCGCGGCGACTGCACTTTCCAGGGAAGCGACTCTCATTTCACTCTCCGCTTCCCAGCCCCGTCAGCGGTCTAGTTGATTCCCTGATTCGCCGGCAATTGCGCGGGCATCGCCGTCGTAGACTCCGTTGCAGGCTGTGGTGCCGATGCAACAACGACACCGTAGAATTCCGGAGTATTTATCCCACCATCCGGTCCCGCCCGCTCCAGAAGCCCGCCCGCAGCACCTTCTTGTCGACCTTGCCGACGCCGGTCATCGGCAATTGCTTGGCGAACTGGATCTGCTTCGGTGCATGCGCCGAGCCCTTCCGCGTCTTCACCAGGTTGATCAGCTCGTCCGGATCGGGCTTCGCTCCTTCGCGCGGGACGACGATGGCGGTGACGGCCTCGCCCCACTTCTCGTCGGGAATGCCGACGACCGCGACCATCGCCACGTCCGCGTGCTGCGACAGCACATCTTCGACCTCGCGCGGGAAGATGTTGAAGCCGCCGGAGACGATCATGTCCTTCTTGCGGTCGAGGATGAACATGTAGCCGCGCTCGTCCCTGCGCGCGATGTCGCCGGTGTGGACCCAGCCGTTCTTCAGCGTCTCGGCGGTGATGTCCGGCCGCTTCCAGTATTCCGCCATCACGTGTGGGGCGCGCACGCAGATCTCGCCGGCCTCGCCGGACTTCACCTCTTCGTCGTCGTCGAGAATCCTGACCTCGCAGGCCGAGATCGGGAAGCCGCAGGACAGGAACAGCTCCGGCCGCTTGGGATCGTGGTCGGCCTTGCGCAGCACCGAGACGGGATAGCATTCGGTCTGGCCGTAAAGCTGCGAGAACACCGGCCCGATGCGTTCGATGCCCTCGAGCAGCCGGCTCGGCGACATCGCGGAGGCGCCATAGAGCAAGAGCTCGAGCGAGGACAAATCGGTCTTGTCCAGGGCGGGATGATCGAGCAGCACATAGATCATGGTCGGCACGAACAGCGTGAAGTTGATGCGCTCCCGCGCGATCGTCGTCAGCACCGTCTCGGGATCGAAGCCTTTCAGCATGTGCACGGTGCCGCCGCGCATCAGGGTCGGCAGCACCTTCGTCCCGGCGACATGACTGATCGGCGCGACCGTGAGATAGCGCGCAGCCTCCGGAATCTCGAAGTCGGCGAGGATCGCGCCGGCAGCCCCGCTGTTCTCGCGATGATAGCGCAGCGCGCCCTTGGATTTGCCGGTGGTGCCGCCGGTGTAGTTCAGCGTGGCGAGATCGTCGGGGCCGGCAAGGCACAGCGGGCTCGCATGTCCGGCATTTTCGATGGCGGCCAGCATATCGACGCCGTAGCCGGCCGGCCCCATGGTGAAGACCGCCTTCAGCCGGCCGGCCTTGGCTGCGAGCTCGCCACCGCGGTCGCGGAAGGCGGCGGCATCGACCACCAGCATCTCCGCCTCGGAGTCTTCGAGCTGGAACAGCTGGTCCTCCAGCGATCCCAGCGGATGCAGCCAGGTGATGCAGAGCCGAGCCAATTGCGCGGCGACGCCGGCGCACCAGGTATCGGCGCGGTTCGCGGTGAGGAAGGCGACGCGCGCGCCGGGCTGCAATCCAAGCCGCATGAGCACGCCCTGGATGCGTCCGATCAGGTCGATGGTGCCACCATAGCTCAGCGAACCCTCGGGCCAGGCGAAAGCGGTGCGATCGGGATAGCGCGACAGCGCCCGTAGCGTCTGCGCACAAGCAGGGGGCGATGCGTGGAGCGGATCAGGCATATGTTTCCTCGTTGCTTTGTCACCGGCTTCTGGCGTGCCAATGTTGCCGATGACGCTAGCACAGCGAATGCGGGAGGAAACGATAAAGCCCGCGCAGGGAGGCATGCATGCCATCGGATCGACTGCAACGCTTCCACGATCGTCTCGCGCTGCCGCTGATCGCGGCGCCGATGTTCCTGGTGTCGGGCGTCGAGCTCATGGTCGCGTCCTGCCGCAACGGCGTGATCGGCAGCTTTCCCACCGCGAATTGCCGCAGCACGGAACAACTCGACGCATGGTTCACCGAGATCGGCACGCGGCTGCGACGGCATGAAGATCAGACCGGCCGCAAGGTCGCGCCGCTCTGTCCGAACCTGATCGTGCACCGTTCCAATGCGCGGCTCGCAGAGGATCTCGCCGTGCTGCTGCGGCACGGGCCGGAGGTCGTCATCACTTCGGTCGGATCGCCGGCGCAGGTGTTGAGGCCGCTCCATGATGCCGGGGCGTTGGTGCTGGCGGATGTCGCTTCGATCCGTCACGCCGAGCGTGCGGCGGAAGCCGGCGCGGACGGGCTCGTGTTGCTCACGGCGGGAGCGGGCGGCCAGACCGGCTGGCTCAACCCGTTCGCCTTCGTTCGCGCGGTGCGCATATTCTACGATGGCATCATCGTGCTGGCAGGCGGCATCAGCGACGGCTATGCGCTGCATGCGGCGGAAGTGCTCGGCTGCGATCTCGCCTATATGGGCACGAAGTTCATTGCGACGCAGGAGAGCATGGCGGACGACCGCTACAAGCGGATGCTGGTCGAGAGCAGCGCCGACGACGTCCTGCTCACCACCGCGTTCACGGGCTTGCAGACCAGCATGCTGCGGCCGTCGATCGTCGCCGCCGGACTTGATCCGGACGACCTGCCGGCGCGCGGCGCGATCGACATCGTCAAGGACATCGACATCGCCGCGCGCGAGAATCGGCCGAAGCGCTGGCGCGATATCTGGAGCGCCGGGCACTCCGCATCTGGGGTGACGGAGGTGCTCGCGGTCGACGATCTGGTCGCGCGAACGCGTGCGGAATATCGAGAGGCGGGCCCCGATCACAGTTAATCGAGCGCGCCCCTGCGCGCCCGCACTTAACGGCAGATTAACCATCGCCCGCCAAGAATCCCCTTCACGGCCGCCAACCAGGACCGAGAGGGGACAGGCGATGGACTTCGATTTTCTCAACAGCAAGACAGCTGCGACGATGGACGAAATCCGCGTCCGCGTCGCCCATGCCCTGGCCCGCCACCCGCTGTGCCGCAACGTCCGCTTCGACATCGTCAGCGTTCCCCGGACCCGCCGTGGCGGCAACTGGACGGTGACGCTGCAATCGGTCGAGCCGCGCGCGGTCTGGGAAGCCTCGGAGATCGTGGCCGATATCCAGGACGCCTATGACCTCGCGGCAGCTGCCTGATTTCGTTGAGTTTTTCGCGTGTCGCCGCAGTCCGCGCGATTGCCGCTGCAATGGCACGGTTAAGCCTTATTTATCGCCCAGTTTCGGGGCAGTGATCACGTGGACTTGAAGTCGGACGCGGAGAGACGTTTGTCCAAAGCCATCACCATCGTCGCGCTGACCTGTTTCCTCGTCCTCGGCGCCGCCACCACCGCCATTCTCGGCCGCGACAGCGTGCCCAGCGTCAGCGCCGAGATGATTGATCAGACGCCCCCGGCCAAGCCGCTCGCAACCAACCGCGCCGCCAAGGCCGACCGTCTGGTTCCGACGCTCGCGCTGGCCTCGGCCGCGATCGAGCCGGTCCAGGTGGCCGCCGACAAGCTTTCCCAGGCGCCCGTCCTGACCGAGCCGCTGCGTCAGGCCTTCGCCGCCGCCACGCCCTCCGATTTCCCGATGCCGAAGGCAAGCGTGCACGAGGCGCCCGCCGCGACGGAGGTTCCTGCCGTCGAGGTTCCGGCCAAGCCGAAGGTCGTCGCCAAGCCGCAACCGCAGAAGGCCTATTCGCTGCTGTCCGACGGGCAGATCGCAGGCATCAGGGACCGCCTGAAACTGTCGTCGTCGCAGGAATATTACTGGCCCTCGGTCGAGACCGCGCTGCGCAACGTCGCCCGCAAGATCCAGGCGAACAAGCTGTCGAATCCGAATGCGCCGCCCAGCGCGCAGATCGATCCGAATTGCGACGAGGTGCAGCAGTTGAAGTCGGCCGCGATGCCGCTGTTGTTCCAGCTCCGTGACGACCAGAAGGAAGAAGTGCGCAAGCTCGCTCGCCTCATCGGGCTCGAGAAGGTCGCGCAGCAGATCTGATCCGCGCGGTTCCTGCTTCAGGAGCCGCGGCCATCAGGAACATCCGGCAATCCCCACGCGTTGCCCGCTCCAAAAGAGGGAGTGGATGAATGCGCGCCTCGACAGCCTATTTTGTCGGTGCCGGAACCATCATCGCGGCCATCGCCATTGGTCTCGGTGGCGGTATCGTTGCCGGCAACATCATGCATCCGGTCGCGCCCCGGCAGGGCCCGGACACCAGCAAGATGGCACAGCGCACCGAGGGCGCCACGCCGGCGACCACGAACGCGCCTTCGGAGCGCGTGAACTATCTCACCGGCTCGCAAGCCTTCGGGGCGATGATCGCTGCGCCAGCGCGGGCCGAAGCAAAGTCTGACACGCAAACCACGCAGGCGAATGCTGAACCGCCGGCGCCGCAGCCTTCGCAAGCCGCTGCAGTCGAGCCGCCCAGGCCGGCACCGGCAGCGTCCGCGCAGGCAGCAAGACCTGCCGAGCAGCAGGCCTCGACCGAGCCGTCAGCCTCCTCGAACAATGCCTATGCCAAGGCGAGGGATTCGGACGTGAAGCGTGCGGCGACCGAACGGCGCAGGGCGGAGCGCCGCGAGCGCTGGGCCGAGCGCCGGCACTATGAATTGCGCGAACCGCGCGGCATGCGCGACCGCACCGATTGGGATGACGTCGCGCGCAACGTCCGCGAAGATTCCGATGCGCGCGACTATGCAGGCCGGCCACGCAGCGGCTTTCCGCAGATCAGGCTGTTCGGGCCTGATGACGAATAGCGCTTAGCCCAGGATAGCGCTTAGCCCAGGATAGCAAGCTGCAATGGGAGAAGGTGCGCGGTCATTGTCGCCCCGCCATTACCTCATGCCCGCGCGCATCAAGCCTTCGAGATAATGCGCACGGTCCTCTTCTCGCAGCATCGGCAGCTCGCGGGTGATCCAGGCAAGCGAGACCTCGGGCTGGGCGCGGAGGAGGCCTTCCAGGGCGGACGCCGCGAGCGCCGGATCGCCCAGCATGCCGGCGGCGGCCGTCAGCACGCGGTGCGCGCCGACGAAATCTCCGCGTTGGCGCATCGATTCCCGCGCCATCTGGACGGCTCCCTCGTAGTCGCGGCCGACGAACCGGGCATAGGCCGCAACCCCGCAATAGATCGCCGCGAGCGGGTCGCGCGGACTCAGCCGCAGCGCGCGACGGGCGGCCGCATCGCCGTCCTGCCATCGTCCGGCATAGCACAGCGTCACGCCGTGAAAGGCATGCGCCATCGCGAAATTCGGATTGAGCCTCAGGGCCAATTCGAATTCCGCCAGCGCGTCGTCGAAGCGGCGGCGGAACAGATAGGTGTAGGCGAGACCGTGATGGGCCCAGGCATCCTCGCGATCGGCCTCCACCGCCGCGAGCGCCGCGCGTTCGGCAAGCGGCAAGGTCGCGGCCATGTCGGCCCAGCCCATATGCGCGCCGAACATATGGCTGGTCGCAAGCAGGCCCAGCGCCTTGCCATAGGCGGGATCGATGGTGACGGCCTGTTCCAGCAGCCCTTGCGCGGCGGCATTGTCCTCGCGGGTAATGCGCCAGTAATGCGACAGGGCGCGCATCACGAGGTCCCATGCATCCAGGCTGCCCGGCGGCTTCTGCTGGGCTCGGAAGCTTTCGGCGGCATAGAGCTGCGGCTCGATCGCGGCGACGATCGCCTCGGTGATCTCGTCCTGCACGGCGAAGATGTCGGCGAGCTCCCGGTCGTAGCGTTCGGCCCAGAGATGGCTGCCGGTCGAGACGTCGTTGAGCTGGGCCGAGATGCGCACCCGATCGCCGCTCCGCCGCACGCTGCCTTCGACCACGTAGCGCACGCCGAGTTCCCGCGCGACCTCGTGGATGTGCACGGCGCGGCCCTTGTAGACGAAGGAGGAATTGCGCGCGACGACGAAGAACCATCGCAGCTTCGACAACGCGGTGATGATGTCCTCGCTGATGCCGTCGGAGAAATAATCCTGCCCGGCCTCGCCGCTCATATTCGTGAAGGGCAGCACAGCGATCGCGGGCCGCTCGGGCAGCGCAAAGGCTGCCTGGGTCTGGGCGACACGAACCGGCTCCGGTGCGGCCGCGCCGAGCTGTGTCTGGACATCACCGACGAAGCGAAAACCCTTGCGGGTGATGGTGCGGATCAGCGTCTGGCTTGCGCCATTGTCGCCGATCGCCTTGCGCGCCGCGTTGATCCGGCTGGTCAGGGTGGATTCGGAGACGCTGCGCCCGTGCCAGATCTTATCGATCAACTCGTCCTTGCTGACCACCCGGTCGCGGTTCTGCATGAGGTGGACCACGAGGTCGAAAACCTGCGGCTCCACGGCAATGGGAACCTGCTCGCGGCTCAGCTCGCGCCGGTCGGTATCCAGAAGATGGTCCCGGAACAGAAACTGCACGTCGAAAACTCAGGCCTCATTGTGAAATCGGGCAAGCGAAATGGCTAAATCAAATTTAGGTCGAAAACCGTGTGTCTCTCGAAGGCGGTGCTTGGTTCATCGCGATTGCGTGAGGGCAGCCATGCCCTTTCCGGCGGGGAATACAACCGTAGCTGGAATGTTGTGGCCGGCGGATCGCCGCGGGGCCGGGACCATGCTCGCCGCTCACCGTCATCCCGAGGCTTCCCGCGCTGCCGCGCATCGCACGCTTTGCACCTTGGGATGACGGAGTAACAGGATGACGTGCCGTCATAATGTCGTGGTGCGGCAAATGTGGCGAACGGTGAATGTCCATTGCCGAAATGCGCGGCCTGCGTAAGCTGCCGCCACACAAAACACCAACCACAAAGAAGCGCCCATGCCAGCTTTCCCCGCCTCCACCACCGTGCTCGACTCCATGCTGTTTCGCGACGCCTTCGGCACGCCTGAGATGCGCGAGGTGTTCTCCGACGTCGCGACGGTCGCGCGCTATGCCGAGGTCGAGGTGGCGCTGGCGAAGGCGGAGGCGAAGTGCGGTGTGATCCCACAGGAGGCGGCCGCAGCGATCGCGGCGCGGACCGACATCGGCGCGCTCGATTTCGATCTGCTCAGGCAGGAGACCGATGTCGTCGGCTACCCGATCCTGCCTTTGGTGCATCAGATGGTGAAGCAATGCGGCGAGGCGGGCCGCTACGTGCATTGGGGCGCCACCACGCAGGACGTCATGGACACCGCCGTGGTGTTGCAACTGCGCGCCGCGCTCGAGATCGTCGAACGCGACATCGCCGAGTTGCGCAAGATCCTCGCCGATCTGTCGAAGCGCCATCGCGATACCGCGATGGCGGGGCGAACCCATCTGCAACAGGCGCTGCCGGTGACCTTCGGCTACAAGACCGCGATCTGGCTTGCGATGTTCGATCGCCACGCCGAGCGGTTGGCGCAGCTGAAGCCGCGCGTGCTGGTCGGCCAGTTTGCCGGCGCTGCCGGCACGCTGGCCTCGCTTGGCGACAAGGGGTTCGAGGTGCAGGCGGCGCTCTGCGCCGAGCTGAAGCTCGGCGTTCCCGCCTCGACCTGGCACGTCGCGCGCGACGGCTTTGCGGAGGCGGTGAACTTCCTCGCACTCGTCACCGGTTCGCTCGGCAAGATCGCGCTCGACATCATGATCATGGCCTCGACCGAGTTTGCCGAGGTCTACGAGCCCTTCGTCAAGGGGCGCGGCGCCTCCTCGACCATGCCGCAGAAGCGCAACCCGATCTCCTCCGAACTGATGCTTGCGGCGTCCAAGGCGGTGCGCCAGCACGCCGGCCTGATGCTCGATGCCATGGTGCAGGATTTCGAGCGCGCCACGGGGCCCTGGCACGCCGAATGGATGGCGATCCCCGAAAGCTTCGTGCTGACCGCCGGCGCCCTGCACCAGGCGAAGTTCGCGCTCGCAGGCCTTATCGTGGACGAAGCGAAGATGAACGACAATCTCGCCATCAGCCGCGGCCTGATTGTGGCCGAAGCGGTCATGATGGGGCTGGCGCCGCAGATCGGGCGGCAGGAGGCGCATGACGTGGTCTATGATGCATGCCGTCAGGCCAACGAGAAGGGAATCAGCCTTGCCGATGCGCTGTCCGCAGATTCACGGATATCGAGCCGCATCGACCGTGCCACGATCGAGGCGCTCACCTCACCGAAAAATTACCTCGGACTCGCGCCCGCCATGGTCGACCGGGTGCTGAAATCGGCAACACGTTGAAAACCAAAATGCGTGAAACTGCGTATCTTTCGTGCGTTGCAAGACGCTCGCACACTTGTGTCTCGCGATGCTAGACTTAGATTGAGCGAGAGACTTTCGGCAGAGGGACCGGCATGACTGATCAGCGCAACACCTCCACTCGCATCGATCCCGCGAAGCTCGACCGGCTGGCCGAGGTGGCGGTGAAGGTGGGCCTGGGCTTGCGGCCGGGACAGGATCTGCTTCTGACGGCGCCCGCGATCGCGCTGCCGCTGGTGCGGCGGATCGCCGTGCATGCCTACAAGGCCGGCGCCGGCCTCGTGACGCCGATCCTGTCGGACGAGGAGATGACGCTGGCGCGCTACCGCCACGGCCACGACGCCAGTTTCGATCGCGCCGCCGGCTGGCTCTACGAGGGCATGGCCAAGGCCTTCTCGGACAACACTGCACGGCTCGCCATCGTCGGCGACAACCCGATGCTGCTGTCGGGTGAGGATCCTTCCAAGGTGGCGCGCGCGAGCAAGGCGAATTCGATGGCCTATCAGCCCGCGCTGGAGAAGATCGTCAATTTCGACACCAACTGGAACATCATCGCCTATCCGAGCCCGTCCTGGGCGAAGCTGGTGTTCCCTGATGATCCCGAGGACGTCGCGGTCGGCAAGCTCGCGGATGCGATTTTCGCAGCGTCCCGAGTCGATCGCGAGGACGCGATGGGCAATTGGGCGAGCCACAATGCGGTGCTGCGCGAGCGCACCAACTGGCTCAATGGCCAGCGCTTTCGCGCGCTGCAATATTCGGGTCCCGGCACCGATCTCACCATCGGACTTGCCGACGGCCACGAATGGGAAGGCGGCGCCTCGCTCTCCAAGAACGGCATCAGCTGCAACGCCAATATCCCGACCGAAGAGGTCTTCACCACGCCGCATTGCCGTCGCGTCTACGGCCATGTCGTAAGCTCGAAGCCGCTGTCCTATCAGGGGACGCTGATCGACAACATCGCCGTGCGCTTCGAGGACGGCAAGATCGTCGACGCAAAAGCCTCGCGCGGCGCGGAGGTGCTGAACAAGGTGCTCGACACCGACGAGGGCGCGCGGCGCCTCGGCGAAGTGGCGCTGGTGCCGCATTCCTCGCCGATCTCGCAGAGCGGCCTGTTGTTCTACAACACGTTGTTCGACGAGAACGCAGCGTCTCACATCGCGCTCGGCCAGTGCTATTCGAAATGCTTCGTCAACGGCGCCCAGCTCACGCCACAGCAGATCGCGGCGCAAGGCGGCAACCAGAGCCTGATCCATATCGACTGGATGATCGGCTCGGCCGAGACCGACATCGACGGTATTTTGGCCGACGGCAGCAAGGTGCCGGTGTTCCGCAAGGGCGAGTGGGCGAAGTAGCCTGCGATAACTTTCTTCGGCAGCGGACGAGCCGCGGCTGGCGCATCGGCCGCAACGGCGTTGCCGGGCTTCGTCCCAGTGCCGTTGCGCGCTTTGTCGCACCCGGGAAGGACCGGGTCATGTCCGCGGATTTGCAGGGGAATTGCGACGTTAACCGTTTGCACCCGTCGCTTCCGGTAGATTTTCGAAATCGATGTAAGAAAGAATTAGAAACGGGCGACTAGCGTCCGAGCATCTTTCGAGACACTCCCGGCCGGGATTCGGCCGCAAATATCATTTCCCGAGGAAGCAGATGCCATTGATTGAAGTCGGCAATTTCAATGTGGATCTCGAGCTGCGGCCGATCGAGCCGTCCTGGATCATCGAGGGCAATCCGGTATCAAGCTCCCGCGTCCTGTCGACCAGCGCCGACGGCACCGCCCAGACCATCATCTGGCACTGCACCGAAGGGCGCTTCAACTGGTACTACGACATCGACGAGACGATCATGATCATGGAAGGATCGATCGTGCTCGAAAGCGACGGCATGCCGCCCAAGCGCTACGGCCCCGGCGATGTCATTTTCTTCCGTGACGGCGCGCATGCCAAATGGCATGTCGAAGGGCACGTCAAGAAGATCGCGTTCTGCCGCAAGACCAATCCGGTGGTGATCGGCTTCCTGATCCGCGTCGTCAATAAGCTGAAGAAGATGTTCGCCCCCACCGGCGAACGCCGGCCGGCCTCGCTGATGGGTGCCGGCTAAATCGGACAAAATAGTTTCAAGGACGCTTCCCAGCGGCCACGATGAAGAGGGGGCGGGATCAACATCCCGGCCCCTCTTTTCGTTTCAGTATCATGGCCGGCCGATGCCTATGGCATGCGCCGTCGTGCTTTGACCTCCACCATCAGCCGCCAATCCTGCGCTGCTGCGGACTTCGCCTCGCCGAGCCAATGGAAGGAGTCCTGGCTGATCTCGGTAAAGCTCCACCGCGTCAGCTCGCCGGCTTCGGTCGTGCCTTCCTGCACGATGTCCTCGCCTTGCGGACGGCCGATCTGCTGGCGGAACACGCAGCGCGCGGGATCGAACCAGGAGATCCGCCAGGCGGAAATGGTGGGGTCATAGACGCGCAGCGTCGTGCCGTACCAGTTTCCGGCGATCGGGAAGGCCGCCCCGTCTGCAGCGCGGGGGATGATCCAGACGTCCTGCACGGCGCGCCCTTCCAGCACCCAGCCAAAATGGATATTGCCTGGCGCTACGTGTTTCGTTCCGCCGGGTCCATGGGCCGTGATCTCGGCATCCCAGTCGCCGACGAAGCGGCCATAAAGCTGAAGCGCCGCCGCGTGCGCGGGATTCGGTCCGTCCGCGTGCAACAATCTAGCAAACTCGGTCATGTCGATCTCCTCGCGGGGAGATCAACACCAAACGCCAACAACGGGCTTGGAGAAAATTGCGCCTCAGACCCCGTCGAGGATGATCACGGTCGGCTTCGGTGGCAGCGCATCCCGCGACATCCGGAACGATCGCTCGAGGCGCCGGTCGATTTCGAATTGCTGGCCGATCCGGCGCATGAAGTCGTCGAGCGGGGTGGCAAAGCGGTGCATCGGCAGCACCACCGAGGCGCGAAGCCGCCTGGTGATCTCGGAGATGCCGTCCAGCGACATGGTATAGGTGCCGTCGATCGGCACCATCACGATGTCCAGCCGCCCGATCTGGGCAAAATGGCTGTCGTCCAGCTTGTGATGGAGGTGACCGAGATGGCCGATGCAAAGGCCGGCGGCCTCGAAGATGAAGATCGAGTTGCCGTCGCGGATCATGTCGCTGCCGGCGTCGTCGCCGTAATAGCGGCGGATGTCCGTCGTGACGTTGCGGATGAACGTATCGCTGATGCGCTCCGACACGATCGCCGGCTTGCCGTCCTCGCTCCAGCCATGCAGCACATGGGGAATTCGTTTGTCGGGATATAAAGAATAGTGCGTGCTGTGCGCCCGGTTCATGGTGACGACATCGGGCAGCCGTCCCACCTGATATGCGCCGCTATAGTCGGTCGCGATGCGCAAGCCGGCGGGCGTGTCGATGAAATAGGTGGAATGGCCGGCATAGGTGATTTGGACTTCGGCCGCGGCCGCCGCGTGTCGGAATGCGGCCGGCATCACGCGGGGCGCCGCGTTGGCCATCGCCAAGCATTCGCTGCGTTGAAATGGCTGCTGGGCGAGCGCAGGTGCGAGGGATACGCCGAACAGCGCAAGGGCCGCCGAAACCAGTCGCCGCATGAATCCGTCCCCGATGACTTCGAAACAAGTCTAGCGCGCAACACAGTGCGTGGCCAATGGGCCGCGATCAACAGCGCGTCAGTGTCGCACCTTCACGCCCGCCTGGGGCTGAACCTCCAGGTGGCGGCGACGAGGCTGGCTGTGATCAGGCCGCTGATGAGGCCGGCAAGTGGCAAAGCGAGCAGCAGTGCGGCGGTTGCGGCCCAGCCGATCGAGGAGAAGGCCTCGGCGAAGGTTGCAAGCCGCGAAGACGTCTGGCGGCGCCGGAATTGGCTGCGACGGGCCTGCACCCGGAACCAGAGCTGGATCGCGGTCGCCGAGGCCGCACTGATGATGATCGCGCCGGCGCTGATTGCCGCCTGGAATGGCGAGGCGAAGGCGAGCGCGGCGACCAGCGGGCAGAAGATCACGGCGATTGCGATCAGCACCACCTCGATCTTGGCGCGGATGACGCTGGACGACGTCAGCGGCGCGGTGGCGACGAGGTCGGGCGCGTCCTCGCCCGAGATCGTCAGCCAGGCGAGCCCGCCGGCAAGCTGTCCGGCCGCCATCACGATGACGGGTGTGATCAGCGTCAGCGCTGCGGAGCTGTCGGCAAAGTTGCGCCAGAGCAGGAGTGCCGGCGGCACCAGATAGAGCAGCTGCATCAACGTCTGCGAGATCAGCCAGGGGTCGCGCCACAGCAGCATGAATTCCTTGCGCCGCAGCGCCTGCTGGCGCGATCTGCCGCGGAACGGGCGCTCCTTCGCGCGGGCGCGGCCGGACGCGCCGTACGCCGCCGCATCGATCGCGGTGTCGGCGAAGCGGTGCGAGAAGATCGCCATCACGCTGCCGAGCAGCACCAGGGCGAGCGCGAGAAGCAGCAGCAACGACTCGGTGTCGCCCATGGTCGCCCGCGCCGGCCACCACCAGATGCTGTCCACGTCGGGCATGTAGGCGGCGAGGCTGCCCGAGGTCAGGATGGTGAAGCGCGACAGCGTGCCGTAGGACATGATCGCTGCGACCTGCAGCGCGATCACGAAGCCCGCGCCGATGATCGCGGCGAGGACCTGGGCGATCAGGCGCGTCCGCGCCGGGCCGACCAACCGGAACAGGAGAATGGTGACGGCGATCGCGATCGCCGCGGCCGACAGACCCATCGCAATGACGACGCCGAAGGCGGCAAGCCAGCGCGCGCCGCCGCCGATCACCAGCACGTCGATGAAGGGCGTCGAGAACAGCAGCGCCAGCACGGTGACGGTCAGCGCGATCGCGGCGATGCGGACCGAGAACAGATTGGCGAGCCGCGCCGGCGAGGACATGATCAGGTCGAGATCGGCCCGGGCGTAGAATACCCGCGTCACCGATTCGATCGCCTGCGACAGCATCAAGGTCCAGGCGAGGAAGATCGTCGCCGAAATCACGATCAGCGAGGATTTGTCGAGCGGCAGCTGCAGGCCGGCGAAACGGCCGATCACCGCCCAGGCCGGCAGGTGCAGCAGCGCGGCGAAGCAGAGCAGGCCGATGACGGCAGCGCGCGTCCGCTTGCGCCGGCCGCCCGTCATCATGGCGAGCCATTCGCGCCAGGCAAGCCGCAGCTCGTGACGGGCAAACCAGGACAGCGCGGTTGCCGAGCTCATGCCGCGACCTGAAGCGTCACCAGCGCGATGAAGAGATCTTCCAGGCTGGTGTCGGCATGACCGTTCTGCTGGCGCAGCTCGGCGAGCGTGCCTTCCGCGACCAGGCGACCGGAGGCGATGACGCCGATGCGGTCGGCCATGCGCTCGGCGACCTCGAGGATATGCGTGGTCATGATGACGGTGCAGCCGGCGCGGACACGCGCGCTGAGCAGGCCCTTGACGTGGCGCGCGGAGACGGCATCGAGCCCCGTCAGCGGCTCGTCGAGGATGATGAGGCGGGGATCGTGCACCAGCGCCCCTGCGAGAGCGACCTTCTGGCGCATGCCCTTGGAAAAACCCTCGCAACGCTCGTGGCGGTGCGGCTCGAGCCCGAGCGAGCCGAGCAGCTCTTGCGCCACCGGCTCCGAGGCCGCCGGAGCGATGCCCCAGAGCCCGGCGACGAATTCGAGATATTCGAGCGGCGTCAGCTTGTCGTAGATCATCGGCTCGTCGGAGACCCACGCCATCACCTGCTTGGCGGCGACGGGGTCTGCCAGCGCGTCGATGCCGAAGATCGAGACGGCGCCCGCATCGGGGCGCAGCAGGCCTGCAACCATGCGCAAAGTCGTGGTTTTGCCCGCGCCGTTGGGGCCGACCAGCGCGTAAAATTCTCCGGCGCGAATGGTGAGATCGAGGCTGTCCACCGCCAGACGGTCAAAACGCTTCGTTAACCCCAGGACTTCCAGCGCCGAGTTGTCCGGCTTCATGACGGCCACACCATCCGGTTTTGCATCGCCCGAGACCATGACCCGAAGATATTTCGGCACGGTGAATCACTTTGCCTCAAATTCCTCATCCGGGATCGACCAAAGGCAAGTCACCGTTTGTTGACAGCGCTTGATGGTTCAGGCTGAATTGGCGCCGGGACAAATGGCGCTAACGCAGCGAAACGACTGCGTAGCGACTGGACACAAGATGCGGCAAGGCGGTCGGGAAGAGCCGCGGGTTGCATCGGGAGGACACGCGTCGATGCTGGATTTTGTTCAGCAGCTGGTCAGCGGTGTTGCGCTCGGCTGCGTTTACGGCCTGATCGCGCTCGGCTTCGTGCTCGTTTACAAGGCTACCGAGGTGGTCAACTTCGCCCAGGGCGATCTGATGATGCTGGGTGGCTTCTTCGCCTTCACCTTCATCGGCATGATGGGCCTGAACTACTGGATCGGCTTTGCCGGTGCGGTGGCCGCGATGGCGCTGTTCGGCATGGTGGCGGAGCGCGTGGTGGTGCGGCCGATCCTCGGCTATCCGCAGTTCTCGATCATCATGGCGACGATCGGGCTGGGCTATTTCCTGCGCTCGGTCGCCGGCATGATCTGGGGCACCGACGACCTGAAGATCGAGACGCCGTTCAGCCGGGGCGTGCTGCGCATGGGCTCGCTGGTGCTCGCCTATGACAAGCTCTCGGTGATTGCGGCGACGATGATCCTGTGCGCGCTGCTCTGGCTGTTCTTCAACAAGACCATGCTCGGCACTGCGATGCGCGCCAGTTCCGAGAACATGCTGGCAGCCTACTATATGGGCATTCCGGTCAAGCGCGTGGTGTCGGTCGTCTGGGCGATCAGCGCGGCGGTCGCGACCTGTGCCGGCGTGCTGCTGGCGCCGATCACCTTCATCCACTCCAATGTCGGCCTCGTGCTCGGCCTGAAGGCATTTCCCGCCGCCGTGCTCGGCGGCTTCGGCTCTATCCCCGGTGCAGTGGTCGGCGGCGTCCTGATCGGGGTGATCGAGAGCATGGCTGGCTTCTACCTGCCGGAGGGCTGGAAGGACGTCGCGCCCTATGTCGTGCTGCTGACGGTGCTGCTCCTGAAGCCCGAAGGCCTGTTCGGCCTCCACGTCCGCAAGAAGGTCTGAACGCCATGCGCTTCATGTTCAAGACCGATTATGAAGACGATATCAGGCTGTTTCCGCATTCGGGCTACGTCGTCACCTACGGCGTTCTGCTCGCCCTGTTGTTGATCGCACCGCATGTGCTGTCCAGCTATCTGATGAGCCAGCTCGTCTTCGTCTGCATCTATGCAATCGTGGGCGTGGCGCTCTTGATCCTGACCGGCTTCACCGGCCAGGCTTCGCTCGGGCACGCCGCGTTCCTCGCGATCGGGGCCTACACCGCGGCGTACTTGCAGAAGTACAACGTGCCGTTCCCTGTCTACTTCCTCGCCGCCGGGCTGTTGACCGGTATCATCGGCGCCATGGTCGGCTTTCCGGCGCTGCGCCTCACCGGCATCTATCTCGTCATCGCCACCATCTCGTTTGCTCTGATCGTCGAGGAGATCCTGGCGCGCTGGGAGAGCGTGACCCACGGCAACGAGGGCATGCGGGTCAAGACGCTGTCGCTGCTCGGCGTCGCGGTGCCGCGCGACAGCCCGACCTTCTATTACCTCTGTCTTGCCGTGCTGGTGCTGACCATCGTCGGCACGCTCAATCTGCTGCGCTCGCCGACCGGCCGCGCCTTCGTCGCGATCCGCGACAGCGAGACGGCAGCGCGCAGCATGGGCGTCAATGTCGCGCTCTACAAGGTGAAGTCCTTCGCCATCTCGGCGGCGATCACCGGCTTTGCCGGGGTGCTGTTCGCGCACAAGCTCTCCTTCATCTCGCCGGAGATGTTCACGCTGCAGCTCTCGATCGAGTTCATCATCGTGATCCTGATCGGCGGCACTTTCAGCCTGCACGGAGCGGTGCTGGGCGCGATCTTCATCGTGATGATCGATCCGTTCCTGACCTATCTCAAGGACGACATGCCCGGCATCATCGCCGGCATTGCCGCGACCTTCGGTGCCGGCACGGCCACTGCGGGCAATATCCAGTCGAGCGTCGCGGCTTTCGCATCGCTCAACGGCCTGAAAGGCGCGATCTACGGCATCATCATCGTGCTGTTCGTCTTGTTCGAACCTCTCGGGCTCTACGGCCGCTGGCTGAAGATCAAGCTCTTCTTCCAGCTGTTCCCGCTCTACAAGCGCGCCACCTTCAAGCGGCAGAAGATCTATGTGAAGTCGGAGCGCAATCGATGAGCTATTTCCGCGCCGAGAACCTGTCGCTGCATTTCGGCGGCCTCAAGGCCGTCGATGCGGTCTCGTTCGCGGTCGAGAAGGGCGAGATCCTCTCGATCATCGGGCCGAATGGCGCCGGCAAGAGCTCGATCTTCAACCTGATCTCGCGGATCTACCGGCCGACCTCGGGCCGCATCCTTTTCGAAGACCAGGACATTACCGAAGAGCCGCCCTATGACATCGCCAGGCTCGGCATCGCCCGCACCTTCCAGAACATCGAGCTGTTCGAGAATGCGACCGTGTTGTCGAATCTCCTGGTCGGCCGTCATCGCCATTCCACGACCCAGCTCTGGCAGGAGCTGCTGTTCCTGCCGAGCGTGCGGGCCAACGAGAAGGTGCACCGGCGCCGGGTCGAGCAGGTCATCGAATTCCTCGATCTCGAACCCTATCGCGACAAGCTGATCTCCGGCCTGCCCTACGGCGTGCGCAAGGTGATCGAGCTGGCGCGCGCGCTGTGCTCGGAGCCGAAACTGATCCTGCTCGACGAACCGTCCTCCGGCCTCAATGTCGAGGAAACCGACGATATGTCGTTCTGGATCCGCGACCTGAAGAACGAGCTTGGCGTCACCGTGCTGATGGTCGAACACGACATGTCGCTGGTCAATCGCGTCTCCGATCGGGTCATCGCGCTGAACTACGGCCGGGTGCTGGCGATGGGCTCGCCCGCCGAGGTGCAGCAGCACCCCGACGTCGTCGCCGCGTATCTGGGAGCCTGACCGATGGATGCCGCCACGACACCGGACACCATCCTGAAGCTCTCCAACGTCGAGAGCTATTACGGGCCGATCATGGCGATCCGGGGCATCTCGCTGGAAGTGCCGCGCGGCCGAATCGTCACGCTGCTCGGGGCGAACGGAGCCGGCAAGACCACGGTGCTGAAGACCATCTCGGGCATCCTCGATCCGCAGAAGGGCGCGATCGAGTTCATGGGCAAGCCGATCCAGCGCATGGAGGCCGACCGCATCGTGCGGCTCGGCCTCAGCCACGTGCCGGAGGGGCGCGAGGTGTTCCCGTTCCTCTCCGTGCGCGAGAACCTGATGATGGGCGCCTATCCGCGCAAGGACCGGGACGGCGTTGCGGAGGATCTGGAGCGCGTCTACGGCTATTTCCCGCGGTTGAAGGAGCGCATCAACCAGCCGGCAGGCCAGCTCTCCGGCGGCGAGCAGCAGATGCTCGCGATCGGACGCGCCCTGATGAACCGGCCGACGCTCCTGCTGCTCGACGAGCCCTCGCTCGGCCTGTCGCCGCTGCTGGTGAAGGAGATCTTCACCATCATCCGCAGGGTCAACGAGGAGCAGGGCATGTCGATCCTCTTGGTCGAGCAGAACGCCAAGGTGGCGCTGGAGACGGCACATTACGGCTATGTGCTGGAGATCGGCCGCATCGTGATGAACGACAGCTGCGACCGCTTGATGCATTCCCAGGACATCCAGGAGTTCTACCTTGGCGCCAAGGAAGCGGGCGCGCGAGGCGAGCGGCGCTGGAAAAAGAAGAAGACGTGGCGGTGAGGAAGAGCTGGCAGTAAGATGAGCTTGCCATCCGCAACAGAGACCGCCGGCAAGGCAGGCAGCGGAGGCTGGCGACAAGGAGGGAGGAGAGGCGCATGGCCCGACCGGCGGTGCTGACGGTCGCTGATACGATCGCGAAGAGCTTCCTGCGCGCCGCCGAGACGCGGGGCGACAGGCCGGCGATCCGCGAGAAGAAGTTCGGCATCTGGCAGCCGACGAGCTGGCGCGAATGGCTGGAAATCTCGAAGGAGATCGCCTACGCGCTTCGCGCGATCGGCTTCATGCCCGGCGACGTCGCCTCCATCGTCGCCAACGCCGTCCCGGAATGGGTCCATGCCGACATGGGCATCCTGTGCGCCGGCGGCGTCTCCTCCGGAATCTATCCGACCGATTCCGCGTCCCAGGTCGAGTATCTCGTCAACGATTCCCGCACCAGGGTGATCTTCGCCGAGGATGAGGAGCAGCTCGACAAGATTCTCACCTGCCGCGCACGCTGTCCGTCCCTGCAGAAGATCATCGTGTTCGACATGGAGGGCCTCAGCGGCTTCTGCGATGACATGGTGCTGTCGCTCGACGAGCTTCGCGCGCTCGGCCGCAACCACATGGTCGGCCGCGAAGAGCTGTGGCGGGAGATGATCGACAGCCGCGGCGCCGGCGATCTCGCCATCCTCGTCTATACGTCCGGCACGACCGGTCCGCCCAAGGGCGCGATGCACGCCAACCGCAGCGTCACGCATCAGATGCGCCATGCCAACGACTTCATCCCGGCGCGAGAGGACGAAGACCGGTTGATCTTCCTGCCGCTCTGCCATGTCGCCGAGCGCATCGGCGGCTATTACATCTCCGTCGCGCTCGGCTCGGTGATGAATTTCGCCGAGAGCCCGGAAACCGTCCCGGACAATCTGCGCGAAGTGCAGCCGACCGCCTTTCTGGCGGTGCCGCGGGTCTGGGAAAAGTTCTATTCCGCCATCACCATCGCGCTGAAGGACGCGACGCCGCTGCAGCAATGGGTCTATCGGCGCGCGATCGGCATCGGCTACCGCATGGTCGAGTGCCGGCTCGAGGGCAGGGCACCGCCGCTGTCGCTGCGGATCGCCAACCGCATCGCCTACCAGGTCGCGTTCCGCAACATTCGCCGCATGATCGGGCTCGATCGTTGCCGCATCGCGTTCACCGGCGCGGCGCCGATCGCACCGGAGCTGATCCGCTGGTATCTGGCGCTCGGAATCGACATGCACGAGGTCTACGGCCAGACCGAGAATTGCGGGGTCGCCACCATGATGCCGGCGGGCAGGATCAAGCTCGGCTCGGTCGGCACCGCGGTGCCCTGGGGCGAGGTCGCGCTGTCGCCCGACGGCGAGATCCTGATCAAGGGCGACTTCCTGTTCATGGGCTACCTGAACCAGCCGGAGAAGACGGCCGATACCATCGATCCGCGCGGCTGGCTGCATACCGGCGACGTCGGCACCATCGACAACGAAGGCTTCGTCCGCATTACCGACCGGATGAAGGACATCATCATCACCTCCGGCGGCAAGAACATCACGCCGTCCGAGATCGAGAACCAGCTCAAATTCTCGCCCTACATTTCCGACGCCGTGGTGATCGGCGACAAACGGCCGTATCTCACCTGCCTCGTGATGATCGACCAGGAGAACGTCGAGAAGTTCGCCCAGGATCACGACATCCCCTTCACCAATTACGCCAGCCTGTGCCGGGCGAGGGAAATCCAGGACCTGATCTGGCGCGAGATCGAACAGGTCAACGGCAATTTTGCCCGTGTCGAGACCATCAAGAGGTTTCATCTGATCGAGCGCCAGCTCACCCCCGAGGACGAGGAGCTGACGCCGACCATGAAGCTGAAGCGCGGCTTCGTGAACAAGCGCTACGCCGCCGAGATCGAGGCGATGTATCGCGAGCGTGCAGTGGCGTGACGCATGCGCATGCCCCGGAAAAGTGGGAACCGGTTTTCCGAGAAGGGCATGCGCAAAAAGGAAAGTCCCATTCGAGAAAGCGAAGGAGCCGTGGCCCTCGCCCTTCGTCCAACACGGGCCTTTAGGAGAGGAGACGTCAATGTCGAGATCGTTCAGCGCATTCGGCCTTGCTGTGGGTGCCGTGGCGCTTACCTGTCTGCCGGCCGCAGCGCAAACCAAGGTCACCAACGATGGCATCTCGGCAACCGAGATCGTCATCGGCACCCACCAGGATCTGTCGGGTCCGATCAAGGGTTGGGGCGTGCCGGTCTCCAACGGCATGAAGATGGCGGTCGAGGAGGTTAACGCCGCCGGCGGCATCAACGGCCGCAAGATTCGCCTGGTGGTCGAGGACAGCGGCTACGATCCGAAGAAGGCCGTGCTGGCCTCGCAGAAGCTGATCGAGCGCGACAAGATCTTCGCGATGGTTGGGCCGATGGGATCGCCTACCGTGCTCGCCGCGCAGGATATCCTGCTCGACGCCGGCGTGCTGCAGCTGTTTCCGCTGACGGCGGCCGAGTTCACCTTCAAGTTCGATCCCGCCAAGCCGCAGGAGCGGTTGAAGTTCAACAACCTCCTGCCCTACGTCGAGAGCACGCGGGCGGCGCTGAAATACATGATTGAGGCAAAGAACTTCAAGAAGCCCTGCATCATGCATCAGGACGACGAGTACGGAAAGAACGTGCTCGATGGTTTTAACCAGCAGCTCGCCGCCATGAAGGTGCAGCCGGCCTCGATCACGAGCTACAAGCGCGGCGCCTCCGACTTCTCGGCGCAGGTCGCCAAGATGAAGTCCGACGGCTGCGACCTCGTCGTGCTCGGCGCGGTCCTCCGTGAGCCGATCGGCACCATGAGTGAAGCGAAGAAGCTCGGATGGGACGTCACCTTCCTCGGCGCCACGCCCGTTAACGTGCTCGAAGTGCCGGCGCTCGGCAAGGAAGTGGTGGAGGGCTTGTATTCCGCTTCGAACTTCGAAATTCCCTATGAAGACACCGCGAAAGGAAAGGTGAAGGACTGGCTCGTCCACTACAAGAAGATGTTTGGTACCGACGCCAACACCCAGGCCATCATCGGCTACAACGCGGTGATGACGTTCGCGCATTATGCCAACAAGGCTGGCAAGGATCTCACTGGCCAGAAGATGCTCGACGCGCTGGAGTCCGGCGACAAGTTCCAGGACATCTTCAATTCGCCGCCGACGGTGTTCTCGAAGACCAACCATCTCGCCACCACCATCACCCAGGTGCAGCAGGTCAAGAACGGCCGCTGGGTGCTGATCAAGGACAATCTGATGTTTTGATGCTTCTCTTGCGGAGAACTCGGTGTACCCTCTCCCCTTGCGGGAGAGGGTGGATCGCCGCAAAAGCGGCGAGCCGGGTGAGGGGTATCTCTCCTCACGAACGGTCTTGTGAGCGGAAAGAACCCCTCATCCGCCGCGCTGCGCGCGCCACCTTCTTCCACAAGGGGAGAAGGAAGAAAGAGCCGCGCGCGGCGAGAAGGCCTACGATCCCCCGCCTGCGGTGCCCGAGCTCACCGGGGCGAGCTCGTCTTCCCGGCAGCGCCAACCGTCGGCGGCTTTCACGAAGGCGAACGTCCGCTGGATCCTGAGCCGGCGCGTAACGTTGAAGGCTTCTGCGGAGCGCTCCTTGTTGCCGGCTGCCGGTTGCGGACGCCCCGTCCTCGCGTTCCAGCAGGTGCCGGTGCAGGTGGAGGCGATCTTGCTGCACATGGTGAAGGGCGCCAGCACGGCCATCTCGATTTCGCCGGTGACCTGCGCCTCCTGCTCGGTCACTTGGCTGTCGATGGCGTAGACGCGGTTGATGCGCAGGAAGTTGCCGCAGGAGTTGGCCGCATGGATGCGCGCGGCGCAGAAATCCACCGCGTCGGTGTCGGGTGAGCGGGCCGCGACCTGCCGGCCGAACACCTTCTTGGGGTCACCCTTTGCCGCGCGGATTTCATCCGTCTTGCGCTTCAAATGATCGGCGAGACAGTCCTCCGCGGATTCGAGCTCTTGCAGCGGCACGTTCTCCTTGCCGACCAGATTGCATCTGCGGTCGCGCTCTCGCGTCCACCTTCCATATTCGGCGAAGGCAAAGCGGGCCGCGGTCGGGTCCAATTTGCCGATCAGGCCGAGCGCCTGGCCGTTGAGCTCGGTTTCGGCGAGCGCCAGCGACGGGTCCGCGCAGATCAGCGCGCCCGCTGCGGTGCTGGCCGCGAGGCAGTCGAAATCAGGATCGCGCACGATCGCGGCGCGCTCCTCGGTCACCTTGAGCAGACACGCCTTCACCCGGTCGAAATCGTCAGGGCGGATTGCGGTCTGGCCGACGATGCCGCAGCCGAGATTGCGCTGACGGATCCAGATCGCATTCTCCTCGATGGCAGGCAGGCGATCGGGTAGGCGGGCGAGCCGCGCCTCGATCGCCGTGCTCAGCTTCTCGGCGGCGGCGGCCAGCTCGGCGTCACCGCAGAATAATTGGTTGCCGGGATCGCGAATCTGCTGGCAGTTGTTCTTGGCAAACAGCGGCAGCCTGTCGGCGATCGAGCGTTCGGATTGGGCGGAGGCGGGCGCCGACGGCAATGCCAGCAGCGCAAGCACAGACAGCACGATCAATCGCATTCCGGTCGCCCCGCATGGAAATCAGCATGCTAGCGTCTGGGATCGCGCGGCGAAATGGCTTTGTGGTGGGGCTGAATCCGACCTGCGAGAAGGATCAACGCGCCTCGGCGGCCGCGATCGAGACTCGCACGGGCTCGTCGACATATTTCATCACGGCCGACTGATAGAGCACGAACAGCGGTTGATAGCTCCGCTCGGCGTCGTCCTCGACCATCGCCATGCGGCGATTGTCGAGCATCAGCCAGTGGCCGTCGAGCCGGGCAGCAGCAATCGCGTGCTCCTCGCCGGCGCGGGCGTCGCGCACCACGAGGATGCGCAGGTCTTCGGGAGGAATGCCCGCCAGCCGCAGCGCGGCCAGCTTGGCGATGGCATAGTCTTCGCAATCGCCGGCACCGCGCGCGAAGGTCGCGAGCGGCGAGCTCCAGACATCGTCGGTGCCGTCGTTGGCGGCGTGGATGGCGAGATTGATGGCGCGGTTGGTCTCGCCGAGGCGCGCACGGCCATCGCGTGCGCGGGCCTGGTCGACGATGGCGAGCAGCTTCAGAGCCGCGGGCGAGACGCAATTGTCCCGGTCGCCGTCGCACAGCGCAAGCTGCACCATGTCGTCGTCGAGCTTGTCCTTCAGCGTGGACCATTTCTGCTGGAGGCTGCCGGATGAGATGGCGAAGGCGAACACGCCGAACGGTTCGGCGGATTTGCGTACGAGGACGCCGGCGCCGGGCGACAGCAGTGTGCCGGCGCGAAGCTCGGCGGCCGATCCGAGCAGGATCAAGCCGCATAAGATCAGGATTGCGCGCCAAGCGCGCGAGCGAGCAGCGGTCTCCATCTGACATCCCCTTCCCAGGCTTCGCGAGATCTCCCTCGATCTCGACGTGCCGGGCTGTGTTGCTTTCCTGGAGATAGTGCGAGGCGGGCCGTTTTGTTCTGCTTAACGCGCCCGGCAGCGGTCCCAAAACCGTGGGACAGGCTGAAGCAGGCCTGCCCAAATTGCCTAAAATTTTACGATCCCGAGGCTAGGAGGGCGCTGCTGTGATATGGATCCCGTTGCAGGCAGGCGTTGCAAGGTGGCTGATTCTGCGTCCTATGGCTAACAGCGCGCTATTTCACGGGTTCTGTTAGCTAGGTCACAGATCTAGTTCCATATTTGGCGCAGGATATTGCAGGGCATCATGCAATGAAGATGACGCAAGTATCTCTTTGACCAATTTTACAGTGAACGACTTGGGATGATGGGAAATGCGTGCATCTAAGCTCAATTCGACTTCAGAATGCTTGGCGTATTACTTCAGCTTCTCTGGGAGGGCGCCGGCCTGCGGGGCTCTTATGGCCAAGTGACGCGAAATCACACAAGCAAATAGATGGTTTCGCCAAGGACTTGGTAATGCTAAGCAAGCTTAGGCAATTGATACTTACCTAAATTTTAACCCTTTGCGGTGCCCCGGTTGAATTACGCTGGCAAATTCGACGCCGCGACGTCCTTGGACGGCCAGGTTTCCGGTACGTCCGGCCTCGTCCATGCCGATTCTCTTGCGGCCAAGCCCTTCATCGCAAAGGGACATGGCCATGTGCCTGATGGCGCGTTCGTTGTTCCCGACCCCAACCTGATCTTCAACGGCGAGTTCAAGCGCGCCGGCCTCGATCTCGTGCTGTCCCACGAAGGTCAGGAGTTCGTGGTTCACGATTATTTCAGGGGCGAAAAGCGCGCCGCGGTCGCCTCGCCCGACGGAGCCCACCTCACCGGCGACATCGTCAATGCCCTCACCGGCCACGTCCAGGTTGCCCAGGCCGCGCCCGGCGCCGCTGCGGCCCAGGTCATCGGCCACGTCACGAAGCTCTCCGGCAGTGCGACCGCGATTCGCAACGGCGTCTCGGTCATCCTGAACAACGGCGACAATGTCGAGAAGGGCGACGTGGTCTCGACCGGCGCCGATTCGACGCTCGGCATCACCTTCATCGACGGCACCGTATTCGGCCTGTCCTCCAATGCGCGGATGGTGCTGAACGAGATGGTCTACGACCCCAACGGGTCGAGCAACTCCTCGCTGCTCAGCCTGGTTGCGGGCACCATCACCTTCGTCGCCGGCGAGACCGCCAAGCATGGCGACATGAAGGTCGACACGCCGGTCGCCACCATGGGCATCCGCGGCACGGCAGTGCTGACCCAGATCAACTTCGTCGTTCCCGCCGGCGGCGGCGATCCGCAGCCGCAGGCGAGCTTCCAGGTGCTGGTCGAGCCGAACGGCACGACCGGCTCCTACATCCTGTTCGACAAGATCACGCTGCTGCCGATCGCGACGGTCAACCAGGCCGGCCAGATGATCCAGATCAGCGGCGGCAACGTCTCGATCGGCAATGCGCTGATGTCGCCGGAAATTCAGAAGCTGATCACGGACGTGTTCACGCTGAAATTCACCGACAACAACACCAACACCAAGCTGACCACGAACTTCACCGACACGATCACGCCGATCAGCCTGGACTTCGCGTTCAAGTCGGGGTCCGGCACCGCCGCAATCGCGACATTCGTCACTATCAGTGCGCCGCAACGCGACGGCTCCGGCAATTCAACGCAGCAGGCCACCCGTGTTCCCGGCCAGCCGATCGTGCAAAGCTTCGACGCCGGCGGGAATCTGAAGACGGCCTTCGCGCTGACTGAGCGCGCGGGCATGACGGGCGACACGACGGCCGATACTGTTACCGGCCTGATCAGATTCGTCGATCAAAACCTCGGCGACCGGCCGACGGTGTCGGTGAGCCTCGCCGAAGCGCCGAACTACGTCTACAAGAGCGCCGGCCAGCAGGACGTTACCGGCTCGCTCACCGAGCTCCAGAAGCACGGCATCGCAGCGACGCAGATCCAGATCAGCGTCGTTGCCGACCCCGCCAACGAGAACAACGGATCGGCGGTCTGGACCTACACGATCCCCGACAAGGTCTTCGACTTCCTCGCGGCCGGCGAAACCCTGACGCTGACCTACATGGTGCGGGTCGACACCAATTTCGTGGTGAATCCCGAGTCCAGGTTCATCCCGATCACCATCACGATCACGGGGACGAACGACAAGCCTACCGTTGCGACGTCGGGTGGCACCGTCATCGAGCAGGTCGGGACCGGTAACGAGGCTCTGGACGTCATCACCGGCACGGTCACCTTCACCGACGTCGATCTGACGGACCGGCCGATCGTGAGCGCTGAGCTCTCGTCGACCCAGCCGTTCAAATATCTCGATGCCGAAGGCAATGACATCACCGCCACGCTGACGCCGCAGCAACTCGCCGCGATCGCAGCCGTCAAGGTGCCGCTGACGGTGGTGCAGGGTGCAGGGAACGGCAACAACGGCTCGGCCACCTGGACCTACAGCGTTCCCGACCATCTCTTCGACTTCCTTGCCGAGGACGAGAAGCTGATCCTCAATTACGTGGTGCAGGTCGATGACGGGCACGGCGGCATTGTCAGCACGCCGCTCACGGTTTCCATCAATGGTGCCGACGTCAATGTCGAGGGCACCAACGACGTGCCGACGATCATCGAGGACGACACGACCTCGACCGGCGCGGTGACCGAGGATGCGGCAACCCTGACGGCGAACGGCACCATCACCTTCAACGATCCCGATCTCACGGACACCCACACCGCAAGCTTCGAGCTGAAGTCGACGAATTCGAGCGCGCATCTACCCGGCTTCAGCAGCGGGACCTCGCATATCGGCACGTTCGCGCTGACGGCGGTGAGCGAGAGCCCGGGCGTCAGCTCCCGTGGATCGGTGGGCTGGACCTTTACGATCGACGACAACGATCCGGTGCTCCAGTCGCTGGCCGAAGGCCAGACCATCACCCAGGTCTATACCGTGACGGTCGACGACCATCACGGAGGGACGGTCACCAAAGACGTCACGGTCACCATCACCGGCACCAATGACGCGCCGACCATCACGAGCGGCGCAGACGCCGCGACGGGGAGCGTCACTGAGGACGCCTGCGCAATGTTATCGATCGACGGGACGCTGGCGATCCAGGATCTCGACCTGATCGATATCCACACGGCGGAAGCCGTCTTCAAATCGTCCACGTCGAGCGTTCAGCTTCCGGGCTTCGCCACGGGCACGCCGCTCGGCACCTTCTCGATCGACTGCGCGGTTGACGAGTTCAACACCGACACCGACAACAGCGCGACGCTGGGCTGGCATTTCACGCTCGACAACAGCAATGCGGTGCTGCAGTCGCTGGCCGAAGGGCAGACCATCACCCAGGTCTACACGATCACGTTCACCGACAGTAACGGTGCCGAGGTCTCTCAGGATGTGACCGTCACGATCAACGGCGCCAACGACGCGCCGACCATCACCAGCAGTGCCGAAGATGCTACTGGAGCGGTGACGGAGGATGCCAGTGCGACGTTGGCGATCTGCGGGACGCTGGCGATCCAGGATCTCGACCTGATCGATACCCACACGGCGGAAGCCGTGTTCAAGTCGTCGTCCGTCAGCTCGCCTCTACCGGGATTCGGCGCCGATTCGAACATCGGCGCCTTCACGATCGACTGCGCGGTTGCCGAGCTCAACACCGACACTGACAACAGTGCGGCGCTGGGCTGGCATTTCACGCTCGACAACAGCAATCCGGTGCTGCAGTCGCTGGCGCAGGGGCAGTCGATCACCCAGGTCTACACCGTCACGTTCACCGACGATCATGGCGCCCAGGTCTCTCAGGACGTGACGGTCACGATCAACGGCGTGAACGACGCGCCGACGCTCGGCAACGTCACGCTGGCTGCGATCGCCGGTAACGAGAGCGACCCGAGCGGAGCTGCGCTCGCCGATCTCTTTGCGAACAAGTTCCAGGACGCCGATATCGGCGCGACCTTCAAGGCCATCGCCGTGACGTCGGATGCGGCCGCCGCTGCGCAGGGCACCTGGCAGTACGCGCTGGCCGGTACGCATCAATGGGTCGATATCGGATCGGTCAGCGACACGACCGCGCTGGTGCTGAGCCCCGATACGCTGATCCGGTTCGTGCCAGCCAATGGCTTTTCCGGGACGCCGGGCACGCTGGGAGTCCACGCACTCGACGACACCTATACCGGCGCCATCACGACTGATCTGTCGATGGCGACGATTGATCTTTCGGTCACCGGCACCGGCGGCAAAACTCCAGTCTCGCAGGATATCACCACCATTGGCACGGAAGTGACTGCTCCCGCCGGCGGCCCGATTATCGACACCCAGAGCTTCCAGGTCGAGCACATCGCCGAGAACAGCAACGACATCATCACCGATCTTGTCGTCATCGACACCGATTCAGGCGCAGCGGCGGACACTTTCACAGTCACGCTGTCGACCGCGCATCCGGACATCAGCAGCGTTAGTGTTTATCCGACGACGGGCTCGCTTGATCAAATCAACACTGGCCTCGCCAGCGGCGCCGGCGTCGCCTACGACCCGACAGGCGCCAGCACCGATGATTACCCGCAGCCGCCCGCGACCGACCGGATCACGCTGACCGTCGCCGACTCAGCCGGCCACTCCGACACGGTCAACTTCATCTTCGTCGAGGGAGCGAGCAGCCAGGATATCACTCTTGCGGGCGCCGACGGCAAGGACGTCATTTTCGCGACGGAGTCGAGTGACACGCTGATTGGTGGTGGTGCCAAGGACCAGTTCGTGTTCGCGCCGACGTCGTCGCAGACCGCGGTTCAGCACACCGTCGATGATTTCGAGTTCGGTCTAGACAAGATCGACCTGCGGCAGTTCGGCGGCATCAGCTCCCTTAGTGAGCTTACGCCGACCGAGCAGAACGGCGGCACGTTGCTCACGCTGGATACCCACGAGACGATCCTGCTCAAGAATGTCGCCGTCGCAAATCTCCAATCCAGCGATTTTATCTTCGGTACCCACAACGCCTAGTGGATGCTGGCCGTGATCTCAATGTCCGCTTGCATCTTACGGCGGTAAAAAAATCCGGAATCGTCAGCATCCAGGGAATAGCCAAGTGCTTGCCGACGCTCCATGATCGGCGCGCCCGGCGTGTTGCGAGGCGGGAAGTCCGATCGAAATGAAACGTCTCAAGATCCTGCGGCGGTGGTTTGCGCGGAAGCTTGGCTTTGCCCGGCTGATGTGCCTTGCGCTGCTGGTTCTGTTTGCCGGCGTTCGCCTCTGGGATCCGCCGCCGATCCAGGAATTGCGGTTGCGCACCTTCGACATGTTCCAGCTGATCGATCCGCGCCACAAGACGGCGCGGCCGGTCACCATCGTCGACATCGACGACAAGAGCCTCGCCAAGCTCGGCCAGTGGCCGTGGCCGCGGACGCGGATCGCCGATATGATCCAGAACCTCACCAGCAACGGCGCGGTGGCGATCGGCTTCGACGTGGTGTTTTCTGAGCCCGACCGGCTCAATCCGGATCTGGTCGCGGGCCAGATGCGCTCTCTCGACGATGCCACCCGCGCCAAGCTGCGCGAGCTGCCGACCAACGACCAGATTCTCGCCGATGCGATCAAGCGCTCGCGCGTGGTGCTGGGCGAGACCGGACAGTCGGCGATCTCCTCTGAGATCGACAAGTCGCTGCCTTTCACCGGCATCGCGATGGTTGGTGAGGAGGGCGCCGAGCGCTTCCTGTTCGAATTCCCCGGCCTGCTCCGCAACGTGCCGGTCATCGAGAAGGTCGCGGCCGGCCGCGGCCTGTTCTCCATCAAGACCGAGCGCGACGGCCTGATCCGCCGCGTGCCGATGGTGATGCGCGCCCAGGGCAACATCATGCCCTCGCTGAGCCTCGAGATTCTGCGCGTCGCCACGGGCACACCGACGCTGCTGATCCGGACCGACAAGACCGGCGTGAGGGCCATTCGCCTCAAGGGCGCCGAGATTCCGACCGACAAGAACGGTCAGCTCTGGGTGCACTATGCGCGCCAGGACCCCTCGATCTACGTCTCGGCGGCCGACGTCCTCGACAACACCGTCCCGCCCGCCAGGCTCGCCGGCAAGCTGGTGCTGGTCGGCACTTCCGCGGTCGGGCTCAACGACATCAAGACCACGCCGGTGTCCTCGACCATGCCCGGGGTCGAGATCCATGCCCAGGTGCTCGAGAGCCTGCTGAGCGGCGCGGTGATCTCCCAGCCGAACTACGCGCTCGGCGTCGAATTGATCGCCGCGCTCGTCATCGGCCTGCTCGTCATCATCTTCACCCCGAATCTCGGGCCGGTGCGCCTCGTGCTCGCCGGTGCGACCTTCGCGGGGATTCTGGTCGGCACGTCCTGGTTCTTCTACGCGCAGTACCGCTACCTGATCGACTTCACCTATCCGCTGCTCTCGACCACGGCGATCTATCTGACGCTGATCTTCGCCAGCTTCGTGCGCGAGCAGCGCCAGCGCGTGCAGATCCGCGGCATGTTCGCGCAATACATGTCGCCGGTGCTGGTCGAGCAGCTGGCGCAGTCGCCGGAAAAGCTCGTGCTCGGCGGCGAGGAGCGCGAGATGACGATCATGTTCTCCGACGTGCGCGGCTTCACCACGATCTCCGAGAGCTACAAGCACGATCCGCAAGGGCTGATCGCGCTGATGAACCGTTTCCTGACGCCGCTGACCGACGTGATCATCGAGCGCAAGGGCTACATCGACAAATACATGGGCGACGCCATCATGGCGTTCTGGAACGCGCCGCTCGACGATGCCGAGCATGAGGTCAATGCCTGCGAGGCCGCGATCCAGATGCTGGAACAGATCGACATGGTGAACAAGGAGCGCGAACAGGAAGCGGCCGACGGCGGCCACGTCTACATCCCGCTCAACGTCGGCATCGGTCTCAACACCGGTATCGGCGTCGTCGGCAACATGGGCTCCGACCTGAAGAAGAACTATTCGGTGCTTGGCGACAGCGTGAACCTGGCCTCGCGCCTGGAAGGGCAAACCAAGGAATACGGCTTTCCGATCATCGTGGGATCCAGGACCGCGCTCGCGGCCAAGGAGAAGTTCGCGATCCTCGAGCTCGACTTCATCATGGTCAAGGGCAAGACCGAGCCGGAGGTGATCTACGCCATCGCCGGCCGCGAGGACGTGATGCATTCGGGCGCGTTCCAGCGCCTGCGCAACATCACCATCGAGATGCTCGGCTGCTACCGGAGCCGCAACTGGCAGGGCGCACTGGACGCGATCGAGCGCGGCCGCCGCAGCGAGGACGCCGACACGCTTGAGAAGCTGTTCAGGCTCTACGAGGCGAGGATCAAGGATTTCCAGCTCAATCCACCGCCGGAGGGCTGGACCGGCGCGTATGCGCTGCTGACGAAGTAGTGGTCACACACTCGCTGTCGTCCTGGGCAAGCGCGCCTAAGGCGCGCGCCGATCCGGGCGGCGCGAGATCGGCAAGCGCGAGTCTTCGCCAAACATCTTCCTGTGGCTGGGTCCCGGGCTCGCGACTATGTCGCGCCCCGGGACGACAGTGGTGTTTGCGGAAGCAGGGCGTCCCCTCACTCCACCCCGATCGTCGTCAGATCCTGGAACCAGTGCTGCGCCTGCACGAATTGCTTGATCTTCGGTGACAGCGCGTGCGGGTTGGTGTCGTGAACCACCCAGACCAGCGCGGCATCGTCCACGATCAGCGCATGCGCCTGGGCCAGCAATGCGTCCTGCTTGGCGCTGTCGAAGGTCTGCTTGGCCTCGTCGATCAGCGCATCCACCTTCGGGTTCTTGTAGCCGCCCCAGTTGACGCCGACCGGCGCGATCTGCCCGGAGTGGAAGAAGCGGACGATGGCGTAGAGCGGGTCGGAGGTGACATAGGCGATGTTGTTGGCGGTGATGCCGGCGTTCATCTCGTCGGCCGCGCCCTTGCGCCAATGCGTATAGAGCGTCTCCAGTTCGACCACCTTGAAGTCGATGTCGATGCCGATCTCCTTGAAGCTCTGCTGCAGGAATTCGTTCATCGGCAGCGACAGCATCTGGCCGGTGCCGCCTTGCGCAATGATGAAGGTGGTCTTGAGCGGCTTCGCCTTGGAGTAGCCGGCCTCCTCGACCAGTTTTTTCGCGGCGGCGAGATCATACTTCAATTCGAAGCTGGGCTTGCCGAACCACGGGCTCGACGGGTCAACCTGGCCCTTGGCTGGCTTGGCGAGGCCATTCATCAGGCCGACCACCGCCTCGCGATCGATCGCAAGGTTGAGCGCCTTGCGCAGGCGGATGTCGGTCCAGGGCGAGCCGGGCAGCACGCTGAGATGATAATTCCAGACATGCGGCGTGACGTTGTCGACGAGCTTCATGCCGGCCGCTTTCAGCTGCGGCACGGCATCCGGCGCTGGCGTCTCGATCAGGTCGACTTGTCCCGCAAGCAACGCATTGGTGCGCGTCAACGCTTCCGGCATCGGCACCAGCACGATCTTGTCGACCTTCGGAATCCGCTTCTTGTTCCAGTAGTCGGGGTTCTTGGTCAGCTCGGCGAGTTCGCGCGGCACCAGCTTGGTCAATTTGAATGGGCCGGTGCCCGAGGGCTGGCTCGCGAACTTGTCCCAATCCTTGCCGAGCTTTTCATACTGCGCCGGGCTCGACACCAGGAACCACAGCATCTGATACGGGAAGAAGGAGTCGACCGTCTTGGTGGTGATCTCCACGGTGAAGTCGTCGATCTTGGCGTAACTGGCGACGGAGGGCAGGCGGGTCTTCACCTGCGCGCTCTGCCGCTTGTCGAATTGCGGCGCCTTGTCGTTGAGCACCTTGTCCAGATTCCAGATCACCGCATCGGCGTTGAACTCGCTGCCGTCGTGAAACTTCACACCCTTGCGAAGCGTGAAGCGCCACTTGGTCTTGTCGGCATCGTCGACTTTCCATTCGGTGGCGAGGCCCGGCACCAGCTTGCCGGGGCGATCGGCGACGTCCATCTCCCAGGCGACCAGGGGATCGTAGATCGTGTAGGCCGTGAATTGGTAGGCGCCGGCGCCGCGATCGGGCTGGCCTGTCGTCAGCGGGATGTCCGCCATCGAGATGCCGTAACGCACCACCGTTTCGGCGCGCGCCGAGATTGCGGAAACTGCCAGCGCAAGCACGGCGAGACAGGTCGACAGACGAATACGCATGAATCAAAGCTCCAGGGAGGATCTGGGGCCGAGCTTGCAATCTTGATGCCAGAATAGGCAGCGCGCCGATTTCGCCGGTGCGTCATCACAAGTACTTGTCGTCCCGAGGGCAATTTGCAGAATAAGTTTCTCCTTGGCATAGCCATTGCATACGAGTGCATCAAAATTAATCATCGAAAGCCGGAGAAGGACTGAGGCGATGCTTATCAAGAAGAACAAGACCCGCGCGGCGCTGATCGTGCTGTTGGCGCTCGGGAGCGTGGCCGCATGGCCGCGCGCGGTCAGTGCCGAGACCGTGCTGCGCATCGGCATGACCGCTGCCGATATTCCGCGCACCCTGGGTCAGCCCGATCAGGGCTTTGAAGGCAATCGCTTCACCGGCCTCACCATGTACGACGCGCTGACCGGCTGGGACCTGTCCTCTGCCGACAAGGCGAGCGTGGTGATCCCCGGTCTTGCCACCGAGTGGAAGGTCGACGATGCCGACAAGACCAAGTGGGTGTTCAAGCTGCGCCCCGGCGTCACTTTCCATGACGGCTCGCCGTTCAATGCCGATGCCGTCGTGTGGAACGTCGAAAAGGTGCTGAAGCAGGACGCGCCGCAATTCGACGCCAGCCAGGTCGGCGTCACCGCCTCGCGCATGCCGACGCTGGCCTCGGCGAAGAAGATCGACGACATGACGGTCGAGCTCACCACCAAGGAGCCCGACAGCTTCCTGCCGATCAACCTCACCAATTTGTTCATGGCGAGCCCGGCGAAGTGGCAGGCCTTCTACGACAAGGCCGAAGGCGCCGATGCCAAGGCGAAGTCGCAGGCCGCCTGGACGGCGTTCGCCAAGGACGCCTCGGGCACCGGCCCGTGGAAGATGTCGAGCTTCACGCCGCGCGAACGGCTTGAGCTGGTCAAGAACGCGAACTATTGGGACAAGGCGCGCGTGCCCAAGATCGACAAGATGGTGCTCCTGCCGATGCCGGAGGCGAATGCGCGCACCGCAGCGCTGCTCTCGGGCCAGGTCGACTGGGTCGAGGCGCCGGCACCCGACGCGCTGCCCGAGCTCAAGCAGCGCGGCTTCAAGCTCTACGCGAACGAGCAGCCCCACGTCTGGCCGTGGCAATTCTCGCGCGTCGAGGGCTCGCCCTGGAACGACATCCGCGTGCGCAAGGCGGCGAACCTCTGCGTCGATCGCGAAGGCCTCAAGGACGGCCTGCTTGCGGGGCTGATGGTGCCGGCGACCGGCACTTTCGAGCCCGGCCATCCCTGGCGCGGCAAGCCGACCTTCGAGATCAAGTATGACAAGGCGGCAGCGCAGAAGCTGATGCAGGAAGCTGGCTTCGGTCCCAACAAGAAGCTGACGGTCAAGACGCAGACGTCCGCGTCGGGCTCGGGACAGATGCAGCCGCTGGCGATGAACGAATATCTCCAGCAGGCGCTGGCCGAATGCTATTTCGATGTGAAGCTCGACGTCATCGAGTGGAACACGCTGTTCACCAACTGGCGCCGCGGCGCCAAGGACCCCTCGGCCAACGGCTCGAATGCGACCAACGTCACCTACGCGGCGATGGACCCGTTCTTCGCGCTAGTGCGCTTCCTGCAGTCGGGCATGGCGCCGCCGGTTTCGAACAATTGGGGCTTCATCAACAACCCCAAATTCGACGAGCTGGTGAAGAAGGCGCGCCAGACCTTCGATCCCGCCGCACGTGATGCCGCGCTCGCCGAACTGCATGCGGCCTCCGTCGACGATGCGGCCTTCCTCTACGTCGCCCACGACGTCGGCCCGCGCGCGATGAGCCCGAAGGTGACGGGCGTCGTGCAGCCGAAGAGCTGGTTCATCGACTTCTCGCCGGTGTCGATCAAGCAGTAATTCGCGCCGCGTACTCGCTGCACCCTCTCCCCCTGTGGGAGAGGGTGGCTTCGCTTTAGCGAAGCCGGGTGAGGGGTCTCTCTCCACGGATACCTCTCTCGCGTTCGTAAAGACTGTGTCCGCGGCCAGAACCCTCATCCGGCGCTTCGCGCCACCTTCTCCCACAAGGGGAGAAGGGAAGAAAAGAGACAACGTGCTCACCTATATCGCCCGACGCATCGTCTATGTCGTCCCCATCGTCATCAGCGTGGCGCTGGTGTGCTTCCTGCTCGTGCACATCACGCCGGGCGATCCGCTCGTCGCGGTGCTGCCCGCCGATGCCTCGCAGGAGCTAGCCGCGCAGCTCCGCGCCGCCTATGGCTTCGACCGGCCGCTGCCGGTGCAGTTCGGCCTGTGGCTCTTGCGCGCGCTGCATGGCGATCTCGGCAATTCCATCGCGACCGGACGCCCCGTGCTCGCCGAGGTCATGCGTGCGGTCGGCAACACCGTCACGCTCGCGATTGCCGCGGCCATCATCGGCTTCACGATGGGCATCCTGCTCGGCTTGATCGCCGGCTATTTTCGCGAGACCTGGATCGACAAGGTCGCGACGTCCTTTGCCATCGCCGGCGTCTCCGTGCCGCATTACTGGCTCGGCATGCTGCTCGTCATCATCTTCTCGGTTCAGCTGAACTGGCTGCCCGCCGTCGGCGCCGGGCCCGGCGGCTCCAATTCCTGGGCCTGGGATTGGGCGCATCTGAAATATCTCGTGCTGCCGGCGATCACGACATCGGTGATTCCCATGGGCATCGTCACCCGCACGGTGCGTGCCCTCACCGGTGACATTCTCTCGCAGGACTTCGTCGAAGCCTTGCGGGCCAAGGGTCTGCACGAGCGCGGCGTATTCCGCCACGTCGTCAAGAACGCCGCGCCCACTGCGCTTGCCGTGATGGGTCTTCAGCTCGGTTACATGCTCGGCGGCTCGATCCTGATCGAGACCGTATTCTCCTGGCCGGGTTCGGGCTTCCTGCTCAACTCGGCAATCTTCCAGCGCGACCTGCCGCTGCTGCAAGGCACGATCCTGATCCTCGCGCTGTTCTTCGTGTTCCTCAATCTGCTGGTCGACATCGCCCAAGCCGCGATCGACCCGCGCATCAAGCGGGGCTAGAAGATGGGATCGAGCCCAGCTATCGCCGCGAAAACAGTGCGCTCCCTCCCCCGCGAGCGGGGGAGGGTCGGGGAGAGGGTGGCTCCTCAATCGAGAACCCCCAAGAGGAGGAAGCCCTCACCCGGCGCGCGGGACGATGCTTCGCATCGCCCGGAGCGCCGACCTCTCCCGCAGGCGGGAGAGGTTAAGCGAGCCCGCGGCTTGCACCGATTGAAGCAATGCGCACCGGGAGCCGGCCGATGAGCGACTTTCCGCTTCACGCCACCGCCGACGCCGCGCTGCAGGCCGCGCCGGCGACCAAGGCGCGCGGCTATTGGGCGACGGTCGGCCGCCGCATCATGCGCGACAAGGTCAGCGTGGCCTGCGCGCTGGTGCTGCTGCTGATCTTCCTCTCCGCGGTCCTTGCGCCATGGCTGGGACTCGAAGATCCCTACAAGGGCTCGATGGTCCGCCGCCTGCGCCACATCGGCACGGCCGGCTATCCGCTCGGCACCGACGAACTCGGCCGCGACATGCTGGCGCGGCTGATCTACGGCGGCCGGCTGTCGCTGGTCATTGGCATCCTGCCCGTGATCCTCGCCTTCTGCATCGGCACCTCGCTCGGCATCATTGCCGGCTATGTCGGCGGCAAGCTCAACACCGCGATCATGCGCACGGTCGACGTGTTCTACGCCTTCCCGTCCGTGCTGCTGGCGATCGCGATTTCCGGCGCGCTCGGGGCCGGCATCCTCAATTCCATCGTGTCGTTGACCGTGGTGTTCGTGCCGCAGATCACCCGCGTCGCCGAGAGCGTCACGACGGGCGTGCGCAACATGGACTTCGTCGAGGCCGCGCGCGCCTCCGGCGCCGGGCCCTTCACCATCATGCGCGTGCACATCCTCGGCAACGTGCTCGGCGCGATCTTCGTCTATGCCACGAGCCTGATCTCGGTCTCGATGATCCTGGCGGCCGGTCTCTCCTTCCTCGGTCTCGGCACAAAACCGCCGGAGCCGGAATGGGGCCTGATGCTGAACACGCTGCGGACCGCGATCTATGTCAACCCCTGGGTCGCCGCGCTTCCGGGCGCGATGATCTTCGCGGTCTCGATCTGCTTCAACCTGCTCTCGGACGGCCTGCGCAGCGCCATGGACATCAGGAACTAGACCATGAGCGAGAGCAGCACATCCGTCGAAATGCTGGAGCCGGTCGAGGACGTTGGCGGCGTCGCTCAGCCGCTGCTTCAGGTGAACGGCCTGACGAAGCATTTCCCGGTGCGCGGTGGGCCGTTCGCCGCCAAGCGTACCGTGCGCGCCGTCGACAACGTCTCGTTCACCGTCGCCAAGGGCGAGACGGTCGGCATCGTCGGCGAATCCGGCTGCGGCAAGTCCACCACGGCGCGTCTCCTCATGCATCTGATGCCGCGCGATACCGGCGACATCATCTATGATGGCATGACCGTCGGCCAATCGCTGAGCCTGCGCGAATTGCGCCGCGGCATGCAGATGGTGTTCCAGGACTCCTACGCCTCGCTCAATCCGCGCCTCACCATCGAGGAATCGATCGCCTTCGGCCCCAAGGTGCACGGCATGGCCGACGCCGCGGCACGCGCGCTCGCGCGCGAGCTGCTCGGCAAGGTCGGCTTGCGTCCGGAAACCTTCGCCAACCGCTATCCGCACGAGATCTCCGGCGGCCAGCGCCAACGCGTCAATATCGCGCGGGCACTGGCGCTGTCGCCGCGGCTGGTGATCCTGGACGAAGCCGTCTCGGCGCTCGACAAATCCGTCGAGGCGCAGGTGCTCAACCTCCTGGCCGATCTCAAGCGCGAGTTCGGCCTGACCTATCTGTTCATCAGCCACGACCTCAACGTGGTCCGCTACATCTCCGATCGCGTGCTGGTGATGTATCTCGGCGAGGTCGTCGAGCTCGGCCCGGTCGACCAGGTCTGGGACGCGCCTGCCCACCCCTACACGCGTGCCCTTCTCGCGGCGATGCCGTCGTCGGATCCCGACAAGCGTACCGAGACGCCGCCGATATCAGGCGATCCGCCCAATCCGATCGATCCGCCCCCGGGCTGCCGCTTCCACACCCGTTGTCCGTTTGCGGAGCCGCTCTGCGCAAACGCGACACCAAAGCTCACCGCGCTCGATAGAATGGGCCACGAGGCCGCGTGCTACATGGCGATACCGGGTTCAGGCCATAGCCGCGCGCCCAGGGAGAAGACCGCATGACGAGACCGACACCGAAAGACATCAAGCCGATCGCGCTGGTTGCAGGCGTGCCCGTGGATGACGAGATCGCAACCCGCATTTCCAATGCCATCGGACCTGCCTTCGAGGGCTTCGCGGTCATCGCCGGCACGCTGCCGTTCGACCTCGAGCCTGCCGGCTATGTGCTCGCGCAGACGCAGAAGGTGTCGAAATGAGCACCGAACCCGCATTGATGACGCTCACTGAGGTCGCGCGTGCGATCGCGACGAAGCAGCTGTCCTCGCATGAGGTGACGCGCGCGCTGTTGCATCGCATCGCGCAGTGGCAGCCGCACCTCAATGCCTTCATGTCGATCGAGGCGGAGGCTGCGTTGAAGGCGGCCGATGCAGCCGATGCCGAGCTTGCCAAGGGCAACGTCCGTGGTCCGCTGCACGGCGTGCCGCTCGCGCACAAGGATATGTATTACGACGCGGGCCACGTCGCGACCTGTGGCTCGCTGATCCGCCGCGACTTCGTGCCGACCGTGACCTCCACGGCCCTGCAGCGGTTGAAGGACGCCGGCCAGGTCCGCCTCGGCACGCTGCATCTCGCCGAGTTCGCCTATGGGCCGACCGGGCACAACGCCCATTACGGCCCGGTGCGCAATCCCTGGAATGTCGCCCACATCACTGGCGGGTCGTCATCCGGCTCTGGCTCCGCGGTCGCCGCGCGCCTGACCTATGCGGCGCTCGGCTCGGATACCGGCGGCTCGATCCGCATGCCCGCGCATTTCTGCGGCGTCACCGGCCTCAAGACCACGGTGGGCCGCGTCAGCCGTGCCGGCGCGATGCCGCTGTCGCAATCGCTCGACACCGTCGGCCCGCTGGCCCGCACTGCCGAGGACTGCGCGCTGTTGCTGGGGCTGATGGCCGGCCCCGATCCCGCCGATTCGACCTGTAGCCACGAGCCGCTGTCGGACTACGTCGGGGCGACGAAAGGCGCGCTGAAGGGCCTCAAGATCGGCGTGCCGGTCTCCTTCTATGTCGACGATCTCGACAGCGAGGTTGCGCGCGTGCTGGACGAGACCATCGCGGTGCTCAAGCGCGAGGGTGCCGACATCGTCAAGGTCGAACTGCCGGACCAGCGGCAATTGTCCTCGGCGAGCCAGCTCGTGCTCGCCGCGGAAGCCGCCGCCTTCCACAAGCGCTGGATGATCGAGCGTCCGCAGGATTATGGCCCGCAGGTCCTGATGCGGCTCCAGAACGGCCTCGCCGTTCCCGCCATCACCTATCTCGAAGCGATGCGCTGGCGCGGGCCGGCGCTCGCCGCGCACAACGCGGCGACATCAGGCGTCGATGCGGTGATCGCGCCAGCCTCGCCGGTGCCGGCGCCGACGATCGAGGAGAGCGATGTCGGCGGCGGCCCGAGCGCGCCGGCCATGGTGCAGCGGCTGACGCTGTTCACCCGCCCGGTGAACTTCCTCGGCCTGCCCTCGCTCACCGTGCCCTCCGGCTTCACCCGAAGCGGCTTGCCCGTCGGCATGCAGCTGATCGGTCGCTCCTTCGACGAAGCGACCTTGCTCACCATCGGCGCGGCCTTCCAGCGCGCCACCGACTATCACGATCGATTACCGAAACTGCCGTCATGACAAAGCTCATCGAGATCTCAGGCCTCAGCATCCGCTTCACCGGCGAGCGCACGGTCTATGCCGTGAACGATCTCAGCCTCTCGCTCGGCAACAGCGAGGTGCTGGGCCTGCTCGGCGAGTCCGGTTCGGGCAAGAGCGTGACACTGCGTGCGCTGATGCGGCTGCTGCCGAAGAAGCGCACGCAGATCACGGGCACGGTCAACGTGCTGGGCCGCGACGTGCTCGCCATGAACGACGAGGAGCTGTCGTCGTTTCGCGGCCAGACCGTGTCGATGATCTTCCAGGAGCCGGCGCTCGCGCTCGATCCGGTCTACACCATCGGCGCGCAGATCGCCGAAAGCGTGGTGCGCCACGAAGGCAAGAGTTTCGCGGAAGGAAGGGCGCGGGCGCTCGAGATGCTCGAGGTCGTGCGCATCCCCTCGGCCAAACGAAGGCTCGACGCCTATCCGCACGAGATGTCGGGTGGCATGCGTCAGCGCGCGATGATCGCGCTCGCGCTCGCCTGCCGTCCCAAGATCCTGCTGGCGGACGAGCCGACCACCGCGCTCGATGCCACCGTGCAGATCCAGATCCTGCTCTTGCTGCGCGAGCTGCAGCGCGAGTTCGGCATGTCCGTCATCTTCGTCACCCACGACATCGGCGTCGCCATCGAGATCTGCGACCGCGTCGCGGTGATGTATGCCGGCCAGATCGTGGAGCAGGGCACGCTTCGCGACATCGTCCGCTCGCCCGTGCATCCCTACGCCAAGGGCCTGCTCGCCTCGACCATCCACGGCGCCAAGCGCGGCGCCCGCCTGGAGACCATTCCCGGCACTCCGCCCTCGCTGGCGGAGAAGCCGCACAACTGCTCCTTCGCTCCCCGCTGCAAGCTCGCAGAGCCGCGCTGCCTGGAGCAATTGCCTGGGAATGTCGAGGTCGGACCGGGCAGGGCGGCGAGATGCGTGCTGGCGGAGCCGGTCACCGTGGTGTCATAGTCCCGGATGAGTTGGGCCAGGTGCGCGAGCCTTGCCGCCAGTATTCACACCTATTCATCCCGGTTCGCGTTCCGCCATCGGCGCCGTCATTCTGCTGGTCGTCGTGCGCCTGGTGCGTGGCGGGGGCAGGTTCTAGGCACGATCCGGAAAAGTGCGCAGCGGTTTTCCGAAAAGATCATGCTTAAACAACAAGCTAAAGCGCGATGACGATTCATCCTGATCGCATCGCGCTTTAGCCCCGCATTCGGCGGCGGGAACTTCCAGCCCCGCCGTTTTCCCGGAAGAGACTGAAAGCCTGCAAGAAAAAGCCGCAAGCCTGTGAAATTCCGGACTTGCGCGGGGGGGCATCAGGGGTAGATGTGGCCTCATCAGGGCTCTGGATGAGCTTGGCTGCGTTGGACGCCGGGCAAACATGATGTTAATCCGGGGCAAGTACCCTGAATTGCCCGTGAAATCAGGGGCTTTGCCCCCTTAGTCGAAAGAGATCAGACTGATGGCAGCCATCCCTGGCGTCCGCCGTTCGGAGCTCGGTGACGCCTTGCGCGCTTGTCGCACGGCATTCATCGGCGTCGGCTTGATGAGCTGCATGATCAACCTGCTCTATCTGACCGGGTCGATCTTCATGCTGGAGGTCTACGACCGGGTGCTGCCGAGCCGCAGCATCCCGACCCTGGTCGGCCTCATCATCCTCGCCAGCTTCCTCTACATGGCGCAGGGCGTGCTCGACATGATTCGCAACCGCATCCTGGGCCGGATCGGTACGTCGCTCGACGAGGCCCTCAACAAGCGCGTGTTCGACACCATCGTGCGCCTGCCGCTTCTGGTCGGCAGCCGCAACGAGGGCCTCCAGCCGCTGCGCGATCTTGACAACGTCCGTTCCTTCCTCGGCGGCATGGGCCCGAGCGCGTTCTTCGATCTGCCCTGGCTGCCGCTTTATCTCGCCATCTGCTTCGCCTTCCACGTCCTGATCGGCGTCACCGCGCTGGTCGGCGCCATCATCCTGGTCGGCCTGACGCTGGTCACCGAGTTCATGTCCCGCCAGCCGGCGAAGGAGGCGATGGGCCTCGCCGCCCAGCGCAACGATCTCGCCCAGGCCAGCCGCCGCAACGCCGAGGTGATGGTGTCGATGGGCATGGCCGGACGGATGAACCAGCGCTGGAGCGAGGCCAACGAAAAATATCTCGCCGGCAATCAGCGTGCGAGCGACGTCGCCGGCGGTCTCGGCGCGATCGCAAAGGTACTGCGGATGATGCTGCAATCGGCCGTGCTCGCGGTCGGCGCCTATCTCGTCATCCACCAGGAGGCGACGGCCGGCATCATCATCGCCGGCTCGATCCTCTCCGCCCGCGCGCTCGCTCCGGTCGATCTCGCCATCGCGCATTGGAAATCCTTCGTCGCCGCACGCCAGAGCTGGCACCGCCTCACCCGCCTGCTGGAGCAGATGCCGGCGCAGGCGATGCCGACCCAGTTGCAGGCGCCGACCAGCCGGCTCTCGGTCGAAGGCGTCGCCATGGTGCCTCCCGGCGATCAGCGGCTCGTGGTGCAGGACGTCACCTTCGCGCTCGCCGCAGGCAACGGCCTCGGCGTGATCGGCCCGAGCGGCTCCGGCAAGTCGTCATTGATCCGCGCGCTGGTCGGGGTCTGGCAGCCGGTGCGCGGCAAGGTACGGCTCGACGGCGCGGCGCTCGATCAGTGGTCGAGCGACGCGCTCGGCCGCCACATCGGCTATCTGCCGCAGGACGTCGAATTGTTCGGCGGCACCATCGCGCAGAACATCAGCCGGTTCGATCCTGAGGCGACCTCCGAGGACATCATCGCGGCTGCGAAAGAAGCCGGCGTGCATGATATGATCATCAAGATGCGCGAGGGTTACAATACCCAGGTGGGCGAGCAGGGCGCAGCGCTCTCCGCGGGCCAGGCGCAGCGCGTGGCGCTGGCGCGCGCGCTCTACGGCAGGCCGTTCCTGGTCGTGCTCGACGAGCCCAACTCCAACCTCGACACCGAAGGCGACGAGGCGCTGACCCGCGCCATCCGTGCCGCGCGCGAACGCGGTGCCATCGTCGTCGTGGTGGCGCACCGCCCGATCGGCGTCGAGGCGGTCGACCAGATCCTGGTTCTGCGCGACGGCCGCATGCAGGCGTTCGGCCCCAAGGAGCAGGTGCTCGCCCAGGTGCTGCAGCCGCGCGCGACGCCGCCGGCACCGATCAAGATCGTCAGCGAAGGCGGAGTGGCCAAATCATGAGGCTGCGATCACTGGTTTATCCTCTCCCTCTCCCCGCTTGCGGGGAGAGGGTCGGGGTGAGGGGGAGTCTCGACAGGGGAGGTGAGAGTTGGACTCGTGGAGAGTCCCCCTCACCCGATCGCTGCGCGATCCTCTCCCCGCAGGCGGGGAGAGGTGAAAGATGAGCACGTTGGCTATCGGCGGAACGAAGCCCCCCGCCAAGAAGACTGTAGGTGATTCCATCAGGTTTCATCTGGTCCTCGGCCTCGTCATCGTGCTGGTCCTGGTCGTCGGACTCGGCGGCTGGGCGTCGACCGTGCTGATCTCGGGCGCGCTGATCGCACCGGGGCAGATCGTGGTCGAATCGAACGTCAAGAAGGTGCAGCATCCGACCGGCGGCGTGGTCGGCGAGGTGCGCGCCCGCGACGGCGATCGGGTCAAGGCCGGCGACATCGTGGTGCGGCTCGACGACACCGTGACCAAGGCCAACCTTGCCATCGTCACCAAGAATCTCGACGCCGCGCAGGCGCGCGCGGCGCGACTCCAGGCCGAGCAGCGCGGACTCGACAGCATCGAGTTTCCGCAAACGCTGCTCGAGCGTACCAGCGATCCCGACGTCAAGGTGCTGCTCTCGGCCGAAACCAAGCTGTTCGACGTTCGCGTCAACGGCCGCACCGGGCAGAAGGCGCAGCTGCGCGAGCGCATCACGCAGCTCAACGAGGAAATCTCCGGTCTCAGCGCCCAGGAGAAGGCCAAGGACCAGGAGATCGCGCTGGTGCAGAACGAGCTCACCGGCGTGCGCGAGCTCTACGAAAAGCGCCTGGTGCAGATCTCGCGCCTGACCCAGCTCGAACGCGACTCGGCGCGTCTCAACGGCGAGCGCGCGCAGTACATCGCCTCGCGCGCCCAGGCCAAGGGCAAGATCACCGAGACCGAGCTCCAGATCATCCAGATCGACAAGGACGTGGTCAGCGAGGTCTCCAAGGACCTGCGCGAGACCAACGACAAGATCGGCGAGCTGATCGAGCGCAAGGTCGCTGCCGAAGACCAGCTCCGCCGCATCGACATCCGCGCGCCGCAGGACGGCATGGTGCTGCAATCGACCGTGCATACCGTCGGCGGCGTCGTCACGGCCGGCGATACCTTGATGCTGATCGTGCCGCAGACCGACGATCTCCAGGTCGAGGCCAAGGTCAATCCGGTCGACATCGACAAGCTCCAGATCGGCCAGAAGACGCTGCTGCGCCTCTCCGCGTTCAACCAGCGCACCACGCCGGAGCTCAACGGCGTCGTCAGCCGCGTCTCGCCCGACGTCACGACCGACCAGCGCACCGGCCAGGGCTACTACACCATCCGCGTCTCGATGCCCCCGGAAGAGATCGCCCGGCTCGGCGACGTCAAGATGATCCCCGGCATGCCCGTGGAAGCCTTCGTCCAGACCGGCGACCGCACCATGCTGTCCTATCTGATGAAGCCGCTGCACGACCAGCTGATGCGCGCCTTCCGGGAGAAGTGACGCGCGAACGCGCGTCATCTTTCGTCATTGCTAGCGTAGCGAAGCAATCCAGATTGTCTCCGCGGTGGGATTTCTGGATTGCTTCGCTACGCTCGCAATGACGACTTGGCTACGATCCTGCTATAGTGCGCTTGTTTCAAGCAAAGCGGCGGTCGAACCATGCAATCTCCCCCCTCCATCGCCACCGAATCCTTCTCCGACGCGTCCCTCGCCGTCGCCCGTCTCGAAGAGATCTACGAGCGCAACACCAAGTTCCTGCGCGACCGGTTCGAGGCCTATGTCAATGGCGAGACCGTCACGACGCGAATGCGGGCCTATTATCCCTTTGTCCGCATCACTACCGCGACGCATGCGCGGCTGGATTCGCGCCTGTCTTACGGCTTCGTCGCAGGGCCCGGCGTGCACGAGACCAGCGTGACGCGGCCGGATCTGTTCCGCAGCTATCTCACCGAGCAGATCGGATTGCTGATCCAGAACCACGGCGTGCCGGTCGAGATCGGCGAATCCACCGAGCCGATCCCGATCCACTTCGCCTATCGCCGCGACATCAACATCGAAGCCGCCATCACGACCAGCGAGAATTCCGCCGTCACGCGATCGCTGCGCGATGCGTTCGACGTGCCTGATCTCGCGACGATGGACGATGCGATCGCCGACGGCACCTTCGAGCTGCAGCCGGGGACACCCAAGCCGCTGTCCCTGTTCCGCGCCGCCCGCATCGACTACTCGCTGCGCCGGCTTTATCACTACACCGGCACCGATTCCGAATATTTCCAGAACTTCGTGATCTTCACCAATTACCAGTTCTATGTCGACGCCTTCGCGCAGCTCTGCCAGCAGCGTCTTCAGTCCGGCGAGGCGGGCCTCGACGCTTTCGTCGCACCGGGCAACGTCGTCACGCGCAGCGGCGGCGTGACGACGGGCGCTGCCCCCGCGCGCACACCGCAGATGCCGGCCTTCCATCTGGTCGCGCCAGGTTATCGCGGCATCACGCTGATCAACATCGGCACCGGTCCGTCCAATGCACGCAACGTCACCGACCATGTGGCCGTGCTGCGGCCGCATGCCTGGCTCATGCTCGGCCATTGTGCGGGCCTGCGAAACACGCAGCGGCTCGGCGACTACGTGCTCGCGCACGGCTATGTGCGCGAGGACCACGTGCTCGACCGCGAGCTGCCGCTGTGGGTGCCGATTCCTGCGCTCGCCGAGATGCAGGTCGCGCTCGAGGAGGCGGTCGAGGATGTCACCGGGCTCGAGGGTTTCGAGCTGAAGCGCCTGATGCGCACGGGGACGGTGGCGAGCGTCGACAACCGCAACTGGGAGATTTCCGGGCCTGAAGTGATCCGCCGCCTGTCGCAATCGCGCGCGGTCGCGCTCGATATGGAATCAGCCGCCATCGCCGCCAACGGTTACCGCTTCCGCGTCCCCTATGGCACGCTGCTCTGCGTCTCGGACAAGCCGCTGCACGGCGAGATCAAGCTCGCCGGCATGGCCAGCGAATTCTACCGCCGCCGTGTCGGCCAGCATCTCGAGATCGGCCTGAAGGCGCTGGAGCGGCTCAAGCAGCAGGAATCGGAGCGCCTGCATTCGCGAAAGCTCCGCAGTTTCGCCGAAGTCGCGTTCCAGTAGGTCGGGCCCCCTTTCATCTTTGCTGACAAGCCGGAGAATTTTTCGCATTGTCCGCGAGGGGGCCGACCGGGACGCTTGCAATGCCGCTCACGCGCGACAAGATCATTGGCCATGATCTCGAACGTCTGGCCTTTCGCTTCACCATGCTGAACGATGGCGAGGTCGTGCAGTGCCAGATCAGCGACGCTGCCATGGACGAGCTCGCGGGCATGCAGGGCACCGAAAGCAGCGCACGTCAGGCCCAATTCCTGTCGCTGCGCGAAACCATCGAACGCATTGCGTCGGACCTCTACGACGAAGCGCCGCGCTTTCACGGCTATGTGGTGCGGATTTTCATGCGGCATTTGGGAAAGTAGGCTTATATATTCCGTTGTCATGCCCCGGCTTGACCGGGGCATCCAGTACGCGTGGCGTATCGTTTCAATTACAACGGTCTCAGCGTACTGGATCGCCCGGTCAAGCCGGACGATGACAGTGGTGTTGGTAGTGAGAATGTCTCGCTTCGCTCGCAGCACACCATCTCACCCCTCCAGCTTCCTCAGCAGCAACTTCAGTGCCGTCGCTGCGAACACCTGCATGTTCGCAAACCGGTCATCGCTGCCCGTCTCCAGCGTCATCACCTCCGTGGCGGGTCCTGCGACCGCCATGCAGCTATGGCCCGCTGCATCGCCGTAGCGGTTGCCGGTGGGGCCGGCGGCACCGGTCTCGGACAGGCCCCAATCACACTTGAAGCGGCTGCGCATCTGCTCGGCCAGCAACTGCGCGTAGGGCTCCGACGACGACCGAAAGCCCTTCATGCCGTCATCCGAAATATCCATCAGCACCCGTCTGGCATCGCGGGTGTAAACCACCGCGCCGCCTAGGTAGTAGGCGGAGGCGCCGGGCACTGCGAGCAGGCTGGCCGAGATCAGGCCGCCGGCCGATGATTCCGCAACCGCGATGGTCTGCTTGCGCGCGATTAGTTGGGCCGCGACCCGTTCCGCAATGTCGACGAGCTCTTTCATCGCTGAAACCTCTCATTCCTTCGCAACCGAGCTGCGCCTTCCTAGCATATGCCGGCGGCCCCGGCTGAGTTGCGGGCGGCGGGCAGGCCTGCTTGAATGCGGGCACGAGACAAGAATTGACGAGGAAACGTGAAGGAGACGTCATGGCGTCCCTGATCGCCGGCGGGGTGGACTGCGATGTGCATCCGGCCGTGCCGCATCTGACCAGCCTGCTGCCGTACCTGAACGATTATTGGCGCGATCAGGTGACGACGCGCGGCATGGTCGACCTCGTCTCGCAATCCTATCCGCAGAACTCGCCGATTACGGCACGGCCCGACTGGCGGCCCGAGCAGGGCAAGCCGGGCGAGAGTGTGGCGGACATGCAGCGCCATGTGCTCGATCCCTTCCAGCTCAAGCATGCCATCTGCAATCCGATCTATGGCGTGCAGATGGTGTTCTCCGAGGACATGCAGGCCGCCTTCTGCCGCGCGCTGAACGACTGGCTGGCGAAGGAATGGCTCGATCGCGATGCGCGGCTGCGCGGCTCGATCGTGATCCCGACGCAAAGCGTCGAGAAGGCCGTCGCCGAGATCGAGCGTTGCGCCCTGGACAAGCGCTTCGTGCAGGTCCTGATGCTGGTGATGGGCGACACGCCGCTCGGCAAGCGCGCGCTGTGGCCGATCTACGAGACCGCGGAGCGGCTGGAACTCCCGGTCGGCATCCACGCCGGTTCCGCCTATCACAATCCGCCGACCGCTGTGGGGTGGGGATCCTATCACATCGAGGATTATGTGGGGCAGGCCCAGGCGTTCCAGACCCAGCTCACCAGCCTGATCGTCGAAGGCGTGTTCGCCAAATATCCGCGGCTGAAAATGGTGCTGCTGGAGTCGGGCGTGTCCTGGATCTCGCCTTATCTCTGGCGCCTGCACAAGTTCTGGCGCGGGGTGCGGATGGAGACCCCATGGGTCGATCGCGCGCCGCTGGAGATTGTGCGCAGCAACATCCGCTTCTCGTTACAACCATTTGATGCGCCGCCGGAACCTCAGACATTAATTCGCCTGTTTGATCATATGCAGTCGGACGAATTGGTCCTATTCTCCACGGACTATCCGCACTGGCAGTTCGACGGCCAGGACGCGCTGCCCGAAGGTCTGTCCCCCGATCTCGTGCGCAAGATCATGATCGACAATCCGCATGCAACCTATCCCCGCCTGAAATGAGCCCGCTGCCAAAGGAGGCAAGGCGATGAATATCCAGTTCCGCGAGAACCAAGAAGCCGCTTCCCCACTGACCGTCAAAACCGCGATCGCGGACTGCGACATCCATCCGGCACGCGCCACCCGCACCGAGCTCTACCCCTACCTCGCCAAACGCTGGCAGCATCACCTCGAAGTCTACGGCGTCCATGCCTATCAGGGCATGATGGAAGGCCCGCCCTATCCAAAGGCCCAGCCCAACGCCTCGCGCCGCGATGCCTATCCGCCGGAGGGCGGACCGCAGGGCTCCTCGCTCGCCTTTATGCAGAAGCAGCTGCTCGATCCCAACAACGTGCAACTGGGCGTGCTCAATCCGCTCAACACCGGGCAGGGCATCCGCAATCACGAGCTCTCGGCCGCTTTGTGCTCGGCGATCAACGACTGGCAGATCGACAAATGGACGAGCAAGGACAAGCGGCTGAAGGCCTCGATTGTCGTCGGCAACGAGGACGGCCTTTCGGCCGCCGCCGAAATCCGCGAGCGCGCCGGCGACAAGAATTTTGTGCAGGTGCTGCTGCTCAGCCGCAATGTCGAGCCGCTCGGCCAGCGCCGCTATTGGCCGATCTACCAGGCCGCGGAGGAGGCAGGCCTTCCCGTCGGCGTCCACGCCTTCGGCTTCGGCGGCAACCCGATCACGCCCTCGGGCTGGCCGTCCTACTACATCGAGGAGATGGTGGGCCACTCGCAGTGCCAGCAATCGGCTTTGGCGAGCCTCGTGCTGGAAGGCGTGTTCGAGCGCTTCCCGAAATTGAAGATGGTGATGATCGAGGCCGGCTTCGGCTGGGCGCCCTCGCTGGCGTGGCGACTCGACAAGACGTGGCAGCGGCTCAGGAGCGAGGTGCCGCATGTGAAGCGGCCGCCGTCGGAATATATCCGCGAGCAGGTGTGGTGGACGACGCAGCCGATGGAGGATCCTGAAAGCCGCGAGGACCTGTTCGACGTCATCAAATGGATCGGCTGGGATCGGCTCCTGTTCGCAACCGACTATCCGCATTGGGATTACGATGAGCCCTCGCGCGTCTTGCCGGCGGGCGTCAGCGAAGCCAATCGCGAGGCGTTCTATCTCGGCAATGCGAAGAAGCTTTACGGCGTTTCCTGATGGCAAGACACGTCATCGCGCCGGTCGACGAGCTTCCGCCGGGCACGCGAAAGTTTCTGGAGATCGACGGACGGCCGATCGCAATCTTCAACGTCAAGGGCGAGTATTTCGGCCTGATGAACCGTTGCCCGCATCAGGGCGCGGCGCTGTGCGAGGGCCCGCTGATCGGGCTTGCGCAATCGAACAATCCCGGCGAAATCGAGTACACGAAACTCGGCGAGATCATCCGCTGTCCCTGGCACGGCTGGGAATTCGACATCCGCACCGGCCAATCCTACTGCGACCCCCGCCGCTTCCGCGTGAAGGCCTATCCGGCCCATGTCGAGCCGGGCGCGAGCGTGGTGAAGGGGCCTTACATCGCTGAGACGATTCCGGTGAGTGTCGAGAGCGATTACGTGGTGGTGGAATTGTAGCTGCACCGGCAGTGCGCTCCCTCGCCCCGTTCTTACGGGGAGAGGGTTGGGGTGAGGGGCCTCTCTCCGCGCATGAGATTCCCGCCGGACCTGTACCCCCTCACCCGGATCGCAAGAGCGATCCGACCTCTCCCCGCAAGCGGGGAGAGGTGAAGAGCCATCAACGTCCCGCGACCGGCTCCGGCACCGCATCATAGGCCGGCACCGCTTTGCCGCCGCGATACACGGTCGAGGCCGCGATGATGCCGAGCAGGGCGGCGAACATCAGCCAGAAGCCGGGCGAGGCCTTGTCGCCGGTCCGCTCGATCAGCCAGGTCGAGGCGAACGGCGTGAAGGTGCCGAACAGGGCGGCGGCAAGCGCAAACGCCAGCGAGAAGCACGTGGTGCGGACATGCGCCGGCACGATCTCGACGAGGGCACCCAACATGGTGCCGCTGTAGACGCCGAAATAGAACGAGAACATCATCTCGACTGCGAGCAGCTTGCCGAAGGTCGGCGCCGCCACCAGCCAGTGCAATGCTGGATAGGCGGTCACCAGCGACAGGCAGGCGATCGCAATCAGCACCGGCTTGCGGCCGATGCGATCGGAGAGCGCGCCGCCGACCGGATTCCAGATGAAGTTGGTCACCGCGACGAGCAGCGTGACCAGCAGCGCGTCATGCGTCGACAGCTTCAGCACGGTCTTGCCGAAGGTCGGCGTGTACACGGTGACGAAGTAGAACGTCGTCGTGGTCAGGATCGCGATCATCATCCCGAGAACGACGATGCGCCAATTGGCGAGCGCGGAGGCGAACACCTCGTTCGCGGTCGGATGCTTCTTCATGGCGAGGAAGGCCGGCGTCTCCTCCAGCGTCCGCCGCAGGAGGAAGATCAGCGGAATGATCAGGCATCCCACGAAGAAGGGAATGCGCCAGCCCCAGGCGGCCACGGTGTCGGCCGGCATCACCTCGGAGAGGATGTAGCCGAGGATCGAGGCCACGAAGATCGCGACCTGCTGGCTCGACGATTGGAACGAGGTGTAGAAGCCGCGCTTGCCGGGCGTGGCGATCTCCGCGAGATACACCGACACGCCGCCGAGCTCGACGCCAGCCGAGAAGCCTTGCAGCAGCCGGCCGATCAGCACGATGATCGGCGCTGCGATGCCGATGGTTGCATAGCTCGGGCAGAACGCGATGACGATCGTGCCGAAGGCCATGATGCCGAGCGTGACGATCAGGCCCTGGCGGCGGCCGATGCGGTCGATATAGGCACCAAGCACGATGGCGCCGACCGGTCGCATCAAGGCGCCGAGCCAGAACACGCCGAACGTGTTGAGCAGCGAGGCGGTCTCGTTGGTCGAGGGGAAGAACGCCTTGCCGATCGCGGCGGCATAGAAGCCGAACAGGAAGAAGTCGAACTGTTCGAGGAAATTGCCGCTGGTTGCGCGCAGGATAGCGCCAACGCGCGACTTGATCGCGGCCGGATTGGTTGAGGCGGCTGGTCCAGCCATGACGTTGCTCCCTTGGAAAGACGCGGCCGGGCCGAAATGCATTGCACGGCAAGGCGACAGATTGATGCTGCGACAATCTGTCATACCCCATCCCGCGCGCAGCGGAGCGAGTCAACCGGTATTCCGGAGGAAGCTGGTGATTTTTCAGACTTTATTTTGCGTTGCAGCGACGATCCATTGCCGGAACGCGGCAAGCTTCGGCGCCTCGCGGCGGCCCTCCGGCGCGACCAGGTAGAACCCGGCATCGGCCGGCAGCGCGATCTTGAAAGGCACAACGAGGCGGCCCTTGGCGATGTCGTCCTGGACGTAGGAGGTCCGTCCCATCGCCACGCCGATGCCGTCGATCGCGGCTTGGATGGTCATGAAGATCATGTCGAAGGTGATGCCCGGATGCCGCGCGATGTCCGCCGGCAGGCCCGCCGCGGTCAGCCACAGCCGCCAGTCGTCGCTGTTGGCGTTCGAGGTGTGCAGCAGCGGATGGTTGCGCAGATCCTCGGGCCGGCGCAGCGGCTTGTCGCCGCGCAGCAGTGACGGACTGCATACCGGAAACAGCTCGTCCGCCATCAGCCAGTCGGCGCGCAGGCCCGGCCACTGGCCGCGGCCATAGCGGATCGCGGCATCGACATTGTCGCGCTGGAAATCGACGAGGCTGGTCGAGGTGGTGATGCGCACGTCGATGCCGGGGTGCTGCTCCTGGAAAACGGTCAGCCGCGGCAGCAGCCATTTGGCCGCGAGCGATGCCAGCGTCGACACCGTCAGCACCTTGTCGTCCTCCTTCCGCAACAGGCGGTCGGTGGCCAGGCGCAAATCGTTGAAGGCGGCGCGGACGCCCGGCAGGTAATCGCGCGCCTCCGGCGTCAGCGCCAGCGCGCGGTTCTGCCGGATGAACAGGCGGATGCCAAGCTCCTCCTCCAGCCTGCGGATCTGATGGCTGATCGCGGTCTGGGTCACGTTCAGCTCACTGGCTGCCAGCGTGAAGCTGAGATGGCGCGCGGCGGCCTCGAACGCTCGCAATCCGTTCAGGGAGGGCAATCTGGCAGTCATTTGGCAGCAGGATGCATGACGTTATTTCATGCGAAAAGGTACAAATTGTCGTTTGTCGCGGCGCAGCAGAAGGCAGATATTAGCAGTCAACTTAGCTCCAGGAGCTGAAAATGTCTACATTGACCGACAATTCGATGACAAATCATCATGCACACGGCCTCCTCTACCAGATCGGCGAGGTCCTCCATGTCTGGCACGAGCGCTACCGGACCCGGCGCGAGCTGACCAACTGGACCGCCCGCGACCTCCACGACGTCGGGCTGTCCTGGTCCGATATTGCCTACGAGGCCGACAAGCCCTTCTGGCGGGCCTGATAGGCCGCCAGGCCGGCGCCGCCTGACTGTGGGGCGCCGGCGGTCCCTTTTTGAACGGCATGTGTCATGAGCATCCTTCGCCTCGAAGATCTGAAGCAATATTCGGACAGGCTGCGCACAAGCGACGGCACGGCGCTCAACGTTCGCTTCGTCGAGCCGCGCGACACCGACGAGCTCCAGCACTATTTCCGCTCGCTCTCGACCCGTTCCCGCTACAACCGTTTCTTCGGCGCGATCAGCGAGCTGCCGCAGGGCCTGCTGCACGACTTCCTTCGGGTCGGTGAGGGCGAGCGCTTCACGATCGTTGCGACCATGATGGTCGACGGCTTCGAGACCATCGTGGCCGAAGCGCGCTACGCCTTCCATGCCGAGACCGCGACTCTCGAGTTCGGCCTGTCGGTCGACGATCGCTGGCAGGGCCGCGGCATCGCCACCGCGCTGATGAAGAACCTCGAATGCCGCGCCGCCGCGCTTGGCGCCGAGCACATGTTCGGCGACACGCTGCGTTCCAACGAGGCGATGGTCTCGCTCGCGCGCAAATCCGGCTTCGCTTTCGTCAACCATCCCGACGACTGGAAGCTGGTGCGCTTCGACAAGGAGATCAGCGTCGCGCCGAAGGACATTCCCTGCGCGAGCTGGCGCCTCGCCGCCCTTTCCCGTCAGGCCGACAGCCCCTCAGCCTCGGCCTGACACCACTGCAGCCCGGCCTGGCAAAGCCAGAGCCGGGCTTTTTTTGTTCTTCGTAGCCCGGATGGAGCGTAGCGCAATCCGGGATTCGGGCCCCAAGCGCAGACCTTCCCGGATTACGCTTCGCTCCATCCGAGCTACGATGAGGCCTATTCTTCCTCGATCCAGATACCCCGCTCGCTTAGAGCGGTGAGTATGGCATCGATGTCTTCCGGTTCCGCCTCAGCTGACGGGATCAACTCGTTGAGTTGATCGAACGTAACATAGCCCGTCTTCTCCGCCAGGATGGCGGCCTTTCGGACCACTTCAGACCAATCCATTCAGCACTCTCAAAATAGGGTCTCTACTATATGGAATGGTCGAATGGTTCGGACCGCGTAGCCCGGATGGAGTGCCGCTACTTCCCCGTGAACACCGCCTTGCGCTTCTCGATGAAGGCCTGCACCGCCTCCTTGTGATCCGCGGTCGTGGTCAGGCGGATCAGGCGCTCGGCTTCGTGATCCCTGGCGGTTTCGAAATCGAACAGCACGGCCTCGTCGAGATTGTCCTTCATGTAGCGCAGCGCCAGGCGCGGGCCTTCGGCGAGCGATCTTGCCAGCGCGAACGCCTCGGCCTGCAATGTGTCGTCAGGCACCACGCGGTTGACGAGGCCGATGGCTTCGCAACGCGCGGCATCGACGCGATCGCCGGTGAACATCAGCTCGCGCGCCCGCGCGGTGCCGACGAGGCGGGTGAGCAGCCAGGCGATGCCGTAATCGCCGCTGAGCGCGATGCGGGCATAGCCGGTCGCGACGAAGGCCGATTGTGCGGCGATGCGAATATCGCAGGCCATGGCGATGGCAAGCCCGGCGCCGACCGCGGGACCGGGCAGCGCGGCGATGGTCGGCTTGCGCACCGACACCAGCGCGCCGGTCAGCAGCCGTTGCCGCTCCTGAAGGTCGGCAACCTTGTCGTCAAAGGACATTTCGAGCTTCTTCGGATCGCGATGCGCGCCCATGCCCTTGACGTTGCCGCCGGCGCAGAACGCTTCGCCCGCGCCGGTGAGCAGCAGCGCGCCGACACCGGGATCCTCGCCGCAGGTCCGGATCATCGTGCGCAGCGCCGGCGTCAGGCTATCGGATAGCGCATTGCGCGCCTCCGGCCGGTTCAGCGTGATGATCGCGACGCGGTCGCGGACAACGCAGAGGAGTTCACTGGTGCCGGTGTCGATGGTGGTTTCCGTGGTCATTGATCCTCCCTGCCGTCATTGCGAGCGAAGCGAAGCAATCCAGAAATGTATCCGCGGAGACAGCCCTGGATAGCTTCGTCGCAAGGGCTCCTCGCAATGACGGTTGTTGTGGCGACATTATCGCCTCAAAATTTCTCCACCCAGGGTCGCAGCTCCAGCTCCCAGCTCCAGGCGCTGCGCGGTTGCTGCAACACGCTCCAGTAGCTCTGCGCGATCGCGTCGGGATCGAGCATCGAATCCGGCTTGTCCGCCGGTTCGGTTCGCGCCGCGCTGCGGATGCCGCCGTCAATGACGAAATGCGCAATATGGATGCCCTGCGGCGACAATTCGCGCGCCAGGCTCTGCGCAAGGCCGCGCAGCGCGAACTTGCCCATCGCGAACGGGGCCGACTGCGCATAGCCCTTGACGCTGGCGGAGGCGCCGGTGAACAGGATCGCGCCGTGCTTGTTCGGCAGCATGCGCTTGGCCGCCTGCTGTGCGACCAGGAAGCCGCCATAGGCGCTGACCGCAATCGCCTGCGCGACATCGGCCGGAACGAGCTCGACGAAAGGCCCGCGCGAGCGGCCGCTGGCATTGTAGACGACGAGGTCGGGCGTTCCGATCTCACGCTCGACGAGGCCGAACAGCCGTTCGACCTCGTCGGGCTCGGTGGCGTTGCAGGCATAGGCCTTGGCGCCGGTCTCGCTGCAGAGCGCGCCGAGCTTCTCGATCTTTCGCGCGGCGAGCGCGACGCGGATGCCCTGGGCGGAGAGCAGTCGCGCCAGCGAGGCGCTCAGGCCTTCGCCGGCACCGACGATGAGAGCGATCTTGTATTTCGGATGTTCCATGGCGTGATCTCTCGGAAGCAGGAGCCGCTGATCTATGCGTGGGCTGTGCGAAGAACCAGCCGGGACGATGACAGTTCCGCAGAGCGAATTGCTCCTCCACGGCGATCATGCCGCCCTGACAATTTGCGGCTTTATCGCTGTCCGCGACGGGAGCATGATCGACATCATCCAAAGCGGCAAGCGCAAAGAATTGCCATCGGACGGAAACGAAGAGGACGAACATGCACAAGCCGGTCACAGCGCAGCCACAAAATGCCGCGGCCGCACCTTCCGGCCTGCTGGCGCCCGATACGTCAGGCATGAATTTCTACCGCGCCGATCCGGCGCTCGCCGATCTCCTGCGCATTCATCTGCCTGATACGCTGTTCCGTCATATCGAGCCGCATCTCGACCGTCTCGGCGAGCTCGCCGCCGGCCATCTCGACGAGTGCGCGCGGCTCGCGGATCGGCACACGCCCGTTCTGCACCAGCGCGACAAGTTCGGCCGTGACGTGCAGTGGATCGAATACCACCCGGCCTATCGCGAACTGGAGAACGCTGCGTTCGGCGAGTTCGGCATCCACGCGCTCTCGATCCGCAAGGGCATCATGGGCTGGCCGGACAAATATCCCGTCGTCGCCAAGCACGCCTTCACCTTCCTGTTCAACCAGACCGAATTCGGCATGGGCTGCCCGATCAACGTCACCGACGGCTGCGCCAAGCTGTTGGCAAATTTCGGCAGCGAGGCGCTGAAGGCAAAATATCTCGACGGCCTGACCTCGACCGACATGAGCAAGCTGACGCAAGGCGGCCAGTTCATGACCGAGAAGGAGGGCGGCTCCGATGTCGGCACCCTGACCACGCGCGCGGTGCAGGAGGGCGACCATTGGCGCCTCTACGGCGAAAAGTGGTTCTGCTCGAATGCCGATGCGAAAGTCGTGATGCTGCTGGCGCGCCCCGAAGGCGCCGGGCCGGGAACGCGCGGCGTCGGCCTGTTCCTGATGCCGCGCTTTCTCGACGACGGCTCGCAGAACCATTACCGGATCGTGCGCCTCAAGGACAAGCTCGGCACCCGTTCGATGGCGTCAGGCGAGATCAAGCTCGAAGGCGCGGTCGCCTACGCGGTCGGCAAGCTCGACCGCGGCTTTGTGCAGATGGCCGAGATGGTGAATTCCTCGCGCCTGTCCAACGGCGTCAAATCCACCGCGCTGATGCGCCGCGCCTATCACGACGCGATGACGGTGGCGACGAACCGCGTGGTGTTCGGCAGCCGCATCATCGACCTGCCGCTCGGACGGCGTCAGATGCTGAAGATCATGCTCCCGGTCGAGCAGGCGCTGTCGATGAGCTTTCTCACCGCTGATGCGCTCGATCGCGCCGAAGCGGGAAGTCAGGATGCAGCGGCGCTCCTGCGCATTCTCACCCCGACGCTGAAATTCCGCGCCACGCGCGATGCGCGCAAGGTCTGCGGCGATGCGCTCGAGATGCGCGGCGGCATCGGCTATATCGAGGAATTCGCCACCGCTCGCCTGCTGCGCGATGCGCATCTGGGCTCGGTCTGGGAGGGCACCGGCAACATCGTCGCGATCGACGCCTTGAGGCGCGCGGTCGGCCGCCACGGCGCGGAGTCCGCGCTCGCGGCCGATCTGCACGCCCGGCTCGACGACAGCGCCTCCGTGCCGCAGGCCTGGCGCGACCGTCTGCGCGATCTCACCGATCGCGCCGTCGGCTTTGCGCGCGAGGTCGCAAGCAAGTCCGAGAATGAGGCGGAGGCACGCCGCACCACCAGCCTGCTCTATCATGTCGCGAGCGCGGTCGCCTTCGCCTGGGAGGCGCATCGTATCCACGACATGCGCGGCGATGCGCGCCGCCTGCTACTGTCGCGTCTCGTCATCGATCATCGCGTGTTGCCGAGCGACCCGTTCCGGCTGACGGAAAATGCCGCGCAAGCGAAGATCGCCGCGTTGCTGCTCGGCGATCGCGCAGGCGGCATGAGCGAGGTTGGCGAACTGGTTCTGGCAGCGTAGGCTCACTTCACCTCTCCCACCGGGAGAGGTGAAGTGTGCACGCAACGATAAACATAACAATGAGGGAACACTGATGAAGGCCGCCGTCCTCCACGAAGTCAACCAGCCGCTCGTCATCGAGGACATCAGCCTGCCGAAGCCCGGTCCGCGCGAGGTGCTGATCCGCACCGCAGTTGCCGGCCTTTGTCACTCCGACCTGCATTTCATGGAAGGGCTCTATCCGCATCCGCTGCCGGCGGTGCTTGGGCACGAATCCGCCGGCGTGGTCGAGCAGGTCGGCTCCGACGTCACTTACGTCAAGCCGGGCGACCACGTCGTCACCTGCCTGTCCGTGTTCTGCGGCACCTGCGACAACTGCACCACGGGCCGCACCGTGCTCTGCACCGACACCACGGTGAAGATGCTGCCGGGCGTCTCCAACCGGATGCAATGGTCGAAGCCGGAGAAGCTGCACCAGTTCCTGAACCTCTCCTCTTTTGCGGAGCAGATGCTGGTGCACGAGAATGCCATCGTCAAAATCAGGAAGGAAATGCCGCTCGATCTCGCCGCGCTGATCGGCTGCGGCGTCATCACCGGCTACGGCGCGGTGGTGAACACGGCGAAGGTGACGGCGGGCGAGACCGTGGCCGTGATCGGCTGCGGCGGCGTCGGCATGGCCGCGATCAACGGCGCGCAGATCGCGGGCGCCGGCCGCATCATCGCCATCGACACCAATCCGGCGAAGCTCCAGCTCGCGACCAAGTTAGGGGCGACTGATATCATCAACCCGGCGGATGGTGACGTCGTGAAGCAGGTGCGCGACCTCACCAATGGCGGCGTGCATCATTCCTTCGAAGTGCTCGGCCGCAAGGAGACCGCCGAGCAGGCGTTCGGCATGCTCGCCTCGGGCGGCACCGCCACCATCGTCGGCATGATTCCGTTCGGCCAGAAGATCGAGCTGCACGGCTTCGACTTCCTGCGCGAGCGCAAGATCCAGGGCTCCTCGATGGGCTCCAACCACTTTCGCCTGGACATGCCGCGCCTGGTCGATTTTTACCTGCGCGGCCGGCTGCACCTCGAAGACTGGATCTCGGCCAAGCTGAAGCTGAGCGAGATCAACGAGGGCTTTGCCAACATGAAAGCCGGCAAGACGCTGCGTAGCGTGATTGTGTTCGATAGTTGATTTCAGTATCGCTGTTTTCGCTACGTCATTGCGAGGAGCTCGCGACAAAATTGCGAAGCAATTTTGCGCTGATGCGACGAAGCAATCCATGATTCTCCGCGGAGGTAGTCTGGATGCTTCGCTTCGCTCGCAATGACGTGGAGGAATCAATCATCAAACATCTTCGGCGGCACGAACCCGCCGAACTCGCGCTCGATCAGCTCGGCGAGCTTGAGCGGCGTGCGATCTTCCAGCCACGGACCGACGATCTGAGCGCCGACGGGCAGGCCGTCATTCGATAGACCGAGCGGAACGGCCGTCGCAGGCAGCCCCGGAAGCGTGGCAATGCCCGGCCAGGCGAGCTGGTCGGAATAGGGATAGTCCTTGCCGTCGATGCTGATACGCCGCAGACGCTGCTCCGGCGAATGGTCATGCGGAAAGGCCGGCGTCGGCATGATCGGGCAGATCACCGCGTCGAAGCTCTTGAACAGCGCGCGCCATTGCGCCCGCAGGCCGGCGCGGCTGCCGGCGTCGAGCACCCAGGCGCGGTGGCTTGCGGTGATGCCACGCAATCGCTCCGCGCCGAGGCTGCGATCCTCCGGCGAAAGCTGGCTCGCCCGTGCCTGCGAGTCCGCCAGCTCGTCGGGAGGTAAGAACGCGCCGAGGAAGCTCAGCAGCATGCGCATGTAAAGCCGCGACGTCTCCACGAAGTCCGGAAGCAGCGCGCTCTCGCGAGCGACCGTCACGCCGGCCTTCGACAGATCGGTTGCGAGCCTGTCGATCGCGCCGCGCACGTCCCGATCGGTCGGCAGCAGCGGGTGGCTGTCGATCACCAGGACACGAAAGTCCCGCAATGATTGATGCCGTGCAACGGGCAAGTCGAGCTTGTAGGCGACACCGGCATCCAGCGGATCCGGTCCGGCCATGATGTCGAGCAGCAAGGAAAGATCTGCCGCCGTGCGCGCCATCGGCCCGATGACGGCGAGGTCGCCCTCGCGCGGAATGGCTGGAAACGGCGGCGGGGTCTCGCCCCGCGCCGCGCAGAGATTGAGAGTCGGCTTGTGCGCGAAGACGCCGCAGTGAAATGCCGGCACACGCAGGGAGCCGCCGATGTCGGAGCCGGTGGCGAGCGCGCAACAGCCTGCGGCAAGGGCCGCCGACGATCCCCCGGACGATCCGCCCGGTGTTCGGCCGAGATCATAGGGATTGTTGGTGGTGCCGTAGATGTCGTTGTAGCTCTGCCAGTCGCCGAGACCCACCGGCACGTTGGTCTTGCCGAGAATGATGCCGCCAGCCTGCTTGATGCGGGTCACCGCCAGCGCGTCTTCCACAGGCTTGAAGTCCTTCTGCGGCACGAATCCCCAGGTCGTCGGCAGGCCGGCGATGTTGAAGGATTCCTTGATCGTCACGGGCAGGCCGAGCAGCGGCTTGCGCTCGCCGCGCGCCAACGCCGCGTCCGCCTCGCGCGCCGCGACGAGCGCGCGGCCGAAATCGCGCACGCAGACCGCATTGATCCTGCCGTCATGCCGTTCGATGCGCGCGATCGCATCCTGCGTGAGCTCGACCGCGGAGACCTTCTTCGCGCTCAATGCGGCCGACAGCTCGACCGCACTCTTGAAACTCCATTCCGATTTGGCCACGGCGCATCTCCCGCTCTGGTTGTTGGAGGATGATGCGCAGTTTGGCCGAACGCGGCAACGGCTGTTTGATGGCGATTGCTATCTCAGTGGGACAGTGTGGCTCCTACGCCGCCCCGATCACGATCCCGACCGCCAGCACGATGGCGCCGCCGAGAACGATCTGGAACACCGCCTGGAGGAACGGCGTGTCCATGTAGCGCGAGCGGATGAAGGCGATCGCCCACAATTCGAAGAACACGACGACACAGGCGATTCCCGTCGCGATCCAGAACGCATTGGCCCAGCTGTCGGGAACGAGATAGGGCGCGGTGTGGCCAAGCCCGCCGAGCGTCGTCATCGCGCCGCAGGTGATGCCGCGCAGCCAGGGCGAGCCGCGCCCCGTGAGCGAGCCGTCGTCGGAGAGCGCTTCCGCAAATCCCATGCTGATGCCGGCGCCGATCGAGGCGGCAAGGCCCACCAGAAAGGTTTGCCAGTTCTGATGCGTGGCAAAGGCGGCCGCAAACAGCGGCGCGAGCGTCGAGACCGAGCCGTCCATCAGGCCGGCAAGTCCCGGTTGCACATATTGCAGCACGAACATCCGCCGGCGCGTGCGGTCCTCTTCGGCGCGCACGTCGGGCCTCAGGATCTCGTCGGTCAGCCTGGCGGCGGTGTGCTCGTGACCCTTCTCGGCCTCGGCGAGGTCGCCGAGCAGCCGGCGCACGTTGACGTCCTCGGCCTGCTCGGCGGCCTTGGCGTAGAAGCGCTCGGCCTCGAGCTCCATGGTCTCGACTTCCCGGCGGATGGTGTCGAGCGGCAGGTTCTTGGTCAGCCAGATCGGACGGCGACGCAGGAAACCCTTGACGTCCTCGCGGCGGATCGGCGGCAGATGCTGGCCGAAGCGCTGCTCGTACATCTCCAGCAGCATGTGGCGATGGCCGCGCTCTTCCTCGGCCATCTGCTCGAACAGCTTCGCGGAGTCGGGATAGCGTTCCTTCAGATCCTCGGCGAAGGTCATGTAGATCCGGCTGTCCTCCTCCTCGGAGGAGATCGCAACCGCCAGCACTTCGCGCTCGGTCAGATCGGCAAAATTCTTCACGGCGGCCTGTCTTCCTAATTTAGAATTATTCTAAACTATATAGGAGGCCGCGGTTCCCCGGTCAAATCATGCGGCGCGGGCTTTGGCGAGGAAGTCGAGCAGCAACCGGCTCACCTTGGCCGGCTGCTCCTGCTGCACCCAATGGCCGGCGCCGTCGACGAGATGGCAGCCGAGCATCTTCGTGCATGCGCGCGCCTGCATCGCCTCGAACACGCCCGGGCGCTGATAAGTGCCCCAGTCCTGCTTGCCCGAGATGAAGCACGAGGGCACGTCGATGCTGCGGCCCGCGAACAGCTGCAGCTCGTTGTTCATCGTGCCCGAGGTGCCGTAGCGATACCATTGCAGCCCGCCCTGGAATCCGGTGCGGCCATATTCGGCGCTGTAGTAGGCGAGGTCGCTGTCCGGCAGCCATCGATTGGCGGCGATCGCGTCCGGCGAGGGCATCTCCTTCGCGACCGTCTCCGCCATGGTCTCGTTCAGGTCCATCACGTAATAAGTCGGCAGCTTCGCCAGCTCGCCCGCCGACCACGACGCCAGCGGATAGGGTTTGTTGCCGGTCCAGTCCGCGCTCTTGTGATGATAATAGGCGCGCAGGAAATCATGCAGGCCCTGCGGTGCGCGGTGCATGTCGGCGTTCGCCTCGCGCGTCGAATAGTACCATTGATAGTGCTTTCGCGGACGCGGCAGCGCGGCGAGCTCGCGATGGACCGCGTCTTCGGCCGCAGGCTCAGCCGGCGCATGCGCGGTGTTGAACGGCAGCGGCGGCGGTCCGCCGAACGGCGCGCTCATCATCGTCACCGACCGAAACACGTCTGGCCGGATCAAGGCGCACCAGGCCGAGACCGGGCTGCCGAAATCATGCCCGACCACATCGACCTGCCTGTAGCCGAACGCCGACACCAGGGCGAGCGCGTCACGCACGAGATTGAGGAGCGAGAAGGGGGAGAGATCGCCGTCGTAATCCGCGCTCCATCCCGTCGTGCGGCCATAACCGCGCTGATCCGGCGCGATCACGTGATAACCTGCGTCGGCCAGCGCCGGCATCACCTTGCGCCAGGAGAACGCAAGCTCGGGAAAGCCGTGCAGCAGCAGGATGCAGCGCCGTCCGCTGGTCTCGAATCCCGCCTCGAGCACATGCACGCGCAAGCCGTTGATGCCGTCGATGGTACGCGAGCGGATGCCGGCGGGGAGGGGAATGTCGGGCAGATCAGGCATGTTGTTTCCTCGTCATGGCCGGGCTTGTCCCGGCCATCCACGTTCTTCGTGATCGATGGATTGTAAGAGCGTGGATGCCCGGGACAAGCCCGGGCATGACGGGAGGAAGCAGGAAGACCGCTTGCGCTACACCGCCGCGCAAACGAATCCGCTGCCCTTGCGCTTGATCTTGCCGACCGACGGCGAGGGGAAATGTGCCGTGCAGCACAGCGTGTCGGTGTCGCAATAGCGCTCCAGGAAGCTGCGGCGCGTCGTGGCTGCCTTGGCCGGGTCGACGTCGAACTTGATCGACAGCTCCGGATAAAGCGTCTGCAATGGCGAGTGCATGAGATCGCCTGAAAACACCGCCTCGTCCTTGCCGCGTCCCATCGTGATTGCGATATGGCCGGGCGTGTGACCGGGCGTCGGCAGGATGCGAACGTGATCGCCGATCTGGTGGTCGTTGCCAACGAGCTCATGCCTGTTAGCCTCGACCACCGGCAACACGCTGTCGGCGAAGGGCGGGATCTCCGTCTTGGCGTTCTGCGCGAACCAGTGGTCGAATTCCTGCTTGGCGAACAGATAGCGCGCCTTGGGGAAGGTTGGCACCCAGCGGCCGTTCTCCAGCCGCGTATTCCAGCCGACATGATCGACATGCAGATGCGTGCACATCACGAAGTCGATGTCGTCGACTGAGAACCCCGCGGCATCGAGCCCGCGCAGATAGGTATCGTCGGTCTTCATGTTCCATTTCGGCCGCGGCCGCGGCTTGTCGTTGCCGATGCAGCTGTCGACCAAAATGGTGTGATGTGGCGTCTTCACCACGTAGGACTGGAAGCACAGCAGCAGCACGTCCTCTTCGTCCAGCGCCTTCGCCTCGCGCATCCAGGTCCGGTTCTCAGCCAGCAGTTCCGGCGTGAGCCCCGGCAGCATTTCCAGCGCAGGAACGAAGGAGGTCTCCTGCTCGATGACGCGATGGATGGTGAGATCGCCGACTGAGAACTTCAGGCTCATGAAAGCTTCCCGGGTATCAATGTGCGTCGTGCACGGATGGAATGACGATATTGGAGAGGATGTCGATCGCGGCCAGGCCTTCCTTCGGTTGGCCGTACTGCGCAGCAGTCGTCATCATGACGAGATCAAGACCGGGCACGATGAAAATGCGTTGTCCGCCCCAGCCGAAGGCACCAACCCATTTGATCTCCTTGCTACCGGCGAGCGAGCGGCCCATCCACCATTGATAGCCGTAGAACAGCGTACCGCCGAAAAGGCCGACCGCTTGGAAACGCGGCGTGATCGACTGCGCGATCCAGTCGGCCGGGACGACTTGTCGGCCGTTCCACTGGCCGCGACTCAGCACGAGCTGGCCGATCTTGGCCGCATCGCGTGGTCGCAGGCGCAGGCCCGCAGCCGCTGCGATCTTGCCGTTCTTATAGGCCTTCCATTCGACATCGGTGATGCCGAGCGGCTGGAACAGCGCCTCGCGCGCGAACGCCTCCAGCGACTGTTTCGAGACGCGCTCGACGATGTTGCCGAGCAGCTCCGTGCTGCCGCCGCTATAGGTCCATAATGTGTCCGGCGGTGCAGCGATGGGTCGCGACAGCACATAGCCGAGGGGATCCGGCTCGGTGACGAGACGCGGTTCGTCGTTTTTTGGATCGGTCCAGGCCCGCGCCTCGTCCCATTTGAAGCCGGAGGACATCGTCAGAAGATGGCGAATCGTGATGGCGTCCCATCCCGGCTGCTTCACCGATGCGTAGTCGGGGAAGAATTTCAGGACGGGCTCATCTACGCCCGCGATGAGCTTGCGATCAATCGCGATTCCAACCAGCAGCGAGGTCACGCTCTTGGATACCGAGCGCATGTCGTGCCTGATCGTCGCAGCGAACTCGTACTGGCCGTCGGGCTGTCCCCAGGGTTGATCATAGCCGGCAAAATACTGTTCGAAAACCAGCTTGCCATGCCTGACGACGACGACCGAATGGACCGCGGTTGACCGCTGCGCGAGCCGCGCTACGAGGGTGCACAGCTGCGCAGTGTCCATGCCGACACTGTCGGGCGAGGCGATCTCCCAGCCATCGTCGACCGATGATGGTGATCCGCAGGCCTGATCGGCTTGTCCCGGCGGCATGCTCTCGGCCCGCAAATGGGTGGCTGAAACGGTGAGCGCGAGCACGAGGCTCGCACTGAGACTTGTGAGGGAGAAGCGATCGCGCACCGTCATTCTCCCGGCGTATTCCGCTACGCTGCCGGCGGCACCGAGATCTTCACGGACGGCCGCTCCAGCATCTTCTGGTGGAAGGCGTCGAGCTTGGGATAGGCCTTGCGCCAGCCGCAATCGGCGAAGCGGAAGTCGGCATAGCCGAGCACGCAAACGAGGCCGATCTGCGAGATGTCGAACGGGCCGTTCAGCACCTCCGGCATGTTCTCGAAGCGCGCCATGCCGGTCCAGGCCCGGTTCCAGTGGTCGTCCGACCACGCCTGCCATTGCAGGCCCTGCGGCCGCACCATCTTTTCGTAGCGGCACAGCAGCATGGAATCGAGCATGCCGTTGATCAGCGAGTGGTTGGTCTTGGCCTTCCAGCGCCGCGGGCCGTAATCGGGGATCAGGCTGCCGCCGGCCATCTCATTGAGATATTCGACGATCACGTAGGAATCCAGGATCACGTCGCCATCATTGGTGATCAGCACCGGCAGCTTCTTCAGCGGCGTGATCTTCGAATAATCCTCGTTGGCCGTGCCCGGCGTCACGGCCGCAGGCACGAACTCGATCTTGTCGATCAGCCCGAGCTCGATCGCGGCGATGCGCACCTTGCGGGCGAAGGGCGAGGCGGGGGAGAAGGTGAGCTTCATGAGGATGTCCTGCATTCGGTCTTGTGCGAACGGTGTCTCCTCGTCATGGCCGGGCTTGACCCGGCCATCCACGCGTCGCGTCGTGGTCAGACTGTGAGACGTGGATGCCCGGGTCAAGCCCGGGCATGACGACGGTGTATGATGCGCGCGCGGCTTACGCCGCCACGATCTCCTGGCGCTGCTCGCCGAGGCCTTCGATGCCGAGCGTGACGACGTCGCCGACATTGAGGAAGGTCGGTGGCTTCATGCCGAGGCCGACGCCGGGCGGAGTGCCTGTCGTGATGACGTCGCCGGGCAGCAGGGTCATGAACTGCGAGACGTAGGAGATGCACTTGGCCATGGAGAAGATCATGGTCTTGGTCGAGCCGGTCTGGCGGCGCTGGCCGTTGACGTCGAGCCACATCGAAAGGTTCTGCACGTCCTTGATCTCGTCCTTGGTCGCGAGCCAGGGGCCGAGCGGGCCGAACGTGTCGTGCGACTTGCCCTTGGTCCACTGGCCCAGACGCTCGATCTGGAACGCGCGCTCGGAGACGTCGTTGCAGACGCAATAGCCGGCGACATGGTTCAGCGCGTCGGCTTCCGAGACGTATTTTGCGCGGGTGCCGATGATCGCGGCGATCTCGACCTCCCAGTCGAGCTTGGTCGAGCCGCGCGGCTTCTCGACCGGATCGTTCGGACCCGACAGCGAGGTGTTGGCCTTCATGAAGATGATCGGCTCGCTCGGAATGTCGGCGCCAGTCTCCTTGGCATGGTCGCTGTAGTTGAGGCCGATCGCCACGAATTTCGAGATGCCGGTGACGGGCGCACCGAACCGCGGCTTGCCGGAAACGGCGGGCAGCGCGGCGGGATCGAGCGCCGCCAGCTTCTTCAGGGACTCGGGCGAATAGGCCTCGCCGGTGAGGTCCTTCACATGCGCCGACAGGTCGCGCAGCTGGCCGGATCTGTCGATCAGGCCGGGCTTTTCCGCACCCTTCTCGCCGTAACGAACAAGCTTCATTCTCGTTTCTCCCTGGAGATTGGACCGGTCGGTTAACAGCTTCATGGAACAGGGCGGCAGGAAATTCAACCGCCCAAAACAGAGATCACCCCAGCGCTACGAACCTGAACGCGTCCCCCTCCCGCCTGATATGCCCGGCCGAAAAATGTCCGCCGATCACAAGCGTCGGCGTGTCGGCAAAGCGGCCGAACAGCGCTGCCCGCGTTGCGGCCGATTGCGCCCGGTCGGAATCGGCGGTCGAGGACCAGTCGAGATGCGCCATCTGGCAGGGGTGATGGGCGACGTCGCCGGTGAGCAGGGCCTGTTCGCCGTCCGACTGGATGAGGATGCTCATATGGCCGGGACTGTGGCCCGGGGTCGGGATCATGCTGATCTCCTCGCACAGCCGGTGGTCGCTCGGGATCAGATCGGCCCTGTCGGCATCGACGATCGGCCGCACGGAATCGCCGAACACGGCCTGCTTGTCCGGCGCGGTCGAATGGTCGCGCCAGTGTTCGTATTCGGTCCTGCCGAAAACGTAGCGCGCCTTCGGGAAGGTCGGCACCCATTTGCCGCCGGACAGTTTCGTATTCCAGCCGACGTGATCGACATGAAGATGCGTGCACAGCACGGTGTCGATGCTGTCGGGGGCAAAGCCGGCCGCCGTCATGGTCTCCAGGAACGGCGTGCTGCGGTTGTTCCAGGTCGGGACGTTGCGGCCCTGCTTGTCGTTGCCGAGGCCGGTATCGACCACGATGCGCCTGCCGGGCGTCTCCACCACCAGCGAATGGATCGACATTTTCAGCCGGCCTTCCTCGGTGGCAAAATGCGGGATCAGCCAGGGCAGCTTGCAAATTTCCTCATTGCTCGCGAGCGGCAGGATGAAACGGGTCGAGCCGACCGTCTCCAATTCCGCCACTTTGGTGATTTTGACCTTGCCCACCTGCCACTGCATCCGGCACCTTCCCAGCTTCTTTTTGGTGCAGAAACATGCGGTTTTCCGCCGTCAAGCGCAATGGATCATCTGACGCGATGCGGCGTTATCGCGGGAACCCTGGAGAGAGCCATGCCGGAGCTTACGATTTCCGCCGAGAAGGTTGCCTTCATGATCGAGAAGGCGCGTGAATTCGACGTCAAGGAGGGGGATTCCGATCCGGATTCCGGCTCGAACCCGAGCGACGACGATGCGATCGATGTCCTCGAGGACGATGGCTCCGACCCTGTCGTGCAAGAGCTCGGCAGCTTCATGATTGCGTTGAACGAGGACGAGCAGGTCGATCTCGTCGCGCTGACCTGGCTTGGCCGCGGCGACGGCACGATCGACGATTGGGACGATCTGCGCGCCCGCGCCGTGGAGGCGCGCGGCGAGTATCGCAGCCCGCGCCGCGAAACGGTGCACTATCTGCTCGGCGAGCCAATGCTGGGCGATCTGCTCGCGAACGGGCTCGAGGAGTTCGGCATCGACTGGACCGGCGAGCGCCTCACCGCCGATTCCTCCGATCCCAGCGAGCGGGACGAGGACGAACCAACGAAGCAGCGGTGAGTTGCTTTGCCTCTCCCCGCCTGCGGGGAGAGGCCGGAATTCAAACGCAGTTTGAATTCCGGGTGAGGGGGAGCCTCCGCGAGTCCAGTCCTCACGGTGCTTGTGGAGAGAGCCCCCCACCCCAGCCCTCTCCCGTAAGAACGGGGCGAGGGAGTACACCTGCAAACGCGGTTACAGCGTGCCCGGGAACGCACCACCATCCAGCAGAATGTTCTGCCCGGTGATGAAGCCGGCCTTGGCGCCGCATAGGAAGGCGCAGGCATAGCCGAACTCGTCGGGCTGGCCGAAGCGGCCGGCGGGGTTGAGCTTGGCACGCTCGGCCAGGATCTGCTGCGGCGTGACGCCGCGCTTGTCGGCTTCGCCCTTCGCGGTGCTGGTCAGGCGATCGGTCTCGAACGGGCCCGGCAGCAGGCCGTTGATGGTGACGTTGTTGATCACGGTCTTGCGCGACAGGCCGGCGATGAAGCCGGTGAGGCCAGCGCGCGCGCCGTTGGAGAGGCCGAGAATGTCGATCGGCGCCTTCACCGCGGCCGAGGTGATGTTGACGATGCGGCCGAACTTGCGCGCCATCATCCCGTCCACCGTCGCCTTGATCAGCTCGATCGGGGTGAGCATGTTGGCGTCGATCGCCTTGATCCAGTCGTCGCGGGTCCAGTTGCGGAAATCGCCGGGCGGCGGACCGCCGGCATTGTTGATCAGGATATCGGGCTCGGGACACGCCTTCAGCACCGCCTCGCGTCCCGCAGGCGTCGTGATGTCGCCGACGATCTCGGTGACCGTCACGTCGGGATAGGCCTTGCGGATCTCATCGGCGGTTTTCTTCAGGGCTTCGGCGCCGCGCGCGGTCAGCGTGACGTGAACGCCGGCCTCCGCCAGCGAGATGGCGCAGGCGCGCCCGAGGCCCTTGCTGGATGCGCAGACGATGGCGCGGCGACCCTTGATCCCAAGATCCACTGTATCACTCCGTAATGTCAGGCAGGTTTTGGACGGCGGCACTCTAGCCAACTGTTGCGCCGCTGATAAGGGACGGGCCCGCACCAAAATGCATGCGCGGCCACGCTGCGATGCAAATGCGCCAGATCAGATGCGCCGCTCCTGCTTGAGGCGGTCGATCGCGGAGGCCGCCTCCGGCGGGAGCGACTTGAAGCCCATCTGGCCGGCGGCCGAGAACAGCGGCCGCAGATGCGAGCCGGCGAGGAAAGGCGGCTCGCGGTTGGCCGGCACGATCTGGTCGAACACCAGCACCAGCGTGGTGGCGACGAGGCCGACCCTGATGGCGCCGAGCGCGGCGCCGCCGAGCCGGTCGCCGATGCCCGCCTCGCCGACGGTGTCGTTCAGCGCGATGCGGCCGATATGGCCGAACAGCATGCCCACCACGACGAAGATCGCGAAGAACCAGATCCAGTTCTGCAGCAGCGGCGAGTTGGCATTGCCGGCAATCTGCGGTGCGATCATCGGCATCAGCGCAACCGCGATCGGCGCGGCGAGGAGATAGGCGAGGATGGTCATGGCGCTGCGCAGCAGGCCGGTCCTGAACCCGAAGCCGACCGCGACGGCGAGCGCAGCATACACGGCGAGATCGAAACTGTTCATGAGCGAAACCCTGCCTCTGGAACGAATGAACGCCGAACCGATCATTCCGGTTTCAGATCGCTAAAATCGTCTGTATTGATGGCCCCAAAGCTCAAGGGATGCGCCCAAGGAATCGGTAAGGAAATCGGCAAGGAAGTCGTCATGTCAGACCTATTCGACGTCAGTAAAGAAACCATCCTCGTCACGGGCGCGAGCCAGGGGCTGGGCCGGCAGTTTGCACGGGTGCTGGCGGCGCATGGTGCGGCCGTCGCACTGGCTGCGCGGCAGACCGACAAGCTGAAGAGCCTCGAGGAGGAGATCCGCGGCAAGGGCGGCCGTGCGGCCGCGGTCGCGCTCGATGTCACCGACACCGCCTCGATCGCCGGGGCTGTCGACGCCGCCGAAGCCGCGCTCGGCCCCGTCACCGTGCTGATCAACAATGCCGGCATCGCCATCGAGAAGCTCGCGACCGAGCAGACCGAGGCGGACTGGGACGCGGTGATCGGCGCCAACCTGAAGGGCGCCTATTTCCTCGCGACCGAAATTGCCCGCCGCATGATCGCGCGCAAGCAGGAGGGCAACATCGTCAACATCGCCTCCGTGCTCGGCATCGGCGTCCTGAAGGCAGTCTCGCCCTATGCGATCTCCAAGGCCGGCATCATCCAGGCGACCAGGGCGATGGCGCTGGAGCTGGCGGGGCAGAACATCCGCATCAACGCGCTCGCGCCGGGCTATATCGACACCGAAATGAACCATGCGTTCTGGTCGACGCCATCAGGCGAACGCCTCGCCAAACGCATCCCCCAGCGCCGCGTCGGCGCCGAGTCCGATCTCGACGGCGCCATCCTGCTGCTGGCGTCAAAGGCCTCGCGCTACATGACGGGGAGTGTCGTGACGGTGGACGGCGGGTTCTTGCTGAATTGAGCCCAACTGTCGTCCCGGACAAGCGCGCCGCAAGCGCGCGCAGATCCGGGACCTCAGCGCGAGCGCTTGCGCTCGTCGCGGTAACCACAGGAGGAGGTTTGGCAAAGACTCGGGGTTGCGATCTCGCGCCACAACTTCTCCCTGTGGTTATGGGTCCCGGATCGGCGCTTACGCTTGTCCGGGACGACCGCGGAAGATGACGCGCCAGCGTCGCGTTACCGCATCTCCGCCCTGATCATATCCGCCGCCTTCTCCCCGATCATGATGGTCGGCGCATTGGTGTTGCCGCCGATCAGCGTCGGCATGATCGAGGCGTCGACGACGCGCAGAGCTTCGAGCCCGTGCACCTTCAGCGCCGGATCGACCACGGCCATCGCGTCCGTCCCCATCTTGCAGGTGCCGACGGGGTGGTAGACGGTGTCGACGCGTTCGCGCAGCACGGCGCGAATATCGTCGTCGCTGCGCACGTTGGCGGTGAACATGTCCTTCTTCTGCAGCGCGCGCAGCGCCGGTGTCTCCATCAGGCGGCGCGTGGTCTTGAAGCCCGCGACCATGGTCTCGAGATCGTCCTCGTGCCCAAGGAAGTTCGGATCGATCAGCGGGGCCTGCATCGCATCAAGGCTGGCGAGCGCAACGCTGCCGCGGCTCTTCGGGCGGAGCAGGCAGACATGGCAGGAGAAGCCGGTACCGTTATGGCGCTTGCGGCCGTGGTCGTCGACCATCGCCATGCCGAAATGCAGCTGGATGTCGGGGATGTCGAGATCGGGCCGCGTCTTCAGGAAGCCGCCGCATTCGGCGAAATTGGAGGTGAGGGGACCGCGGCGCTCGCGCCGATATTGCAGGATGGCGCGGATCAGCCGCGGCATGCCCTTCAGCGAGATGCCGGAGAAATAGGGGCTGTCGGACATGTAGCCGAAGATGAAGTCGGGATGGTCCTGCAGGTTCTGTCCGACGCCCGGCAGATGATGCACGCTTGCGATGCCGTGCCCGTGCAGCGCGGCGGCATCGCCGATGCCCGACAGCATCAGGAGCTGCGGCGATTGAAATGCGCCGGCGGCCAGGATCACCTCACGCCGCGCGCGAAGCTGCATCAATTCCTTGCCCTGGCGGTATTCGACGCCGACCGCGCGCCTGCCATCGAACAGGATGCGCGTGGCATGCGCCTGGGTCACGACGCGCAGGTTGGCGCGCTTGCCCATGTGCGGATGGACATAGGCTCGCGCCGCGCTCCAGCGCTCGCCGTTCCTCTGCGTCACCTGGTAGATGCCGAGGCCCTCATGGTCGTCAGTGTTGAAATCCTCGCGGATGCGGAATTGCCCTTCCTGTGCCGCCTGCAGGAAGATCTGCTGCACCGGATTGCCGGAGCGCAATTTGTTGACGAAGAGCGGCCCGTCCTTGCCGTGATACTTGCCGTCGAAATCGGCGTTGTTCTCCGAGCGCTTGAAATAGGGCAGCACGTCGGCATAGGCCCAGCCGGTGTTGCCGAGCGAAGCCCAGTGGTCGTAGTCGGAGCGGTGGCCGCGGATATAGACCATGGCGTTGATCGCCGACGAGCCGCCGAGACCCTTGCCGCGCGGCTGATAGCCGATGCGGCCGTTCAGCCCCTTCTGCGGCACGGTGTTGAACGCCCAGTTGTTGACGTTGCCGGCGACCATCAGCACCAGCGCGCCCGGCGTGGTCACGACCCAGTTGTCGCAAGGCCCGCCGGCATCGAGCAGCGCCACGGATGTCGCCGCATCCTCGGATAACCGGCCAGCGACGGTGCAGCCGCCCGAGCCCGCGCCCACGACGACGAAATCGAATGTGTCGGTCAATTGTTGTTTCCCCGTTATCGTCATTCCGGGGCGCGACGAAGTCGCGAGCCCGGAATCCATGTCACCACCATCGATGCGGGACAGATGGATTCCGGGCTCGCGCTACGCGCGCCCCGGAATGACTGTTCCCGACGACATGAACCGCATCAACTTCTCCAGTCGCGCGATCTTGCCGTCATAGGGCGGATAGAGATCGGCGAGACGGTTGAACCCGGAGCGATAGAACACCGGCTTCAGCTTGCTGAACGTCCTGAAACCCCATTCGCCGTGATAGGCGCCGGTGCCGGAGGCGCCGACGCCGCCGAGCGGCTGCGGCATCAGCCGGTTGCGCGCGGGGAGGAATTGCAGCGCGGTGGCGACGCGCTGCGGCGCCATCCAGGCCTTGAGGTGCTTGGTGGCATGCCGGATCTCGGAGAACAGCAGCATGGTCTCGGCGATGGTGGTTTCGACCGCGCAGCGGTGGCCGAAATCGGCCGAGATCGCCTGCCGGAAGCGCTCCTCGTTATCGGCGATCACCGCGCGCAGCCGCGCCAGCCGGTCGAGTCGCTGGGCCAGGTCAGGGGCCGGTTCCTCCCGCGACCGCGCGCGCATGGCATGGAGGGCCTCTTCGAGGGCCCGCAGTGGGGCGCTCGTCGGGGATTTGTCCACGGCGTTCCTCCCTCCAGGCGTTTCAGCCTGAATCTTGTTGCCGCAAGCTGGCGCTTTGCGGAACTTCTGGCAAGAGCGCGCGGAACGCAGCGGAAATTCGTCCATCCCCTGTCATAAAGTCGAAAAAAACGTTCGCGCAGCCCTTTCCAAAGGCACCCCGCCTTGATACATACGCCCCGCACCCGACGGGCATTGCCCCGGGGTCGCCTTCCAAGGAAGCCTTTGGGACGGAAGAGCAAGCCACGCGAACAGCGCCGGCCTCAACCGACCGTCCCCGGGATTTTCGCAAAGGCACGCAACGATTTAACGCGGGGTGGAGCAGCCCGGTAGCTCGTCAGGCTCATAACCTGAAGGTCATAGGTTCAAATCCTATCCCCGCAACCACCGATGCTTGCGATAGCAAGCCATCCAGAGCCCCGGCTTCTGACAGGAAGTCGGGGTTCTTTCTGCCTGCCGCAAATCGCAGGATCGCAGCTAGGTCGCCGCGCAGCATGATGGCGAGTTGTTCTGCCTCCGGCACGAGCGTCACCTGGTCGACCAAGGTACGGAACAGCTCTGCCGCCTCGGCTTTCTCCCCTTCGCTTTGCAGGCTTTCATAAAGGGCCGAGATGTGCTGCCGATAGATCTCCGCCATGTTCGGGTGCAAGAGCGGCGGGAGTTCTTCGGCATTCGCGAGCAGATCGGTCAACTTCGCCTTGCGAGCTTCGAGCGCATCCATCTCAGCCTTCATCGACGGTTGGTACATGCCGTCCTTGATCGCGGCGATGATGCCTCGAATTTGCTTTTCGACTCTTCCCAGTTCGCTCTGCCAAGCATCCTGATCGGTTCGACGTTCGATCCGCAGCCGGTTCACTTCACGGGTGAATTCCTGGCAGAACTCCTTGAACAATTCGGGCTCCATCAAGTGCGTCCGGAGGCCGCTCAATACGGATGCCTCCAGCGCATCGCGCCGGATGTTTAGGCGATTATTGCACGTCCCCTTGTTGCGCGCCGTCGCGCAGCCGAGCAGGTCCTTCGAGATCATCGTGTACCCGCCTCCGCAACAACCGCATTTCACTAGGTCGTGGACTCAAACCGCATCCAGATTCGCGTTGAGGCAAGCAAGACGGCGGCAAGGAAGTTGCGGGCGGTCTTGTCATATCGTGTCGCGATACGGCGGAAATGCTTCAACTTGTTGAAGAAGCGCTCGATCAAATTGCGTTGGCGATAGAGGGCGGGATCGACCGAGCGCTGGACCTTGCGGTCGCGGCAGGTCGGGATATGAGCCCGCCCACCACGGCTTTCGACCAGGTCGATGAGAGCACGGGCATCATAGCCGCGATCGGCGACGAGATCGCGGCCGGGTTCGAGCGC
>NZ_JACEGD010000111.1 GCF_016031635.1 Bradyrhizobium diversitatis
GGCGCGAGCAAGGGTGGCACCCCGGCCAAGGAAGGCGCGAAGACGCCAGCCAAGGATGCCGCCGCCAAGGAACCGGCGAAGGACAAGCCGAAACCCGCGGCAGCGGTCTCCTCGCCGAAGTCACACCCGGCGAGCAACGGATCGCCGCCCAAGACCGCAAAGCCTGCAAAGACCGCACCCGTGGCGGCCACCGACAGGCCCACTGCCCCGGCCTCCGCCAGGCCGCTCGCAGCTCCCGTGCTGGCCCCCGCGACCCGCCAGCATGCGGCGCCACGCAAGCCGGTCATCCCGGCCGCGGTTGCGGCGACATCATCGACGTCGCAAGCCGACAAGGACACGCTCGAGAGCGTCATCGAGCTCGTACGTAAGCGCAAGGCCGGCGATGCCACCGATGCCGCGGCCGGCATTTCGGATCCGGTCGCGCGAAAGCTCGCCGAATGGATCATCCTGCGCAGCGAGGACAACGGCGCGACCGTGGAACGCTATCGCGCCTTCATCTCCGCCAATCCGACCTGGCCGTCGCAGACCTTCCTGCGCCGGCGCCTCGAGGCCGCGATGTGGGACGACAGGCGCGACGATTCGGTCGCGTGGTCGTGGTTCGAGAACGAATCTCCGATCTCCGCTAAGGGCCGCTTCACGCTCGCCAAGGCGATGCTGGCGCGCGGCGACCGCGCCAATGCCGAGCGGCTGGT
>NZ_JACEGD010000112.1 GCF_016031635.1 Bradyrhizobium diversitatis
CGCTACGTGCTGATGAACCGCTACATGGCGGGCATCTTCGGCATCGAGCCCGGCGATGCGCTCGGCCGCACCACGGCCGATCTGATGTCACGCTATGGCGCGGCCAAGTCCGACGAGAGCGACAAGAGGGTGCTCAAGCTCCGCAAGGGGCTCGGCTTCTACGAGGAGGAGTACAAGGACGCGGCAGGCAACATGCGGCAATGGCTGGTCAACAAGCTGCCGCTGCTCGATGCCGAGGGCGAGATCGAGCGGATCGTGACCGTCGCGCTCGACATCGGCGAGCGCAAGCGCGGCGAGCAGGAAATGCGCAAGGCCAAGGAAGCCGCCGAAACCGCGCTGCGCAATCTGCGCGAAACCCAGGCCTCGTTGATCGAGGCGGAGAAGCTCGCCGCGCTCGGGCGCCTGGTCGCCGGTGTCGCCCACGAGGTCAACAATCCCGTCGGCATCAGCCTTACCGTCGCCTCTGCGCTGGAACGCAAGACCGCGATGTTCACCGCCGAAGTCGAGCGCGGCGAGCTGCGCCGCTCCACGCTCAACGACTTCCTCAACACCAGCCGCGATGCGTCCTCGCAGCTCGTATCCAATCTCAACCGTGCCGCCGAGCTGATCCAATCGTTCAAGCAGGTCGCAGCCGACCGCAACTATTCCGACCAGCGTACTTTCGATCTCGGCGACCTCACC
>NZ_JACEGD010000113.1 GCF_016031635.1 Bradyrhizobium diversitatis
GGTGAGGTCGCCGAGATCGAAAGTACGCTGGTCGGAATAGTTGCGGTCGGCTGCGACCTGCTTGAACGATTGGATCAGCTCGGCGGCACGGTTGAGATTGGATACGAGCTGCGAGGACGCATCGCGGCTGGTGTTGAGGAAGTCGTTGAGCGTGGAGCGGCGCAGCTCGCCGCGCTCGACTTCGGCGGTGAACATCGCGGTCTTGCGTTCCAGCGCAGAGGCGACGGTAAGGCTGATGCCGACGGGATTGTTGACCTCGTGGGCGACACCGGCGACCAGGCGCCCGAGCGCGGCGAGCAGGAAATGCGCAAGGCCAAGGAAGCCGCCGAAACCGCGCTGCGCAATCTGCGCGAAACCCAGGCCTCGTTGATCGAGGCGGAGAAGCTCGCCGCGCTTGCGCTCGCCGATGTCGAGCGCGACGGTCACGATCCGCTCGATCTCGCCCTCGGCATCGAGCAGCGGCAGCTTGTTGACCAGCCATTGCCGCATGTTGCCTGCCGCGTCCTTGTACTCCTCCTCGTAGAAGCCGAGCCCCTTGCGGAGCTTGAGCACCCTCTTGTCGCTCTCGTCGGACTTGGCCGCGCCATAGCGTGACATCAGATCGGCCGTGGTGCGGCCGAGCGCATCGCCGGGCTCGATGCCGAAGATGCCCGCCATGTAGCGGTTCATCAGCACGTAGCG
>NZ_JACEGD010000114.1 GCF_016031635.1 Bradyrhizobium diversitatis
CTGCAGCGCACCGCTGAAGGAGCGCTGCGCTGCGTCCGGGGCACAAGAGCGGAGTGTTCGCGCGCAACTGCATCAACGCCGTCATTGCGAGCGCAGCGAAGCAATCCAGAATCCCTCCGCGGAAAGACTCTGGATTGCTTCGCTGCGCTCGCAATGACGGAGCGTGGGGCGGCGGACATCGCTCTTTCGATTCGCATCTCACCTGCAGACACATCTTCTCGTTCTCGCGGCTGATCTCGCCCGAGCTTTGCCTGGTCGCTTCACCCTCAAATGAAAGAGGGCGCAGGGAAGGCCGGGATGTCCTGGCTACACCTGTATGCCGCTGTGCAGCTTCTTGTTACGCAGATTCCGCACAGTGGACCTCGGGTGCCAGCGGGCTCCCGGCCTTCCCTGCGCAGTGGTTTTACGGCTTATGTCGCGATCTCCCCAGGGAGCGATGCACTATTGCCCCCGTCGCCTTGCGGATGACTGACGCTGCGAGCCCGGTCGGGCCGCAACGTCACCGCAACACTTGGCGCACAGACCCCGGGCGCCAGGACCACACGATTTTGCCGTACGCTGATGGCACCGGTCGTATGCACGACGACCTTGCTCACGGTTGCCCGCCCTGCAAGCCCGTTCGTGCCAACGCCATCTGCGTCCACCGCCGCCCGGCCCGCGTTCGTGACGATCGCGA
>NZ_JACEGD010000115.1 GCF_016031635.1 Bradyrhizobium diversitatis
TCGCGATCGTCACGAACGCGGGCCGGGCGGCGGTGGACGCAGATGGCGTTGGCACGAACGGGCTTGCAGGGCGGGCAACCGTGAGCAAGGTCGTCGTGCATACGACCGGTGCCATCAGCGTACGGCAAAATCGTGTGGTCCTGGCGCCCGGGGTCTGTGCGCCAAGTGTTGCGGTGACGTTGCGGCCCGACCGGGCTCGCAGCGTCAGTCATCCGCAAGGCGACGGGGGCAATAGTGCATCGCTCCCTGGGGAGATCGCGACATAAGCCGTAAAACCACTGCGCAGGGAAGGCCGGGATGTCCTGGCTACACCTGTATGCCGCTGTGCAGCTTCTTGTTACGCAGATTCCGCACAGTGGACCTCGGGTGCCAGCGGGCTCCCGGCCTTCCCTGCGCCCTCTTTCATTTGAGGGTGAAGCGACCAGGCAAAGCTCGGGCGAGATCAGCCGCGAGAACGAGAAGATGTGTCTGCAGGTGAGATGCGAATCGAAAGAGCGATGTCCGCCGCCCCACGCTCCGTCATTGCGAGCGCAGCGAAGCAATCCAGAGTCTTTCCGCGGAGGGATTCTGGATTGCTTCGCTGCGCTCGCAATGACGGCGTTGATGCAGTTGCGCGCGAACACTCCGCTCTTGTGCCCCGGACGCAGCGCAGCGCTCCTTCAGCGGTGCGCTGCAG
>NZ_JACEGD010000116.1 GCF_016031635.1 Bradyrhizobium diversitatis
CCAGAGCAGTGCGCTCGCGCCGTTGGCCCAGCCGATCAGGCTGACGCGGTCGTGCGCCACCCAGGCCTGCTTCATCAGCCAGGCGCGCGAGGCCGCGATATCGGCGACGCGCTCGCGCCGCGCTTTGACATGCATCTCCCTGACGCGGCATTGCGGCCCGAGCTCACGCGAGCCGTAGCTGTCCGGCAGCAGCACGGCATTGCCGGCCTTGAGCAGGCGCTCGGCCCAATCCCGATAGCGCGGCAGCACCGGATCGGAATGGCCACCGAGGCCGCCGCAGCCGGTCGACATTCCGCTCGCGTCCGGGGTCCTCCATGCGCAGCTCTTCAAGCCCGAGGGCGCTGGCCCGTTTCCGACCGTGATCGCGCTGCATGGCTGCGGCGCCGGTGCGGCATGCGCGGCCGATATCAGCAGCGCCAGGAACAGGGCGGTCAGTCGAAAGCGCATCGGACTCTGCCGGAAAAGAGGCCGGAACCAGCGATCCTTCGCTCGAAGCCTTATCACGCAGAAACGGCGGTAAAACATCACGAACCGGTGGGTTTGACGGGCGGACAAGCCACCCTATCTATGCTACATCCAAGCCAACACATCGTGCCCTCCAGGGTTTTCCTGGGAGGGGCCTTCCACGGAGACTTTCGACCGTGCTGAACAAGTTCGGCCCCTCGGGCCAT
>NZ_JACEGD010000117.1 GCF_016031635.1 Bradyrhizobium diversitatis
GGCGTGACGCACGACAAGATGAAGACGAAACGCTGCAACGAGAGAGGTGCACTCCCTCTCCCGCTTGCGGGCAGGGCTATCGCATATGAATTGCACGGGGACTGTCTGCAGGCTTGCTCCGCCTCTCCCGCTTGCGGGAGAGGTGAACGAACCTCGCGGCGATCGAGCCTTCATTCGTCGTCATTGCAAGTGCGCCGAAGCAATGACGGGGTAGGTTTCAGGCCGCCTTCGGCCGCCAGGCCGTGTAGAAACCGATCAGTGTCCCCATGGCGACCAGCGCGGCCGCCGTGGGCATTCTGTTCGTCATCGTGACCAGGCTGGTGTCGTCCATCGGTCCCACCGACGATGGCCAATTGCAGGTGCTGCTGGCGGCCGCGGCACCCACGCAGAGATAAGCGAGCTCGCGCGTCAAGCTGCGGCCGAGCAGTCCGAGCGCCGTGAAATACATCGAACAGGCGTTGGGATGAACGAACAAGGCAATGCGCGCATAGCGGCCATAGGCGTCGAACAGGGACTCGCATCGGCGCAGGGCCGCCTTCGAGGCCACCCGCTGCAGAAACGGCCTGAAGAAACGCGCCTGTCCATAGCTGAGAACGGCGCCCAGGATGATGGCGAGCCACGCCGCGACGAATACGGAGCCATCCACGGCCTTCGGAC
>NZ_JACEGD010000118.1 GCF_016031635.1 Bradyrhizobium diversitatis
GCGTCGAATGGTTCGTGCACCCCTGGGAGCTCGGCCCGCGCAAGGCCAAGGAATTCCTGTTCACGGCCGACAGCTGGAGTGCGCAGGAGGCGCACCAGCTCGGCATGGTCAACCAGGTCGTGCCGCGCGCGGAATTGTCTTCGCGCGTGCTAGAGCTTGCGCGCCGGATCGCGACAAAACCGTCCTTCGCTCTGAAGCTGACCAAGGAAGCGGTGAATCGTTCGGTCGACGTGATGGGCCAGCCGGCGGCTTGCGCACGGAGGGATGCAGGCCCGAGGGATCGACGATCATGCCGAACTCCTGAAGATTGTGCGCGTGGCAGAGCTGGTGCAGCGCAAAGGCCTGGTCGATCGCCGCCGGCGGTCGCGGAGTAGACGCGATGGACCTCAATCTGAGTGACGAACAAAGATTGCTGCGCGAAAGCGCGGACCGCTTCGTGGCCGAGAGCTACGATGCCGATCACCGCCGCAAGATGGCGAACGACCCGCTCGGCTTCAGCCCGTCGGTGTGGAAACAATTCGCCGAGCTCGGCTGGCTGGCGCTGCCGCTTCCCGAGGAGTTCGGCGGGCTCGGCGGCGGCGCGGTCGAGATCGGCATCTTGATGGAAGCCTTCGGTCGCGGGCTGGTGTCGGAGCCCTATGTCGCAACCG
>NZ_JACEGD010000119.1 GCF_016031635.1 Bradyrhizobium diversitatis
GCTCGCTGGTCGAGGTCGCGTAGAGCCAGGGAATGCCGGCCAGCAGCAGCAGCGCGAACACGGCCACGACCGGCTTCATCGCAAAGACGGCCTCCAGCCGGCGGCGATAGGCGCCTGAGAGCCACTCCAGCACGTGGTCGATCGTCCGGACCAAGCGCGCCTCCCAGTTCGTCGCATCGCGCTCGGTCTTGCGCAATAGCCAGGCGCAGTTCATCGGCGACAGCGTCAGCGCGATCACCGCAGATACCGTGACCGCGCCTGCGAGCGTGAAGGCGAACTCGGTGAACAGCGCGCCGGTCGAGGCCGCGATCGAGTCCGCACGCGCGCTGGCAAGCCCGATCATCGCCATGACCGTGGTTCTGATCGCGGTCTACGTGCCCGTGGGATTCCAGGGCGGCCTCACCGGCGCGACACCTTCGTCGATCAGCCGGTGCACGCTCTCCACGACGATGATGGCGTCATCCACCACGAGCCCGATGGCGAGCACGAGTGCAAGCAGGGTCAGCAGGTTGATCGAGAATCCCATCAGCAGCATCAGGCCGAAGGTGCCGATCAGCGACAGCGGAATCGCGATGACGGGGATCAGGACCGATCGCCACGAGCCCAGGAACAGAAACACCACCACGATCACGATCAGCACCGCTTCCACC
>NZ_JACEGD010000120.1 GCF_016031635.1 Bradyrhizobium diversitatis
GGATGGCGTGCCGACCCCGATGGTGTCGCCGAGCGAAATCTCGTAGCAGCCGAGCTCGAACAACGTGCTGGCGAGATCGGCGACCGCCTTCGGCTTGATCTCGCCGTCGAAGGGGCAACCGAGCACGCAGGAAATATAGCCGCGCACCTTGACGCCATCGGCCTTGGCGCGCGCCAGCACCGGCTTGAAGCGCTCGATCGACTCCGCGACCGTGCAGTTGATGTTGGCGCGCGAAAAACCTTCCGAGGCGGCCGCAAACACCGAGACCACTTCGGCGCCCGCGGCACGCGCGGCGTCATAGCCCTTCTCGTTCGGCACCAGCACGTGGAATTCGGCGCCCTTGATGTGGCTGACGCCGCGCAGCACGGCATCGGAGCTTGCCATCTGCGGGATCGCCCTGGGCGAGACGAAGGCGCCGACTTCGACCGTATGGAGGCCGGCCGCGACCAGCGCCTCGACGAAGGCGATGCGGGCCTCGACGCCGACGGGCGTCTTCTCGTTCTGGAGACCGTCGCGCGGCCCCATTTCGATGATGCGGACGGGATCGCTCATGTCACTCTCCGGAAGGCTCGACCACGGCGAGCTCGACGCCCTCCTGGACGATGTCGCCGACCTTGCACCTGATCGACTTCAGCACGCCGGCAAAGG
>NZ_JACEGD010000013.1 GCF_016031635.1 Bradyrhizobium diversitatis
GCCGAATCTTCATCTCTGGCCAGAAGCGCGGCGTCTTCGGTGTCATCAAGCGCGAGCTGCGCCGCCGTTCCGCCATCGAACCCATCATCGGACACCTGAAGACCGATGGCCACCTCGGCCGCTGCTACCTCAAAGGCCGCGCCGGCGATGCGGCCAACGTCATCCTCTCAGCCGTCGGCCACAACTTCCGCCGCATCCTCGCCTGGATCAGAGAACTCTTGTGCCTGTTCCTGATCCAGCTCTGGCGCACGCGCGCCTGTCCGGCCCCGCTCAATTCGGCTTCTTAACGGACGACTATGCGGCGCGACTGCCGTACATGCTTGAGATGAGCTTCCAGCAAGTGCTGTTGAAGCTGAGAAGAGCGCGCCCGGCCGTGAACGGCGACGCCGCGAGGTCGGCGAGTTCGGCCTCAGGCGTCCTCGCGAGGTCGATCGTACCAGTCGATTCGCCGTGGCGGAAAGCCAGATGCGCCCCGAACTTCCTGGCGAGCGCCCGCATCGCGTGGTTCTCGGCACCCGTCGTGATGCGCAGCTGCTTATAGCCTTTCCAGCGCGCCTCCGCGATCAGGCGGCGGAACAGCACTGTGCCGACACCCTGGCGGCGCGCGGAAGCTTCCACGCTGAAGGCGACTTCGGGCAAACAATCATGCTCCGGCGGATGCAACTCGGCCGCGCCACGGACCACGCCATCGACGATATAGGCTACGATCACGGTGCCGTCTTCGGCGCAGCGGGCGGCGTAACGCTCGATGAAGCTGTCGTCGAGAAAGCCGTTGAAGCGGTCGTGTCGACTGCCGGCATCAAGCCTCAGCAGATGATCGCGCAGGAGCGGCAATTCTTCCTGCTGGATCAAGGTCCGCACATAGCCGGGAGCGGTGCGGACGGTCTCTTCAAGTACCACGTCAGAAACTCCTCTTGGTGTCCCTCGAGGAGGCGTTCGAATCCCTAGACCTCCTATATTGTGCATCGCACCATAGTTTTCAAGACGGAGACCTGCCCAAGTTAGAGGCAACAGGAGCGACTAATTCGTTAATAAAATCAAACTCCCGTACTCCTACAGAACCAGCTGCGTCTGGGTCACTACGGCAACCAGCTTGCCATCCTCGGTTTCCAGCCGGGTGGTCCAGATCTGGGTCCGCCGGCCACGATGAACCGGAGTGGCGGTGGCGATGACTGTGGTTCCCTCCTTGGCCCCGCCAATGAAATTGGTCTTGCTCTCCAGCGTGGTTGTGCCCTTGGCATCCTCGGGCAGGTTGATGACAGTCGCCGCCGCGCCGACGGAATCGGCCAGGGCCATCACCGCCCCGCCATGGATGGTGTGGTGAAGCGTGCAGAGATCGGGCCGGACCGTCATCCGCGCCACCACGCGGTCCTTCTCTGCCTCGACGAACTCGACGCCCTTGAGCTCGGCGAACGGCATCTTCATCGCTTTAAGTTTCTCGAGCGGCGTCATCAAAAGCTCTCCCAATTCATTGTTGTCTCAACGTGAATGGCTTCGCGCGGCAAAGCAATGACCTCCGAGGTAATGGCGGTGCTGACATATGCGCCGCGTTTGCGCATATGCTCCCTCCATGCGCCACTTCCCGCCCCGCCGCGTCGTCTGTCTCACCGAAGAGACGGTCGAGACGCTCTATCTGCTCGGCGAGCAGGACCGTATCGTCGGCGTCTCCGGCTACGCGGTGCGCCCACCGCAGGTGCGGCGCGAGAAGCCACGGGTGTCCGCTTTCGTCTCAGCGGACATCCCGAAGATCCTGGCATTGGAGCCGGACCTCGTGCTCGCGTTCTCCGATCTCCAGGCCGGCATCGCGGCCGATCTCGTCCGCGCCGGCATCGATGTCCACGTCTTCAACCAGCGCAACATCGCCGGGATTCTGGCGATGATCCGCACGCTGGATGCACTGGTCGGCGCCGCCGGGTGCGCGGAACACCTCGCGCAAGGCTTCGAGCGGCGCCTTGCGGCAGTCGCCGCAGCGCCCCGCCCCTCGCCGCCGCCAAAAGTCTATTTCGAGGAATGGGATGATCCGTTGATCTCGGGCATCGGCTGGGTCTCCGAGTTGATCGAGATCGCTGGCGGCATGGATGTCTTCCCGGAACTGCGGCATCGGCCGGCGGCAAAGGATCGCATCGTTTCGACAGAGGCGGTGCGCGAGGCCGCACCTGACGTCATCCTCGCCTCTTGGTGCGGCAAGAAGGTCGTGCCCGCCCGCATCAAGCAGCGCGATGGATGGAGCGGCATCCCGGCCGTGCGCGACAATCGCATCGTCGAGATCAAGTCGCCGATGATTTTGCAGCCGGGACCCGCGGCGCTGACGGACGGACTCGATGCGATCGTAGCGGCGTTGTGGGGATGAACGCGCCAGATCTATTACCGTCATGAGCGCGAGGCGACGCAATCCACAGTGTCACTGCGAAGGGATTCTGGATTGCTTCGTCGCAAGCGCTCCTCGCAATGACGTCTGAGGAAGCGACCTTCCTCACGTCACCGCGTTGACGACCTGGTACTCCGGCCGGCGCCACACATCGCCGACGATGACATCCTCGATGATCTCGGCCGCCTTCATCACGTCGCGCTCGCCGACATAGAGCGGCGTAATCCCGAATCTCATGATGTCTGGCGCGCGGAAATCGCCGATGACGCCACGCGCGATCAGGGCCTGCATCGCGGCATAGCCGCCCTCGAAGGCGAAGGAGACCTGCGAGCCGCGGCGCTCATGAGCGCGTGGCGTCACCAGCTTCAGGGACGGACAGCGCCGTTCGACCTCGGCAATTAGGAGATCGCCGAGCGCCAGGGAGCGGGCGCGGACCTCGGCGAGGTCGACGCGGTCCCAGATGTCGAGCGAGGCTTCCAGCGCCGCCATTGCCAGCACCGGCGGAGTGCCGACGCGCATGCGTTCGACGCCGCCGGCGGCGGCATAGGCAAGCTCGAAGGCAAAGGGCTTGGCATGACCCATCCAGCCCGACAGCGCGGCCCGCGCACTATCGGCGTGGCGTGGCGCGACGTAGAGGAAGGCCGGCGCGCCGGGACCGGCATTGAGATATTTGTAGGTGCACCCAGCGGCGAAATCGGCCCCGCTGCCGGCGAGATCGACCGGCAGCGCGCCGGCGGAATGCGCGAGATCCCAGACAGTGACGATGCCGAGGGCATGCGCTTTCGCGGTCAACTTCGCCATATCGTGACGGCGGCCGGTGCGGTAGTCGACCTCGGTGATGTAGAGCACCGCGACCTCCTCCGACAACGCGGTCTCGATCTCCTCCGGCGCCACCAGGCGCAATTGATGGCCGCGCCCGAGCGTTTCGATCAGGCCCTCGGCCATGTAGAGGTCGGTCGGGAAGTTACCGGTATCCGACAGGATCACCTTGCGCGAGGCATTCATGTCGAGCGCGGCCGCGAGCGCCTGATAGACCTTGAGCGACAGCGTGTCGCCGACCATCACGGAGTCCGCTTCCGCGCCGATCAGCCGCGCGATGCGGTCGCCGACATGACGCGGCTGGGCGTACCAGCCAACGGAGTTCCAGGCGCGGATCAGCTCGTTGCCCCACTCGTCCGTGATGACGCGGCCAACGCGCTCGGCAACGCCCAGCGGCAGCGCACCCAGCGAGTTGCCGTCGAGATAGATCACGCCGTCGGGCAAATGGAACAATGCCCTGGTGTCGTCGTAGACGCGGAGCCGGGTCATGGACATCCCTACAGAATCGTGCGCACGCGCCAGAGTTCGGGAAACAGCTCGACCTCCAGCATGCGCTTGAGATAGCTGACGCCGCCAGTGCCGCCGGTGCCGCGCTTGAAGCCGATGACGCGCTCGACCGTCGTCACATGGTTGAAGCGCCAGCGCCGGAAATAGTCCTCGAAATCGACCAGCTTCTCCGCCAGTTCGTAGAGCATCCAGTGCGTCTCCGGCGCCTCGTAGACGATACGCCAGGCCTGCAGCACGCCTTCGTTGAAGCTGTGGGTCTCGCGGACATCGCGCGCCAGCACCGCCGCAGGCATCTTGAGCCCGTTGCGGTCGGCGAGGCGCAACACCTCGTCATAGAGGCTTGGCGTTGCAAGTTCCGCTTCGAGCAGCTTCGTGGTCTCCGCATCGTGCGCGTGCGGCTTCAGCATGGCGTGGTTGCGGTTGCCGAGCAGAAATTCGATCAGCCGGTATTGCCGCGACTGGAAGCCCGAGGATTGCCCGAGCTGCGAGCGGAAGCGGGTATATTCGCTGGGCGTCATCGTGCGCAGCACGTCCCAGGCGCCGTTGAGCTGCTCGAAGATGCGCGACATCCGCGCCAGCATCTTCATGGCGGGCTGCACCTCGTCTTTTGCGATGGCCCGACGCGCGGCGCTGAGCTCGTGGATGGCAAGCCGCATCCAGAGCTCCGTGGTCTGATGCTGGATGATGAACAGCATCTCGTCATGCGCCTCCGACAGCGGGTGCTGCGCGCCGAGGATCGCATCCAGTGCAAGGTAGTCGCCGTAGGACATCCGCCGCGCGAAATCGGTCTCGGCGCCTTCGCTCGTGGGATCGTAATCGCTGGACGTCATGCCAAGTCCTTTCGATCGATCTTCCATGCTTCGTCAGTCGAGGCCGATCAGGCGGGCGGTGATCGGCGACGACGGATCCTTCAGTCCGTCGATCACGGTAAAATGGTTGAGGCCGGGATCGATGACGAGGTGCGTCGGCACGTCGAAGCCGGTCCAGACATTGGCCATCAGATCGGACTGGCGGATGAATTCGGGCCGCTCGCTGCCGCCGACCCAGGCGGTCACAGGCGAATGCCCGCGCGGCAGATGCAACGCCGCGCTTTCCAGCGTCGCCTCCTCCATCGTCATGCGCAGCGTTTCGTTCATCTTGGTCTTCAGCAGCGGACGCAGATCGTGCAGGCCGCTGATCGAGAGTGTGCCGGCGATGCGGTTGTAGACGGCGGACTCGAGGCGGCTGTCGTCGCACAGCATGCGGGTGACGAGATGGCCGCCGGCGGAATGGCCGGCGAGCCGGATCGGACCTGCGACCAGCGAGGCCGCCTTGGCGATCGCGGCGGCGATCTCGGCTGTGATGTCGGAGATGCGCGCAGCCGGCGCCAGCGTGTAGCTCGGCAGCGCCACCGTCCAGCCATGATGGCGCGCACCTTCGGCGAGATCGGTCCAGGTCGATTTGTCGAAGCGCAGCCAGTAGCCGCCATGGACGAACACGACGAGGCCCTTGCTGTCGCCGTCGGGCAGGACCAGGTCGAGCTTCTGGCGCTCGCCGGCGCCATAGGCGATGTCGGAACGAAACTCTGTCAGTCCGGCGCGGTACGTCGCAGCCCGCTCCGCCCACAGCGCCGGCATTTTGTCCGCGCCCGGGATATGGGCCGAATTGGCGTAAGCGTCATCCCAATCGCGCATCGTGACTTCCTTGACTTGAGGCCAGCGAACCGGAGCCAGTCTGCCACCGGCAAGGCCGCCCTCCTAGTCTTTATTTTAAGCTTAAAGGATTTCGACTCGCCCGAGTTTCGGGCAACGGCGCGGCAGACATGCCCGCCATTCCGGCCTGAACGGGGATCTGATGGGCCGTTTCCCTCATTGCGAGCGCGGTGACGCAATCCATCTTGCCGCCGCGGCAGCCTGGATTGCTTCGTCGCTTCGCTCCTCGCAATGACGGCGGAAAGAGCTAGGCCTTCTCCACGCCGCACCATTCGGCAATGAACAGCGCCATCGCCTTGGTCGTCTTCTTCAGCGACTCCAGGTCGACGAACTCGTTGAAGCCATGCATCTCGCCTCCGCTGGCCCCGAAACACAGGCTCGGAATGCCGTGATTGAGGCCGTAGAAGCGCGTGTCGGTGAGCGCGGTGAAGACGAGGTCCTCGACCGCGCCGCCATAGACGGCGCTGAACGCCTTGCCGAACGCGGCTTCCGGCGCGGCGGCGTCGGTCAGTTCATAGCCTTCGGACAGGAAGCCAGACCATTCGATCTCCGGCGGATTGTTGGCGAGGAAGCGGTGGTTGCGCGAAGCGGCGGCGACGCAAGCCATGATCTCCTTCTGGTGATCGGCGATCGACCAGCCCGGCAATACCGCAATCCGGCAATCGACGTCGCACCAGGCCGGCACGCTCGAGGCCCAGTCGCCGCCCTTGATGATGCCGGGGTTGAAGTTGATGGGATGGTTGAGCGTCTTGAAGTGACGATCGGTCTTGGCGCGCTCATTCCATTCGATCTCGAGCTTCTGCAATGCCTGGATCAGGTGATACGCCGCCATGATCGCGTTCGCGCCCGAACCTGCGAAGGCAACGTGGGTCGGATGGCCCTTCACGCGCAGGCGAAACCAGATCACGCCAACCTGCGAGCGCACCATCTTGCCGCCGGTCGGCTCCGGAATGAAGCAGGCATCCGCGCGATAGCCGCGCTGCAAGGTCGAGAGTGCGCCGACGCCGGTGCTCTCTTCCTCGATCACGGACTGGAAGTGAATGCGCGCCGTCGGCCTGAAGCCCGCAGCCCTGATCGCGTCCAGCGCATAGAGCGCACCGATCGTGCCAGACTTCATGTCGCAGGCGCCGCGACCGAACATCTTGCCGTCCTTGATCACCGGCGAGAATGGCGGCGTATCCCACAATTCCAGCGGGCCGGCCGGCACCACGTCACAGTGCCCCTGCAGGATCAGCGATTTACCGCCATTGGTCTGGGGACGGTAAGTGCCCACCACGGAACGCGCCTTCGAAAAATCGTGCTCGATCGGACCAAATCCGCGCAGATCCTTCAAATCGTCGACATTGATATGCCAATCGTCGACCTCGTAGCCACGTTGCCGCATGAGATCGCCGATCATGTCCTGGCACGGCCCCTCCGCCCCGCGGGTCGATGGGATCGCAACGAAATCGCGGGTAGTTGCAAGCTGAGCTTCGAAGCAGCTGTCGACGGCGTCAAGAATTCTCTGCTGCGTTTCGGCATTCATCAAGGCAACTCCAGGCATCTCAATGGTGCGCAAACTAGCCGATTTCAGCCGTTCGGGTACTCCACAAAATAAGCATCCCGCAATGCATCTTCGAGCAGCCGGCCTTCGGAATAGCCATTCAGCGTCGCGGGCCGGCTCACACCGTCGAGCAGGCGCGGGCACGGCTCCGGGGCGCCGAGCACGGTGCGGACCGGAATGCGCTCCGCATAGATCGGCAACGCATAGTCCTCGTCGTCGTCAGCGACACCCTTGGCGCGGATCTTGGCCGAGGCTTCCTCGATCTCCATCGCGATGAAGGACGTCGCCTTGATCTCCTGCGTGGTGCTCTGTCGCAGGCCGGCGGTGCGATCCGGGAAGAAGCGATCGACCATGGCGATCACCGCCCGCTCCTTCTCCTCTGGATCGGTGACGAGATAGGCCGTGCCGAATGCCATGACCGCGCGGTAGTCGGCGGAATGGTTGAAGCCGCAGCGCGCCAGCACGAGGCTGTCGAGATGGGCGACCGTCAGGCAGACGCGCTCGCCCTTGGTCTGATTGCGCAGCATGCGGCTGGCGCTCGAGCCGTGCCAGTAGAGCCTGGTGCCCTCGCGCCAGAAGAAGGTCGGCGTGCAATAGGGCTGGCCGTCGATCACATAGGAGACGTGGCACAGCATCGAGGCATCCAGGATGCGGTGGACCGTGGCGTGATCGTAGAAGCCGCGGTCATGCCGGCGCTTCACCTGGTTGCGCGCCGACGTCGGATAGGAATTTGAGGTCTCAGTCTGGCTCACGGCCGCTCCCGCTCGGATTGGAACAATTCCAGCGCAGTTGTAGCGGGGCTTTTGGTCTGCGATAGTTCCAATTCCATGCGAAAAATTCCAACCAATTCCTCCGCGCCCGGCAAGACCGAGCTTCCCCTCGACCTCACAGGGCCTCACATCACGGCCGGCGCGTCCGCCGCGCACCGGCTCTATCAGGCGCTGTGCGAGACGATCGTCTCCGGCCTCGTCAAGCCCGGCGAGCTGCTGCCGCCATCGCGGACGCTGGCCAGGCAGACCGGCTTCCGGCGCAACGCCGTCGTCACCGCGTATGAGCGTCTGATCGCCGACGGCTTTGCCGACGCAACCGTTGGCTCCGGAACGTTCGTCGCCGCACGAATCCCTGCGCGGGTGGCCGAGCGGAATAAGCCGAAGGTGGTTGTCGAAACGCCCGGGCAAGGCGCGTTCGCGCTCGGCTGCACCCACATCGACGAGCGCGCGGTGCAGCGTTTTCGCGCCTTCGTCGGCCGCCGCATGCGTGCGTTCGGGGCCGAGCACCTGCATTATGGCGATCCCCGCGGCAGCCGCGAGCTCCGCGCGGCGATTGCCGATCATCTGCTGTCGGCCCGCGGCCTGCGCTGCGATCCCGATCAGATCATGCTGACGTCGGGCACGCTGCACGCACTGCGCATCGTGCTGAGCGCGATCCTGAGGCCCAACGACCAGGTGTGGTGCGAGGACCCCGGCTATCCGGCCGCGCGAAAAACCATCGCGCATTGCGGCTATCGCGCGGCACCCGTCCCCGTCGACGAGCACGGGATGCGTGTCGCCAACGGCCGTATCGCGGCGCCGTCCGCGCGCGCAGCCTACGTCACACCGTCGCATCAATTTCCACTCGGCGTGCAGATGTCGATGCCGCGGCGGCTCGAGCTTCTGGATTGGGCAAGGCAGGCCGGCGCCTTCGTGCTCGAGGACGATTACGACAGCGAGTTCCGCTATGACGGCGCACCGCTGATGTCGCTCGCCGGCATCGATCGCCTCCAGCGCGTGATCTACCTGGGCACGTTTGCCAAGACGCTGTTTCCGGGCCTGCGCATCGGCTATTGCGCCCTGCCCGAACGCCTGATCGCGGACGTGGCGGCAGCTCGCGCGGCGCTCGATCGCTTTCCCGGCACGCTGATGGAAGGCGCGGTGGCCGACATGCTCAATTCCGGCGCCTTCGCCGCGAACCTGAAGCGCGTGCGAAAACTCTATCGCGAGGCGCGTGATGCGCTGGCCGAGACGCTGGAGGCCAAGTCCGACGGCGTTTTATCCGTGCCGGTGCCGTCCCACGGACTTCATCTTGTCGCCCGGTTCGATCCTTCGGTCGACCTGTCGGTGGCAGCGCAAGCCAAACGAGCCGCCGGCGCCGAGGGCTGGCTATTGGCCGACACCTATTCGCGTGCGCGTCCGCTGCCCGGATTCGTGCTGGGATTTTCGGGGCACGCAGTTCCGCAACTCGTGGCGGCCGCCGACCGGCTCGCGCGGGAATCGCGCTCGGCCTTGCGCGCCAAGAGTAGATCTGGCCGGCGGGCCTAACCAGGCTTCACTGTCAGAATCGCTTACCGGCCCCTACATTGCAGCTTCAATTCCGGGAGCTTCCGTCATGTCATTTCTTCGCACCGCCTGCTGTTCGCTCCTGATCGCCACCGCGCTTGCCTCGACAGCGGGTGCTGGCAGCGTCGGACGCGAGCAGGACATCGTCGATCTGAAGCTCGGTCAGCGTGTGCTCGTGGATGACGGAACCTGCCCCGCCGGTCAGGTCAAGGAGGTGCGCGGCGCCAAGATGACGGACAAGGGTGTCTCGCGCACGAGCTCCTGCGTGCCGCGGCACGGGCCGAAATCGAGATGATCAGCTGAGAAGCTACTTCGCCGGATCGAACATGCACTGCAAGGTCGGCTTGGCGATCTTGGTGAAGGTCGGGCCGATCTCACCCTGCTTGGAAACAGGTACCCAATCGGTCTCGATCGTCGGCACGCCGGTCTCTGTGATGCCGCGCAGCAGCGCCTCGCGCAGATCGCGGTCCTCAACGGCAGCGGCGGCATGGTCGTGGAGGCAGCTGCAAACCGCTTCCGGATGCTCCCAGCGCCCGAGCATGCGCGGCGCGCACTGGCGCACGAATTCGCTGCGTGGATCGGGTAGCCGGGAGGGTGTGCGAACCTGCGCCTGAACGGAACCGACCGTCAGAAGGGACACGAACGCCGCGGCGCAGAGACGAAGCAACATGATGGCCTTGCCGGCTGTTGTCTTGTGTGCGGTCAGAAGCGCGCGGCGACCACGATCGGCTGCGCTGGCGTGATGGTGACGGGCGAGCCGCTGTACTGGAAGGTCCCGACACCGGGGAGATTACCGTCAGGCGCCCCCGCGAACGAGGAGCCGGCGAGCACGAAACCGAAAGCAAGGATGAAGCTGAGGGCGCGCATGATCTTTTATCCCAATTCGGTAGCCGGCGGTGCGCCGTCGTCGTTGTGACGCTGATAACCATGGGCGGTTTCGCGCGTGATGCGCGAAAAGCTGAAAATGGTTTCGTCGCCGTGAGAATTGTTTCGTCCCGTCCGTGACGACGAAACAATTTTCGGAAAATGCCAGTCATTTCAGAGAGGTCAGGCTGCAGCTCAAAGTGGCCCGGCAAGTTCCGGCTCCAGCGCGGAAACGCCCCCTGCAGCGCGCGCCGTCATGCTCCCGCCTCAAGCGCTTCATACGCATTTTACGTTTTTCTGCTGAACAGGGCAGTAAACGAGGGCCGGGTCGATCCTATTGAACCGGGCGCGGTTCGGCCGCGACCCAAGCCATCGAAACCGAGACGCCCGATTCATCGGGCGCGTTCACGTGAGGAATGGCCGCCATGATGACGGGAAATCGCGCAACGCCGCGCGATGCGGATCCACCGAGGGATCGCGGAGATGAACCACCCGTTCGCGGCAGCGTCGGCGAAATGGCGCTGCAATCGAGCCGCGGCTTCGAGGCTGTACCGCAGATGTTCGTGCGGCTGACCGGTTCGCATCTCGCGAAACCGGGCGATCGTCTTTGAGCGAACCCTAGCACGTCACTGAGTGAACGCTAGGGCGTCACTGAGTGAAGAACTCGCCGCACTTCTGGACGTTCGCGTCCGCCGGTCCCCACGGCATGATCGGCACGGTCGAGGTCGAGTTCTTCGGCGACCCCTCGATCAGCTTGTCCGAATAGACCATGTAGACCAGCACGTTGCGCTTGGCGTCGCAGCCGCGCACGATCTGCATCTTCTTGAAGAACAGCGAGCGCCGCTGGCGGAACATGTCGTCGCCCTGCTCCATCTTGTTCTTGAACCTGATCGGTGCGACCTGGCGGCAGGCGAGCGAGATGTCCGAGACCTCCTCGGCAAGGCCCAGCCACCCCTTGAAGCCCCCCTTCTCCGGCACCGTGAAATGACAGGCGACGCCCTCGACTTCCGGATCGTCGAGACCATAGGTCGCGAGCTTGTCGTTCGGGCTCATCCATTTGAACACGGTCGAGCGGCGGAAGATCAGATCGGGCTCGTCGGCGGCGGATGCCGACGCCATTGGCGCAGTTAGAGCCAGGAGGAATAAAGCGAGGCCTTTCAAGCGGATGCCCGAAAGACCGGGGAAACGAGATGACATGAAGTTCTCCGGTAACAAGTCTCCGCAATGTAGGAACGCGAAGGCCCGACAGGAAGACGACAGCCAGCCCGGCGCGGCCGCCGTTTACTGCTCCGTGAGGCTTTTCTGCTACGGCTTGGACAAAAGTAGCTGATCGCAGAACCACCCTGCTGGTGAACGCGTATCCTCCTGGCGAGACTAACGTCTGATTTGGAATTGTGGATTCGAGGATGAATAGCGTGAATGGGTCGGGTTCTTCCGCCAAGTCGGTGCGGCTGTGGCAGGTCGCCGTTTTGACCGCGGCGGGTGTGATCGGCACGACCAGCCACGCAGACGCGGCGTTCTACTATTGGACGGATTATTCCGACGGCTCCTATTACGCCCGGCAGCGTCCCGAGCCACTGCGCCAGAGGCCGCAGAAGAGCCGCACGGTCGGCAAGAAAGAAGTCGTCGAGAAGGAAGCCGGCACCAAGCCACAAGGACCGCTCGTCATCGTCGTATCGATCGACCGGCAGAAGGTGACGGTCTACGACAGCAAAGGCGCGTTCGCGGAATCCCCGGTGTCGACCGGCATGAAGGGTCATTCGACGCCGATGGGTGTGTTCAGCGTCATCCAGAAGCACAAATTCCACCGCTCCAACATCTATAGCGGCGCGCCGATGCCGTACATGCAGCGGATCACCTGGTCCGGCGTCGCCATGCATGCCGGCGTGTTGCCGGGTTACCCGGCCTCGCACGGCTGCATCCGCATGCCGATGTCGTTCGCGGTAAAGATGTGGAACTGGACCAGGATGGGCGCGCGCGTCATCGTCGCGCCCGGCGAGATGACGCCGCACAGCTTCTCGCATCCCCTGCTCGCCTCCGTGCGCGTGCCGCCGCAGCCCGCGGCGAGCCTCGCGCCGCAGACGACTGTCGGCGAGAAGGGCGACAAGGGCGCCGCCGGAGCCAATCCCGTGGAGACGAAGACTGCAAGCGCCGACAGCATGCTCGAGCTGCGCGCGTCGGTCGGCCACGCCGTGATGTCGGATGTGACCACAGGCAGAGCGCCCGCACGCCAGGAAGCCGTCGCACCGGCCGATAAGGCCAAGACGGCCGAGGCATCCGGTACGATCAAGCCAGGTCACGACGACAAACCCGCCGATAAGGTCGAGGCGGTCAAAGCCGAACCGGTCAAGACGGAGGCGGTGGACTCCGCGAAGACGCCCAATGCGCCGGCCACGGCGCCGACAATGACTGCTTCGCCCGACGCAAGGAAGGACGAGACCCGCGTTGCCGACCCGGCGCCAGTTGCAAAACCGGAAATGCCCAAGCGGGCCGGCCAGATTGCCGTCTTCATCAGCCGCAAGGATTCCAGGCTCTATGTGCGGCAGAATTTTGCGCCGCTGTTCGAGGTCCCCGTCACGATCGCCGCGAGCGACCGGCCGCTCGGCACGCATGTCTTCACCGCCGAAGTCGACAAGGCCGATGCCAATTCGCTGCGTTGGTCGGTGGTGTCGCTGCCCGTCTCCGCCCGTTCCGCGGCACGCGCGGACGACAGCCGCCTCGCGCGCGGCCAGCGTGGCGCCGCAGTGATCCCCGTCGCCGCCAGGCCCGTGGTCACGCCGGACAGCCCAGCCGAGGCCCTCGACCGCATCTCGATCCCCGCGGAGACCATGGCGAGGATCAACGAGATGCTGACATCAGGCGGCTCGATCATCGTCTCCGACCAGGGAATCAACCAGGGCGAGACCGGCGAAGGCACCGATTTCATCGTCCGCCTGTACTAGGCTTCGTCGCTCCTGATAACGCGGTGTTGAGCAGTCCGGTCGTGCCGGCGGGGTAACATGCTGCCCGGATCATTTCGGGGGACGCCCTCATGATGAATCGCAGGGCCATGCTCGTCGCAACGGTTGCAGGCGCGATCGCGCCGGCAGCACGCGCTTTCGCCGATGGCGGCATGAGCCGGATCTCGGCCTACGCCTTCTCCTTCCCCGCATTGTCTGGCGACGACATCCGCCTCGCCGCGTTCACCGGCAAACCGCTGCTGGTGGTGAACACCGCCTCGCTCTGTGGCTACACGCCGCAATATGCCGGCCTGCAGGAGCTATGGAACGAATTCCGCCCCCGCGGGCTCACCGTGATCGGCGTACCGTCCAACGACTTCGGGGGCCAGGAGCCGGGAGGCGCCAGTGAGATCACGGACACCGCGCACCACCAATATGGTGTTACCTTCCCGGTTACGGCCAAGGCCGGGGTGATCGGAGCGAAAGCGCATCCATTCTACAAATGGGCCGCCGAGGCGCGACCGAAGGAAGTTCCAAGGTGGAACTTCCACAAATACCTGATCGGCCGCGACGGCTATGTCGCCGACGTCTTTGCGTCCGCGGTCGAACCGGCCGACACGCGAATCAAAACGGCCATTGCGAGGGCGCTGGCCGACAGTTGACGCAAGCGCCGCATCCGGCTGGGCACAATTGTGGCCGGGCGTCAAACAGCCGTTGCAATGGCGATGGCCCACCATCTAGGCTAGGATCGTTTGGGCAGGATGGGTTTTGCCGCAGGCGAAAAGCCGCGGCGGGACAACGGGGCCAATCTCGAGGACAACACCATGCGTGTGGCGGCAGGACTGATTCTGGCAGGCGCGATGTCGGTTGCGATGACCGGCGCAGCATGGTCGCAGACACCGGCCGCGAAGCCGGCAGCCGCGACGCAAGTCGCACCGGCGGCGACGCCGGTCGCGTCGGCACCCGCGACGGCTCCGGCCGCCGCCGCTCCCGCGACAGGCGCCGCGCCAGCAGGGTTCGTCAATCCGCCCCCGCCCAAGCAGCCGCCGCAGCCGGCGCGCGCGGCCTGCAACACGCCGGGCGCGCTCGGCGTCGCCCGCACCGTCGAGATCGATACCACGGGCGGTCCCGGCTTCGGCTTCGAGCATTTCAAGGAGCTCGACTTCCTGCGCGACAAGGAGGTGGTGCTGACCTTCGACGACGGCCCCTGGCCGCGCAACACGCCCGCGGTGCTGAAGGCGCTCGCCGACGAGTGCACCACCGGCATCTTCTTCTCCATCGGCAAGCACGCGACCTACGAGCCGGAGATCCTGAAGCAGGTCTACGCGGCCGGCCATACGGTCGGCGCTCACACCTGGTCGCACGCCAACCTCAACAACAAGAAGCTCACCGAAGCGCAGCGCAAGGAAGAGATCGAGAAGGGCTTCAGCGCCGTGAGATGGGCGCTCGGCGGCATCTCGCCCTCGCCGTTCTTCCGCTTCCCGGCGCTCCAGCATCCGCCGGAGATGGTTACCTATCTCGGCAACCGCAATGTCGCGATCTTCTCCTGCGACATTGACTCGTTCGACTTCAAGGCCTCCAAGCCCGAGAAGGTGGTCGAGACCGTGATGAAGAAGCTCGATACCAAGGGCAAGGGCATCATCCTGATGCACGACTTCCAGAAGCACACCGCGGAAGCCCTGCCCGAGCTGCTCAAGCGGCTGAAGGCCGGCGGGTACAAGGTGGTGGCGATGCGCGCCAAGTTCCCGGCATCGACGCTGCCGGAATACGACCAGGAGTTGCTCAAGGACGCCAAGCTGCCGACGGTGAGCCAGCGCCCGGTCAATTCCGTGGTGACGACCGTTTCCGAATAGAAGGCCGTTGTCTTTCCGTATCGAAGGCTACGTCATCGTCTCGGCGGACGGCATGCTTGCCGACGCCGATCGCGTCATGCCCGACAGCCTGAAGTTCGAAGCCGACAAGCTGTTCTTCGAGCAGGCGCTCGATCGCGCCGCGCTGATCGTGCATGGCCGGCACTCGCACGAGCAGCAGCCGAATTCGCCGAAGCGCAAGCGGCTGATCCTGACCCGCAAGATCAGGGACCTCATCGTCGACCCGGAGATGCCGAACGCGACGCTGTGGAATCCTGAGCATGCGAGCTTCGATGAGGCCTGCGCCTTCGCGGACGTCTCCTCCGGCATGATCGCCATCATCGGCGGTCCGCTCGTGTTCGACCTGTTCATGGACCGCTACGACACGTTCTGGCTGTCGGAAGCCCCGCATGTGCGGCTGCCCGGCGGCGAAGGCTGTTTCGGCGGCGTGCCCCAGCGGACGCCTCACGAGGTGCTGGCTGCGCACGGAATGAAGCCGGGTGCGCCGTATCTCCTCGACGCGGCGCATGAGGTGACCGTGACCCCGTGGCGGCCGGGTTAACCTCTCGACAGCGGCGACGCGGCCCGGCTCCAACTCAAAACTGGAAAAACAACCCCATGCACAGTACCGGCAACAGAATACCATTTGGTATCTGCTGATTTCGTGAGCTAAAATTGGTCCCGCCGCCGGCCAGCGCAAAGCCGGCTAGCATTTTGCCGAGGCCTGATAATCGGCCCCGACGGCGGTCGTGGCGCTATAGCCAACGTCCCAGGCGCGGCGTCAATACGAGCCGACGACTGAGACACACCGCATCAATAGACTGAGACAAAAGAGCAAGACTGACCGCGGCCACAATGAGCGACGACTGCACGACCACAGGTCCGACGGACGCCTTCGGATTGAATGATGATGTCGCCCCGATATCGTCCCTGCTGCCGGCATTCGGCTTCAGCGCCGATCAGATGGAGACGGAGGCCAACGTCGCAGCGTGGCGGGAAGCCGTCGCCACGCTGTTCGAGGTCGATGAGCTCGCCGCCGATGAACCGGTCCCGTTTCGCGCCGACCTCAGCTCCTACGCCATGGGCCCGGTGCTGATCGGGCTGAGCCGTGCCAGCGGCCAGCGTTTCCGCCGCACCCCCGAAACGATTGCGCGCAGCGGCGTCGACCACATCATTCTCCAGCTCTATCTCAAGGGTGGCTACGACGGGGTCGCCGGCACCCGGCCGATCCGTGTGCGCGCCGGCGACATCTGCCTGTTCGACCTCGCCCAGACTCTGGAGACCAAGGCGACGGCTTTCGAGAATGTCACGCCGGTCGTGCCGCGCCCGATGTTCGGCACCCATCTCTTGCGAGTCGATGACCTGCACGGCCTGGTCCTGTCCGGCAGCAGCGTGATCGCAAGGCTGCTGGCGGGACATCTCACCGCCCTGGTCGAATTTGCGCCCCGCATGACGCTCGACGAATGTCAATCGGTGGTCGAGGGCACGGTCTCGCTGCTGGCCGCCTGCCTGCGCAACGAAATCGAACGCGGCGACGCTGACGCCGACCATACCGTCGCTGCGAGCCCGTCCTTGATGCGGATTCGGCAATATATCGAGGCTGGCCTTGCCAGCGAGGATCTGTCGGCCAATTCGATCGCGGCCCATTTCGGCCTGTCCCGGGCTTCACTGTACCGGTTGTTCGCGCCCGTCGGTGGCATCGCGGACTACATTCGCAGCCGTCGGCTGCACCGCGCGTTCTTCGATCTCGCCAATTCGGGCGCGCGTGGTCCGCGCATCAGCGAGGTCGCGCGGCGCTGGCAGCTCGGCACCGACGCGCATTTCACGCGCTCGTTCAAGGCAGCCTACGGCATTACGCCCCGCGCAGCGCGCGAGGCCGCATTGCTCGGCCTTCAGCACGGCACCGATGCAACGAGCAGCGCAACGATTTCCCGCTGGATGCGCGAGATCGCGCCCCCAAGGGCGCATTGATCGCTACACGTCGCCGTAGGCCGCCTCTGCCGGACGCGTGGTGCGGCCGTAGCCGATGATCATGCAGAGCGCGCCGATGATCGACAGGTTCTTGAGCGCGTCGACCAGCATCTTGGCGTTGTCCGGCGGGGTCTGGTTCCAGAAATCGTAGAACAGGACGGTCGCGACGGCGACGTAGATGATCAGCAGCATCGCGAAGAAGCGCGCGCCGAAATTCAGCGCGATCATCAGCCCTGCGATGACCTCGAGTCCGCCGACCGCGATCGCCAGCAGCTGCGGCGTGGTCATGGCCGTCGCCGTCTCGACCTGCGTGGCGTAAGGCGCGATGACATCAGGCACCACGACCCTGGTGGCGATAAAGTCGGCAGTCTCCTGGATGGCAAAGAGCTTGGTCGCGCCCGTGTAGATGAACAGCACGGCGAACAGGATTCGCCCGAAAGTCACGAACGCTGGCATGATCGGCCTCTTGGCAAAGCGCTACAGCACGGAACGCTTGAAGAGATTATGAAGAGTCGTGCGCCGGTTTACAAACGGGGAAATGGAGAACCGTTTTGAAAAGATTGAGATCGAGAGGCTCGGGCGCTGCGCTCCCTCGCCCCGTTCTTACGGGGAGAGGGTTGGGGTGAGGGGCTGCTTCCGCAATCGCGGTGAGAGCTGGATTCGCGGAGACTCCCCCTCACCCGGAATTTGCTGTCGCAAATTCCGGCCTCTCCCCGCGCGCGGGGAGAGGCGAAGCAGCGTCGGCGACCGTCTCAGGTAAACAACGTCGGCTGCTGCCGGGCTGCCCGCTCCTGGGCTTCGACGACGGCGACAGCCGTCATGTTGAGGATGCCGCGCGCAGTCACCGACGGCGTCAGGATATGCGCGGGATGCGCCGGGCCGACCAGGATCGGGCCGACGGGCAGCGCGTCCGCCAGCGACTTGATCATCTGATAGGCGACGTTGGCGGTGTCGAGGGTCGGCATGATCAGGATGTTGGCCTCGCCCTCCAGCTTGGAGTGCGGCAGCACCATCCTTCGCGCAGCGGCGGAGAGTGCGGTGTCGCCCTGCATCTCGCCGTCGGCCTCGATCTCCGGATGCTTCTCCTTCAACAGCTGGGTCGCCCGCCGCATCTTGCGCGAGGATTCGGTGTCGTAGCTGCCGAAATCCGAGTGCGAGACGAAGGCGATCTTCGGCTTGATGTTGAAGCGCTGCACGTGGACCGCGGCGAGCGATGCGATCTCCGCGAGCTCTTCCGCGCTCGGGTTGGGCCGAACCTGCGTGTCGGCGATGAAGAAGGCGCCCTTGCTGGTGATCAGCAGCGCAAGCGCCGCGTAGTCGCTGATATCAGGCGAGAAGCCGATGATCTCGCGGACATGGCGCAGATGGCTCATGTAGCGGCCCTCGACGCCGCAAAGCATGGCATCCGCCTCGCCACGCGTCACCGCGAGCGCCGCGATCACGGTGTTGTTGGTGCGCACGACCGTGCGGGCGGCATCCGGCGTGACGCCGCGGCGGCCCGCGACCTCGACATAAGACTGCACATAGGAGCGGTAGCGCGGATCGTCCTCGGGATTGACCAGGTCGAAGTCCTTGCCGGCGCGGATCGAGAGCCCGAAGCGCTTGATGCGCGCCTCCACGACAGAAGGACGGCCGACCAGGATCGGCCGCGCCAGGTTCTCCTCCAGCACGACTTGCGTCGCGCGCAGCACGCGTTCGTCCTCGCCTTCGGCATAGATCACCCGCACCGGCTGGGTCTTGGCCTTGGCGAACATCGGCTTCATGACGAGGCCGGAGCGGAAGGCGAAGCGCTCGAGCAGCGCGGTGTACTCGTCGAAATTGGTGATGGGTCGCGTCGCGACACCCGACTCCATCGCCGCCTTGGCGACAGCCGGCGCGATGCGCAGAATCAGGCGCGGGTCGAACGGACTCGGGATCAGCGAGCCCGGGCCGAACCCTTGGGTCTCGCCCGTGTCAAAACCCTGCGCGACCGCATCCGACGGCGCCTCGCGCGCGAGCTGCGCGATGGCCTCGACGGCGGCGTGCTTCATCTCCTCGTTGATCGCGGTGGCGCCGACGTCGAGCGCGCCGCGGAAGATGAAGGGAAAGCAGAGGACGTTGTTGACCTGGTTCGGATAGTCCGAGCGGCCGGTGCAGATCATGGCGTCGGGGCGCGCCTTCCGCGCCTCTTCCGGCATGATCTCCGGCACGGGATTGGCGAGCGCCATGATCAAGGGCTTGTCACCCATCGCCTTGGCCATCTCGGGCTTGAGCACGCCGGGTGCCGAGAGCCCGATGAAGATATCGGCGCCGCCGATGACGTCGGCGAGCGTGCGCTTGTCGGTCTTCTGCGCATAGACCGCCTTCCAGCGGTCCATCGAGGTGTTGCGCCCCTCATGCACGAGACCGTCGATGTCGCAGACCCAGATGTTCTTCCGCTGTGCGCCCATCGAGACGAGCAGGTTCAGCGTAGCGAGCGCGGCGGCCCCTGCCCCCGAGGCCACGATCTTGACCTCCGACAGCTTCTTGCCGTTCAGCCTGAGGCCGTTGGTGATCGCCGCGGCGACGATGATGGCGGTGCCGTGCTGGTCGTCATGGAAGACCGGGATCTTCATGCGCTCCTTCAGGCGCGTCTCGATCTCGAAACACTCCGGTCCGCGGATGTCTTCCAGATTGATGCCGCCGAAGGTCGGCTCGAGCGCCGCCACCGTCTCGACCACACGGTCGATGGTGTCGGCGGCAATCTCGATGTCGAACACATCGATGCCGGCGAATTTCTTGAACAGGACCGCCTTGCCTTCCATCACCGGCTTGGAGGCCAGCGGGCCGATATTGCCAAGGCCGAGCACCGCGGTGCCGTTGGAGACCACCGCGACCAGGTTGGCGCGGGTGGTGAGCGTGGCCGCCTCGGCCGGGTTCTTGGCGATCTCGGTGCAGGCGGCGGCAACGCCCGGAGAATAGGCGAGCGCGAGATCGCGCTGGTTGGCGAGCGGCTTGCTTGCCTGAATCTCGAGCTTTCCGGGGCGCGGCAGACGATGATAGGCCAGCGCCGCCTGGTGGAGATCATCAGAATAGGACGACATGCGGAGTCTCGCCTCACGTTACCGGCATCAAAATGCATGATCCGGAGCTGCCGCCCAAGCGAAACGGTATTTCCGGGTCATGGAAACGGGATGAAGCACGCCGGGTGCCCCGGTGGCAACATCCGATTGCGACCCCATCAACAGGGCGCGCAGTCAACTGTCTGAAAACCATAGCTTTCCCTGGACCGCGCGGCGTTTGCCGAATATGGCAGGTTGCGCGGTGTAGAACGAGCAACTGGAGCCGGGAATGAAGCGAATCCTGATCGGCCTGATCATGGCAGCCGTGCTCGGCGCGGGCGGATGGTTCGGCTTCAATCTCTACGTCCAGCACCGGGCCACCAGCGAGGTCGAGGCAGCCTTCGAGCAGATGCGCGCGGGCGGCGGCAAGGCCAGCCATGGCAAGATCACGTTCGAGTTCGCGACCCGGACGCTGACGATCGAGGACATCGCGGTCGAGCCTGCCCACCAGCCGCAGGCGAAGATCAAGATCGCCGGCATCAAGGGCACAGGCGTCCACTTGATCGATGATGCCAGGTTCTCGGCCGACAGCATCGACATCACGGGTGTCGAGATTGCGTTGGACGACGTCGGCCCCGGCAAGTTGAAAGTGGCCTACAAGGTCCCGCAGACGACACTGCGCGACTATGCAGGTTCCCTCCACGTTCAAAACATACCGACATCGAGCTCTCTGATCGACGCGTACCGGTTCGTGCTTGTCCAGTTCGCGAGCGTGACGGCAACGTCCGTGACGGTCCCGTCCATCAACATCAATTTCGACGCCGGCAGCAGCGGCGGCAGCGGTGAAGTGCTCTATTCCGGCCTCGCGCTGCAAAATCTCGGCCGCGGCAAGGTCGATGCGATGAAGACGGACCGCGCCACCTTCACGATCAACGTGACGCAGCCGGGCAACGCGGACAAGCTGACTGGCGAGATCTCGACCCTCATCGTCAACGATTTCGACTCGACCCCGATCCTCGCCGCACTCGATCCACAAGCGAGCGGTGACGACAGCTACCGCCGGGTCTACCGGCAAATCTCGAGCGGCCCTTATGTGCTGAAGTCCGCGCTGGGCCTGCGTATGGATATCGACGGCTTCGCCATGGAAGACATCGACGTGCAGCCGTCGAGGCTCCGTTTGTTCGAGATGTTTGCCATGCTGCCGCAGGACAAGTCGACCCCGCCAACGCAGGCGCAAACGCGCGAGCTGATGGAGAAGGTCGCTGGATTCTACGACGGCATTCGCGTCGGCAAGGCCGAGATCGGCAAGACCTCGATCGGCACACCGCAGGGAACCGGGAAGATCAACGCGATCCGCTACCGGCAGGGCGACTTCGCAATCGAGGGCGTCGATGCACCCTCGCCGCAGGGTCAGTTCAAGATGGAGCGCTTCGCGCTCAAATCCTTCAGCATGCCGAACTTCATGCGCTGGGCCTCCGGTCTCAGCAGTCCCGGAAAGCCGCCCTCGCCCGACCAGATGCTGGGCCTGTTCCGGGTACTCGAAGGCGCCGAGATCAAGGGCGTCGTCTCACCATACAAGAACACGCGTCAATTCGTTACCATCGATACAATCAGCCTGAACTGGGGCCAGCTGGTCGGCTCGATCCCCAGCAAGACCAATCTGGTCGTGAAGATGGTCACGCCCACGGATACCGCCAATCCGGCGCTACGGCCGCTGATCATGGCGGGTGTCGACAAGCTCGCGATCGACCTCGATCTCGGCGCCGCCTGGACGGAATCGTCCGGCGCGTTCGCGCTCGCGCCGGCGAGCATCGAGCTCGGCGACCTCGCCAAGGCGCAAGCCCGCTTCGCGCTCGCCAATGTGCCGCGCGGCCTGTTCACCACGACCAACCCAGTGCAGGCGATGGGTCAGGCGGCGCAGGTCGAGACCGGTGCGATCGAGCTCTCCTTGCGCGACAGCGGCGTCGTCGATCTCGTCGTCGCGCAGTTCTCGCGCATGCAGAATGTCAGCCGCGACGCCGCGCGCAGCGCCATCGTCCAGACGATCCGGGCGCAAGGCGAGAGGATCGCGGCGTCCAATGCCGACGTGAGGATGGCGGTGGATGCGCTGGCCGGCTTCGTCGAGACGTCGGGGCAGACACTGACCATCAAGCTCACGCCCCGCGCCAAGGTCCCGCTGATGCAATTGATGCAGCTTTCGCAAAGCGACCCGGAGAGCGCGCTGGCGCAGTTCAGGATCGAGGCGTCGACGGGGCTGTAGCGGCGCTTATCACTGCGAAGAGGCGGCAGCTGGCCTGGCGTAAGTCCCTCCCCGTCATTGCGAGGAGCCCTTGCGACGAAGCAATCCAGAGTCCCTCCGCGGAACGGCTCTGGATTGCTTCGCTTCGCTCGCAATGACGGTGGAGGGAGCGGACCCAATATCAGCCAGATCGACTCGCGGAGAATTCCCCTCACCGCCCCGCATCTTCGATGCGACGCGGCCTCACCCGCAAGCGGGGAGAGGCGAAAGCCTCACTTCTGCGGCAGGTTCACCCGGATGTGCAGCTCGCGGAGCTGCTTCGTCGTGGCTTCCGACGGGGCGCCCATCAGGAGGTCCATGGCCTGCTGGTTCATGGGGAATAGCGAGATCTCGCGCAGATTCGTGGTGCCACAGAGCAGCATCACGATGCGGTCGACGCCGGCGGCCATGCCGCCATGCGGCGGGGCGCCGTACTGGAAGGCGCGGTACATGCCGCCGAAGCGGTCGACCACTTCCTGCTCGCCATAGCCTGCGATCTCGAACGCCTTGACCATGGCTTCCGGCACATGGTTGCGGATGCCGCCAGAGGCGATCTCGTAGCCGTTGCAGGTGATGTCGTACTGGAACGCCTTGATGGTCAGCGGATCCTGGCCCTTCAGCGCCTCCAGGCCGCCCTGCGGCATCGAGAACGGGTTGTGCGAGAAGTCGACCTTCTTGTCGTCCTCGTTGTACTCGTACATCGGGAAATCGACGATCCAGGCGAGCTCGAACCGCTCCTTGTCGGTGAGGTTCAATTCCTCGCCGACCTTGTTGCGGGCAAGGCCTGAGAATTTCCAGAACTTGTCGGGATCACCGGCGACGAAGAAGGCGGCATCGCCCTCCTTCACGCCGAGTTGCACGCGGATCGCCGCGGTGCGCTCAGGCCCTATGTTGTTCGCAAGGGGGCCTGCGCCCTCGCCGCCCTCGCGCCACATGATGTAGCCGAGGCCGGGCTGGCCTTCGCCCTGCGCCCACGAGTTCATGCGGTCGCAGAAGGCGCGGCTGCCGCCGCCAGGAGCCGGGATCGCCCACACCTGGTTCTTGGGATCCCCGAGCATGCGCGCGAACACCTTGAAGCCGGAGCCGCGGAAGTGCTCCGAGACGTCCTGCATCTCGATCGGGTTGCGCAAGTCCGGCTTGTCGCTGCCGTATTTGCGCAGCGCCTCCGCAAACGGAATACGGCGCCAGTTTTTGCTCACCGGCCTGCCCTTCGCGAACTCCTCGAACACGCCGGTGATCACCGGCTCCATCGCCGCGAACACGTCTTCCTGCGTGACAAAACTCATCTCGACGTCGAGCTGGTAGAACTCGCCGGGCAGACGGTCGGCGCGCGGGTCCTCGTCGCGGAAGCAGGGCGCGATCTGGAAATAGCGGTCGAAGCCCGACATCATCAGCAGCTGCTTGTACTGCTGCGGCGCCTGCGGCAGTGCGTAGAACTTGCCGGGATGAATGCGCGAGGGCACCAGGAAGTCGCGTGCGCCTTCCGGCGAGGACGCGGTCAGGATCGGGGTGTTGAACTCGAAGAAGCCCTGCTCCTCCATGCGCCGGCGCATCGACTTGATGATCGCGACGCGCGTCATGATGTTCTGGTGCAGCTTCTCGCGGCGCAGGTCCAGGAAGCGATACTTGAGGCGGATATCCTCAGGGTATTCCTGGTCGCCGAACACCGGCAGCGGCAGGTCGCCGGCCGGGCCCAGGACCTCGATCTCGCTGATATAGACCTCGACCTTGCCGGTTGGCAGGTCGTCATTGTCGGTGCCGTCGGGGCGGCGGCGGGCCTTGCCGTCCATCCGCACCACGAATTCCGAGCGCAGCTTCTCGGCCAGCGAGAACGCTGGCGAGTCCGGATCGACCACGCACTGGGTCAGGCCGTAATGGTCGCGCAGGTCGATGAACAGCACGCCGCCATGGTCGCGGACGCGATGGACCCAGCCGGAAAGCCGGACCGTCTCGCCGATGTTGCTCTCGCGGAGCGCGCCGCATGTATGTGACCGGTAGCGATGCATGGTCGTCCCAAAATCAATGTCGGAGGATGCGAATCGAACGGCCTGTCACGGCCGGTCCGAAGTTGCGGCAGGGTTTACCTCGCTAGGACCAAGGCGGCAACCAAGGGAACGCCCTGTTTTGAGCTGGAAGTGCCCATTTTCAGGGGCCGAGCCTTTGCCATCAGGCGTTCCAGCCCTATCTTGAGCCTATGACGGTGCATTTCCCCTTCCAGAACTCCTATTCGGCGCTGCCGGACAGCTTCTTCGCCCGCGTCGCGCCGACCCCGGTCGCCGCCCCCCGACTGATCAAGCTGAACCGGCCTTTGGCAATCCAGCTCGGGCTGGATCCGGACCTGCTGGAAACCCCTGAGGGCGCCGAGATCCTGGCCGGCAAGACGGTTCCCGCCGGCGCCGATCCCATCGCCATGGCCTATGCCGGCCACCAGTTCGGGCATTTCGTGCCCCAGCTCGGCGACGGCCGCGCCATCCTGCTCGGCGAGGTCATCGACAAAAACGGCGTCCGCCGCGACATCCAGCTCAAGGGCTCGGGCCCCACCCCGTTCTCCCGCCGCGGTGACGGCCGTGCCGCGCTGGGTCCGGTCCTGCGCGAATACATCGTCAGCGAGGCGATCTTTGCCTTGGGCATCCCGACCACGCGCTCGCTCGCGGCGGTCGCCACCGGCGAGCACGTCATCCGCGAGACCGCGCTGCCAGGCGCTGTGCTGACGCGCGTTGCCTCCAGCCACATCCGCGTCGGCACCTTCCAGTTCTTCGCCGTCCGCCGCGACACCGAGGCGGTGCGCCGGCTCGCCGACCATGTGATCACCCGCCACTATCCAGACCTTCTTCAAGCGGAGCGGCCGTATCACGATTTGCTTGCCGCCGTCGTCGCGCGCCAGGCCGAGCTCGTGGCGCGCTGGCTGCTGGTCGGCTTCATCCACGGAGTGATGAACACCGACAACACGTCGATATCAGGCGAGACCATCGACTACGGCCCCTGCGCCTTCATGGACGCCTACAACCCCGCGCAGGTGTTTTCCTCGATCGACGAGATGGGCCGCTACGCCTATGCCAACCAGCCGCGCATCGCGCTGTGGAATTTGACGCGCCTCGCCGAATGCCTGCTGCCGTTGTTCTCCGACGAGCAGGAGAAGGCGGTCGCGGAAGCCCAGGACATTCTCGGCGCCTTCTCCGAGACGTTCAGCGCCGCCTATCAGGCCGGCCTGCGCAGGAAGGTCGGCCTGTTCACGGAGCGCGACGGCGACGAGGCGCTGATCCAGGACCTGCTCGACGCCATGGCGAAGAACCAGGCCGACTTCACCCTCACCTTCCGCAAGCTCGGTGACGCCGCGGTCGATGACGGCGCCGACGTGCGCGCGCAGTTCATGGAGCCCGCGGCCTTCGACGAATGGGCCGGCCGCTGGCGCGCGCGCATCGCGCTGGAGCCGCAAGGCCCGGCCGAGCGCCAGGCCGCCATGCACGCGGTCAATCCGATGTTCATCCCGCGCAACCACCGCGTCGAGGCCGTGATCCAGGCCGCGGTGAACGACGACGACTACGCGCCGTTCGAGGAGTTGGTGAACGTGCTGGCCAAGCCGTTCGAGGAGCAGCCGGACTACGCCGCCTACGCCGATCCGCCGCTGCCGGACCAGCGGGTGCTGCAGACGTTCTGCGGGACGTAGCCGCAAACTCAGTGCGTAGGGTGGATTAGCCGCAGGCGTAATCCACCATTTCTGTCAACACGCGGTTAGAAAGAGGTGGATTGCGCATCGCTAATCCGTCCTACGAGCTGTCGCACCAATTACGCCCGTTCTCCGAAGTCGCCGATTGCCTTCACGTCACCGCCCCAATCCTCGGGAAACAATCCCGCGCGGACGTCACGGTGAAACGACGAGTATGGCCACTCGCAGACCCGCGACACATGCCCGTGCTTGACGGGATTATAATAACAATACTCGACGTGGCGGGCATAGTCGGCCTCGTCGCGGATGAGATGCTCCCAGAACCGCCGCTGCCAGATGCCGCGTTCATTCCGTGCGAAACGAACAGCGCTCAGCCGCTCCGTCGCCGGAAGTGCTTTGGCAAAACGGGTCTTGATCAACCGCCAGCGCACCGAAAAATCGGCGTCACCGGACGGCAGTTTCCAGATTGCGTGCAGATGATCCGGCAGGACGACGAACGCATCGATCTCGAACGGATGGCTCCGGCGCGTTGCTGCGACCGCGTCCCGCAGGATCTCGATCCGGTCGGTCAAAAGACCCTTCCGTCGATCGAGCAAGTTTACGGTGAAGAACCAGCATCCTCCGGGGACGAATGCGCGGCGATAGTCGGACATGAGCCATCAATAGCACAACTGGAAGTTGGCTCACAGGAGGTGGATTACGCTTCGCTAATCCACCCTACGACATCGGCGCTTGTGGACGCCGGAACCGCTGTCATCAAACTGAAACACACGCGCTCTAACCGCCTGTCAGGGTCGTCTGCCGGAGACGTCCATCCTCCAACCGTCCCGACAGCGCGCCATGCCCTTCAAATTCATCCACCTCACCGACACCCATCTGGCGAACCCGGGCGCGACGCTGTACGGCCTCGACCCGCGCGCCCGGCTGGATGCGGCGATCGCCGACATCAACAAGCATCAGTCCGACGCTGCGTTCGCGGTCGTGACCGGTGATCTCACCCATTGGGGCGAGCCTCAGTCCTACGCCAATTTCGCCGAGGCGATGGCCGCGCTGAAGATGCCTTACATCGCGATGGTCGGCAATCACGACAAGCGTGTCACCTGCCTCGATGCGCTGAAGGCCGCGCCGCGCGATTCCAACGGCTTCGTGCAGGGCACGCGCACCACCCCGCACGGCCTGTTCGTCTTCCTCGACACCTTGGACGAGACCAGCCACGCCGGCGAGATGTGCGCCAAGCGCCTCGGCTGGCTGGCGAGCACGCTCGCGGCCGCGCCCGCGGACATTCCGCTCGTCGTGTTCATGCACCATCCGCCCTTCCCGGTCGGCGTCCACGCGATGGACGACATCGGGCTGAAGCAGAGTGCCGAATTCGCCGAGGTGATCGCGCCTTATCGCGCGCGCATCCGTCATCTCTTCTTCGGCCATGTGCACCGGCCGATCTTCGGCAGCTTCGGCAAGATCCCGTTCTCGACGCTGCGCGGCACCAACCACCAGGTCTGGTTCGAGCTCAATCCCGGCGCGCCGCACCTCGCCAGCCACGAGCCGCCGGCCTATGGCGTCGTGCTGATCGACGACGAGAACCTCGTCGTGCACAGCCACGACTTCCTCGACACCAGCCTGCGCTTCCCCTTCGAGCCACCGGCGGGGGTGGACGGCCGCGACTACGCGCTCAATTTCCGGGCGCCATGAGATGAGCCTCGCTGAACCCGCGGCTCTCCCGGTCGCGACTTCGGCGGCACCGCGCCTGCACGTCCTGAAGCGGTTCTCCAACCGCTTCAAAGCCTCGTTGCCCGCCTACCTGCTGCTGCTGCCTTCGCTGGTCTTCCTCGCGCTGTTCACCTATGGCGCGATGGGCCGCGTGCTCGTCGATGCGCTCTATCAGCGCGCCACGCCGAAGGCGCCGCTGCGCTTCGTCGGTCTCGACAATATCGCATCGGTGCTGGCCGATCCTGCCTTCACCGGCGCCGTCGTCAACAACCTGATCTACGCCGTGGGCACGGCGGTGCCGAGCATCGCCCTCGCGCTGCTGTTCGCGCTGGCGCTTGCGCGCACCCATGCCGTGAACAGCGCGCTGCGCGCCGCGCTGTTCCTGCCGGTGCTGATTCCGATGGTCGCGGCATCAGCGCTGTTCCTGTTCATCTTCCTGCCCAATGTCGGCCTGCTCGACTACTACATCGGCCGGCTGCTGCCGGTGCTGCCGAACTGGCTCGGAGACCCCGACATCGCGCTCTATGCGATCATGATCATCACGATCTGGAAGAACGCCGGCTACTACATGCTGTTCTTCCTCGCCGGCCTCCAGGCCGTACCCGAGGACGTGATGGAAGCCGCGCATCTCGACGGCGCGGGCCCATATCAGCGCCTGCGCCACATCATCCTGCCGGAGCTCAAGCCCACCTTCCTGTTCGTCACCGTCATCGCGATCCTCAACGCCGTGACGCAGGTCGACCACGTCTTCGTCATGACCCAGGGCGGGCCGTCAAATTCGACCAATCTGGTGCTGTTCTACATCTACCAGCAGGCGGTGGAGCACTACGACATCGGCAAGGCCTCGGCGGCGACGCTGCTGACGCTGGCAGCGCTGATGGGCCTCACCGCGCTCTCCTTCCGGACCATGGCGAACCGCGAGGGCGGGTCATGAAGCTGATCGATACGCTCTGGAAGGACGCCCCGCTCGCCACAAGGGGCGAGATCACGCCGAAGCTCGGCTTTTTGCTGACGGTGCTGCTCGCGATGGTCTGGCTGATCCCGTTCCTGTGGATGGTCGTGGCGACGCTGCGCCCGGCCTCGGACGGCATCAACGCCATGGCCGAGCTGATGCCGAGCCTGAAGCCGACGCTCGACAATGTCAGGGATGCCTGGGAGATCGGCGATTTCCCGCGCTACACGCTCAACACCACGATCATCTGCACCGGCATCCTGCTGGTGCAGTTCGTCACCATCACGCTGGCGGGCTTTGCCTTCGCCCGCCTCGACTTCGCCGGCAAGACGGTGATCTTCTACCTGTTCCTGATGCAGCTGATGCTGGTGCCGGTGCTGCTGATCGTGCCGAACCTGTCGCTGGTGGCGCAGCTCGGCCTCTACGACACGCTCGCCGGCGTGATGATGCCGTTCTTCGCCTCCGCCTTCGGCACCTTCCTGATGCGCCAGGCGTTCGAAGCGATCCCGACCGAGCTGGAAGACGCTGCCCTGATCGACGGCGCCAGCCTGCTCCAGCGCATCCGCCACATCTACGTGCCGCTGTCGATGCCGAGCTTCTCCGCGTTCGCCATCATCTCCGTGACCAGCCACTGGAACGACTTCCTGTGGCCGCTGATGGTGATCAATTCGCCTGACAAGCGGCCGCTCACGGTCGGTCTCTCGGTCTTCACCAAGACCGCCGAAGGCACGCAGGCCTGGGGCACCATCGCCGCGGGCACGCTGATGGTGATCGCGCCGCTGCTCGTCACCTTCCTGATCTTTCAGAAACGCTTCATCAGCTCTTTCGTCACCTCAGGCATCAAATAGGAGATTGTCCGATGCTGTTTTCCCGCAGGCTCATGCTCGGCCTTGCCATGGCCGGCACTTTGGCAGGCGCCCTCGCCTTCCCGGCGATGGCCGAAGGCCCGACCGAGATCGATCTGTTCTTCCCCGTTCCCGTCGATGGCAAGCTCGCCCGCGACATGGGCACCTTGATCAAGGAGTTCAACGAGACCCATCCCGGCGTCAAGGCGACCGCGGTCTACACCGGCTCCTATGACGACACGCTGATCAAGACGCGCGCCGCGATCAAGGCCGGCAAGCCGCCGGCCGCCGTGATCATGTCGGCGAACTTCCTGCTCGACATGCAGATCGAGAACGAGCTCACCAATCTCGACAGCCTGATCGCTGCGGACGGCACCACCAAGGAGAAATTCCTGGGCCAGTTCTTCCCGGCGCTGCAAGGCAATGCCGTGATCAACCGCTCGGTCTACGGCGTGCCGTTCCACAATTCGACGCCGCTGCTCTACATCAACGCCGACAAGGCCAAGGAAGCGGGCCTTGATCCGAACAAGCCGCCGCAGACCTGGGCCGAGCTCACCGACTGGGCCAAGAAGCTGACCAAGCGCGAAGGCGACAAGGTGACCCAATGGGGCATCGCGATCCCCTGCGCCTACGACTATTGCGGCTGGATGATGGAAACGCTCACCATGAGCAATGGCGGGCGCTACTACAACGAGGAGTTCGGCGGCGAGGTCTATTACGACACGCCCTCGATGCTCGGTGCGCTCACCTGGTGGAACGACCTTGTCTACAAGCACAAGGTCCACGCGCCCGGCGCGACGCCCGGCCCTGCCGTCAGCACCTCCTTCATCTCCGGCAATGCCGCGATGATGATGCTGTCGACGGGCTCGCTCACTTACGTGCGCGACAACGCCAAGTTCAATTACAAGGTCGCCTTCATCCCACGCAACGTCCGCAACGCCGTGCCGATCGGCGGCGCCTCGCTGATCGTTCCGGCCGGTCTCGAAGCGGAGAAGCAGAAGGCCGCCTGGACGCTGATCAAGTGGATGACCTCGCCGGAGAAGAGCGCCTGGTGGAGCCGCGCCACCGGCTATTTCGCGCCGAACATGGCCGCCTACAAGACGCCCGACATGGTCGAATTCCTCAACAAGAACCCGGACGCCAAGACCGCCGTCGAGCAGCTCGACGTCGCAAAACCCTGGTTCGCGACCTACAAGACCGTGCCGGTCCGCAAGAACCTCGAGGACGAGGTGATGCTGGTCCTGAACGGCAAGAAGCAGCCGAAGGAAGCCCTCGCCGCCGCGCAGAAGGCCGCCGACGAGACGCTCAAGCCGTACAACGCAGAGACCTCGCTGAAGCTGCCGTAAGGACCGCCGACAACGGCAACAAACATCGGCGCTCCGTCATGCGGGGCGCCGAATTCGTTTGGGCGGGTCTGTCCATTAACTCCCCGTCCACCATCCGGCTGCCCACGCCGCCGGTAACCACGAGAATTAACAGACCCTCAACGTGCTCCCGACAAATCTACCAATGTTTCTGGAGGTTTCGCCGTGGATCTGTTGGTTATTGAGTTCCTGGGACTGGCTCTGGTCGCCATGTGCGTCCTCGTGGTGGCGCTGCCCTGCGCGCGAAAATCCACGCAGCGGGTCCGCTACGAATAGGATTTTCATCGGAAAATGGCGCCTCCGGCCCAAAAGCAAGGCTCGAATTCGCATCGAGCCCCTTGACATCACAGCACTTTCGGCAGAACGGCTGATATCACGTGTCATGGGCCGTTCATGGATTTGATTACCACCACCGCTGACCTCGCGGCTGCCTGCAGCCGGCTGGCCAAGCACCCCGTTATCACCGTCGATACCGAGTTCCTCCGCGAGACCACCTATTACCCGCTGCTGTGCGTGGTGCAGATGGCCAGCGCCGAGGAGGCCGTCGTCATCGACACCCTGGCCGAAGGCATCGACCTCAAGCCGTTCTTCGAGCTGATGGCCAACGAAGGCGTGCTGAAGGTGTTTCACGCCGCCCGCCAGGACATCGAGATCATCTGGCACCAGGCCAATATCATCCCGCATCCGGTGTTCGACACCCAAGTGGCTGCGATGGTGCTCGGCTACGGCGACAGCATCGCCTATGACGCGCTGGTCGAGAAGGTCACCGGCCACCGCCCGGACAAGACCCACCGCTTCACCGACTGGTCGCGCCGGCCGCTGACCAAGGAGCAGATGCATTACGCGGTCTCCGACGTCACCCATTTGCGCGACGTGTTCGCCGCGCTCGACGCCGACCTGAAGAAGCGCCGCCGCAGCGAATGGGTCTCCATCGAGATGGAGGTCCTGACCTCGCCCCGCACCTACGACTTCCACCCCGAGCGCGCTTGGGAGCGGCTGAAGACGCGGGTCCGCAAGCCCAAGGATCTCGCGGTGCTGATGGAGATCGCGGCCTGGCGCGAGCAGGAAGCGCAGAGCCGCGACGTGCCGCGCGGCCGCGTGCTGCGCGACGAGGCGATCACTGACATCGCAACCCACGCGCCGACCACGCTCGAGAAGCTCGCCCATCTGCGCTCGGTGCCGAAGGGCTTCGAGAAATCCAAATGGGGCGCGGACATCATCGCCGCGGTCGAGCGCGGGCTGGCGCGGGACTTTACCAAGCTGCCCAAGCTGGAGAAACCGCGCAACAACTCCAACGGCGCCGCCATCGTCGAGCTGCTGAAGGTGCTGCTGCGGATGACCGCGGAGCGCCATGCGGTCGCAAGCAAGGTCATCGCGACCGTCGACGATCTCGAAGAGATCGCGGCGGACGACGAAGCGGATGTACCGGCCTTGCGCGGCTGGCGCCGCGAGCTGTTCGGCGATGCCGCGCTGAAACTGAAGCGCGGCGAGCTGGCGCTGGCGATCGAGAAGGGCCGCGTGATCGGGGTGCAGCGGGCGTAGCTGTCGGCTGCTTCCGCAGCGTCATTGCGAGCGAAGCGAAGCAATCCAGAGTCTTTCCGCGGAGACAGTCTGGATTGTTTCGTCGCCAGCGCAAAATCGCTTCGCGATTTCGCGCGGGCTCCTCGCAATGACGGGGAGAGAGCCTTACGCCGGCGTCAGCTTCGCCACCTCGCCCTTCATGTCATTCAGCACGCCCGAGATCGCGGCGACCAGCTCGTCGATCTGGGCCTTGGTCGTGATCAGCGGCGGACAGATGGCGATGGCATCCAGCATGTTGCGCGAGATCACACCGCGCTCCTGGAGCATGCGGCTGGCGATGCCGCCCACGGCGCCCGGCGTGCTGGCGGCGGTCTTGCGGCCCTTGTCGAGCACGAGCTCGAGCGCTGCGATCATGCCGACGCCGCGGACCTCGCCGACCAGCGGGTGGCTCGCCAGCTCCCGCAGCTTGCCCTGCATGTAGCCGCCGAGCTCGGCGGCATGCGCGACCAGGCCGCGCTCCTCGATGATCTTGAGGTTCTCCAGCGCAATCGCCGAGCCGACCGGATGGCCGCCCGCGGTAAAGCCGTGGCCGAGCACGCCGATCTTGTTGCTCTCGTCCGCGATCGGCTCGAACATGCGGTCGTTGAGGATGATCGCCGACAGCGGGAAATAGCTCGAGGTGATCTGCTTGGAGACCACGATCGCGTCCGGCTTGATGCCATAGGTCTCGCAGCCGAACATCTTGCCGGTGCGGCCGAAGCCGCAGATCACCTCGTCGGCGACCAGCAGGATGTCGTACTTCTTCAACACCTTCTGGATCTTGTCCCAATAGGTCGCCGGCGGCACGATGACACCGCCTGCTCCCATCACCGGCTCACCGAAGAAGGCGGCGATCGTGTCAGGCCCCTCCTTCTGGATCAGCGCATCGAGCTCCTCGGCGCGGCGCGTCGCGAAATCCTCCTCGCTCTCGCCGGGGGCGCCGTCCTTGTAGAAATGCGGCGAGCCCGTGTGCAGGATGTTCGGCAGCGGCAGGTCGAACGAGCGGTGGTTGTTCGGAAGGCCGGTGAGGCTCGCGGAGGCGATGGTGACGCCGTGATAGGCACGCAGGCGGCTGATCACCTTCTTGCGCTGGGGCTGACCGAGCGCGTTGGAGCGATAGGCGATCAGCTTCAACACCGTGTCGTTCGCCTCAGAGCCGGAATTGGTGAAGAACACCTTGCTCATCGTAACAGGCGCGAGTGCGACCAGCTTCTCGGCGAGGTCGATCGAGGGCCCGTGCGATTTGGCGGAGAAGGTGTGGTAGAACGGCAGCGCCTGCATCTGCTTGTGCGCCGCCTCGACCAGCCGCTTCTCGTTGAAGCCGAGCCCGACGCTCCACAGGCCGGCCATCGCTTCGAAATAGCGCTTGCCCGTCGCGTCGAAGACATAAGGCCCCTCGCCGCGCTCGATCACGAGGGGGCCGGCCTGCTGATGCGTGCGCGCGTTGGTGTAGGGATGGAGCTGATAGGCCACATCCCGGGCCTCTTGCGAATTGGGCAGCATGGACATTTGCGAAGATCCTTGAAAGCGTCACGTCGCAGGCAGAGCCGGCGTCATCACTTGATGGCAAGTACCTTGGCTATTGCGACAGCGCAAAACATGCAACGCCAATTCGTCGGCAGCAATCGCTCAGCAGCGATGCACAAAGCCGCATGTCACAAATCCGCACATGACAGGACCGCACATCACAGAGCCGCACGGTGGCAGCTCTCACGCCGCGCCGTCGTCGCCATCGTCCTCGTCGTCGGCCGCGGCGGCACTGGCTTCCCGCACCTCCACCAGCGCCATCGAGAGCAAGTAGAGGGTCGTGGGCAGACCAAGCCTGCGCGCCCTCTCGGCGGCACGCGACAGATCGCTCGCCAGCTCCTTGAGCTCCTCCCCCCGTGACAATCTCTCACCCCATCCGCCGGTTGCGGACGCCTACACCGCAACGGCGCCGCTGGTTCTGATCAGTTCGGCGCTGGACTGCATTGTAGCAAAGTTTCCGATGACATTCACTACCGCATGCCTGTAGGCGGCGGCATCGTCCGTGCCCGGCTGCCGGCAGGCCGCGGCGTCAGTGACGACCTGGTAGCGATGGCTGCGATGAAACCCGTCGACGGCGGTGGCCAGGATGGTCTCGTCCAGGGAAAAGCCGATCAGAATGCAGCGCGTGGTGCGGATACTGGACATATAGTCTACAAACCGCGACGAGCTGTAGGCGGACGGCAGCGGGTGCTCGAACGTCATCTCCCCCGGCCGCGGCTTGGTTTCCGCGATCCAATCGGTCAGCCCGGATGCCGGATTGAACCAGGCCGCCTGCGCGATACGCTTCAGATGCATGACCGGCCACAAATTGCTGCGCCACAGCGTGAGGAGTTCCAGGCAACGCGCCGTCGCCGCATCGGCGTCGAGGACGACATGGCGACGGCCCGGCGTCAGATATTCGACCTGAAGATCCGCACAGACCAGTATCGGCGGATCATCATGCATGGAAGCCAGCATCTCGTTGCGCGCAGCTGCACCAGTTTCAACGGTCGGCAAATGCGAGGTCCCGCAGCGGTGAGGTCACCGCCCGCCCCGCCGAGGCATCAAGCACGCCCGGCCGGTCCCAATCGCCCTCGGGACGGATGATCACATAGGGATCGCTCTCCAGCGTGATGGCGTCCGGACCCGGCTCGATCTCCAGCAACATTTCTGTGTAGGAGAAATCCGAGAACGTGATCTTGCGGTTGTGACCGAGCGGCTTGGCGCCGAAATGGGCCCAGAAATCGACCAGCCGGTCCTGCGCCTGGCCGTAGATCTTGCGAAAGCCCTTGCGCTTCACATAGTCGACGCTGGCCTGCACCAGCTTGAACGAGACGCGCGAGCGCCGATATTGGTGACGCACCGCGAGCCGCTCCACCTTGGCGAAATCGCCGAAGAACCGCACTCGCAGGCAGCCCGCAGGCTCGTTACCGACGAAGCCGATGAAATGCGCGGCGACCATGTCGTTGCCGTCGAACTCCTCCTCGAACGGACAATCCTGCTCGGCGAGATAGACCGCCGAGCGGATGGCAGTCACCAGCATGAGATCGTTCGGATCGCGCGCGAGGCGGATGGTGATGGCGCGGGAACAGGGCTTGGCGAGAGGAATCCTAGTACCGTGCATCTGCAAAGCTCCTTGATTGGATGATCGCGCCTGGCATGCGCATCGGCTGCCGATGCCAGGGACGCTCGTAGCACCAAAGGTCGGGTTGGAAGCTCGGGACAGGCGCAAAGCCCGTCGCCTTCATGATGTCGCGTCCGGCCACCGTTGACGGCTGCGCATAGCAATCCGCGCCGCGAAACCTTATCTGCCGCAGATGAGCCGCGGCCTTGCCGAGACCGGCGATGCCGCGACCCGTCGCCGCGATCGCCCAGATGTAGATGGCCGCGACGTCTTCGTCCGCCGACGCAAGATGGCGCGTCTCGGGCGCGGTGAGGCAGATCTCGTCGAGCAGCAGCGCATCGTGTCCGCGATCATTGAGAAACAGGAAGGCCATGCCGCCGACGAGGCTGCCCTTCCGGCTGAACGTCAGGATGCTCTGAGGATCGAACGTGAAGTACCTCGCAAGCTCCGCTGCGCCGATCTGCACGCCCGGCACCAGCCGATGCGCCATATCCGAAAGCGCCGCGATTTCGGAGAATTGCGCGCAGCGCACGTCGACATCCGGGCTCAGCGGCAAGGCATCGAAATCGTGCCTTGCGGCAAACGGGCCCCTTTCCATACTCATATCACGCCTCTATCGTTCGAGGCTTTCGTGCCCCGCTATGACGACGAGCTTAGCGGTTGGGGATCAGGAGTATGCAGCAGTTATTGCACCGGGGTGCTGCGATGATGCAGCACCGTGAAGAAGCCCTGGATGCGTCCTGGGACGATTTGAAGCTGTTTTTAGCGTGCGCAAAATATAAAAGTTTCCGCAATGCGGCCGAAGAGCTCGGGCTCACCTCCACGACCTTGATGCGCCGCGTCGATCGGCTCGAAGAGAGGATCGGGTGCAAGCTGTTCCTGCGCGACCAGAGCGGACTCACGCTCAGCGATGAAGGCACCGCAATGATCGCCGACGTTGCGCATATGGAGCGTCATGCCTTCAACATCTTCCGCCGCGCCTCGCGATCGTCGAACGACACCTCGGGCACCGTGCGCGTCGCGGTGACGGAAGGGCCCGGGAATTTCTGGATCCTGCCGCGACTGATCGACTTCCAGAAGACCTACCGCAAGATCACGGTCGACCTGCGCTGCGCGATGGAGCAGGCCGACGTCGCGCGGCTCGAATCCGATATCGCGATCCAGCTCGAGCCGCCGACCAATCCCGATCTGATCGTCGCCAAGCTCGGCCGTCTCCACATCTATCCCTTCGTCTCCAAGGAGTACGAGACTCTCTACGGCGTGCCGACAACGCTCGCCGAATTGAAGAACCACCGCATCATCAAGCAGAGCGCGCCGCAGGTCGATGACGGCGCCTATGCCCGTGTGCTCGGGCTGCACTCGCTCGAGGGCATCGTCGGGATCAAGACCAATTCGTCGGTCGGCGTGCTCTATGCCGTCGAACGCGGCGCCGGCATCGGCTTCCTGCCGACGGTGTCAATCGCACTCGGTGCGTCGCTCGTTGCCGTCGATCTCGGCGTCAGCCACCACGCCGATCTCTGGCTCACCTATCACAGGGAGTTCCGCACCTCCGAGCGTCACAAGGTTGTGGTCGACTGGCTGAAGAAGATCTTCGACGCCAGGATCTATCCCTGCTTCCGCGACGCGTTCATCCATCCGAATGCGCTGGTGCCGATGATGACGGCCGCGCGCGAGGGGTTTGGATTGGCGGGCTATGTCGCGGCAACACCGACCTGAGCGTGGACGAGCTTCAGCTCACCACTTGTATTCGAAGCCGACAGTGCCCTGGTGCAAGGTGAGCTCGTTGCGGAACTTGCCGTCGTAATTGACGTAAAGCCGTGCCACGCTGGTCAGGCTGAGCGAAGCCGAGGCACCGGCATCCGCGCCGTAGCGGCTCTCGCCGATGCCGGGGACCACGATGCTCTGGGCGCCCAGGCTGACCTGAATCGATCCCAGGTCCTGGTGGAAATTGTCGACGAGCTTGCCGTAGGCCGAGAGGTCCAGAATCTTCTGGTCGAAGATGAAGTAGCGGCCGATCTCGGCGCCGATCATCACGCGTGCACGGGAGAGCGCCGTCGAGCCGACGCTGAGCGGATCGAGACCGCCGGATTCCTGGAACGCGGCACTGGTGGCGCGCACATATTCGAGCGCGCCCTTGGGCACGATGCGCATCTGGTCCCTGGTCCAGTAATAGCTGATCTCGGTCAGCGCGCCGTCGACCGCGGCGCGATAGCCGGCGGTCGCAAGGCCAAGGCCGGTATCGCGGCTGGACCGGACCTTGCCGAAACCGTGCACCACGGCAAAGGCCCAGGTCCATGGACCCTTGTCGACCGAACCATTGAAGCCAAGCTGGGTCAGGTCGAGCGTGGCCGACTGGAGCGCGAGCGGTACGTCGATGTCGGTGTGGCTCTGGTCGATGGAGAAGCCGATGTTGACGCCGGGCGCGAGCCGCGCGCCGAGTCCGGCGACGCCTCCAAACGTCCTGCGCTTGTCGCCGACGAAATCGCCCTGCGCGTCGGTGCGGACCGAGATGCCGTAGCCTTCGAACCAGGTACGGTAGCGCGGATCCTCCGTGCTCGCGGAGGCACCGCCGCCGCCGGGATTGGTCCGGAACGACCGGTTGAAACCATTGGCGGCCTGGTTGCCCAGCCGCTCCAGAAATCCCGAGCCGAAATTGAGCATGCTGTTGCCGGCCGACTGATCGTAATTAATCGCGGTCGGCATCGGGATCGGGGTCGGCGACGGTGTGGGCGTCGGGGTCGGCGTGGGTGTCGGGGTCGGAGTGGGTGTCGGACTTTGCGCGAGGACGGACGTCGCGGCCGACATCGTTACGACCAGCGCAAGCGCGACGGCTACAAAGGTCTTGGCGACCGCTGCCGCGATCCGGCGGACGCGGTCCAGCCCGATCGTCTGCCGTGTCCCGGACGGCTGCGAGGTGCAGCGCATGACGACTAAATCCCAAAGCAAAAGGCGGTCCGCAAAAATGCAACACGAGCGGCTCGCGCCGTGTCGCGATTTGTGCCGAACTGCAACGGAGGGTCAACCGGTCGGCCCGCTGGCTCCGAGGCTATTGCCCTCGATTGTGGTTCCGCGGCCACAGGTCGCAAATTGCAGACGATGGTGCCCACCCCGGACTTGAAATTCGCACTCTGCTTGCTAACGCGCGATTTTCATGTTGCAATATCGGACACAATCGGAATTGGCCGCTCTGCTGTGCGTTTCGCGACATTGAGACTCAAGACTCGAACAGGCTTCCGGATAACCCGTTTGTGGCGTGGCACGCGAAAAGCGGCCGCGTCTTTTTTATCTAGTGGAGGAGACTAGCGATGCCGCAAAAGGGCACCGTCAAATGGTTCAACCCGACCAAGGGTTATGGGTTCATCAAGCCGAACGGCAGCGACAAGGACGTATTCGTCCATATCTCCGCCGTCGAGCGTGCTGGACTCTCCACCCTCAACGAGAACCAGGCGGTTGAATTCGACCTCGTGGAGAACCGCGGCAAGACATCCGCGGAGAACCTCAAGGTCTCCTGATTTCTCTCGAGCTTGACAAGCGAGAGATCATGACGTTGCCCCCGGCTCTGCCGGGGGATTTTGTTTGGGGGCGATGACCCCGCGATTGCCCCTAGGTCAATTTCCGGTTATACTACCAGAGATTGAGATGAGCTCGTGACAACCAAATTCCCAGCGAAAGGCCACCCGTACCCATCGGCGCCGTGCTGAGGCACGTGGTTTGGTGCGCGTTGAAGTGCAGGCAGCCAAGAACGACGCGAGTCTCATCCGCGCATTGGCCGAGACCCTGCGAGACAAATCGGAGCGAGTCGCGGCGCTCCGATAAATGCTCGTCAAAGCCCTCCTCAATCCCGACGTCAGGACAGCCTTCGACATCTTCGGTTCCGAGCTTCCCGATGACGTGTTTGACGGTGTGTTTGATCAGCCGAGGTGCACGGCCTGACACTCGTTGCGCGTAACATTGCCGATATGGCGGCGACAGGCGTATCGTTGCTCGAGCCGTTTTCAGTACCGTGATTTGAACTGAGTGATGTCGCAACGGTCAGACTATTTCTCAGTCGCGAATGATACCAAATGGCGCGAGCTTCGCGAGGCTGTACTCAACCTCAAGTCTTCTGATCCACCCAGATTTCGCTGCAAGAACCTCGAAACTGGAAACCTGAGCCAGTGGGACGGCGAATGGTTCTATCACTGGACCAGCGGTGGATGGGACTGGATGGAATGGGCTGAACTATCTATTGCGGCGCCCCATCAGCGCACACTTGTCCGCGCGATCCTGAAGCGTATCCGGTTTGTCGGAAAGGAAACGGCCGCGGGTTTCCGCATCTACGGATATGTCCGCAATGGCGAGGAAGCAGGTTACGTCGAGTAAGCCTGAGGTGCCCAGCTCAGCGCACCACCGGCGCAACCAGAAAATTCTCCGAGGGCCCGCTGCCCTCCGTCCTGCAGACATCACCTTCGATCCGGACCTTGCCGGTCGCGAGCAGCCGCAGCGCTTCGGGATAGATGCGGTGCTCGACTTCGAGGATGCGCTCCGACAGCGTATCCCCGGTGTCGTGATCGCTGACGGGCACCGCGCCCTGCATCACGATCGGGCCGGCATCGGTCTCGGGGATGACGAAATGCACCGTGGCGCCGGACAGCTTGACGCCAGCGCGCAAGGCCTGGCCGTGCGGATCGAGGCCGGGGAAAGACGGCAGCAGCGAGGGATGGATGTTGAGCATCCGCCCGTACCAGGCCGTCGTGAACTCGGCCGTGAACAGGCGCATGAAGCCGCCGAGACAGATCAGCTCGATGCCGTGCCGATCGAGCGCTGCCTGCAGCACCTTCTCGAAGCCGGCGCGATCCTTGCCGAACGGCTTGCTCTCGATCACCAGCGTGTTGACGCCGCTCGCCCTCGCCTTTTCCAGTCCGAGCGCATCGGCCTTGTTCGAAATGACGAGCGAGATCTCCGCCGGAAAGTCCGCGGCAGCGGCGGCCCTGATCAGCGCGGCCATGTTGGAGCCGCGCCCGGAGATCAGGATGGCAACGCGGCGCTTCATCACAGCGCCAGATCGAGGTGACCGTTATAGACGACGCGATTCTCGCCTTCGGCCGGGATCACGGTGCCGAGCTGCGCCACGGTTTCGCCGGCGTCGGTGAAGACCTCGACGACCTCATCGACCTTGTCGGGCTCGACGATCGCGATCATGCCGATGCCGCAATTGAAGGTGCGCAACATTTCCAGCTCGGCGATGCCGGCCTGCGCCGCCAGCCATTTGAACACCGGCAGCACCGGCAGGCGTGCCAGATCGATGCCGACGCCCAGATCCTTCGGCAGCACGCGCGGGATGTTGTCGGTGAAGCCGCCGCCGGTGATATGGGCAAGCCCCTTCACCGCGCCGGTCTCGCGGATCGCGCGCAGGCAGGATTTGACGTAGAGCCGCGTCGGCGTCAGCAGCGCGCCGCCGAGCGTCATCACGGGCGCGAACGGCGCCTGTGCCGCGAAGCCGAGACCGGATTGTTCCACGATCTTGCGCACCAGCGAGAAGCCGTTGGAATGCACGCCTGATGAAGCAAGACCGATTACGGCGTCGCCTGCGGCGATGTCCTTGCGCGGCAGCAGCGTACCGCGCTCCGCAGCGCCGACGGCAAAGCCGCCGAGGTCATAATCGCCGTCCTTGTAGAGACCGGGCATCTCCGCGGTCTCGCCGCCGATCAGGGCGCAGCCGGATTCGCGGCACCCCTCCGCAACGCCCGCGACGATCGCGGCGGTGGCCTCGGGATCGAGCTTGCCGCAGGCGAAATAGTCCAGGAAAAACAGCGGCTCGGCGCCCTGCACCACCAGGTCGTTGACGCTCATGGCAACGAGGTCGATGCCGATGCCGCCATGCAGCCCGGTCTCGATCGCGATCTTGACCTTGGTGCCGACACCGTCTGTCGCGGCCACGAGGACCGGATCCTTGAAGCCGGCCGCCTTGAGGTCGAACAGGCCACCGAAGCCGCCGATCTCGGCGTCGGCACCCGGCCGTGCGGTGGCGCGCACCATCGGCTTGATCAGGTCGACCAGGCGGTTGCCCGCGTCGATATCGACGCCTGAATCGGCGTAAGTGAGGCCGTTTTTGCGGTCGGTCATGCCCGATTTCCAGTGGGTTTGCGGCTGGTTACGTCGAATTCCGGGGACACGCAATGGCTCGCATGGCGCTCCTGCCTATACTATGTAGATATCAACCGGTTCAGCCTCCCGCGGGGGCCGGATTCGAGGTCAGACCGGGTGCCGGGAAGCGCTTTCGTGAGTATTCCGAACATCATTACCCTGGGCCGCATCATGCTGGTCCCGATCATCGTCTGGGCCATCGTGTCGAGCCAAATGGAGGTCGCCTTCGCCGTCTTCCTGATCGCCGGCATCAGCGATGCCGTGGACGGCTTTTTGGCCAAGCGCTTCAACATGACGAGCGAACTCGGCGCCCTGCTCGATCCGCTCGCGGACAAGGCACTGCTGGTCTCGATCTACATGGCGCTCGGCATCTGGGGCGCGATCCCGCGCTGGATCGTGATCCTGGTGGTCTCGCGCGACATCATGATCGTCGCCGCCGTGATCGTATCCTGGCTGTTCGACCGGCCGGTCGAGATGAAGCCGTCGAAGGTATCCAAGCTCAACACCGTGGCACAGGTGGCGTTCGCGGCGCTGGTGCTGGCAGCGCTTGCCTTCGGCTTCAAGCCGGCACCTTATGATATCATCCTGATGGGCCTCGTCACGATCTTCACGCTCTCCTCCGTGTCGCTCTATCTCGTCGAGTGGCTGCGGCACATGAGCACGATCGAGGCCAAATGAGCCGGGATGCGGCCCCGCAAAAGGCCAAGTCTCACAAGATCAAGTCTCGCACGAACAAGTCCCGCGCGATCAAGTCGAACCTCTTCAAACGGGCCGGCGCGCCGGCATGGAGCAAAGCAAGCGTGGCAGGCCGCGTCCATCCCCGACAATTGGCGTTCGCGCTTCCGCATGCGGAGAGCCTCAGCCGGGACAACTTCCTCGAAGGCCCCGCCAATGCGGCCGGTCTCGGCCTGATCGACAGCTGGCCGGAATGGCCGAACCGGATCATGTGGCTGGCCGGCCCGGAAGGAAGCGGCAAGAGCCATCTCGCCGCGATCTGGGCCGAGGAAGCCGGCGCCCGTTCGACCACGGCCAATGCGCTGACCGCGGCAGGCGTTCCGGGCGCGCTCGCCACCGGCGCGCTGGTGGTCGAGGATCTCAAGGCCAAGGATTTTGACGAGCGCGCCCTCTTTCACCTGATGAACCTCGCCCGCGAGGACGGCGCCTACGTCCTCCTCACCGGACGCGAGGTACCGGCCGCGCTGGAGATCGAGCTTCGCGACCTGCGCTCGCGTCTGCGGGCCGTTCCGGTGGTCGCGCTGCTGCCCCCCGACGACCAGCTCTTTCGCGGCCTCATCGTCAAATTCTGCGCCGACCGCCAGCTCAATGTGGACGAGAGCGTAGTCGGCTACCTCGCCACCCGCCTGGAGCGGTCCTCGGCCGCGGCCTGGCAGGCCGTGGAGCTGCTCGACAGCGAAGCCCTCCGGCTCGGCCGTCCCGTGACCCGGGCGCTCGCCGCCGAGCTGCTCCGGGACGCCTGATCGACCCCGTAGGCCCGACGCCTTCTGCAACGGCTTGACGCGGCGGAACGGCGGAACATCAATGTCATCGAAACGTCATCGCTGTAACACATGCTCCCCGGGGTTTTGCGCATAAGTCGCAAAGTGAGGCGAGACAGGATGGACCGACTTCTGATGGACTCTGCGCAAGCTATTGAAATTAAAGAAAAAGTCCCGGAAGCCGAGGGCCTGCCGGCGATCGCATCCAGCCCCGAAAGGTTCATCAACCGCGAGCTGTCCTGGCTGCATTTCAACCGCCGCGTCCTGGAGGAATCGGTCAATCCCAACCACCCCGTGCTGGAGCGGGTGCGATTCCTGTCGATCTCGGCGAATAACCTCGACGAGTTCTTCATGGTCCGCGTCGCCGGCATCAAGGCCCAGGTGCGCGAGGGCATTGCCGAACGCAGCCCGGACGGCCTGACGCCGTCGGAGCAGCTCGCGCTGATCAACCGCACCGTCTCCCAGCTTGCCTCGGACCAGCAGGCGATCTGGCGCGACCTGCGCAGCGCGCTGGCCGAGGTCGGCATCGTGCTGGTCGACGGCAAAGACGTCTCCAAGTCGGAACGGACCTGGATTGAGGACTATTTCCTCAACAACGTCTTCCCGCTGCTGACGCCGCTCGCGATCGATCCGGCCCACCCCTTCCCGTTCATTCCGAGCCTCGGCTTCACCATCGCGCTCCAGCTCACGCGCGCCGCCGACGGCAAACAGATGAACGCGCTGATCCGCATGCCCGGCAAGATCGACCGCTTCATCCGCCTGCCCGCCGAAGGCACGGTGCGCCTGATCTCGCTGGAGCAGGCGACCGCCCTGTTCATCAACCGCCTGTTCCCCGGCTACAATCTGCACGGCCAGGGCTCCTTCCGGATCATCCGCGACTCCGAGCTTGAAATCGAGGAAGAGGCGGAGGACCTCGTCCGCCTGTTCGAGACCGCGCTGAAGCGCCGCCGGCGCGGATCCGTGATCCGGCTCGAGATCGACGCCAAGATGCCGGAGGAGCTGCGCAGCTTCGTGCAGCATGCGCTGTCGGCGGCCGATGACGAGGTGTTCCTGGTCGACGGCGTGCTCGCCATGAACGAGCTCTCCCAGCTCACGCGGCTCGACCGGCCTGACCTCGAATTCACCCCTTACGTGCCGCGCCATCCCGAGCGCGTGCGCGAGCATGGCGGCGACATCTTTGCCGCGATCCGGCAGAAGGACCTCGTCGTCCATCACCCCTACGAATCCTTCGACGTGGTGGTGCAGTTCCTCCAGCAGGCCGCGCGCGACCCTGATGTCGTCGCGATCAAGCAGACGCTCTACCGCACCTCCAACAACTCGCCGATCGTGCGCACGCTCGCGGAAGCGGCCGAAGCCGGCAAATCGGTCACGGCCTTGATCGAGCTGAAGGCGCGGTTCGACGAAGAAGCCAACATCCGCTGGGCGCGCGATCTCGAACGCGCCGGCGTGCAGGTCGTCTACGGCTTCCTCGAACTGAAGACGCACGCAAAACTCTCGATGGTGGTGCGCCGCGAGGGCGGCAGCCTCACGACCTACGTCCATACCGGCACCGGCAACTATCATCCGGTCACAGCACGCATCTACACCGACCTCTCCTACTTTACCTCCGATCCGACCATCGGCCGCGATGCCGCGCGCGTATTCAATTTCATCACCGGCTATGCCGCGCCCAGCGACCTCGAGAAGATGGCGGTGTCGCCGCTGACCTTGCGCAAGCGCATCATCGAGCACATTCAGGGTGAGACCGCGCATGCGCGGCACGGCCGGACCGGCGCGGTCTGGATGAAGATGAATGCGCTGGTCGACCCCGACATCATCGACGCGCTCTACGAGGCCTCCCAGGCCGGCGTCCAGGTCGAGCTCGTGGTGCGCGGCATCTGTTGCCTCAGGCCCGGCATCCCCGGCCTGTCGGAGAACATCCGGGTCAAGTCGATCATCGGGCGCTTCCTGGAACATGGCCGAATCTACTGCTTCGGCATGGGCCAGGGCCTGCCGAGCGCGAAAGCGGCTGTGTATATCTCATCCGCCGACATGATGCCGCGCAACCTCGACCGCCGCGTCGAGGTGCTATGCCCGCTGCAAAATCCAACGGTGCATCAGCAGGTTCTCGAACAGATCATGGTCGCCAATCTGAAGGACAATGAGCAGAGCTGGCAGTTGTTGCCGGATGGGTCGTCAACGCGTATGAAGACCGCGAAGGGCGAGGAGCCTTTCAACGTCCACAACTACTTCATGACAAATCCGAGTCTGTCTGGCCGTGGAAAGTCGCTCAAGGAATCCTCGCCGCGTCGTCTCACGCGCCGGAACGAACGTCATCCATCCTGATCGGGGATCCGCGACGTGAAGCGGCCGCGCAAGCGCGGCTCGAGCGTCGCGGTTATCGACATCGGCTCCAACTCGGTCCGTCTCGTCGTCTACGAGGGACTGACGCGGAGCCTCATCCCGATCTTCAACGAGAAGACCCTGTGCGGCCTCGGGCGCGAGGTGCAGAGCACGGGTCTGCTCGCCCCCGACGCCGTCGACAAGGCGCTGACCTCGCTCAAGCGCTTCCGCGCATTGTGCCGCGTGATGCAGGTCGGGCGCGTGTTCGCGATTGCGACCGCGGCCTGCCGCGACGCCTCCAACGGCCCCGACTTCATCGCCAAGGCCGAGCGCATCTGCGCGGTGAAGATCGAGATCCTGTCAGGCCCGCGCGAGGCTCGGCTGTCGGCGCTCGGGGTGATCTCCGGCATCCATCTTCCCGACGGCATCGTCGGCGACCTCGGCGGCGGCTCGCTCGAGCTGATCGACGTGCGCAGGAACAGCGTGCGCAGCGGCGTGACGCTGCCGCTCGGCGGGCTCGCGCTTCAGGACCTCGCGCACAAATCGCTCAAGCGCGCCGATCGCATCGTGCGCGAGGAGCTCGACGAGGTGCCGCAGCTCACCGCGGGCCGCGGCCGCACCTTTTATGCCGTCGGCGGCACCTGGCGCGCGCTCGCGCGCATCCACATCATCCAGAGCGGCTATCCGCTCCAGGTGATGCACGGCTATTCGATTTCGGCCGCCGAGGCGCTCGACTTCTCCCGCCGTCTCCGGCGCCTCGCTGCCGCCGACATGCTCGCCGACATCGAGATCGTCGCCGATGCGCGGCGCCCGCTCCTCACCTATGCGGCGCTGGTGCTCGAGCACGTCATCCGCGTTGCAAAGCCGAAGAACATCGTGTTTTCGACCTTCGGTGTGCGCGAAGGCCTCCTGCACGAGAAGCTGCCGGAGACCGAACGCAACAAGGACGGGCTGATCTGCGCGGCCGAGGAGCTGAACCAGTTGCTGTCACGCTCGGCGAAGCACGCCCGCGAGCTGATCGCCTGGACCGACCGCCTTGTGCGCGTCGTGAAGCTGCGCGAGACCGAAGAGGAGCGCCGCCTGCGCCGCACCGCGTGCCTGCTGTCCGACATCGGCTGGCGCGTGCATCCCGACCATCGCGGCGAGCAGACGCTCAGCCTGGTCGTCAACGCCAATTTCGGCGCGATCACCCACACCGAGCGCGCCTTCGTCGGCCTGTCCGTGTTCTATCGCTATGCCGGCCTGAGCGAGGAAAACCAGCCGCCGACCACGATGCAGGAGCTGTTGACGCCAGCCCAGCTCGAGCGCGCGCGCCTGCTGGGCGCTGCATTCCGCGTCGCCCACCTGATCTCGGCGGCGCGTCCGGGCGTCCTGCCCGCCACGCATTTCCGCAGCGAGGGCCGCAAATTGATGCTGGTGTTCGAGCACCGGCTCGGAGACCTCGTCGCCGACCGAGTCGGCAGCCGCTTCCGCCAGCTCGCCCGCCTGATCGGCCGTGCCGGCTCGATCGTGAGGCGCTGACGAACAGAAACAGTGGCGCTGCCGGGCCGTCGGGGTCGCGCAACAAGCAGGCTGGTCACGCGACGAGGCGTCGGCTGTCCTGCGGCGCGACGATGGCCTTCAGTCCGCCGAGTTCGGAATCGGCGAGAACAAGCTGCCATCCATAGGCACTGAGCACGTCCTGAACGATCGCAAGGCCGAGGCCGGCGCCTTCGCCGCGCTCATCGAGCCTAACACCGCGTTCGAGCACGCGGGCGCGTTCAGCGGACGCGATTCCCGGCCCGTCGTCCTCGACTGAGATCGCCGGATTCGCAGTGGCACCGGCGCCAATGCGCACCTTGCTCTTGGCGTGACGGGCGGCATTTTCCAGGAGATTGCCGAGCACTTCGGCCAGATCGGTACGATCGAGCGGCACGCTCGGCTCGCCCGTTATGCAGATCTTGAATTCGAGCCGCTGCGCAGTGGGCGTGCGCGCCAGCGTAAGCACCAGGGACTCGACGAGCGGTCTAAGGGGCGTGGAAATTCCGCCGCGCTGTCGTGCCGTCCCCCGCGCCCGGGCGCGTGCCAGCTCGCGGTCGACGTGACGGCTCATCGTGTCACCGACGGCTTCGATTGCCTGGGCGACGTCCTGCTCACCTCGCCGGCGCAATAGCGCGACATCGGCGGCGAGTGCGGCGAGCGGCGTCTTCAGCCCGTGCGCCAGGTCAGCGGCACGGCTGCGCGAACGCTCGATCTCGCGTTCCTGTGCGTCGATCAGGCTGTTTACCTCTTCCACCAGAGGCGTCACCTCGGCAGGGACATCAGCGGGAAGATGCTTGCGTTGCCCGGAGCGGACCTCCGCGACGCCGCGGCGAAGTGCGTCGAGCGGACGTAAGCCCAGCCCGACCTGGATCGAGGTGGCCGCCGCCAGCACCAGCCCCAGCAGGCCGAGCGCCAGCGTCAGCTCCCTGGCGAATTGCGAGCCGGCGGCCGACACGCGAGCGAGATCGGCCGCCACAACGACGCGCACCGGCGCACGGCGGTCGCCGACGGTGAGCAGCACGCGGCGTTCACTGACCAGGAGCCGTGCGTTCGCGGGCCCGGGGATGACATGACGGTGCAATTCGCTCGGCGACGGCTCGTCCTGCGGCAGATCCAACGCCGTGTCCCACAGCGAACGCGAACGCAGCACCTGACCACCGTCGTCTGATACCTGCCAGTACAAGCCCGAAAGCGGATCGGAAAAACGCGGATCGGCCGGCGGCCGGCCCACCACCAGCTTGCCCCGCGCATCGGCGTCAATACCCGCGACGAGTTGCTTCAGATAGATGTCGAGGTCATCGCCGATGGTGCGCGTGACGTGGCGTTCGAACAGCAGCGTCAGCCCCGCGCCGGCAATCGTCAGCGCGATCAGGATAGCTGCAAGTCCGCCGGCGACCAGTCGCAGCCGCAGCGAGCCCCAGCTCATGGCGGCATCTCCGGCACCAGATAGCCGAAGCCGCGCCTCGTCTCGATCAGGTCGGCACCGAGCTTCCTGCGCACTCGGCCGACCAGCACCTCGAGCGCGTTCGACTCGTGGTCCTCGCCGTGGCCATAAACGTTCTCGTCGAGTTCTTGCTGCGACACCACGCGGCCGCGGTGGTGCAGGAGAAAGGCGATCAGGCGGTATTCCAACGGCGACAACGCGACGGGTACGCCGCGCAACGTCACCTTCATCTGACGCTCGTCGAGCTCGACATCGCCCGCAACGATCCGTGGCGAGGCGTGCCCCGCCGAGCGGCGCACGATCGAGCGCAGCCGCGCCAGCAATTCCTCCATGCGAAACGGCTTGGGCAGGTAGTCGTCGGCGCCCGCGTCGATCCCATCGACGCGCTCGGCCCAGCTGCCTCGCGCCGTCAGGATCAGCACCGGCATCGACCTTCCGTTGGCGCGCCAGCGCTTGAGGACCGCCAGACCGTCCATGCCGGGCAAGCCGAGATCCAGGACGACGGCGCCGTAGTCCTCGGTGTCACCGCGGAACCAGGCTTCCTCGCCGTTGCGGACGGTTTCGACGACATAGCCGGCCGCGCGCAGCGCCCTCTCCACATCGGCGGCGATCCGTCGGTCATCCTCCACAAGCAGCAGCCGCATCACTTCTCCTTGATGCGTTCAATCTCGCCGCTACGAGCGTCCACGTACGCTTCGTAGAGGCGGCCCTTGTCGTCGACGAGGCGAAACTCATAGATCCAGCGGCCGCGCTCACGTTCTATTTCGACGCCGGCAACCTCGCCCGGCAGCTTGCCACGGACGGATGCGAGGATGTCGGCGAGTGACTTGATCTCGCCTGCCTCGACCGCGTGGCGCACTGCGTCGGGCGCGCCTTTATCGTGGTCGCTTGCGGCCGCAGGCTCCGACGGGAGCAGGACTCCCACCAGCAATGGCACCGCGAGAAATTCCAGAAAGCGAGACGGCTGCATCCATGAAGCATGCCGCAATCGACCTGACAGATCGCTGACGTGGATCAACAGGCGGCGGTCAGGGCGCTTCTGCCAGTGTCCACGCATTGCCTTGCCGCATGATGTGGCCGGGCCATGCACACCGGAGAGAACCATGCGCAAGATCACCATCTTCACCGCAGCTGCCGGCGCCCTGCTCGCGGCCGCCGCGACCGCTCATGCCGGCAGCCTCGGGCGTCCCTGCACGGCAGCCCCGGCAACCCGCTGGCTGCCGCTCGAAGAACTTCAGGCCAAGATCGAGGCCCAAGGCTACAAGGTTCAGAAGGCCAAGCTCAAGAACGCCTGTGGCGAACTCTATGCGATCGACAAGTCCGGCAGCCGGGTCGAACTGTTCGTCGATCCGACCAATGGCCAGATCGTCGGCCAGCTGTAGAGGGCGCCACCATGAGCGCCATCAACGACGGGATCGAGGCCGGCGGCGAGACGCCGCCGGCATCGGTCAAGGTCTGGGACCCTTTCGTGCGCGTGTTCCATTGGTCGCTGGTCGGGCTGTTTCTGCTCGCTTATGCCACGGGTGACGAGATCGAGAACGTCCATATCGCCGCCGGATACACGATTGCCGGATTGCTTGCGCTACGGATCGCGTGGGGCTTCGTGGGGCCGCGCAATGCGCGCTTCAGCGATTTCGTGCGCTCGCCGCGCGCGGTACTCGCCTACATGCGCGACGTGGCGTTGCTCAGGGCGCCGCGTTACCTCGGCCACAATCCAGCCGGCGGCACGATGGTCGTGGCGCTGATCGTCACGCTGATCGTCACCTGCTCCACCGGTTACATGATGACGACCGGCACCTTCTGGGGGGCAAAATGGGTCGAGGAGATGCATGAGGCGTTCGCCAACCTCACGATCGGCCTCGTCGTCGTCCATGTGCTTGGCGTCCTGTTGGCGAGCTTCGAGCACAGCGAGAATCTGGTGAAGGCGATGATCACGGGAAGGAAGCGTGCATCGTGAGTGACCGAAACGCTGCACGAACGGCGAGCGGCTTTCCACGATGGCTGGCCCGCTTGAGGCAAATCAACCCGCCAAAACGCCGGTGGAGTAGTCGAAACCTGCAATCGGGCTGGGCTTCGTCCGCCCGTGGGTGTGGGACATCCCTGATGCGAATCCTTCGCAATACTCTCCTTCCCACCTCGACAGGGGGCGCGTTCGTTCGCACACTCCTCGCCGTTGCGGTCGGCTTGTTGCCTTCCGTATCGATGGCGCAGGACGAGCTGAAGCTGAGCGATGCTCAGGCGCGCAATCTCGGAGTGCGCGTGACCCACCCGGTCGCGATCCGGACCGATCTGACGCTGCCCTATCCGGTCAAGATCGTGATCCCCACACCGCAAATGTGGGTCGTCAGTGCGCCGGTGGCCGGCATGGTCGCCACTCTCCTCGTCGGGCGCGGTGACCACGCCTCGGCCGGCCAACCGCTCGTCACGCTGGAGAGCCCAAGTTTCGTCTCCCAGCAGCGCGACTACCTGCACGCGATCGCCCAGGAGCATCTCGCCAGCCAGCAGCTGAAGCGCAACGCCGATCTGTTCGAGGGCAAGGCCGTGCCGCAGCGCGCGCTGGAGGCCAGCCAAGCTGAAGCGCGCCAGGCCGCTCTCGTGGTCGCCGAGCGGCGTCAGATGCTGCATCTGAGCGGGATGTCCGACGAAGCCATCTCTCGGCTCGCCCAGCAAGCGGCGATCAGCGCGACACTCACGGTCAATGCGCCGCAAACCGCATCCGTCGTCGCGGTCACGGTGTCGCCGGGGCAGCGGCTCGAACAATCCGCACCGCTCGTCAAGCTGGCGCGGCTCTCACCGCTATGGGCGGAAATCGCGGTTCCTGCAGCCAATATTCGCGCGATCCGCGCCGGCGCGAAAGTCGAGATCGAGGGCTATTCCATCCCTGGCAAGGTCGTGCTGGTCTCCGAGACCATCGACCCTGCAACTCAGACCATTTTGGTTCGTGCGGAAATCCCCAACGACGGAGAGCTGCATCCCGGTCAGACCGCCGCCGCCCGCATCGGCTTTCTCTCCGCCGGCGAAAGCGCGTGGGAGATTCCCTATCATGGGCTGGTCCGGCGGGGCGAACGGACCTCGGTGTTCGTTGCCACAGCCGGTGGCTTCCGGCTGGTCCCGGTCAAGCTTGTTGCGGACGACCAGGACCATGTCGTGGTGTCCGGTCCCATCACGGAGCAGGACGAGATCGCGATCGGCGGCATCTCGGCGCTTCGCGGCATTCTCTCGGGCCTGGGGCAATAGATGCTCCGGCGCCTGGTTGCGTTCGCGCTTTCACAGCGATTGTTCGTTCTGCTGAGTGTGCTGCTGCTGGTGGGTGCCGGCGCCGTCCTCCTGCCCGGCCTGCCGATCGACGCGTTTCCCGATGTCTCTCCTGTTCAGGTGAAGATCATCATGAAGGCGCCGGGCCTGACGCCCGAAGAGGTCGAGCAGCGCATCACGGTCCCCGTCGAGCTCGAACTGCTCGGATTGCCGCACAATAAGGTCCTTCGCTCGACCACGAAATATGCACTGGTCGACATCACCGTCGATTTCGAGGACGGCACCGACATCTACTGGGCGCGCAACCAGGTATCGGAGCGGTTGTCGAACATCGCGCGCGATTTCCCCGAGGGGGTGAGCGGAGGTCTTGCGCCGATCACGAGCCCCCTCGGCGAGATGTTCATGTTCACGATCGACAGTCCCGAGCTTTCGCTCGCCGAGCGCCGAACCTTGCTGGATTGGGTGATCCGTCCCGCGCTGCGAACGGTCCCCGGCGTTGCGGACGTCAATGCGCTCGGCGGTTACGTCCGCGCCTTCGAGATCGTGCCGCGCAACGATGCGCTCGCCGCGCGCGGCATCTCCTACGACGTGTTTCGCCGCGCCATCGAAGCCAATAGTCGCAACGACGGTGCCGGACGGGTGAACCAGGGCGAGGATAGCGCGTTGGTCCGGATCGAGGGCAGCATCCGATCGGTCGAAGACATCAAGGCGATCGTCGTTGACACCCGCGAGGGCGTGCCCATCATGGTCAACGACGTGGCGAGCGTCAAAGTCGGAACGCTGACCCGCTATGGCGCAGTCACGTCGGACGGCAGCGGCGAGACGGTCGAGGGGCTCGTCCTCGGCTTGCGCGGCGCCAACGCCGGCCAGCTCGTCCGCGACGTGCGCGCCCGGCTCGCGGAGCTGCAACCCTCGCTGCCGAAAAGCGTCTCCATCAACGTGTTCTATGACCGCAGCCACCTGGTCTACCGCGCGGTCGGCACCGTGGTGCGGGCGCTCGGCGAGGCGACCGCCCTTGTCATCGTTCTCCTGCTGCTTTTCCTCGGCAACTGGCGGGCCTCGCTGGTGATCGCTCTCAGCCTGCCGCTGGCCATCGTCTTCGCATTGATCGTCATGCGCGTGGTCGGGATGTCAGCCAACCTGATGAGCCTCGGCGGACTTGCGATCGCAATCGGCATGTTGATCGACGCGCTGGTCGTCGTGGTCGAGAACATCGTCGGCAATCTCGGCAAGCACGAACCGGGCAAAGCTGCTCCGCTGATCCACCTGGTGTACCGTTCGGTTTGCGAAGTCCTGGAACCGGTAGCCTCGGGCGTTCTCATCATCATCATCGTGTTCATACCCCTGCTGACGCTGCAGGGATTGGAGGGGAAGCTGTTCATCCCGGTCGCGCTCGCCATCATCTTCGCGCTCACCGGTTCACTGCTGCTGGCGCTCACCGTGATCCCGGTTATGACCTCCTATGTACTCAAGTCCGGATCGCATCGCGATCCCGTGCTGGTTCGTGCGGCGCAACGGGTCTACGCGCCTGCGTTGGACTGGGCCCTGAAGAACGAGCGCAAGGTGATGGCCGCGGCGCTGGTCGGCCTGATCGCCGCGGGATTCGCCTATACCAGGCTCGGCAAGACCTTCATGCCGACGATGGACGAAGGCGATGTCATCGTCAGCGTGGAGACGCTTCCGTCCGTCAACCTCGACGAGTCGCTTGCGATGAATGTCCGGCTCCAGAAGGCCCTTCTGGCCGTGCCTGATACTGCCGGCATCGTCGCGCGGACCGGGTCGGACGAGCTCGGCCTCGATCCGATGGGGCCCAACCAGACCGACACGTTCCTCGTGCTCAAGCCCGCTGCCGAGAGGCAGACCGACAATCGCGAGGCTCTGCTGCAGAAGCTCCGCGAGGTCCTCACCGGCTTTCCGGGCATCTCGCTCAGCTTCACCCAACCCATCGACATGCGCGTGCAGGAGATGATCAGCGGCGTGCGTGGCGACGTCGCCGTGAAGATCTTCGGGCCCGACATTGCCAGGCTGAACGAGGCCGCGGCCAAGCTGTCGGCGATCCTGTCCGGCATCGACGGCGCCGAGGACGTCTACACCACGCTGAACGAAGGCGCTCAATACTACACGGTTGCGGTCAATCGCATGGAGGCCGGCCGCCTCGGCCTGACCGTGGATTCCATCGTGAACTCGCTCCGTACCCAGATCGAGGGCCGAACGATCGGCACGGCGCTCGAGGAGGGCCGCCGCACCCCCATTCTCGTCCGCGGCAGCGAGACGACCAGGGAGGCGCCGACGCTGCTGGCGAGCCTGCCGCTGACGCTCGCGTCCGGACAGCATGTCGCACTGTCGCAGGTCGCGCGAATCCAGCGCGTGGACGGGCCGGTGAAGATCGACCGCGAAGATGGCGCGCGCATGAGCGTCGTTCGCGCCAACGTCCGCGGCCGCGACATGGTCGGATTCGTCGAAGCGGCCCGCCAGAAGGTTGCGACCGAACTTCCGCTCCCGATCGGCTACCGGCTGACCTGGGGCGGGCAGTTCGAGAACCAGCAACGCGCCGCCGCACGCCTGTCCATCGTGGTCCCGGTTGCGATCGGTCTCATCTTCCTGCTGCTCTTCACCACATTCGGCGCCATCCGGCAGGCCTTGCTGGTGCTGGTCAACATTCCCTTTGCCCTGATCGGGGGCGTCTTCGCACTGGTCCTGACGGGCGAGTATCTGTCGGTGCCGGCCTCGGTCGGATTCATCGCGCTGCTCGGCATCGCCGTCCTCAATGGAGTCGTTCTGGTGTCCTACTTCAACCAACTCCGGGCCCATGGCCTGAGCGAGGATCGTATCGTCGTCGAAGGTGCCATGCGCAGGCTTCGTCCGGTGCTGATGACCGCGAGCATCACCGCGCTGGGCTTGATCCCGCTGCTGTTCGCGTCCGGGCCAGGATCCGAAGTGCAGCGGCCGCTCGCGGTCGTCGTGATCGGAGGGCTCCTGTCCTCCACCCTGCTCACCCTGATTCTCCTGCCGATCCTGTATCGCCGCTACGGCGGAACGTCGAAGGGGGCGAAATGACCGACCAGCCGGTCTGTCTCACGCTGATTGTGCCGCATCAGCTGCGCGAGGAGGTGTTCGACTATCTTGCCGAACAGACCGACCTCGTTTCGGGATTCACCGCATCGCACGGCGCGGGTCACGGCGCGGACGTTCGATTGCGGACGGCCGCCGAACGCGTGAAGGGCCACGCCGATCAGACCACCGTGCAGATGATCCTGGCGGAGAGAGATGCCACCAGCCTGCTCGACCGGCTGCGGGCTTCATTCGCGGGAACCAAGCTCTTCTATTGGACGATTCCTGTGGCCGAATTCGGCACGATCGATTGAGACCACCTCAGAAATCCGTCGACATCGACAAGAGCAGGGTTCGCGGCGCCCCTTGCGCCAGTGCCGAGTAGCTTGCGACGCCAGCCCAGTAATTGGTGTCGAACACGTTCTGGACCAGGGCCCGCAGCGTGACGGGCCGGTTGTTGATGCGCGTGCTATAGCGCGCGCCGAGATCGAGCCTAGTCCAGGCGGGAACGACCTGCACGTTTGCCGCATCCAGATACTGATACCCGGTATAGACAGCGTTTGCGACCAGCGTCAGTCCTGGCGCGAACGGGGTGTCCCATTCGGTGGACAGATTGGCCTGCACCTGGGGCACGCCGATCGGCGACTTGCCTAGATTGGCGAGCGTGCTGGTCTTCGTCAGCTCCGCGTCGATCAGCGTCACGCCGCCGAGCACGCGAATTCCCGGCTGCAATTCTCCGAACACGGTGAATTCCACGCCGCGATTGCGCTGTTCGGCATCCGCCCGGTAAATCTTGTCGAGGCCCAGCTGTCCCGAGGGTTTGGTGATCTCGAACAAGCTGATCGTGGTGGCGAGCATCCCGAGATCGACCTTGACGCCCGCTTCCTTCTGCTTGCTGAAATAAGGCGCCAGGACCTCTCCTTGATTGCTCGCCGTCGTCGGAGCGACGTCGCCCTTGCTGAGCCCTTCGATGTAGTTGGCGTAGAGCGAAACGTGGCTCCAGGGCTTGACGACGACGCCGACCATCGGCGTGTACGCCGTCTGGTCGTAGGCGGAGGTCACGGCTCCCGTGGTGGTGTTGTAGTTGTTCGACTTGACGCCCTGTTGCCTGACGCCGAGGGTCAGCTGAAGCCGCTCCTGGAAAACCGACATGGTGTCGGCCAGCGCAAGACCGGTCAGCTCGGTGTCCGACAGCCTCGGCACGGTCGCGGGAGCCGGAACGAGCTGCTGGGGACGAGCGATCGGCGCATAGATGTTGGACAGCACCGGCGTGCCGTTCACCCGAGCCGCGCGAAACCTCGTCAATGTAATAGCTGCCCTGGAAGGTCACGGCGTGACTGATCGCTGCGGTGTCGAACCGGGCGCGAAGGCCGGCGTCGGCCACGTTCCTGTCGATGTCGAATTTGAACCGTCCCGGCGTCGACGTGGTGTTGCCCGCCGCGTTCAGGATCGTCGGCGTCCCGAACAGACGATCGACCTGCGTCCTGCCACCGCCGGCATCAGCGAACACCGTCACGGCGTCAGTCACATCGTATTCGGCGCGCGCCAGCAGCGAGTTGTCGTGAACCTTGGCCCATTCCCAGGACTGCGTGACATTGCGCCGCCCGACCGGCGCCGTCGGGACGGCGACGCCCGTTGCGACGAGAAACGGCCTGGTGGGCGCGTCGAACTTTTCTTCCTGATCGATGAAGTCGAGCGAGGCTCTGAATTTCTCGCCGCGATAGTCGAACGCCGCGGAGCCGACATGCGCCTCCCGGCTCTGGTTGTCCAGCGGCGTATCGCCGTTGTGATAGCTGCCGTTGACGCGAATGCCGAATTCGCGATTCTCGCCGAACCGTTGGCTCACGTCGACATGGGTGCCGAGCTGGGTGCTCGTCGCATAGTCGGTCGTGACCCGCGTGAGGTCGACGTCCCCTGCACGCTTCGGAACGATGTTGATGGTGCCGCCGACGCTGCTGTTTGGCGCCATGCCGTAAAGCAGCGCAGTCGGGCCCTTGATGATCTCGATGCGCTCGACATAGTCGGTGAGCACACGGTAGTTCGGCGCAACGCCATAGACGCCGTTGAAGGCAATCTCTCCGACATTCCCCTCGCCGATCGGAAAGCCACGGATGAAGAAGGAGTCGAGGATGCCGCCGGCCTGGCCGGTGAAACGGACCGAAGGATCGTTGCTGACGACGTCGGCGACGGTGACGGCCTGTTGATCTTCGACCTTCTTCGCCGTGTAGCTCGTGATGTTGAATGGCGTATCCATGAAATCCTTGTTGCCCAGCAAGCCGACCTGTCCGCCGCGGGCCACCTGCCCGCCTGCGTAGGTCGGCGGCAGTGCGCCGGGCCTCGCAGCCGTCGGAGTCGCTTCCGCCTGCAACTTGGCCCGATCATTCGCAGGCGCGCCGCGGCCCGCCCTCCTGACTGGATTGGCCCGTGGACGCACGCGCGGCTTCGGCGCGTCGGCGGTGACGGTCACGGCCGGCAACGTGCTTCCCCCCGCCGCCTCGGGCGCGGCGCTCTGCGCGCTGGTGCCGTGCAGGACGCCGTCGCTGCACAAGGCAATGGAGACCACGGAAATCGCGAAGGCTCTCGGGCTGGCGCACGTCAGAAGCGTCTTGATGCGAGCGGCAACAACGGCAACAGGACGACAAAGCACTTTCGACGACATCGCACCTTCCGATTTCATGAACATGAACGTCGGGGCGAGGTGCCGTGGGAACCTTCGTCGAGTCAACGAAAGTACCCTTGAATCTCAGTAGTTTATAATGAGACAAGATCTAAATCGCGTGAGGGTTGCGCAGGACGACTCTCCACGCAACGTCCGCGCGCACGACGCGAGCTCCCGCGAAGCGCGATGCACGCCGGTCATACGAGCGCAACGATGGAGGGATTCGGGCGCCTGCGCCGAAGAACCTGTGGCCGGTGATCGCTCGCGTCCTGCCGACGCGGCACGCGTCTCGGTGATGTGGTCGCCTCTCATCGCTGGAGAGGAAGGCCGCGCCGATCAGAGCCGCAGCATCACTCCGCCGAGGCCTTGGCGTGGCGCTCGGAGGATTCGAGCGCTGCCTGGGTCAGGCTGCGTCGGCGCCAGATGTAGCCGACCACCAGCACGACCACGACGCCGAGCACGGCACAGAGATATTCGCCGCCTGCCCCGCCATGTCCGAACTGCGGCGGGATGCGCAGCGCGCCGAGCATGCTGTCCAGCGAGGTGCCCAGCGGGCCGTCGACCAACGCGTGCAGCCTCGGAGCGACGCCCGGGTCGGTCGCGATCACCTCGCCCGCGACCCAGCCGAGCAGCGCCGCACCGGCCCAGACCAGGACCGGCAGCTTTGCGAGCAGCGCCATGATCAGCGCGGCGCCGGCGACGATCAGCGGCACGCTGATGGCGAGGCCGAGGATCAGGAGCGGCACGCTGCCATTGGCCGCGGCGGCGACCGCAATGACGTTGTCGAGACTCATGACGATGTCGGCGACCACGACGATCTGGATGGCGTGCCACAGATGCGAGGCTGACTCGACGTCGTCCTCGTCATCGTTTTCCGGTACCAGCAGCTTGGCCGCGATCACGATCAGCGCGAGACCGCCGATGAGCTTGAGGTACGGCAACCCCATCAGGGTGGCGACGATGCCGGTGAAGATGATTCGCAGCATCACCGCTGCGCCGGCGCCGAAGATCATGCCCCAGAGCCGGTGGCGCGGCGAGAGACCGCGGCAGGCGAGCGCAATCACCAGCGCGTTGTCGCCGGAGAGCAGGATGTTGATCCAGATGATCTTGCCGACCGCAATCCAGAAGGTCGGTTCGGCCATCTCGTTGCGGAACTGGGTGAAGAATGCCCCGATCGTAGCGGGATCGAAGATCTGCCAAAGCCAGTCCACAATCAGTCCTTTCGCCCGTCGTCCCTAACCTGTCGGCCGATCGATCAGCCGACGATCTCGTTGCCCGAGAAGAACTGCGCGATTTCGATCGCGGCCGTTTCCGGCGCATCCGAACCGTGCACCGAGTTCTCGCCGATCGACTTTGCATAGAGCTTGCGGACGGTGCCCTCGGCGGCCTTGGCCGGATCGGTCGCGCCCATCACCTCGCGGTACTTGGCGATCGCGCCCTCGCCTTCCAGAACCTGAACCACCACCGGGCCGGAGGTCATGAATGCGACGAGCTCGCCGAAGAACGGGCGCGCCTTGTGGACGGCGTAGAAGGTCTCGGCCTGCTCCTTGGTCATGCGGATACGCTTCTGCGCGACGATACGCAGGCCCGCCTTCTCGATCACGGCGTTGACCGCACCGGTCAGGTTACGCTCGGTCGCGTCGGGCTTGATGATCGAGAAAGTGCGTTCGATGGCCATAATGTTGTCCTTGGGAAGAAGAAAGCGGCGGTTCGGAGTTGCGGGGCTTATATCGGCGCCTTTGCCGGACGGCAAGCGACCCGCCGAAACGGCCCGCACAGGCGCTTGCCGCGGGGGCGGCTGCCAATTCCAGCATGGATGACAACGATTTCACCCAGATGAACCCAATCTGAAACCGCCGTCAGGGATCGGTTCAGCTTCACCGGCGTAAGGTCGGCCCCATCGAAACCGAAGCCTGATCACCGGGCGGATCGTTTCGGCGGCCTTTCCATCGGCGCGATAGCCCCGCGCCGGCAGTCTTGAGGAGATCACCATGTGGAGGAAACTTTCGCTTGCCGCCGTCGCCGCGGTCGCGCTGGGTGCCGCGCTGGCACCGAGCTCAGCCTCCGCGCACTGGCACGGCGGCCGGGGCTGGCACGGCGGCGGCTGGCACCACGGCCACGGCTGGGGCGGACCGCGCTTCTACGCCGGCGGCCCCGTCTCCTACGGTTATGGCGGCTGCTATGTGCGCCGGCTGGTCCCGACCCCCTGGGGACCCCGCTGGCGGCTGATCAACCGCTGCTACTGAGCCCGTCAGCACCTTCCCGAGGGTACCCAAGCCCCCCAAGTACCTTCCAGGAGAAGCCCCGGCGCCCCCTCGCCGGGGCTTTGCCTGAGCGTACAAGGCACCGCTCATACAATTTTTACGAGAATGCCCGGCTTTCCCCACAGCCGGCGAAACCATTTGGCCGGCAATGACTTGGTACGGTGTCCTTAGTTCGAGAACACGGAACCTTGCGATGGCTGGGCTTTTTGCCGATGACAGCGAACAGATCGACCGGCGCACCAGCCGCTCGATTTGCGATGCCGTGGGCGAGCGGCTGCAGCAGAGCCTCCGGCCCGAGCCGCGCCTGCCGACCCATCTCGAGCAGCTCCTGAACGAGCTGCAGCGGCGCGAGCGCGAGACGCACTAACGGAAAAACGAGTTGCGTTCGCCGCGCCTTGCGGTGACAAGGCCGCATGCTGTCCATCACCGACCTCTCCATCCGTCTCGCCGGACGCCTTTTGATCGACCAGAGTTCCGTGCAGATCACGCCCGGATCACGCGTCGGCCTGGTCGGGCGCAACGGCACCGGCAAGTCGACGCTGTTCAAGGTGATCCGCGGCGAGCTCGCGGCCGAACACGGCTCGGTGACCCTGCCGCCGCGCTGGCGCATCGGCAGCCTCGCGCAGGAGGCGCCGAACGGCCCCGAAAGCCTGATCACGGTCGTGCTCAAGGCCGATCTCGAACGCGATGCGCTGCTCACTGAGGCCGAGCACGCGACCGATCCGCACCGGATCGCCGAGATCCAGACCCGGCTCGTCGACATCGACGCGCATTCGGCGCCGAGCCGCGCCGCCGCGATCCTCTCCGGCCTCGGCTTCTCGGCCGCCGACCAGCTGCGTCCCTGCGCCGAGTTCTCCGGCGGCTGGCGCATGCGCGTCGCGCTGGCCGCGACGCTGTTCGCGGCGCCCGACCTTCTGCTGCTCGACGAGCCCACCAACTATCTCGATCTCGAAGGCACGCTGTGGCTGGAGGACCACCTCGCGCACTATCCGCGCACGGTGATCGTGATCAGCCACGACCGCGACCTGCTGGAAAGCTCGGTCGACCAGATCCTGCATCTGGAGCGCGGCAAGCTCACGCTCTACAAGGGCACCTATTCCTCCTTCGAGGAGCAGCGCGCCGCGCGCGAGCTGCTCGACGCGAAGGCGGTCAGGCGCCAGGAGGCCGAGCGTGCGCGCCTGCAGGCCTTCGTCGACCGCTTCAAGGCCAAGGCCTCCAAGGCGCGCCAGGCGCAATCGCGCGTCAAGATGCTTGAGCGGCTGAAGCCGATCACGGCGCTGGTCACCGAGGACGTGCGCGAGATCAGCTTCCCGGCGCCGGAGAAGATCCTGTCGCCGCCGATCATCGCGGTGGACAACGCCTCGGTCGGCTACGATCCGGCGAGCCCGGTGCTGAACCGCGTCACCCTGCGCATCGACAATGACGACCGCATCGCGTTGCTCGGCGCCAACGGCAACGGCAAGTCGACGCTGGTCAAACTGCTCGCCGGACGCCTCGCGCCGTTCTCGGGCAAGGTGACCCGCGCCGACAAGCTGTCGATCGCCTACTTCGCGCAGCATCAGCTCGACGAGCTCAACGAGGACGCCTCGGCCTACGACCACGTCCGCAAGCTGATGGGCGATGCGCCCGAAGCCAAGGTGCGCGCCCGCGCCGGCGCGATCGGCTTCTCCGGCAAGGCGGCCGATACCAAGGTCGGCAAATTGTCGGGCGGCGAGAAGGCGCGGCTGCTGCTGGGTCTTGCGACCTTCTTCGGCCCCAACATGATCATCCTCGACGAGCCGACCAACCATCTCGACATCGACAGCCGCGGCGCGCTGGCGGAAGCGATCAACGAGTTTCCCGGCGCGGTGATCATGGTCTCGCACGACCGCTACCTGATCGAGGCCTGCGCCGATCGGCTCTGGATCGTCGCCGACCGCACTGTAACCAATTACGACGGCGACCTCGACGAATACCGCCGCCTGGTGCTGTCGGCGCGCAACGCGGACGCCCCGCGCGAGCGCAGCGCGCCGGCTGAGAAGCCGCAGCGTCCAAGGTCGGACAATCGCGGCTCGCTGAAGAGGCGCATCGCGGAAGCCGAGGCCGAGATCGCCCGCGTCAGCGAGATCATCACGAAGATCGACACCGCACTCGCCCTGCCCGACATTTTTACGCGCGACCCCAAGCAGGCCGCGCAATTGTCGAAGGCCCGCGCCAACGCCGCCGATGCGCTGGCCCGCGCGGAGGAGCAATGGCTGGAGGCGAGCACGCAGTTCGACGAGGCGGCGGGGTAGATTCAAAACCTCGAAAACAGCCCCATGCACGTACAGGTAACAAATTACCCAACTACAAGTCACTGCGCTGCATGTTCTTACGGGCTGGCTCAGTCCGCATACTGCCCGGCCGCCTTGATGATCGGCGCCCAGCGGTCGATCTCACTCGTCAGCATCGCACCCAGCGCCTCGGGCGTCGCCTTGTCCTGCGGGACCGGCTCGGTGTTGATGTCGTTGAACCGTGCGATCAGCGCCGGATCCTTGAGTGCGGCCTGGAGCGCCGCCGTCAGCTTCTGAACGACTGCCGGCGGTGTGCCCTTGGGCGCATAGATCCCGTGCCAGACGCCGAGTTCGAAACCCTTGAGGCCGGCCTCGTCGGCCGTCGGCAGATCGGGCAGGCTCTTCAGCCGCTCCTTGGTGGTGATCGCGTAGGCCTTGACCTGCTTCGCCGTGATCGGCCCGGTGGTGTTGGTGGCCTGATCGCAGGTGAGATCGATCTGCTTGCCGAGCAGATCGTTCATGATGGGACCGTTGCCCTTGTAGGGCACCGTGGTGAGCTGCTTCTGGATCGCCGTCATGAACAGCATGCCGCACAGATGTGATGCGGCGCCGAGCCCGGCATTGGCGTAAGTCAGCTTGTCGCCCTGCTGCTGGGCGTAGGCGACCAGTTCCTTCAGCGTGTCAGCCGGGAAATCGGGACGCGCGATGATGGTCATCGGCGCGTTGGTCACGAGCCCGATCGGCGCAAAGGCCGTCTTGGTGTCATAGCTGAGATTGCGGTAGAGCGTCGCGGCAGTCGAGATGCCGACATGATGGATCAGCAGCGTGTAGCCGTCCGGCTGGGCGCGCGCGGCGCGGGTCGTGCCGATGGTGCCGCCGGCGCCGGTCGCGTTCTCGACGATGACCTGCTGTCCCAGGGATTTCGCCATGCCGGCCGCGGTCAGACGCGCGATGGTGTCGGTCGGCCCGCCGGCGGCGAACGGCACCAGCATGGTGATGGTTCTCGACGGATAATCCTGGGCAAATGCCGCGCCAAACGGCAGAAGCAGAGCCGATACGAGGGCAATGAACCGCATAGTCTCCTCCGGATTGTTGTTGGCGCCATCAAAGCGCATTCCAGAGCGCGGGGCCATCACGAAAGCGACTTCATCGGCAGTGTGGCGATCACGATCATGATCGCGCCGCCGACGCGCGAAAAGCGGCGGGAGCTGCAGGCTCGCGACGAGCTCTCTCTGGCGCCGTGTCATGCCCCGGTCGGATTGAAGACCGGGCTGGTGCGTTGCCGCGCGATGCGTGCGCCGCGCCGGGTCAGGTCGCGCAACTGCACGAACATCATCGCGGTCATCAATGCGTCGTTGAAGGCATCATGCTGTCCGAGCGGCGGAATGCAGAGGTCGCGCAGCATCGCGGCGAATGACAGGTCGACCGAGGTGTTTGGCGGCGCGTCGCCGTATTTGCGGTCATAGTAAAGCCGCGACACTTCGATGCGTTCGTTGGGCAGCTCAATGCCTACCAGCGGCAGGATGTACTTGTTCAGCATGGCGATGTCGAAATCGACATAGTAGCCGATCAACGGGCGCGGCCCGATGAAGTGCAGAAAGCCCGGCAGCACCTTCCAGACGATCGGCGCCGCTTCGACGTCGGACCGGCGCAAATGGTGAATTCTGATCGCCTCCGCCCCGAGCTCCCTGTCAGGGTGGACGATGGCTTCGAAACGCTCGCTGGTCAAAATCCGGTTGCCGCGGATCTTGATCGCGGCAATCGCGACAACGTCGTCCGTTCGCACGTTCAGACCGGTGGTCTCGCAATCGATGACGACGAACTCGTCGTCAGGCGCACGGCCGAACATGAAGCGGTAGGACTGGTCGCTCAGGGTTGCCTGGTGCAACAGCCGCTTGATCGCGCGAGGCAGCATTCTAGAACATGCCCAGCTTGAAATGATGACCGACGATCTCGCGAAACTTCTTCACCACCTGGAGCGTATCGCGCAGAAGGTGGCGTTCCATGCTGGACAGCTGCGCCGGTCGCACCAGTGTCCCCGATGCGCCGGCGGAGGCGGCCAGCTGGCCGTCGAGCCGAAGCATCAGCAGGAAACGGAAGGCCTGTTTCAGGTCGCGCCCAAAGTCCGCTTGCAGCACGCCGAGGTCACATAGCCGGGAGATGCGTTTGTCGGTGGAGGTCTCGCGCAGCCCCTGTTCGAGCGCCAGGCTGCGAACGCCGTGCACGATCGGAAAGATGCCACCCTTCTTGAGGTCGAGCGCGTCTCCCGTGCCCTCGGACGTGATCAGATTGTTGAAGAGACCGATCGGCGTCTCGAACGCGTCGACCGCGCGCGCAAAGTGGGCCATGAACGCCTGCTCGCCCCGGGTCATGTCGATCAGCGCCGACTTGGCGTCGTCCAGGAGTTGCTGATCGCCCGCGATCGCCTGCGCATCGTAGATGATGGCCACATTCATGTGCCCGTCCTGGCTGGGAAGCACGATCCAGCGGCGCAGATCTGCGAGATAGTCGGAGAGCGGCCTCGACCATGCCGCGTTGCGCACCATGATATCGCCGGGACAGGGTGGAAAGCCGAAGCTCTGGAGCGCGGCGAAGAAGTCGTGACGGAACGTCTCCAGGACTTCACCCTGCACCGGACCGGGCAGGATAAGGCCATTGTCCTGGTCGGTCCGTACGGTCTGCTCCCCCCGCCCCTCGCTTCCCATCACGATCAGACAGCTGCCCGTGCGCAGTTCGGCCGGCGCGACCATCTCGAACAACCGCGACAGGAGGCGCCGGTTGAGATCGGAGACGATCTCCGCAATGACTTCCACCTTGACGCCCTGCCGCCGCAGCACGCGCGTTTGCGTCTCGATCTCGCGCGCCGCGGTGGCAAGTTCCTGCGGGCTCGAGGCGCGGTCGATGCGGCCGGCGGTGACCTGGGCGCTACCTGCCAGAAATCCCAGCAGATCGATCTCCTCCAGGATGCCGACGAATTCATCGTCCTCGCGCACGACGAGCCTGCGCTTGTTGTGCTTCGTCATCAACAGGAGAGCCGAAGATACGAAATCGTCACGTCGCAATGACACGATGTCGTAATTCGCGAGCGTTCCGACCGGAGTCTGGATGGACTGGCGCCGCAGCACCACGGCCTTGGACAGATTCATGCCTGTCACGATGCCGATCCGCTCGCCGTCCCGGACGAACAGCGCATTGCTGTTGATCTCGCGCATCAGGTGACCGGCGGTCTCGATCGTATCGCTGGCAGCCAGAAACACCGGCGGATGCAGGAACAATTCGCCGACCTTGGCGTGCATCAACGAGCCGTAACGTCGCGCCTCCTCATCGTTGGCGAGCTCGTCCAGCTTCTGGGATATCTCGCGGTAAAAGAACGCAGCAAAGCGTGGATTTGCCCTGATCAGATCGAGGGCGACCCTTCTGGGGATCACGTAGCAGAGCGTCTCGTCACGGGCGATGAACCGGTGGCCGTTGTGATCGTGAACGAGCGCGCGACTGTCGAACGTGTCCTTGGGGCCGAGCAATGCGAGCAGGTCGACCTCGCTCCGCTCCTCGACGATGCCCTTGATCACGACATAGAGCGCCTCCGCCGGAGCGTCCCGCCGGATGATCGCTTCTCCCGGACTGAAGTAGGCGATGTCGAGCGCGGCCCGCAAGGTCTCGGCCTCGTTCGGCGTCAGACGATCGAACGGCGGGTTGCTGATATCGAACGCCTTCGGCATTTCGACCTTTCGAAGATGCAGACGATCCACCCGACGATCGACCATCTAACGAGCCGCACCGGCGGGGCGAGCTGACCCGGCCGGTGCAGAAGCGGTGTCCTTGGACCCTCGTTCAGTGAGCCGTCGCCGAGGCAGCTCCGATACCGGTCTGGGACCGGACATATTGCGCATCGAAGCCGTCGCGATCGGCCGCGGCACGCTTGCTGCGATCCAGGATCGAGACCAGCCAGATCCCCGCAAAGGCGATGGCCATCGAGAACAGCGCCGGATTGTCCAGCTTGATGGGAGCGGAGCCCTTGGCGAAGCCAAGCGTCACCTCCCAGACTGCCGGCGAGAGCACCACGCCCACGACCGCGCTGATCAGACCGAGGAAGCCGCCGACCACGGCTCCCCGAGTCGTCAGGCCCTTCCAGAAGATCGACGTCACCAGCACGGGGAAATTGCAGGACGCCGCGATGGCGAAAGCAAGGCCGACCATGAAGGCGACGTTCTGGTTCTCGAACACGATGCCGAGGACGATCGCAAGTACGCCAAGCACCAGTGTCGCGATCTTCGACACGCGGATCTCGTCCTGCTCATTCGCGTTACCGCCCTTGATCACCATGCCGTAGAGATCGTGGCTGATGGACGATGCCCCCGCCAGAGCCAGCCCTGATACGACGGCCAGGATCGTGGCGAAGGCGACGGCCGAAATGAAGCCAAGGAACAGATTGCCACCCACGGCATTCGCGAGGTGAATCGCCGCCATGTTGGAGCCGCCCTTGATCGCCGCGATTCCGCTCTTGGTCTTCTCGAGGATGCTCCCGTCCAGGAACATCGCATCGGTCGAAACCAGCGTGATTGCGCCGAAGCCGATGATGAAAGTCAGGATGTAGAAATAGCCGATGAAACCCGTGGCGTAGAAAACCGACTTGCGGGCAGCCTGGGCGTCCTTCACGGTGAAGAAGCGCATCAGGATGTGAGGCAGGCCCGCCGTTCCGAACATCAGCGCCAGGCCGAGCGAGACAGCCGAGAGCGGATTGGAGATCAGGGTGCCGGGCTCCATGATCGCAAGTTTCTTGGGATGCACTTCGGTGGCCTTGGTGAACAGTGCTTCCGGGCTGAACCCGAACTTGTAGAGCACGGCTCCGGCCATGAACGTCGCCCCCGAGAGCAACAGCACCGCCTTGATGATCTGCACCCACGTCGTCGCTTTCATTCCACCAAACGTCACGTAGATCATCATCAGTCCCCCGACCAGGACGACTGCGATCCAGTAATCAAGACCAAACAACAGCTGGATCAGCTTGCCGGCCCCGACCATCTGCGCGATCAGGTAGAATGCAACAGTCACCAGCGAGCCGCATGCCGCCAGGATCCGGATCTCGGTCTGCCCCAGTCGAAACGACGTGACGTCGGCAAAGGTGAACTTTCCGAGATTGCGCAACTGCTCGGCGATCAGGAAGGTGACGATCGGCCATCCCACGAGCCAGCCGACGGAGTAGATCAGGCCGTCGTAGCCGGAGGTGTAGACGAGACCCGATATGCCGAGGAACGACGCCGCCGACATGTAGTCGCCTGCGATCGCAAGTCCGTTCTGGAATCCCGTGATTCCGCCGCCGGCCGAGTAGAAATCTGCAGCCGACGCGGTCCGCTTGGCGGCCCAATAGGTGATGACGAGCGTCAGGCCGACGAACCCGACGAACATGCCGATGGCCGCCCAGTTGGTCGCCTGCTTCGAGCCGCCCTCGACGGCGCCGGCGGCGAGCGCGATGGTGACCGGTAGCCAGGTGAATTTCTTCACGAGCGGTTCTCCTCGACGATTTTGCGGATGAGCACGTCGTAGCTGGAGTTCGCCCGACGGACGTAGATGCCCGTCAGCACGAAGGCGAGCACGATGACTGACAGTCCGATCGGAATACCGATCGTCGTCACGCCGGTGCCCAGCGGTATTCCCAGAAACTTGGGAGCGTAGGCGACCAGCAGGATGAAGCCGAAATAGATGACAAGCATGATCGCCGACAGCAGCCAGCCCAGCGACGAACGCCGGCGCACGAGCTCCTGGTAATTCGGATCGCGTTCAATCTTTGCGAGGTTGCTCATGTCAATGATCCCTGGATGATCCTCTGAAATCTCTTGCCATGACGGCAGCCCCTTCTCTCGGGGGACTATTCCAGCCTGCACTGATGGCCGACAGAGCTCCATGATCCAGATCAAGCGCGATCGATCCCGCTGCGATGTGTCTGCAGGGCCGTCCGTGCGTCCGACGCGAGACAGAGAGGCGATGGCTCGGGAACTATCCGCGCCTGCCGACCAAATGGCCCGTGTTGCTTCCGCGCATTTGGGATTAGGCTGGACGGAATTTGCATCAGCGCATCGCGGATGACCCGGCTCCACGATCGAGGACGATCGGCATTTTCTGCCCAAGCGATTTCCAGCCCAACCGATTTCCAGCCCAAGCGATCTGCAAGCAAGAGAATGATGAAGGGATAGCTCCAATGTCGACACCCGAACCGATCAAGTTCACCGACGGCGCGGCTTACGAACGCTTCATGGCACCCTGGAGCCGATCGGCCGGGGCACTTTTCCTGGATTGGCTGGCGCCGGGACCAGACCTGTCATGGGTCGACGTCGGCTGCGGAAACGGCGCATTCACGGAGATGATCCTCGCCGGGGCTGCTCCCTCGCACGTGAGCGCGATCGATCCGTCCGAAGCTCAGATCGCAGCGGCACAGCAGCGGATATCGGCGAAGCAGGTCGAGCTTTCGGTTGGCGATGCGTTGGCGCTTCCCTATGACGATGCGCGCTTCGATGCGGCTATCATGGCGCTGGTGCTGTTTTTCGTGCCCGATCCCAAAAGGGGTGCGGCCGAATTGGTGCGCGTGACCAAGCCCGGCGGCATGGTCGCGTCCTACACCTGGGACATCACGCGCGGCGGCACGCCGACACAGCCCTTGTGGGAGGAACTGGATGCCATGGGCCAGCCGACGGCGCGCCCGCCGAGCGCGGATGTCTCGCGTTTTGCGGCCCTGAAGGCACTCTGGGCAGAGCTGGGGCTCCGCGATGTCGAAACCCGCGAGCTCGTCGTCGAGCGGACGTTTGCGAACTTCGACGACTATTGGCTGTCGATGGTCGTGAGCAGTCCGACCGGCGTCGTGGGAAAGCTGTCCGATGCAGAGAGCGCCGAGTTGAAACGCCGGCTGCAGGACAGACTTCCGGCAAGCGCGACAGGAGCGATCACGGTCCACGCCTGGGCGACGGCGATCAAAGGGCGAAAAGCCGCGTGACGCGCGGCCCTTACGTCGCCGCCTTCTTCGGCTTCGGCTTGGCCGCCCTCGGCACCGGCTGCGGCTCGGGATTGCCCTCGATCGAGGACAGGCGGCCGGAGGTGAAGGTGTAGATGCCCGCGCGAGGACCGGTGCTCCAGGTGACGACGGCGACGCGTCGGCCGACGGCGTCGGTGGACAGGTTGACGTTCGAAGGCGCGCCGATGCCGCGCACAACGTCGCATTCGGTATGCCCGAGCGCGACCGTGCCGCCCATCGGTGCGGGGGTCGTCGTCGACGCATTGGCGTCGGCGGGCCCGGGAGGCGGCGCCATGCCCGGACAGGCGCCGTCGGCGCTGACGAGGTCCTCGGCTCCCACCGGCTTGTCAGGCGTGAGCGGCGGCGATTCGATCGAGATGTTCTTGATGAAGAGACGCCCCGGCTTCTGGAACCATTCTGCGTCCTTCGACAGCAGATCGGTCCCCGAGCAGCCCGCGAGCAGCGGTGCTACGGCGGCCAACGCAATCATGAGCGAGCCGGGAAGCTTTTGATGTCGCACGATAAACCAAATTCCCCGCGTGAAGGACCAGCCCTAAGCGATTGTCCCAACATCCCTTTGCGGCACGAAGGTGACAAAAGCCAGCATCGCCCGAAAAGTGCAAATTATCATTAATTGCTGGCGGCCGCTAATTCCGCTTCTGCCACCGGCCCCGCTCGTCGGCCTGCCAGTAGGTGACATCAAATCCCCGCGCCTTGCAATCGGTCCAGGCCGCGCGGGCGAGCGCAAGCGCATCCGGATCGTCGCCGTCGAACAGCAGGACCATGCGCTCATAGCCCTGCGAGTCCTCCGGCAGTACGGCATTGTCGATCAGGAAGCGGACATTGGCACCGTTGGGATTGCCCCCCTCGATCGCCAACACGATCGGCTGATCGGCGACGTCGTTCACCCGCCACGTCGCGTGCGGCAGGAAGGAATCGTCGCGATAGGTCCACAAATGCGAATCGAGCGCATCGGCGCGTTCCTCCGAACTCGACTGCACCACGACGCGCCAGCCGCGCTCGAGCGATTTCTCGAGAAGCGGCGGCAACACATTCTCCACCGTCATGTTTTGGAGATGGTAGAACAATACTTCAGTCATCTCGGGTCATTTGCGCTCGTAGTGGTCGGAGACCAGGCGATCGAGCAGGCGGACGCCGTAGCCGCTTCCCCAGCTCTGGTTGATGTCGGTCTTCGGCGCGCCCATGGCGGTGCCTGCGATGTCGAGATGCGCCCAGGGCGTGCCGTCGACGAAGCGCTGGAGGAACTGCGCCGCGGTGATCGAGCCGCCATGGCGGCCGCCGGTGTTCTTCATGTCGGCAAACTGGGAATCGATCAGCTTGTCGTATTCGGGGCCGAGCGGCATCCGCCAGACCTTCTCCCCACTCTCGACCCCGGCCACGAGCAGCCGGTCGGCGAGTTCGTCATTGTTGGAGAACATGCCGGCGTGCTCGGTGCCGAGCGCCACCATGATCGCGCCGGTCAGCGTCGCCAGGTCCACCATGAATTTCGGCTTCGCCTTCCTGGCGACGTACCAGAGCACGTCGGCCAGAACGAGGCGGCCCTCCGCGTCGGTATTGATGATCTCGATGGTCTGACCGGACATCGAGGTCACGATGTCGCCCGGCCGCTGCGCGTTGCCGTCGGGCATGTTCTCGACGAGGCCGATGGCGCCGACCACGTTGACCTTGGCTTTACGCGCAGCGAGCGCATGCATCAGGCCGACGACGCAGGCCGCGCCTCCCATGTCGCCCTTCATGTCCTCCATGCTGCCGGCCGGCTTGATCGAGATGCCGCCGGTGTCGAAACAGACGCCCTTGCCGACGAAAGCGACCGGCGCCTCGCCTTTCTTGCCGCCATCCCAGCGCATGATCACGGTGCGGCTCGGCCGCGCCGAGCCCTGGCCGACGCCGAGCAGCGCACCCATGCCGAGCTTCTGCATCGCCTTGACGTCGAGCACCTCGACCTTGACGCCAAGCTTGCGGAGCTGACCGGCGCGGCGCGCGAACTCCTCGGGGAAAAGCACGTTCGGCGGCTCGTTGACGAGGTCGCGCGCAATGACCACGCCGTCGATGACGTGGCCGGCCGAGGCAAACGCCTTCTTCGCAGCACCGGCATCGCCCACCGCAAGCGAGACGTCGGCGCGCGTGCCGCCCTCCTCGCCCTCCTTCTTCTTCGTCTTGTAACGGTCGAACTTGTAAGTGCGTAAGCGAAGGCCCGAGGCGATCGCCACCGCCTGCTCGCTCGTCATCGCGCCGCCGGGCAGCTCCGCCATGATGGTCATGGCGCTGGTGCCGGAGGGCAGCTTGCTCGCGGCCACCCCGCCGAACTTGAGGAGATCGTTCGCCTTCAGGCCGGTCGCCTTGCCGGCGCCGATCACGATCAGCCGGGTCGCCTTCACGCCCTCCGGCGCCAGAATGTCTAGCGCTGCCCCGCTTTTGCCCTTGAAGGCGGCCGCGGCCGCTGCACGCTTCACAAGATCGACAGCGCCGCCCAGCGCCTTGGCCGTCGCCGGACCGAGCTTCAGGTCGTCATCGCAGAACACCACAAGGATGCCACGGGGGGCGGCAGACAAGGGGACAAAGCCGACCTTGATGGCATCGGACATAGGTAACTCCTTTAATGCATGAAACTTTTCGCCGTTCGGCGGCGCCGGTCCCAGCCGAAGCTGAACGGCGATTCACTGGGGCTTGCCCTACTATGGGCCAGCCCGCTGCCCGATGCCAAGCGCCGCCGTGGCCGCCCGGCCACAACCAGCGAAATATTAACCATATATTGAAGGTGCCATGGGGCAGCCATTTTGTTGACGGATCAAAGGGATGGTAGTGAGAAAGTGAACCACCGGAAGAGCTGATGGCCAACCTTGGGGATCCCCTGATCGGGGATTGGTTGGACAGCCGGAATTCTGGTCGACATCGGGGCTGATGGGGATTCGTGCGGTAGCGCATGGGGTCGATCGATAGGTATATTTTCCGCACGACGCTGGCGTCGTTTGCGCTGGTCCTGGTCAGCCTCACCGGCGTGATCTGGATTACGCAGGCGTTGCGCGGCATCGACCTGATGACGAGCCAGGGTCAGACCATCCTCACCTTCCTCGGCATCACCAGCCTGGTCATCCCGGCCCTGGTCCTGATCATCTCGCCGATCGCGCTGATGATCGCGATCTCGCACACGCTCAACAAGCTCGCGACCGATTCCGAGATCATCGTGATGAATGCCGCCGGCTTCTCGCCGTTCCGGCTGTTCTATCCGTTCTTCTATGCCACCTGCGTGGTGGCGCTGCTGGTTGCCTTCATCGCGGCCTATCTCGCTCCCGACGGCATGCGGCGGATCAAGCAATGGGACGCCGAGATCACCGCGGACGTGCTCACCAACATCCTCCAGCCCGGCCGCTTCGCCCAGCTCGACAAGAACCTCACGATCCGGATCCGCGAGCGCCTGCCCGGCGGCATCCTCGCCGGCATCTTCATCGACGACCGCCGCGATCCCAACGAGCGCGTCTCGATCGTGGCCGAGCATGGCGAGGTCGTGAAGAACGAGACCGGCTCGTTCCTGGTGCTGGAGACCGGCAATCTGCAGCGCTTCGAGGCGGGCAAGCGCGATCCCGCCCTGGTGGCCTTCGGCCGCTACGGCTTCGACATGTCGAAGTTCTCGGGCCAGGGCCGCGACGTCACCCTCGGCATCCGCGAACGCTATCTCTGGGAGCTGTTCTCGCCGTCCGAGGACGATCCAGTCTACAAACAGATTCCCGGCCAGTTCCGCTCGGCCCTGCACGACAGCATCCTGGCGCCGATCTATCCCTTCGCCTTTGCGGTACTGACCTTCGCCTTCCTGGGCGCGCCTCGCACCACCCGCCAGAGCCGCAATTTCTCGATCGGCTCCTCGATCATCGCGGTGTTCGGCCTGCGCATGGCCGGCTTCGCCTGCTCGGTGATGGCGGTGAAATCTCCAGGCGCGGTGCTGGCCCAATACGCGATGGTCATGGGCGCCATCGGCGTCGGGCTGTGGATGATCGTCGGCGGCCTCGTGGTCGAGCCGCCCCCTGGCCTGATGGAGGCCATCAACAGGTCGAACGCACGGATCGCGCGGCTGTTCGGACGCCCGGCCGCCGCATGAGCATGCTCACCAACACACTCGGGCGCTATTTCGCCGGCCGCTTCGTGGTGGCGGCGCTTGGCGTGTTCGCCAGCATCTTCCTGCTGTTGGTGCTGGTCGACTACATCGAGATGGTGCGCAAGACCTCGGGCCTCGCCTCCGCCTCCGCGATCATGGTGGCCGAGACCTCGCTGTTCCGGGTGCCGCAGCTGCTGGAGAAGCTGACGCCGTTCTGCATGCTGATCGGCGCCATGACCTGCTATCTCGCCCTCTCCCGCCGGCTCGAGCTCGTGGTGGCGCGCGCCGCCGGCATCTCCGCATGGCAGTTCATCTCGCCGGCGCTCGGCAGCGCACTCTTGATCGGGGTGATCGCCACCGTCGCCTACAATCCGATGTCGGCCAATTTGCGCGAAGCCTCCAAGCGCATGGAAGCCGAGCTGTTCGGCTCGGCGCCCGGCGGCGGCATCCAGGACGCCTCCGGCTTCTGGCTCAATCAGGTGACCAGCGACGGCCAGACCATCATCAACGCGGCGCGGAGCGAGCAGCAGGGCATCCGGCTGACGGGGCTCACGCTGTTCCGGTTTGACCCGGACCAGCACTTCAAGGAACGGGTCGAGGCGCGCGAGGCGACGCTCGAGGCCGGCCGTTGGCTGTTCAAGGGCGTCCGCCGCTTCTCGCTGGACGCGCCGCCGATCGAGCAGGCCAGCCTGGAGATTCCCACCACGCTGACCGAGGCGCAGGTCCGCAACAGCTTTTCCACACCCGAGACTGTGTCTTTTTGGCAACTACCGAGCTACATCCGCTCCTCCGAGAGCTCGGGCTTCGCGACAGCCGGTTACCGACTCCAGTATCAGAAGCTTCTGGCACAGCCGTTTTTGCTTGCGGCCATGGTGATGCTCGCGGCCTCCGTGTCGTTGCGCTTCTTCCGGATGGGCGGCGTGCAGAAGATGGTTTTGAGTGGCGTGGGCGCAGGCTTTCTGCTCTACGTTCTGTCGAAAGTAACTGAGGATTTGAGCAAGGCTGAGTTGATGCATCCGATCGCTGCGGCGTGGTTGCCCGTTGTGGTGGGCGGCCTCACCGGCTTTTTGGCCTTGCTCTATCAGGAGGACGGATAGTGACTGCCGTCCACCGAGGGCTCGTGTCTCGTTTGACGCGGCGCATGTTGGTGCGTGCGGACGGGTGCGGCTGGTCCATTCGCAGGCTCCTGCTCGCTGTCGCCGCTGCCGCCTCGCTCGGCGGGCTGATCGGCGCTGCCACCGTGGCGCCGGCCAACGCCCAGAGCTTCACCTACAATCCGCTGCCGCCGCGTCCGAAGCCGCCGAGGGTCGCCAACGACAACCAGATGCTGGTTCAGGCGACCGAGGTCGACTACGACTACAACAATTCGCGCGTCTCCGCGGTCGGTAACGTCCAGCTGTTCTACAACGGCACCAGCGTCGAGGCCGACAGGGTCATCTACGACCAGAAGACCAAGCGGCTTCATGCCGAAGGCAACATCCGCATGACGGATGCCGACGGCAAGATCACCTATGCCGAGATCCTGGATCTCTCCGACGATTACCGCGACGGTTTCGTCGATTCGCTGCGCGTGGACACGGCCGACCAGACCCGCATGGCCGCGAGCCGCGCCGACCGCTCCAGCGGCAACTACACGGTGTTCGAGAACGGCGTCTACACGGCCTGCGCGCCGTGCAAGGACGATCCGAAGAAGCCGCCATTGTGGCAGGTCAAGGGTGCGCGCATCATCCACGACCAGCAGGAGAAGATGCTGTATTTCGAGACCGCACAGCTCGAATTCTTCGGCGTGCCGCTCGCCTACATGCCCTATTTCTCGACGCCCGACCCGACCGTGAAGCGGAAGAGCGGCTTCCTGATACCGGGTTATATTTCCGGCACGGACAACACGGGCTATGGCGTCGAGGTTCCCTATTATTGGGCGATCGCGCCCGACATGGACGCAACCTTCACCCCGCGCATCCTGTCGCGGCAAGGCGTGCTGCTGCAGGGCGAATTCCGACAGCGCCTGATCGACGGCGCCTACCAGATCCGCGCGTACGGCATCAACCAGCTCGATCCCGGAGCGTTTGCCGGGCAGCCCGGCGACCGCGACCTCCGCGGCGCCATCGACACCAAGGGTCAGTTCGCATTGAACGACAAATGGGTCTGGGGCTGGGACGGCGTCCTGATGTCCGACTATTATTTCTTCTCGGACTACCGGCTCTATCAGTACCGCGACCCGCTCAGCTCGTTCCTGCTGCTGCCGACGGAAGCGCTGTCGCAGCTCTATTTGACCGGCGTCGGCAACCGCAGCTACTTCGATGCGCGCACGATGTACTGGCTGAGCTATTCGGGCAACCAGAGCCAGGTGCCGATCGTCTATCCGGTGATCGACTACTCCAACGTGCTCAACTATCCGGTGTTCGGCGGCGAGTTCAGCTACAAGACCAATTTCGTGAACCTGTCGCGTGACGATGCGGTGTTCGATCCGATCACGACGGTCGCCAACACCAGCAGCCTGTGCACCACGGCGTCGGCCGATCCGCTGGCCCGTACGCCCTCGCAGTGCCTGCTGCGCGGCTTCCCCGGCACCTACACCCGCCTCACGGCGGAGGCGCAGTGGCGCAAATCCTTCACCGATCCGCTCGGCCAGATCTGGACGCCGTTCGCCAGCCTGCGCGCCGACGCGATCAACTCCTCGGTCTCCAACCAGCCCGGCGTGTCGAACTACCTGCCCGTCGGCGACACCCAGGCGTTCCGCCTGATGCCGACCGTAGGCCTGGAGTACCGCTATCCGTTCATCAACATCCAGCCCTGGGGCTCGACCACCATCGAGCCGATCGCGCAGATCATCATCCGCCCGAACGAGACCTATGCCGGCAAGCTGCCGAACGAGGACGCCCAGAGCATGGTGTTCGACGCCTCGAACCTGTTCAGCGTGGACAAGTTCTCCGGCTACGACCGCGTCGAGGGCGGCGGCCGCGCCAATGTCGGCGTGCAGTCCACCACGCAGTTCGACCAGGGCGGCGCCGTCAAGGCGCTGTTCGGCCAGTCCTACCAGCTGTTCGGCCTGAACTCCTTCGCGGTCCAGGACACCATCAATACCGGCCTCGATTCCGGCCTCGACAAGCCGCGGTCCGATTACGTCGCAGGCGCCAGCTATTCGCCCAACAGCACCTACACGTTCAGCGTCCGCTCCCGCATGGACGAGCAGACCTGGAACGTGCAGCGCTTCGAGGCGGAAGGCCGCGCCAACTTCAATCGCTGGTCGGTCAGCATGCTGTACGGAAACTACGCGGCCCAGCCGGAGCTCGGCTATCTGACCCGCCGCGAGGGCATCCTGACCACAGGCTCGCTGAAGATCGCGACCAACTGGGTGGTGTCGGGCTCGGCGCGCTGGGACCTCGAGGCCAACAAGATCAACCAGTATGTGGTCGGGGCCGGCTATGTCGACGATTGCTTCGTGCTGGCAGCGAACTATGTAACTTCGTATAGCTATTCGGCGGGCACCGCACCGCCCGTGCTGAGCCACGCGTTCATGTTCCAAATCGGCCTGCGCACGCTGGCGAACTCGTCGACGACCAGCGGTCCCACCGGCCTCCAGTGAACGGTTTGAAGTGCCGGCCGCGTATGCCTCATCACGACGCGGTTGACCTGCGAGCGACATCATGACGATCCCATCGACTGTCTTCCGCTTCCTTCTCGCCCTCGGTGCGGGGCTGATGCTGACCGGCCTGCCCTCGCCGTCGCACGCGCAGAACATCGTCGTCATGGTCAACGGCGATCCGATCACCGATTTCGACATCGAGCAGCGCTCCAAGCTGGACCAGCTGACGACGCAGAAGACCCCAAGCCGGCAGGAGGTCATCAACGAGCTGATCGACGACAAGGTGAAGCTCAAGGAGGGCAAGAAGTACGGTGTCGACCCCGGTGTCTCCGACATCAACCAATCCTATGAAGGCATGGCGCAGCGCATGCGCATCACGCCGGATCAGCTCACCAAGTCCCTCGAATCCAAGGGCGTCCGACCCGAGACGCTGAAGGGCCGCATGAAGGCCGAGATGGTCTGGACCAGCCTGGTGCGCGGCCGCTACAAGGAGCGCCTCCAGGTCGGCGAGCGCGACGTCGCGCAGGCCGTGCAGGCCCAGACCGGCGAGAAGCTTCAGGTCGAGGGCACCGAATACAAGATGCAGCCGATCGTGCTGATCGTGCCCCGCGGCTCGTCCGCTGCGTTCCTGGAAACGCGGAAGAAGGAAGCCGAGACCTATCGCACGCGCGTCGGGAGCTGCGAGGAAGCCAATTCGCTGTTCCGCTCGACGCCGAACGCCACCATCCGCGACACCGTCACCAAGACCACCGCGGAGCTGCCCGAACCGCTGCGCAAGGTGCTCGACGACACCCCGATCGGCCATCTGACCGCGCCCGAGGTGACCAAGGCAGGCATCGAGATGGTGGTGCTGTGCTCGCGCAAGCCGACCATGATCGACACGCCGAAGAAGCGCGAGGTCCGCGAGAAGATGTACCAGGAGAAGTACGAGAAGACCCAGAAGGCCTATCTCGATGACCTCCGCAAGGCCGCGATGATCGAATATCGCAACCGCTGATGGCCAAGTCCCTCCTAGAGCCTTCCGCCAAATCCGCAGCCGAGTCCGCAGCCAAGCCCCTTGCCCTGACCCTGGGAGAGCCCGCCGGCATCGGCCCGGACATCACGATCGCGGCCTGGCTCAGGCGCCGTGAGCTGAACCTGCCCGCCTTCTACTTGCTCGGCGACGAGGCGCTGATCGCGCAGCGCGCCAAGGCGCTCGGCGCCGATATCAGGATCGCCGCGTTGAGCCCCAGTGAGGCCGCTTCCGCCTTTACTGATGCCCTGCCTGTGGTCGCGACCGGCGAGCGCGCGACCGCCGAGCCGGGCAAGCCCGACGCATCCAGCGCGCCGGCCGCGCTCGCCTCGATCCGGCAGGCAGTCGTCGATGTGTGCGCGGGTCGCGCCGGCGCCGTCGTCACCAACCCGATCGCCAAGAGCGTGCTCTACCGCGCCGGATTCCGTCATCCCGGCCACACCGAATTCCTCGCCGAGCTTGCCGCGGAGAACGGCCGCGTGCCGCAGCCGGTGATGATGCTGTGGTCGCCACAGCTCGCCGTTGTGCCCGTGACCATCCACGTCTCGATGCGCGACGCGCTGGGAGAGCTCACCAGCGCCCTGATCGTCTCGACCGTCCGCATCGTCGCCACCGAACTGAAATCCCGCTTCGGCATCGCAAGGCCGCGCATCGCGGTCTCCGGCCTCAATCCGCATGCCGGCGAAGACGGATCGCTCGGCCATGAGGAGCAGACCGTCATCGCCCCGGCGCTCAAGGTGCTGCGCAACGAGGGCATCGAAGCCAGGGGCCCGCTGCCCGCCGACACCATGTTCCACGAGGCTGCGCGACAGACCTATGATTGTGCGGTCTGCATGTATCACGACCAGGCGTTGATCCCGATCAAGACGGTCGCCTTCGACGATGCCGTCAACGTCACCCTCGGCCTGCCCTTCATCCGCACCTCGCCCGATCACGGCACCGCCTTCGACATCGCCGGCACGGCCAAGGCCAATCCGGCGAGCCTGATCGCGGCGCTCAGGCTTGCGCGCCGCATGGCCGCCTCCCAAAGCTGATGGGCGCGATCGACGACCTCCCGCCGCTGCGCGAGGTCATTCGCCGGCACGCGCTGTCGGCCAGGAAATCGCTCGGCCAGAACTTCCTGCTCGACCTCAACCTGACCGCGCGCATAGCGCGCGCGGCTGCGCCGCTGGACGAGGCTACCATCGTCGAGATCGGCCCCGGCCCGGGCGGGCTGACGCGGGCGCTGCTCGCGCTCGGCGCCCGGCGCGTCATCGCCATCGAGCATGACGAGCGCGCGATCCCCGCCTTGCAGGATATTTCGGCGCGCTATCCCGGCCGGCTCGAGATCGTGCATGGCGACGCCATGACGTTCGATCCGCGCCCGCTGCTCTCAGGCGAACGCGCCAAAATCGTCGCCAACCTGCCCTACAACATCGCGACCCAGCTTCTCATCAACTGGCTCACCATCGAGCCCTGGCCGCCCTGGTACGAGATGATGGTCCTGATGTTCCAGCGCGAGGTCGGCGAGCGCATCGTGGCGCGCGAGGACGAGGAGGCCTATGGCCGGCTCGGCGTGCTCGCCAACTGGCGCTGCGAGACCAAGATCCTGTTCGACATTGCGCCGTCCGCCTTCGTGCCGCCGCCGAAGGTCACCTCCTCCGTCGTGCGCCTGATACCGCGCGCAGAACCGCTTCCATGTGACCGAAAACTGCTCGAGCAGGTCGCTGCCGCAGCCTTCGGGCAGCGCCGCAAGATGCTGCGGCAGAGCCTGAAATCACTAGGTGTTGATCCCGCGCGGCTTGCGCAGGCGGCCGGCGTCGACGCGACGCGGCGCGCCGAGACCATCCCGATTCCAGGCTTTGTTGCCATGGCGCGCGAATTGGCCGATATACGCAGCGAAACCTGACAATCAGAATTTCGGAGGAAGGAATATGGCGTTGATGCGTCGACAATCCCTGGTCAAGTTCGATGCGCCGCTGTGCGAGACCATCGTGGACACGCCCAAGCCGCAGGGCCGCGAGGTGCTGGTGCGCATCGAGCGCTGCGGCCTCTGCCATTCCGACCTGCACATCCAGGACGGCTATGCCGATCTCGGCGGCGGCAAGAAGCTCGACACCACGCGCGGCATGACGCTGCCTTTCACGCTCGGCCACGAGATCGCCGGCGTCGTCGACGAAGTCGGCCCGGATGTCGCGGCCAGCCTCGTCGGTGCCAGGAAAGCCGTCTTCCCCTGGATCGGCTGCGGCCAGTGCCGCGATTGCCTGAACGGCGACGAGAACCTCTGCGTCAAGCAGCGCTTCCTCGGCGTCTCCATCGACGGCGGCTTTGCCACCCACGTGCTGGTGCCCGACGCGAAATACCTGCTCGACTACGATCCCCTTCCCGTCAACCAAGCCGCGACCTTGATGTGCTCCGGCGTCACCGCTTACGGCGCGCTCAAGCGCCTGGTCGACCGTCCGCGCCAGCGCAACCTGCTGCTGATCGGCCTCGGCGGCGTCGGCATGATGGGCCTGTCGTTCGCGCAGGCGATGTTCAAGCAGCCGATCACGGTCGCCGACCTCTCGCCGGCCGCGCGCGAGACCGCGCTGAAGAACGGCGCGGCCTTTGCCTATGACCCGGCCGAGCCTGACGTCATCAAGCGCATCCTCAAGGAGACCGAGGGCGGCTTCGACGAGATCGTCGATTTCGCCGGCAACGAGAAGTCGATGGCGTTCGCGGTTGCGGTCGCCGCGCACGGCGGCAAGATCGTGGTCTCCGGCCTGATGGGCGGCCAGTTCACGCTGCCCATGGTGCAATGGGTCTACAAGCGCATGACCATCGAGGGCTTCATGGTGGGCACGCTCGCCGAAGCCCACGAGCTGATGGCTCTGGCGCGCGCGGGCAAGATCAAGCCGACGCCAATGCGCGAGGAGCCGATGGGCGACGTCCAGAAATGGATCGACGAATTGCGTGCCGGCAAGGTCGTCGGCCGCATCGTGCTGAAGAACTGACGGAAGCGCGGCGGGCACGACGCAAGTCTGGCCCGCCGCACGGAACGCCTGCGGCTGCGCTGCGTTGGCAGCGCATGTCGATCCGTTGCACCGTTGAAAGCGCATTCTTCATCGCCTGGAGCTGCCTGGAAAAGAGCGGCGAGCTCGGTCCGCCGGACGAGAGCGCGAACTTCCTGCTCGACGCGATCGAGGCGCAGCTCAGGACCGGTGAACGCCGGCAATTGATGCTCGCCAACAGGGCGATCGACGCGTACCGCGCCGCGGCTGACGATCCTCGCTGCCGTCCAGCCCGCTGAAGTCCAGGGCAATCGCATTTGAATATTGCAGAGGTCGTTATGCCCGGCCATGACGCTGTGGAGACAGCCGGTGCCCATAGCCACATCTCATGAGCGATAGCCCTGCGCTGAAGTCCGCGACGCTGTGCTCTAATTTTCCACGTCCGAACGTCCGTTGTGTGCACTTTGGAACCGTCGGTTCCGCCGCGGAAACGTAGGTTTCCCGCTGGCGCCGATTCCCGGCCCGCCAAGAGAACACATTGTGACCGGTCGGCCCCAGAACGATCTGCTCCGGCAGCTCAATCACCAGGACTTCGAACTGCTCGCGCCGTACCTCCAGCCGGTCGAACTCGAGGCGAGCCACATCCTGCATCACGCCGGCGACGACGTCGCAGCGGTTCATTTCCCCTGCGGTCCCGCGCTCGTGTCCTTTGCGGTGCCGGTCGAGGACGATCGCGAGGTCGAAAGCCTGCTGGTGGGACATGAGGGCGCGGTGGGCATTTCCCCCGGCCGCACGCCTTCGCTCGCCTATTCGCGCATCGTCGTGAAGCTCGGCGGCACCCTGGTCCGGCTGCCGCTGCGCGCGCTCGAGCAGGCGCAGCAGAGGTCGGCAACGCTCCAGGAGGTCTTCTTGCGCTATGCCGACTGCCAGTTCGCGCAGCTGCTGCAGACCGCGGCCTGCAACGCTGCGCATTCGATCGAGCAGCGCGCCGCCAAGTGGATCATGTCCGCGCAGGAACATATCGGCGGAGCCGAGATCCCTCTCACCCACGAGCAGCTCGCCGGCATGCTCGGCGTCTCCCGCAGCTATGCCAGCCGTGTCATCCAGATGTTCAAGGCGAGGCGCATCCTCGCGACCCGCCGCGGCGCCATCCTGATCCTCGACGCATCGGCACTCGAAGCAAGAGCCTGCTGTTGCAACAACTGGGTGAACAAGTATTTCGACGAGGTGCGGGGCGCAGCGGCAGCCGCCGAGGGCTGATGCCTCCATCTCACGCAAGCGGCGGCGACTGCCGCTTCAGGTGCAGATAGACCGGACTGAAATCTCCGAGCCGCTGCAACTCGCGCCATTTCAGCACGATCAGCTCCCCCTCGCGCAGATCCATGACGCCGCTTCGCCTGAGGTCGGCGAGCGTACGGTTCACCGTCGCGATCGCCATGCCCAGCGTCTCGCCGAGCTGGGCCAGGCTGATCGGCACGCGGCAGCGATTGCCGCGGACCAGATCCGCCGCGCGGGCGCGGTAGAACAGCTCGCAGAACAGGTGCGCCATGCGCGCCTGCATCGGCCGGGCGCTGTTGTTGGTGATGGCCTCGCGAAAGATCGCCGCGTCGAGCAAAGTCTCGCGCCACACGGACAGCGCAAAGGTTGGCCGCTGCCGGAAGGCGATGAACAATTCGCGATGCGGGATGAAGGCGACTGAGGCCGGCCCCAGCGCGCTCAATCCGTGGTCCATCTGGTCGATGAACAGCCCCTGCGCATCCGGAAGGTCGCCGGTGAGATGGAACGCCAGGTACTGCCGCCGCCCGCTCCCGAGCAGGTGGTAGCGCGCGACCATGCCGGAGACGACCAGCACCGAATGTTCGGGTTCGTCGCCCTGACGGATGAAATCCTCGTTGGGCTCCAGATCGCGCAGCGTGAAGGTGAGCGCCCGGATTTCCGCGATGTCCTCCTCTGCCAGAGCGGTATGCTCGGAAAGGTTCCGGATCAATACGTCGTGGGCTTTTTCCATGGGGCCGCCAAAAATCGCGCCGGTTCTATCAAATGATACGTCCGGCTTGCATTCAGCGGATTAGAACGCGTGTCGAGAGCACAGGTTGCTGACCGGTTTGCCACCGTACCAAGTCGCATCCAACCCGTCCCCCTCGACCGCGAACGAGCCGTCCCTTCATGAGCCCTACGACCATCCTGGAGCGCATCTGCAGGCTATTCACATCAGATGCGAGCGAGCACCTCGACAGCATCTGCGGTGCTATCGTCGCTGGCACGCTGAAAGAGCCGGTCCGGCCAATGTCCGATCAGGAACTCGCCCGCGCCATCCGCGAGTTCCGCTCCGCGCCGGTCTCCGACGGGACCCTCGCAAAACTCTCGGAGCGCTTCGTCGCGGCGTCGGTGCCGCGAGACGTCTGAAGCAGCACGCGAGGCTCATGCCGCATCCGAAGTTCATCGCGCGTCTCCAGGCGATCGAAGGCCTGTCCGAGGACGAACGCCGGCAGATCGCAGGCTTGCCGTCTACGCTGCGCCAGGTCGCGGACGGCGAGATCGTGCTGCGCCAGGGTGAGACCGCTTCACGCTGCGTCTTCGTCGTCAGCGGCTTCCTCTACCAGGCCCGCATCGTCGGCGATCGCAGCCAGATCCTCGCCTTCCACGTTCCCGGCGACATGCCGTGCCTGCACACGCTGCTGGTCTCGCCGCTGGATGCGGACCTCGTCGGGCTCGGCTCGACCATCGTCGGCACCGTCGCGCACAGCCAGCTGCGCCAGCTTCTCGACGGCTCGATCCACCTGACCCGCGCCTTCTGGCGCGAGACGCTGATCGACGCGGCGATCTCGCGACAATGGATCGCGCGCCTCGGCGCGCAGGCAGCGCTGCCCAAGGTCGCGCATCTCATCTGCGAACTTGCCGCAAGGCTGGAGGTCGTCGGCCTTGTCAGGGAGGGCAGTTTCCAGATTCCGATGACCCAGCGGCACGTTGCGGACGCCTGCGGGCTCTCGAGCGTCCACGTCAATCGTACCATCCAGGAGCTGAGGCATCGCGGGCTGATTGCATGGGAGGGCAGCGAGATCGAACTGCTGCAGCCCGACGAACTGCGTAAGCTTGCGGATTTCAGGCCTGATTATCTGTGCTGAGCGCAGTGCCGCACGAGGCGCTAGCTCGTACGTCGAATCTCCTCCCGCTCGGATTCGACCTCCTCGGCGTCTTCGTCGTCGACCTTCATGACGTGGTCGCGGCCGGCCACCTTGAGCAGCTCGTCGAGCTTGGCGTGAATCGCCTGGGTGTCGCGGTGCTCGGCGCGCTGGATCACCAGCGTCATGCCCCATGTCGCCAGCGTCGCGAACGAGTGCCATTCGAGTCCGTTGCCCAGCGTGATCCAGGCGATGCCATAGACCACGTAGACGGCGAACGCGGCCGGGCGCGAGGTGGCGACGCCGATCTCGGTGAGCCAGCCCTTTGACTTCGGGAGAGACATGTGCGGCAACTCGCGTAGGCCGCCGGCGTTCCCGCGGAAGCCGAAGATGCGCTGGCCCGGTCGCCCTCTAGGATCGCGAGGAATGCGGCCGCCAATGTCTGAGCAGCGGACCGCCGGTCCCCAGCACAGGATCCGTCTTCGGCTTGCGGACCTTGGCGATGCGCTTGATCGCGTCAGTCCGCTCCCGCGTGTCGGTGCACTCGTCGTACGTGCCGTCCTGCGGGTAGGCTCCGACGACCAGAAAGTCCCGGCCGGACTCGATCAGCCGGTGGCCCGTGCCCGCGGGCAGGACCAAAACGTCACCGGCTTTCACATTGAGGATGCGACCCTTGATGCCGCCGCACTCGATCCTGGCCGTGCCGCGCGCCACGCCCATCACTTCATGGATCTGCGAATGGTAGTGGACGAAATCGTACACGGTGTCGCGCCACGACCGGGCCCAGCCGTTCGTGGCGAACAGCGTGTCGATGATGACCTCGGGCGGAAAACGCCGGCCCTTCAGCTTCACCGCCCCGCGATAAAGCAGCGCCGGCAGTTTCGGATTGTTCGGCACGATGCCATCGTCGCGAAAATGGATGGCAGTCGGTTTCCGCGCCCGCACCAGCGCCCGCAGCGTCGCCGCGTCGGGATGCTCCTCCACGAGCTTCCTGGCAAAATTCTTGATCTGGTCCTTGACCGGCATGCCTGCTCCTCAGCCGCGATTCAACGACGGCGGAGGCGAGAAGTTTCGAGGTGGAACGGGCTTGATCGGGAGCAAGGACTCATTCCCCTCCCACGGGGCTGAGCTCCTGGGCGAGCCAGTTTCGCTTGTACGAGAGCGACGTCATAAGATGCGTCACGCCCATTGGGAGCAGCCGGCAAGAGCGGACGCGGAGGGCAGCCCTCGCGCTTGGTACAGCCAAAATTCACAATCTTGGTACTGTTTTCGTGACGAGGCGCAACGCATCTATTCGCTATAACCACGACCGGAGCGATCCCGATAGTCAGTCTTAGTTGGGAGCCCCGGTCAATGCAGACGAATAGACCGCAGACACCCGGACAACACTGCCACGCCGCCGCGGCGTGTGGATAGCCGGCGCGTTCCCGCTCGCTGCAACAGTTGCACCAAGAGACAAGGACCGAGGAGATAATTCCCATGAAGGCGATCGTCGTAACGGAACAGGCCGCGGGAACGGCCGGGTTGAAGCTGGTGAACCGGCGCGATCCGATGGCATCGATAAACGAGGTCGTTGTTCAGGTTCATGCGTCGGGATTTGTTCCGACCGAGCTCACGTGGCCCTCGACCTGGACCGATCGTCTCCAGCGTGACCGAACACCGTCGATCCCAGGACACGATCTGGCTGGAGTGGTTAGCGCGCTCGGATATGGCACTACAGGATTATCGGTGGGGCAGCGGGTATTCGGCCTCACAGACTGGTACCGCGACGGCACGCTGGCCGAGTACGTGGCGGTCGAGGCACGCAACCTCGCGCCGCTACCGGGTGACGTCGATTTCACGGTGGGCGCGAGCCTGCCAGTCTCGGGCCTGACCGCATGGCAAGGGCTGTTCCAGCACGGCCGTCTCAAGGCGGGGCAGAGCGTCCTCGCACACGGCGCGGCCGGCGCAGTCGGTTCGATGGTGACGCAACTCGCACGAGAGGCCGGCGCCCACGTCATCGGCACCGGACGCGCCGCCGACCGTCAGACGGTGCTCGACTTCGGCGCTAAGGAGTTCGTCGACCTCGACAACGACGCCCTGAACGACGTCGGCAAGGTCGATCTGGTGTTCGATGTTCTCGGAGGTGACATCCAGAAGCGATCCGTCGGCCTGCTTCGATCTGGAGGAACGCTGGTGTCGATCGTGGGGCCGGCCGAGGCACGGCCCACCGACGGTGTGGCGGTCGACTTTGTCGTCGAGGCCGACCGGGCCCAACTGAGTGAGATCGTCCAGCGGGTGCGGGATGGACGACTGCGGACGAACATCGGGAATGTCTCGACTCTCGACGGCGCCGCTGCCGCCTTGAATCCGACTACGCGACGCAAGGGAAATACGATCATTCGCGTTCGCCCCTGAACGACGCACGCCCGTGGATGCACGCGGCCGGCCGGCCCTGTCTGGCTCGGCCGAACGTTGAGAAAATGTCCGCGACGGACCATAAACTGCGGTGATGGAGTTACGGAATGCTCTTCGGCAACTCGCGTTGCGCGACAACCCGCACGGGTGGAAAAAACGAAGTAATCCACTACGTCGAAAATCACTTCGATGCTTCCGTCGAACGACTGCGCAAAGGCGATAGCCTCTTGCTCTTTCCATCCGTGATGCGCGTGCCGAGTGTGCAGTGGGGCGTCCAAGCGCCGGGCCTTGGTCCACCCCTCGGAGGTCCGCAACGGGTCAAGATGCGAAGAACTCAATCTGAGCAAATGTAGTCCGCCGTGCCTCAATGAGCGGAATTCGTGGGAGGGATTCGCCAGTTCGCTGTCGGCCGGAACCGGACTCCCGAGGCGTCACTCGATGACTTGGTCGGCCGTGGCCAGCAGCGAATGCGAAACGGTGAGACCGAGTGCTTTCGCGGTCTTCAGATTGATGACCAGCTTGAGACGCGTGGGCTGCTCTATGGGCAGATCGCCGGGCTTTGCGCCCTTCAGGATCCTGTCGACATAGCCGACCGCCCGCCGGAAATGATCGGGAAAATCCGGTCCATAGGAGAGCAGCAGGCCGTAAGGGACCTGTTCAGCGTTTGACGCAATTGTCGGCACCTTGTGCGCCATGGCTGAGGCGCCCACCTGCACCCGTTCATTGTACATCGGCGGCCCGACAGCAAATGCGCCATCAAAGCCTTCGCGTGCAATGGCAGAAAAGGCCGGGTCAATTTCGTCCGCCGTCGTCACTTCGAATACTTTGATCAGGCATCCCGCAGCTCTCCCCGCTGTTTCGTTGGCGATGGCGGTGGGCTTGGAAGACGGCTCGCGCGGATCGAGCACGAGCGCCAGGCGGGTCAATTTCGGAACGATTTCCTTGAACAGCGCGAGCCGCTTGCCGGAGAGATCAACGGTCATCAGTGAAAGTCCGGTCACGTTGCCACCAGGACGCGCGAGACTCTCGGCGAGCCCCCGACCGACCGGATCCGGGTCCCCGACAAGCACGATGGGGATCGTGCTGGTCGCTCGTTTGGCCTCCCTGGCGCCAAGTCCCGTCACAGCGACGATCACATCGACTTTGCCTTCCGCAAGTTCCTGCGCCATTGCGCGAAATCGTTCAGGTTGCTCGGCAGGAAAGCGGTGCTCCAGTTCAATATTCTTGCCGTCGAAATAGCCAAGCTCCTGAAATGCCTTGATCAGGACGACCAGATATTCCTCTTCCTGCTTGGCGTCGGCGGCATGCCAGAGCACGCCGACCCGCGCGTTCGGTTTGCGTCGCTGCGCGCGCGAGGTTAGTGGCCATGCTGCAGCAGTGCTTCCGAGAAGCGTGATGAATTCGCGGCGTTTCATTCGATCACCTCGCCACATTCCGGCTGAGCTGCGGACCGCATTGAAGCACGATCCCGACGACGTGAAACACAGGTGGCTACGAGCAGTCGCGAATGCTTCGCCATGAACGCAAGCACCGCCTGATCATAGGCGTCGGCGACACCGGATCTTTTCAGAAAGCACGATTGCCCTCTGAAGGAAACGTCTGCTTCGGTCACAGGCGGCGGCCGAGGCGAACGCGTCCCCCGCGTCCGGGTGTCGTCGCAGGCCAGTGTCCATGTGCCCTTTGGCCTCCATCGGGCCATCGCACGGCATGTCGCGCCGCTTTTCGTCCGCGCGCCGGGCTGGTAGGATGGCGTCGTTATTTTGAGGCATTTTGATGCGCGCGAGGATTTTCAATCGCGTCCTGGGGTTGGCCGCGCTGGTCGCCGTCATGCTCGCTGCCACGACGCTTCGAGCCTCGGCCGAGAAGCGCATCGCGCTCGTGGTCGGCAACTCCGCCTACAAGAACATCACGCCGCTCGACAACCCGTCGAGGGACGCGAGCCTGATGGCGCAGACGCTCGGCGCGCTCGGCTTCACGCTGGTCGGCGGACGCGCGCAGCTCGATCTCGACAAGGGCGCGATGGACCTCGCGGTGCAGAGCTTTGGCCGGCAGGTCCAGGGCGCCGACGTCGCGCTGTTCTATTATGCCGGCCACGGCGTGCAGGTGGCAGGCTCCAACTACCTCGTGCCCGTCGGCGCCAATCCGACCCGCGAGGCCGACGTCGATTTCCAGATGACCGATGTCAACCTCGTGCTGCGCCAGATGCAGGGCTCCGGCACGCGGCTTAACCTCGTGATCCTCGATGCGTGTCGCAACAACCCCTTTGGCTCACGCGGCCTGCGCGCCTCGGACGGCGGCCTGGCCCAGATGCGCGCGCCCGAGGGCACGCTGATCTCCTACGCGACCCAGCCCGGCAACGTTGCCCAGGACGGCAGCGACGGCCACAGTCCCTATACCAAGGCGCTGGCGACCACGATCCGGGTCGCCGGCCTCGACGTGTTTCAGACCTTCAACCAGGTCGGTCTTGCCGTGAAACGCGCCACCGCGGGCGCGCAGCAGCCCTGGGTCTCGTCCTCGCCGATCGACGGCACGTTCTATTTCGTGCCGCCGACGCAAACCGCACCGCCGCAGGTCGCGGCGATGCAGCCCGATCCCCTGCCCGCGGAGCGCCTGCGCGCCGACCCCGACCGCGTGCCCTTGCGCGATGCCGCGCTGCTCAGTGAACTGAGCGAGCGGCTCTACGAGCTCAATTTCGATCCTGACACGCCCGACGGCCTGACGCGCGCGATCACGAAACTCCAGCAGCGGATTTCGATGGCCGCGACCGGTGAAGCAACCGAAGGCCTGCTGCTGCGAATGCGCAAGATGGAGGATCTGAAGCCCTGGGGCTCGATCGTCTACGGGCCCGATGGCAGCAAATGGGGCATGTCGTGGAATCACGCCTCGCGGCGTGCCTCGGTCGCGGATGCGCGTGGCAATTGCGCCGGCGCCAAATGCCCGATCGAGCTCTCGTTCTACGGCCGAAGCTGCGGCGCCTTCGCCATCTCCGACAAGTCGTGGTCGCTGGTCCAGCGCGACAGCGTGCAGCGCGCGCGGGACGCCGCGCTTGACGAATGCGGCAAGGCTGGCAAAGCTTGCCGCATTATCGGAGCCGTCTGCGCCGACGGCTCCGGCCGCTGATACATTTTTCTTGTTTGGATTTTTTCGCTCATGCCCAATGTCGTCATCCGTACGACTGCCCTCGCCTTTCTCCTCAACCTCGCCATTGCCTGGTCGGCCGCCTACGCGCAATCCGGCAGCGCCGGCGGCTCGATCGGCAATGACGAGAAGTCGCTGTCAGGCTCGCGTTCGGAGCGCTCGGCCGAACCGGCTCCGTCCGCACGCCGGAGCAAGCCGGCCGAAGAGCCGCGCTCGTCGTCCCGGCGAGGCGGTGGCGGAGGCGGCGGTGGCGGCTTTGACGGCGCCTGGGTGGTGACCAGCGTCGGCTGCGGTGGCTCCACGTCCGGTGCGGTCGTCGTCTCCTCGGGCAAGGTCATCGGCCAGGGGGTCAGCGGTACCGTCAGCCCCGCCGGCGCCGTCAGGACAGTCGGTCAAGGCGATGGCGTGACCTTCACGGGCTCCGGCCGCCTTTCCGGCCGCAGCGGGTCCGGGACGTGGCGTCGCTCCGACGGCTGCGGCGGAACCTGGACTTCAGCCAAGCAGTAAGGCCGAAAAAGCCTGACCTCACCGCGGAACGATCGCGCCACAGGCCCGATTCAAGCCACATCCTCTCCGGATTTGCGGCTCATTGCCACCCAACTCTTTGACGAGAAAGGGCTGGTTGAGAGTTGCGTCATGCGTAACCGGGAGACCAGGATGGGCAACCGAACCGCAAAATTCGTATCTGCGCTTATTGGCGGCATCATTGCCGGTGCACCGCTGGCTGCCGTGTCGCAGAACGCGCCGGCTCCGTCGAGCGCTGCCAGCACAGCTTCCGACTGCCTCGCAGCGCCAAAGGGCCCCGCGCCGCAGGGACAGCACTGGTACTACCGCCTCGAACGCACCACCAAGCGGCAATGCTGGTACCTGCGTGCCGCCGGCGACAAGGACAGCGCAAAGACAACACAGACCGCGCAGGCTCCGAGCGATACTCCGACGGCAGATGCGCCGGCGCCGCAGCAACACGCTGTGCAGGACGCGCGCGCCGAATATCCGACGCCGCGGATCAGCGCCGCCTCGAAGACGCCGAACGCCCCCGCGCAAGCCGCCGCCGCGACACCGGTCCAACAAGTCGCAGAGCAGACCGCGGACGCGCAGCAACCCGCCGCCGCTACGCCCTGGCCCGATGTCTCCACAGCATCCGCTCCGCCGGCGCCAACCGTCGTCGCAGCCCCCACGCAGCCGGCCGCAAAGCCGTCAAAATCCCCGTCGCCGGTGACGCTCGCTGCGGCCGACAGCACGACCGACAAGCCGACCGGCTCGCTCCAGACGCTGCTGCTCGTGATCGGCGGCGCGCTGGCGCTCGCCGGAATCCTCGGCAGCGTCATCTACCGCTTCGCCGGCCCGCGCGTCCGCCTCCAGTCCGCCGACCGTCACGGACATTGGCGCGATTCGGAGATGCAGGACCAGGACGGAAGCCGTGCGCCCTGGCTCGCTTCAACGCCGGCCGACGCCCAGCCGCCGCACCCCATCGACTTCGATGCGGTACGTCCGCAGCCGAAACAACGAGGGACAAAACTCGCCGCGATCGGCCGCGAGATCGAGCTGATCGACGCGCGCAGGCAACGGGCCGCCGCCATGGCCGCAGACCCTGTCGAGGTCAAGAGCGACAAGGTCGAGATGAAGGTGGTCGGCAAGCAAATCGAGACCGTCGCCGCGGCTCCCCAGCTCCCCGCCGCCGAGATCGGCGAGGACCACGATGACGCGCCGGCAGGCCGTGACGCCGATGCCGTCGATGTCGCCGTCATCACGACGATGCTGGAACAGCTGGCGAAGGAGGGACCGCGCCTGTCCCGGCCTAACCTTGAAGCTGACCTTGCAAACTTCGCACGAAGCCTACGAGGCCGATCCGCCGCTCGCGCTTGAGACGTTCGGCCTTCAGGATCGACTGCACCTCGGCGAAGGCCTCGTCGATGTCGTGGTTGATCACGATGTAGTCGTACTCGGCCCAGTGGCTCATTTCGTGACTTGCACGGCTCATGCGCTTGCGGATCACCTCGTCGGAATCCTGTGCGCGCGAATGCAGGCGCTTCTCGAGATCGCTGGCCGAGGGCGGCAGGATGAAGACGCTGACGACGTCGGCGCGCGCCTTCTCGCGCAGCTGCTGCGTACCTTGCCAGTCGATGTCGAACAGCACGTCCTGCCCGGCCGACAGCGCCGCTTCGACCGGCGCGCGCGGCGTGCCGTAGCTGTTGTCGAACACGGTCGCCCACTCCAGCAGCTCGTCGCCCTTCACCATGGCGTCGAACCTGGCCTTGTCGACGAACAGATAGTCGCGCCCGTCGACCTCGCCGGGGCGCTTGGCGCGCGTGGTGGCAGAGACCGACATCCTGAGGCCCGGCATCCGCTCGATCAGGAGCCGGGACAGTGTCGTCTTGCCCGCGCCGGAGGGCGAGGACAGCACGAACATCAATCCGCGCCGCTCGACACCGTCAGTTCCGTGACCGCCCGTCGTCATCGATCACTCCAGATTCTGGACCTGCTCGCGGAACTGCTCGACCACGTTCTTCATGGCCAGCCCCGTGTTGGTCAGCTCGATGTCGTTCGACTTCGAGCAGCAGGTGTTGACCTCGCGGTGAAACTCCTGCGCGAGGAAATCGAGCTTGCGTCCGATCGGGCCGCCCTTGCCGATCAATTCGCGCGCCTGCGCGATGTGGGAAGCGATGCGGTCGAGCTCCTCGCGGATGTCGGCCTTGGTGGCGATCAGGATCGCCTCCTGCATCAGGCGGTCGGAATCGAACCGGTCCGAGGTGTCGAGCAGGGTTGCGACCTGCTCGGCGAGCCTGGCCTTGATCGCCTCGGGCTTGCGGCCCGGCGCAGCTTCCGCCTTGCTCGCAAGCTGCTCGATCTCGTCGACACGCTGGGTCAGGATCTGCCCGAGCGAAATCCCCTCGCGCTTGCGCATCTCGACGAGGTCGGCGAGAGCCCTGTCGAAGGCTTCGGCCGCGGCGGCACGCGCGGCCTTGTCCTCCTCCTCGTCGCCTTCGGGCTCGGCGATCTCGACCACGCCCTTGATGGCGAGCAGGCCGTCGATGCTCGGCGCCACCGCGTCGACCTTGCCGGAGATCAGCGCGGCGGCCTTGAGGACCGCATTGAGCACGTCCTCGTTGATGCGGACCGTGGCGGCCGCATTGGTGCGCTTGACGTTGAGATTGGCGTAGACCGTTCCGCGCGACAGCAGCTCGCCGGCGTGCTTCTTGGCATGGGCCTCCAGCTCCTCGAAGCCCTGCGGCAGCCGTACCCTGAGGTCAAACCCCTTGGCGTTGACCGACTTCAATTCCCATTCGAACGTATACGGCCCGCTCGCGCCGTGGCTTCGGGCAAAGCCGGTCATGGACGACAGCGCCATCGGTTCAGATTCTCCAGGAACACGGGATTCGCGAGGCTATCAAGCCACGCGAATCTTAAGACTATTTTGCCGGAAAGTGGAATCCGCAATGTCCGCAGGCAAGGCCCGCAAGTCTAAAGCGCGATGCGATTGGATGAATCGTCATCGCGCTTTAGGTTGTTGTTTAAGCATGGTCTTTTCGGAAAACCGCTGCGCACTTTTCCGGATCATGCTTTAGCGCTGGACCACCGGCGGAGAGGACTGCACCGCGCCCTGCCGGGCCGGCGCAGGATTGGCGGGACGAGTGGCCGGCGGTTTCTTCTGCTGGCTCGGCCGCGCCGGCGTGGTCGCGGTCGGCGTATCGGCGGCCGCCGGCGCGCTGGCCGCCGGTGGCTGCGCCTCCTCGGCCGGCTCGACCATGTCGTTCTGGATCTGCTTTTCCATCGCGCGGAGCTTCGCGACGTTCTTCTGATGCGCGTCGTAGGTCTCGGTGAAGGCATGCCCGCCGGTGCCGTCCGCGACGAAATAGAGGTCGCGGGTGCGGGCCGGATTGGCAGCGGCCTCGAGCGAGGCCCGGCCGGGATTGGAGATCGGGCCCGGCGGCAGGCCCTCGATCACATAGGTGTTGTAGGGCGAGGGCTGCGTGATCTCGCTGCGCTTGATCGGCCGGCCCAACGTGCCCTTGCCGCCGACGAGGCCGTAGATGATCGTCGGATCGGACTGCAGCTTGATCCTCTGCTTCAATCGGTTGACGAACACCGCGGCGACCCGGCTGCGCTCGTCGGGCTTGCCGGTTTCCTTTTCGACGATGGACGCCAGCGTGACCAGCTGTTCCGGCGTCTTGACCGGAATGTCGGAATTGCGGCGCTCCCAGATCTCGGCCAGCACGCGCTTGTGCGCCTGCTGCATGCGCTGGACCACCTGCTCGCGCGGTGTGCCGCGCGGGAACTTGTAGGTCTCCGGCAACAGCGTGCCTTCGCGCGGCAGCTCGCGCACGCTGCCGGTGAAGATGTCGTTGTCGGACAGCCGCGCCACGATCTGCTCGGAGGTAAGACCTTCCGGAATCGTGACGGCATGCTGCACCACCTTGCCCTCGACGATGGTGGCGATGACGTCGCGTAGCGACGCGTTCTTCTGGAACGAATACTCACCCGGCTTGAGGTCCGAGCTCGCCTTCAAGGCGGCGACGCTGGCGATGAACACCCAGGGATTGATGTCGGTCACGCCTTCCCTGTTCAGCGTCTCGGCGATGTCACGCTTGCCCGCGCGCTGCGGGATGTTGACGATCTTGTCCTCCGCAAGCGGCCCGGGTGCTTCCAGCAGCTGCCGGCCGTAATAATAGACGCCGCCGGCGCCCAGCATGGAGATCAGCAGAAGGGTGATGATGGCGTTGCCGACGATCACGAGCGGATTGCGCGCGCGGTCCGATCGCTTGGGCGGCGGCGGGAGCTGCTCGGGCTCGAGCGCTGCCCGCGGACTCCGGGGTGAAATGGGCGGCCTTTCACTCATCGAGACAACCTGAATCCTGCCGGTTCAATCGCGGCCGACAATCGCTTGCCCTGCCAAAATGCACGCGCCCACGTCCATGACTATCGCCGAATGCGGCAAAACGGTGGTTTCGTCTCAAACGCAAACTAACTGGCCAAGCGACGGAAGATCACCGACGCATTGGTACCGCCAAAACCAAAAGAGTTCGATAACGTGACGTTGACCTCGCGCTCCTTCGACTTGTGCGGCACGAGATCAATCGCAGTCTCGACCGAGGGATTGTCGAGGTTGATCGTTGGCGGCACGACGTTATCGCGAATCGCGAGAATCGCGAAGATCGCTTCGATCGCACCCGCCGCGCCGAGGAGATGGCCGGTCGACGACTTGGTCGAGGACATCGCAACCTTGGAGGCGGCATTGCCGAGCAGACGCTCGACCGCGCCGAGCTCGATCTCGTCGCCGAGCGGCGTCGAGGTGCCGTGCGCGTTGATATAGTCGAGATCGGACGGTGTGAGGCCGGCGCGCTTCAGCGCCGCCAACATGCTGCGGAAGCCGCCATCGCCGTCGGGCGACGGCGAGGTGATGTGATAGGCGTCGCCAGAGAGGCCATAGCCGATCACCTCGGCGTAGATCCTGGCGCCGCGGCGCCTGGCGTGATCGAGCTCCTCCAGCACGAGGACGCCGGCGCCCTCGCCCATCACGAAACCATCGCGGTCCTTGTCGTAGGGACGCGAGGCCTTCTCGGGCGTGTCGTTGAAACCGGTGGAGAGCGCGCGCGCGGCGTTGAAGCCGGCAATGCCGATGCGGCTGATCGGCGACTCGGCGCCGCCTGCGACCATCACATCGGCATCGCCGAGTGCGATCAGGCGGGCAGCATCGCCGACCGCGTGCGCGCCGGTCGAGCAGGCCGTGACCACGGCATGGTTCGGCCCCTTCAGCCCGTGTGCGATCGAGACGTAGCCGGAGGCGAGATTGATCAGGCGGCCCGGAATGAAGAACGGCGACACCCGGCGCGGTCCGCGCTCCTTCAGGAGGATGGCGGTTTCGGCGATGCCGTTGAGGCCGCCGATGCCGGACCCGATCATGGTGCCGGTCGCGCACTTGTCTTCTTCCGTCTCGGGATGCCAGTTGGCGTCGTCGAGCGCCTGGCCGGCCGCGGCCATGCCGAAGATGATGAAGTCGTCGACCTTGCGCTGGTCCTTCGGCTCCATCCACTTGTCGGGATTGAAGCTGCCGTTGGTTCCGTCGCCGCGCACGACCGTGCAGGCGATCTTGGTCTGAAGATCGGAGACATCGAAGCTCTCGATCCTGCGCGCACCGCTTTCGCCGTTGAGGATGCGCTTCCAGGTCGGCTCGACGCCACAGGCGAGTGGCGAGACCATGCCGAGACCCGTGACGACAACCCGCCTCATATCCGAAAACTCCGCATCGAAAGACTCACGGCCAATAACAAGAAACCGGCTGACCGCTGCGAAGCGGCCCGTCCGGTTTCAATGTTGTCCCCGCGAAAATGAAGAGCTTAGCTCTTCGCGTTCTTCTCGAGAAACTTCGTCGCGTCGCCGACGGTGAGAATCGTTTCCGCAGCGTCGTCCGGAATCTCGCAACCGAATTCCTCCTCGAACGCCATCACCAGTTCGACGGTATCCAGACTGTCGGCGCCGAGGTCGTCGATGAAGCTCGCGTTGTCGACAACCTTCTCGGGCTCAACACCAAGGTGTTCGACCACGATCTTCTTAACCCGCTCGCCAATGTCACTCATTGCTTAACCTCGTGTTGTTCCCTGTAGACCCGACCCCCCGGGACGATACGAGCCGTCGTGGTCGTTTGACTGCCTCGCTTACGAACTTGATTTGGCCCATCCTAACCGATGCAGGCCCGGCGAACGACGGCCAAAGGCTCCGCATCGCCAATATACAGGGTTTCAAAAACCTGCAATGGCGTTCTTTGCCCATCCGTTGAAGGTCCGGTTATCATACTTCAATTGCCTTGACTACAAGCCTCATTTCGCTCCGGAAACGGCCGTTTGCCGCATCCGGCACCGCCTTGACGGCAGTGCGGCACGAGGCGTCAGATCATGGCCATGCCGCCGTTGACGTGGATGGTCTGCCCGGTGACATAGGATGCTTCGTTCGAACTCAGGTAGACCGCGGCTGCCGCAATGTCTTCGGGCGTACCCAGGCGGGCGGCCGGAACCTTGGTTAGAATCGTTTCACGCTGCTTGTCGTTGAGCGCATCCGTCATCGGCGTCTTGATGAAGCCGGGCGCGATGCAGTTCGCGGTGACGCCACGCTTGGCATATTCGGCACCCAGCGTCTTGATCATGCCGATCAGGCCTGCCTTCGACGCAGTATAGTTGCCCTGCCCCGGATTGCCGGTGACACCGACCACCGAGGTGATGGCGATGATGCGGCCGAAGCGCTTGCGCATCATCAGCTTGGTTGCGGCGCGCGCCAGGCGGAAGGTCGCGGTCAGATTGACATTGATGACCTCATCCCAATCCTCGTCACGGAGTTGCACGAAGAGGTTGTCGCGCGTGATGCCAGCGTTGGCGACGAGAATGTCGACCTGGCCCATCGCAGCTTCCGCAGCCGGCACCAGCGCCTCGACCTCGTCGGCCTTGGAAAGATTGCAGGGCAGCACATGGGCGCGCTCGCCGAGCTTGCCCGCAAGCTCGTCCAGCACTTCCTTCCGCGTCCCCGATATCGCAACGGTGGCGCCCTGCGCGTGCAGCGCCTGCGCGATCGCGCCGCCGATGCCGCCGGTCGCGCCGGTGACGAGCGCCTTTCGGCCAGTCAGATCGAACATCGATAACTCCTCCAAAGCACGACCCGGAAAAATGCGCAGCGGTTTTCCGGAAAGATCATGCGTCAACTCGAGAACTCAAGCGCGGCGACCATTCATCGCGCTTCAAGCCTGCTTCGCAGCGGCCAATGCATCCCTGGCGGCGGCAATATCGTTCGGACCGCCGACCGCAACGCCCACGGCACCGTCCGCGATGCGCTTGACGAGACCTGTCAGCACCTTGCCGGCGCCGATCTCGAAGAAGCGGGTGACGCCCTGCCCGGCCATGTAAGCGACCGACTCACGCCAGCGCACCGTGCCGGTGACCTGCTCGACCAGGCGGCGGCGGATCTCGTCGGGATCGGTGATGGCGCTCGCCAGCACGTTCGACACCAGCGGCGCGGCCGGCGCCTTGATCGTGACCTCGGCCAGCGCGGCCGCCATGGCGTCCGCAGCCGGCTGCATCAGCTTGCAATGGAACGGCGCGGACACCGGCAGCAGCATCGCGCGCTTGGCGCCCTTGGCCTTGGCGATCTCGACGGCGCGGTCGACCGCGGCCTTGTCGCCCGAGACCACCACCTGCCCGCCGCCATTGTCGTTGGCGGCCTGGCAGACCTGCCCCTGCGCCGCCTCGCCGGCGACCTCCATGGCGGCTTCATAGTCGAGACCGAGCAGCGCGGCCATCGCGCCGGCGCCGACCGGGACGGCCTTTTGCATTGCGAGACCGCGCGTGCGAAGCAGACGGGCGGTATCCGAAACCGTCAGGCTGCCGGCCGCGGCCAGCGCTGAATATTCACCAAGCGAATGACCTGCGACGAAGGCGGCATCTCGTCCCACGGAAAAACCAGCCTCGGCCTCCAGGACGCGCAGCGTGGCGACGGACACCGCCATCAGCGCCGGCTGGGCGTTCTCGGTGAGCTGGAGGGTTTCGGCCGGACCTTCCCAGATGGTGGCCGTCAGCTTCTCGCCAAGCGCGGCATCGACCTCGTCGAATACGGCGCGCGCCACCGGAAAGGCGTCGGCCAGGGCCTTGCCCATGCCGACCGCCTGGGAACCCTGCCCAGGAAATGTGAATGCAGCCGTCATCGGCGCTCCCTGCTTGTCGGGCATGGTCCTATCGAGAACCGGCAGCCGATTGCGCACGGCCTTAGGCCATGGTTCCGGATCATGCTCCAAAGGGGGCCGTAGACACCGTCCGGGGCTGCACTGTCAAGCCGAGATGGGGGCTTCGACCAGCATTCAACGGGGAATGCGCCTCCTCAAAACCCGCCGGCGGTCTGGTTGGCATCGACGTCCGCCCCGGACTGCGCGCGGCGCGCACTGTTGACGAGTTGTCCCGGCCGATCCTCGCGGTTCGGCCTGGCCGTCGCCAGCCGCAGCACCGCCGCGTAATTCGGCTGCACTTCCATGCGGCCGGCGTGCCGGCTCGCACTGAGGAGGCGATGCACCTTCGGCAGATTGTAGCAGGGCACGTAGAACAACAGATGATGCTCGAGGTGATAGTTCACGTAATACGGCGCGATGAACAGGCGCTCGAGAAAATTGGCATGCGTGGTGCGGGTGTTGCGCAGGGGATCGCTGCTATCGGGGACGACGGCGTGCTCCGCAATGTTGCGAATGCGGGTGATGACCATCATCCAGGTCAATAGCGGCACCAGCCACAGCAGCGGATAGGCCCACCACACGCCGGCCGCGGCGAGCGCGGCAAACATGATCCCGTTGACCACACATTGCGGGCCGAGCATCTCCCAGAAATGCGCCGCACGCCGCCGCCATGACCAGTCCTTTGGCCCGAGCGCGTTGAGCAACTGCGCCTTGCGCTGCTGATAGCCGGTCTGCCCGGTGATGTCGCGGATGAACTTGCGACGGTAGCTCAGCTTCGTGATCGGAAACGGCGCCGACAGCACGAGATCGGGGTCGTCCTCCTGCTGGGTGCGCGCATGGTGCTGAAGGTGATAGCGCCGGTAGCTGCGCGTCTCCGCAAACAGCGGATAGGCGCAGAACCACTGGCTTAGCGCCAGATTGGTCTTCTCGTCGGCGGACAGGCAGCCATGCGCACCGTCATGCATCAGGATCGCAAGGCCGAGCTGGCGCGAGCCGATGATGGCGACGGCCAGGACGTAGGTGATCGGATTGGGCCACCACGCGACCAAGGCGATGGCACCGATGATCAATGTCCAGGCGTGCGCGATCAGCGCCACGCCTTTCCATGTCACGCGCTGGCGCACGTCGGCGAGTTGATCGTCGGTCAGGAAATCGCGGGCACGCATGCGAAGCGCGGTCATGGCCTAACCCTCCTCATTCGAATTGCTGGATGCGCCGGCCTCCTCGACGAGACGCAGGCGCCCGGTGTCTTCAGTGGATTTCGCCTGCTCGCCCAGCACGCGCAGCATCTCGGCGCAGAGCTCCTCGGGCGAACGGCCCATGGCATAGCCTTCGAGAATGACGCCGATGGCGACGGCCCAGAACCGCCGCGAGGTTTCGTCGGGCGCACGCAGGGAGCGCCAGCCGTGCCGCGCCACCTGGCCAGCATAGGCGCGCGCGCCTTCACCGTGCAGGCGCTCGATGGTCCGCTCGACCAGCGGTGCGAGATCCTGGCGACGACGCGTCAATGTCAGCGCTTCCGCGAAAAAAGCGACCGAATCGCTCGCCGTCACCGTCGCGGCCAGCGCGTGGATATATTCCCGCGGCGTGCGCGCCCTCAGCGCCGCCTGCTCGGCCGCACGCGCCAGATACAGCAGATCGCGGCAGGCGCATTCGACGAACAGCGCCTCCTTGGTGCGGAAGTAATAGGTGATCTGGCTCGGGAACGCGTCCGCGGCACCCGCGATGTCGGTGATTGCCGTGCCGGACAGCCCCCGCTCCCGAAACAGCGGGCTTGCGGCATCCAGGAGCAGCGACCGCATTTTGCGGCCGGCCGAACGCGTCGCACGCGCGGCGTGCCTGGGGTCGCCCGCCGCCTCGAGCGGCTCATCAGTCGACGTTTCCGCCATGGGATCATCTCCGCTGACTTATTTGTATGTCATACAAACAAGTAGATCAAGCCGAATTTTGGTATCGGAGGATGGGGTCTGGCTGCCGTCGGAGGGGCGGCCCCCGGCTCGGCTTGAGAATGCCCCTCCAACCTTGCAAAGCCAGCCAAAATCCGTATAAGGCGCCCATCCGCAGACCCCGGCCGGGAGCTGAACGGACGGTCTCAGCAAATCATTCGTGATTTTGGTGTGGCAGGGCCAGTCGGTCCGTCGTCCCGTGTTTCCGCCTTCTGAGCTTGATCCCAGAGTCCTTTCCGAAGGTCTCTTAAGGGTTTGACGCCGGGCGATGCGCCAACATGAGGAAAGGACGTCCATGCCTCTTTACGAGCATGTTTTTCTTGCGCGCCAGGACGCGAGCCCGCAGCAGGTCGAAGAGCTGACTGCGCAGATGACCGGTATCGTCGAAGGTCTCGGCGGCAAGATCACCAAGACCGAGAATTGGGGCGTGCGCTCCCTCACCTACCGCATGAACAAGAACCGCAAGGCGCACTTCGTGCTGCTCAACATCGACGCGCCGTCTGCGGCGATCGCCGAGATCGAGCGGCAGGAGCGCATCAGCGAAGACGTGATCCGCTATCTCAGCGTCCGCGTCGAGGAGCTCGAGGAAGGCCCGTCCGCGATGATGCGCAAGGCCGACCGCGATCGCGAGCGTGACGATCGTGGCGGTGGCTTCCGCGGCGAGCGTGAAGGCGGCTTCCGTGGTGACCGCGAGGGTGGTTTCCGCGGCGATCGCGGCCCGCGCCGTCCGCGCGACGAAGCTGAAACCACGACGGATGGGGAGTAAGACCAATGGCTGAAGCTGGTGCACGTCGCCCGTTTTTCCGTCGTCGCAAGAGCTGCCCGTTCACGGGTGCCAATGCGCCGAAGATCGACTACAAGGACTCCAAGCTGCTGATGCGTTACGTCTCCGAGCGCGGCAAGATCGTGCCGAGCCGCATCACGGCGGTGTCCGCAAAGAAGCAGCGTGAACTCGCCCGCGCCATCAAGCGCGCGCGCTTCCTGGGCCTCCTGCCCTACGTCATTCGCTGATACGACCAATTCGACCGGCGGCCGCTGGGCCGCCGGTCGTGACTTTCTGAACTCATAAGGCTTCCGGGTCGTCCGGTCGCCGATGGTTGGGGCAAACGACGCCTCTAACCGCTCGAAGGGAGCGGGACAGCTGATGATGGCATTTGGACTCATTGCCCTGATCGCCGGCGCCGCGTCGGCCCTGATGTTCGCCTCGATCATCTCGGGCGCGATGATCTCGCTCGTCCTGTTCTATCTCGCACCGCTGCCGCTGATGGTCGCCGCGATCGGCTGGGGACCGCTTTGCGCCAGCCTCGGCGGCATTGCCGCTGCGACCGGCCTCGGCGCCCTGTTCGGCCTGCCCTACTGCATCGCCTTCGCCGTCACCGTCGCGTTGCCGGCCTGGTGGCTCGGCCATCTCGCCCTGCTCGGCCGGCCGGTGGGAAGTCTCGCGCCGGACGCCGCCTCCGCCAAATCGGCGCCAGCCCCCGAGATCGAGTGGTATCCGGTCGGCCGCCTCCTGCTCTGGATCGCAGGCTTCGCCACACTGACCACGATGGCCGCCCTGCTCACGCTCGGCAGCGACGCCGAGACCATCACCGGCACGCTGCGGCGCGGGCTGATGCGCCTGCTCCGCACCACCGACCCGCAAACCTCGGGCGAAGCCAGCCAGTTCGTCGACGCGCTGGTGCGCATGGTCCCGGCCGGCGCCACGATCATCGCGATGATGACGCTGACTCTCAACCTCTGGCTCAGCGCAAAGGTGACCGCGACGTCGGGCCGGCTGCGCCGTCCCTGGCCGGATCTGATGGCGGCCGAACTGCCGCCAATGACCCTGGTGGCGCTCTGCATCGCGCTGGCCTTCTGCTTCACCGGCGGACTGCTTGCCATCGTCGCGCAGATCGCCACGGCCGCGCTGATGATGGCCTATGCGCTGACCGGTTTCGCCGTGCTGCATACGCTGACGCTCGCGCTGAAGAGCCGCACATTCTGGCTCGGCTCGACCTACGTTGTCGTCGTCGTGTTCGGGTGGCCCGTGCTCGCGATGGTCATCCTCGGTCTTGCGGATGCCGTGTTCGGCTTTCGCGAGCGCTTCCTGCGCGGCCGGCAGCCGCCACCACTGCCAACGCCTTAAGTCACCCCGAAACTGAAACCTACAGAGCACTTCAAGAGGAGAACGAATATGGAAGTCATTTTGCTGGAACGCGTCAACAAGCTCGGCCAGATGGGCGAAGTCGTGAAGGTTCGCGACGGCTACGCCCGCAATTTCCTGCTCAAGCGCGGCAAGGCGCTGCGCGCCACCGCCGACAACCGGGCCAAGTATGACGGCATGAAGGCCGATCTCGAGGCCCGCAACCTCGCCTCGAAGGCCGAGGCGTCCAAGGTCGCCGAGAAGATCGAAGGCAAGAACATCATCGTGATCCGCCAGGCGTCGGAAGCCGGCCAGCTGTTCGGCTCCGTCAACGTGCGTGACATCGTCATCGCGTTCGAAGCCGATGGCGTTTCGCTGGCTCGCCCGCAGATCCAGCTCGATGCGCCGATCAAGACCATCGGCAAGCACACGATCACCGTCGCCGTTCATCCCGAGGTCGAGGTCGAAATCACCGTGACGGTCGCGCGCAGCCAGGACGAGGCCGAGCGCATCAACCGCGGCGAGGATATCTCGACCCGCAACGAGGACCGCGATGCGGCTGCCGAGGCGATCGCCGCCGCCGGCGAGTTCTTCGATCCGGACGCCCAGCACGACGAAGTCGAGCCGGCCCCGGCTGCGGAAGAGAAGTAAGTACGCCAGCTCGTCATTCCGGGGCGATGCGAACCATCGAACCCGGAATGACGAACAAGAAAGCCCGGTCGCCTCAGGCGGCCGGGCTTTTCATTTTGCCGGCGACGTCCTCGCTCAGCATCGCGATCGAGGCCAGCGCGGTTGCCGTGTGCTTCTCAACTCCGTCGCTGACGCAGAACACGTCGGCCGCAACCACAGCGACCTGTCGGCCCGGCTTGATCACCTTTGCCCGGCAGATCAGCTTCTCACCGACCGCTGGCGACAACAGGTTGAGCTTGTATTCGGCCGTCAGCGCCGCCTGGCCGCGCGAGGTCGCGGCCGCGATCGTCGTGGCGTTGTCGACCAGGAAGGCGGTAACGCCGCCATGGAAGAAGCCGTGCTGCTGAAGCAGCTCGGGCCGGCGCTCCACCGCGATGGTGCAGGTGCCGCGTGACAATTCGGAGAGCTCGGCGCCCACCAGGTTCATGAAACCCTGCCGGCCGACATTGGCGTGGATGCGTTCGGCAATTGGCGCGAATTCCGGATCAGCTTCGGCCCGCATGCGGCCTCTCCCTATTGCCTGTTGATGCGATCGAATGGCCTCAGCGCACGAATGGCGCAAGCGATCAGCGTGTCGGCCTCACTGCGCGGATCGGTGCGGTCGCGCCCCGACAGAAAGGCACGGCAGAAGATCTGCGCCGGACCGATGAGCTGGCTGACGAACATCACTGGCGTCATCGGCAGCAGCTCGCCGCCTGCAACAAGCGGCGCCCGCCAGCGCTCGATGCCTTCGGCAAGCCGCGCGTTCTGCGCACGCTGGGCATCGCGCACGTCCTCGCCCCATTCGCTGCGTGAGATCTCGAAGAGGTAGCGCGCCTCGCGCCGGCTGGTCACGACCCAGTCGAGATGCGCCCGGATCAGGCGACCGATGCCCTGCTCCGCATCGGGCACGGGATCGAGCGCCGCCAGCACCGCGGCATGATAGTGCCGCAAGACCTCCAGGAACAGCGCACCGGCGAGCTCCTTCTTCGAACCGAAGGCATGAAAGAAGCTGCCGTTGGAGGCGCGGGCCCGGGTGCGGATCGCGGCCACCGTCGCGGCTTCGAAGCCGACGCGGTCGAACACCAGCAGCCCGGCTGCCAACAGGTCGTCTCGCACGCTCGCCGCCATCGACGCCTCCTAGAGTATCACTCTAGAGTAATACTCTAGTCGTAGTCAATGCGATGCGGAGGCCGCATTGAAAGCGGCCTCTGCCTGTCGATGAGAAGGTAGCGGATCTAGCGCGAGATCGGCGGTGCCGGCGGGCCGGACGACTGCGCCGGCGGGGCTGCAGCGGTCGCGGGCGGTGCCGGGTCCTGCTGCGGCCTGGCCGCCGGCTCGGGGCTCGCTGCAGGCGCAGCCGGCTTGGAAGCGGCCTCGTCCGCCGGCTTGGACGACGCCGGTTCGGCGGGCTTTGCCGCGGCAGGTGCAGCCGGCGCCACCTGCGGGACCGGGTCGGGTCGCAGTGCCGGAGCTTCGCTGCCGCGCGTCTCGACCTTCGAACTGTCCGGCCTGGCCTCAACGGGCTTGTCGGATGCCTTGTCGGAGGCCTTGCCGCTGTCGGGCTCGGCCTTGACGCTGTCGGGCTTGGCGCTGTCGGGCTTGACGGCCTCAGGCTTTGGCTCGCTCTTCTTGTCCTCGGTCGCCGGCGCGGCGGCATCGACCTTCGGAGCTTCCTCAGTGCCCGGCTTGGCGCGCCGCTTGCCTTTGCGCGGCTCGGGCGCTGCCTGTCCCTCCGGCGTCGCACCTTCCTCGGCGGGTCGCGCCGCGCGCTTCTGGCGCGCGCCCTCGGGGGCCGGAGTAGCACCCTCGCCCTCCGGCCTGGCGGCCTCTTGCGAGCGGTGGCGGCGGCCCTGATGCTCAGGCGACTGGCCCGGAGCGGAGTTGGCTTCCTTCTCCCTGGCGCCGTCCTTCTTACCGTCCTTGGCCTGGTAGCGGGTGTCGGTGGCACCGTTGGAGACCAGGTAGGAGGCGAGGACGCCCGCCATGTCCGAGCTCGTGGTGTAGTGCTGGCGCAGGAATCCCGGCAACGAGCTCGGCGTGACGGACTTCAGGAGTCCGCGCGGGCTCTTGTGGCAGGCGTTGCAGGTCTGCGCGAAAAGCTGGGACGGGGTCTTGCCAGCCTCGAGGTTCGTCGCCTGCGCAAGAACGGTATCGGCCGCGCCGAAGCCGGTCAGAAGCAATACCGTCGCGAGGCTGAGCGCTCGGCTCGACATTCCCATCATCTCCATTGAATTCCGCGAATGCAGCCGGCCTCCGGCGCGGCGGCGGTCACCTTTTAACCGATTGAGCTGCGAATGGAAGCAGGCTCCGCGCGCAAGGATGTGATTAAGCCATTTTCGAATATCGGCTTTGAATACAGCGCAATAGCGCAGCCGGAACCGCCTCGCTAGATTTGGATGCAAACGCATAGGAACCGTTGCGGCGCCTGGGCGTCAGATGTGAAGGCCGGGTTAGTCGCATCTTTCGGGTTCGCTCGAGAGGACATGTCGATGGACCGTTTGTTGCACAGATTCCTGTCTCAATTCATCCGGCGCGGGTCGATGACGGTGACCAGCGCAAGCGGATCGAAGTTCACCGTCGGCGACGGCTCCGGCGAGCCGGTCGCGGTGCGCTTCGTTACCGCGGACGCGGAGCGGAAGAGCCTCATCAATCCCGAGCTCGGGCTCGGCGAGGCTTATATGGACGGCGAGTTCGTGGTCGAGCGCGGCACCATAGCCGATGCCCTCGCGATCCTACTCAATCAACCCGACCTATTGCCACACTGGGCTAAACCGTGGTGGCACCTGCGCTACCTGACGCGGCACCTGAAGCAGTTCAATCCCCGCACCCGCGCCCGCCACAACGTCGCCCATCACTACGATCTCGACGGCCGGCTCTATTCGCTCTTTCTCGATGCCGACAAGCAATATAGCTGCGCCTATTTCGAAACGTCCGAGATGCCGCTCGACGACGCGCAGCTCGCCAAGAAACGGCACATTGCAGCGAAGCTCCTCATCAAGGACGGCCAGCGCGTGCTCGACATCGGCTCCGGCTGGGGCGGCCTCGGGCTCTATCTCGCCGAGATCGCGGGCGCCGACCTCACCGGCATCACGCTGTCGACCGAGCAGTTGCAGGTCGCCAATGCGCGCGCTGCCGAAAAGGGCCTGACGGACTCGGCCAGATTCCAGCTCCAGGATTATCGCGACATTGACGGTACCTTCGACCGCATCGTCTCGGTCGGCATGTTCGAACATGTCGGGGCAAGGTTCTACGATGCCTATTTTCAGCGCTGCGCCGAATTGCTGAGCGAGGACGGCGTCATGCTGCTGCACGCGATCGGCCGTTCGCAGGGCCCGGACTCGACCAATCCCTGGATCGCCAAATACATCTTCCCCGGCGGCTACATCCCCGCCCTGTCGGAGGTGCTGCCGGCGATCGAGCGGGCGGGCCTCTTGGTCTGCGACATCGAGATTCTGCGCCTGCACTATGCCGAGACGCTGAAGGCCTGGCGAGAGCGCTTCATGGCGCGGCGCGAGGAGGCGGTGCAGCTCTACGACGAGCGCTTCGCCCTGATGTGGGAGTTCTATCTGGCGGCTTGCGAGATGACGTTCCGCAAGCAAGCCATGATGAACTTCCAGATCCAGCTGACCCGTCGCCAGGGCGTGGTGCCGATGACCCGCGACTACATCCAGCGGGAGGAAGCCCGGCTGCGGGCGCGTGAGGCCTCGGCCATGCCCAGGCTCAAGCTGGCTGGTGAATAGACCCCAGGTCCTAGTGACGCAGGGTCGACATCAGGGAGGTCCGGGAAGAGGCCGTCAGCGCCAGTTGCGCGCGCAGCTGCAGCAGGATCTCGGGTGCGACCGGCTGGCGACGGACGTCGGGCCGTTCCGCGTGCTCCATGGCCGCGATCAGCCCGGACAGCCAAAGCCGGCTGCCAGCCTCGCTTCGCCAGTTCTGGTGCTGCCGTTCTGGCTGCATCGCTTGCCTCGCGTCCCTGTTGGCGGGGGTTAGGACAATCCCCGGCCGGCCTGGCTGTTCCGCATTATCCCCGAAAGAATCCGGGGAGATGTGATCTGCTTCACATAAGTCTGGTCGGGGCTGTCTTAGACCGTCGCCATGAGCAAAGAGACCCGAACCTCATTCGACGTGCCGGACGACCTCCGCACCGATTATGCCCTGATCGTCACCGGCGTCGGGGCCGCTCTGGTTGCGCTGGTCTACCTCCTGCTGGTCTGAACCGAGCCGAATGCGGCCAGCGTGCGTCATTTCGCGCGCTCTCAATACGTCTGCCCGCCAGTCGATAGGGTTCATGGGTTTCAGTATTTTTCGATGGCGCGGCCGCTGCCGCGCCGCGCGAGTTCCGCGGAAATCCGTCAAGCGCGGCGCATGCTGCGACTGCTAATCATCCACCATTTTAACTGAGCGGTTGATAGCGATCAGCTTTTGCTTCCGCTTTCGCCTGCGGCGGCGCTTTATCCCGGCCCCGCATCTGCCCAAGAAAATTGCTAAGCACCTCCGACCATGGCCCTGACTGATTCGAACGTTCTCAAACTCGCGCCCGATGCCGGGACTCCCGCCTATCGGAGCGCGCCGCATAATATCGAGGCGGAACAGAGCCTTCTGGGCGCGATCCTGGTCAACAACGACGCCTTCTACCGCGTCTCCGACTTCCTGGAGGCGAAGCATTTCTTCGAACCGCTGCACCAGACGATCTTCGAGACCGCCGGCAGCCTGATCCGGATGGGCAAGATCGCGACGCCCGTCACGCTGAAGACGTTCCTGCCAGCCGATACCGATGTCGGCGGCATGACCATCGGACAATATCTGGCGCGGCTCGCCGCCGAAGCTACCACCATCATCAACGCCCAGGACTACGGCCGCACCATCTACGACCTCTCGTTGCGGCGCGACCTGATCGGCATCGGCGAGGACATGGTCAACGTCGCCTACGACGCACCGGTCGACTTCCAGCCACGGGCGCAGATCGAGGACGCCGAGCGCAAGCTTTATGAACTCGCCGAATCCGGCCGCTATGACGGCGGTTTCCAGAAGTTCTCGCAGGCGTTGGCGGTCGCGGTCGATCTCGCGGCAAAGGCGTTCCAGCGCGACGGGAAACTGTCCGGCATCTCGACGGGCATGCGCGACCTCGACACCAAGATGGGCGGCCTGCAGCACTCCGACCTCATCATCGTCGCGGGCCGTCCCGGCATGGGCAAGACCTCGCTCGCGACCAACATCGCCTACAATGTCGCACGCGCCTACGTTCCGGAACTCCAGGCCGACGGCACCACGAAGGCTGCCAATGGCGGCGTGATCGGCTTCTTCTCCTGCGAAATGTCGGCCGACCAGCTCGCCACACGTATCGTGGCCGAGCGCACCGGCGTTCCCTCCTCCCACATCCGCCGCGGCGGCATCTCGGAAGCCGATTTCGAGAAGATCCGGGAGGTCTCGATCGAGCTGCAATCGCTGCCGTTCTATGTCGACGCCACCGGCGGTCTGTCGATCGCGCAGCTGATGGCGCGGGCGCGCCGGCTGAAGCGCCAGAAGGGCCTCGATCTGCTCGTGATCGACTACATCCAGCTGCTCTCGGGTTCGAGCAAGCGCGCCAGTGACAGCCGCGTGCAGGAAATCACGGAGATCACCACCAGCCTGAAAGCGCTCGCCAAGGAGCTCAACGTTCCCGTGATCGCGCTGTCCCAGCTCTCACGCCAGGTAGAATCCCGCGACGACAAGCGACCGCAGCTCTCCGACTTGCGCGAATCCGGATCGATCGAGCAGGACGCCGACGTTGTGCTGTTCGTTTACCGCGAGGAATATTACCTCGCGATGAAGGAGCCCCGCCCAGGCACGCCTGAACACGAGAAGTGGCAGCTCGACATGAGTCTTGCGCACGGAAAGGCCGAGGTCATCATCGGCAAGCAGCGCCACGGCCCGACCGGCACCGTCGATCTGGCGTTCGAAGCCTCGGTCACGCGGTTCGGCGATCTTGCGCCCGACAGCCAGCTGCCGGCTCGCAGCGACAACGACTACTGAGTTCCTTGAACCGGACCGGCCACTTGCGTAAAACGGCGCCATGACAATGGCGTCCGACCCGAAAACCCTCTCGCAATCCGGCCTTCTCTCCGCGGAGGCCAATCAGGCTGCCGCGCTCGCGGCCTATGGCGGCGTGCTGACCGTCGATCTCGATGCGATCATCGCCAATTGGCGCAAGCTCGAGAAGACGGCGGTGCCGGCCGAATGCTCGGCGGTGATCAAGGCCGACGCCTATGGCTGCGGCGCCGAGCAGGTGTCACGGGCGCTGAGCAGAGCGGGCTGCAGGACCTTCTTCGTCGCCACCCTCGAGGAGGCGCGCAAGGTGCGCGCCGCCGTGCCGGAGCCCACGATCTACGTGCTCGGCGGTTATTTCCAGAACACCGGCGAGCACTACGCCAAGTTCAATTGCCGTCCGGTGATCGGCGATCTGAACGAGCTCGCCGAATGGGACGTATTCTGCCGCCGCAGCGGCTGGACCGGGGGCGCGGCTGTTCACATCGACACCGGCATGAACCGGCTCGGCCTGACGCTTGCGGACGCGCAGGCCATCATCCCCCGCATCAACGCCGGCGATCACGGCATCACGCTGGTGATGAGCCATCTGGCCTCGGCCGAGCAGCTCAACAGCCCCACGAATGCCAAGCAGCTCGCGACCTTCCGGAGCATTGCCAGCGAGTTCACGGGCGTCCCGGCGGCCCTCGCGAATTCCTCCGGCATCTTCCTCGGTGCGCCATTCCAGTTCGACCTGGTCCGACCAGGGGCTGCACTCTACGGCGTCAATCCGACGCCGGAGGCCGACAATCCCATGCAGCCGGTGGTCGAGCTCAAGGCGCGCATCGTGCAGATCCGTAACATCGAGCGCGGCGAGAGCGTCGGCTATGGCGGCACCTGGACCGCGCGGCGGCCGACGAAACTTGCGATCATCGCGGTTGGTTATGCCGACGGTTATTTCCGTGCCGCCAGCTCCAATGACGGCACCCGCGGCGCCGACGTCATCGTGGCCGGCAAGCGCTGCCCGATCGCAGGCCGCATCTCGATGGACCTCATCGCCATCGACCTCACCGACCTGCCGCCGAACGCGGCGCGGCGCGGTCACATGGTGACGCTGCTCGGCGACGGCATCACCGTCGACGAACTCGCACACCATTTCGGCACGATCGGCTACGAGGTGCTGACCAGCCTCGGCCACCGCTATGCGCGCGTCTACAAGGGCGGCGATGTGGTGGAGCCGCTGGCAAGGCCGGAGCCCGAGGCGAGTGCCGGGCAGCCGCCTTCCCCACTGCCGATCGAGCAGCCGGCTGCCCCGCCGCCGCTGCCGTCTTAGTCAGCGCTCTCGTGCCCCGGACGCAGCGCGATGCGCCGCACTTCGCGGCGCGCTGCAGAGCCGGGGCCCACATCTCAAAAGTGCACTGTGTCGCCTTCTGTTGGGTCCCGGCTGGCGCTACGCGCGTCCGGGACACGAGACTTACTTCTTGACTTACTTCTTGCGGCTGTCCAGCGCCGCCTTGCAGGTGTCGCTGAGTTGGTCGCGCTTGCCGTTGAGGCAGGCGACGACGCGGCCGCCGCCCGGCGCGATGCCGGCGCAGAATTTGTCGTAGTCCGCCTTGCACGCGCCGCGCGGATCGGACGATTGTGCCGATGCGCCTCCGGAGAACGCGACGACGAGTGCGATGGCAACAAAGCTCAATTTGGACATTGTATCTCCGGTGACGGAAGGCAGGAGCCGGTAGCTCTACATGAAGATCGCGACATTCAACATCAACAACATCAACCGCCGCCTGCCCAATCTGTTGGCATGGATGCGCGTCGCAAAGCCCGATGTCGTCGCGCTTCAAGAGTTGAAGGCAAGTGATGGCGAATTTCCGGCGGCTGCGATCGAAAAGGCCGGCTACGGCGTGGTCTGGTGTGGACAGAAGACATGGAACGGCGTCGCCATCCTGGCCCGCAATGCCGAGCCCATTCTCACCCGCGACCGCTTGCCGGGAAAGCCTGGCGATCTCGAAGCCCGCTACATCGAAGCCGCCGTGCGCGGCATCATCGTCACCAGCATCTACCTGCCCAACGGCAATCCGCAGCCGGGGCCGAAATTCGACTACAAGCTCGACTGGTTCGCGCGGCTCAAGCGCCACGCCAAGACGTTCATCAAGCAGGATCTGCCCGTGGTGCTCGCCGGCGACTACAACGTCGCACCAACCGAGATCGACATCTACCCGACGCGCTCGTGGGACAAGGATGCGCTGATCCAGCCGAAGAGCCGCGCGGCCTTTGCATCGCTGGTCGAACAAGGCTGGTGCGACGCGGTGCGCGAGTTGCACCCGGGCGAGCGCATCTACACGTTCTGGGACTACAAGCGAAACCGCTGGCCGCGCGACGCAGGGCTGCGGCTCGATCATCTCCTGCTCAGCCCGGCCCTCGCCCCGCGTCTGACAAAAGCCGGCGTCGACAGGAAGATCCGCGGCGAGGATGGCGCGAGCGATCACGCGCCGGCATGGGTGGTGCTGCGGTGACCCTCACCGCAAGTTCCTGCCATCGATGACGTTTACAGGCACCGCATCCAGATCGAAATCGTCGTAGCCGCCCCTGCTGCTTTCAGCACCGGAACGGTCAAAGCAAAAAAGTGAAAAACAACCCCATGCACAGTAGCCGCCCCCTACCCGGTCATGACTTGCGGCTATTCCGAAATACACGTTGATCCGTCGGGCAAAACACTGGCATGATGTCACCATCGAAAGACGTCCACCCGCATCGCCGGCAGTGAGACCCCTTCAGGTTGCCCCTTCATCGGGAATATTGAGGATCTTGCCACAAGCCTTGCAATGCACCGCATCGGCGTCATGCCTCTGGAGCCCGCAAGCCGGACACGGAAATCGCACCTTGTTGGGACTGAGGAGCGCGCGGGCGAGATTGAAGAACAGCGTTACGCCGAAAATCATGATCACGACGGTTATCAAACGACCGACCGTACCCGACAGGGTAATGTCGCCAAAGCCGGTCGTCGTCAGTGCCGTGACGGTGAAATACAGGGCGTCGGCATAGTTCCGGATCTCGTCGTTGCGAAATTTCTGGGTCTCGTAAACGATCCCGGTCATGACGAATATGAAGACTGCCAGGTTCGTGACGGCGAAGATGACGTCTTCGTTGCGACGAAAGAACGGAGAATCGATGCGCAACCTCACCAGCATCTGGTAGTCACGAAGCAGCCCCAAGGTTCGCAGGATCCGGAGAAAACCGCCCGCCTCGCCAGCAAGTGGCGCCAGGAAGGATACAATCGCAACCATGTCGGCCCACGTTGCGATTTCAGTGAATTTTCGAAACGGATGCCGATCGACGAGGAGCCGGGCCGAGAAGTCGGCAAGTAGCATGACGCCGAACAGGACATCGAGCGTTTCAATGATTTCACTGGGCTGCAGGAACGAGGTTGCGATGATGAACAGCACCGTCACGATATCGAAGACGAGCAGCGCATAGCGGAAGCGCACGCCGCTCGACGTCGCACCCTCGTAAAGGTCGCGCACGTTGCTTCTGAGAGACGTGAGGGTCACGGCATCATGATCCCGGTTCGCACCGATGATTGCAATTCGAAAAGCCCGCGGCAAGCACAGGTTCCCCCGCCCGGCGCGGATCGCCGGTATCGCTGCCAAGGGCTAAACTCTCCCGATTCGTGGAGACTGTCTTGGCCTTTCTCTTCGTCCTCAGCGTCGGCCTCGTCGCCGGCACCATCTCAGGCATCGTCGGCACCGGCTCGTCGATCATGCTGATGCCGGTGCTGGTCTATGCCTATGGGCCGAAGGAGGCCGTGCCGATCATGGCGGTCGCCTCCGTGATGGCGAACTTCTCGCGGATTCTGGCCTGGTGGCGTGAGGTCGATTGGCGGGCCTGCGCGGCCTATTCGGTCACGGGCATTCCCGCCGCAGCGCTTGGTGCGCGGACATTGCTGGCGCTGCCCTCGCACGTCGTCGATCTCGCCATCGGTATCTTCCTGATCGCGATGGTGCCGGTGCGGCACTGGCTGGCGCGGCATGACCTCAAAGCCAATCTCTGGCATCTGGCCATCGGCGGCGCCGTCATCGGCTATCTCACAGGCATCGTGGTCTCGACCGGCCCGCTCAGCGTGCCGCTGTTCCTGTTCTACGGGCTGAGCAAGGGCGCTTTCCTCGCCACCGAAGCGGCCTCATCGCTCGGCCTGTACTTCGCGAAATCAGTGACCTTCGAGCGTTTCGGCGCACTGACCGGCGACGTGTTCTTGAAGGGCCTGATCGCGGGCTCCTCGCTGATGTCAGGTGCCTTCATCGCAAAACGCTTCGTGCTGCATCTGAGGCCGGACGTGTTCCGCCTGGTGATGGACGCGATCATGATCGCAGCCGGCCTCTCGATGCTCTGGAGCGCAGCTCAGCCGTAACACGGCGACGCTCAGGCGGCGAATTCCGGCGCGACCGATGGGCTCCCGGTGGCGCCGCGTCTCGGCGCCGCCGACTGCCTGTTGAGCCATTGCAACAGGACCTCGAGCGGCTGCGGCCGCTGATAGAGGAAGCCCTGCCCGAACCTCACGCCCATGTCACGCATGGCCTCGGCCTGCTCGGCGCGCTCGATGCCCTCTGCGACCAGGGTCAGCCCCAACGTGTCGGCGAGCGATGCGATCACCCCGACGATGGCCTTGTCTTCCGCGCTCTCGGGAATCTCCCGGATGAATGCCTTGTCGATCTTAACCTTGTCGAGCGGGAATCGCCTGAGGTGAGCCAGCGAGCTGTAGCCGGTGCCGAAATCATCGAGCGCGATCGTGGCACCTAAGCGCCGCAGACGATGCAGCGTTTCGGAGGCACTGGCGATGTTGTTGATCAGCGACCCCTCGGTGATCTCGAGCTCGAGAGATGAGGCCGGAACATCGAAGCGCGCACAGGTCGCACGCAGCTCGGCGGCGAGCGAATGGTCGGCAAGTTCGGACGGCGGCAAATTGATCGCGATCCGGATCTGCGGCCTGCCGGCGGCGGCCAACCGTTGCAAAGCCCAGCAGGCATCGGTCAGCACGTAGCGGGTCAGCCGCGCGTTGTTGCCGCTGCGCTCGATCAGCGGCAGGAATTCGCCGGGGCCGATCACGCCATGTTCAGGATGGCGCCAGCGGATCAGCGCTTCCAGACCGACGATGTCGTGGGTTTCGAGATCGACCTGGCTCTGGTACCAGACCTCGAACTGCCCCTCGGCGAAGCCGGTGGGAATGGCGAGCTCGAGATCCCTGCAACGGCGGTAGTCGCGCTGGAGCGCTTCGTCCAGCACGGCGACCGTGCCCGGCGCCTTGCTCTTGGCATGATAGAGCGCGATGTCGGCGAGCGTCGGCAGATGCGACAGCTCCGGATCGTCGGCGCGGCGCACGGCAAGGCCGATGCTGGCACGCGGCACCACTTGCTTGTCATGGAGGCGGATCGGCTCGGAAATGGCCTCCAGCACATGCTGAGCGAATGCCTGCGCCGCCTGCTCGTGGCTCACCTCGGGACGAATGACGACGAACTCGTCGCCGCCTAATCGGGCAACCCAGTCCTCCGCTTCGACCGCACTACGAAGACGCTCTGAAATCTGAACCAGGAACTTGTCGCCGGCCTCGTGACCGAAGGTGTCGTTGACGCCCTTGAAGTCGTCGAGATCGATGAAGCAGAACGCGACCAGCTTATCCGGCGAGCCTCCGTCCCGGCTCGCGACGGCCAGGCGCTCGGTCAGGGAGCGTCGGTTCGGCAGTCCCGTGAGCGGATCGTGCGTCGCCATGTGCCCGAGCCGGTCCAGCGCGCCTGACGTCGTGTGCTGCATGGCGTTGAAGGCACGCGCGAGCTGGCCGAATTCGTTCGAGGACGTGACGTCCGCCGGATAGGCGCGGCCATCCTGCTTGCTGCGCTGTATCGCCGACATCATGGCCGCCAGCGGCCGGCCGATGAAGATGTTGGCGGATATCCGCATGGCGATCAGGGTCGCGAACGTCGCGAGCAGGCCGACCACCAGCAGCAGCACCAGGCGGCTGCCCGCATCCGCGTACAGCGTCGCACGCGAATAAGCGATGGCGATGCGGCCGGCCTCAACGGCCATGTTGCCATTGCTGTAGTGGATCGGGCGCGAGACTTCCGCGACCGCCTGGTCTTCGGCCCGCGCGACCACGCGGGCAATGGCGGCGCCGGTATCGTCATAGACCGCCGCCGCGGCGATGGTCTCGTCGTGCATGATCTCGTTGAGCACGCCGGTGACCTGGTCGTAACGCATCTTCCACAGCGGCTCGGCGATCAGCTCGGCCCGGCTCTCGGCGACGCGGGCGATGCGGGCGTCGAGCTGCCTGACCTGCGACCAGAAGCTCGATGCCTCGACGCCGGCGGAGGCGAGCAGTTGCACCAGCAGCAGAACGGGCACGGTGGCCCAGATCATCGCGTGGACGACCGAGCCCAGGCGTGCTGGCGCCGCCTGCTCGTTGCGATCCGGCTCGGTCACCGCCTCATCCTTCCGCATCAGTCCGCAACGCCTTCGGGAAGCGGCAGCGACGAGATGAGTGCATCGAGGGAGAAGTCATATTGGCCGCAGCGTCCGGCCTTCGCCCTGAACCGCGCAAAGTCGATCCGGTCGAACGCTCGCGTCCTGACGAGGTCGCCAACCGAAGCGAGGTTGTCGCGCGTGATCGCAGACGTCTTGACCTCGACGCGGGGGGAAACGGCTGCGAAATCGCAGCCATCGGCATAGTCGCGCAGGAGCACGATCGACCAGCCGCCGAGCAGGAAATGCCCGCCGTCGGTCAGGAGCAGGCGACCCGCCTTGATCTCGCGCAGCGCGTCCTCCGACCAGTTGAGGCCCACCACCTGGATGTTTCGACCGGGCACAAGGCCGGCAGCGATCGCCGCGCGGAGCGCGCCGAGCGCCATCGGATCGTTTCCGGCCCATATGCCGGCGGGCCGGATTCCCTTGCGAGAAGCCCAGCCCAGATAATTCGCCGTGACCCGCTCGGCCTCCGACTGCGTCCAGTTGGCGAACAGCAGCCGGTCCACCACCACGTCGGGCGCGGCATCCACGGCCAGCTTGAGACCGGCGTTGCGGGCAATCGAGGCCGGTGTGATCTCGTCGCCGCCGATTCCGAGAATGTGGATCTTGCCGTCGGGGCTCTGCGATTTCTCGGCACGCGCCACCCCGATCAGCGCATTGGCCATCCGTGCACCCGCAGTCTGCAGATCGGTCGTGATGTCGCCGAGCCAGGTCTTGAGCTTCTCGCGCGGCGGTCCAAGACGCGCCGCATCCTCGCCGATCAGCGTATTCGAGAGCAGCAGCGTCTTGACGCCCGCAGCCTCGGCCGCCTCCAGGATCGGGACGGCGGCGGACTCCTCGTTCGACAGGATGAGGAAATCGGGCTTGTCGGGCCGTGCCACCACGCCGAAACCGAGCTCCTGCATGGTGCGGTAATTCCGCTCGCTGGTCAGCACCTCGACATGCGCGTCGAGCCTGCGGCCGGCCGCCTGCATGGTCTGCGCGACCATGTCCCAGTAGACCTCGCCGGTCTTGCCGGGATTGACGAAGACGATGTCGAGGGGCTTGGCGAGGCTACCGCCGGCATACGCGAAAATGCTGCAGGCCATGCCCGCGGCGAGCAATATTCGTCGGAATCTCGGCATTTCCATTCCCAACCCGATCGGTTCCGAGATTGGACGCGCGTCGGCTAACACTTTGCAAAATCAACCCGGCCACAGCGGCACAGAGCTAATGAACGGTATATCTATCGTGTCGGATTGAGATAATCGAAGCGTTGGCGATCAGGCATCCCCTTCCGTGCCCTCAGCCATCGCTGGGTGGCCGCGAGTTCTCAGGCGTGCCACGTTGATCGAAGCTCCGTGCACGATCGCACGATCTGATGTTCGACCGGGGAGATGTGTCTTGAGCGCACTGGCGGAAGCGGCCGATATCACAAGTCTCCGAAGCAAAGCGGCCGGGCGAACCGACCACCAACAAGACACCCTCAAATTCGCCGAATCTGCCCTTGCCGACAGCAAGCGTGATGGCCTGTTGCTGGCCGTCCGGGCCCGCTGGGTCGCGCTCGCGGTTACTGCCGTTACCCTGTCGCTCATCAACCCGAACTGGGATGTCGTCTATTACATCCTGATGCTTGGCTTCTTTGCCGTCATCGGCTGGGCGCAACTGAAGGTCGGCAAGGTCGGCCGTTCGCGTCCCGAACTTTTCCTCATATTTTGCGACCTGGCATTATTGGCCTTCCTTAGCGTCGTGCCCAATCCCTGGAGCAACGTTCACTGGCCGATCGGAATGCAATTCCGATTCGACAGCTTCATCTATTTCTTCATTTTCCTCGCCACTGCCACGCTCGCTTATTCCTGGCGAACCGTGCTCGCGATTGGCATGGGGACCGGAGCACTCTGGGCCATCGCCGTCGGCTGGGCTTATCTGCAACCGGAAACCCATGCCGCGCTGTCGGAGCGCGTCAGGGAGGCGATCGGTGCGGATATTCGCATGTTCAACATCCTCGACCCCTCCTCGATCGGTTTCGGCGAGCGCTTCCAGCAAGTGATCGTATTCATGGTCGTGGCCGCCATCCTGGCGCTGGCGGTGCGCCGTTCCAATGCGCTCCTGATCAGTCATGCCGGACTCGAGCGCGAACGTGCCAATCTGGCGCGTTACTTCTCCCCCAATGTGGTCGATGAACTCTCCGGCAATGACGAGCCCCTCGCGAAGGTCCGCACGCAGGACGTCGCGGTGCTGTTTGCAGATATCGTGGGATTCACCGCCTATGCCGATGGACGCGACCCGAAGGACGTCATCGAGACGCTGCGGCAATTCCATGAGCGAATGGAACGGGAAGTGTTCCAGCACGGCGGAACGCTCGACAAATATCTCGGGGATGGACTCATGGCGACTTTCGGTACGCCGTTCGTCGGCGATTCCGATGCGCTGAACGCCTTGCGTTGCGCGAGGGGCATGATCGCCTCGATCGCCAAGTTGAACAGAGAGCGTAGCGATCGCAACGAACCGCCGATCCAGGTCAGCGTCGGCTTGCACTACGGGCAAGTGGTGCTGGGCGATATCGGCCTCAACCGGCTCGAATTCGCCGTGATCGGGACCACCGTGAATGCGGCGAGCCGCCTCGAAGCGCTGACCCGCGAATTCGGATGCGCTATCGTCGTCAGCGACGCGCTGGTACAACAGGCCCACGCCGAACCGAATCACTCCAGTACCGATTTCGCAACGCTCGTCGAGCGGCCGGCCCAGACCATTCGCGGGCTCGAGCGCCCCGTCGGCATCTGGACATGCGCTAACGTCAACCCTTGAAGCTTGCGGTGGATGCATCGGCACCCCAGCCTTCACAGCTCCTATTCGTGCTAAGAACTGCTCGCCCGTTACACCGAGACCGCTATTCCCCCCATGGCCAAATCAACGCTTTCCTTCGTCTGCCAGAACTGCGGCGCGGCCTATAACCGCTGGCAGGGCAAGTGCGAATCCTGCGGCGAGTGGAATACACTTGCGGAAGAAGACACCAGCGGCAGCGTGCCGGTATCGATCCGCTCCAAACGCAAGGGCCGAACGTTTGCGCTGGAGAGCCTTGCCGGGAAAAGCCCGGATGCGCCGCGCCTCTCCTCAGGGATGACCGAGCTCGACCGCGTCACCGGCGGCGGCTTCGTCCGCGGCTCGGTGCTGCTGGTCGGCGGCGATCCCGGAATCGGCAAGTCGACGCTGCTGACGCAGGCAACCAGCCTCTTGGCGCGCGCCGGCCATCGCGTCGTCTACATCTCCGGCGAAGAGGCGGTGGCCCAGGTGCGTCTGCGCGCCGAGCGGCTCGGGCTGTCGGATGCGCCGGTGCAGCTGGCCGCCGAAACCTCGGTCGAGGACATCGTCTCGACGCTATCGGAGGGCGCGGTTCCCAGGCTGATCGTGATCGACTCGATCCAGACCATGTGGACCGACACCGTGGAGTCGGCGCCCGGGACCGTGACGCAGGTGCGCGCCTCGGCGCAGGCGCTGATCCGCTTTGCGAAGAAGACCGGCGCCGCCATCATCCTGGTCGGCCACGTCACCAAGGACGGCCAGATCGCAGGCCCCCGCGTGGTCGAGCACATGGTCGACGCGGTGATGTCGTTCGAGGGCGAAGGCTCGCAGCAGTTCCGCATCCTGCGGGCCGTGAAGAACCGTTTCGGCCCGACCGACGAGATCGGCGTGTTTGAGATGACCGGCCTCGGCCTGCGCGAGGTCACCAACCCCTCCGAGCTGTTCCTGTCCGAGCGCGATCTCGGCACGCCCGGCACCGCAGTCTTTGCGGGCATCGAAGGCACAAGGCCCGTTCTGGTCGAATTGCAAGCGCTGGTGGCGCCGACCTCGCTCGGCACCCCGCGCCGCGCCGTGGTCGGCTGGGACCCGAGCCGGCTGTCGATGGTGCTGGCGGTGCTGGAGGCGCATTGCGGGGTCAAGCTGTCAGGCCATGATGTCTATCTGAACGTCGCCGGTGGCCTGCGCATCCACGAGCCCGCGGCCGACCTCGCCGCCGCCGCGGCGCTGGTGTCGTCCCTGGTTAATGCGCAGTTACCCACCGATGCCGTTTATTTCGGCGAAATCTCGCTCTCCGGCGTGGTGCGTCCGGTGGCGCAGACCCCGGCGCGGCTGAAGGAGGCGGCAAAACTCGGCTTCCAGCGCGCCGTCCTGCCCGAATCGGCACGCGGCGAGACCGGCGGCGATGCCGGATTGTCGCTGAATGCGGTGAACAGCCTGACGACATTGGTGGCCGAGATCGCCGCCCGGGGCTCCCGCCGAGGCGAATCGAACGCCCCGGCAGAGAAAAATGCCACACCGGCAAGATTCCGCCGCGGAGAGGGTTAGGTGGAGGTGACGCCGGAGGCCCTCGCCGCTATACAGCCGTCACAAAAGCAGCATGGGATTGCGTGGTTGCGGCCTTGCCGGGAACGCCGTCTGCCCTTCTTTTAGGGCAGCGGCCAAACACCGATTCGCTGAGCGCCTTTGACAGTACGAGCGGACCAGACCAGCCGATGCCAGTAACACTCCTCGACCTGATCCTGCTCGGTGTGATGCTGATCTCGGGCCTGCTCGCGATGGTCCGCGGCTTCATGCGCGAAATCCTGTCGATTGCGGCCTGGGGCGCGGCGGCAATCGTGACACTGTACTCGTTCTCGAAGCTGCTGCCGACCGCCAAGACCTATTTCAACAACGACACGGTCGCGAGCGTGGTCGTCGTCGCAGGCGTGTTCGTGGGCACCCTGGTCGTGGTCTCCGTGATCACGGTCCGGATCTCCGACATGATCCTGGATTCGCGGATCGGCGCGCTGGACCGCACCCTCGGCTTCCTGTTTGGCCTGGCTCGCGGCCTTTTGATCGTCGTGGTCGCTTTCCTGTTCTTCACCTGGCTGGTTCCGGACAAGCAGCGTCCGGACTGGGTCACGGGGGCCAAGTCCCGCGTGGTGCTCCAGGGAACCGGGGACTGGCTGATGGCCCTCTTGCCTGACGACCCCGAGAACACCATCTTGAAGAGATTCAAGAAAAACAAACCAGATGATGACCAAGCTGAATCCGAGCAGCAGCCTTCGGGCAGTGGCGACGGATACAGTAAACCTGCTCGTGACAGCCTGAAAAAGCTGATCGAGAAACCTGCGGCGCGTTGATTGAGCCCTAAAGAGAGGCGCGGACGAGATGCGACACCCTGACCAGGACGCCCAATTCGATCTCGCCCTGAACCGGCCCTCCGGGCCTGCAGCGATCGAGCTACAGGACGATCTGGAGGGGGATACGCTGCGCGAGGAATGCGGCGTGTTCGGCATCTACGGTCACCCCGATGCGGCCGCCATCACCGCGCTCGGCCTTCACGCCCTCCAGCACCGCGGCCAGGAAGCCGCCGGCATCGTCTCCTACGACGGCAGCCGCTTTCACTCGGAACGCCGCCTCGGCCTCGTCGGCGACACCTTCTCCCGCCGCGAGGTGATCGACCGCCTGCCCGGCAATGTCGCGGTCGGCCATGTCCGCTATTCCACCACCGGCGCCACCATCCTGCGCAACGTGCAGCCGCTGTTCGCCGAGCTCAATGCCGGCGGCCTCGCCGTCGCCCATAACGGCAACCTCACCAACGGCCTGACGCTGCGCCGCGAGCTGGTGCGGCATGGCGCGATGATGCAGTCGACCACCGACACCGAGGTGATCCTGCACCTGGTCGCGCGCTCCAAACGCGCTCGCTTCATCGAGCGCTATATCGACGCGCTGCGGGAGATCGAGGGCGCCTATGCGCTGGTCTCGCTGACCAACAAGAAGCTGGTCGGCGCGCGCGATCCGCGCGGCATCCGCCCGCTGGTGCTCGGCGATCTCGACGGCTGTCCGATCCTGACCTCGGAGACCTGCGCGCTCGACATCATCGGCGCGCGCTTCGTGCGCGACATCGAGCCCGGCGAAGTCATCGTGTTCGACGAGAACGGTCAGGACATCCACAAGCCGTTCCCGCCGATGGCACCGCGTCCCTGCATCTTCGAATACATCTACTTCTCCCGGCCGGATTCCATCGTCCACGGACGCTCGGTGTACGAAGTGCGCAAGGCCTTCGGTGCGCAGCTCGCGCGCGAGAGCCACGTGCCGATCGACGTCGTCGTGCCGGTGCCGGATTCCGGCGTGCCCGCCGCGGTCGGCTACAGCCAGCATTCCGGCGTGCCGTTCGAGCTCGGCATCATCCGCAACCATTATGTCGGCCGCACCTTCATCCAGCCGACCCAGGCCATCCGCGAATCCGGCGTGCGCATGAAGCATTCGGCCAACCGCGCCGCGATCGAAGGCAAGCGCATCATCCTGATCGACGATTCCCTGGTGCGCGGCACCACCTCGAAGAAAATCGTGCGCATGATGCGCGATGCCGGCGCCAAGGAAGTCCATTTCCGCCTCGCTTCGCCCCCGATCCTCTATCCAGACTATTACGGCATCGACCTGCCCGACCGCGGCGGCCTGCTCGCAGCGACGCATTCGCTGGAGGAGATGCGCGAGATCATCGGCGCGGACTCGCTCGCGTTCCTGTCGATCGACGGCATGTACCGCGCCATGGGCGAGCCCGGCCGCGACCCCGCCAACCCGAAATTCTCGGATCATTGCTTCACCGGCGCCTATCCGACCCACCTCACCGACCAGACCCAGACCGAGCCGCAACCGCGGCAACTCTCGCTGCTGGCCGAGGCGAGCTGACGGCGGAGCCGTCATCCCGGGGCGATGCGAAGCATCGAGCCCGGGATCTCGAGATTCCGGGTTCGGTCCTGCGGACCGCCCCGGAATGACGGCGGGATGGGGCTTGTCCCGGCCATCCACGGCTGTAAAACCCCGCCATGACAAAACCCCTCGCTGATCGCATCGCTCTCGTCACCGGCGCCTCGCGCGGCATCGGCTTCGCCGCAGCCAAGGCGCTGGCCAAGGCCGGCGCGCATATCGTCGCGGTGGCGCGCACGCAGGGCGGGCTGGAAGAGCTCGACGACGAGATCCGGAAAGATGGCGGCAGCGCCACGCTGGTGCCGCTCAACCTCACCGATTCCGACGGCATCGCGCGGCTGGGGGCCAGCCTGCACGAACGTTACGGCAAGCTCGACATCCTCGTCGGCAATGCCGGCGTGCTTGGGCCGTCCTCGCCGATCGGCCATATCGAGCTGAAGACCTTCAACGACGTGATGGCGGTGAACGTCTCCGCGAATTTCCAGTTGATCCGCTGCATGGAGCCGCTGCTGAGGCAGTCCGATGCCGGGCGCGCCGTGTTCGTCACCTCCGGCGCCGCCAACAAGGCGACCGCCTATGTCGGCCCCTATGCGGCGTCCAAGGCCGCGCTGGAAACGCTGGCCCGCGCCTGGGCGCAGGAGACTGCGAACACCAAGTTGCGCGTCAACCTGTTCAACCCCGGCCCGGTCCGCACCCGCATGCGCGCCACCTTGATGCCGGGCGAAGACCCCGCGACTCTCGACACGCCCGAACAGGTCGCCGAATTCATCGTGCCGATGTGCGCGCCTGACTGGACCGAGACCGGCAAGTTCTACGACTACAAGTCCCGCACCCTGATGAGTTTCCGCGCGCCGGCCTGATTGACACCGTGGCGATTGACGCCAAGGGTAACGTCTATACCGCCGAGGTCGACACCGGAAAACGCATTCAGAAAATTCAGGCTGACATCGGACGCGCTCAAATAGCGCCTCAACGCATCTTGCCCAATAGTTAACCGCCGGATGACGCTAAGACGCAGCGTCATCCGGCTTTAGGTGCATTGCCGCCAGCCGCGGGACAGGTTAGAGCCATCAGCCGGAAACAAGGCTCCGGAAGAGAGCCGTCCGCATATTTGACATTGGAGGAGACCTTTCATGACGACGACGTTCGCACGCCGCACCGCGGCCCTTCTGGCCTGCGCCGCTTTCGGTTTTGCCACATCCGCCTACGCCCAGGACAAGACCGTCAAGATCGGCGTGCTCAACGACATGTCGAGCCTCTATGCCGACATCGGCGGCCCGAATTCGGTCGCGGCGGTGAAGATGGCGGTCGAAGACTCCGGCCTCAAGGCCAAGGGCTGGACCATCGAGGTCCTCTCCGGCGACCACCAGAACAAGCCCGACATCGGCGTCAACATTGCCCGGCAATGGATCGATGCCGACAAGGTCGACGCCATCGCGGACACGCCGAGCTCCGGCGTCGCGCTCGCGGTGAGCAACCTCGTCAAGGAAAAGAACGCGGTGCTGCTCAATTCGGGTGCGGCCACCGCCGACCTCACCGGCAAGGCCTGCACGCCCAATACCGTCTCGTTCACTTACGATACCTACATGCTCGCCAACGGAACCGGCAAGGCGCTGACCAAGGCGGGCGGCGACAGCTGGTTCTTCCTCACCGCCGACTACGCGTTCGGCCATGCGCTGGAGCGTGATACCGGCGCGGTCGTCACCGCCACCGGCGGCAAGGTGCTCGGCGGCGTCAAGCACCCGCTGAACACGGCGGACTTCTCCTCGTTCCTGCTCCAGGCGCAGTCCTCCAAGGCCAAGATCATCGGCCTCGCCAATGCGGGCGGCGACACCACCAACGCGATCAAGCAGGCCGCCGAATTCGGCATCGTCCAGGGCGGCCAGAAGCTCGCCGCGCTGCTGCTGTTCATCAACGACGTGCACTCACTCGGCCTGAAGACCGCGCAGGGCCTGACCTTCACCGAGTCCTTCTATTGGGACCTCAACGACCAGACGCGCGAATGGTCGAAGCGCTTCCAGAAGGTCTCGCCCAAGGGCTCGATGCCCTCGATGACGGTTGCGGGCCTTTATGCCGAGATCCTGCATTACCTGAAGGCGATGGACGCGCTCGGCAGCAATCCGCATGACGGCGCCAAGGTCGTCGCCAAGATGAAGGAGCTGCCGACCGACGATCCGCTGTTCGGCAAGGGACCGCTGCGCCAGGACGGACGCCGCCTCATCCCGGCCTATCTGTTCGAGGTGAAGAAGCCCGAGGAGTCGAAGGGCCCGTGGGACTATTACAAGCTGGTCGCCACCATCGCGCCTGAAGACGCGGCCAAGCCGCTCAAGGACAGCGACTGCCCGCTGGTGAAGAAGTGACCGCGTAGCGGTCGTGCAAGGTCTTAACGGCGTCATGCCCGGGCTTGTCCCGCCTGCGCGGCCGAAGCCGCTTCGGCGAGGCGAAGGCCCGGGCATCCACGTTTCAGGCCAGAGAGAAAGAACGTGGATGGCCGGGACAAGCCCGGCCATGACAGACAATCAGGCCGTCTTCGTCGCACCCAGCGTCCGCACCGCGATCGCCACGCACACCACCATCAGCACCGCTGCGAGCAGGAACGGCGCGCCGGGCAGATGCAGCGGCGCGCTGGCGCCGATGAAATATGAAAACGTCAGGGTGAACAGGAACGGGCCGACGAGCTGCGACACGCTCTGCACGCTCGCGGTCGCGCCCTGCAGCTGGCCCTGCTGATCGGACGCGACCAGCCGCGTCATCAGCGATTGCGAAGCGGCACCCGAGATGCCCCACAGCGACAAGATGGGAATGCCGAGCCAGGATAGCGGTCCGGTCGGCGCAACGCCCAGGACCACGAAGCCGAGCGCGCCGCAGCACAGGCCCACCAGGAGTGCGTTCCGCTCGCCGAGCGCGCGCACGATCGGCCCGATCGCGAGCCCCTGCACCACCATGGCGCAGATGCCGACCATCGCTAGCGTCAATCCCACGGTCTTGGACTCCCAGCCGTAGCGATAGGTCGCATAGAGCACGAACGTCGAGGGCAGCACGACATGCGCGACCTGCGCGATGAAGTTGACGACCGACAACGCGGCGAGCACCGCGTTGGATCGCAACAGGTGCAGCGCCCCAATCGGATTGGCATTCCTCCAGCGGAACGGCGCGCGCTTGTCGGGCGCGAGCGATTCCGGCAGGACAAAGAGCCCATAGAGCGCATTGGCCAAGCTCAGGGTCGCCGAGGCCCAGAACGGCAGGCGCGGATCGATATCGCCGAGCAGGCCGCCGAGCGCTGGCCCTAAGATGAAGCCGGCGCCGAAGGCCGCACCAATCCTGCCGAAGATCGCCGCGCGCCGCTCCGGCGGCGTGATGTCGGCGATATAGGCAAAGGCGGTCGAGATGCTCGCCGAGGTGATGCCGGAGATCACGCGGCCGATGAACAGCCACGCAAGCGACGGCGCCAGCGCCATCAAGACGTAATCGGCCGCGAGCCCGAAATTCGACAGCAGCACAACCGGCCGCCGGCCGAAACGATCCGACAGCGCGCCAAGCACCGGCGAGAACACGAACTGCATCAAGGCCCAGGCGGTGCCGAACAGGCCGAAGATGCGCGCCGCATGTGCGGTGTCGTTGTCGACGAAGCTCTCGATCAGCTTCGGCAGGACCGGCATGATCACGCCGAGCGCGACCATGTCGAGCAGGATGGTGACGAAGATGAAGGCGACCGCGCCGCGCCGGGCCGGCGCAGCACGTGCCGCGACCGCCTCGCCGGCGCCGTCGCTCACGACGGCCGCTTGCGCTTGTGCGCGAAGGGATTGGCCTTCTCGCGCAGCGTGATCCGCACCGGCGTGCCCGGGAGATCGAAGGTCTCGCGCATGGAATTGGTGAGGTAGCGCAAGTAAGATTGCGGCACCGCGTCCGCGCGCGAGCAAAACAGCACGAAGCTCGGCGGGCGCGCCTTGTTCTGCGTGATGTAGTTCAGCTTCAGCCTGCGGCCGGAGACCGCCGGCGGCGGATTGGCCTGGACCGCCTGCTCGAACCAGCGATTGAGCGCGGAGGTAGGCACGCGCCTGTTCCAGACCGCGTAGGCGTCCTGGATCGCCTGCATCAGGCGGTCGATGCCCTCGCCCATCAGGCCCGAGACGGCGACGATCGGCACGCCCTTGAGCTGCGGCAGCCAATGATCGGCATCGCGGCGCAGACCCGAGATCGCGCCGCCGCCCTTGGTCTCCATCAGGTCCCATTTGTTGACGGCGAGCACGACCGCCCGGCCCTCGCGCTCGATGAGATCGGCGATGCGCAGGTCCTGCTCCTCGAAGCGGTTCTGCGTGTCCATCATCAGCACGACGACCTCGGCAAAGCGCACCGCGCGCAACGCATCGGCGACCGAGAGCTTCTCCAGCTTCTCCTCGATCCGCGAGCGCCGGCGCAGGCCTGCCGTGTCGAAGACGCGAAAATCGCGGCCCTTCCAGTTGATCTCGACCGCGATGGAATCGCGCGTGGTGCCAGCCTCCGGGCTGGTCAGTAGGCGCTCCTCGCCGAGCAGATGATTGATCAGCGTCGACTTGCCGGCATTGGGCCGGCCGACGATGGCGACCCGGATCGGACGCGTCGCGGCCTCCTCCTCCGAGATCGGCGCGTCGTCCTCGCCGTCGTCGTCCTCGTCAACGGGCTCCGGCATCAGCTTGGCCAGCGCGTCATAGAGCTCGCCCATGCCCTCGCCATGTTCGGCGGAGATCTGGATGGGATCGCCGAGGCCGAGCGCAAAGGCCTCCATCGCGCCGGCATCGCCATGCTTGCCTTCGCTCTTGTTGGCGATCAGCAGCACCGGCTTGTTGGCTTTGCGGGCGAAATCGGCGAAGGCGCGATCGGTGGGCGTGAGACCAATGCGGGCATCGACGACGAAGAACAGCGCGTCGGCTTGCGCGATCGCGGTTTCGGTCTGCTCCTGCATGCGCGCGGTCAGCGAGCCCTTGGCGCCCTCGTCGAGGCCGGCGGTATCGATGATGGTGAACTGGAGGTCGCCGAGCCTGGCCTCGCCTTCGCGGCGGTCGCGGGTGACGCCCGGCAGGTCATCGACCAGCGCGAGCTTCTGTCCAACCAGGCGGTTGAACAGCGTCGATTTGCCGACATTGGGCCGGCCGATGATGGCGATTGTGAAGGACATCGGTCATTTCGTGCGCTGCCGGGGCTGCGCCTGTCAATGCAATGAAGAATATCAGCGCGAGAAGCTGCCACTCGGCAGCGGCGCCGGGAAAGCACTCTGCGATTGCTGCTGGGTGGTCTGGGCCGGTTGCGCCTGCTGGACGGGCTGATCCGGCGGCGGTGCGGTGGTGCGCTTGCGGACGATCTTGTGCTTGGGCGGCGGAGCGGCCGTGGCTGGCGCAGCCTCCGGCTGGGCCTCGCCGTCGATCTCGCCGGCGGGCGCTTCAGCCGGCGCCGCTGCGGCTGGCTGCCTCGCCTGCTTCGCCTTGGTCCCCTTCGCTGGCCTAGCGGGTTCCGGCGGGGGCTCCGCGGGCAGAGCCGCGACGGCAGGCGCGTTCGGATCAGGCTGCTGCTGCGCGCCCTTGTACAGCTCCCTCGGCACGCCCTGCTCGAGGCCCGGCACGCCCTCCGGGAAGACCGGCTTGCGGTCGCCCGGCAGCTTCTTCTTGGTGTCGAGGAAGTCGAGCATGTCGCTTGGATCGAAGCTGGAGCAGCCGCCCAGCACGCCCGTGAAGGCGATCAGGACGGCGGCTGCGATCAAGCGTGGCGTGCGGCGCATCTTGTCTCTCGTCTCAAGTCAGAGGGCCGGCATCAGCTCTTGGCGACGGGCGGCAGCAGGGCCTGGAGCGCCTCGGCGCGCGAGCGCAGGCCGGGCGGCGTTTCGCCGTCTCCGTCAATCGCGTCGAGCCATTTGCGGGCTGCGGTCAAGTCGTTGTTACGCCAGGCCGACAATGCCAGCATCTCACGGGCGCTGTGGCGGAAGGTCGACTTCGGCGCAGCGGACGGCTCCAGCCGCTGCTGCATGTCGGCGTAGCTGGCGCTGTCGAGCAGCAGGCCGGCGGCGCGGATCTTCGCCAGGTCCTGCCACTCCCCGCCGACGCTGCGATCGGCGGCAATGTCGTCATACATCTTCGCGGCGGCCTTGGGATCGCGGCTCGCGGCCTCGGCGGCGGCACGCAGCCGCGCCAGGGTGCGATAGCCGGACGGAGCCGTGGCGGCGAGCTCGGTGAAGGCCTTCTCGGCGTCAGCGTGCTTGTCCTGCTCGGACAGTTCGACGGCCTTCTCGAAAGCGGCGCCGGCCTCGGCGGCCTTCCTGGCCTCCAGATATTGGTAGCCGCGCCAGCCACCGACGGCGGCCACGACCAGCACCATCAGGGCGATGAAGTAGATCGAATACTTGTCCCACAGCTTCTTGAGCTGTTCGCGACGTACTTCCTCGTCGACTTCGTTAAATAATTCAGACACTTATGCTAATCCCATGCCCGTCCGGGTGCGCGCGCCGAAGCGTCCGCGTCAGGAATCCCGTCCCCGCTTGGCGGCGAGGTACCCTAACGATATGGCGGTGGCAAGGCAAAGCGAGCCCGATCAAGGCGTTAACCACCCGGGAGAGCCCGGGATGGCCGCTGCCCGGCTCAAGCCCCCAGGAGTTCCCGCAGCTGCCGCTTCAGCACCTTGCCGTTGGCATTGCGCGGCAACGGGTCTGCCGTGATCGCCATGGTTTCGGGCACCTTGTAGTCCGACAGCCGCTCCGCGCACCAGGCCCGCAACTCGGTGTCCGCGACCGAGCTGCGTGTCACTACGACGGCGTGGACGCGTTCGCCCAGCACGGGGCACGCCCTGGCAATGATCGCGCTCTCGACCACGGCGGGATGCCCCGCCAGCACGGATTCGACCTCGGCCGAATAGATCTTCAGGCCGCCACGGTTGATCATGTCCTTCTGCCGGTCGAACACGCGAACGAACCCCTCCGCATCCACAGAGCCGAGATCGCCGGAGTGCCAGAACCCGCTGGTGAAGCTTTCGGCAGTGGCTTTGGGGTTATTCCAATAGCCCTTGATGACGGAGGCGCTCTGGATCCAGAGCTCGCCGATCTCGCCAGGAGGAAGCTCCCGCCCGTCCGATCCCATGGCGATGATGCGCGCGCCGGGACACGGCAGGCCGACGCTGTCGATGTGGCTCGCCGTCAATTCGCCCGGCATGATCGTCGACGGCGATGTCGTCTCGGTCGCGCCGTAGCAATTCATCAGCTTCAGGCCGGGAATCTTCGCCTTGAGCTTCTCGATGGTCGCGACCGGCATCGGCGCGCCGCCAAAGCCGCCGATGCGCCAGCTCGAGAGATCGTAGCCGTCGAAATCGGGCTGCAGCAGGCAGAGATTGTACATCGCCGGCACCATCACCGTGTAGGTGACGCGCTCGCGCGCGGCGAGCTTGAGGTAATTGGCGGCCTTGAACTCCGGCATGATGATCAGCGCGCCGCCGCAGCGGATCATGGTGGTGATGTTGGCGACGACGCCGGTGACATGGCCGAGCGGCACCGCTGCGATGGAACGGTCGGCTTCCGTCAATTGCAGACAGGAGACGAAGACCATCGAGGAATGCACGATGTTGCAATGGGCCAGCATCGCGCCCTTCGGCTTGCCTGTCGTGCCCGAGGTGTAGAGGATCATCGCGGTGTCCTCCTCGCCGACCTCGACAGGCGCCGCCGCCGACGGGTTGTCGGCGAGCACCGCGAAACGCGACAGAGCCGGATCATCATCGACGGCGATACGGTGCATCACATCGGGCACATCCTGCGCATCCGGCAGCCGCTCGGCGAGCGCCGCTTCGTGGATCAGGATCTTTGCGCCGCAATCGGTCAGCACATAAGCGATTTCCGGTTTCTGTTGGCGCGGGCCGAGCAGCACCGTCACCAGCCCCTCATGCGCGGCGGCAAACAGCAGCAGGGGAAACTCGACGCGGTTACCGAGCAGGATCGCGATACGGTCGCCGCGCTGCAATCCGAGCCTGCGAAATCCCGCTGCAATTCGTGCGGCCTGCTCCACGGCCTGCTGCCAGCTCAGGCGGACATTCCCCGCGATCAGCGCTTCACCGTCGGGATTGCGGGCGCAGGCTTCCGCGATCATCGCCCACAGGCTCGCGGGCCGATCCCGGAAGGCGGGCACGACCCGATCGCCAAAGCGCGCCTCATACCGCATCGGCGGGATCTGCGAATGCGACCAATCCATCGAAGGCCCTCGGCTTGTTGCTCTTACTAGCTTCCGCGCGGACATCGGGGTCTCGTCTTGTGCTGACCGGCTAGACACCGATGACGGGAACACCGATCACGACCGGATGGAACGCGAACGCCAGCGCCAAATAGGCGACGATGCCGACCGCAACTGCGATCAGATCGTTGGTGATGCCGCCGACCGGAATCGGCGGGCCGCCGGCGTCGGTGCGATGCTTGAGCGAAATGCGGTCATACACCGCCCAGCCCAGGAACGAGCCGAACAGGATGATCGAGCCGAGATCGCCATTGGCGAGCAGGTGCGCGGCAGCCCACAGCTTGATGCCCGCCAGCATCGGGTGCTTCAATGTCACATAGATGCGGCCGCGCAAGTAAGAGGCCACCACCAGGATGACCGCGGGCAGCATCAATGCGAGCGTGATGTGCTTCATCGCCTTCGGCGGATACCAGACGTCGATCCAGCCGGTGGCGCGATACTGGGCATAGCCCCAGATGATCATCGCGAGCCCCGCCAGCGAGATGAGCGAATAGAGGATCTTGTAGGACCCCTCGCCCAGCCTTGCGATCGCCTCGGCGCGCATCTCGCGTTTGGTGGTGAACACATGCGCCGCAAAAAACAGCGCAAGCCCCAGGATCATGACCAGCAGACCCACGACATCCTCCCCTTTTGGCCACAGCCCCCGCCTCTGAGGTATCATCGATTGGCTCGCGGTCGCAACTCTTCCTCCTCATGGTGAGGAGGCGCATCAGCGCCGTCTCGAACAATGCAGGCCCGGCTGTGCGACAGCGGGGCCTTTCATCCTTCGAGACGCGCGCGATGCGCGCTACTCGGGATGAGGAGACGGAGCGGTGCTACTTCGCAAGCTCGCGATTGTCGACATAGCGGATCGCGATCGGCTTGCCCGCCAGCGCGCCGCCAAAGCCGCTGGTGAATTTCAGCGGCAGGCAGGCCTTCAACGATGCGTTGATGGCATTGAGATAGGTCGCGCGGGTGTCGGCGGGGACGCCCGCGGTCGCAAATGTCACGCGCGGCGGGCCGATCAGACCGCCCGATCGGTTGAGGCTGAACCGCACCGACATCTGCATGCCCGCCCGCGCCTGGTCAGCGGGAGGAGGTGACCAACACGAACGCAGCTCGGCGAAGAGGTCGCCGATCGTATCAAGGTCATGATCGGGCCGCCGGTACTTCGCAATGTCGGCTTGCGATGGAACGCTTTCGACCGTGAGCTGGAGAGTCTCGCCGAATGGAAATGGAATTTCGGTGATGCAAGGTCCCTGAAACGGCCCGCCGCACGGCTCATACGAGAACGGCTCCTCTTCGAGAGGGCGGCTCCGCGCGTCGGCGACGGCCGAGATTGTTACCAGCAACAGAAGAACATGAATGCAGCGCCACATGCGTCGAGACCGAAATGGTATTTGCAATAAGTGGCAACGGCTGTGAAAGGTTCAAGGCTGGCCGCGATGGTTCGCTTCACTCGATAATCTGATCCGCTTGTGCCACCAGCGTGGGCGGCAAACTCAGCCCCAGCGCGCTGGCCGTCTTGAGATTGAGCAGGAACTGGAATTCGTTCGGCTCCTCCGCAAAGCGCGAGATTGCCTGTTCGAGCTCGGCGGCATTGTGCGCCGGCGCCGGAACAAGCTGGAGCTGGACTGCCGGAATGAACGCCTCCACGGAGGGCATCAAGATCATGGGTGCTGTTCGCGGATTGAAGACCGCGGCGACCCTTCGTATCGCCGGTGCCGCCTGCTTGAGCAGTTGCAGCCACTTGCCGGCCATGGCGGGCTCGAACGTCGTGAAGCCCGTAATGTTTCCACCCGGCTTGCCGAGACTTTGCACGAAACCGGCACCCACTGGATCGGCAACGACCGTGAAGACAATCGGCAAGGTCGGCGCACGTCGCCTAAAGACTTCCACCGACGGAGTACTGATTGCCAGAAGCACGTCCGGCCGCATATCAACCAGTTCGGCGGCCTGGGCATCCGCCAGATTCGGATCGCCGGCCCACCAGCGATATTCGATATGGATGTTACGTCCCTGCTCCCAACCGAGTTCACCCCGACGCTGCCTCAGTTTTTGGTAGCTGGCCTGGCTCTCCGGATCGCTGGCCTTGCCTCCCGCCAGCGCACCGATTCGCCTCACATCACCTTGCGCGGATGCGCCAAGTGGGTAGGTCGCCGCGCCTGCAGCGAACATGATGAATTCGCGCCGCCTCATGACCGTCTACCTCGCTGAGCGTTGCCGTCCAGCATCACGAGAACGTCCGGGAAACACTACCCCTTCTTCTTGACGTCCTTGACGTTGCTGAACTCGATGCCCTCGGCGCGCTCCCTGGTGTAGCCGAGATAGAATTCGTTCCGGGCGAGATACACGGGATCGCCGTCGACGTCGTCGGCGATGCTGGAAGTGTTGGCGGCGATGAAGGTGTCGAGCTTCTTGCGGTCCTCCGAGGAGACCCAGCGCGCCAGCTGAAATTCGCTGACCTCGAACTCGACTGGAAGCGAATATTCCGCCTCGAGCCGCGCCTTCAGCACGTCGAGCTGGAGCGCCCCGACCACGCCGACCAGCGCCGGCGCGCCGTCGCGCGGGCGAAACACCTGCACCACGCCCTCCTCCGACATCTGCTGCAGCGCTTCCTTCAGCTTCTTCGCCTTCATCGCGTCGGTGAGACGGACGCGGCGGACGATTTCCGGAGCGAAGCTCGGCACGCCGACGAAGTTGAAATCCTCCCCCTCCGTCAGCGTATCGCCGATGCGCAGCGTGCCGTGGTTGGGAATGCCGACGACGTCGCCGGCGAAGGCTTCGTCCGCGACCGAGCGGTCCTGGGCGAAGAAGAATTGCGGGCTCGACAGCGGCATGCTCTTGCCGGTGCGCACCAGCTTCGCCTTCATGCCGCGGCTGAGCTTGCCGGAGCAGAGCCGCGCGAAGGCGATGCGGTCGCGGTGGTTCGGATCCATGTTGGCCTGGATCTTGAACACGAAGGCGCTCATGCGCGGATCGGTGGCCTCGACCTTGCGCTGGTCGCTGTCCTGCGCACGCGGCTCGGGCGCGAACTTGCCGAGACCTTCCAGCAGGTCGCCGACGCCGAAATTGCGCAGCGCGCTGCCGAAATAGACCGGCGTCAGATGGCCTTCGCGGAACGCCCCGAGTTCGAACGGCTTTGACGCCGCCGTGACGAGCTCGAGCTCGTCCTTCACGGCCGCGACGTCGAGATTGGCGTTGAGCTTGGCCAGTTCCTCGATCTCGATCTGCTGCGCCGCGCCGGTCTTGGCGCCACCGCCTTCGAGCAGGCGCACGCCGCCATTGACGACGTCATAGGTGCCGAGGAAGTCGCGGCCGCGACCGACCGGCCAGGTCATCGGCGTGGTATCGAGCGCCAGCGTCTTCTCGATCTCGTCGAGCAGCTCGAAAACGTCGCGGCTCTCGCGGTCCATCTTGTTGATGAAGGTAATGATCGGAATGTCGCGCAGGCGACACACCTCGAACAGCTTCCGGGTGCGCGCCTCGATGCCCTTGGCGGCGTCGATCACCATCACGGCGGAATCGACCGCGGTGAGCGTGCGATAGGTGTCTTCCGAAAAGTCCTCGTGGCCCGGCGTGTCGAGGAGGTTGAACACGAGGCCTTCGAATTCGAAGGTCATCACCGAGGTCACGACCGAGATGCCGCGTTCGCGCTCGATCTTCATCCAGTCGGAACGCGTATTGCGCCGCTCGCCCTTGGCCTTGACCTGGCCGGCAAGATTGATGGCGCCGCCGAACAGCAGCAGCTTCTCGGTCAGCGTGGTCTTGCCGGCGTCAGGGTGGGAGATGATCGCAAAGGTCCGCCGCCGCGCCACTTCAGCGGCAAGCGGGGAACGGGCCGGCGATTCGGCTGTGGTGATGGCGATGTCGGACATGGCGGGAGCGTGTGGCAGGGAAAACGGGCCTGATCAAGCCTCATTTGGTGATTGCGGAGCCATTCGGCCAGCCCCATATCGGCTTTCGGGAAGGACGGCCTTCCGTTTCTCAGCACCTCAGCCGCGGGGACGACCCTGCCTGAAATGGAGGGGTCGTCATGGCCTGGAGCATCCTGTTTGTCGCCGGCCTTCTCGAGATCACCTGGGCGATCGGCCTGAAATACACTGAGGGGTTTACCAGGCTTTTGCCGTCGGTGATCACCCTGGTTGCCATGGCCGGCAGCGTCATCCTGCTCGGATTTGCGCTCAAATCCCTTCCCGTCGGAACCGCCTATGCGGTCTGGACCGGCATCGGCGCGGTGGGCACCGCGACGCTCGGCATTGTCCTGTTCGGCGAGCCGGCGACGGCCATGCGCCTTGCCAGCATCGCCCTGATCGTCGCCGGGATCATCGGACTGAAGCTCGTCACCTGACGAAGATCTGGACCAGCCACCACGTCAGCGCCGCGACGATGGCCGAGGCCGGGATCGTGATCACCCAGGCATAGACGATCGAGCTTGCGACGTTCCAGCGCACCGCCGAGACGCGGCGGGCGGCGCCGACGCCGACGATGGCACCGGTGATGGTGTGAGTGGTCGAGACGGGAACTCCGAGATAGGTCGCCATGAACAGGGTCGCGGCGCCCCCCGTCTCGGCGCAAAAGCCCTGCATAGGCGTCAATTTCGTGATGCGCAGGCCCATGGTGCGGACGATGCGCCAGCCGCCCATCAACGTGCCAAGCGCCATCGCCGCCTGGCAGGACAGCACCACCCAGAACGGCACCGAGAACTCGGTGCCGAGATGACCCTGCGAATAGAGCAGCACCGCGATGATGCCCATGGTCTTCTGCGCGTCGTTGCCGCCATGGCCGAGCGAATAGAGCGAGGCGGAGGCGAATTGCAGGATGCGAAAGGCGCGATCGACCGCGAACGGCGTCGAGCGCACCGAGGCCCAGGAGACGATCGCCACCAGCATCATGGCGAGCAGGAAGCCGACCAGCGGCGACAGCACGATTGCCAGCACCGTCTTGGACAGGCCGCTCCATACCGCGGCCGAAATCCCCGCCTTGGCCATGCCGCCGCCGACGAGGCCGCCGATCAACGCGTGCGACGACGACGACGGGATGCCGAGCGCCCAGGTCACGAGGTTCCAGACGATCGCGCCGACCAGCGCTGCGAAGATCACCTGGGCGTCGACGACCGCGGGATCGATGATGCCGGTGCCGATGGTCTGGGCGACGTGCAGTCCGAACACCATGAAGGCGATGAAATTGAAGAAGGCGGCCCAAAACACCGCGAATTGCGGGCGCAGCACGCGGGTCGAGACGATGGTCGCGATCGAATTGGCGGCGTCGTGCAGGCCGTTCAGGAAGTCGAACAGCAGCGCGACGGCGATCAAGCCGACCAGGATGGGAAGACCCAACGCGGCATCCACGGCGGCCCTGCCTTAAAGTTGGCGCATGATCTCCGCGCAAACGCGTTTTGCGTTTGTCGCGAAGGAAAACCGCTGCACACTTTTCCGGATCATGCGCTACACCTGCTCGATGACGATGCTGTTGATCTCGTTCGCGACGTCATCGAAGCGATCGGCCACCTTCTCGAGATGATCGTAGATCTCGACGCCGACGATGAAATCCATCGCATTGCCCTCGCGATGCTTCAGGAACAGCTCCTTCAGGCCGATGTCGTGGAGATCATCGACCCGGCCCTCCAGCTTGCCGAGCTCTTCGGTGATGGCGGTCAGCATGGCGACGTTCGGACCGATCGACTGCATCAGCGGCAGCGCACGCCCGACCAGATTGGCGCATTCGATCAGGAGCCCGCCGATCTCGCGCATGGGCGGCTCGAAGGTACGGACCTCGAACAGCATGACCGCCTTGGCCGTCTGCTGCATCTGGTCGATGGCATCGTCAAGCGACGTGATGAGGTTCTTGATGTCGCCGCGGTCGAACGGGGTGATGAAGGTGCGCCGCACCGCCGTCAGCACCTCACGGGTGATGTTGTCGGCGTCGTTCTCGAACTGGTTGACGCGCTGGCAATAGACCGGCGTCTCCTCGCCCCCATTGAGCATGCCCTGGAGCGCGATCGCGCCCTGGATCACCGTCTGGGCATGCCGGTCGAACAGATCGAAGAACCGTTCTTCCTTGGGAAGGAACGCACGAAACCAACGCATCATGGGGATAGGCTACCGGTTGGAAATGGTCAGGCCCGGAGGGCTGTCATGAAACTGTCATAGACCATTTTCGATCCGCGCGCGTGTCATCTCACGCCCACGGAGCCGGGTCATCCACCGCTTTCATGCACCAGTGAAATTGATGCAAGATCAATCGCTTAGAGCGACCTGCGGAAGTAATGCGCGATTTCGCCGATGATGCCGCGGCGGAAGGTGAGCACGCAGATCACGAAGATCGCGCCCTGGATCACCGTCACCCACTGGCCGAAGCCTGCGAGATATTGCTGCATAGCAATGATGACGAAGGCGCCGACCACGGGACCAAAGATGGTGCCGAGACCGCCGACCAGCGTCATCAGCACGACTTCGCCCGACATCGTCCAGTGCACGTCGGTGAGCGAGGCGTTCTGCGCCACGAACACTTTCAGCGAGCCGGCAAAGCCGGCCAGCGTGCCGGAGAGCACGAAGGCGAGGAACTTGTACTGGTCTGTGCGGTAACCGAGCGAGATCGCCCGCGGCTCGTTCTCGCGGATCGCCTTCAGCACCTCGCCGAACGGCGAGTTGATGATGCGGAAGATCAAGAGGAAGCCGGCGAGGAACCCGACCAGCACGACGTAGTAGAGCACCGTCGGCTTGGACAGATCGAAGATGCCGAACATGTGTCCCTGCGGGATGCCCTGGATGCCGTCCTCGCCGTGGGTGAATGGAGCCTGGAGATAGATGAAGTACAGGAGCTGCGACAGCGCCAGCGTGATCATCGAGAAATAGATGCCCTGGCGGCGGATCGAGATGTAGCCGGTGATGATCGACAGCACGAACGCCGCAGCGATGCCGACGAGGATGCCGAGCTCCGGCGGCAGCGCCCACACTTTCAGCGCATGCGCGCTGCAATAGCCCGCCGTGCCCAGGAACATCGCGTGGCCGAAGGACAGCAGGCCGCCATAGCCGATCAAGAGATTGAAGGCGCAGGCGAGCAGCGCGAAGCACAGCGCCTGCATCACGAAGAACGGGTAGACGCCGGTGAACGGCACGGCCGCCAGCAGCAGCGCCATCAGCACGAACACGATCATCTCGTCGCGCATCGCGCGCGGGGTTGCCGGCAGCGTGTCGTCCGTCAGGGTTGTCATCTCAGGCCGCCCTTCCCGTCAATCCCGTTGGCTTCACCAAGAGCACCAGCACCATCAGCACGAACACGACGGTGTTGGACGCCTCGGGGTAGAAATATTTGGTCAGGCCCTCGATCACCCCGAGCGCGAAGCCGGTGATGATGGAGCCCATGATCGAACCCATGCCGCCGATCACGACCACCGCGAACACGACGATGATGAGGTCGGCGCCCATCAGCGGCCGCACCTGGTTGATCGGCGCCGAGAGCACGCCGGCGAGCGCGGCAAGGCCGACGCCGAGACCATAGGTCAGCGTGATCATGCGCGGCACGTTGATGCCGAAGGCACGCACCAGCGTCGGATTTTCAGTGGCGGCGCGCAGGTAGGCGCCGAGCTGCGTCTTCTCGATCAGGAACCAGGTCGCAAGGCACACGACGAGGGAGAACACGACGACCCAGCCGCGATAGACGGGCAGGAACATGAAGCCGAGATTCATGCCGCCCCTGAGCTGGTCCGGAATGGCGTAAGGCAGGCCGGAGGAACCGAAATAGTTCTGGAACACGCCCTGCACGATCAGCGCGATGCCGAAGGTCAGCAGCAGGCCATAGAGATGATCGAGCCCGGTCAGCCATTGCAGCATGGTCCGCTCCAGGATCATGCCGAAGATGCCGACGATGATGGGCGCGAGCAGCAACGCCCACCAGTAGTTGATCCCGCCGAGGTTCAGCAGGAAATAGGCGACGAAGGCGCCCATCATGTAGAGCGCGCCATGGGCGAAATTGATGATGTTGAGCATGCCGAAGATCACGGCAAGCCCGAGACTGAGCAGCGCGTAGAACGAGCCGTTGATCAATCCCACCAGTAGCTGAGCGTAGAGAGCCTGCATCGATCCCGCACCCGGTCCCTTCTATTCCTCAACAACAGGCCGGTGCCGTTGCGCGCCGGCCTGCATCGTTCACGGTTACTTCTTCACCAGCGGACAGGCGCTTTCCGACAGCGGCCGGAAGGCCTGGTCGCCGGGGGTCGTGCCGACCAGCTTGTAATAGTCCCAGGGCGCCTTGGATTCCTCGGGCTTCTTGACCTCGAACAGATAGGCGGGATGAAGCTTGCGACCGTCCACGCGGATCGTTCCCTTGCCGAACAGCGGATCGTCCGTCGGCATCTCCTTCATCTTGGCGACCACCTTGGCCCCGTCATGCGGGTTGCCACCCATCGCCTCCAGCGCCTTGAAATAGTGGAGCAGGCCCGAATAGACGCCGGCCTGCACCATCGAAGGCATCGCCTTGTTCTTCATGCGCTCGGAAAAGCGTTTGGAGAAGGCGCGCGTGCCGTCATTCAGGTCCCAGTAGAAGGTCTCGGTGAAGTTCAGGCCCTGCGCCACCTTCAGACCGAGCGAGTGCACGTCGGTGATGAAGAGAAGCAGGCCCGCAAGCTTCTGGCCGCCCGAGACGACGCCGAACTCCGCCGCCTGCTTGATGGTGTTGGTGGTGTCGCCGCCGGCATTCGCCATGCCGATGATCTTGGCCTTGGAGGCCTGCGCCTGAAGCAGGAACGACGAGAAGTCGGCAGTATTCAGGGGATGCTTGACATTGCCGATCACCTTGCCGCCCGACTTCACCACGACCGCGGCGGTGTCGCGCTCGAGGGCATGGCCAAAGGCGTAGTCCGCGGTGAGAAAATACCATGTGTCGCCGCCCGCCTTCACCAGCGCCTGCCCGGTACTGTTGGCCAGCATATAGGTATCATAGACCCAGTGGATCGTGTTCGGCGAGCATTGCGCGTTGGTGAGATCCGACGTCGCCGCACCTGTGTCGATCAGGATGGAATTCTTCTCTTTGACGATGTTGTTCACCGCCAGCGCAACGCCGGAGTTCAGGACATCCATGAAGATGTCGACCTTCTCGACGTCGATCCATTGCCGGGCAATCGTGGAGCCGATGTCGGGCTTGTTCTGATGGTCGGCGGAGATCAAGTCGAGCTTCCAGCCCTTGGCAGCGAGCCCGGAATCCTCGATCGCCATCTGCGCGGCGACGGTCGAGCCAGGGCCACCGAGGTCGGCATAGAGTCCCGAATTGTCGGTCAGCACGCCGATCTTGATGTTCTTGTCCTGCGCGACTGCGCCACCTGCCGCACCGAGCGCCAGGGCCGTCCCGAGCAACATTGCCGAAATGCTGTGCTTCATAATCCGCCTCCCAATATTCCTTTGATAGTCGCTCTTGATCGTCCGGCCTGCTCGGCTAAACACCGAGATAGGTGTGGAGCTTGTCCATATTGGCGGCAAGCTCCGCGTTGGAAAACCCGTCAATGATCTTGCCGTGCTCGACCACATAGTAGCGGTCGGCCACGGTCGAGGCGAAGCGGAAGTTCTGCTCGACCAGGAGGATCGTGAAGCCCTCCTTCTTGAGCCGCGCAATGGTGTGACCGATCTGCTGGATGATGACGGGCGCAAGGCCCTCGGTCGGCTCGTCCAGCATCAGGAAGCTCGCGCCGGTGCGCAGGATGCGCGCGATCGCGAGCATCTGCTGCTCGCCGCCCGACAGCTTGGTGCCCTGGCTGCCCAGCCGCTCCTTCAGGTTCGGAAACAGATCGAAGATCTGGTCGAGCGGCAGTCCGCCCTCGCGGACGACAGGCGGCAACATCAAGTTCTCCCGCACGTCGAGGCTGGCGAATATTCCCCGCTCCTCCGGGCAGAAGGCAATGCCCATCCGCGCGATCCTGTCGGAGGTCGCGCGGATGATCTCCTGGTTGTTGAACTTCACCGAGCCGGTGCGCTTGCCGATGATGCCCATGATCGACTTCAGCGTGGTGGTCTTGCCCGCGCCGTTGCGCCCGAGCAGGGTGACGACCTCGCCCGCGTTCACGTCGAAGTTGATCCCGTGCAGGATGTGAGACTCGCCGTACCAAGCTTCGAGGTTGCGGACCTGGAGGATAGGTCCGCCGGTCGCAGCCCTGGCCGGGGCCTCGGCGATCGCAGTGTCAGGCATGACCGGCTCCCAGATAGGCTTCCTTGACGCGCTCGTCCTTGGTGAGCTCGGAGTAATGGCCCTGCGCGAGCACCTGCCCGCGCGTCAGCACGGTGATGATGTCGGAGAGATTGGCCACGACGCTCAAATTATGCTCGACCATGAGGATGGTGTATTTCGCCGAAATGCGCTTGATCAGCGCCGCGATCTTGTCGATGTCCTCGTGGCCCATGCCGGCCATCGGCTCGTCGAGCAGCATCATCTCCGGGTCGAGCGCGAGCGTGGTTGCTATCTCGAGTGCGCGCTTGCGCCCGTAGGGCATCTCGACCGCCGGCGTGTTTGCAAACTCGCTGAGGCCGACATCGTTGAGCAGCTCGCGCGCGCGATCATTGAAGCGGTTGAGCACGGACTTGGAGCGCCAGAAATCGAACGAAGAGCCATGCTGACGCTGAAGCGCGACACGGACGTTCTCCTGCGCGGTGAGATGCGGAAACACCGCCGAGATCTGGAACGAACGCACAAGGCCCATGCGGGCCACATCCGCCGGCGCCATCGCGGTGATGTCCTGCCCCTTGTACAGGATTTTCCCGGCCGACGGCTTGAGGAACTTGGTCAGAAGATTGAAGCAGGTCGTCTTGCCGGCCCCGTTCGGGCCGATCAACGCATGAATGCTCCCACGGCGAACCTTGAGCGCAACGTCGCGGACGGCAAAGAAGCCCGCGAACTCCTTGGTCAAGCCTTCCGTTTCGAGAATGAACTCATCGGCCAAACAGATTTCCCCCTGCCCGCACACGGCGCGTGGCTGTCCTTGTTGCTTCGGCTGTCCGGAGGACTTGCAGCCCACCCGGAGCGCCGCCTCCGGGCGCGGAATATGCCGGAGGTGACGGGGGTTAGGCAAGGCGGAAAGCTGAGCAGGTCAGGCCTCCGGCTGGGATACAAATGCTCCCTTAGTCGGAGATGTCTGGATGTCGTGCCTGCCCGGCCTCCCGGTTCGCAAGGCACCGGCCATCAAGCCGTCGTTAACGGTCTTTCGTTCCGTGCGCCAGCCTTCATCGAAAATTTTCCCACAAGCGGGATCATGCGCGCGTCTTCCCGTGCGGAGAATATTGCTTTGGATTTTGCAAACGCCGCTCCCTCCGTCGTCAAATCGATCCGGCAACGCGATCTCCTGAACACGTGGCTGCGACTTTATGCGCGCCAGCAGATCGCGCCGGCGATCTGGGAGTATCAGCCCGCGCGGCTCGAGGAAGAGCTCTCGGATCTCATCTACTATACGGTCGAATTTTCGACGCCGACGCCGCGCCTCGTCATCCAGAGCGAAGGCACGCGCATCTCGCGCGCCTATGGGCATACCGGCAAGGGCGTTTCGCTCGATGATTACGTCGGGCCGCGGCTCGCGCCGTACGTGTTGCCGATCTATCATGAATGCGTCGCGCGCGGGTTGCCCGTCTACAGCGTCGCCAATGTCGAGGACGTCTACGGGCGCATCGTCGCCTATGAACGGCTGCTGCTGCCCTTCCAGACCGACGGCAAGGTCTGTCACGTCGTCGCGTCGATCAAGACCTTCTGCGAGGACGGCGGCTTCGAGATCAAGAACCTGATGCGCGGAAATGACGCGCTGCCGCGTCCAAAGCTACGCGCTGTGATCGATCGGGAGCTGTTTCATCGCGCCCCTGCCCGCATCGCCCCCGCAGAGACGGTCGAGTTCTCCGACCAGCCGGAGCCTTGCATCACCGCCGAGACCATCGAGCTGAACTAGCGGTCAGCGCCCTTTGGCGCCGACCTCCTTGGCATAGACATCCGGCCTGAAGCCGACCAACAGCTTGCTGCCGATTTCCAGCACCGGCCGCTTGATCATCGATGGTTGCGCTAGCATCAATGCCAACGCCTTCTTCTCGCTCAAGCCTTCCTTGTCGGAGTCCGGGAGCTTCTTGAAGGTCGTCCCGGCGCGATTGAGCAGCGTCTCCCAGCCGACCTTGTCGCTCCACTGCTTGAGCTTGTCCTTCTCCACGCCCGCCGCCTTGTAGTCGTGAAACCCGTAAGGCACGCCATGAGCATCGAGCCAGGCGCGGGCCTTCTTCATGGTGTCGCAGTTCTTGATGCCGTAGATGATGTTGGACAAGACGTTTCCTCGCGCATGCGTGATGCTTCGGTTGCGGCGTTGTACGAAACTCCGGTTCGCGCGACAATATTGCGAACACCCCAACTCTCCGAGCGGACATCCCATGCACGTTACCCACGATCCCGCAGCTGCCGCCTCACCGACGATCGACTTCAACAGCTTCCTCGCGGTCGATGTCCGTGTCGGCACCATCGTCGACGCCAAGCCGTTTCCGGAGGCGCGCAAGCCGGCCTGGCGTCTCTGGATCGATTTCGGCCCCGCCATCGGCGTGCGCAAGAGCTCGGCCCAGATCACCGAAAACCACCCGCTCGATACCCTCGTTGGGCAACAGGTCGCGGCCGTCGTCAACTTCCCGCCGCGTCAGATCGGCCCAGTCGTGTCCGAGGTGCTGACCCTCGGCTTCCCCGATGCAAACGGCAAGGTCGTGCTGGTGCAGCCGAGCAGGCCTGTGCCGAACGGCGGACGCCTGTTCTAGGGAAGGTCACGGCCGCTTCGGAATGTTCAGCCCGCGCTGCACCGCCGGACGCGCCAGCCCGCGTTCGAGCCAGGCGCCGACCGCCTTGAACCGGCTGAACGCCACGAGATCGCCGGCGCCGTAGAACCCGATGAGATTCCGCACCCAGCCGAGCATGGAGATGTCGGCGATGGTGTAGTCGTCGTCCATGAACCACCTCCGGCCGGAAAGATGCGTCTCCATCACGCCGAGCAGGCGTTTGGACTCATCGACGTAACGCTCGAGCGGCCGCTTGTCCTCGAAATCCTTGCCGGCGAATTTGTGGAAGAAGCCGACCTGGCCGAACATCGGCCCGATGCCGCCCATCTGAAAGTGCACCCACTGGATGGTCTGGTAGCGCCGCGCAGCATCCTCAGGCAGGAGCTTGCCGGTCTTCTCTGCAAGGTATTGCAGGATCGCTCCAGACTCGAACAGCGGCAGCGGCCTGCCCCCGGGACCGTTGGGGTCGAGGATCGCCGGGATCTTGCCGTTCGGATTGAGCGAGAGAAACTCCGGCGTCTTCTGATCGTCCTTGCCGAAATCGACCAGATGGACTTCGTAGGGAAGTCCGATCTCCTCCAGCATGATCGAGATCTTGACGCCGTTTGGCGTTGGCAAGGAATAGAGCTGGAGCAGTTCGGGACGTTTCGCCGGCCAACGTTTGGTGATGGGAAAGGCGGACAGATCGGACATCGGGACCTTTGGTGCATGGACTGAGGCGTGCTCAATCTAGGCGAGGCGCCGTGCGGCGCAAGTCACACTTCGTCCCGGCGAACCTGCGCCTATCGCGGCAGCGTTGCCATCGCCACGATCGGGGTCATTGCCTCATGCTGCAGTCGATGCTCGATGAACCGTTCACCCGTGATCAACAGCACGGCCGTAAAGGCGATCGCGAGCATCGCGGTCGCCAATTGGCACACGTCGTACATGGCATTTTGTCCCTCAACAGCCTATGGCATAAAACGTCGGCTCCAGCGCCACGTTCCGAGGCGACATTGAAATATTGCTATTTTTTCCCGGATTGCGCTGCGAAGACATCGCGCTGTTCCGGCAGCCCGCGGAGGGACCAATGCCCTCCTCGAGCGTTGTCGCTGGATGAACATCGAGAAACGCGCTCTGCTCGATCACGCTGAACGCTGTCGCCGCGTCGCGAACGATCTCGCGCACAGCGAAGCCGCGCAACGGTTGCGAGCGATGGCCGACGAATACCAAGCGAGAGCAACAAGACTGAACGACGAGGGCGTCTCCTCGAATCCAGGCCGCAATAGTCGCAGCCATTTCGAAAACAATGGCGATTGGGAGGGCTGACCTCAACAGTTGATCTCCATCCGCAATCCGCGCGGATCGATCTCCTCGCCGCCGACACGTTGCGTACTGTCGCGTGCCGCGACCGCGCAGGCGCACGCATCGATGAGATCGTCGCGGCCGATGCCGGTGCCGTGGCGAAGCGTCAGCCATCTTTCGACCTTGCTGAAGCCCCGGTCTCTCAGCAGCGCAACGCGTTGCTCGCGGCCCCGCGGCGACGTCTTCGGCGCGAGCCGCACGCGCCCTGCCAGATTCCAGAACACCAATTCCGGATGCGCTTCGCCGATCGTCGCCTGCCGCGCCGGCGTCATGACCTCGTCGACCTCGCTGATCTTATCCCTGATATTCCAGAGCTGCGCCGACACGCCCCTGCCCTTGCCTTCCTGCTCCCAGTAATGCCGATTGGCCGTGGCCATGTCCGGGAATGTCCAGAGGTCGCGGCGCGCACCGAGAAATACGGCGGGGCCAATCAGCTCGCGGGCGCGTAGATCGCAAGCGCGGTAGCCGCTCGGATTCAATCCGATCGGCATGTCGATCATCGCGCGCGCATGCGGCAGCGCGAGCAGGCGCGTCAGGCCCGGCGAGTAGTCGAAGCCGTGATCGCCGCGCTCGTCGATCCAGGCTGCGACCCAGCCGTAGCGAAATCCATCGAGGCCGAGATAGTTTGGCAATCTATGGATTCCGATATCGCATCCTCTGAGATGAGCCGAGGCTGAATACCCCGACCATCAAGAGGGCGCGCTGGCCGAAAAGGATTCGCGGGCGCGTGCAATTTTTTGGCGGTCAGCCTCCGACCGCCTGATAGGCCAGGCGCTTGAACTCGAAGAAGAACGGATTCCAGAAGCCCATGTAGCGCTGGGCCATCAGCACGCCGGCGGTATTGGCCTCAGGGCAAATCCACCAATGGGTGCCGGCAAGGCCGCCCCACTGGAATTCGCCGGTCGAGTTCGAGGGATCGAGAGGCGTAGGCGCGAAGGTGACGGCGCCGCCGAGACCAAAGCCCTTGCCGGGGATAGGGCCGAGCGTGGCGAAACGGATGGTCTGCCCCGCCGGGAGCTGGTTCGTCATCATCAGCCGCAGCGTCTCCGGCTTGAGCAGCGCGTCAGACCCGGGCAGCAGCGCGCGGATTAGTGCGAGCATATCAGGCAAGGTCGAGACCAGACCGCCGCCGCCCGAGAGCCTCGGGAACGGCCGCCGATAGGCTTGCGGAAAGGGAAGATCGTCGGCACGCGTGAGACCCGGCTTCATCGGGTCGAGCACGTCAGCGCCATTGTAGAGCGCGACCAGCTTGCCCTGCTCCGCCTCGGGGACATGGAAACCGGTGTCGGTCATGCCGAGGGGATCGAAGATGCGCGCCTTGAGGAAGGCATCGAGCGGCTGGCCGAAGACGACTTCGGCGACGCGGCCGAGCACGTCGGTCGCGACCGAATATTCCCAGGCGGTGCCGGGATGATAGGACAGCGGCAGATCGGCGAGCTTGTCAATCATGTCCGAGAGCGCGGTCAATGGATTGAGCACACGCGTATCGTTGTAGCCCTTGAACAGCACCGTGCCGGGATCGAAGATGCCGTAGCTGAGACCGGAGGTGTGGGTCAGAAGCTGGCGGATCGTGATCGGGCTCTTCGCCGGTTCGACATCGGCAAGGCTCGAAGCGTCCTGCTTCAGGACCTTGCGATTGCCGAGCTGCGGCAGGAATTTTTCGACGGGGTCATCGAGCCCGATGCGCCCTTGCTCGACCAGCAGCATGATCGCGCAGGTCACGAAGATCTTGGTGTTGGAGAACGCGCGGAAGATGTGGTCGGGCCGCAGCGCAGTGTTCGCCTCGCGATCGGCAAAGCCGACGCATTGCTGATCGACCACCTCGCGGCCGCGCAGCACGGCCCAGGATACGCCGGGAATGATCTCCTGATCGACGTAGCGTTGCATCGCCGTCCGTACGGCGGAAAAATCAGGTGTTCTGGCGTCCATGGGCTCCCCCCAATTGTGGTTGGAATCGATATAGCGAGATTTCGCACAACATGAAGCCCATCGCGCGGTTCATCCCTGCTTCATCAGCACTGTGACCTGCAGGCGGCGCCTCGTCCGCATGCCCTGCCGCTGGTACAGCGCAATGGCAGACGTATTGCTCGAGAACACGTGCAGGAACGGAATTTCCCCGCGCGCCTCGATCTGGCGCGCGATGGCGGCGAGCAACGCCTGTGCGTAACCGCGCCCGCGATGATCGGGATGCACGCAGACCGCCGTCATCTCGGTGAAATTTCCGGGCTTCATCCGCTCGCCGGCCATGGCGACCAGCCCTCCGCGCGCGCGAATGCCGAGGAAGGTGCCGAGTTCGTGCGTCCGCGCCGCGAACGGCCCGGGCTTGGTCAGCTCGGTCAGTGCCATCATGGCGGGAACGTCGGCCGCGCCCAGGCGGACGATCTCGGCATCGCGCAGCGAAGCGTCGGCGGGCGAACCGATCATCTGCTCGCCGGGCTCGGCGAGCAGCACCTTGAAGCCGGCGGGAATTTCGACCGGCTCGGGCGTGAACAGCACCGCGACTTGCGAGCCCGACATGAGATCGCCGAGCGCCACAAAGCTTGCCTCGGACATGTCGACCATGTCGGCAAACGGGGTCATGTCCACGGGATAGCGCAGCGCCCGCGGGCCGCCTTCCGCCAGGTGCTTCTGGCTGGTTGTCAGCGCGCTCCAGATCGGACGATCCAGCAGCGCCTCATCGCTGTCGGACATCGGCCTAGTCCTTGTCGAAGCTGACGATGACGGCGGCATTGGCGATGAGAATGGGGTCGTTGGCTACTTCCGTGGCCGAAGGAATCTCCAGCCCGCCCTTGACCGCGTTGATGGTCACCGTGCCGTAAGGCAGCTCCCTGGCGACGGCTTCCTTGTCGACGCTTTCCGGATTGGGCACCGCGATCGTGACATCGACGAACATGTCGTTGGCGGTCTTGCCGATCATCCGGAAGAAGCCGAGGCTCGAATGCCTGATGGCATCGGAGACCGCACGCTTGGCCGCCTTGGTGGCGTCCCTGCCGTGAACGTCGACGCCCATGCCCATCTCGGTGACACAACGAACGCGAGTCATTTCATATTCCTGTGGTTGGTTGAGTGATTGGGAGTGTCGGCGATCGGCGACCGCAGCACAAGTGCGCTCGCCCCTCTCGTGTCCCGGACGCGCAGCAACGCTCTCGCGTTGCTGCGCCGAGCCGGGACCCAGGAAGCCACAGAGTTCGCTGATGCATGGGCCCCGGCTCTGCAGCGCACCGCTGAAGGAGCGCTGCGCTGCGTCCGGGGCACGAGGCCGCTGTCGTCACGCCTTTGATTTCTCATGTGCGCGCAGCTCGTCGACGAGTACCCGCACGTTCTCCGAATAGTCGATCGGGATCGAGACGAGATGCACGCCGCCCTCCTCGAATGCGGCCTCCAGCGTCGGGCCAAAGCCGTCGATGCTCTCGATCCGATGCCCTTTCGCCCCGTAAGCCTTCGCGTAGAGCACGAAGTCGGGATTGCCAAACGTCATGCCGTAATCGGCGAAATGATCGACGGCCTGCTTCCAGCGAATCATGCCGTAGGCGTTGTCCTCCAGCACCAGCACGACCAGATTGAGCTTGAGGCGGACCGCGGTCTCCATCTCCTGGCTGTTCATCATGAAGCCGCCGTCGCCGGCGACGGCGAGTACGCGGCAGTCGGGATAGAGCATCGCGGCCATCATCGCCGACGGCAGGCCGGCGCCCATGGTCGCCAGTGCGTTGTCGAGCAGCAGCGTGTTGGCGACGCGGGTGCGGTAGTTGCGCGCAAACCAGATCTTGTACATGCCGTTGTCGAGCGCGACGATGCCGTTCTCGGGGATCACCTGGCGGATGTCGTGCACGATGCGCTGCGGCGTCGGCGGCCAGCGCGCCTCGGTGGCGCGATCGGCAATATGCCCCAGGATCTCTTCGCGCAGCGGGAGCAGCGCCGCGGCCTGCGGCAGCTTGCCTTCGAGCCGATCCGCCAGCAGTTCCAGGCTCGGGCCAACGTCCCCGACGACCTCGGCATCGGGGAAATAGACCTGCTCGACGCTCGCCGGCGTATAGCTGACGTGAATGACCTTCGGGCCCGAGGGGCCCATGATAAAGGGCGGTTTCTCGATCGGATCGTGGCCGATCGCGACGATCAAATCGGCGGCATCGATCGCGTCATGGACGTAGTCGCGTTCCGACAGCGCGGCGGTCCCCATATAAAGATTAGTGCCGCCGGGCACGGTCCCCTTCCCCATCTGCGTCGTGAAGAACGGAATGCCGGTCCGCCGCACGAAGCTTGCGATGCCGTGGGTCGACCGCGGCCGGCTGGTCGCCGCGCCCATCATCAGCAGCGGGCGCCTTGCGGCCATGATCATCTCGGCGGCGCGGTCGAGCGCCGCACGATGGGCGACCGGGATCTCGATCGGATGGACCTGGATCACGGGGACCGCAGGCACCTCGTCGCCCGCGATGTCCTCGGGCAATTCGAGATGCACCGGCCCGGGCCGCTCCTCCATGGCGACGCGAAAGGCGTCGCGCACCACGGTCGGAATGCTGGAGGCGCTGACGATCTGCCGCGACAGCTTGGTCAGCGGCTTCATGGTCGCCACCACGTCCACGATCTGGAACCGGGCCTGCCGGCTGCTCATGATCGGCTTCTGGCCGGTGATCAGGATCATCGGCATCGCGCCGAGATGCGCATAGGCCGCCCCCGTCGACAGGTTGAGCGCACCGGGTCCGAGCGTCGACAGGCAAACGCCGGGCTTGCCGGTCAGCCGTCCATGCGTTGCGGCCATGAAGGCGGCGGCCTGCTCGTGCCGGGTCAGGACCAGCTCGATCCTGGAGGCGCGCAGCGATTCGACCAGATCGAGATTCTCTTCGCCGGGAATGCCGAAGATTCTGTCGACACCTTCATTCTCCAGTGCCGCGACGAACAGGTCCGATCCCTTCGCTTTGCGTTCCATCCCGCTCAATGCCGCCTCCCAGTAATCCGGCTCCCGTACTCCACGGCAGCAGCCGATGGTAACGCTCCGCGGCGCGGGCACAATTCACAAAGAGAGGCGCAATTGGATCGACCTCGTCACTGCGAGCGCCGCGACATCCTGCAGCGCCCTGGCAGCGTCAAGCCGTTCCACCACGCAAGCGGCCAGTGCGCCGAGCAAGTCCGCCAGTCGCCTTGCAGTCTCCGGAGGCGGAAGCGGAATCTTGAGGTTGTGCGCACCTGTTGTCGGATTGCGCTCGACCCATGGATGTCCGATCGCGCCATCGCCGCTCGCTGCCACGATGGCGCCGACGAGCTGCGCACCCATTTGAACCAGACCTTGCCAGTGATCGGTCGCCGCGACGTCTCGAGCTTTGCTGGTGCGCTCGCGGGCTTGCGCGGTCGACGCCGCCGCGGCGTCTTCGTCGGCTGGTCCAGCCTCGGCGGCACCATCGACCTGTCCAACCTCCTCTGCCGCCGTGACCACCTCGCCACTTCCCATGCTTCCAGTGACGCTCTCGACGTCCCTCATAAAGCGGGTCAGCCGCGATCCGCCCAGCGAGACCTCGTTGCTGCCCCCATCGAGAATGCCCTCCGCCAGAGAGCGCTTGAAGGCCAGCACCGACAGCATGCCTTCTTCGATCGTCCCCTTCGCGACGAAATTGACGATCTGTACCGGACGGGCCTGGCCGAGCCGATGGACACGGGCAATGCGCTGCTCGAGAACGGCAGGATTCCACGGCAGGTCCATGTTCACCAGCGTCGAGGCATGCTGGAGATTGAGACCCGTGCTGCCTGCGTCCGTGGACAGGAACACGCGACAGGCCGGGTCGTCCCGGAAGCGCTGGACCAGCTCGGGCCGCTTCTCCGAAGGGATGCCGCCGTGGAAAGTGACATAACCGATGCCGCGCGCAGCAAGCCGACGGATCACCACATCGTGTGTCCGCGTCCACTGTGAAAATACTACCGCCTTTGCGTCCGGCACGACGAACAGCTGATCGAGCAGCGCGGCGAGTTCGTCCGATTTGAGACCGTGATCGCTCTCCTGGTCGAGCAGATAGGTGCTGTTGCAGGACATCCGCATGTTCTGGAGCGCACAGGTCAGCCGACGCTGATCCTTGTCCGACAGGAACTTGGTCTTGCGCCAGCGCTGCACGATCTTGACCACCTAGTCGGCGTTCTCGCGGTGCAGCTCCATCTGCGGACCGGTCATGGGAATCAGCACGTTCTGGTCGGTGCGATCGGGCAGCTGCCGCAACACCTCCGATTTGCGCCGACGGATCATGATGGGTGCGAGGTCTCGCCGATCCTGCCGAGATCACGATAGCCGGTGACACGACCGGTCTCATCCTGACCTGATGTTCGTTCAGGAGCTTCCAGGTTGGACCCAGACGATGCTGATCGACGAACTGCACGATGGAGACCAATTCTTCGAGCTTGTTTTCCAGGGGCGTTCCCGTCAGCACGATCGCATAGGGGCTGTCGATGCGCTTCAGCGCACGCGCGGCAACCGTATTCCAGTTCTTGACGCGCTGCGCCTCATCGACAACGACCAGTTCCGGTGACCAAGCGCCGATCAAGTCGAGATCGGGCTGCAGCTTCTCGTAGTTCGTGATCTTGCAAAAATCGTCCTCGATATAGGCCTTCTGTCGCTGCGCGCGACCGCCATCGATGACGCGCGCGCCGCGATTGCCCTTCCGGCCGGGGCGGCGGCCTTCCTCACATTCGCCGGACAATCGGTTCCGGCACGGAAATGCACGCTCCGCCGCCCCTGATTTCGGAGATAGAGTTCGGAAAACGGCGGCTGGTAGCCTCGCGCAAACGCCGCTTTCGCGCCGCGCTTCTTTTCCAGCTGGGCCAGCGTGAACTCGAGGTGCTTGCAGGTGCCGAGCTCATTGGTCGCATAGTCCGGACATGAGCAGAAATTGCCACCGGGCCCAGGGCCACGGATCACGACGCGATAGCTCGATTTGAAAACCGGGTTAGTGACCCTGAATTCGGAGAAGAAGGGTTCGGCGCCGATGTTCTCCAGGCGAAAGGACTGCTCGCGGCCGAACTGGCGGCGCAGGCCACGTTGCCATTCGACCGGCGACAAATCCGTCGGTGGTGAGGTGCGCGACAGCTTAGGCTGCTTGCGGGCCTCGGTGAGTCCTGTCGAAATCGTCATTTCCGGCTTCCGTTTCACGAATTATGGGGTGCGATTTGTAGCCTCGGTGCAACCGCGACATAACCGGCCTCGGACGAAATCCACTGCCGACTTCGAGAGGGCTGAGGCCCGGGGAGAATGCGCGCGTCGCGCGGACCTCCGTGCGCGTTGTGGCTTGGCGACGGGCGCGATTGACAGACCGAAATATCTGACTAACGTCAGACATCATGCTCGATGCCGTCTCCCGCGTCCGCCGCTTCAACCGTGCCGTCACGTCCGCCGTTGGAACGCTCGACAATTCGTTCCTCGGGCGCAGCCGGCCGCTTGGGGCAGCGCGGGTGCTCAACGCGATCGGGCACGGGCGCTCGGACGTGGCGGAAATCCGCGACTATCTCGGTCTCGATTCCGGGTTGATGAGCCGGCTGCTCCGCAGCCTTGAGGACGAAGGGCTGATCGAGACCACCGCGCGCGAAGACGATGCGCGCCGGCGCATGGCAAAGCTGACACGGGCGGGCCGGCGCGAGTTCGCGGCCTACGAGGCGCTGTCGAACGCGCAGGCGGAAGGCTTCCTCGCGCAACATTCGCAGCGCGAGGCGCTGCTGGCGGCGATGGACCTGATCGCCTCCGCGCTGACGCGCGAGCGCGTGGCGCTGGACGAGATGGATCCGCGGTGCGAGGAAGCGCGCTACTGCCTCGGCGAGTACTATGCCGAGCTCGGCCGCCGCTTCAAACACGGCTTCGACGTCTCATTGTCGCGCGACCCCGACGCCAAGGACATGCGCCGGCCGCGCGGCACATTCCTCGTCGCGATGTCGGACACGCTGCCGATCGGCTGCGTCGGCTTGAAGGGAACCGATCACGGCTATGCCGAGATCAAGCGGCTGTGGGTGGCGCCTGCCGCGCGCGGATTGCGGCTCGGCCGCCGCCTGATGGATGCGGCCGAGAGCGCGGCGCGGGAACTCGGCATCACGCTGCTGCGGCTCGACACCAACAGTGCGCTGCCCGAGGCCGGTCAGCTCTATCGCAGCACGGGCTGGCGCGAGATCCCCCGCTTCAACGATGATCCCTATCCGGACCTGTTCTTCGAAAAGCGCCTGTGAGCTGGACCGGTTCGCGATCCCAGTGCGTTATGATCGAAGCCGCAGGAGCTTCGCCATGACGAAAGACGACCTCGCCGCCATCTACGGCGACTACATCGCTTGCCTGAACCGGCGGGACTGGCCGGCCCTCGGACGATTCGTGCATGAGGAGGTCGTCCACAACGCGCGGCCCCTTGGGCTGGCCGGCTATCGCGCGATGCTGGAGCGGGACGTTCGGGAGATCCCGGATCTGCAGTTCCACGTCGAGATGCTGATCTCCGATCCTCCCCGCATCGCCGCCCGGCTGAAGTTTGACTGCACGCCAGCCGGGACATTCCTGGGTCTCGCGGTCAATGGAAAGCGCATGTCCTTTTGCGAGAACGTGTTCTACGAATTTCAAGACCGAAAGATCCGGCAGGTCTGGTCGGTGATCGACAAGGCCGCGATCGAGGCGCAGCTCTGACGCCCCGCCTCGATCTTGAACTCATGCCGCCGCAGGCGCCACCTCGCCTTGCGGCTTTGCGAAGGGGCGGAACGTCATCGCCATCAGGAACGCACCCAGGCCCATCGCCCAGGAGGCGATGTAGAGCCAGGCATAGCTGGAGAAAGCGTCGTAGATCAGGCCGCCGGCGAGTGGGCCGGTCGCCATGCCGAGGCTGCCGGCCATCGCCGTGCCGCCGATCACCGTGCCCATCATCTTGAGCGGGAAGTTCTCGCGGATGAGCACGGCGTAGAGCGGCATGGTGCCGGCATAGATGAAGCCGAAGATGGCGCCGACCGCATAGAACGTCGTGAGCTGATGCGCGAAGACGTAGGCGAGCGCGCCGAACGCCTGCAGCAGCAGGCCGGAGACCAGCACGCGCTTGGCGCCGAAGCGGTCGCCCATCAGGCCGAAGGCGATGCGTCCGCCGAGGCCGGCAAACCCCTCGATGCTGTAGATCGTCACCGCCGCGACCAGAGGGATGCCGCAACTCACGGCATAGCTGACGGTGTGGATGATCGGGCCGGAATGGGTCGCGCAGCAGAAGAAGTTGGTGGCAAGCAGAATGAGGAATTGCGGCGAGCGCAACGCTTCGCCCATCGACATCTCGCCTTGCGCTGCGCCCTCGCCCGCCGGCGCGGCCGCGGCCTGCGCGAGCGCCGGCGGACGGCGCACCAGGAACGAGACCGGGATCATGATGGCGCCGACCACCAGCGCGACGATCTGCATCGAGGTGCGCCAGTCGTGGCCGGAGACGAGCCAGGCCGCCAGCGGCGACATCGTCATCGGCGCCATGCCCATGCCGGCGGAGACCAGCGACACGGCGAGGCTGCGATTGGTGTCGAACCAGCCGGTGACAGTCGCCATCATCGGCGCGAAGATCGCCGCACAGGCGGCGCCGACCAGGAGGCCGAACACGACCTGGAACACGAGGAGCGAGGTCGCGTGGCTCGCCGCGAACAGGCTGAGCGCAAGCACGGTCGATCCCGTCAGCACCACCGGCAGCGGCCCGAACCTGTCCGACGCCGTGCCCCAGGCCATGCTGGTGAAAGCCATCGCCAGAAAGCCGATCGTCATCGCGCTGGAGATGCCCGTCACCGACCAACCGGTGTCCTTTGCGATCGGCTGCAGGAACACCGGCAGCGAAAACATGCCGCCGATCGCGACGCAGCCGAGCAATCCACCGGCGGCGACGATCACCCAGCGATAATTGGAGGAAGTCATGTCGGTCTCCCGTCAGATCTGTCTGAATGGAGGACGAATGGGAACGGCGCCGGCCGACAGGCTGACGTCATTTTTGCCGCACGCCTTTGTGACCTGCCAACAAAAACTGGAAAAACAACCCCATGCACAGTAGCCGCACCAGCGGGATCAATGACTTACAAGGACGGTCATTTGCGATGTCAGGGCGCGATTTGACCTGTCGGGCAAAACACCGGCATAATGGCATCATCCCCAATTCGAGAGCATCAGGCCCCGGAGGCCAACGCCGGCCTGCGCTCACCGCACGCCGCGTTCAGTCAAGCCTCGAACAAGGCCTTGACGTCGTCCTCGGTGAGCGCCGAAGCGATCTGTCCATCGCGTTCGAACAGGCTGTCGGCCAGCGCCCGTTTTCGGGCCTTCAGCTCGTCCATCTTCTCTCGATCGTGCCGGCAGCGACCAGCCTGTAGACGAACACCGCCTTGTCCTGCCCGATCCGGTAGGCACGATCGATGGCCTGTTCCTCGACGGCGGGATTCCACCAGGGATCGAAGATGATGACGGTGTCGGCAGCGGTGAGATTGAGACCCACCCCGCCCGCCTTCAGACTGACGAGGAACACCTCCGCCGCACCGTTCTGAAAGGCCTCGATCGCCGTCTTGCGGTCCTTGGTATCGCCGGTGAGAAGACTGTAGCGCACGCCGTCGGCGTCGAAGCGCCGCCGGATCAGGTCGAGCATGGAGGTGAATTGGGAGAAGACAATGATCTTCCGCTCCTCGCTCGACAGCTCCGATACCATCTCGATCAGCCGCTCGAGCTTGGCCGACGGCCGCTCCACGCCGTCGCGCAGCTTCAGCAGCGCCGGATCGCAACAGGCCTGCCGCATTCGCAACAGGGCTTCCAGCACAACGATGTGACTTTTGGCGAGGCCCCGCTCTGCGATGGCCTCGCGAACCTTGCGCGACATCGACAGCCGGGTCGAATCGTAGAGATCGCGCTGCGGACCTTCGAGCACGATGGTCTCCAGGATCTCGCTCTTGGGCGGCAGTTCCGTGGCAACTTCGGCCTTGGTCCGACGCAGCAGGAAGGGTTTGGCCCGCTGCGCCAGAGCCGCGGCACGCATCTTGTCGCCGCGCTTCTCGATCGGGGTGCGCCATTGGCGCGAGAACGCGGCCTTGTCCCCGAGATAGCCCGGCATGACGAAGCTCATGATCGACCAGAGCTCACCGAGATGATTTTCCATGGGCGTGCCGGTGAGGCAGAAGCGGTGCGCGGCCTTGACCTCCCGCAGCCAGCGGGTGGTGGCGGCATCGGGATTCTTGACGGTCTGCGCCTTGTCGAGCACGGCGACGTGCCATTCCCGCGTCAGCAGCACCTCCCGATCCCGTGCGATCAAGGATAGGTCGTCAGCACGAGATCGTGCTCGGCAATGGCCGGAAATTTCTCCTTGCGGGTCGGCCCTTGCAGGACGAGCACCTTCAAATCCGGTGCGAATTTCTCCGCTTCGGCCGACCAGTTGGTCATCAGGCTCGTCGGCGCGAGGACCAGCACCGGCTTCGTGAGCCGCCCGCGCTGCTTTTCCAGCGCGATCAAGGCCAGGACCTGAATCGTCTTGCCGAGGCCCATGTCATCGGCGAGGACGCCGCCCAATCCGCTCTCGCGGAGCAGGTCGATCCAGGCAACGCCCTGGGCCTGATAGGGTCGAAGGGTCGCACGGAACGTCGGCGGAAGGTCCGGCGCGGCCAATCCACGCAGCTGAAGCAGGTTGGCGAGACGGCGGAGATTGTCGGCGCCGCGAAAGACGAACCTCTCGTTCTCCACGCCAAGCAGCGGAACGATTTCGGCTTGCGACAGCCTGATCTTCTTCGAACCATCGAGGCTGCCGCTCAGGTGCAGGCCATGCAGCGCCAGCACCAGGGGAAGGAAGCGATCGGCGGCCAGCGCCAGCTGGCGGCCGTCGGCCAGCGGCAGATAGAACCGCTCGCCCTTGTCGGCGAGTTGCCTCAACCGGTCCGGCGTGAAGCCGGGCGCCGAGACCAGCGCGGCCACGTGCGGGGCGAGGTCTTGGCGCTCACCGTCGATGTCGATGCCGAGCTCCAGCTCGAACCAGTCGATGCCGCTCGATTCCAGCGCGGCATCGAAGTCGCCGGAGGAGTCCGCGAGCCGGTACGGAAAATCGTCGTCGACCAGGATCTCGTAACCTTCCGACCGCAACTGGCCGGCATGCTGTGCGAGAAAGTCGAACCAGTCGCCCTGGTCGCTCAGCGTGAAGTCCGCGGCATGGCGGTAATCGAGCGTCGGCAGAACTGCCCTCGCATCGCGAAGACCGACATCTGCCAGCCGCTTGCGTGCCTGCTTTTCCTTGCCCTGTCGCCGCGTGATCGCAAACAACTTGCCGGCCTGAAACAGCTCCACCCGGCTCGCGCGCTGGGTCGGATCGATATCGAACCCGCCATAGCGGAATCCGAGGCTGGCGACGGCCGCCGGCCCGCGCTCCTCGGCCCCGCCGCGCGCGTGGTAGTAGTACCCGGCGAGGTGACCTCGCCGCAGCCGCAGCACCGGCCGGGGGTCCTCTTCGATCGTCACCGCAACGGTCGGCTGCGCCGGCAAGAGGCCATGATGAAGCTCGGGAAGCCTCTGGCTGAGGCGGCGCGAGACTTCCTCCACCTGCGCACGCGGAATGGCCGGAGCCGACAGAAATTGGAAGGCCAGTCGGGGCGGCAGCCCAAATGCGCCACCCCGATCAGGCCGGCGGTCTCATCGATATAGACCGGCGGCTCCGCATTGAGCGCGACCGCTCCATCCAGGACGAGATGAGGGGTGAGACCGGGCTTTCCCGCCGACTGCCATTCGATCCGGCCCTCCCGCGCGTCTGCCCATTTCAACGGGGTTCGCTTGTGGTCCAGCCAGAATGCCCGGCCGGTGGCGACCATGCGCTTCAGCAGTTCCTCCGCATAAGGTCCCTGCTCGACATAATCGCGGGTGCCGGCCGCCGCTTGGGTCACGATGTCGATGTCGACGTCGCGAGAGTACTTCGGCGCCCGCACGGCCTTGAACTCGTGGAGGATGGGGCTGGTATAACTCTCGGCGAAGCCGCCGCCCTTGAGCGCGCGGACGGATCGCAGGGACAGGTTCAGCCGCGGCATCGCGTGGTCGGATGGCTTGAAGCAATAGAGCAGGCACTGGCTCTGATCCTCTCCAGCTCCGTCACCGCGCGCCGTCCGGCCGACACTGTCGATCCAGCTGGTGAGCTCGGAAGAGAGAACCGGAGGGGCCGTTGGGCCGCTAGGGGCGGCGTGCGTGTGCGTCGCCGGGGACTCCTTCCCGCTGAGCGCCTCGAGCAGGGGTGCGGCGACATGCTTGCAATTGTAGGTCATCGGACAAGTGCAATCGCCATCGAGATCCGTGAGCGCGTCACCGCTGAACGCCAAGGCGATATCGACGCGATACCTGTTCGAACCGCTGCCGCGCACGGCGGCGCTGACGTGTTTCAGGTCGTCGCTGACCTTCAGGTTCGAGACGCGGCCCTGAGCCTGATAGGTGACCGCCTTCTCCATCGCCGTTCGGCTGAAGTAACTGTAGATCGACTTGCGCTTGAGAACGTCAGAGAGCACTTGCAACGATTCCAGGGTTCGGCTTCAAGCGTTCAGCATAGCCGCTCGGACCGGATCGTTGTAGCTGCAGTGTCCAGGTTGCGCACAGCACGCGCCACGGATCGGCAAGGACGACATCCCTACCCGCGCTCAATCCACCGCCAAGACAACCTTTCCAAATCCCCCGCCGCGCTCCACGCTGCTATGGGCATCGGCGGCGCGTTCAAGGGGAAACACCTGGTCCACCAACGGTTTCAGCTCACCCGACGCAAACAGCGGCGAAAACCCCTCGGAGAAGCGACGGACCATTGCCCGCTTCTCGTCCACGCCTCGCGATTTCATGACCGTGCCCGCCAATCGCAAGTGGTTGTGGAGCAGCAGGTTGAGCGGAATCGAGGTGGCGTGCTGGCCGCTCAAAATACCGACCTGAACCAGGATTCCGCCTGGCCGAAGGCTGCGAAGGTTGCGCGGCAGGTAGTCGCCGCCGACGAAATCGATCACGGCGTCAACGCCGCGATGATCGGTAAGCCTCGCGACAACGCTTTCAAAATCGTCGGCACGATAGTCGATCACAGCGGCGGCGCCGATGCTGCCGACGTCCGCCAACCGCGAAGCGCTCGCCGTTGCGTAGACGGTGGCGCCCAGCGCATGGGCGACCTGCACGCAGGCGGAGCCGACTCCGCCCGCGGCACCGTGAACCAGGACGGTTTGACCTTGCCCGACGCCTGCAACATGTGAAACCGATTCGACGGCCGTGACGAATGATTCCATGATCGCCGCGCCCTCGACGAACGAGAGATTGCCGGGAATCCCGATCGCCATGCGACGGTCGACCCGGGCGAATTCGGCATACGCCCCTCCGCCGACGATCGCCATCACACGCTGCCCGATCGAGACCTCGTCGACTTCGCTGCCGACGCCAACGACTTCGCCGGCCAGTTCGAGGCCAAGCAGGGTGCTCTCGCCAAAGCTCTGGTTGCCGTAGGCGCCGTTTCGCTGGAGAATATCCGCGCGATTGACGCCTGCCGCCTTCACACGCACCAGCAGGTCGTGGGGACGAATCTCCGGCCTCGGCACTTCGGCCAGGCGGAGAACCTCCGCCGGACCGAAACCGTCATAGACGATGCCTTTCACTTTGCCTGCTCCTGTGCATGGGCCTTGGCGCGCCGCGCGATGCTGGCGGCGAACAACGGCGTCTCGCGGCGATTGTGGTCGCTTCCGGCCGCTTGGCGCGCGTTGGCGGCGTCTTCGAAGGAAATGCCGTGCTTGTCCAGGAATGCCATGAAGACGTCGGTCGGATGTGCCGTGACGCTGTTCGTATAGCGTGTGCGCCCGTCATCGATGGCTTCGGCCTTCAGCTCCCAGATCACGTTGACCTGGGTCCGGCCATTTGTCGTAAACACGTCCGAGATTGAATTCATGCGGCAGTAGGTCTTGCCGGCCTCTTCCGCGACGTAGTGTTGGATGACCAGCCCGGTGCCGATCTGCTCGACGTTGATCATCATGCGGCGTCCGTCGTCTGTGGTGCTGACACCGGCCGCAATGTGATCAGGCGGGCAGCAGCGCAGATATTCGGCTTCGGAGAGCGTGAACAGCCATTCGGCGATGTCCACCCGGTCGAGCGGCACATCAATGACTGCGGTATAGGCCGATTGCGACAGGATGCGATCGAGAACCTTCATGATAATCTCCTTCCATTCAATGGCTTAGGCCGATAAGGCCCGCCTTCGAGAGAGGAGATACGGTCTTTGAGGGTTGATGATAATGAACGTTGAGCTCGAAACCCTTTTGCGAAAGGCGCAAAGATGAAAGACCCGCGTTTTGCGGAACATCTGGCCATCTATGTTGACGTGGTTCGTGGCGGGAGCTTCTCCAGCGCCGCACGTCATCGCGGTGTGACACCCTCGGCCATCGTCAGGCAGATCGACGCGCTGGAGCACAGCGTCGGGGTGCCGCTGCTGGTGCGCTCGACACGCGCGCTCGCGGTGACCGACGCCGGAGAACGACTGTTCGAACGCGCGCAGCGGTTGCTCGACGACCTTGCCGACACGCACGCCGAGATCGCCGCTTTCGATGGTGCGGTCGCCGGCGTTCTTCGCCTTGCCTGCTTTCCCACCTTTGGCAAGCGCTACGTGATCCCCACCCTGGAAATGGTGATGCGGGATCATCCCGGCCTCACGGTCGAGCTCGATCTCACGGAAAGGCTCGCTGATCCCGTGCTGGAGCGGCTCGATGCCGTGATCCGGATCGGTGAACTTGCCGACAGCGCTCTCATCGCGACCAAGCTGGCATCGCAGAACAGGATGCTGGTCGCCGCTCCCGCCTATCTCGATCGTCACGGCACACCGACCGAAGCGAAAGACCTCGCCGGCCATCGGCTGGTCGACAAATTGCACGGCGCCGACCTGCTGGGCTGGACGGACGTGCTTGGTCACCCCGCGGGCGCAGCGCCCGGGCCGCAAGCCGTGTTTCGGTGCGACGACTTCGAAGCGATGCGGCTCGCGGCGCTCGCCGGCATCGGCATCGCATTCCTGGCAGACTGGGTTGTCGGGACCGATGTCCGCGCCGGTTCATTGACACGAATCCCGCTCGACGACGAACGGTGGAATGAGGCAAAGGCCGGCGTGTATCTGTTGCGAGCTCTGGCCCAGCCGTCAGCCAAACTGACGATCCTGACTGCCGCCTTGCGGGATTCAATCGGGTCGCCGCCGGTGTGGGCTTAGTTGCCGACGCCAATGACATCATGACCATCCGCCCCATCATCAGTGCCTGAAATTGCAGGAGACCCCTCCATGCCAAAGATCGACATTGCCGTCGTGCCGGCCCGCAAGGGCTCCGGCTACCCCGCACCATTCGATGCTGCCTGTGCCGAGCGCATCCGGCGGCGGCTCGGCGATGCCGGGGGCTTGTCGGATTTCGGGGTCAACCTGATGCGCCTGCCGCCGGGCGGCTGGTCGAGCCAGCGGCACTGGCATTCGCACGAGGACGAATTCGTCTACATCCTCGATGGCGAGGTGACGCTGATCGAGGATGGCGGCGAAACCGTGCTGCGCGCCGGCGATTGCGCGGCCTTCCCCAAGGCAAGCGGCAACGGCCATCACATGATCAACAGGTCGAATGCGACGGCTGTCTATCTCGAGGTCGGCTCGCGCTCGCAAGCCGACCTCATCACCTGCTCCGACATCGACATGATGAGCCCGGCATCCGACGGCCGCTTCCTGCACAAGGACGGGACGCCTTATCCGGACGCGTGAAGCGTCCGGAGCAACGCCTCACATGGCCGCGCTGCGGCGCCACGTGCTGACGGTGAGCCAGACCGCCGAGACGAGGAAGTAGAGCGCGCCGACCGCAGCATAGCCCGCAACATTCGCGATCGATGGCACCGCAGGCATCGAGGCCTGAAAGATGAAGAAGCCGCCCGCCAGCGCCGACTGGCCGCCGCTGAGCACCATGGCCCATTGCGCGCCGAAACGCTTCCAGCGCCGCACGGCCGTGCCGAGCTGGAGCAATCCGGACAGGATCGCCCAGGCCCCGAAGATTCCGAGCACCCAGTTCATGCTCACCTGCAAGGCCAGGATGACCGCGATGGTGGTCGCCAGACTGACCAGCACGTTCAGACCCTGCGTGCGGTTCTGGTTCAAGCCGCCGCTGGAGAGCGCGTCGAGATAGTTGGCGGCAGCGTCCCAGGCCGGATAGGCGACGAGCAACGCCGCTGCGATCACCGCCGACGTTGGCGCGATCACGAAGGCCGCAATGACCCAGGCGACGGAAAACGCGGCACGCAGGAAGTAGTATTGCTTCAGCCATTGCGCCTGGTCGGCCGCCTCCAAAGCGATCTCACGATCTTTCATTTCTCTTCTCCTTACCTACTAGTTGGTAGTTTTCATAGAATGCGGAAACGCCGGGCCGCCCTGACCAGCATGGCCTGTGTCGACCTCGTCAGTGCCTGGTGGAAAGCCGGTCCAGCAGCGGCCGGATGATGGTGCCGAACATCTTGGGATCGCCATAAGCGCGCGCCGACAGCATCGCGCCGTGAACGGTCGCCATGAATCCCTCCGCCTCGACCCGTGCCGTGCTGGCGAGATGGAGCCGTCCTTGCCGCTTGCCGCGCTCCATGACCGATGCCAGCCAGGATGCCAGGAAGCGGAAGTGCGCGCGGACTTCGAGCGCCACCTCCTCAGGCAGGATCGGAAGCTCGCTGGCCAGGAGCGCACACACGCAGAACGGAGCCGTCGCATCCTTGATGCACGCCTCCCAATACCCCACGTAGTTCCTGAGCTGGTCGGCGGGATCAGCGACATTGCGTTCGAGCGCCGACAACCCCACCTGGGCCTCCTCGCGATAGCGCGACACGAGGGTACGGACCAGGTCGACCTTGCTGGCGAAATGGTGATGGATGCTCGGCTTGCGGATGCCCACGACATCGGCGATGTCGGCGTAACTGAAGCCGTTATAGCCACCCGCGATGATCAGCGTGCGGGCGCAGGCAAGAATGTCGTCGGCGGTCGAGGAAACGGTGCTCATGCGAATGAGCTACCTTCCAGTAGGTAGGTCGTCAAGCCGGGATGGTTCAATGATCCGTGAGTGAGTGGTAGGAGCCTGCATGACCATCCGCCCGATCGTGCGCTATCCCGACCGCCGGCTCGCGCTGGCGGCCCGCCCCGTCACCGCCTTCGACGAGTCCTTGCGCGACCTCGCGAACGACCTGCTCGAGACCATGCGTGCCGCGCCCGGCATCGGCATCACCGCGCCGCATATCGGCGTTCCCTTGCGTGTCGTGGTGCTGGAGCTCGACGCCAAGGACGGCGCGCGCACTTACGTCAATCCGGAGATCACATGGGCCTCGCCCAAGATGATCCTGCACCGCGAGGGCAGTGTGTCGATGCCTGGGGTCAACGACGAGGTGCAGCGCCATGCGCGGGTGCGGATCAGCTATCAGGATCTCGATGGCAATATGCAACACGAGGAATCGGACGGCCTGCGCGCGGTGTGCCACCAGCACGAGATCGATCAGCTCGACGGCATGTTCTGGCTCCAGCGGCTGTCGCGGCTGAAGCGCGATCGGCTGGTGAAGAAGTATGAGAAGATGTCGCGGGGCTCGTAGGGTGGATTAGCGATAGCGTAATCCACCAATCAGAGCGCGGCCTAACGAGGGAACGGTGGATTACGCCGGCGGACTGCGCTTCGCGCAGCCTTCGGCTAATCCACCCTACACGCTCAGATCATCCCGCGTTGGCGGGTACGGGTGTGTTGAGCAGCTGCTGCTCCCACAGGAACGCGATGCCGCTGCCGCCGGCATGCTGCGTGATCACCTTCGTCAGCGCGGCAGCTTGATCGGTCCGAGCCCAGTCGCGCTGCCATTCGGCCGCGAGCGCCAGCCAGGTCATCATATTTACGCCCGCCGCGATCATGCGCTGGATTGCGACCTGGTGGGCCTCCACCGAAACGGCGCCAGAGGCGTCGGTGATCACCGTGACATCCCAGCCTTCGCCACGAGCCTGAATCGCCGGCATCGCAACGCAAATTTCGGTCCACAGGCCGGCAATGATGAGCTGCTTGCGGCCCGTTGCCTTGACTGCGTCCACCACCTTTCGATCCTCCCAGGTGTTGATGAACGTCCGGTCGATGATTTCCTGGCCAGGGAAAACGTCCGTGATCTGAGGGAAAAGGAGACCACCCCGTTCAGCGATCACCGTGGTGAGGATGGTGGGGACGCCGAAGGCTTTGGCGGCCTTGGCCAGACCGGCGGTGTTGTTGATCACCATCTGCGGTTCATGGCTGTTCACGTTCGCGAGCTGGTAAGGCTGGTGGTCGATCAGAACGAGCACGGAGTCTTCGGGACGAAGAAGCGAAGCAAGGCCGTTACGAAAAGTCATCGTTGCATCCTTTACTGCCGTTGTGAGCGGCACTGGTTTTTCGAAGACATACGCCAGCAGCGACGTAGCCGACGCCGAGATTGGTGTTCCCGGAGGCGATACGGTAGTGTCGCGGCGGGGTACACCGTGTCGCGGAACCAGGAACGCTGAATTGGATATTGAAGACATACGGACGTTCGTCGAAATCGCCGACGCTGGGGGAATTTCGTCCGCCGCGGCCCGGCTGGGCGTCGCCAAATCGATCGTCAGTCGTCGGCTCCTGCGGCTTGAAGCGGAGCTTGGCGTCCAACTGCTTGCAAGAACGACCCGCGGGGCTGCACTCACGGAAGCCGGCGTCACTTTCCGAGACCATGCCGCCAGAGTCGGCGCCGAGATCGACGCAGCGAGGGAGGCGATCCTACCCGCGGGAGACCTGCGCGGCCGCTTGCGAGTTGCAGTGCCGCTGTCTTTCGGTCCGACCCACTTCGCTCCGATCCTTGCGGAAATGGCTCGCCGCCATCCGCATCTCCAGATCCACACCTGCTATAGCGATCGCTTCGTCGATCTCGTCGCAGAAGGATATGATTGTGCGATACGGATTGGCTATCTTCAGGACTCCAATTTGATTGCGAGACGCATCGGACCAATCCATGGGAAGCTGCTCGCGAGCCCTGACTACATCAACACCCATGGGTCGCCCGAGTCGCCGGAGGAGCTCGTCGCCCATGAAGCCCTCATGCAGGGCACCGAAGCGTGGCAACTCATGGATGGCGACAAGATCATCACGGTTCGTCCGCAGGGGCGCTTCAAGGCCGACAACGGCACAGCGCTCCTCGCCGCGGCAACGGCAGGCCTCGGGATCGCCTATCTTCCCGACAGGCTCACCCATGAATATGTCACTTCCGGCGCGCTTGTGCCGGTGATGACACGCTATCCCCCACCTCCGGCGGGTGCATATGTAATCCGCCCCCCGGGCCAGCATCCCGCAAGGAAGATACGGGTTCTCACCGAAGTGCTGATCGAGTATTGCGAGCCGGCTCCGCAGCTCGCGTAACTTCGCTCCTCACTCCCAGTTCGCGATCACTTCAAGCTCTTTTCCCGCTCCTTTTGGTGAGCGGCGCGTTGCGACGCTCACGTTTGCCGCGCGCGATCTCGGTGGCCAGTGCGTCCAGCTTGGGCTCCCAGAAATTCCTGAACTGACCGATCCAGGCATCGACCGCTTGAAGCCCCGCCACGTCGACCGAATAGAGCCGTCTTTGCGCCTCCGCCCGAACGGTTGCGAAGCCGCTCTCTCGCAGCACCCTGAGGTGCTGCGAGACCGCCGCCTGGGTGATGCCGAATTCGGCCCCGATCGCTTCGACGACCTCGCCGGACGCCATCTCCTTGAGGCCGAGCAGCTCGAGGATGCGACGGCGCACGGGATCGGCGAGGACCTCGAAGGCGTGCATCAGCTTCCTGTGCCCGGATGCGTGATGTCGGGCGGCATCTCGCCGCGATAGAACGCAATGGTGCGGTCCGAGCGCTGCTTCGCCGTGTCGGGATCGACCCCGCTCGCGACATGCGCAGCACGCCAATATTCGCCGCTTGTCGTCATGAAGTCCTTGCCCTCGGGCGAGACCATCCACGCCTCGGCCGTCTCGTGGTCGACCGACGCCCCGGTCGCAAGATATCGCTCTAGTCCCGCAAGAGCGAGGTCCCAGCCGATGCCCACCGCACCGGGACCGAACTGATTCCAATGATCCTCGATGATCGCGGTGTGCTCGAGCGTCAGGCGGGCCTGGCTTCGTTCTGCCGACAGCTTGACGTCGATCCAGCTCAAAGCGCCACCGAATTCCCATGTCGCGGCGAAATGGGTCGGCGGCGTACACGCCATGATGGTGCCGCCCGCATTGCCCTTGACCTGATACCTTCCGCCCAGCTGGAGGTCTCCCTCGACCGGCGCAAACCAGCGCGGGATGCGCTCTTTGCTGGTCACCGCGTCCCAGAGATCGTCGAGGCCGGTGTCGTAGAGCCGGGTCAGAGTCACCGCACTGGCCGGCTTCCCGTCCTTCTCAAAGCTCCTCACCGAGCGCGTCACAAGTCCCAGGACCTTGGCGACGTCGATCTGCATTGCGCCTCTCCTTGCTCCGCTCTTCTTTGATGAATATCAATCATCACTAATATAAGTCAACACTGATATTAAGCCGCGTCGCTGCGTCAAACCGCCTCGTAAGGCGATGCGAACAAAATGCCTGCCCAGGCGTCTATCGGTGCCCACCCCGCCAGTCGCACAAGACGGAATGAATTCATGAAAGTTCGCAAATTTGCCATCTCCGACGCTTCGCTCGAGCGCTCGCCGGGACAGGACGGCAATATCTTCGTCGGCAACCTGGTCGACCAACGTCACGGCGGACCGATCACGATCGGCTTCGGGCGTTACGCACCGAACCAGAATCTCGAGGAGACGATGAGCGTCGACGATGTCATGATCGTCCTCGAGGGGAAGCTCTCGGTCACGAGCGACGGCGACACCATTACCGCAGGTCCCGGCGAGATCGTCTACATGCCGAAAGGTGAGACCGTCACCATCCGCTCGCACGAGCAAGGCGCTCTCACCGCCTACGTCACCTATCCGCACTGGCAGGAGGCGCATGAGGCGCGAGCTCGTGGCAGCCGTTGATGTCGACCTGCCCGCCTGCTGTGACCCGACGGGATTGGGCCCGACCCGGAGACCGCTATTTCAGTGGGAGAACAGTTCCGCGACCGTCTCGTGCTCAGGCACCTCCGGGAAGAAGCTCAGCCGCTGGCAATAGATCGGGAAGTCGCGCACTTCCTCGCCGCTGCCCGGCAGCCAGTTGCGATAGAGGTAGAGCGCGACATTGAAGGTCGGGTTTGTGCCGGGGTGCAGGCCCGCCGCCTTCCGCCACGCGATGAAGCGCTGGATGGTGGCGGGAAGCGTCGCCGGGTCGCCCCGATGCTCCATGATCGCCACCTTCGTGGTGGGCACCTCGCGGATCGTCACATCGTCAGTCGTGAAAGTTCTCTGCATGAGCTTGCTCCTCGCGATATCGAGAGGCCCGAAGGCCGCAAGCCACGGCTCCCACTCGGGAGAGTTCCGGAACGACGATGGCGATTGCCCGAACCGTTGCCGGAAGGCGCGGGCAAAGGCATCCGGTGCTTCGTAGCCGGCATCCATCGCAATGTCCGTGACGCTTTGGGCGTCGGCGAAGGCGAGCTGATACGACGCGCGCTTCAGACGGGCCAGCTGGACATAGCTGTGCACTGACAGACCGAAGGTCGCCGAGAACTGCCGGTGGAAATGGAATTTCGAGAAGGCCGCAACAGCGCTCAAACTTTCCAGATCCAGATCATCGTCGAGATGCCGGTCGATATGGTCCAGCACCCGCCGCATCCGGGCCTGATAATTTTGCAGCGCCGCCTTCATCGTCCCTCCTCCGTGGCGGGGCTCATCTAGGCGTGAACGGCCGTGGCATGCTCGACCGATCTTGCGGTTTTAGGCACACTGTCGTTGGCCGACTCGGCCGGGCGATGACAGCGAGTGCGTGACGGACGACGCGCCCTACCCGCCCGCCATCAGCGCCTTCGCCAGCGCCATATACGCCGGCAGCGTCACGGGGTCGTTGGCGGCGTTGCCCGCCATGGGGTGCGAGGCGTAGCGGGCGATCACCATCTCGGCCTTGGGATCGATGTAGATGCCCTGGCCGTAGACGCCGCGCGCCATGTAGGCGCCGTGCGCGTTGTGCGTGACCCACCATTGATTGCGATAGGACGCGCCCGGCAATGTGATGTAGCCGGCCGGCTTGAATTTCTCCGGGTCGCCGCCGCGCGCGATGTCCTCGACGACCGTTGAAGGCACGATCTGGCGGCCGTTGAAGCGGCCGTGATTGCGCATGGTCTCACCGAAGCGGGCGAGATCGCGCAGCGTGGTGGAGAGCCCGCCGCCGCCGCTCTCGGTGCCGATGCGGTCGACGTGATAATACGCGTCCTCCTCCGCACCCATCGGCTGCCAGATCCGCTCGGAGAGCAGGTCGGACAGCGTCATGCCGCTGGCGCGCCGGTTGATCCAGGCCAGCACGTCGGTGTTGACGGTCTTGTAGGCGAAGGCCTTGCCGTGCTCGCCCTGCTTTCTCTGCGCGATCAGGAAATCGAAAATGTTGGTGGGTCCGTCGTAGCCCGGCGGGATCGGCGCCATGCCGTTGGCACGCCGCAGGCCCCACACGTCGGAATTCTTGTCGGTGTAGATTTCGGTGTAGGCGAGCCCCGTGGTCATATCCATGACCTCGTGCACGCGCGCATCGCCGAAGGCGCTGGCCTTCAGCTCGGGCACGTAATCCGTGACGGGCGCCTGCGGATTGATCCTGCCCTCGGCGACCAGAATGCCGGCGAGCACGCCGGTGAACGACTTCGTCACGGACATGCCGATATGCGGCTTGTGCGGCTTCAAGGCGCCGAAATAGCGCTCATAGATCAGCTTGCCCCGATGCAGCACGGCGATGCCGTCCGTATACGTCTCCTCCAGCATCTGCGCGAAGGTCATGGGCCGGCCGTCCATCGTGGTCGAAGCCACCGCGCCGATGTCGTGGTCTTCGCGCGGCAGCATGGATGCGGGCCCTGCCCCGCGCCAGACATTCACGGTGGGCACCAGCTGGCGGATGTTGCTCCAGGCCCAGCGCAGTTCGGGGAAGCTGCGGAACGAGCCATCCTGGAAGGTGATGGTGCGGTCGGGCGACGGCGGAAAGCCGCGCATCCAGCCGAGGGTTTCGGGGTCGGTTTCAACGGCAGAGGCGGGAAGCTGGCTAGCGGCAGTCGCGACGGGCATCAAGGCGGGCTCCGGAGGGGACGATGCGGATGTCGTATCACGAGAGGCCGTGACGGAGATCCGACGTTTACGCCGGGCGCCTACGCGCGGACGGGACGGCAAGCCGCGGCCAGATCGAGCTTGCCGAAGCATCCAGGAGATCGAGGGTGCGGCAGCCTCTCTACCCTGTCTTCAGCAGCCATCGGATCGGCACTGCAATCGCCAGCAGCGCGATTACACCTGCGGCCCAAAGCGCAACGAACCACAGCAGCTGCCGCCAGGTTTGAGACACGCGCAGCCTCAATGATACCCCTCGCCGTGCCGCACCTTGCCACGAAATATCCAATAGACGTAGCCGGTATAAACAAGGATCACCGGTACCAGCACCGCCGCACCGACGAGCAGGAACAACTGGCTGCTGGGATGGGTGGCCGCCTGCCAGATCGTAATCGAGGGCGGCACGATCATCGGCCACATGCTGATGCCCAGCCCGGCATAGGACAGCACAAAAAAGCCGAGTGCGCACAGGAACGGCACCCCATCCTCGCCCTTGCCGAGCGCGCGGTGAAAGCGCCAGGCCAGCAGGGCCAGAAGGATCGGCACAGGCGCTGCGTAAAGCATGTTCGGCAGCGTCAGCCATCGCTCCCGGAACGCAGGGCTTTGGATGATCATCATCAAGGATATGACGGCGATGAAGCCGAGTGTCGCAAATCCGAGAACGCGCGCATAGCTCCGGCAGCGCGCCTGAAGCGCGCCGTCGGTCTTCCAAATCAGCCAGCACGCGCCGAGCAGGCCGTAGCCGACAACCAGGGCAACACCGGTCAAAACCGAGAAAGGCGTCAGCCAGTCCCACCACCCGCCGGCGTAGGCACGCCCCTCGACGCGAATGCCCTGCACGATCGCGCCAAGGCAGACGCCCTGGAGGAATGCGGCGGCAAAGCTGCCCCACGAGAAGGCGCGGTCCCACCATACTTCGCCGGCGGACGTCCGCGCTCGAAACCGCATCTCGAAGGCCACCCCGCGAAACACCAGCGCCAGCAGCATCAGGATGAGCGGCATGTAAAGCGCGGGAAAAATCGTCGCGTAGGCCAGCGGAAACACCGCGAACAGGCCGCCGCCGCCGAGCACGAGCCAGGTTTCGTTGCCGTCCCAGACCGGCGCGACGGAATTGACCATGACATCGCGGTCGGCTCTCGCCACCTCGGCCGGAAACAGGATGCCGACGCCGAGGTCGAAGCCGTCCATCACCACGTAGAGCAGCACGGCCGTGGCGATCAGCAGGGCCCAAATCAGTGTGAGGTCGATGCTCATGGCCTGATCCCCGCTTGCCGCGGCTCTGCTCTGGGCGTGTCTGATCCCACTATCAACGCTGGCGCCGGCGTAATCCCTGCCGTGCGGACCGGCTGGCCTTGTGGCGGTCCGTGCTCGCCGGCTTCAGGCGTCTGGCGGAAGAGGTGAAACAGATAAGCGATCCCCGCGCCGAAGACGACGAAGTACACGACAATGAATGCCGCCAGAGACGCGGCGACGGCCGGCGCTGCGACCGGCGCCACGCTATCGGCCGTCCTCAGCAGTCCATAAACCGTGAATGGCTGACGTCCCGCCTCCGTCACCGTCCATCCGGCCGTCACCGCGATCAGCCCCGACGGCCCCATGGCCACGGCAAAGCGGTGCAGCCATGGCGTGTCGTACAGAGCGTCGCGCCAACGCAGAACGAGCGAGGTCATGCCGAGCACGATCATCAGAATGCCCAAACCGACCATGATGCGGAACGCCCAGAAGACGAGCGGAATGTTGGTCGGCCAGGTATCCTTCGGGAAAGCCTTGAGCCCCTTGACCTCTCCATCAAGGCTGTGCGTCAGATAAAGGCTCGCAAAACCTGGAATGGCGATTTGGCCGCGCGTCACCCCGACTTCGGCATCCGGCATGCCGAACAGGATGGAGGAGGCCCGGCGCTCGGTCTCGAAGTGGCCTTCCATGGCCGCGACTTTGACCGGCTGATGGTGGTAGGAATTCACGCCGTGCAGATCGCCGATCAGGAGCTGCATCGGCGCCACGATCGCGGCCATCCACATCGCCATTGAAAACATGATGCGAGCGCGTTCGTTCATCCTGTCCCGCAGAAGGTGCCAGGCACCCACGGCTCCCACGATCATCGCGGTCGTCAGGTAAGCCGCGGTGACCGTATGGGCGAACCGATAGGGGAACGACGGATTGAAGATGATCCCGAGCCAGCTCTCGGGAATGAACTGGCCGTCCGCTCCCATGGCGTGTCCCGCCGGGGTCTGCATCCAGGAATTAGCGGCTAGAATCCAGAAGGCCGAGAGCAAGGTGCCGCCCGCGACGAAGCAGGTCGCGACGAAATGCAGGCGCGGACCGACCCGGCCAAGGCCAAACAGCATGACTCCAAGGAAGCCGGCCTCGAGAAAGAATGCCGTCAGCACTTCGTAGCCGAGCAGCGGACCGAGCACCGGCGCCGTCTTGTCGGCAAACACCGACCAGTTCGTGCCGAACTGGTATGACATGACCAAGCCCGACACCACGCCCATGGCGAAAGCGACGGCGAAAATCTTCAGCCAATAGCGATAGGTGTCGAGATAGGCGCCGCGGCCCGTCCACAGCCAGAGGGCTTCGAGCACGGCAAGATAGCTAGCCAGTCCGATGGTGAAGGCCGGAAACAGGAAGTGCCAGACTACCGTGAAGGCAAACTGGAAGCGCGCAAGATCCAACGCGCTGGGCAGTAGATCGGACATAGCTCCGCCCCTCGACATCAATTGCGGCCCGCAGCCAACGTTCCCAGCCTGCGCCGGTTCCAACTGCCTCGATCATCAGATGTCGAGAGTTTTAAGCATTCTGCGGGCAGCGTCCCTTGGAGGATATCGTTGGAACGGTACCGTCTCAATATGCCTGAATGTCCTACCGCGCACCCGGTCTGCAGCGGACGAGCTGCGATCGGAGCGCGCGATAGGAGCGCTAGAGCGGACCGCTTGCGCGTCGAGCTTTTGGCGGCGGGTGCAGCAGGCGGGTGCTGCGCGCCGATCACGACGGCATACCGGCTCGCTGCAGGTGTAGAACTCCGGATTTCCAGCTATATTACTGGAAATAGCCGAGGACGGCATGGGAAACTCACAGAAGCGCGCCATCCAGAACTATCGGTCACGCCTCGGTAAGCGCGGCTTGGCGCGTTTCGAAGTGCTCGGCCGGAATGCCGACCGCGATCTCATCCGTTCGTTCGCCAAACGCCTGTCGGAGGATACGCCAGAGGCCTCGGCGCTTCGCGCCGCCGTGCGCAAGTCGATCGCAGGCGAGCCAACCCGGCTGGGCGGGATTCTCGCCGCATTGCGCCGTTCTCCGCTCGTAGGGGCTGATCTCGATCTTTCTCGCCCTCGCGAAAAGGGACGCAAGGTCGATCTGTGACGCGCTATCTCCTCGACACCAACATCATCAGCAACGTCGTCAGGCAGCGACCATCGGACTCCCTGATCTCATGGATGTCGATGCAGCACGACGAGGACCTGTTCATCGCCTCCTTAACCGTTGCAGAAATCCGCCGTGGTATTTTGGAAAAACCGCGTGGCAAGAAGCGCGATCTCCTCGACGTCTGGTTCTCGGGGCCCGAAGGACCGCAAGCGCTTTTGCGGGCCGCATCCTGTCCTTCGACGACAAGGCCGGACTCGTCTGGGCCCGACTGATGGCCGAAGGCAAAACGGCCGGCAAACCGCGAAACGCGCTCGACATGATCATCGCCGCCGTCGCCAATACAAACGACTGTGTCGTGGAGACGGATAACGAAACGGATTTCGCCGAGATCAAGGTCCTCAATCCGGCACGCGGATGAGCGTGATGTAGTCGTCGGATGGGTGAAGTGCAGCGATACCCATCAAGTCCGCTCTACAAGCGCGATGGGGCATTCTACGGGCACTGTCCTTGGACAATATCGTTGGCACAATACGGTCTCAAGAGGCCCGAATGTCCTACCCCCCCGCAGAAGGGCCGGCGCCGACCTTCTTCGATCAGTGCAAGTTCGCTGACGCGCTGCCGTCGGGGCAAGCCTCACAAGAGACCATTGTCCTTGAGCAGTTGAACCTCATCACCCGTAATCCAGCCGAAAACCTTCAACATCCCATCATTCTGCTCGAGCAGATAGACGTTGGTGAAAGGCACATCGATACGCCTGCCATCTTTCTCGAACTCGCTGCTCCAGCCCACGTGGACCAGGCAATGTGTTTCATCGATCGAATGCATCTCGATCCCGGAGACGGTGACCGCCTTGTTGCCGATCTGACGATAGTGCTCGTATCCTTTTGAAATCCGCTCGACAAAAGTGTGATCGTTGTCCCCTGCCATGACACCTTTTGGTCCTGCAGCGATATACTGGGTGGAAAAAAGCGAACGGAAAAATTCCTCAGCAAGAGTACCTTCCAAGCCATCCCTGAAGGCTTGGGCATATCGTTCAAAGAACTGTTCCACTTCGCCTTTCGAGATGGTCATCCGCAGCTTCTCCTTCGACTTCGAGAAAGCGTTGCCAGATCCGCCACAAGCTGACGGTCCGCTACCTTATCGATCTTGGCATTCGGCTGTTGTTATCGGCGGGCCGTTCGAGGGCCAGTTGTTGGCTAGCGATCGTTCGCGGTTCATCGAACTCCGCTTTCCCATTGATGCTGGTCGAGTAAACAGCGTGGCTATGCCACCGACGCGGGTCTTGCCGGTGCTCGCAAGCACCGGACTGAAAACGAAGAAGCCCGCATCTCTGCGGGCGTTCCAGGGCTTAGCAGGCTTTCCCGCTACGATACTGGATCTCAGTCAGCCCAACTAGCCGCTTACGACGAGGTGACCCAAACTCGCAGCGACGCCTTCAGGCCGGACCGGCGCTCAGCTGTCGTTCGCGCCACAAGGAGGGCGACAAGCCCGTCATCCGCTTGAAGGCATTGCTGAAGGCGCCCTGCGAGGAATAGCCGGCCAAAGCCGCAACCGACGCCACGGAAAGTTCTTCGTCCCGTAGCGCCTTGCAGGCGAGATGGATGCGCCAACGCGCAAGATAGCCGAGCGGCGCGATACCGGCCGTCGCGGTGAAGCGCGCGGCGAAGGTCGATCGCGACATCGCGCAGGCGCGTGCCAATTCGTCGAGATGCCACGCGCGCGCCGGATCGTCATGCATGAGCTGCACGGCCGGCGCGAGGCGCGGATCGCCCAGCGCGCGCAACCACCCCGGCGGGATGCGATCGTTGCCGTCCATCTGCGCTCGCAGGATCTGCACGAACAGCAACTGCGCGAGCTGCGTTGCGACAAGGGCGCCTCCCGGCAGCGGCTGCTGGCGCTCATTCACGAGTTCGCTGAGCAACCAGCGAAACCGCGCTGCTTGCTCGGTCGCGCCGTCGACGCGGAGCCACGGTGGCAGCGCTTCCGACAGCAGGGTTCCGCTCGTCGGATCGAGCAGGACATGCCCGCCCACATAGCTGAAGTCGGTTCCATCGCCCAAGGTGACGAACGAGCGGCCACGCCCGGAAAACAGCGCCATTGCGTCGACCGGCGTCACCGACGGATCGCTCGACAAGGTGTAGGGACGCTGCGCCGTCAGAAGGCCCACATCGCCTTGTCCGAAGCGCACCGGCGCTTCGCCGTCGATCCGGGCCCAGCACAGGCCCTGGGTCAGCGCGAAGAACTTGATCGACTTCGGCGCGGGAAACCGAAGCGCCCAAGGACCTCCCGCGTCGAAGCCGCCGGTCACCATCGACTCCACCGTTGTCAGTCTGAGAATGTCGGAAAACGCGTCGGACGGCATTTTCGGATTGTCGCGTATAAATGCCGGACGTTCAAGCATTCGCGATCCAGCTTCCTGCCCTATCTTTCAAAAGGCATCATCAATTCGCTTTCGGAGCAGCCATGGCGGACGACACCATCCTCATCACTGGTGGAACAGGATTTATCGGACAGCACACGATCATCGCCGCGCTCGCCGCCGGCTTCCGCGTCCGCACCGCCATCCGTTCGCTCGACCGGGCGGACGAGGTTGGCGCCTATCTGGCCCATGGCGGCGCCGAGCCGGGAGAGCGACTGAGCTTCGTTGAGACCGACCTGCTCAAGGACGAGGGATGGGCCGAAGCCGCACAAGGCTGCGTCTATGCCATTCATAGTGCGTCCTCGACGCCCTCGGGAAACTATGCGAGCGAAGAAGACTGGATCCGGCCCGCTGTCGACGGCAACCTTCGGCTGCTCCGTGCCGCCCGGGACGCTGGGGTGAAACGGGTGGTGCTGACCTCGGCCTTCGGGGCCATCGGCGCCGGCAAGGCCAGTCCCGGTCGACCCTTCACCGAGGAGGACTGGAGCGATCTCGATGGTCACATCGCGCCTTATCAAAAGTCCAAAACGCTGGCGGAGTGCGCGGCTTGGGAATTTATCGCTGAAAACGGCAACGGGCTGGAACTGGCAACGATCAACCCGACCGCCGTGATGGGCCCGGCGCTTGGTCCGGACACCTCGCATTCGCTGATGATGCTGAAGGGCATGCTTGAGGGCCAACCCGGGCAGCCACGTATCCAGTCATGTTTCGTGGACGTACGCGATGTGGCCGACCTTCAGTTGCGGGCAATGACCGATCCGGCCGCAGCAGGCGAACGATTTCTCGCAACCTCCGGTGACGCGCTGTGGCTCGTCCAAGTGGCCGAAATTCTTAAGGAACGCCTCGGGGAACAGGCCCGTAAGGTATCCACCATGCAAGTTCCGGACATCGCCATGAAAGCCAAGGCCATGGTGGATCCCAAGGTGAAGGCGCTTCTTCCGCTTCTTGGCATTGATCTGTTGGCCAACGGCGAAAAAGCGAAACGCGTGCTCGGTTGGGATCCCCGCCCGCCAGCCGATGCTATCGAGGCCGCCGCACGCAGCATGATAGAGGTCGGAATAGTCAAGGTCTGAACGCCCGTCCAAGGGCGGGCGGCCCTTGCTTCCGGGGCACCGGGGCAGGAATCTGCGCCAGATCGTCAGGCTGGGATCTCAGGGGCACCGAATAGCAAAGGCGGCCAATTGGATCGGGGGCTGCTCAAAAAGTCGCCGATACTCCCGCACGAACTGGGTCGGGCTTTCATATGAGCACTTCCACATCGAGCAGTTGGCGACGATGATCGGCATGGGCGTTTCAACCCTCCACCGGCATTTCCAGGAGCTGACGGGAATGAGCCCGCTGCAATACCAAAAGCACCTGCGCCTCCATGAAGCGCGCCGGCTGATGCTGATCGAGGAAACGGACGTCACCACAACAGCTTTGAAAGTAGGACGTTGAAGAACATCAAGTCGATACGTTCGGAAGGCGGAGAGCGGACGGCATTCTGATCGCCCCCGGATTTATGCGCTTGTTGTGTTCTCGCGAGAAATCCAGAGGCGCGGTGAGACACGCCCGCCTTAGTTGAGATGAGAGCGGCTTGCGGCTCGATCTGCGAGCGCAAAACCCAGCTGCGATCATGACTTATCGAACGCACAGCCAGCAAACAGCGGCGACCTAGATCAATTGACATCAATCGGTGCCTATCGAATGTTCCGCGTCATCAATATTCGCTGCTGTATCCCCAGTATCCCAAAATACGACCCGTCACTCCCACTCAATTATAACGCGCGACGTTTTGTCCTTGATTTGGAAGGACAATTCGCCTTGTGTAACGGACGAATGCCGGCGGTATATCCGGCGTAATTTTTTGATGTTGAATTCACAGAAAAAATGGCCCCTTACGAAGCTTTGGCAACCCCGGTACCTATCGGAGTCTATCGACCGGATGGCGCACCGCCTGCGCAGTCAAGGCCACTCGGAGCGCACCGGCACAGAGCTTCAAATACCGTCAGAGATCAGGAAGACGCTTTCGGTCTCGACGCCGCCAATCCGGCTGCTGTGCGGCAACCACACGGGTCGCTCTGCCCTCAAAAGCTGCCTCTCTCCGTCAGTTCGGTCCGTGACCGATTCCCTCGAATCGTCGGCTCGATACCTTCTCTCCGCCGCCGCGCCTCCGACGTCCCGCCGCAGCGCTTCCCTAAGGTCGACGAAGCTCTCCCCATAGGGGCGCTCGACTACTCCTAGAGCGTTAGCGCTCGTATCATCGGCTACCAAATCGCCGCTCAATCCATTCAAGTCCAGACATCCCGTCCGGAGGAGTGACCTTGTTGGGCGCGAACCGCACGACATTGGTCAGCTCTATTTCTTTGCTTCCTTCTCGTCGTCGGACCGTCCCATAGACCGCTTCGGCAACAGCCTGTCGACCATTCGCGCGCATCATCGAAATTGTCGATCCGACACCCTCGAAGGTCGACCCAGCCAGAACCGACGCAACATCAATCGTCTTCGCCCCAGCGCCGGCGCGGTCCCAAGCGGCTTTCAAACCTAGCAGCGCATTGGCAATCCCATAGGATGGATAGATTGGCGCAATTTCATATCGATCACGATAGTTGGAGCAGAACCAGCGGTTCAACTCAGTGTCATGCGCCAGCAGTCCGTGCGAACCACGGCCCCCAAGGATAGTGCCATCGGGAATTATCCCCGCCAACCGATGAAGGCCGCTCTCTCCGGACACCAATAGCAAGCGTGTATCCGGTATCGTTGTTCGTGCGACTTCGACCAACCGGAACAGATCAACGCCCCAGTTGCCGGAATGAATGAGTTGGGCACCCTGCTCTTTCAGAAAGTTGATAGGAGTTTCGACAGAGCCTGAATAGAGCGGCGCAAAGTGACCTCCGACCTCCTGCGCATCAGGCTGGAGGACCTGCAAGGCGGCGCGAAATTCTTTCCAGCTGTCCGTCCCCCAAAGATATTGTTGGTTGATACCGCCGAAACCCAGGCCGCAAACCCCGAGTTGGGCCGCCACGTAGCGCGCGGCGCCGACAGAATCAGCCGTTGTCGTCGTCTGGGTACGAAAGACCCAATCCCACTGGCGTGCAAACAACTGACTGGCGCCGCCGCCGGAAACAACCGTTAGTAGGCCAAGTTCCTCGGCAACGGGAGCAATGGCCATCGCGACTGCGCTGCCCGCGTACCCGACCACGATATCCGCACCGTCAGCATGTATGCGCCGCGACAGCGCGATCTGTTCGTCTTCCGAGCCACTCTCGTCGTAGACCCTCAGTGACAGCTTGCGACCAGCGAAGCCCGAAGCAGCGTAAGGCTCTGGGAGCTGGCCTCCGGCATTGATGGTTTCGACCATGAGCTCCGCAGCGTTGCGCGCTGGAAAGCCAAAAGGCGCTGCTGCGCGCCCGGACACGTAGGTCACTACGGCGACATTCACAGGCCTGTTTGTATCCGTCGCCATCTGTGCACTCCGGTTATTGGACTTCTTATTTTTGGACCATTCAGTCTTTATTTGCAAGACCTGACCGTTAAGCTGGAAAGTACGGAGCGGAACGCCGCCTTGGCAAACCCGCATCGTGCGGCGCCCCATGCTTCCGCAATTCCGGGAAAACGGGCTTGATATTAACGACCGCTTAGTCTAGATATTGCTCATGATACGAGAGACTTCGCAGCGGATGCGCGGCCGTCCGAGAGAGTTCGATCCCGATGACGCTATCGAAAGCGCCATGGGCGTGTTCTGGACATCAGGTTATCATGCGACGTCGCTTCCGGAGTTGCTTGAGGCGACGAATCTTTCTCGTGGAAGTCTCTACGCCGCCTTCGGCGACAAGCACGGGCTGTTCTTGCGCGCGCTCGACCGATACATCGCAGACTCCTTGACACGCCTGGATGCCGACCTTGATCCGCGCAAAGACGTGTTGGACGGCATCCAGGCGTGCCTTGCAAGATACGTTGAGCGAACCAGCGGGGCTGGCGCCAAGCGCGGATGCCTGATTGTGGCAACCGCCATGGAATTGGGAAGTCAGGACGTCGAAGTGGAACAGCGCATTCGACGCTTCTTCAAGGCGATGGAAGCGCGGCTGACGACGGCATTGGAACGCGCGAAGTCCGAGCGACGATTGGCTGATGAGGTCGAGCCCTCGACCGCCGCGCGTCTCATTATGTGCCTGCTCGAAGGCATGCGCGTCGTCAGCAAGACAAACGCCGACCGCAGCTCATCGCAAGCCGTCGTCCAAGCCCTGCTTGATCGTTTCGCAAAATGAGATTTTCGATGGTTTCGTCGCCAACGCGCTTGCGCATTTTTGGACCAAATGGTCGTCAAATTGCCTCCGCTCCTTTTTCAGCCGTTTGCCGTCCAACCATCGAGGGGAAGCGCCATGGACGCTGAGTTATACCCCTACCGATCACTACGGGCCGGCGACATTCGCTTTGCCTACTATCGGATGGGCTCAGGTGGTCCCCCGATCATCCTCCTTCATGGCTGGCCGCAGACATCGCATGCCTGGCGCCGCGTGGCGGGGCTTCTCAGCTCTGCGTATGACGTCGTGGTTCCGGATCTGCCGGGTTTTGGCTACACGTCAAAGCCCGACGCGGGCTTCGATAAAAAGACAATTGCCCGTCGCCTTAGAGAATTCGCGCATGGGCTCGGTTTGTCTCGCGTCGCTCTTGCCGGACACGATCTGGGTGGACACGTCGCGTACGCCTACGCGGCACAATGGCCTGAAGAGGTCAACAACCTGATTTTTATCGAGAGCAGTCTTCCGAGCTTCGGCCAGGAAGAGGCAATGGATGTTTCGAAAGGCGGAAGCTGGCACTTCGGCTTCAACATGGCCGGTGACATCTCGGAGGAATTGGTCCGGGGACGAGAGAAATTGTTCGTCGATCACTTCATGAGACGCGAGAAAGTCGGTCTGTTCGATGCCAATTCAGTGAGCGACGCGGACATTGAATTTTACGCGCGCGCGCTTCAGCGGCCTGGAGCACTGAGATCGTCGTTCAGCTATTACCGCACGTTGCCGATCGATCGAAGTGACAATTCGGTCTGGGGACAAACGCCGCTTCCGATGCCGGTTCTCGCGATCGGGGCTGACTGGGGTTACGGAGCCGCATCCGAGCAGACGGTACGTCGGGTCGCCAGGGATGTTCAAGGAGCCGTCATCGAACGCTGCGGGCACTATCCCGCGGAAGAACGTCCGGACGAACTAGCTCGCTTGATCGCCGATTTTCTGGCGAAGACGCCATCGGCCCAACATCCAGCGCCGCAACGCTAACTTCAATGAAGGGGTCAACAATGAATTCTGAACTAAACGGCTTCCGTCACAAATCGCTACGTGTTGGCGACGTAAAGATCCATGCTGTCGTAGGGGGCGATGGACCCCCGCTCGTACTGCTCCATGGCTGGCCACAGACCTGGTGGGAATGGCGCAGGATCATGCCGGTACTCGCCGAACATCATACCGTGGTTGCCCTCGATCTACGCGGGGCGGGGCATTCCGACTGCCCGCAGAGCGGCTATGACAAGGCAAGCCTGGCCGAAGACGCGCACGGGGCGATGGCCGTACTCGGTTTTAGCCGCTACGCCGTCTGCGGCCATGACATCGGGGCGATGGTTGCCCTGGCATTGGCTTTCACCCACCGCGAATCCGTGACCCGCGTTGCCGTCCTCGATGCGCCGATGCCCGGATGGAGTCAGTGGGAGGCCAATTTCGCCGATCCGATGGTCTGGCATTTCGCATTCCACATGAAGCGTGATTTGCCGGAACGCCTGATCTACGGCCGCGAATTTGACTACGTCTCGACCTTTTTCGCCGATCGTACCTTTAACCACGGTGCACTGCCGGTCGAGGAAGTGGAAATCTATGCGCGCTCCATGGCTCAGCCTGGCAACACGCGAGGTGGCCTCGAATGGTATCGCGCATTCCCGGTTGACCATGCTAACGCACTCGACTGGAAGCGATCTCCCTTGACGATACCTGTTCTCGCATTGGGAGGCGATCACAGGTGGGGACCGAAAATCGTCGCCATGCTGGAGGAATTCGCCGGCGACGTCTCGGGCGGAAGTATCCGGGATTGCGGCCACTGGATGGCGGAAGAGCGCCCGGCCGAGACGGCCGATGCACTTCTCAAGTTCTTCGCGCAATGATGCCTTAGGCGATCGGCTCCCGTCGAAGCCGAGGCTGTCGACGGGAGTACCGGGACTTCATTCAAGGCAGCGAAGCGCAGAATTCCGCGGTATCATTTGCTGACATTGGCGAGCACAAAGTCGTAGCGCAACGCGGCCATATCCCTTGCGACTCTGTTGCCGCGTGCCGTCAGCCCGGCATTCTGCGTCTGAAGTCCGCAGATCAGAGCATCCTTGACGCCGAACACGACGTCGGAATCGAGGTACTCACTGTCAGCCAGAAATAGATGAGTGACCAGGGTTTCGCATCCCGGAGCTGAGATCATAAAGTGCACGTGAGCCGGCCGATACGGGTGACGCGCTTGCGCCTTGAGCATGTCGCCCACTGGCCCGTCGTCAGGAATTGGATATGCGGCCGGGATAACGGTTCGAAACCAGAACGCACCATCGGGGTCGGTGCGCACAACGCCCCTCCCTGCGGGTTTGGCCAACCCCGTCTCGCTTTGGACGTCATAGAAGCCTTCGGCATCGGCGTGCCAGAATTCGACTACCGCGCCGGCGATCGGCCTTCCATCGATACCGCCGACCTTACCCTCGACCAGAAGCGGCGCGCCCGTCATGCCTCCAGAGATGTCGTCGCCGAGTGCGAACTCCGGTGCGGAGGCAACATGGAAGGGCCCCAGCACGGTCGTTTGCGTCGCATGACCCGGAAAACGGTGATTGATAGCGTCCACCAGCATCGATACGCCCAGAGTGTCCGAAAGCAGAATGAATATCCTGCCTCGTATCAGTGCACTTTTGACCGACGCGCGTCAGAAACGAGATTGCCTGCGCCCATTCGTCATAGCTTGGCTCTACCTCCCGCACGAAATCATGAAGGTGGCGAACCAGCGCCTCGCTGATGATACGGTGTCGGGAATTGGGTGCATTGCGTACTCTTTCCAGCACTGCTTCCGTTATGGACGTCTCATCGAAGTTTCTCATCACGGTCTCTTATTCTTTTCACTCAGTATGAAGCCAGGATAGTTTATTCGGCATGCGGGGTTTCACCTGACCATGCTCTTGCAAGCATCGAATGCAATGCGGCCGCCTCGAGCGGTCGAGGGTTCGAATACTGATCTTTCATTACTTGTTCGACGGCTCGCGCGATCCCCTCGTAAGGCATGCCGAGCTCGGAGAGCGAAAGAGGATTGCCCAGCGTCCGATTGAGAGCGAACAGGCCGGCCGCCGCATCCGGCTGCCTCAATGCATTTTCGACACGTTCCATCGCTGCCAGCGCCGCGGCGCTGTTATAGGCGACAACGTGAGGGAGCATGACAGCATGCGTTTCAGCATGACGTAGATCGAAACTGCCTCCAAGCACGTGGCAGATCTTGTGATGCAGCCCCATTGCAACAGAGCCCAGACAAATCCCGGACAGCCAGGCGCCGTACTGAGCGGCCTCGCGCGCGGCGACGTCACTCGGTACGGTCACAATACATGGGAGCGCGCGCGTGAGCGCGCTAATTCCCTCTTCCGCCATCATTGAGACGATCGGATTGGTATCAGGCGCATAGAGTGCCTCAACCGCATGCGCGATCGCGTTGACCCCACTCACGGAGGACAGCCCTGGCGGCAGAGAAATCGTCAGATCGACGTCGTAAATGACGACCTCTGGCAACACTCTGGGCGAGCGCAGCGTCATCTTGCGACCTTCCTTGGTCTCCCCCAGGATCGTTGTCATCTCGGAGCCCGCATAGGTAGTGGGCACCGCGATCTGTGGAAGATCGGTCCGCAGCGCCAGGGCCTTGCCAAGGCCGATGGACGATCCACCGCCGATAGCGACCAGACTGTCACACTCTGCCGCACGCAATTGGGAGAGCGCCGTTTCGGTAACACCGAGCGGAGTGTGCATCGTCGCTTCCGCGAACATCGCTTGGGCTGCGCAATCCGACGCAACACGCAGCGCGAGATCCTTTTGGTCCGCGGTGCAAACGACGAAGGCCCGGCGACAGCCCAACCGCTCCAACTCTGGCGCGACCTCGCGTATCCTCCCGGAACCGAACAGCACACGTGCCGGATTCGAGACGTAGGCGAAAGGATAGATGCCCGTCATGGCTAGAGCTTTGCCCCACGAAGCCATGCGGCTCCGCGACCATAGAGCTGTTCTACCTCTTCGCCCTTGAGACCGGGCATATCCGGTTTAACGGTGTAACCAATGCGGGTCTGCATATAGGCGAGATGACGGTAGCCTTCGGGAAAGCGAGCGAGCAAGGCGGCGTCGAGTTCCAGCTTCGCCGCTGGCGAGACCGGATCGATTCTATCCTTCTCATAGATCGGCTGCCTCAGCACGATGCCCCAGCGATTGTTCCGCTTTTCCAGGAAATCATAAAAGCGGCCGGTGCAGACAACGTCGCAGGTAACACCTTCAACATCGCCGCGCTGAGAGATTGTCATTTTGGTCTGCGAGATAGCGCGGCTTCCGCTGACCTCAATCGATATTCCACCGAGGAAATGCAGGATGCTGACGCCACGCGCCCAGCCCTCCTGGCTGACCAGGATGAACTCGTCGCCGCTTCCTTGAAACCAGGTTGCCATCATGCGTCCGTCAGGATGCCACACCTGTCGAAATCGCTCCCAATCGCCAGCGTCGCGCCAAACGACCCAGTTCTCGAGCAAATCACGGATCTGTTGGCGATCTGCCAACTGTTCGTCTGATTTCACTGCCGCATCCATGCCAAGTCACCATGTTCTTAAATGTGAACATGTTCTTGTACATGCACAAGGCGACGAATGTCAATCTTAGCGGGCGTCGAGTTCTGATCGCGCCGCCCGCGGGTTTACGAGGAGTTGCCGCAACAGATCATCCCGGGTCTGGATCAGTGCCTGTTCTGCTCTACGCTGCATTTCCGGATTAAATCGCGAGGCCGGAATTGCGACGTTGATTGCGCCCAGCGGTTCTCCGGCCGGATCGAGCACCGGAACTCCTATGCCGACGATTCCCGGGGTCCACTCTTCGAGCGAATATGCGATGCCTTTGGCACGGATTTTTTCGATCTCCTGACGCAGGACCTTGACCGAGTGAATTGTTTTTGGGGTCGCCCGCTCAAACTGCACGCGACCAAGATATTCTTTCTGAAAGCTGCTCGGCATGTGAGCCAAAATTGCTTTCCCCCCGGAGGTCGCATAAAGCGGCGCCAAATCACCTAGCCGCATATGGGTGACCAATCTGTGCGGTCCGAGAACTGTCGCCGCGACCTCAGCCTCATCGCCCCTCAGAAGGTTTAGCGCGCTGCTTTCGCCGGTCTTGTTTGTTAGCTCCGCCAGGAACGCTTCGGACTGGGTCGCCAGGTCACGCATCCTGCCCGCGCTCTGCGCCAGACGAAGCAATGCTTCGCCTAACCTGTATCCACGCCCGTTCGCCGTGACTTCTACATAACCGCGCGCAATCAGATTCTTCAGTAGCTGGGAAAGGCTGCTTTTCGGAATCCGCAACATGTCCGCAATTTCACTGTGCGACATTTCGCGTCCCGCGTGGGATAACAACTCGAAGAGATCGAGCACGCGATCGGCAGACTTGACTGCCGCCAGTCCCGTATCAGACATCAAAGACATCTCCAGTTCACATATATGAACTAATCTGTCATTCTGCCTTGTATGTCAACGCGATGCTGCCGGCGACAAGATGGGAATGGTAGGAGCCCCCCGCCCACCGACGACCCGGACCTGCTAACGAGCCAACGGGTCAAGATATGCGCCTGTCCCTATTCCCCACGGTCAGGCGGCGGTTGACCATGATGCTCTCCATCGACGGCTGCCTCCTGCCTTAGCGAGCCGCCGGCGCTCCGACAACCAGGTTCTCCCGAAGGAACTCGATTTGGGCATCGAGCTGATAGAGCATCACGGCTTCACCGAGCTGGATCTCGCATCCCCGCGCCCTCGCCTGCTCCAGAAATGACGTCACCGGCGGCTTCATGACTACATCGGCCACCAGCATCTGCGACGACAGCAGCGCGGGGTCCAGAGGCAGAGGGTCATCGGGTCTCATACCGAGGGGCGTGGCATTCACCACTAGGCGAGCCCCACGGGGATCAGGCGTATCGGCCGCGGTTACAGGGTAATCGGCCCGGCTCAACCGCTTGACGAGCGCGCTGGCACGGTCGGGGGAGACATCGAAGACGCGTACCACTGCGCCAGCCATAGCCAGTTCCGCGGCGACCGCGCAGCCAGCGCCGCCAGCCCCGATCACGAAGGCGCTCTGGCCTTCCGGATTAAAACCACGGTGTGTAAGTCCCCGCACGAAGCCCACTCCATCGAGAATGTCGCCACTCCAGGAGCCATCCGCTTCGCGACGCGCGACGTTGATCGCACCGACAAGGCGCGCGCGCTCGGAGCAACGATCAACCAGCTCAGCCATTGGAATCTTGTGCGGCACCGTGATGACCAAACCGTCGAGGTTTCTAATCAGCTTCAGGCAGCCAAACGCCAGCGGCAGGACGACGGCCGGCACATGGAGAGGTATCAGGGCTGCATTGAGACCGGCGTGGCGCAGGCGCTGCGTCATTGGAGCAGGAGCGCGTACCTGCGACACCGGATCGCCGATCAGCCCCAAGATGCGCATCTCGCCGTTGGGAAACTCGTTATCCGAGCCTGTTTGCCCCGATGCCACGGCCGAGGACTCACTGCCAGCCATAGCGCTGCAACTCTCGCAGAGCGCCGGCCATATCGGCATCTGGTGTTTCGGAGATCAATTCCACGATACTCGTCCCCGAGAAATTGATCTCGCGAAGTGCCCGCGCGACCGCGCCGAAATCAACGGCAGATCGTCCGATCGGAGCGTGGTCCCATTTGCTGCGGCTCGCGTCGGAAAGATGGACTTGGCACAACCAGCGGCCAGCAGTCCGGATGGCTTGGGTCTGGTCTTCGCCGACAAACTCTCCATTGGCGACGTCATAGGCGATTCCAAGATGATCGCTGCCAAACGCATCCAGGAACGTCACCATCTGCTTCACGGTTGGCATCGAGCTCATATGGTGATTTTCAAGGATCAGGCGCACGCCCGCGCGCTCGGCGTGCGGAAGAAGTATCTCGAGACCGGCCTTCAACCAGCCATGCGCCGCTTCGAGTGGCGGCGGCACGAAGTTGGCGCGTCTGCCCGGAACTACAACGATCATCGGCACGCCGATCTCTTCGCAAAGGTCAATGACGTCGAGAAACTGCTGAACCGAGTATTCGCGCATCTGTGGTGTAACACTGCACAGATTTTGATCGGTGCTCGGTAAATTCAGTGAATCAAAGCTCAGGCCTTCGCTGGCGAGGAAGGTACGAAGCGCGCGACGCTGAGCAAGATCGATATCATATGGCCAAAGATGTGGTGGGATCGTGAGGACGTCAAAGCGACTGTAGCCCAGGGCCTTCAGCCGCCGAAGAGCTGCTTCCAGATCACATGTCTGCAGATAGGTCCATGTACTGGCCCCAAGACGAAGAGTTTCCACGTAAGCTGACCTTTCAAAGTGTCGATGAGCATTGCGCCCACGGAGCGACGAAGTCCATCATTTGTCGACAGAGGCCCAATTACGCAGTGTCGCGCTTTAAGGAAGCCTCGAGAAACGGCGCGATCTTTTCAATGACCGCTTCCGGCGCCTGCTCTGGCAAAAGATGTCCGCAGGCAATATCGAACCCGCTCACGTCACCCGCCCAGCGGCGCCAGACATCGGCTGCAGTCAACACCCCGGTTTCCATCCCGCTGGCAACGAGGCGTTCGTCGGCCCAAAGCACCATGACGGGACAGGCAATCTTGCGTCCCGCTGCCCGATCAGCCGCATCATGATCGAGATCAGTGTCGTAGGCGGAGCGATAGTCCTCGATCATCGCTTGACGCACCGACTTTTCCCGAAACGCTTCGCGATAGTCGGCCACGGCAGCGGGATGCAGCTTCTCGATTCCACCTGCCATCTGGTTCAATGTGGCCTCAAGAAAGGCATCAGGATCCGCCGCCAGCATCCGCTCCGGCAAATCGCCCGGTTGAAGAAACAGAAACCAGTGAAATGCGCCCTTGGCGAATTGCCGGTCGACCGCGGGCCAGACATCCAGCGTCGGCACGACGGCGAGTGAACAATAAGCACTCACACGGTCTGGATGGTCGAGCGCAAGCCGATAGCCGACACGCGCGCCGCGATCGTGTCCAACAACGGCAAAGCGATCGTGCCCGAAGGACCGCATCATCGCGACGAGCTCCGCGCCCACTGCTCGCTTGTCCCATGGCCCGGCATCCAGAACTCGGCTCTTCCCGTAGCCCGGGAGATCGGGTGCCACGACGGTATAACGCTTCGCCAACGCTGGCGCGACATCGTGCCAGGTGGCGTGGCTTTCAGGGTAACCATGGAGCAGAAGGAGCGGTGGTCCCTCTCCGCCTGTTACGCCCGCAAAGCGCACGCGCGAGGTTTGGCGATCGAGCGGTGAAAAACCTTCGAACAGATGCGGGGCTCGGCTCATCTTGATCAGTCTCGCTTGGAACAGGTTTTCGCTTTGGCTTGCCTCGGCCGAGAAAGTCATCGAAATGCACGAATGAAGGCCAGAAGGTCATCGGCTAGCAGTTCTGGTTCTTCGGTCGCCATGAAGTGGCCGCCACGCGGCAGGACGCTCCAGCGTGAAATCTCAAATTGCCGGCGGGCAAAGGATTCGGGCGGAATGCCACCGATCTCCGCGGCCGAGAGGTAGAAGCCAACGGGCACCTTCACCTGAGCTCGATCTACCCTTGCGCCGGGCGGCCAGTCGTAGACAAAATATGGCAGGAACGATGTGGCGATCGTATTGGTGATCCAGTAGAGCGTGGCATGGCCGAGGATGACGTCCATGACTTCAGGGCTCGCGACATTCAGTTTATCGCTCCAGGAAAACCATTTCTCACCCAACCATGCGATGAGCCCTGCGGGGGAATCGCTCAGGCCATAGGCAAGACTGAGCGGTTTGGTTTGCTGAACATGCATGTAGCCGCCTTCCATGGCGGCCCATTGGTTGCGTGCGTCGAGGTACGCCTGTTCGTCCGGCGTCGCGGCGGCTTCGCCCGGCAGCGCCACCCGGAGCGCGTTCGAACTGACATGAATAGCCCGCACGCGTTGCGCATGCCGCACGCCCAGCCAGGACGTCACCCGCGCCCCGACATCGCCACCACTGGCGAAGAACCGCTCATACCCAAGCGAGGTCATCACACGCGCCCACAGGTCGGCAATCGCGGCGCCGGTATATCCGCCAAGAACACTGGTTGGGGACGAGAAGCCGAACCCAGGCAGCGAGGGGATAACCAGATGGCAGGCATCTTCGGCTCGCCCTCCAAACCGCTCTGGTTGGGTCAGGCGCTCAATTAACGGGACGATCTCCAAGAAGGTACTGGGCCAGCCGTGGGTTATGATGACGGGCACTGCGTGGGGATGCGGACTTCGAACATGGACAAGATGGACGCTCACATCCTCTATGGTGACGAACTCATGAGGCAACGCGTCGATGCGCTGCCGCCAGGCGGCGAAGTCGAAATCATTGGCCCAATATCGGACCAGGCGCCCGGCATCATCTGAGCTCAAGCCGAGCGACCGATCGTCACCAGAATCATAGGACGGCCAGCGTGTAGCAAGAAGCCGAGCACGCAGATCGGTGATTTTCCCGACGAGCGATGGGGTGACGATGGGGGTCATTTGAACCCCGCCTCTTCCAGTAACCGCGTTGTCCTTGACATTGCCAGGCTTGCACGTGCCGCCGGCGCCAAACCACTCCGCTGCTCGTTAGGCGCCTCGATGGCGATCGGTGTGTCCGGGGGGAAGGCTCTAATAAAATCAGCGAGCCAAAGGCCGCCTTCGCCCGGATAAAGCCGCCCTCCCCGGGCCTCGGAACGCACTTCTTCAGGCGCCGGAGGGACGGCTGGCGCATCGCACAGATGCATGTACGAGAACAGCGCCTGATCATATTGCGCCAGATCCGCTGGGCTGCCGCCCGAACGGCTCAGATGCAAGGCATCCACTAACACTCCGGCATTTGCGGGCCCGACGTCTTTCAGCAATGCTATTGCTTCCGCCAGCGAGCGAATTTCAGAGTACGGGAGGAATTCCAACATTACCCGTATTCCCCTGATGTTGGCCGCTGCGCACAACCGGGAAAGGTTATCCGCAAGACGACCGCGATCAGGATCGCGCCCCGCCACAACGACGTACTTGGCGTTCAGTTCGACTGCGACATCGAGAGCGGGCTCCAGCGCGGTGACATCGCTTTCAGCCGAAAGCCAGATCGCCTCCACATCGAATATCCTGAGACCCGTGTCCGCGAGCCGGCTTTTGATGCGTCGCATCATGTCGGGATCGCCGATGACCGGGACGATATGATCGGTCGGGAACGGCGCCACGATGCGTAGCCCGACCGCGTCATACCCCCCGATCTGCGCGGCCTCGATCAGCGTGATAGGGTCAGCGTCAATGACCGTGAAGTGAGCTAGAGAAAGAAGTGGCATACTTGATCCTTGAGGATGGGAGCCGACCAGGTATGGCTTCGCTCACTGTTCGCTCAGAACAATCGTCCGGCCTGACGCTGCCGCGTCCTTCACGGCCAGCGTCGCCTGGAGCGTACGGACCCCATCGAGACCCGACACAAGCGGAGCTTCCTCGCGGCGTATCACTCGGGCGAAATGTTCGATCTGGCGGACATAAGTGTCACCGCTTTCAGCCATCAGCGTCTCTGCATTGAGGTCGCTCCGCCAGCCGGGCTCGACCGTGCCGTGATAATTGTAGTACTCGAGCGTCGGAAGCGTCACAGAGCCTTCCGTCCCGGCAAACACGTGCGAACTGACCTTCTGCCGCTTCATCCGGTCCGACGTTCCCAGCATCAGGTCGAATTCGCCCGAGGCGAGATCCCATGAGAACGGAGTGACAGCGGTATCCGAGACGCTGATGGTTGCTATGGCGCCGCTGTGGAACTGCAAAAGCACCGCGGCAGTATCCTCAACGGGGAACCCGCGCACCGCATTCGAACTCAGGGCCTGAAGCGAGCGGATCTCACCAAAAATAAAGCGAATCAGGTCAATCTCGTGAATGAGGTTGATCAGGATGGGTCCGCCACCGGCCTGCCGTCGCCAATCAAGATCAAAATAGCTCGCCGTCTTCAGTTGATTGTACATGACTGTCGCTGTGACCGGTCGTCCAATGAGCCCGTCACCAATGGCCTGACGCACACGCTGCACGGCGGTATTGTGACGGCGATGGTGGCCGACCAGAACCGGCACATTCCGCGCCTCCGCTACCCTGCACATTCCGCGAGCGGCCTCGACTTCATCGGCCACAGGCTTCTCGACCAAAACCGGAATGCCTCGTTCGATACAGGCGAGCGAAACCGGCACATGCTGCGCGTTCGGAACAGCCACAACCACGCCGTCCAGCTTCTCCCTCTCCAGCATATCGCGGTAGTCCGCATAGGCAGGTACGTTTTCGGCGCGAGCGAACTCCAGGGCCGAGGGCGTAGGATCAGAAATGGCAACCAGTGTCGTCTCCGATGACTCCCGGATTACCTTCCAATGTGCTTTTCCGATCGTGCCAAGGCCGACGATGCCGATACGCACTGAAGCCATTTAACCTCTCCTTACCTAATTACGCGATTGCTTGCCTGGCGACCGCAGCTGACGGATCATCCTGGACAACACCGAGCAGCCTCGCTTGAAGCGCATGGTCTTCCGCCAATGTCCGGGCCGCTCCTTCAAATGCGACCGCGCCGTTGACGAGCACGTACGCCCTGTCGACGATGGTCAGCACGGTTTCGGCATGATGCTCCACCACGATCATCGCAATTTTCCCGCGTAGCTTGACGAGCGCCTCCATCACTTCACTAACAACCGCCGGTGCGAGGCCCTCGAACGGCTCGTCGAGCAAGATCAGCTTGCTGGGAACAACGAGCGCACGGGCAATGGCCACCATCTGGCGTTCACCTCCGGACAGGTTCTCCGCCCTCGCCTTTTGGCGGGTCCGAAGGCGCGGAAATAGCTCGAACACCTCCGCGAGGGCGATGCCGCCCGGGCGCATCGCGAGTTGAAGATTCTCCAAAACAGTCAGGTTCGGAAACAGACGGCGCCCTTCCGGAACGAGCGAAATACCAAGCCTGTTGATTTGATACGGCTTCAATCCGTTGAGTGTCGCACCGTTGAATGTGACCGTACCTGCGCTCGACGGTAAGCTACCTGTGAGCGCTCGTAGCAAGGTCGTCTTGCCGACACCGTTGCGGCCGAGAAGCGCGACCGCTTCACCTTCATGAATCGCCAGGTTCACCCCGGAGAGGACCGTGCTCCCGGAATAACCCGCAGCAACGCCCTGGGCATCCAGCAGCCTGGACTCCGGGACGCAGGCAAGCCGCTCGACCGTTGGTCGTGCTTGCGCCCCGCTTCCCCTGCTGGCGCCCAGATAGGCTGCAACAACCTCCGGATTTTTGGCCACGTCTGCTGGCTTACCATCCGCGATAATGCGTCCCTGATGCAGAACCGAGATACGGTCCGAGATGGCCAATACTCTGTCGATGTCATGTTCGATGAGCAGCACCGCGTGCTTTTCCGAGAGCTTCTTGATCAAGTCGGCCACAACGACCCGATCGGCTTCCGCCAAACCAGCAAGCGGCTCGTCAAGCAAGAGCAGCTTCGAGTCGATTGCGAGGGTCACGGCAATCTCAAGCAGCCGCTTCGCTCCGTGGGGGAGTTCCGCTCCCAGATCCGCCGCCCGCTCGACCAAACCCACGGCATCAAGAATGGACCACGTTCTGTCGTTCAGAGCCGTGATACCGTGAGCGTCGAAGAACAATCCACCCAGGCCGTGACGCTGAGCCTGTACGGCTACTCGCACGTTCTCAAAGACACTCAGGTTCGGGAAGATTGATAGAATCTGGAACGAACGACTGATTCCGAGACGCGCGCGGGCGTGGATCGGCAGGTTCGTGATATCCCTGTCCTCGAACAATATCTGGCCGCCACTTGCCGGCAACACCCCTGTGAGCATGTTGTAAAGGGTCGTCTTTCCAGCTCCGTTTGGGCCGATAATGCTGTGAAGCACAAAGGGTCGAATCTGGAGATCGATCTCCCTGGCGGTAACGAGGCTACCGAAATTCTTCGAGAGCTTCCGCGTTTCGAGGAGCGGCCTAGTCGCGTCGATTGCCAACGCTGCGCTTTCGTAGGGTTCAATTGCGTGAGGTCTGGGCGGAATTGCGTTGTCCGTGAGCGTCCAACGCTGGCGACGCGTCATCCGTTGCGCCAAACCGTGGACGCCTTCGGGCGATAGCAACGCGAACAGGATCAGCACTGGCGCAAACATCAGCCACCAGTTCTCGGTAAGCGCCGACAGCCTGTTCTCCAAAATGATAAAGGCGATTGCGCCCCAGAGCGGGCCGAGAAAATGATGCACGCCGCCGAGGACCGTCATCAAAAGACTGTCGCCCGCATGCTGCCAACTCAGATTGTCAGCATAGACACCTTGGAGCATAACGGTCAGAAGAGCACCAGCATAGCCAACGACCGCGGCCATGAGTGAAAACGCGGCGAGACGAACAAGGTAGACGTTATAGCCCAGACTGCTGGCCCGCTGCTCGTTGTCGCGCACGGCCTGGAGTACGCGTCCAAAGGGCGCATGCGCCAGCCGCCAAATGAGCCACATGGCGAGAACCACGGTCACAACCACAAATACGTGGAACGAGGTGTCCTTGGCAAAATTGGCGCGCGGGATACCCTGAATGCCATTTTCGCCGCCAGTTACCGAAGTCCATTTGAACGCAATCTCGAACGCGATCTGCGAGAAAGCCAGCGTCAGCAAGGAAAAATAGAGACCCTTGCGACGCAAGATGATCGCACCGATAGCCAGCCCGAGCAGGATCGAGAACAGGATTGACAACGCCAGCGCGGCAAATTCGTTACCCTCCCCGGAGAGAAGAAGAAACGCTGCCGCGTAGCTGGCACCACCGAAGAAGACGGACGCGCCGAACGGAACAAGGCCCGTATAACCGACGAGCAGATTTACTCCAGTTCCATAGAGCGCATATATCGCAATTTGCGTGACGAGAGAAACTGGCGCACCGATCCCGAGCCACAGGCCGGTCAACGCACTGAGAACGACGGCGACCCACACAACGGGATGTCGCGAGAGCGTGCGGACTTTCATTCGAACCTTTCCCACTTTTCGCCGAAGAGGCCGCGCGGACGAACCAGCAAGATGACTGCCATCAGGACGTACATCGCTGCACTGGACCAATCGGGATAAAACTGAATGGTCATCGCAGTCACTACGCCGACAAGGACGCCGGCAATGATCGCTCCGGCATACGAACCAAGACCGCCGATAGTGACTATGACGAAGGCAGGCATGATCGCGCCCGCGGCCATGGACGGATTGACGGTCCACAGCGGACCGGAAAGCATGCCCGCGAGACCGGCAAGGAGGCAGCCGATGCCAAAAACGATGCTCAGGACGATCGGAAGATTGATTCCGAGAAGTCCAACCATCTCCGCATCGCGCGAACCAGCCCGAATAATCCGCCCGAACGGTGTGTATTCAAGAAAACTCCAGAACGCGACGAGCGCGAAGACCGTCACCGCCAGGACGACGATACGGTATTTGGTGATCAACACCGGACCATATTCCAAGAAACCGGCAAGGAATCTGGGCGGATTGAAAGGCAGAGGAGCGGCGCCGAACACCAGGCGAAGGATCGCTTCGAAAAACAAGGCCAGCGCAAACGTAAGAATCAGACCGAGTAGCGGCTCCTTTCCGTAGAGCCGTCGTATCAGCACGAATTCGACGAGCATGCCGACAAGACCTGTAAGCAACGGCGCCAGCAACGCCGCTCCCCATCCGAAATCCCGGTTCAACATCAACGCAAGATATGCACCGATGGCAAAGAAGGCGCCGTGCGCAAAGTTCACGATGCCGAGCATTCCAAAAATGACTGAGAGTCCTACGGCGATTAGAACGTAGAGAAATCCCAGAACCAGACCGTTCACGGCCTGAGACAAGATCAAGTCAAACATTGAGTGCTCCCATTGAAGGAGCCGCATCTTTCCAGCTGGAACTGCGGCGCCCCCTTACCGAGACCTAGAGCGCGTCCATCTTGCACGCGCTTTCGGCCTGCGCGCCGAAGACCTTCTCGATCTCCGCGTCATTCGAAGGCGTCTCGGCGAGAATGTCGAAGTAGTCCCATTTGTCAGTGATTTTGGGTTTGACGCCGACGACGAGCAGACGATTGACCATCTGATGATCAAATGCGCGGTAACCCGCCTTTACGCCGCCGCGCTGAACGCCCCACCTTTCGAGCGCGTTTACAATTGCTCCGGGCTCGGTCGCTTTCGCAGTCTCAACCGAATCGAGCAATGCATTCATTGCCATCCATCCCATCCAGGTCTTGTCGGCTGCGGGACGCTTGTATTTTTTCTCATATGTTGCCGCCATCATCTGCTCTTCGGGCGGATTGTTGGGGTTCTTGTGGTACCAGTTGATCGTGAACAGGCCGTCCGCCGCTTCTGGACCCACGCCCCAGAGATCCGTGGCGCCGACGGCAATTTCGGCGAACGGAATCTTGCCTTTCATACCCAGTTCGTTCCACTGCTTCAGAAACGTGGAGATATCGTTGCCCGGCACCCCACCCACAACGACGTCCGGCTTGGCGGCACGGATCTTGAGAATAAATGAGCTGTAGTCAGCCGTATTGACCGGGACCTCGTCGGCGCCGACAAGCGTAATTCCATTAGCCGCACTGAATTCGGTGAAAGAACGCTTGATGTCTTGCCCGAAAGCAAAAGCTGCAGTCAGGAGATACCACTTCTTGCCAAGCCCCGCACAATATGGCGCGAGAACGCGGGTATGAACGTCTGCCGGCGGCTGCAGGCGGAAAGTGTATCTGTTGCAAAGCCGCCCGGTTAGATCGATCGCCCCCGCGTTGGCAGCGACGAACGGGATCTTCGCCTTTTTAGCGACCGCGGATATTGCGAGCGCGCTCGAACTTAAGGAGCCGCCAACAATGCCAACTACGTTATGTTCGCCGACCAGGCGCTCGGCATTTTGCTGCGCCGCTTGTGACGTCGGCTCATCGAGCCAAATGACCTCGGCCTGACGACCCAAAAGGGTGTTGTTGCGGGTCTCAAGAGCCAACAAGCTACCTTGCGCCATATATTCCGCCTGATCAGCCACGGCTCCCGTCTTGGCGTAGATCATTCCAATCCTGATCGGATCCGCAGCGGCGGCATTCCCAATGTAGGGCATCCCAAGCTTCGAAGCCGCAGCGTGAGCCAGCGCCAAGCCGCCCGCACCCCCGATCAAGGCTCTGCGATTAATCCTGGTCAAATGGCGCAACGAATTAGACGACATAACTACCTCCCTCACTGGTTTCTGCTTACGGCTCTCTGGAGCTCTCGGACGGCTTGCGCAGTAAGTTCCTATACATGAACTCGTTCTTCTATATGCACCACTTGGCGAGAAGTCAACGAGTCACGAGCTGCCGTCGCCACAACATTGCATTTCACGACCATTTGGTCTATATATTTGTGGGTTATGGGCGCAGCTCAGTCGCGGATAAGCTCTCCGAAGGGCGCGAGCGCGCGCATTGCAGTTCGTTTGCCTTTGTGAATTGTAACGAACGATCGAACTCGCCAATTTGCTGACGAGAACGGAAGCACCCTCAAGCAGCGATCCAGACAAATCTCGTTTCAAACACGTCGCGACGATCACTTCTGCGAGCATCGACCTGTACAGGCAATTTAGATTGCGGCACGTAGCGTACGCATATAAGAACGTGTTCTCTTATATAAACTCGATCAGTCAAGAAGGTGACGCACATGAATCGCAGACAATTGATCGGCAACGCGGTGGCTGGAGCCGCCCTCACGAGCTCCCTGTTTACGACCTCAAACAGCGCGAAAGGCGCGGAGAACAGATCGCCGCTTACGTTCGTACTTGTGCACGGAGCGTGGCACGGGGGTTGGTGTTATCGCGATGTTGCCAGTGAACTTCGCTCCGGGGGACACACGGTATTTACCCCTACCCTCACGGGCTTGGGAGAACGCGCGCACCTCAACGGTCAGGACGTCACGCTCGAGACCCACATTCGTGATGTCTGTGGGGTCATCGAGGCAGAGGAACTATCCGACGTGATCCTTTGTGGCCACTCTTATGGAGGGATGGTGATAACGGGAGTCGCCGACCGGATGGCTTCGCGAATCCGGACATTGGTGTACCTGGACGCCTTCATTCCCGAGCATGAGCAGTCACTGAACAAGTGCCTCGAGGTTGCTTTATCACGCGAGAACTTCAAGGCGTTCATTGAGGGGTTTCGGGGGAGTGCCATCAAGAACAATAGCGGTCTGATGGCACCTGCTCCGGCCGAAGGTTTCAAGGTCATTGAGCAGAAGCGCGCGTGGGTTGATCGGCGGTGCGTACCTCAAGCACTAGCGACCTTTGAAATGCCAGTGCTACTAACCGGAGCCGGTTCCGCCATAAAGGAGCGCGTCTTCATTTTGGCCGAGGGCTGGGATCCAAGCCCGTTCCGTTATTACGCAGCGAAGGTGGCCGGGTTACCGGGCTGGCGAGTTACCAAAATGCCTTGTGGACACGATGTCATGGTGGACATGCCGTTCGACCTCGCCCGCGAACTTGTGAAGCCAACGTAAGGGCGCCCGTACCCACGGAAGAGGCAGATCAAACAGGTCCTCGCACACATTTTGGAGCTGCCAGGCAATGCCAAGCTTGCTCCCGGGCAGCTGCCTGCACTGGACCTCCCAAACTGGTCGGCTTTATAGCCGACCGGTTTTTTGTGCGAACCTTGACCTGCCACCGAAGTTTCATCCAGTAGCGTTTAGAGTCCGAGTGGGTTTTACGCCGTTTGGCGCGGTGTGAGCAACGTGCGATCGGCGGAGCTGGTCGGGGTTGCGCAGCCGATCGCACGTTGCGGTGAGGTAGGCGGCATAGGCCGCAGGGGTCAGATAGCCGAGCGAGGAATGCGGGCGTTGGCCGTTGTAGTCGCCGACCCAATCCGCAATCTTGGCGCGGGCGTGATCGAGGCCGAAGAACAAGGTTTCGTTGAGAAGCTCGTCCCGCATCCGGCCGTTGAAGCTTTCACAG
>NZ_JACEGD010000121.1 GCF_016031635.1 Bradyrhizobium diversitatis
GGATGGCGTGCCGACCCCGATGGTGTCGCCGAGCGAAATCTCGTAGCAGCCGAGCTCGAACAACGTGCTGGCGAGATCGGCGACCGCCTTCGGCTTGATCTCGCCGTCGAAGGGGCAACCGAGCACGCAGGAAATATAGCCGCGCACCTTGACGCCATCGGCCTTGGCGCGCGCCAGCACCGGCTTGAAGCGCTCGATCGACTCCGCGACCGTGCAGTTGATGTTGGCGCGCGAAAAACCTTCCGAGGCGGCCGCAAACACCGAGACCACTTCGGCGCCCGCGGCACGCGCGGCGTCAGCCACATCAAGGGCGCCGAATTCCACGTGCTGGTGCCGAACGAGAAGGGCTATGACGCCGCGCAGCACGGCATCGGAGCTTGCCATCTGCGGGATCGCCCTGGGCGAGACGAAGGCGCCGACTTCGACCGTATGGAGGCCGGCCGCGACCAGCGCCTCGACGAAGGCGATGCGGGCCTCGACGCCGACGGGCGTCTTCTCGTTCTGGAGACCGTCGCGCGGCCCCATTTCGATGATGCGGACGGGATCGCTCATGTCACTCTCCGGAAGGCTCGACCACGGCGAGCTCGACGCCCTCCTGGACGATGTCGCCGACCTTGCACCTGATCGACTTCAGCACGCCGGCAAAGG
>NZ_JACEGD010000122.1 GCF_016031635.1 Bradyrhizobium diversitatis
TGTTCGCTCTTCGCGGCGCAATTCCGTCTGATATTCCGCGAGTTTACGTGCAGTGTCTTCGCCGGCAAGCTGCTTCAGCCAACGCCGAAACGTGTTCTCGGTGAGACGCTGCTGACGACAATATTTGCGGATCCCGAGACCGCTTCGGCGCCACGCTTCGACGTGCAGCGACCACCACTCGCGTCGCGCTTTGTTCTGGAAGTGTTTCGGTCTCACCGGAGAATCTCCACAGCAGCAGAGAACCCGAAATGGAACGACATCACACGAGGAGGAAGGTGTGCAGGAACCGGACGGTTACTGACTTTGAACGCCCGATTAGGAAGGCGAGATAAAAGGGGCTCGCCGGTCGAACCGCAAGCCATTGGCATGGCTTGGGTTCTGGCGTGCCAGTCGGTCGGGGCGCGTGCCGCGCCTTGCATTTTGATTAATGCAATCAAGGGCATTTTCGGCACCGTGTACGCTTTGGATCGTTGCGAGACCCTGCCGTGAGCGTGGGCGACAGCGATCTACGTATTCGGCCTGGACGCATCCGCACTACCCGCGCGCCGAAGCCGAAGAGCTTCATCAACCAGGTGCTGCGGGCGGCGAAGAAAGCGGGACACACCTCGGGGCACGCTGCGGCTGGCAGGTGTTCGGCGGCCTATGGGC
>NZ_JACEGD010000123.1 GCF_016031635.1 Bradyrhizobium diversitatis
TTGTGTCCGCAAAATCTGCCAGGATGTGACAACGGGCGGTTCTGACCAACCGCCCGTCGCTGGATCCGAGCCCGTTCGTGCTCAAAGGCCTAGAGCCTGTCGGGGAGCGTGGGACGGATTCGGCGTGTCTTCCTCAACCCGAACAGTTGCATGGGCTTCGAGCCCGAACCGAGCAAGGAAGGGAGTGGATGATGGCACAAAACAGTCGCGTTGTCGTCGGGATTGATGTGGCCAAGGACAAGGTGGATGCATGCATTCGCTCGCTGTCGCAACGGCAAGCGTTCCCGAGCGGTGCGAAGGGGCGGCGCAAGCTGGTCGCCTGGCTGCGCAAGCACAAGGTCGACAGGGCGGTGATGGAGGCGTCCGGCGGCTACGAGCGGGACTGGGCCAAGGCGCTGCGCGAAGCCTGCTTCGCGGTGCGGATCGTCGATCCACGGCGAGTGCGTAACTTCGCCCGATCGGCGGGGCGGCTCGCCAAGAACGATACGATCGACGCGGACACGATCGCCTGGTTCGCTGAGACGTTTGAAGATGCGCCGAGCCAAACCCACGATGCGGCGCGCGAGGAGCTGGCGGCACTGGTCAAAGCACGCAAAGCCGTGATCGATCTGAAGACCCGCTTGCAGAGCCAGAACGAGCACGCCG
>NZ_JACEGD010000124.1 GCF_016031635.1 Bradyrhizobium diversitatis
ACCGGCAGGCGCGCAAACCAATGCTTTCCATGCTGAGAGGATAAACGTGAGCTGGCCAGGACGCTCGTTAGGGGTGATTAGGAACTGTTAGATTCTGTGGGTGTGCATCAGGTGTGACAGCTCGTCGCAGAGGGGCCGGTTAGGACCAATTTGTCACGCATTTTGCGCGAACGGGACTGGCTCGAGGAGGGCACAAGGCATCGCCAGGCGACCAACGCGCGGTGCGGGTTCGTGCAGTGCCTTCGCTGGACCGCGCTGCGGCGGTCATGTCCTGCCGAAAGCTCGGTCACATCGCGCCCATCTTGACGACTGCTTCCTCGAAACGCAGCGCGACTATACAAGGCGCCGCAGCGGCGACACTGGGCTGATCCTTGATCTCGATGCCGTCTCGTTCGGACCATTTTCGCTGCGTTCGCGGCTGCTGGAGAAGGACGGCGTGCCGGTCAAGCTCGGCAGCCGGGCGATGGACATTTTGCGGCTGCTCGTCAGCCGTGCCGGCGAGGTGGTGCCGAAGAACGAGATTCTCGCCTACGCGTGGTCCGGCCTCTCCGTCGAGGAGATCAGCCTGCGGGTCCATGTCGCGGAGCTGCGCAAGGTGCTCGGCGACGGCAAGGATGGCGCCCGCTACATCACCAACGTTC
>NZ_JACEGD010000125.1 GCF_016031635.1 Bradyrhizobium diversitatis
AAGCCAGCCGTGCGCATCCAGGCCGATCTCGCGCGTCTTGCGGCCTACGGCATCGCCATGGAAGATCTGCGTACTGCGATCGCCAATGCCAATGTCTCGGGGCCGAAAGGCTCGCTCGACGGCGCGCAGCAATCCTACATCATCGCAGCCAACGACCAGATCGCCGCCGCCGACGCCTACAGGCCGGTCATCATCGCCTATCGCAACGGCTCGCCCGTCACCATCGGCGACGTCGCCCAGATCGTCGACGGCCTCGAGAACGACCGCACCGGCGGCTGGTACCAGGGCACGCCGGCCGGGATCGCGCGCTGCACTTTCGGGATTTCCGCGCGGATCTGGCTGACGACGTCGATGACGTTGGCGCCGGGCTGGCGCTGGATGTCGATGATGACGGCCGGCGTCAACCTCACCATCGTCTCCGACCGCACCGTCACCATCCGCGCCTCGGTGCGCGACGTGCAGTTTACGTTGATCCTTGCCGTCGTGCTGGTGACGCTGGTGGTGTTGCTGTTCCTGCGCTCGCTGCGCGCCACGCTGATTGCCGGCGTCGCGCTGCCGCTGTCGCTGATCACGAGCTTCGGCATCATGTATTTTGCCGGCTTCAGCCTCGACAATCTCTCGCTGATGGCG
>NZ_JACEGD010000126.1 GCF_016031635.1 Bradyrhizobium diversitatis
CCTTCGCCACGGGCAGCCCGGGCTGCGTTAAGGCCATCTTCGAGGAGTTGCGCCGTGCGTTTTTGTTCGACCGGCGTGGCGCCGCCTGCGAGCAGGAGCGCGGTCCCGCGGGTGAGCTTTGCAAGGCGATCGGCCAGCTTGTCGCGCTCGATATTCTGCGGTGCCTCGTCCCACAGCTTCTGGACCAGTTGCCGCCGCCCGTCGATGGCCGCCTTGTCGCCATTGCCGCCCAGGATCACGGTCGCGGATGCGGATACCCTCGCGCGCGACCTGGGTGCCCGGATCGAGGAGGTGACGATCGCCGATCTGGGCAATGCGACGCGCGCGATCACCCGGCCACCCGTCATGATCGCGAGATCCTCCATCATCGCCTTGCGCCAATGGCCGAATTCCGGCGGATTGATCGCGACGACGGTGCCACGTCCCTGAAGCCGAGCCTGCATCACCGCCGCGATGACCTCAGGCGCGATCTCGTCAGCTACCAGCAGCAGCTGACGCCCGCTCTCCTTGAGTTGGTCGAGGATACGCAGGATCGGCTCGGCCGATGGCACTTTGTGGTCGGTCAGCAGGATCGCCGGATTGTCGAGTTCGGCGGCCAGGCTTGAACTGTCGGTCGC
>NZ_JACEGD010000127.1 GCF_016031635.1 Bradyrhizobium diversitatis
CTGCGGAATCATCGAACAGGCGTGCTGGCAACTCCCAGTAGGAATTGACCACCACGGTCTTGGCGCGGGTCGAATACTGGAACGGCTTTGAGCCTTCGGCCTCGAAGTCCGGAACGGTCGTCTCGTCGGCGCGGAAGAACAGGCCGGCGCGCAGGGACAGCGCGAAATTGACGCCGTCGGCGGAGATGCCGTAGCCCGAGAACATCTTGCGGATGGTGACGGGGCCGAAATCGGCGAACAGGTCGATCAGGAATTCGCGGTCCATGGGCACGCTCTCTCGTGCCCCGGACGCAGCGCATCGTTACACGCTGCGCTGCTGAGCCGAGGCCCAGTCCCTCTGCGACGGGAAGTATAGCGTGGGTCCCGGCTCTGCGCAGCAGCGCCATAGCGCGTCGAAGACGCGCGTAAACGCGCTTATGGCGCTGCAGCGCGTCCGGGACACGAGACGGGAGAGTTGGGCTAATTACCCGTCGATCTTGGCGGGACGCAGCTCGACCGATTCGCCGCAGCCGCAGGCGGAGACCTGGTTGGGATTGTTGAAGACGAACTGCGCCTGCATCTTGTCGGCCTTGTAGTCCATCTCGGTGCCGAGCAGGAACAGCACGGCCTTGGGA
>NZ_JACEGD010000128.1 GCF_016031635.1 Bradyrhizobium diversitatis
CCAGATGCCAAGCGATGACGCCTCGACTCCTACTCTCTCGAGGCGATCCGCGTAGCCCTCTACTGCGGAGCGGATCGCCGCTGGATCGGTCATAACCTTGACCTCGCGAATGGTGAGACCCTCGCCATCGACGATGCAAAGACTGGTTTCTTCAAGACCGACGTCCAACCCAACGTAAAGCTTCATTGGAGCTCTCCTGTGTGGCAACGAACGCCTAAGTCGTTGCACCAGGCTCCGGATTCGGCCACACGGCGGCTATCCTCGTGCACCGGTTTCTCGAAGCCCGATTTGAAGAGCCCTCTTAATCGGTCGTTGGTAACCGTCCGGTTCCTGCACACCTTCCTCCTCGTGTGATGTCGTTCCATTTCGGGTTCTCTGCTGCTGTGGAGATTCTCCGGTGAGACCGAAACACTTCCAGAACAAAGCGCGACGCGAGTGGTGGTCGCTGCACGTCGAAGCGTGGCGCCGAAGCGGTCTCGGGATCCGCAAATATTGTCGTCAGCAGCGTCTCACCGAGAACACGTTTCGGCGTTGGCTGAAGCAGCTTGCCGGCGAAGACACTGCACGTAAACTCGCGGAATATCAGACGGAATTGCGCCGCGAAGAGCGAACA
>NZ_JACEGD010000129.1 GCF_016031635.1 Bradyrhizobium diversitatis
GGCCGCGTCGAGCTCGACACCAATCCCGTCGAACGCGCGATCCGTCCCGTCGCGCTCGGCCGCAAGAACCACCTGTTCGCCGGCAGCGACGGCGGTGGGCATCGCTGGGCGGTGATCTGCTCTCTTATCGCGACCTGCAAGCTCAACGACGTCGAACCTTACGCCTACCTGCGTGACGTGCTGCAGCGGATGATCGACGGACATTCCGTCAACCGTCTCGACGAATTGCTGCCGTGGAGCTGGAAGCCGGCCGACCATGTCAAGACCTGATGCCATGTGCAGCGGCCGGACGCTTACGAACGCCCGATTAGGAAGGCTCTTCAAATCGGGCTTCGAGAAACCGGTGCACGAGGATAGCCGCCGTGTGGCCGAATCCGGAGCCTGGTGCAACGACTTAGGCGTTCGTTGCCACACAGGAGAGCTCCAATGAAGCTTTACGTTGGGTTGGACGTCGGTCTTGAAGAAACCAGTCTTTGCATCGTCGATGGCGAGGGTCTCACCATTCGCGAGGTCAAGGTTATGACCGATCCAGCGGCGATCCGCTCCGCAGTAGAGGGCTACGCGGATCGCCTCGAGAGAGTAGGAGTCGAGGCGTCATCGCTTGGCATCTGG
>NZ_JACEGD010000130.1 GCF_016031635.1 Bradyrhizobium diversitatis
CGAAAGCTTCAACGGCAGGATGCGCGACGAGTTGCTGAACGAGACGCTGTTCTTTGGCATCGCCGAGGCACGGAGCAAGATTGCTGCATGGGTCGCCGACTACAATGGTGAGCGGCCTCACTCCTCGCTGAAATACCAGACCCCGGCGGCCTACGCTGCCACATTCACCGCAACGGGCGATCGGCTGCGCAACCCCGACCAGCTCCGCCGATCGCCCGTTGCTCCACCCGCGCCAATCGGCGTAAAACCCACTCGGACTCTAAACGCTACTGGATGAAACTTCGGTGGCAGGTCAAAGGTTCGCGTGTTCGACCGCAACGGCAAACCCGTCGAAAACACCGAAGCAGCCTCTGGCGCGAACGTTCCCTTGGAGACCGATTTGCAGCTGGAGCCCTGGCTCTAGCCGCGGAAAGCCCCTGGTGTGACGGCCGCACCGCGGCCGAGATCGAGCGACGGCCGGCGCCTAGTCGGGAAACTCAGCGCCACCGCGACGGCGGCGAGTCCGATCGCGAACGAGCCGGCGTGCAGCCATGTGTAGCGCTGGAAGTTGTCGAACACGAGCCCGCCGGCCCAGGGACCGAGCGCCATGCCGAGGCTGGCGAAGGCCGA
>NZ_JACEGD010000014.1 GCF_016031635.1 Bradyrhizobium diversitatis
GCCCACCACCCCCGCCGCCCGCTGTACCAGCGCTTCCGCCCTACACCGGCGCGTATGCCCCGGTTGACTGGGGTGACAACAGGGTGTGGCTGATTGCGGTCGAGCCCACCATCGCGGGAGCCGGCATGGTGCCCGAACATGGGAATTGGAAAATCAAGGTCGAGGGCATCGAGGTGGGGCACGAGGTTCATGCCTATGTGGCACGTACCGATCCGAACATGAACATGCGCACCGGCGCCAAGCGCTCGTATTTTGTCGATGCCGGATGGGAGGCGGGCCGCGCGGCCGAGGCCGGCTGCATGTATGCCGGTGGGGAGTTCGACAAGAGCGGATCGCTTGTTTCTCGCCTGGGCACCCTTAACGGGATTGCGACGGACAGCGTCGCGGGTGTGCACGTGGCCGGCGGCTACATTCTTTCGGCGCCAAAACGCAAGTCGCCCTATTCGTCGGCGGGTCCTGCACGACCCGGGCCCTACCCACTGCGAGTCGGTCCCGACTACGCGCTGTTCTGCGACGAGTCGGATGCTCTCCAGGGCGTACGCGCCGGAGGCAATCGAAGCGGCGCCGTGTTTCGCCTCGTCGGCACCAGCGCCGCCGCGCCCCAACTCGCGCGACTGGTTGCGGACGGGATGTCATTAACGGCACACGATCCGCCAACCAATCCTCCGGACGAGAAGCGAGGCGATGGCGATCTCGATTCGCCGTGATGTGTGGGCGAAGAGCGCGCCAACGGGAAGCGCACTCCCTTCGGGGTAAGCGTCCCGACGAGAAGGTGGAGCGGGTGATCCGGGCCCGCATGGAGGTGGGCGACGATCGCGTGACCGACCTCCATCTCTGGCAGGTCGGCCCCGGCCATTGTGCCGTGCTGCTCTCGGTGGTGTCGGACAAGCCGAAGCCGCCGGCCGTCTACAAGCGGCGGCTCGCGGGGCTGAAGGGCCTCAGCCACGTCACGGTCGAGGTCGAGACCTGCCCGCATTGACGGGCCGCGCGAACGGACCCGCCGCGTTGTGCTGCTGCCACCAGGCTGGCAGCAGCGACGTGCTAACGCCTCGGAGGAACTCCGTGACGGGAGATGGCGGTGGGCGAGTGGGCCGGAGTTGCGATCGCGCTGGCGTCGAGCAGCTTCGGTGGGACCGCTGCGGCCATTACGCGCTATCTTGTCGATGGCGCCGATCCCGTCCTGCTCGCGATCCTGCGCTGGGGGATCGGCTTTCTCTGCTTGTTGCCTTGCGCGCTTCTGCTCGGCGTGCGGTGGCCGCAGCGGCCCGACTGGCCTGTGGTGATGCTGCTCGGCATCTGCTTCTTCGGCCTGTTCTTCATCCTCTATAACATCGCGGTCTCCTACACGACCGCCGCGCGCGCCAGTCTCGCGCTGGCGACGTTGCCGCTCCACACCATGATGGTCGGCGCGCTGCTCGGCGTGGAGCGCCTGTCCACGCGCAAGGTCACGGGCGTCGGCATCGCCGTGCTCGGCGTGGCGGCGGCGCTTGCCGCGGGCCTCGCGGAGAGCCCGCCCGGCGCCTGGCGCGGCGAGTTGATTATGACCGGCGCCGTGTTTTGCATGGCGTTCTACAACGTGTTGTCGCGTCCGCTGATGCAGCGCTCCAGCGCGCTTAGCTTTCTCACCGTCGGCATGGGTGCGGGTGCCGGGATGCTGGTGCTTGTGGGCCTGGCGAACGGCAGCTTTGCGGCGCTCTCGCACTTCACGGCGGCGCAGTGGATTGCCGGCGTCTATCTGGGCATTGGCGGCGGCGCGCTCGCCTTCATCCTATGGGTCATGGCGCTGGCGCGGGCGACGCCGACCCGGGTCGCCAATACGATGACGGTCAATCCGATCGCCGCGGCTCTGCTGGCGGCGCTGCTGATCGGCGAACCGATCACGGGAAATCTTCTGGTCGGGCTGGTCGCGGTGTTCGCCGGTATCTGGATTGCGACCAGCGAGGCAAAGGCGGCTTAGCTCCGCGGCGCGGTCGCCGTCGGCGGGCTCGCCTCCGGCGTCTTCTTCGGCTTCAGCGTGCCGGCATAGAACGACAGCAGCCAGACCAGAAGGAGGGCGAGGAGGTAGACGCCCCAGGCCTGCGGCGGCGTGGTCGCCCAGCGCAGGAGGCCTTTGAATGTGCGGGGCGGGCCGGCATCATCGCTCATGGCTCGCTTCTGCGCGAAAGCGGCTGCGCCGTCAATCCGGCGGCCGCTCCGGGCGGATCAGGAACAGCGCCACGAGTGCCGAGAGGCTGAGCGCAGACGAGACGATCAGCACCTTGGCGCCCATGAGGTCGATCAGCAGGCCGAAGGCGAGCGGCGCCACCGCCTGCGCCATCCGTGCCGGGGCGCCGATGATGCCGAGACGATAGCCGAAATCCTTCGGGCCGAAGATCGACAGCGGTAACGTGCCGCGCGCGATCGTCAGGATGCCGTTGCCGGAACCGTGGAACAGCGCGAACGCGCTCGCCGCAGCGCCGCCGAAGATCGCAACGATCACGGCTCCGAGCGGGTGGGTGAGGCAGGCGAGGCGCGTCGACCACAGCGGATGGAAGCGGCTGAGGAAGCCGGCCTCGAGCATGCGCGCCCCGACCTGGGCCGGGCCGATCAGTGCGCCGGCCGCGATGGCTTCGGCCGGCGTGGCCCCCGTCGCCTCCAGGATGCGCGGGAAATGCGCGGCCATCGCGCCGGTGACGGTCCAGACCGCCGCGAAGATGAAGGCCAGCAGGAACATGGTGCGGTCGAGCGGCAAATGCGGCTTCGCGGTCGCGGCCGCGGCCTGCTTCGCGCCCTTGATCGCCGGCAGCATGAAGAAATTGAGCGGCAGGCCGATCAGGACGTTGGCGGCGGCCCATGCAAAACAGGTGTCGCGCCAGCCGATATGGGCGATGCCCCAGGCGGTAAGCGGCCAGCCGACGGTGGAAGCGAAGCCCGCCATCAGCGTGATGCCGGTGATGGGCCGACGTGCCTCGGTGCCGTAGATGCGCCCCAAAGCTGCGAAGGCGGCGTCATAGAGTCCCATCGCCATGCCGATGCCGAGCACGAGCCAGGCGATCGCCATCACCGCGATCGATTGCGAGAACCCAAGGAGCACGAGGCCGGCGGCGATGATCAGGTTCGAAGCCGACAGCACCTGACGGCCGCCGACGAGATCGATCTGCCGTCCGATACGCGGGCCGAGCATGGCCGAGATCACCAGCGCGGCCGAAAATGCGCCGAAGATCCAGTTGGAGGAGACGCCGAGGTCGTGTGCCATGGGATCGGCGAGCAGCGCCGGCACATAATAGCTCGAAGCCCAGGCCAGGGTCTGCGTGGTGCCGAGCGCCAGGATGATCGGAAGCTGGCGCCGGGTCATCCGCGCGGGCTTCCGATTTCGGCCGACGAAGTCATCATCGCCGACATTTGCCGTTCGGGCGGCGAGGGCGTCAACCGGCGCTGCGACATATTCGACCTGCAGGGGACGGGAGCCTGGGCACACGCGGGCCTGCGCCTTTCGCTCGTCACGAATGCACGCCATAATGGCGCATGCAATTGACCTCGCGCCTTGCGCTGATGAACTGGCTGACCGGCCAGGGGCTCACGGGCTTGCCTGAAAACGAGCTGCTCCGCGGCTTCTGCGAGCGCTGCTGCGCCGAGGGGCTGGAACTGTCGCGTGGCCTCGTCGTCATCGACACGCTGCATCCGATCTATGAGGGCCGGGGTTTCCGCTGGAGCGATCGTCCCAGCAACGAGAGCGATGCGTTCGAATACGGCTCGACCGCAGACGGCGACGCGGCCAGGAGCTGGCGCCGCTCGGTGTTCTTCCACATGCTAGAGAATGGCCACGACGAGATGGTGATCGATCTCGCCGATGCGCCGTCGATGGATTTCTCGCAGATCAGCGAGCTCGCCGAAAAGGGCCACAAGCACTATCTCGCCTTCGTCCACCGCTTCGGCGAGAATGGTGCGCTCGGCCTGATGGATTGCCTCTACTCCTGCTGGACCACCCGCCGCGAGAGCGGGTTCTCCGGACTGGAGCTGGAGGCTCTGCGCGATCTCGTGCCGGTGCTGGGGCTCGCGATCAAGTCGGCCCAGCAGGTCGACATCGTGCGCACGCTCGGCCGGGTCTATCTCGGTCGTGATGCCTCCGAGCAGGTGCTGCGCGGGCGCATCTCCCGCGGCGTCACCGAGCGCATCAACGCGGTGCTGTGGTATTCGGACCTGCGCGGCTCGACCGGGATCAGCGAGAGCATCGGCCCCGACGAGATCATTCCGTTCCTGAACGACTATGCGCAGACCGTGATCGACGCGATCCACCACGCCGGCGGCGACGTGCTGAAGCTGATCGGCGATGGCGTGCTGGCGATGTTCTGGGGCGAGGATATGGCGGATGCGCGGCGGGCCGCGCTGCGGGCCGAGCACCTGTTCCGCAAGAATGTCGCTGCGCTGAACAAGCGGCGGGCGGCGGAGGGCCGTCCGACCACGTCGGCCTATGTCGGCCTGCATGTCGGCGAGGTCTTTTACGGCAATATCGGCAGCGAGGACCGGCTTGATTTCACCGTGGTCGGCCCGACCGTCAACGAGGTCAGCCGCATCGCCTCGATGAGCCGCTCGGTCGACCGCGAACTGCTGGCCTCATCCGAGTTCTATGGTGGCCTCGATGCCGCCGGCCGGCGCTATCTCGTCTCCACCGGCCGCTACGCCCTGCGCGGCATCGGACGCGCGCAGGATCTGTACACGCTGGATCCGGAGGTCGACGCGAACGAGCCGGTGACGGGGAGCTACGAGCGCTACCTGGCGAATTGAACTCGCGGCGACGATCTAGCTAGCATTGCGCCGCAGCTTCGTCCCCCACCATGTCCGGCCGCCGGTCCAGCGCCACCGCCGGTGACAGCAGGATCACCAGCGCCTGCAGGCCGAAGACGGCGGCGGCGAGATAGAGGCACGCTTCCGCGCTCCAGAGGCCGCCGACGATCGCGCCCAGCGCCGAGCCGAGCGGACGGGCGCCATAGCTCATGATGTTGATGGCTGAGACGCGTCCCAGGAGGCGCGGCGGCGTCACCGACTGGCGCAGCGTCGTGGTCGAGATCACCCACAGGATCGGACCGACGCCGAGCAGGAAGAAGCTCAAGGCCGCAAGCCACGGCGAGGGCAGCGGCACCGTCAGCGCCATCACCAAGGCGGCGACGAAGCCGGTGACCGGGCCGAGTCCGACCACGGTGCCGAAGGCAATGCGCTGCATCACGCGCGTGGCGAGGAGCGCGCCGATCACCATGCCGACACCGTACATCGTCAGTACCGCGCCGACACCGGCCGCCGTCAATCCGAGATGGCGCACGGCATAGGGCACGAACACCGCGATCTGCAGGAACCAGCCGGTGTTGAAGATGAACTGGGTGATGAACACCGGCCGCAGCAGCGGATGGTGGAACACGAAGGCTGCGCCTTCGCGGATTTCGTGGAGCGGATGGCGTCGCGGCGCCGGCCCGCGCGCGGGCTCGTAGATGCCGGAGAGCAGCACGACGGCCATGGCCGAGAGCGCTGCGGCAAAGCCGAAGGCCGGGCTCGCGCCCCACCATCCCACCAGCGCGCCGCCGAGCGCAGGGCCGCTGGCGAAGGCGATGGTGCGCGCGAGCTCGATCCGCGCATTCGCCGCGGGCAACAGCTCCGAGCTCACCAGCGAGGGCACCAGCGCCGGCGCGGCGACGCTGTAGACGACGGTGCCGCACACGGCAGCGAAGCCGAGCAGGGCCAGCAGCGGCAGGTCGAGGGCCCCCAGCGCCAGCAGGAGCACGATGGCGGCGAGCGCTGCGGCCCGCAACGCCTCGGCGCCCGCCATCAGCCTGCGGCGGGAGATGCGGTCGGCGAGCACGCCGGCAGGGATGGCGAACAGGACGAAGGGCAAGGTGAGCGCGGTCTGCAGCAGGCCGGTTTGGCCTTCGGCCACCCCGAGCGTCAGCACGGCGACGATGGGCGCAGCGGCGAGCGCGATCTGCTCGGCCGATTGCGCCGCGAGATTCGACCAAGCGAGGCGACTGAAGGTGTCAGGGAGGCGAGGGGGCGTTGACATGGCTCATATCCTGCAAAGGCGAATTGGCACCAATGTTCACCCTGACGACCACCGGGCCCACCCGCTTCCCGACAACAGGCGCGACCGGCAACAGGCCTGGGCGTGAACGGTGCGGCTAGATGCAGTTGCAAATGAGTTGCAATAAGAAAGAACTTGGGTATTGTGCCGGCATGGATGCCCTATCGCCCCACCTGAACTCCGAATCCGCCGGCTGGCGTGCCGACGCGCCCACCACCAAGAGCCTCGCCGAGGTCAATGCCACGGTCGCGGTTCCGCGAGCCGGCCACTGGTCGCTGCGGCTGCTCGCCTTTGTCGGTCCGGGCTATCTCGTCTCGGTCGGCTACATGGACCCCGGCAATTGGGCGACCGACCTCGCCGGCGGGTCGAAGTTCGGCTACACGCTGCTCTCGGTCATCCTGCTCTCGAACCTGATGGCGATCCTGCTGCAGTCGCTGGCCGCGCGGCTCGGCATCGTCACCGACCGCGACCTCGCGCAGGCGTGCCGCGCGACCTATTCGCCGGCGGTGAACTTCCTGCTCTGGATCGCCTGCGAGGCGGCGATCATCGCCTGCGATCTCGCCGAGGTGATCGGCACCGCGATCGCGCTGAAACTCCTGTTCGGCATTCCCCTGATCGGCGGCGCATTGCTCGCCGCGCTCGACGCCTTCCTGCTGCTGCTCCTGATGAACCGCGGATTCCGCTTCCTGGAAGCCTTCGTCATCGCGCTGCTGGCGGTGATCGCGGTCTGCTTCGCGGTCCAGATCGTGGCTGCGGCCCCGCCGGTGGCGGAGGTCCTGCGCGGCTTCGTGCCGAAGACCGAGATCTTCACCAATTCCGACATGCTCTACATCGCGATCGGCATCATCGGCGCGACCGTGATGCCGCATAACCTCTACCTGCACTCCTCGATCGTGCAGACGCGTGCCTACGAGCGCAACGACACCGGCCGGCGCGAGGCGATCAAATGGGCGACGACGGATTCCACCATCGCCCTGATGCTGGCGCTGTTCATCAACGCCGCGATCCTCGTCGTGGCCGCTGCGACCTTCCACAAGAGCGGCCATTCCGATGTCGCCGAGATCGGTCAGGCCTTCGAGCTCTTGTCGCCGCTGCTCGGCCTCGGCATCGCCTCGACGCTGTTCGCGGTGGCGCTGCTCGCCTCCGGCCTGAACTCGACGGTGACGGCGACGCTCGCCGGCCAGATCGTGATGGAAGGTTTCCTCGACCTGCGCCTGCCGAGCTGGGCGCGCCGCCTGCTGACGCGTGGCATCGCCATCATTCCCGTGATCATCGTCACGGCGATCTATGGCGAGCGCGGCACGGCGGATCTGCTGGTGTTCAGCCAGGTCGTGCTGTCGATGCAGCTGCCTTTCGCCGTGATTCCTTTGGTGCGCTTCGTCTCCGACCGCCGCAAGATGGGTCAGTTCGCGATACCGAGATCGGTCGCGGCGATCGCGTGGATCGTGGCGGGTGTCATTGTGGTTTTGAATCTGAAGCTGCTCGCCGATACGCTGTTCGGGTGAGGAGCGCGAATGGTGATTGGCGAATAGCGAATGGAGTTCTAATCCCTATTCGCCACTCACCATTCGCCTTTTCAATCCTGCGGTTCGGACGCGGCATCGCCCTGCGCGTCGATGCGCAGCCAGCCTGAGGGGGCGAGGCGCTGCTGCGGCAGGAAGCGGGCCTTGTAGTCCATCTTCTTGGAGCCTTCGATCCAGTAGCCGAGATAGACGTAAGGCAGGCCTTGCCGGCGGGCGCGCGCGATGTGGTCGAGGATCATGAAGGTACCCATCGAGCGGCCGACCTGGCTCGGCTCGAAGAACGAATAGACCATCGACAGACCATCGCTGAGCACGTCGGTCAGGGCGACCGCGATCAGCTCCTCGCCGCGGCCGGTGATGCCGCTGTCGGGGCCGCGCTTGCGGTACTCGATGATGCGGGTCTCGACATGGCTGTCCTCGACCATCATGGCGTAGTCGAGCACGGTCATGTCGGCCATGCCGCCGTGGCGGTGGCGGGCGTCGAGATAGGCGCGGAACACCGAATATTGCTCGGAGGTGGGCACCGCGCTGCGCTGCTCGCCGATGATATCGGCGTTGCGCGCCATCACCTTCCGGAAGCTGCGGGAGGGCCGGAACTCGTTGGCGATCACCCGGACCGAGACGCAGGCGCGGCACTGGTCGCAGGCCGGCCGGTAGGCGATCGACTGGCTGCGGCGGAAGCCGCCATGGGTCAGGAGGTCGTTGAGGTCGCCGGCGCGGTCACCGACGAGGTGCGTAAACACCTTGCGCTCGTGCCGGCCGGGCAAATAGGGGCAGGGCGAGGGCGCCGTGAGGTAAAATTGGGGGGTGTCGCGCGAGTGCTGGGTCAAGGGACGTCGTGGGCCTCCGAACTGAGCATCAGCATCGCGCTACGGAAGCCCCTGGTCAATCGGTCTGCTCGGCAGGTCAGATCACTCAGCTTAGTCGGTCCTGGTTGACAGGTTCTTGATCAATACGGTCTTGCCGCTTGAGGCACGGGCGCGCGGACGGAATTGTTGATCACGACCGTGCCCAGCACGAAATCGTGCAGCAGGCGACGGCGGCCGTTGAACAGGCCGACCAGCACCACGAGGGGCGACAGGAACGAGACCGTGACCCAGAACAGCACGGCATGAGTGGCGCCGAGCACGAAGTAGCCGGGCGCGCCGTACCAGGTGCGCAATTCGAGGTCCATGACCCGCATCCCGATCGTCGCCGACGACGGACCGCCGATGCAGGCGCCGTAATAGACGATGGCCCAGATGACGGAGGCCGGCCAGGCGATCCAGAACAGGGCCCAGCCGATGCCGAGGGTGACCACGCCGAACAATGCGATGAAGACGTAGCCGAGGATCACGGGCACCGAGATCACGACCATGTCGATCAGGAACGCGAACACCCGCCGCGTCGCCACGCCGCGGAACAGTTCCGGATGCAGGTAGGGGTCGTAGGCGTGCGGCTGCACCCCGCCGTCATTGCGCCAGACGCCTGAATCGCTTGAGTCATACGACATCGTCCGTCCTCCCGGGAGGAAAACCCCTCGTCTCACGACATGGGAGCAGACCATGTCCGTGCCAAGGGCGCGCGGGCGCCAGCAAACCGAAATATTCCGGCGATTCGGGGGCGGGGAGGCCTGATGGTCGGGGGCCGACATCGGCGCCACATCCTCGGTGTCGTCCCCGCGAAACGCGGGAATCCATAACCACAGGGAGGAGTTTGGCGAAGACTCGCAGTTCATCCTTCGTCTGTACGACCAGCGTGTACCATAGATGGATCACGCGGTATGGGTCCCTGCGTTCCGCAGGGACGACACCGAAGATGGAGCTTGAGCTTACCCCTGTGTCCGCAGCTTCTCCGCTGCCTTCGGCGCGAAATAGCTCAGCACGCCGTCGGCGCCGGCGCGCTTGAAGGCGAGCAGGCTCTCCATCATGGCACGTTCGCCGTCGAGCCAGCCGTTGTTCGCGGCGGCCGCGATCATCGCGTATTCGCCTGAGACCTGATAGACGAAGGTCGGCATCGCGAATGTATCCTTCACGCGGCGGACCACGTCGAGATAGGGCATGCCGGGCTTCACCATCACCATGTCAGCGCCCTCGGCGATATCGAGCTCGACCTCGCGCAGCGCCTCGTCGGTGTTGGCGCTGTCCATCTGATAGGTGCGCTTGTCGCCGGTCAGCGTCTTGGCCGAGCCGATGGCGTCGCGGAACGGGCCGTAGAAGGCGGAGGCATATTTGGCTGCATAGGCCATGATCTGCACATCGAGCAGACCTGAGCGATCCAGCCCCTCGCGGATCGCGGCGACGCGGCCGTCCATCATGTCGGAGGGCGCGATGATGTCGCAGCCGGCTTCGGCCTGCACCAGCGCCTGGCGCACAAGCACCGCCACCGTCTCGTCGTTCAGGATCTTGCCGTCGGAAATCAGGCCGTCATGGCCGTGGCTGGTGAAGGGATCGAGCGCGACGTCGCAGAGGATGCCGATCTCCGGAAACTCCTTCTTGATCGCGCGCACCGCCTGGCAGACCAGGTTGTCCGGGTTGGTGGCTTCCGAGCCTTCCTCGTCGCGCAAGGAGGGGTCGGTGTAGGGAAACAGTGCGATGCAGGGGATGGTCAGCTTCATCGCGCGCTCGGCCTCCCGCACGGCCTGGTCGACGCTGAGGCGGTCGACGCCCGGCATCGAGGCGACCTGCTCACGCTTGTTGTGGCCGTCGATCAGGAACAGCGGCCAGATCAGATCGTCGGTGGTGAGGACGTTCTCGCGCACCATGCGCCGGGCCCACTCGGCCTTGCGGTTACGGCGCGGACGGACGGTCAGATCGAGGGCATGGGGCACTGCCGTGCTATCCCGGCGCGAAACCTCGCGCAATTCGATCGGACGTCCGTATTTGATCGCCATCACTCTTCCTCCGGCTGGAATTATTCTTATACCAGCTCGCACGGTTCCCGTCACCGCGGCTTGACCTGCCGCAAGGCAGAATTGAACTGACTTGGCAGCCGATTGATTTTGCGGGGCGAAGCAGCCAGAAGGGGCCATGTCCGTGATCTCCACCCGCGATGCGGCCCGCGACGGCGCCCAGGCCAGGGACGCCGCCCGAGACAATGCCAGAGAGAGCGCGTTGTCGGTGGCGGCGATCTCCTCGGAGCGCACCCAGTCCGATGATAATGTCTGGACGCGCCGGCTGGTGCTGTTCCTGCGGGTGATGGCGCTGCTCTCGATCCTGAAGGGTCTCTATCACTGGGCCCAAGTGACGGGCTTCGTCGGCGGCGAGGACGAGGCGTTCGAGAACCAGTCGATGGCCTGGCAGGCCGCGACCGTCTACTTCGCCGTGATCGAGCTCGTGGCCGCGGTCGGCCTCTGGCTCGCCACGCCCTGGGGCGCGGTGGTGTGGCTCACGACCGTGGTGTCGATGGCCGTGATCGAGCTGATGTTCCCCGGCATCTACGGCGGCAGCCTCGTCGTGGTCGGCGTCGAGGTCTTCATGCTCGCCGCCTATCTCGCGCTCGCCTGGATGGCCGCGCGCGAACGGCCACCGTAGGCGTCGCGTCGCGCGCAAATTTCTCCCGTGCCCCGGACGCAATGCAGCGCGCCGCACTTGCGGGGTGATGCGTTGCAGAGCCGGGGCCCATCTCTCCAACATCTCGCTTGCAGCTCTGGATCCCGGATCTTCGCTTCGCTTGTCCGGGACACGGGAGTGGCGCTTGCGGAGTTGTGCGCGTTTGGTTGACCGTTGGTTGCGTAAAATTCGACGTAAGTTTTCGCTAACCAGCCGGTTCCGCCACAGCTGTTACGCGCCCGTTTCGAAACGGGGCGGGGCTGTTCTGGAATGCGACAATGGGCGCGGACGGAGGGTGAACAGGACCTTGCGAAGGTCAACAGACGGTTGCGAAAAGCCCTTGTGGCACAGGCTTAATCCGCAATTCACTGTCTTAAATTCATGATCTCTTTATTCTCTTATTTAAGCCGATCTTCAAACGGCCCCCTTAAGTTGCACCTATCAGGCGGGACACAAGTTTCGTCGAATAAGTGTCGATAAAAACGACAACAGGGGAAGTGTCATGATGAAAGCCGTCGCAACTGCGGCAGATACCGCAGAGCGCGTCTCCGGCCAGCAGGGTTCGGTGCAGTCGCTCTATCTGGAAGCTTTGACTCTGGTGGAGCGGCTGCATCGCCGGCTCCTCGACGTGATCAAGGATGAATTCGATCGCCGCGGCCGTGCGGACATCAACTCGGTCCAGGCGCTCTTGCTTTACAACATCGGCGACAAGGAGCTCACCGCGGGCGAGCTGCGCACGCGCGGTTACTATCTCGGCTCCAACGTCTCCTACAATCTGAAGAAGCTCGTCGAGCTCGGCTTCCTCGATCATCAGCGCTCGCGCGTTGACCGCCGCTCGGTGCGCATCCGCCTGACCCCGCAGGGCCAGGAAGTCCGCCGCATCGTCGACGCGCTCTACCAGAAGCACGTCAAGACGGTGGAGCAGGTCGGCGGCATCTCCGGCGACGAGTTTGCGACCCTCAACAAGTCGCTGCACCGCCTCGAGCGGTTCTGGACCGACCAGATCCTCTATCGCCTCTGAGTTTTTCAAAGGGATCAAGGCCAAGCCGGCCCGCAACAAGACCGGCAGCCTTCCCGAACGTGCCTGACCTCCCCAAGCGCGCCGGCCCGGATCTTCCGGACCGGTGCGTTTTGTGTTCTCGCACCTGCGAAAAAATGTGCCGGCCCCTGAGGAACCAGTTCCGGGCCGGGCGCTTATCTCCTTCGGATCGGAGAGATGTCGATGCTGGTCGAGCGCGGGCTTCGGGCGATGAACGTGGAACTCGTCAGCGAGGCCTATGGCATCGCCGCGAATTACCTTCGCCGTTCCGGCGCGATCCCCGACACGCTCGTCACTGACGAACGCCTGCTCGGCGTCATCGTCAAGCTGCTCCAGCAAGGCGAATTCAACAAGATCAGGCTGGCCAACAAGGCGATTGCCCGGTTCCAGGCGCAGATCGAGGCCAGGGCGGTTGCCTGATCGAAACTCCCAAAATCGCGACCAACCAGAGGATGCCATGGAAGCCGCCATCGACCGCATCATGCAGACCTACGACCTGCTCGCCAACCGCACCGCCGCGGCCAGCGAGGAGGCTCGGGCCAAGGTCACGAACTACCTCAATACGTTGATGGAAGCCGGCGAGAAGGACCCTCACAGGTTGACGGTTTGCGGCCTAACATACTTGCGCCAGCTCGACGGCAGCGTGGATCCGGTAAAGGCGGGCTATACGGGGCTGTGAGACGGCACTCGGTCGGGCCGGTGGCTCTTGGCGTGAGATGAGGCCCCCAGCGGCCCTGTCGAGATAGTGCAGAGGAATGGTTCCATAGAACCGCTCCTGCGCCGAAAACCTCCAATCCCCCACCACATCTTGCATAAATATCAGGCTCGACCCGCAACTACTTGGCCTGTTGCGGGCGATGTGGTAGATCGCGCTCGCCGCTTCCGATCGCCACACCAGACCCGTCCGTAGCCCGCCAAAAGGCTGCGGGGGTGGAGATATTCGCAAGATGACCGCACCCAAAACCGCCTCCGCGCCCGATTCGTTTTTCACCGCCTCGCTCGAGCAGGCCGATCCGGAAATCGCCGCCGCCATCAAGGGCGAGCTCGGCCGGCAGCGCCATGAAGTCGAGCTGATCGCTTCCGAGAACATCGTCAGCCGGGCCGTGCTGGAAGCGCAGGGCTCGGTGATGACCAACAAATACGCGGAAGGCTATCCGGGCGCGCGCTATTACGGCGGTTGTGAGTGGGTCGACGTCGCCGAGAACCTTGCGATCGATCGCGCCAAGAAGCTGTTCGGCGCCGGCTTTGCCAATGTGCAGCCGAACTCCGGCAGCCAGATGAACCAGGCAGTGTTCCTGGCGCTGCTGCAGCCCGGCGACACCTTCATGGGGCTCGATCTCGCCGCCGGCGGCCATCTCACCCACGGCTCGCCCGTCAACATGAGCGGCAAGTGGTTCAAGGCCGCGCACTACACCGTGCGCCGCGAGGACCAGATCATCGACATGGATGCGGTGGCCAAGCAGGCCGAAGAGGTCAAGCCGAAGCTGATCATCGCCGGCGGCTCGGCCTATTCGCGCGCCTGGGACTTTAAGCGCTTCCGCGAGATCGCCGACAGCGTCGGTGCGTATCTGCTGGTCGACATGGCGCATTTCGCCGGCCTCGTCGCCGGCGGCGTGCATGCCTCGCCGGTGCCGTATGCGCACGTCACCACGACGACGACGCACAAGTCTCTGCGCGGTCCGCGCGGCGGCCTGATGCTGTGGAATGACGAGACGCTGACCAAGAAGCTCAACTCGGCGATCTTCCCGGGCTTGCAGGGCGGTCCGCTGATGCATGTGATCGCGGCGAAGGCGGTCGCTCTCGGCGAGGCGCTGCGGCCGGACTTCAAGGTCTACGCCAAGAATGTCGTCGAGAACGCCAAGGCGCTGGCCGAAGCGATGAAGAGCCACGGCTTCGACATCGTCTCGGGCGGCACCGACAACCATCTGATGCTGGTTGATCTCAGGCCGAAGGGTCTGAAGGGCAACGTCTCGGAGAAGGCGCTGGTCCGCGCCGCCATCACCTGCAACAAGAACGGCATTCCGTTCGACCCGGAAGCGCCCTTCGTCACGTCAGGGATTAGGCTCGGCACGCCGGCCGCGACCAGCCGCGGGTTCGGGGTGGCCGAATTCCAGCAGGTCGGCGGCATGATCGCCGAGGTTCTCAACGCGATCGCGCAATCCTCCGACGGCAAGGCGCCGCTGGTGGAAGCTGCGATCAAGGAACGGGTCAAGGCGCTCACCGACCGGTTCCCGATCTACCAGTAAGGCCAAGAAAGCTGATCAAGGCAAACGGATGCGCTGCCCGAACTGCAACAGTCTCGATACGCAGGTAAAGGACTCGCGTCCGACCGAGGACTCGGCCGTGATCCGCAGGCGGCGCGTGTGCGTCGCCTGCAATTTCCGATTCACCACCTTCGAGCGCGTGCAGCTGCGCGAGCTCACGGTGATCAAGCGCAACGGCCGCCGCGTGCCGTTCGATCGCGACAAGCTGATGCGCTCGGTGCAGATCTCACTTCGCAAGCGGCAGGTCGAGCCGGAGCGGGTGGAGAAGATGGTTTCTACCATCGTGCGCGAGCTCGAGACCGGGGGCGAGGCCGAGATCTCCTCGGAGGTGATCGGCGAGACCGTGATGGAGCATCTGCGCACGCTCGACGACGTTGCCTATGTGCGCTTCGCCTCGGTCTACCGTAATTTCCGCGAGGCCAAGGATTTCGCCGACGTGCTCGGCGAGCTCTCCGGCGAGGAGGAAGCGCGGCTCGCCGCGATCCGCAAATGATCTTCCGCATCCTGGAAGACCAGTTCGCGCAGAAGGCCCGCGAGGCCAAGGAGGCCGATCGCCGCTTCATGGAGCTTGCGCTGGCGCTGGGCAGGCGCGGGCAGGGGCGGACCTGGCCCAATCCGGCCGTGGGCGCCGTCATCGTCAAGGACGGCGTCATCATCGGCCGCGGCTGGACGCAGCCGGGAGGACGGCCGCATGGCGAGCCTGAAGCGTTGCGGCGCGCGGGCGAGGCGGCGCGGGGCGCCACGCTCTATGTCACCCTGGAGCCATGCTCGCATTTCGGCAAGTCGCCGCCCTGTGCAGATGCGGTGATCGCTGCCGGCATCAAGCGGGTGGTGGCGGCGATCGAGGATCCCAATCCTGAGGTCGCAGGCCAGGGACATGCGCGTCTGCGCGCTGCCGGCATCGATGTGGATGTGGGTCTTTGCGCGGCGGAGGCTGCCTTCGACCATGCCGGCCATTTCCGCCGTATCAGGGATCACCGCCCTCATGTGATCCTCAAGCTCGCGGTTTCGCCCGACGGCAAGATCGGCGCGGCCGGCGGCAAGCCGCTCGCGATCACGGGTGAAGCCGCGCGCGACCGCGTACATCTCCTCCGCGCGCGCAGTGACGCGATCCTTGTCGGCATCGGAACGGTGCTGGCGGACGATCCGCTCCTCACCTGCCGCCTGCCGGGCATGGCGGCGCGCTCGCCGGTGCGCGTGGTGCTCGACCAGAGCCTGCGCATTCCCGCATCGAGCCAGCTCGTGCGATCCGCGCGCGAGACGCCGCTCTGGGTGGTGGGGTCCGAGCTCGCCGAGGCTGCCGCCGCCATGCGGCTCGGCGCGGCCGGTGCGCAGCTCATTCGCGTGTCGCCGAAGGGCACGTCCGGGCTCGATCTTGCGGCCGTGCTGCACGCACTGGCCGAGAAAGGGATCACGCGGCTGATGGTCGAGGGCGGCAGCCGTGTCGCCGCGTCCTTCGTTGCGGCCGATTTCGTCGACGAGATCTGGCTGTTCCGCGGGGCGGAAACGGTGGGCCCCGGCGGTGTCGATGCGCTCGATGCATTGCCCCTGTCGAAAATCACGCATTCGCCGGCCTACAAGGTTCATGCTAGCGAGACCTTCGGCAAGGATACTCTCACCATCTACGAGCGCGCCTAATGTTCACCGGCATTGTCACCGATATCGGCGAGATCGTCAGCTTCACGCCTACGGCGCAGGGGCAGCTGCATCGCCTGCGCATCGCCTGCCGCTACGATCAGGGCACGATTGCCGACGGCGCCTCGATCGCCTGCAACGGCGTCTGCCTGACTGTGGTTGCCTCGGGCGTGGAAGGCGGCAAGGGCTCTGCTCAAAGGACCTGGTTCGACGTCGATGCGGCCGCCGAGACACTGGCGCTGACGACGGCAAAGCACTGGAAGCTGGGCACGAGGCTCAATCTCGAGCGCGCGCTCAAGATCGGTGACGAGCTTGGCGGCCATATCGTCGCCGGCCATGCCGACGGCATCGCGACGCTTCTCAGCCGCGAGGATCTGCCCGACATGGCGCGGTTCGAGCTCTCCACCACGCGGGAGCTGGCGCGGTTCATCGCCACCAAGGGCTCGATCACGCTCGACGGCGTGTCGCTCACGGTCAATACGGTCAAGGACGTGAGCTTTTCGGTGCTGATCATCCCGCACACGCTGACGGTCACGACGATCGGCGACTGGAAGGCGGGGGACGAGGTCAACATCGAGGTCGACCTGATGGCTCGCTACGCGGCCCGGCTGACGGAGATGAAGTGACCGGCAAAGCCGGTCATTCCGGGGCGCGAAGCGAACTCTGGTGCGCAATTGCGCACCAGAGAATCGCGAGATTCCGGGTTCGGCTCTTCGAGCCGCCCCGGAATGACGGTTTCTAACTTGGCTTACATGCTTCCGGCGACTACATAGCGCCGACCCCTTTCGAAACGGATTGAACGATGGCAGACGCGCGGCGCGCACCCCTGAAGGACCAGACCGACATTTCCGGCGCGCGCGCGCTGATCGTCGAGGCGCGGTTCTATGACGATCTCCAGGACGCGCTTCTGGATGGCGCGGTGACTGAACTGAAGGCGGCCGGCCTGACCCATGACGTGATCACGGTTCCCGGTGCGCTGGAAATCCCGGCGGCTGTCGCCATCGCGGTCGATGCCGCGGCGGCGAACGGCAAGCCCTATGACGTGGTGATCGCGCTCGGCTGCGTGATCCGCGGCGACACCATTCATTTCGAGATCGTGTCGCAGGAATCCTCGCGCGCGCTGATGGACCTTGCCGTGGCGCGAAAGCTGCCGCTCGGCAACGGCATCCTCACCGTCAACACCGAGGCGCAGGCCTGGGCGCGGGCGCGCGCCAGCGAGCTCGACAAGGGCGGCGATGCCGCGCGCGCCGCGCTGGCGATGCTGCGCATCAAACGCCGCCTGGCGCAGGCCTGAAGCCATGGCCGACAACACCAGAAAGCCGCCGCTCGGCACCGAGAAGAAAGCGAACCGGCGCGGTGCGGCACGGCTCGCAGCCGTGCAGGCGCTGTACCAGATGGATATCGCCGGTGCCGGCATCAACGACATCTTTGCCGAGTTCGAGAGCCACTGGCTCGGCAACGAGGTCGAGGGCGAGACGTATCTGCCGGCCGAGGCGGCGTTCTTCCGCGACGTGGTTTCGGGTGTGGTGCGGGACCAGAAGAAGCTCGATCCGCTGATCGACGAGGCGCTGTCGAAGGGCTGGCCCTTGAAGCGGATCGAGGCCATCCTGCGCGCGGTGCTGCGGGCCGGGGCCTATGAGCTCCAGCATCGCAAGGACGTTCCGGGGCGGGTGGTGGTCTCCGAATATGTCGACGTCGCCAATGCCTTCGTCGACCGCGAGGAGACCGGCATGGTGAACGCCGTGCTCGACCAGATCGGTCGGCAGTTTCGCGGCGACGAGTTCGGGCGAGGGTAGGATCAGTCGATGGCCCTTGCAGTAGCCGTCATCCTGAGGTGCCGTAGCGAAGCGAAGGCCTCGAAGGACGGCGGCGTGCCGCTGAGGTCGCACCTCGGCCGTCCATCCTTCGAGGCTCGCAAGGGCTCGCACCTCCAGCGACGATGGCTTCGCCGTCGCGCAGGGATGACGGGTCGGCACCTGAGGTGCCGTAGCGAAGCGAAGGCCTCGAAGGACGGCGGCGTGCCGCTGAGGTCGCACCTCGGCCGTCCATCCTTCGAGGCTCGCAAGGGCTCGCACCTCCAGCGACGATGGCTTCGCCGTCGCGCAGGGATGACGGGTCGGCTATCGTGACACAGGACAGAACACAGCCCTCCGGCGAAGATTCCCTCATCGCGCACTATTTCAAGCCGCTGGCGACTGATCCCGGCGCATTCGGGCTCGTCGATGACGCCGCAGTCCTGTCCTCATCCGGCGAGGACATCGTCGTCACCACTGACGCCGTCGTCGAGGGCGTGCATTATCTTGCCGACGATCCGCCCGACACCATCGCGCGCAAGGCGCTGCGGGTGAACCTGTCCGATCTCGCCGCCAAGGGCGCGGTGCCGGCCGGCTTCGTGCTGACGCTGGCGCTGCGCAGCCAGGAGGATGCCTGGCTCCGTCCGTTTGCGGACGCGCTGGGCGAGGACGCCAGCACATTCGCATGCCCGCTGCTCGGCGGCGATACGGTGTCGACGCCAGGGCCTCAGATGATCTCGATCACTGCCTTTGGCCGCGTGCCGCAGGGGCGGATGGTCGGGCGCACCGGCGCAAAGCCAGGGGATTGCATCCTCGTGACGGGTACGATCGGCGATGCCGCACTCGGCCTCGACGTGCTCAAAGGCGGTGCCGCTGCCGCAGCGGTCGCGTCCGATCCTGCCGCGAGGGAAGCCCTGGTCTCACGCTATCGGGTGCCGCAGCCCCGCAACGTGCTGGCGCGGGCGGTGCGCGATCATGCGACCGCAGCAATGGACGTCTCCGACGGTCTCGCTGGCGATCTGGCCAAGCTTTGTGCAGCATCCGGGGTTTCGGCTTCGGTCGACGTGACAAGCGTGCCGCTCTCGGCCGCGGCGGCCGGACTGCTCGCCCGCAACGTCGTTTGCGTCGAGACGCTGCTTGCCGGGGGCGACGACTACGAGGTGCTATGCACCGTTCCGCAGGCGCAAAGCGAGGCGCTGATGGCCGCTGGGCGGGCCAGGGGCGTTGCGGTGACCATGATCGGCACGATCGTGGAGGGGCAGGAGCGGCCGCGCTTCCTGGATGGGCAGGGCCAGGAACTGCTCTTGACGCGACTGTCCTACAGCCACTTCTAGGAATTGCTCCAAACCGGCATCTTAGTTCTCAGCACTTGGTCCTAAATACCTGCCGAGATCGACGGTTTCGGCCTTATCCGGCGTTGCACCCTCAATTTGATTTTGGCAAGCTCGCGACCGACTGAGGCCGCCTCTTTTTTTTGGCAAGGGGGCGGCCTTGTTCGAAATCAAGGCGCCGCACCGCACGACGGACAACAAAAGGCGCCGGGGGTACATCAAGGATCTGAGGCAAAAATCACATGACAGCATTATGGTTGATAGTGCTCTGCGGAGTGCTTTCCGTCGTCTACGCGATTTGGGCGACGTCTTCGGTGTTGAGTGCGGATGCGGGGTCGCCGCGCATGCAGGAGATCGCAGGAGCCGTGCGCGAAGGCGCACAGGCGTACCTGCGGCGCCAATACACCACGATCGGTCTCGTCGGCATCGTCATCTTCGTGCTGCTTGTCTATTTCCTCGGGCTCTATGTCGCGATCGGTTTTGCCATCGGCGCGATCCTGTCCGGCGCTGCCGGCTTCATCGGCATGAACGTCTCGGTCCGCGCCAATGTGCGCACGGCCCAGGCCGCGACGAAGTCGCTCGCCGGCGGGCTCGAGCTCGCTTTCAAGGCGGGAGCGATCACCGGAATGCTGGTGGCGGGTCTCGCGCTGCTGGGTGTGACCCTCTATTTCGGCTTTTTGGTCCACTCGCTGAAGCTCGCGCCCGATAGCCGCGTCGTGGTCGATGCCCTGGTGGCGCTCGGCTTCGGCGCCTCGCTGATCTCGATCTTCGCCCGTCTCGGCGGCGGCATCTTCACCAAGGGTGCGGATGTCGGCGGCGACCTCGTCGGCAAGGTCGAGGCCGGAATTCCCGAGGACGATCCGCGCAACCCGGCGACGATCGCCGACAACGTCGGTGACAATGTCGGCGACTGCGCCGGCATGGCTGCCGACCTGTTCGAGACCTATGCGGTGACCGCGGTTGCCACCATGGTCCTGGCGGCGATCTTCTTCGCCAAGACGGCGATCCTCGCCAACATGATGACGCTGCCGCTCGCGATCGGCGGCATCTGCATCATCACCTCGATCATCGGCACTTTCTTCGTGAAGCTCGGGCCGAGCCAGTCGATCATGGGCGCGCTCTACAAGGGCCTGATCGCGACCGGCATCCTGTCCCTGATCGGCATCGCGCTGGTGATCTACTACCTGATCGGCTTCGGCAAGCTCGAGGGCGTCGACTACACCGGCATGGCGCTGTTCGAATGCGGCGTGGTCGGCCTCATCGTCACCGCGCTGATCATCTGGATCACCGAATATTACACGGGCACCGACTACCGTCCGGTGAAGTCGATCGCCCAGGCCTCGGTGACCGGTCACGGCACCAACGTGATCCAGGGCCTTGCCGTCTCGATGGAAGCGACCGCGCTGCCCGCGATCGTGATCATCGCCGGCATCCTGGTCACCTACAGCCTCGCCGGCCTGTTCGGCATCGCGATCGCGACCGCCACCATGCTGGCGCTCGCCGGCATGATCGTCGCGCTCGACGCCTTCGGCCCCGTCACCGACAACGCCGGCGGCATCGCCGAGATGGCGGGCCTGCCGAAGGAGGTGCGCAAATCGACCGACGCGCTCGACGCGGTCGGCAACACCACCAAGGCGGTGACCAAGGGCTACGCGATCGGCTCCGCCGGTCTCGGCGCCCTGGTGCTGTTCGCGGCCTACAACCAGGACCTCAAGTTCTTCGTTGCCGGCTCCGCGCAGCATCCCTACTTCGCCGGCGTCAATCCGGACTTCTCGCTCAACAACCCCTACGTGGTGGTGGGCCTCTTGTTCGGCGGCCTCTTGCCGTATCTGTTCGGCGCGATGGGCATGACGGCCGTGGGCCGTGCGGCGAGCGCGATCGTCGAGGAGGTACGACGCCAGTTCCGCGAGAAGCCGGGCATCATGCAGGGCACCGACAAGCCTGACTACGGCAAGGCGGTCGACCTGCTGACGAAGGCGGCGATCAAGGAGATGATCATCCCCTCGCTGCTGCCCGTGCTGTCACCGATCTTCGTCTACTTCGTGATCTACGCGATCGCGGGCGGCGGCGCGGCCGGCAAGTCGGCGGCTTTCTCGGCCGTGGGCGCGATGCTGCTCGGCGTGATCGTGACGGGCCTGTTCGTCGCGATCTCGATGACCTCGGGCGGCGGCGCCTGGGACAACGCCAAGAAGTACATCGAGGACGGCCATTTCGGCGGCAAGGGCTCTGACGCCCACAAGTCGGCCGTCACCGGTGACACCGTCGGCGATCCCTACAAGGACACGGCGGGCCCCGCGGTGAATCCGATGATCAAGATCACCAACATCGTGGCCCTGCTGCTGCTGGCGATCCTGGCGCACTGAGCGGCGCCAACTCTGCAAAACAGAACCCCGCGGTGCGAGCCGCGGGGTTTTGTTTTGGTGGCCGGACCCTCTCACCACGTCATTGCGAAGATTGCTTCGCTACGCTGGCAATGACGAAAGAGAGACCTACTGCACGTCCATCTGCAGGCCTTCCTTCTGGATGATGCCGGCGAACTTCTTCGTCTCGGCCTCCACGAAGGCGGCGAACTGCTGCGGGGTGCCGTAATCGGCGCGGGCACCCATGCCGGCGATCTGCTTCTTGATGTCGTCGCGCTCCAGCATCGCCTTGACCTGGAGATTGAGCGCGTTGAGCACATCGGGTGAGACGCCCTTCGGCAGAAACACCGAGAACCAGGACGAGATGTCGAAACTCGCCAGCTCCGGCGCGCTCTCCCGCATCGTCGGCAGGTTCGGCGCGAGGTCGCTGCGCTCGGTCGTGGTGACGCACAGACCGTTGAGCGTGCCGTTCTGCACCTGAGGCAGGCTCGGATAAAGGTTGTCGAACAGGATCTGGATGTCGCCGGCGAGGGCCGCTTGCAGCGCGGGTCCGGCGCCGCGGAACGGGATGTGCGTCATCTTCAGGCCGGTGAGCTGGAGGAACCAGGCGCCGGTGAGGTGAGGGCTCTGGCCGACGCCCGAAGAGGCGTAGCTGAGCTTGTCCGGATTGGCCTTGAGGTAGGCGATCAGCTCGGGGACCGACTTGATGCCGGTCTTCGGATGCGCCGAGACGATGTTCGGGATCCGGATCATGTTCGAGACCGGCTGCAGCTGGTCGGGCTTGTAGGTGAGATTCTTGAAGATGCTGTAGGCGATCGCGTTCGGACCGGGATTGCCGACCAGGATGGTGTGACCATCAGGCTTGGCGCGGACCACCTCGGCGGTTCCGATGGTGCCGCCGCCGCCCGAGCGGTTTTCCACGACCGCCGACTGGCCCCAGGCGGTTTGCAGATGCGCGGCCAGGAGTCGGCCCATCACGTCGGTCGAGCCGCCGGCCGCAGCCGGCACGACGAGGCGGACGTTTTCGGTGGGCTTCCAGTCGGCGAGGCTCGATCGCGGCAGTATGGCTGCGGCTGAAAGGCCGGCAGCGCCGGTGAGCACGCGACGGCGGGACAATAAAGGCTTAGGCACGAATCCACTCCCTGCTTCTTACTTTGCAGGGACCGTACGGAACCGCTCGTGCGACCGCAAGTCGCGTGCGACGGCATGTGGCGCGCGCAGAGCGGCACGACGCCGCAGCTCAGAGCGATTTACCTCCCGACGGAATTGGAAGGCCTCTGGCTGCGTGTTGGACGCATTTTTTTCCGCGCGAGCCGTTATCGACTCCACGCGAAAGCGCGCCGGAGTCTCAGTTGAAGCTGAGCAGCTTGAATAGCGGCGTGAGGTAGCTCATCTCCTGGCCCGACGTCGGCGTCGTCCGGCTGATGAAGTCGAAGATCTTGCCGTCCTGCAGACCGTAATTCGCAAGCCGGCGCACGCGGCGGTTCTTGTCGAAATAGATGGCGATGACGCGCTGGTCGACCACCTTCTGGTTCATGAAAGCGACCGGGCGCTCCGAGCGTTGCGAGATGTAGTAAAACACTTCGCCGTCGAGGGTCGCGACCGTGGAGGGGGTGCCCATCACGATCAGCACCTGGTCCTGGCTTGCGCCGATCGGAATCTGCTCGAGCGCGCCGGGCGGCAGGATGTAACCCTTCTGGAACTGCTCGCCCGTACAGCCCGCAAGAGCCGCGCCGACCACGGCGGCAGCTGCGAGCATGCGCAAGCCGCGCCAGCATGCGTGGAGGCCGCGCCGCTGATCCGCGCGCAGGCTGGTCTTGTTCGTTGTCGTCATAGCGGAACTGATTCCGTCCCCTTGCGTCGCGCGAGGCGCTGAAGTACCGGGCTGGGCGTCTTAATGCAACACGCGCGCGCCCGCTTGCGGAAACCACAATGCTTTGGCCGTTCAATCACTTCAGGAAACCCCGACTGACCCCGCCGAGCACCATTGAAGCGATCTATGGCATGATCGTGACGCAGGCGCGAGAACCCATATTTTACCGTGACTTGGGCGTGCCCGATACGGTTAACGGGCGTTTCGATCTGTTGCTGTTGCATCTCTGGCTGCTGCTGCGCCGCCTGCGCGCGGTCCAAGGCGGCACTGGCGGCGCCACGGAGCTGTCCCAGGCGCTGTTCGACCGCTTCTGCGAGGACATGGACGACAATCTGCGCGAGATGGGTGTGGGCGACCAGACCGTGCCGAAGCGGATGCGGGCCTTCGGCGAGGCGTTCTACGGTCGCGTCCAGGCCTATGATCAGGCCATGGAAGGCGGCGGCGAGGCGCTGGCATCGGCGATCTGCAAGAATATCTTGAATGGGACCGGCTTCGACCAGGCGCAGCAGCTCGCGGCCTATGCCCGGGCCAGTGAGGCGGAGCTTGGCCGGACCGACGATGCCGCGCTGCTGCGCGCCTCCTTCAAGTTTCCTCCAGCGCTTCCTGAGGATGTCACGCCATGAGTCGACCGAATGCCGGATCCGAGCCCGATCCCTGGCGGGCGCCCGTCATCGTTGCGCAGATCCCTGAAGCAGGCCTGCATCGCGAGCTCGAGACCTCAGCGGCCGAGCGGCAGGCCATGGCGGCGCTCGCGGGCGTGCGGGAGATCCTCTCCGCGCATGCCAGCTTCGATGTCGTGCCGAAAAGCGGTGGGCGGGTCCAGGTCACGGGACTTGTTCGCGGCCGGATCGGCCAGACCTGCGTCGTCACGCTGGATCCGATCGAGAGCGAGATCGAGGAGGAGGTCGACCTGATGTTCGCCCCGGAGGCAGAGGCACGGCGCCTGGCCGATCTGATCGAGGAGGGGCAGGACGATGAGGGGCCGCCGGCGGTCGCCGATCCTCCCGAGCCGATCGCTGGCGGCATCATCGACCTCGGCCGGCTCGCCACCGACGCCCTGTTCCTGGCGATCGATCCCTATCCGCGCAAGGAGGGGGCCGTGTTCGAGGCGGAGGTCGCCGCCCCCGATCCCGAGGACCATCCCTTCGCGGCACTGAAGGCGCTTCACGACAAGAAGAAGGGGCAATAGGGCATTTCCGCTTGTGCCCGCCTTGCGAGGGGACGCGAGGCATTTCCCTTGATGGTTTGAAAGAAGCATTTATCCTTCTGATTTCAATGTCTTTCCTGCTCAATCCGGGGGGCGTGGCCGCATCGCCCCAAATGCAAAAGGCTGGGGGCAAGAGGTTGTTTCGGGGTAACAAAACGCTATTGTCGCGCCCCGGTCCGGGTGCGGCGAGGCGCCTGACCGATCGCCATGTCCGTGGCGAACCCATTTCGCGGCCCCGCTAGATCAAGACCGCACGAGACCAGGTTTCCAGGACTTTCATGCCAAGCAAGGTTCGCATCGCGCTGGACGCCATGGGGGGCGACGTCGGCCCCGCCGTGGTCATTCCGGGCGCCGCCATCTCGCTAGGCAGGCATAGCGATACCGAGTTCCTGCTGGTCGGCGACCGCGCCAGGATCGAGCCCGAGCTCGACAAGCACCCGAAGCTGAAAGCCGCCTCCAGGATCGTCCATACCGACGTCGCCGTCAGCATGGAGGACAAGCCGAGCCAGGCGCTGCGGCGCGGCCGCAAGTCCTCCTCGATGTGGCTCGCGATCGATGCAGTCAAGAAGGGCGAGGCGGATGTCGCGATCTCCGCCGGCAATACCGGCGCACTGATGGCGATGGCGCGCTTCCACCTGCGGACGCTGCCGGGCATCGACCGCCCGGCCATCTCCGCGATATGGCCGACCATGCGCGGTGAATCCGTCGTGCTCGACCTCGGCGCCACCCTCGGCGGCGATGCGCACCATCTGGTGTCGATGGCGGTCATGGGTGCAGCCAAGGCGAGCGTGCTGTTCAACAAGAAGCGGCCGACGGTCGGGCTGCTCAACATCGGCGCCGAAGAGATCAAGGGCCACGAGGAGATCCGCGAGGCCAGCGAGATCCTGCGGGCAAGGAACCTGCCGGAACTCGACTATATCGGCTTCGTCGAGGGTGACGGCATCGGCAAGGGGCTGGCCGACGTCATCGTGACCGAGGGCTTCAGCGGCAACATCGCGCTCAAGGCCGCCGAGGGAACCGCCCGGCAGATGGCGGAATTGCTCCGTAACGAGATGCAGCGGAGCTGGCTCTCCAAGCTCGGCTATGTCTTCGCCCGCAGCGCCTTCCAGGCCCTGCGCGACAAGATGGACCCCAACAAGTCCAATGGCGGCGTGCTGCTGGGACTGAGGGGGGTGGTGGTCAAGAGCCACGGCGGAACCAACGCCGAAGGCTTTGCCTATGCGATCGATGTTGGCTATGAGATGGCTCACTACGATCTCCTGAACAAGATCAATCAGATGCTCAACCGCGAGGGTGGTGCACTCAGTTTCGTGCAGCCCGCGCCGGAGGATGTTTCGTGACTCAAATTCGTTCGGTCGTGCTCGGCTGCGGCTCATATCTGCCGGAGCAGGTGGTGACCAACGCCCAATTGGCGGCCCGCATCGACACCTCCGACGAGTGGATCGTTCAGCGCACGGGCATTCGCGAGCGGCACATCGCGGCCGAGGGCGAGTTCACCTCGCACCTGGCGATCAAGGCGGCGCAGGCCGCGCTCAGCGATGCCGGCATGGACGCGCAGTCGATCGACCTTATCGTGCTGGCGACCTCGACCCCGGACAACACCTTCCCCGCGACGGCTGTCGCCGTGCAGCACGGGCTCGGCATCAACCATGGCGCTGCCTTCGACCTTCAGGCGGTGTGCTCGGGCTTCGTGTTCGCGCTGGCCACCGCCGACAATTTCCTGCGCACCGGCGCCTTCAAGCGGGCGCTGGTGATCGGCGCCGAGACCTTCTCGCGCATCCTCGACTGGAACGACCGCGGCACCTGCGTGCTGTTCGGCGACGGCGCCGGGGCGGTGGTGCTGGAGGCGCAGGAGCAGCCCGGCAATGCCGCGACCGACCGCGGCGTCGTGACCACGCATCTGCGCTCCGACGGCCGCCACAAGGCAAAGCTGTTCGTCGACGGCGGCCCGTCCTCGACCCAGACCGTCGGCCATCTGCGCATGGAAGGCCGCGAGGTCTTCAAGCATGCGGTCGGCATGATCACCGACGTCATCGTCGACGCCTTCGAGGCGACCGGGCTCAATGCCGACAGCATCGACTGGTTCGTGCCGCACCAGGCCAACAAGCGAATCATCGACGCCTCCGCCCACAAGCTGCACATCGCGCCGGAAAAGGTGGTGCTGACGGTGGACCGCCACGGCAACACCTCCGCCGCCTCGATCCCGCTGGCGCTGTCGGAGGCGCGCAAGGACGGCCGCATCAAGAAGGGTGACGTTGTTCTCCTGGAGGCGATGGGCGGCGGCTTCACCTGGGGCTCCGCGCTGCTGCGCTGGTAAGCCGCAGTCGATAAAATTTTGCCGGAATCAGTGCCGATTATCGATGCGTCTGCATTGATGAGCGCTGTTGACCGCCGTATCGTAACCTCATAATTTCAGACAACAATTGTTCGCCGTGATGTGGGGCAGGGCGATGACCGATCAAAGTAAAACCGTAACGCGTGTCGATCTCTGCGAAGCCGTCTACCAGAAGGTAGGGCTATCGCGCACGGAATCGTCCGCTTTCGTGGAACTCGTGCTGAAGGAGATCACCGATTGCCTCGAAAAGGGCGAGACGGTGAAATTGTCCTCGTTCGGGTCCTTCATGGTGCGCAAGAAGGGGCAGCGCATCGGCCGTAATCCGAAGACCGGTACCGAGGTGCCGATCTCGCCGCGCCGCGTCATGGTGTTCAAGCCGTCGGCGATCCTGAAGCAGCGGATCAACGGCCAGCACCGCGCCAATGGCGACGCCACCAGCAAGGCTCAGCAAGAGGCGTAACCCTTTCGCAAAGGATTTGGCATTTGGACAAGGCGCCGGATGCGTTCCGAACCATCAGCGAAGTAGCGCAGGAACTCGACATTCCGCAGCACGTGCTGCGGTTCTGGGAGACCCGGTTCTCCCAGATCAAGCCGATGAAGCGCAGCGGCGGCCGCCGCTATTACCGCCCCGACGACGTCGACCTGCTCAAGGGCATCCGCCGGCTGCTCTACGGCGAGGGCTACACCATCCGCGGGGTGCAGCGCATCCTGAAGGAGCACGGCGTCAAATCGGTGCAGGGCCTCGCCGACAGCGCGGCCGCGGTCTCGTTCGGCGCCATCGAGGACGCCATCGGCGCCAGCCTGATGGAGCCCGAGGACGAGGCGCCCATCAAGGGCGACACCGACACCGACGATGACGACTACCAGGGCAACGAAGAGGAAGGCATCGACTTCCGCTTCAGCGAGATCGACGACGAGGAGATCCTCACCACCTTCCGCAAGGGCGGCGTCGCCGCCGCACCCGCCGGCCCCAGCGCACTGGACCGGGAGCGCCTGGGTCGGGCGCTCGCCGACCTCGTCGCAGCGAGGGAGATGCTGGATCAGGCGCTGAAGGACGGGTAGGGCCTTTTAGCCGGCTTTGTGGGCAATTCCGGGCGCTTTGGGCTGCTGATTGAGGAGAGGCCCAAAATGGTGTCTGCCTCGCCTTGCGCGAAGCAGCGATCCTAGCTAATGGAACGGCATTCGGAGCGTGGCGCAGCCCGGTTAGCGCACTAGTCTGGGAGACTAGGGGTCGGAGGTTCAAATCCTCTCGCTCCGACCATTTTCTCAAATCATCTGTCGGGTGGATTGATCGTCGGCGTGGAGTCTCCTCCCGCCGGTGAGGCGTGCGCGTGATCAGCGCATGCCGGCTACTTCGGTGACCGACTACGACAAGAATTTCGAAAACAACCCCATGCACAGTAGCGAAGTCATTGACGGTTAATGTTTTTCCGAAAAAATTTGACGCGTCGGGCAAAACAGTGGCATGATGTCATCCTGCCAGCCGCATCACCCCGCTAACCCAGCTCCGATCCCAACGCCTGCTCGAGCAGCTTCCGGCTCGGCTCGTAGCGATTGATGAACTGATCGATCAGCAGGGGCGTTCGCCCAGTACGGCAGGCTTCGATGGTATCGGTGATGTCGGCGAGCTTCATCTGGATCGCGGGCTGATTGCCGGAGGCGCAGAGTTTGCGGATGTAGTCGAGATAGATCGCGCATTCGGCGGGGCCGACATCCTGGAAGCGGCGGTAGTAATCCGCGTTCGGAGGAGGGGTCTGGATCTCGATGATCTCGCGGGCTTCCCGGCTGACCCCGAGAGCATCGAGCATCTTGCGTCCGCCGCCGCGCTCCATCATCGCGTCGTGCAGGAGGGCAGCTTCGATATGGGCGCGGGTCGCGTCCGGCTTGCGGAAGATGAGACGGAGCGCCACGCGCTCAAAATGCTGCGCCCAGGGTCGGCCGAGATGATCCTTGATGCCGGCCTGCTGCTGGTCCACGGCGGCGATGATGTCAGTGTACCAGGATGCGCTTGGAACGAGCGTCATGCGTTGGTCCCTTCTTGTCTTGCGTGTTTGCGATCCGAATCCTCGGACGAGAGCTCGACGAGCCGCTGCTCGGACGGGCGAACGGCGCGAGTAAGGCTGCGTTGGCTTGCGACATCTTCGACCCGGCGCTGCCAGCCCTCGACCATCGGACGCATCGCAGCTTCCCAGGTACCGAGCGCGGCTTCGATGTCGCCGGCGTGCGCAACGGTCTCCGCGAGCGCGACCGCGTTGACGATGCTGACGCCGGCGCCTTGCCCCAGGCTCGATGGCATCGCATGTGCCGCATCGCCGACGATCGCTGCACGTCCCTTCGACCAGGTCGAGAGCGTCGTCGTTGCGTAGCGGTCGTGACGGCCGGCTTTGCCGACCCGTTGCAATGTCGGTGCGAGATCCGGAAATCGCGCGGTCCAAAGCACGACGGCGATCGGAACGGACGTCGCCTCGAGATCGGTGATGGGCGCCATCAGGCAGAAATAGAAGGCATCCGGGCCACACGGCGTGTAGAGCACCCGCAACGGACGTCCCCGGTAATCATAGTAGTCGTGAATGCTGCTCCATTTGTCGTCACGCAGCCCGTCGCGATCGAGAAGGATCCGCGTGATGCCGTCCTGGTGCGCGACGCGCGTGATCGGAATATCCAGCGCTTTCGCGATGGTCGATCGCACGCCGTCGGCGGCAACGACCAGATCGGCTTCGAGCCGCGTGCCGTCTGCGAGGATCAGGACGCCGCTCGGGTCAGCCGCAACAGCCCGCGATCCGCCGACGATGCTGACGCCGGCGCGCCTTGCTGCATCGATCAGTGCAACATGAAGCAGCGCCCGGGTCGTGGTGACGATGTTTCCTTCCGTGGACGCATTCGATTGCCGCGCGCCGTCGATGTAGACGCAATGCGCGGCAGGTTTGAATGCCCCACGCATGAAATCGTCGTAGGCGCCGGTCTTGCGAAGGGCGTCATGGACGAAACCGTGCACATAGAGACCGGCGCCGACGCTTCTTGGCTCGGGATCGGCCTCGTACACGGAGACGCGCCATCCCGCGCGCGCGAGCACGGCCGCCGCTGCGAGGCCGGCGTAGCCGGCCCCGGCAATCACTGCTGTCCGCGTCATTCGGCCGGTGCCTCAACGGCGTTTGCCCGCGCTGCAACGTCGCGCGCCGACGACGTCGCCTCGAGGGTCTTGCCTTTCGTATTGGGGCCAACCAGCGCCACCACGATGATGCTGACGATCAGCAGGCCGTCGCTCACCAGGAAGAGCGCGAGCCGTCCGTGCAGCACGGCGAAGATTCCGAACGCAAGCAGCAGGAGGATGCCACCGACGCGTCCCCAGGCCGAGGCCATTCCCATCGCCGTCGTCCGAATCTCGGTCGGATAGAGTTCGGGCGTGTAGGTGTAGATGCAGGTCGAACCGTTGCCGAGGAAGAAGGCGGTGAACCATGCACAGGCCATGATCGTCACGGGCGTATTCGCAAGGCCAAACAGCGTGCTGGAGATCCCGATCCCGGCGAAGCAGATCATCAGCCAGTATTTCCGCCCGACGAGATCGAGGAAGTAGCCCGCGCCGATATAGCCGGGGATGAAGCCCGAGAAGATCACCACGGTGAACTCGGTCGATCGCACGATGGAGAAACCATCCATGGCGAGCAACGTCGGAAGCACGGATTGGAAGGTATAGAGAACGCCGTACTCGGTGAACCAGACAAGCCAGAGCATGAGGGTGACAGGCAGGATGGCGGGGGCGACAATCTCGCGCCTGCTGACCGGACGGGTGACGGGCGCCGGGATCGGAACGATCGGTGGCAGAGTGCCACCGTTCGACCGGGCCACCTGCGCTTCGATGGACGCGACGATTCGCTCGGCTTCCTCGGTTCGGCCCTGGCTCACCAGCCATCGCGGGCTCTCGGGAAGGAAGGTCCGCATCAGGCCGATCAGGAGCGCGAACGGGAAGGTGAGCGCGAGCGTCCAGCGCCAGCCGACGGTCGGGATGAGGAGGAGGGCCCAAACGGGGGACAGGGCGATGCCGATCGCGAAGAACGCCATCATCCAGCCGTTGAAGCGGCCGCGAAGCCGCGAGGGCCACAGCTCCGCCAGATAAGGCGGCACCACGCAGCTCTCCATCCCCACGAAGATCCACGTGAAGAAGTTCAGCAGGCAAAAGACCTCGATGCCGGGGGCCAGCGCGCGGGAGGCCGAGAACAGCGAGTAGAGGCCGAGGCTCCAGGTCATGACGGCTTTGCGGCCGAACCGGTCGGCGACGAAGCCGACGAGCACGGAACCGAGCAGGTAGCCGCTCAGCCCGATCGCCGAGGTGACGCCGAGCGCGAGCGGGCCGAGGTTCCATTCGGTCCGAAAAGCTGCGAAGGCAAAGCCGGTGACGGCCGTGTCCAGCGTATCGAAGAACAGTGAAAGCCCAGCAATGATAAGGACTTGAATGTGGAAACGGGAGGGAGGTAGCCGGTCGATTCGGGCAACGAGCCCTTGGGCAGTGATGCTCATGGACGAGATCCTTTGCATGCGCGAAAACGGCCCGGCAGTCGCCCTCGCATCGCACGGCACCTGTGATAGGATTGGCCGTGCATGCACAGTTTATGCACGATGAATAAAGCAAGGCAAGATATTTCATGATGGCCAGCAGACCACCTCCGCCGCCGGGCAAAGGGAAGGGCGTCGAGTTCGCGTACACGGCGCTCCGGCGCGAGATCGTGTCGCTCACCCTGCGACCGGGCTCGCCGCTTGATGAGGCGGCCCTCGCTGCCAGGCTCGGGCTGTCGCGAACCCCTGTGCACGAAGCGCTCGTCAGGCTAGCCTCGGAATCGCTGGTGGTGCTGCTGCCCAACCGCGGCGCGAGCGTCGCAAGTCTCAACTGGGATGACCTCCGCGAGATGCTCGAGGCGCTCGATATCACCCAGCGGCTCGTCACCAGGTGGGCGGCGCTACGCCGAACCGATGCGCAGCTCGCCGAGATCGATGCCGAGCGGGTTGCATTCGAACAGCATGAAGCGGCGGGTCGCGCGGAGGAGATGAACGAGAGCAACTGGCGGTTTCATGCCCTGATCGCCGCCGCCTGCGGCAACAAGCTGATCGAACGCAACTATCTCCACCTCCTCACGCTCGGGCTGCGGATTGCCTATCTGGCCTACGATGCCCAGCATTTTGCTTCGAAGGCCGCATATCAGAAGCACATGAACACGATCCTGACCGAGCACATCGCAATGGTCGCGGCGATCAGGGACGGGGATGCCGACAAGGCGGATGCCCTGGGACGTTCGCACGCCGATCTCGGCCGGCAACGCATTCAGGATGTTCTCACGAGAGGGGTGAGCAATTCGCTGGATATCGCACTCGATCATCCGATCACGATGTTGAAGCAATGATGGTGCGGCCGCTAGCCGGCAATCCTTCGGCCACTCCCTACTTCAAATACCCCACCACCAACCGCGTCGTCTCGTCCACCAGCACCTTCACCATCTTCTCCGACAGCATCTCTCCGTTCAGTACCGTGTTGTGCGCGATGGCTTCGATCGTGCTCACGCACATGAACGCTGCGAGCGCGGGGTCGAGCTTGCGCATCTCCTTGCGGTGGCGTTCGAGATAGGTGCGCACGAGGGCGTGGATTTCGTGGCTGTAGGCTTCGACCTCGGCGAGGTGACCGGAGCGGGGAATCTGCTCGGCGAGGACGCGGTGCAGGTTCGGGTCGATGTGATGGGCCTCGATCGCGACCGTGACGAGGCGGCGCACGGCTTTCTCGATCGGCAGATCGGCGACCTCCGCGAAGGCGGCGCGGACGACATTCATGATCTCCTCGTTGTGACGCTCGATCACGGCGGCGACGAGGGCCTCCTTGCTTGGAAAATATTGGTAGAGCGAGCCGACGCTGACGCCGGCGATCTCGGCGATGTGATTGGTGCTGGCCTTCTCGAAGCCTTCCTTGACCAGAATGCGAGCGGTTGCCTCGACCAGCGCGTCCACCGTGGCGCGGGATCGCTCCTGCGAGGCATTTTTTCGGGGTGTTGTGGGCGGTTTGCGGGCCACGGCTTTGTGATCTGAATGCGAGTAGGAAAAGCGAGTGAATGCTCGCATTATATCGGCAAGTGGCGGCGGGTCGGCAAGCCTCTTCGTCGCCGGGTCGAAACAGCCGGATAGGGATGTGGCGATGAGCGTTGCGAGACTTGTGTCGGCCTTGCAGTTCTGCCCGGGCGGCTGCGTGTTCGGTGCGCGAGCCTCGCGCGATCCCGCGCCGAGCCTGCAGAGCCGCGCCTTCAACCTGCTGCTCGGGCTGCTTCCGCACAAGGAGCGGTTGGCCTCAGTCGAAGCCGTGCAGGCGCATGTGCAGAAGCTCGCCTTGGAGCCGGCCTCGTTCGAGCCGCCAGATCTCGGCGGCGGCGTCGAGGTGATCCTGACCAAGATGGGCGGATGGCCGGTGTACTACACCGCGCCGTCGTCGGGCCATGAAGGCTGCAACTACGTCATGTTCCTGCATGGCGGCGGCTACATCAACGAGATCGTGCCGGCGCATTGGCGCTTCGTCGGCGAGATGACGCGCAAGGCGCACGTCTGTTGCGTCGTGCCGATCTATCCATTGGCGCCGCGGGCGACTGCGAAGGACGTGGTGCCGGCGACGGCCGAGCTGCTCAGGATGCTGCTGGAAGACGCAGGCGACGCGAAGGTGACGGTGGTCGGCAATTCCGCCGGCGCGGGGCTCGCGCTCGCTGCGTGTCAGTGGCTGCGCGATCACGGCCATCCGCAGCCGAGCCGGATGGTGCTGATCTCGCCGGCGGCCGATGCCTCGGTCAGCCGTCCAGAGCAGGTGGCGATCGCCGCACGCGATCCGATCCAGGACATTCCGGGGATCGTCGAGGCAGGACGCCTCTATGCCGGCGAGCTCGACGTCGGCCATCCCTTTGTCAGCCCGCTCAACGGCGCCTTCCGCGCCCTCGCGCCGATGACGATCTTCGCGGGGACGCGCGATCTTCTCTATCCCGACAGCATCGATCTCGCCGAAAAGGCGAGGGCGGTGGGCGTGCCGGTCGAGCTGCATCTTTTGCGCGAGCAGCCGCACAACTTCGCGCTGATGCCGACACCGGAAGGGCGGCGGGCGCGTGCGATCATCTTGCGAGCGGTGGCTTGAAGGAAAGGCGTGACCGTTGTCACAGAGCGCAGCCGCAATAGGGCTGGGGCTGCAAGCCGCTCAGGGAAAAGGCGCCCCCGGGCGTTTCCTCGATCCGTCGTGTTCGGATCAGTAGTTTTGCGGGGCCTTCAGGCGTGGCCCTTGATCTCGTAGTGACCCGGCACGCACTTGTAGCGCTCGAGGCGCCAATTGGCGTGATAGATCGGATGTTCGCCCATCCATTTCGCGAGCGGTGCCTGTGCGCCGACCGCGCACTGCATCATCGAAATCTCGGGCGTCATGTTGCTGTCGGTCACGATTTCCTCGACGCAACTGCCTGAGCTGGCTGCGCCAAGCCGGCAAAGTACGGCAACGACGGTCACGAACATTCCTGTCACCTCATCGGTTGTTTCTGACCACGAGGAGGATGCAAGCGGAGTGCCAGAGCCTGTGACACGCAAACAACACGCTGGCCTAGCCGACTCGACACAGCGTCCGGGGTCCATTCGACGATTCGGATTGTAAAAAGATTGCCCCTAAACCGAAGCCGGACAAATACGGGACGGGCGCAGTACTGCTCGGTGCTGCCCGTGCTCCGAGCGGGGGCTTCGAGGGACGACGGAGCAAGCGCCTCGCCCTTCGAGACGACCGCTTCCAGCGGTCCCTCAGGGTGAGGCTAAGGAACGGTGGTGCTCGTTGAAATTGCGGCCCCATGCTCAGCCCTCATCCTGAGGGCCCGCCTCAGGCGGGCGTCTCGAAGGATGCGCCGCAAGCGACTCTGTCACAAAGCTACAGCCGTGCACTGGCCGTACCTGGAATCACGATAATCCGCGCGCCGAAATAACGCCGAAGATTGCATCGCCGATCCGCTTTCTTTTGCGGATGTCGCGCTGCTACAGTTTTGCGCGCGCCTCGGTCAGCGGCGCCGTGACGAAGAAACATACCGACAAGGGGAGGGACCGAAGTCCCATGAAGGATTTTGCTGGAAAGATTGCGGTCATCACCGGCGGCGGCACGGGAATGGGGCGCGAGCTCGCGCGGCAGCTCGTCGCCGAAGGCTGCAACGTCGCGATGTGCGACGTCTCGGAGGCCGCGATGGCCGAGACTAGGCGGCTGTGCGAGACCGAGAAGCTGCCGCAGGGCCTGCGCGTCACGACGCATGTCGCCGACGTCGCGATCGAGGATCATCTGAAGCGTTTTCGTGACGAGATCGCCGAGCAGCAGAAGACGGATAAGATCCATCTGCTGTTCAACAATGCCGGCATCGGCGGGGGCGGCAGCCTGTTCACCAACACGCGCGAGCAATGGGAGCGCACCTTCAACATCTGCTGGGGCGGCGTCTATCTCGGCGTGCGCACCTTCCTGCCGATGCTGGTCGCGGCGGACGAGGCCCACATCGTCAACACCGCGAGCGTCAACGGCTTCTGGGCCTCGATCGGCATGAACCAGGCGCACACCGCCTACAGCTCGGCCAAGTTCGCGGTGAAGGGATTCACCGAGGCGCTGATCAACGACCTCCGCCTGCACGCGCCGCACGTCAAATGCTCGGTGGTGATGCCCGGTCACATCGGCACCTCGATCGTCTCCAATTCGCGCAAGGTGCAGAGCGCCGATGGATCGGAACGGCTTAGCGACGACGAGGTGGCGCTGACCCGCAAGCGCATGGTGGCGGCCGGCGTGCCGGATGCGGACAAGATGTCGGACGAGGACATCCAGGCGGTGTTCGCCGAGCGCGCTCGCAGCTTTCTGGAGGATGCGCCGACGACGGCCACGCAGGCGGCGAAGATCATTCTCGACGGCGTCAAGGCGGAGCGCTGGCGCATCCTCGTCGGCGAGGACGCAAAACGTCTCGACGAGCGCGTGCGCGCCACGCCGGAGCAGGCTTACGACCGCGCCTTCTACGAAAGTCTCGTGCAGGAGGTGGGCTGGCGGCTTGGTTGAGACGGTCTCCGAGCGGGTACGAATGTAAGCATGATGATCATCATGGCAAGAGATGCGCAGGGCAATCGTGCGTGCCACCTCTTGCCAATGTTCGCCCGCTCCATGACCTGTCGGTATGTCACGCATGCGACATGACGATGTTCAAGCGATGGTGATCTGAAACGCCTCTCATCGGGCGCACGGCCGCTTGGTTGGCGGACTGAAATCGTTTAATTGATGGGGGTAACGCGACGATCGAGCGTAGCTCCAGATGATACCAGCATGCCTCTCCGACGACTGGACCCTTTGCCCGGAACGAGAGGACATTTCCGCTGAGTTCACGCGGCTGCTCACTGCGGCCCAGGAGGGCGGCGCCACGATCGCGGAATGCCTCATGATCGCGCGCCAGCTGAAGCGGGGCGACGACCGGTCCTGGCATCGCGAGTGGAAGAAGCTGGCGCAAACCAATCGGCAGCGCGCCGAAGCCGCGTTCGCGGAGGGCCACAGGGCGAGCGCGCAGCGCAATTGGCTGCGCGCGATGAACTACTATGGTGCCGCGGCGATGCCGCTCGATCTGGCGGATGAGCGCCGCTGGGTCGCGGTGCTGGCGATGCAGGATTGCGCCCGGCGCTACCTCGCCGCGCGCAGCCCGGCCGGCGAAGTCGTGACGATACCCTGGCTCGACGGGCATTCGCTGCAGGGCTACTTCGTTCCTGCGCCGTCAGCCGGCGGGCGGGCTCCGACCGTGATCTGCATCGGCGAGCCCGGTCACCGCAAGGAAGAGTTCCTGATCAAGCTCGTGCCGCACGCGCGCGAGCGTGGCTTCTCGATGCTGGCCATCGACCTCTTCGGCGACCAGCGCGACGATTTTCTCGACGCGCTGTTGCGGCGCCGGGATCTCGAGAGCGCGATCCCTGGCGTCATGGACTATCTGGAGACGCGCGGTGACGTCGACTTCGCGCGCGTCGGGATCATCGCCGATGGCTGGGGCTCGTCGTTCGTCTCGCGCGCGGTGTTGCAGGAGCCGCGGCTTGCCGCCGCCGTCTGCGACGGCGGCCTGTGGGACCTGCACGAGCGGGCCTTCTTTGCCAGCCGGTTCGCGATGAGCGACGTCAGCATCGTCCCGGTGCCGCATGCGCCGCTCATGGCCTCCAGCGCCGAGTGCCCGGTGCTGATCACGCTCGGCGAGGACGGTTGGCTCAAGGCCGATCGGGCGCGTCAGATCGTCCGGAACTCCAGGCTCGGCGGTTCGGACGTCATGCTGAAGGTGTTCACTGCGGCCGAGACCGGCGCGGCACAGAGCCATGCGGACAATCCCAGCCTTGCCAACGAATACATCTTCGACTGGCTCGAATCGCGGCTCGGTGCCGCCGCGCGCATCTAGCGGCGGTGGCCCGGATTGGGCCGGGTGTCAGAAGTCCAGGCTCAGACGGACGCAGGCCTTTTCGAGACGGCTCTTCAGCGTCGCGAGCTTGGTGGTGAATTCGGTGAGCTCGGCCTCGTCGAATTCCTGGAAGACGAATTCCCTGATGGTCTTGTACTGCTCGTTGAGGCTCGCCAGGTGCTTCTGCGTCTTGTCGGTCAGGGACAGCCGGACCACCCTGGCGTCGGTCGGCGAGGGGCGGCGGCGCAACAGGCCCTTCTTTTCGAGCAGCTTGGACTGGGTGGTGACGAAGGACGGATCGACGTGGAGGAGCTTGGACACGACGTTGACCGGGATGCCGTCGTCCTTGTCGAGGTCGGAGATGGCCATCAGGATCAGCCATTGCGGGCCGCTGATGCCGAGCGTCCTCGCCCAGAACTGACGCAGCTCCTCGAGATACAGGTTGATCGACGATATCTCCCAGGTGAAGCGCCTGATGATATCCAGGTTGCCGATGGTGCGCAGGCGCGCTCCCTCTTTCCTCGTCGCGGACACAGCGTCACTCCGTGAACCGGTTGTTCAGATCAGTGTTCGTGGAATGTCATAGTCCACGCAAGCCTGCTCTGACGCAAGTGCAGAGCAGGGTAATTTTGTCACCAAAACCACAAAGATGACCGGCTCAGCAGATTTGCCCGGCCCGGGTGTTGCGGCCGGGGCACAGGTTTAGCGAAACCAGTAACCTGATCTAATAAACTATTTTAATTAGCGGAACAGCGCAGGCATATTGACCGCGACGGTGGGGGGTACTCGATCGTCCCGTTGCAGGTGGTTCGCTCACGTCCCTCGCCTCGAAAGCGGGTGTCCGAAAGCGCAAAGCGGCCGAGCGGATTTGAGAGAGACGGAGATCTGGGGGGCCTCACGGTCCGGTCTCCGCAAAATGAGCAACTTGGAGGTTTTAAATGAAAGTGGTGAAGAGCCTTTTGCTCGGCACTGCGGCGGGTCTGATCGCCGTCGGTGGAGCCCAGGCGGCCGATCTTCCGGTCAAGGCCAAGGCGGTCGAGTACGTCAAGATCTGCTCGCTGTACGGCGCGGGCTTCTACTACATCCCGGGCAGCGACACCTGCATCAAGCTGGGCGGCTATCTGCGTGCCGAAGTGGCGCTGAACGCCGGCGGCAATTACAGCGCCCAGTACAACGGCGTGTTCGCGGCCAACAACCGCCTGACCAACTACTACTCGATGCGCGCTCGTGAAGATCTCAACATCGACACGCGCACCGCGACCGAGTACGGCGTGGTCCGCACCTATTTCGATGCGGTCTTCACCTGGACGACCGGCAGCTATGTCGGCACCGGCTCTGGCACGGGCGCGACCGCCTATAGTGCCACGACGGCCGGCACATCCAACCTCAACCCGACTGATGGCGGCATCTCGGGCGGTTCGCTCGGCGTCTACTACGCCTTCATCCAGTTCGCCGGCTTCACCCTGGGCAAGTCGGTGTCGCAGTTCGACGCGCCCTGGATCAACTATCCCGGCAACAACTTCGACCAGCTCGTCGGCGGCAGCGGCACCACCAACGGCGTACCGCAGATCACCTACACGGCCGATTTCGGCCAGGGCGTGACGGCGACGTTCTCGGTGCAGGATCAGACGCAGATCTTCCAGACCAACATCTGGAATACCGCGGGCATGACGACCTCGGGCGTTCTCGGCGGCGCCTACGGCTCGAGCGATTTCGGCGGCACCCGCTCTCCCGACATCGTCGGCGCGGTCCGGGTCGACCAGGCCTGGGGCCTGTTCCAGGCGTCGGTCGCTGCGCACGACAACCATACCGGCTATTACGGTGCGACCGAAGTCACCGGTCATCCCGAAGACAAGTGGGGCTGGGCGGTTCAGCTCGCTCTCTCGATCAAGAACATTCCGACCGGCGCCGGCGACGTGATCAACGTCTCGGGCGTCTACACCGAAGGCGCGAGCCGCTACAACTTCCAGGAGCTGGCCGCGACCAGCTACTCGATGTTCGGCAGCTCGAACGCCGCCTACCAGAGCATCGGCTTCGCCGGCGTCTCTGACGCGGTGTTCGGCCCCGGCGGCAACCTCGAGCTGACCAAGACCTACGGCTTCCGTGGTGCCTACACCCACAACTGGAGCCCGTACTGGAATACGGCGCTCTACGGCGCGTGGGCTGCGGTCAACTACAACAGCACGGCGAAGGGCCTGATCTGCGGCAGCGCCGCGTTCGCGACCCTGACCGGCACCTGCAATCCGGACTTCAACATCGGCCAGGTGGGCGTCATCACCCGCTGGACGCCGGTGAAGAACCTGACCTTCTCGGCCGACTTCGTCTACAGCCATCTCGACCAGAAGTATTCGGGCGTGATCACGACCCCAGCGCTGACGAGCGTCGCCAAGCCGGCGGCGGCCTACGAGCTGAAGGACCAGGACACCTACAGCCTCCTGCTGCGCGCCCAGCGCAACTGGTAAGCTCGAAGCTTTCGAACTTGATGAAGCCCCGGCGGGAAAACCGCCGGGGCTTTTTCGCAAGGACGGGCATTCGGAAAATCGGCTGGCCTTTGCAGAGGACGAAGACGAGCCATGCGATCCGATCGCCTCAAACTTATTTACTTACCTGAGTTACTAAGCTATATACCGACCAGCCAAATACGAAAGTTGCGGCTCTTAGCTTCACGCTAAGCCTCCAGAAACCTCCGGTGATGCCCCGCCGGAGGTTTTTTGTTGTCTGGAGCACGGCGCTGCATCAGCCGCGCATCACGCGAGCGCGCGTGTTCGGCCGGTAGGCGAGGCGGCTGTGACCGGCGCAATAGGGCTGGCCGTCGGGAGCCGTGTTGCCGCAGAAGCAGAAATCGTCTTCGCCCGGCGTCGAGATCGGCCATCGGCAGCGGTTCTCGGACAGCTCCAGCAGCGAGCAGCGATTGGCCTCGTCGATGGGGCCCGCGGCTGCGGGGCCATCGCTCTCGCCATAAATCGTGGCGAGCATCTCATATTGCAGCCGCGGCACGGCCCTCCGCGTGCGCGCCGGCGCAAAGCCCCTGTCCTGGTCCTTGCGGTCGTCGGCCGCCCGGCCGCGCGTCAGATTCAGCCGGGACAGCTTGCCGATCACGGCGTTGCGGCTGACGCCGATGTCGGCGGCGATCTCGCGGCAGGAGAGGCCGGCCTCGAAGTGCCGCTTCAGCAGTTCAATGCGATCGTCGGTCCAGGTGGGCGAAGTGGTCGGTGAGAGAACAGGCATGTGTAACGATCCCAGGTTGCAGATGTCGGCCATCCGCCCTCTCGAGATCCGTCCGCCTCACGCACCGAGCGCACTCACGTCCTGCCATTGTCGCGGATCGACAAGAGCCCGTCCTTGATGGCGAGACGGATGCCTTCCTCGATCAATGTCCGTGCGACGCCGGGAACGCTGGTGCCGTGGGTGCCCTGTCTCACCAGCTTCTCCAGATAGGCGATGGTCGAGAGCGCCAAGGTAACGGGAATGCGGTCAGTCTCGGCTTTTTCGGTGGCCATGGCCCGAACGCTAGCCTCTTACTCGGGTACATAAAAGTAACGATTAAGACTCTATTTAGGTTCGGGGGTGGAAGTCAAATCAGCGCCGGGGCAGCGGCTCACCTTGTTGGAATCGCTTGGGAATCGAACACGCCGCGGCGCGCCGCGGGGAAGACCGGGCGGCGGCTTGATGTCGGCAGGTCGGGGAAGGGCCCGGCGGGCTCAGCCGTGCACGATCGCCTTTTCGATCATGCAATGGATGCCCTTGGCGCCGTTGACGGTCTGGGTCACCCTGAGATCGGCGGCCAGGCTGCACAGCGTGTAGGCGTCCTCGCGCGACAGATTTCGCGTCTCGCCGAGCAGCGCGATCATGTCGCGCAGCGCGCGCACCACGCACTGGTCGAGGTCGGGGTCCATGGCCATGGTCATGTAGTGCGTCGCCGTCTCGGCGCGGGGGTAGTCGAGCCTGAGGTCCTTGCGCAGCGTCAGGCGGAAGCGGCCCTGGAGCGCGGTCTCGATCGCGGTGACGCAGACCTCGCCGTCGCCCTGCACGCCATGGCCGTCACCGCAGGAGAACATCGCGCCCGGAACGAACACCGGCAGATACAGCGTCGCGCCGGCGCCGAGCTCCTTGTTGTCGAGATTGCCGCCCATCGCGCGCGGGATCAGCGAGGAGATGCGGCCCCAGGCCGGTGGCGGCGAAACGCCCATCACGCCGAAGAACGGCTTGAGAGGCAGGTCGAGGCCCCACGGCATGCGGCCGGTCATCCGCGACCGGTCGAGCGGGATGTTGAGGATGCGCGTCTCGTGGAAATCGTCGGGCAGGGTCCCGGACAGCGGTTTGATCATGTTCCAGCCCCAATCCTGCCGGAGCTGGACGTCGAGGATCTCGACCGCGAGCACGTCGCCGGGCTCGGCCCCCTTGACCGCGATCGGACCGGTGAGGATGTGGCCGGGCAGCATGCGCTCGTTCTTCGCATGAACCTCGTGCATCTCGGGCGGAATGTGAAATTTGTCCCGGTCGGGCAGCATGTCGGGGCCGCCGCTGATGGTGTCGACCGTCACCTCGTCGCCGCTGGCAATGGTGAGGACGGGCTGAAGCGCGGCTTCGAAGAAGCCCCAATGGCAGGTTTCGGGGCTGGAATGCATGTGATGATGGGTCATTTGTCGCGTCCGCTCGGTTTCATCGGCCGTGGGCTTGACCCAACGATCGATCCTCTTTCAAGAAGATTTCTGAAGATGGCGGGGCCGGTCAAGCCCTGCACAGACAGGCACGATGATTTCAGCGAGGCTCCCCTGTTTTTTGTGCTTTCCAAGACCCTCGGCGTTGCGCTGCTGCCGATCAATCTCCTGGTCGAGCTCGGGATCCTGTCCGTCGTGCTGATGGCGACGCGCTTTGCCGCGCTCGGCCGCAGGCTTGCTGTGATCACGCTGGTGGTGCTGGGGCTCGCTGCGTTCTCGCCGCTCGGCAATCTCCTGATCTATCCGCTGGAGTCGCGCTTTCCGGCGTGGGATGCCTCGCGCGGCGCGCCGGACGGCATCATCGTGCTCGGCGGCTCCGTCGACACCGATCTGTCGGCGGCGCACCGCACGCCGGTCGTCGCGCACGCGGCCGATCGTCTGTTCGCGCCGGCCGAGCTCGCGCGGCGCTATCCGAACGCGCGTATCGTCTTCACCGGAGGCTCAGCGAACCTGGTTTCGACCGACGCGAAGGAGGCCGACTACTCTGCGCCGATCCTGGAGAATCTCGGCATACCGAAGCAGCGCCTGATCCTCGAACGCGACTCCCGCAACACCTGGGAGAATGCGATCTTCACCAAGAAATTGGTATCGCCAAAGCCGGGCGAGCGCTGGCTCCTGGTGACGTCGGCATTCCACATGCCGCGCTCGATGGGGATCTTCCGCAAGGCCGGATTTGACGTCGAGGCCTATCCCGTGGACTGGCGGATGGGGGGACGAGACGATCTGTTTTCCTTCACCAATGTCGGAGCGGACGGGCTGGGCCGAACCGAAGTCGCCGTCCGCGAGTGGATCGGCCTCGTCGCCTACCGTCTGATGGGCCGGACCGGCGAGTTGCTTCCGGGACCGGGCAAGGACTAGAACGAGGGTCGCAAAACAACAACACACGGCGCGCGATCGCCGGCCGGGAGGACCGCCATGCAGGAGCAGAGCGCAGAGAGGATCGATCTTGCCGGCCTCGTCGCCGACCTCAACAGCCTGCTGCGGCTGAAGACGACGGTGATCGGCATGAGGCTGTTCGCAACGGCCGCGGAGATGGAGGCGATCCCGAAGATCCGGCGTCCGAACGCAATTCACACCACCGATCAGATCGTCAGCATGGCCGCGCGCCTCGGATGGACCGTCGGCATTACCGCCGACGACCTCGTCGGCGCGCAATGCCGTGCGGTGATCGGCCTTGCGCCGCAGGACGAGAAATGGCTCGCCGGCGAAAACTATGTCGGGGTCTGGCACTGCACCGCAGAGGATGCGCGCAGGCGCCAGGAGGCGCTGGACGTGGTTCCGTTCGGGCAATATCAGGCGCTCGCCGTCAGTCCGCTGGCGAGCGGCCGGCTCGATCCGCCCGACATCTGCCTGGTCTATGCGACGCCGGGGCAGATGATCATCCTGATCAACGGGCTGCAATATACCGGCTACAAGAAGTTCGAATGGGGCGTGGTCGGCGAGACCGCGTGCGCGGATTCCTGGGGGCGGGCGCTCAAGACCGGGGAGCCCAGCCTGTCCTTGCCATGCTATGCCGAACGGCGCTATGGCGGCGTGCCGGACGAGGAGATGCTGATGGCCTTGAAGCCGTCGCATCTCGCCAAGGCAGTCGAAGGCATGAAGGCGCTGGCCAGGAACGGCCTGCGCTATCCGATCCCGCCCTATGGCATTCAAAGCGACGTCCGTGCCGGCATGGGCGTGAGTTATGCGAAGAAGTAAAGGCCGACCATGAGCTCTGCGAAATTCGACATCGTCGTCTACGGCGCGACCGGCTTCACCGGCCAGCTCGTCGCCGAATATCTGACGACGCACTACAAGGACGACAAGTCCCTGAAATGGGCGATGGCGGGCCGCCGCCTCGACAAGCTGAAATCGGTGCGCGACGCGATCGGCGCGCCGGCGGACACGCCGCTGATCGTGGCGGATGCGTCGGATGCGGCGTCGCTGAAGGCGATGGTCGCTCAGACGAGATCGGTGATCACGACGGTGGGGCCGTATCAGTTCTATGGCGAGGACCTGCTCGCGGCCTGCGTCGCTGCGGGTGCGGATTATTTCGATCTCTGCGGCGAGCCGGTCTGGATGCGGCAGATGATCGACAAGTACGAGGCGGCGGCCAAGGCGAGCGGCGCGCGCATCGTGTTCTCCTGCGGCTACGACTCCGTGCCGTTCGAGCTCGGCACGTTCTTCGTGCAGGAAGAGGCCAGGCGCGTGTTCGGCGCGCCGGCCGCGCGCGTGAAGGGCCGTGTGCGCGACATGCGCGGCACGCTGTCAGGCGGCACCGCGGCGAGTGCGAAGGCGACCTTCGATGCGGTCGCCAAGGACCTCAGCCTCGTCGCCATTCTCAACGACCATTTTGCGCTGACGCCTGATTTCACCGGCCCGAAGCAGCCGAAAGGCAACAGGGCGGCTTACGAGGAGGATCTGCAATCCTGGGCCGCCCCGTTCATGATGGCGTTGATCAACACCCGCAACGTCCATCGTTCCAACATGCTGATGGGCTTTCCCTACGGCCGCGAGTTCGTCTACGACGAGATGGTCCTGACCGGTCCAGGCGAGAAGGGCGAGGCCAACGCCAAGCGCGTGATGGCGGTCAACGCCGAGAAGACCGGTCCTAACGCGCCGAAGCCGGGCGAAGGGCCGTCGAAGGAGGAGCGCGAGAACGGCTTGTTCGATCTGCTCTACGTCGCGATCGCGCCGGACGGACGCCAGGTCTGCGCCGGCGTCACCGGCGACCGCGATCCCGGCTACGGCTCGACTTCCAAGATGATCTCCGAATGCGCCATCTGCCTGCTGCGTGATGCGACGGATGTTCCGGGCGGCTTCTGGACGCCGGGCGCAGCGATGCAGCACAAGCTGATCAAGCGGCTGGTCGATCACGCTGGGTTGACGTTCAGGGTGGAGAAGTGAGCCGTCGCCTTTCTCACCTGTTGCAGGACCGGGCTTTCATTCTCAAGCCGTCTCGCGCGTTGAGCAGGAGCAGGGTGATGTTCGCAGCTCCAGCGACAAGCTCAAGAGCCTGGACCGCATAGAAGACTGCATCGAGCTCGGCGGCCTTGGCCTTGTGTGCGAGAAAGAAAGCGGCGGGGACAAGCACGAGAAGGCCGTTGGCCGCGATCAGCGGCATTCGCTTGATCTTCGCGCCGATCAGGCCGGCTCGCCGCCCCTGTGACAGCGCAAGGCCTGATCCGGTCGTCGCCGCAAGCGCAGGGATCAGCACGAGAAAGCCCCATGGTATGGCAGTCTTGACGGCAGTGATGGCGGATTGGGACGCGAAGAGCTCGCTGAACGCAGTAGAGAGCCAGAAAGTCGAGATCGTGAGAAGCGCGGTCCCGCCTGCAATGGGATGAATCATCTTGATCACGGCCTGTTTCCCTTCTCCGGATGATGGTTATCGTTCGAGCCCCGAGGCGACCCTGGTGGGCGCGATGCGACCGCCGCGAACGTGACCCGGCCCTCTGCGGGGCGCGTTTCATGACGTAAGATTTCCGCTGCTACCGCTTCGTGCGACGCAGAAATCGGGCCCGCCCCTCGGAGAAGCGGCGGCCTCAGAACGGCATTCGGTGGGGTAGGCTGGATCGCGTGGCGCATCACGGGCATGACAAACTCTCGCGTTTGGTCCAATATGACATCATGGTGTCGAAAGTCGGCGCCAGCGATAGCCTGATTGACATTATCATGTCAATATGGATTTATGGAGTCATTATGCGCGCTATCAAGCGATCTCCGGCGGGTGACGCCATGACCGATCTCGTTCTCGACCTATTCAGGGTCAATAACCTGACCTTGACGTGGGGCGATCGCTTGGTCGCCCCACTCGGACTGACCAGCGCCCGCTGGCAGATTCTGGGGGCGATCGTTGGCGCGGACCGTGCGCGGCCGGTCGCCTGGCTCGCCCGCGACCTCGGCGCTAACCGCCAGAACGTTCAGCGTATCGTCAATGACCTGGCCCATGAAGGGCTCGTCACCTTTGAACCCAATCCACATCATCGCCGCGCCCATCTCGTGGTCATGACCGACAAGGGACTGAAGACCTACGATGCTGCCATCCGCCTGTATGACCCCAAGATCAACTCGCTGGTACAAGGACTCCCGATTGAAGAGATCAAGACCGCCGGCCGCCTCATCAAGGCGCTGCGCAAGAAGCTCGAACAGGAAGTGAGCATTGCAGATGCCTGACCAGACCTTTGCGCAGCGTCCATTTGAATATCCTGGACGACAATGCGGCGCCGAACCGCGACGCTCCAGAAGCTGTCAGCCTCGAGAGAGCGTCCCTATCTCAAGCTGAAGGCGCTTCGCCGTCGGCCTTGATCTTGTAGGCCTGCGCGGCCGCGATCATGCCCCACATCGCGCCCAGCATCATCCAGAAGTGCCGCCAGTGATCGGTGTCGATCACGAAGCTTTCGCCGACGGTGCCGAGGAAGGCGGAGAAGACCGCGAGATAGGCGCGCTGCCAGGGTACACGCACGAAGATGTGCCTGAAGCCCATGATGACGGTGGTGAAGACCAGCGCGGGATAGCACACGCCGGAAAGCCAGCCGCCGGACATGAAGGCGTTCAGGTAGGAGTTGTGGGTGTCCTCGGGGAAGAAGCGGTGGAATTGCAGGGGGCCGATGCCGAACGGCAGGTCGAGCGCCATCTCTGCACCTAGGATGTGCCGGCCGAAGCGGCCGAAGCGGCCTTCGTCATAGCTCTGATCGAAGCTCGCGCGCTGCTTGAACATCTCGGCGGTGGAATCGAACGACAGCAGCACCGCGATCAGCGCGAGGCCCAGCACCGCGGCGACGATCGCCATGACGATGATGCGCGAGCGCTGCGCATTGGTGCGGCTGGTCAGCACCATCAGCGCCAGCATGAAGGCGGAGGTCAGCACCAATCCGCCCCAGGCGGCGCGGGAGAAGGCGAGCAGGATCGCCAGCGACATGAGGCCGAAGGCGATGACGTTGCGCAACGCCTTGGCCAGCCTGTCCGAGACCACGCTCTGAAGCGCGAACAGCGCCGGCAGGATCAGGAAGGCGCCGAGCACGTTGGGGTCCTTGAACGTGCCCCGCGCGCGTCCGTAGAGCGTCAGGAGGTCGTTGCCGCCGGGAACCAGGTGGAAGTAGCCGGCGACCGCCAACAGCGAGGCCACCATCGCACCGACCACGAGCCCGCGGCGGAGCATGTCGAGCCGGGCCGCCGTGTCTTCCGAAATGACCATCGCGAAGAACACCACGGTCACCGCCATGTACCAGGAGGTCGCGATCCAGGTCACCACCGCGGACTGCTCGAACAGCGGGATCGCGCTGATCGTATAGCCGACATTGAGAAGGACCAGCATCAGCACGAGCGGCATCAGCGCGAGCCGCAGGCGCAGGCCAGTGGCGAAGAAGGTGACGGTCGCGAGCAGCGTCGCGATCTCGTAGGGGCTCGGCTCGATGAAGACGATCGCGCCGGAGGCGCCGACCAGCCACACCAGCGCGCGCTGCAGCGCCAGCACGCCGGGGGCAGCCGGTGTGGCAACGTTCACTTCACCGGCTGTCGCCGCATATGCCATTACGCTCACGCTACCCGTACGCTACAAACACGGCTGTCATCGCCCGGCTTGACCGGGCGATCCAGTACTCTGCGGCGCCTATCGTGAAAAACGGCTGGCGCTGCGGCGTACTGGATGCCCCGCCCCAGTGCGCAATTGTGCACAAGGCGGGGCAGGACGAAGAAATTCAATACGCGTTCTCGTTCTTGGTCAGCAGCGAGATCGGCGTCTTCAGGAGAATGACGAGGTCGAACAGCACCGACCAGTTCTCGATGTAATACAGATCGAACTCGACGCGCTTCTGGATCTTCTCTTCGTTGTCGATTTCGCCGCGCCAGCCGTTGATCTGGGCCCAGCCGGTAATGCCGGGCTTGACGCGGTGGCGGGCGAAATAGCCGTCGACGGCTTCGTCGAACAGACGGCTCTGGAGCTTGCCCTGCACCGCATGCGGTCGCGGGCCGACCAGCGAGAGGTTGCCGGCGAACACCACATTGAAGAGCTGCGGCAGCTCGTCGAGGCTGGTCTTGCGGATGAAGCGGCCGACGCGGGTGACGCGCGGATCGTTCTTGGTCACGACCTTCGATGCGGTCGGGTCGGCCTGATGGTGGTACATCGAGCGGAATTTGTAGACGTCGATGCGCTCGTTGTTGAAGCCGAAACGCTTCTGGCGGAACAGCACCGGGCCGGGGCTGTCGAGCTTCACCGCCAGCGCCACCAGTCCCATCACCGGCAGCGCTGCGAGCAGCGCGAGGCCGCCGACGACGCGGTCGAACAGCCACTTCATCACCAGATCCCAGTCGGTGATCGGCGCCTCGAACACGTCCAGCGTCGGCACCTCGCCGAGATAGGAATAGGAGCGGGGACGGAAGCGCAGCTTGTTGTTGTGCGCGGAGAGGCGAATGTCGACCGGCAGCACCCAGAGCTTCTTCAGCATCTCCAGGATGCGCGTTTCCGCCGAGATCGGCAGCGCGAACAGCACGAGGTCGACGCGGGTGCGGCGGGCGAACTCGACGATGTCGTCGACCTTGCCGAGCTTGCGCGCGCCGGCGCAGGTGTCGAGCGCGCGGCTGTCGTTGCGGTCGTCGAACACGCCGAGCACGTGGATGTCGGAGTCTTCCTGCGCCTTCAACGCCTCGACCAACTGCTCGCCGTTGCTGTCGGAGCCGACGATGATGGTCCGGCGGTCGAGCCGGCCCTGGCGCGCCCAGCCACGCACCAGCGCGCGCAGCACCAGACGCTCAGCCATCAGCGCGGCTAGCCCGAGGAAGTAGAAGGCGGCAAGCCAGAGCCGCGAGATTTCGCTGCCGTACTTGGCGAAAAAGGAGATGCCGATGAACAGCAGGAAGACGAAGGACCAGGACGAGATCATCCGCGTCATCTGCCTGAGCTGACCACGGAACAGCTGCACCTGGTAGATGTCGGCGGCCTGGAAGCAGACCACGGCGGCGACCGCGACGGCGACGACCTCGGCGGGATAAATCCAGCTGAAGGCGCCGGAGAGCGGCATGACATAGCCGACATAGAGCGCAATGCCGACGAGGCTCAGCAGCACGAAGTCGGCCAGACGGACGAATCCGGCAATCACGACCGGCGAATAGGCGCGGGCGACCTTCTGGTTGACCACGTCGAGCGCGGCAGGCGAGAGCCGGCGACGGCGCTCCACGAAGGGCTGGTCAGCAGGTTTTGCCGCGGCACTGGTCGCGGCATCGAGCATCGAGCGTGCGTTGAGCGGTTCCACGGGCGTCCACGTCCATTCCAAAGCCCGCGGCACGGCGTTGAGCGCCCGGGCGAGCATCCCCTGGACCTTGGACTATCGAACAAATCGGAAGATTCTCTAAAGCGGGACTTAAGAATGGTTAGTGTTTGGTAAATGCATCGCGATAGCCGGCGAGCACGCCCTCAACCATCGCGGCTTGCGAGAAATGTGCCGAGATGCGCTCGCGCAAGGACGTCGCGCGCTGTGCGGTCGTTTGCGGATCGTCCAGCGCCGCGGCGATCGCCTCTGCCATGGCCTCGGGATTGCTCGGTGCAAACAAAGCGGGGCTGTCGGAGCCGAAGATTTCGGGGATGCCGCCGATGCGGGACGCGATCATCGGAATTCCGGCGGCACCGGCCTCGATGACGACGTAGGGCATGGAATCGCCGCGCGAGGGGACGACCAGCAGCCGCCCCTTGGAGAAGCCGTAGCGCGGCTTGACGTGGCCGATGAAGCGGATGGCGTCGGAGAGGCCCAGCCTCTCGACCTGCGCTTTCAGCGTCGCCGTTTCCTCGCCGTCGCCGCCGAGCGTCAGCGTGACCTTCCTGCCGCCCGCATGCAGCTGCGCCACGGCATCGACCAGCAGATCCGCGCCCTTGATGTGCCTGAACTCGCCGACATAGGCGAGGTCGGTGGCATCGTCGGCCGTTACGACAGGCTCGAACTCCTCGGGGGTGACGCCATTGAAGACGCAGCGCACCACGCCCTTGGGCGTGCCGACGATGCGTTGATAGGTGTCGCGGGCAAATGCGCTCTCGAACAGGAACAGGTCGGTCGAATCCATCAGCGCGCGCTCGAGCCGTGCGTAGAACTCGCCCTTGAGGGTGTTGAGGGGATAGTGCAGCGAACCGCCATGCGGGGTGTAGATGCGGATGGTGTCGTCGGAGCGCCGCCGCATGCGGATGAAGGCGCCGGCCTTGGCGCCATGGCCGTGCATCACGTCGGGCTTGAGCGTGGCGATCAGGCGCCGCATGCGAAGCCATACCAGGACATCGTCGGGCGACGGCTCGCGGCGGATCGCGAGCCGGTGCACGCCGAGCTTCAGCCGAGGCGCGAGCTCGGCGAGCGCCTTGTCGGCGCGCTCCCCGCCGGTGAGGCTATCGGCGAGAATGCCGACATGATGGCCGCGGTCGACCTGGCCGTTGGCGACGTCGAGGATGTGGCGGAAGATGCCCCCGACCGGAGCACGCACGGCGTGCAGGATGCGAAGTGGCCGGTCGGGAGAAGGGGACATGTTAGAAACCAGCTCGCCGGCGACTGCCGAACAATTCTCACGAAATAATCGTGAGGGATTAAGGGTCCTCGTGGTTAACAAACGGTGACGAGCGCGCGTGGCCGGCCGCCGTCCGTCGCGATTAACCCAGCGGCAACCTTAATGGAGTGTAATCGCCCCGGTTGAGGTAGAGTCGCAGCGTTGCCCTGCGGGAGTGTTCGATGCGTTTAGCGTTCTGGCGTGACAGCAAGGCCAAGGCGGTGATCGAGCGCGCAGTCTCGAAGTCCAGACCCAAGCCTGCGCCCAAGGTCGGCCCTAAGATCGAGGCCGAGGTTGAAGCGGGCCCTGCGCCCGTCGTCGCGAAGCAGGCCCAAGTCGAAGCCGGCGACATCGACCTGCGCGCGCTTGGAGCGGCATTGGCACGCAAGCGCAGCTGGATCATCGTGCCGACGGTACTGGCGCTCGTTGCGTCCCTTGCTGTCGTCAATCTCGTCACGCCGCGCTACAAGTCTGAAGCCCGCATCCTGATCGACGGCCGCGAGAACGTGTTCCTGCGCCCGAACAGCGACCGCACCGAGGAGCGGCAGGCGCTCGACGCCGAGGCCGTCACCAGCCAGGTGCAGCTGGTGTTGTCGCGCGATCTCGCGCGGGAGATCATCAGGAAGAACAAGCTCGCGGAACGCCCCGAATTCGACCCGGTGCTGCAAGGCATCTCGCCGCTGAAGTCGCTTGCCGCGCTCATCGGTATCGCCCGCGATCCGTTCTCGATGACGCCGGAAGAGCGCGTGCTCGATGCCTATTACGAACGCCTCCAGGCCTACGCGGTCGACAAGTCGCGCGTGATCGTGATCGAATTCCAGTCCGCCGATCCCGAGCTTGCCGCCCGCGTCGCCAATTCGATCGCCGACGGCTATCTCGTGCTCCAGCAGAGCGTGCGCCAGGAGCAGGCCAAGAACGCCAGCCAGTGGCTGGCCGGCGAGATCGAGAGCCTGCGCAAGAAGGTCTCTGACGCCGAGGCGAGGGTCGAGGACTTCCGTTCCAAGTCGAGCCTGTTCGTCGGAACCAACAACACCACGCTGTCGAACCAGCAGATGGGCGAGGTGAACACCCAGCTCAACAATGCGCGCTCGATGAAGGCGGATGCGGAATCCAAGGCCCGGCTGATCAAGGAGATGCTTCAGACCGGCAAGCCGATCGAGGCATCCGAGGTCGTGAACTCCGAATTGATGCGCCGGCTGTCGGAGCAGAGGGTGACCCTGCGCGCGCAGCTCGCCGAACAGTCATCCACGTTGCTCGGCAATCATCCGCGGATCAAGGAGCTGAAGGCGCAGCTTGGCGACCTCGATAATCAAATCCGCGACGAAGCGGCCAAGATCTCGCGCTCGCTCGAAAACGACGCCCGGATCGCCAGCGGCCGGGTCGATGGCCTGACCGTGAGCCTCGAGCAGCTCAAGAAGCAGGCGGCCTCGACCAACGGCCAGGATGTCCAGCTCCGCGCCCTCGAGCGCGAAGCCAAGGCGCAGCGCGACCTGCTGGAGACTTACCTTGCCAAGTATCGCGAAGCCAACACCCGCGAGACCATCGACACCGCGCCGACGGACGGCCGCATCATCTCGCGCGCCATCGTCTCGAACACGCCGGCTTATCCGAAGAAGCTGCCGATCGTGCTGATCGCGACCATCGCGACGCTGCTGCTGTCGTCCGGTGTCGTCGTCACCGGTGAACTCTTGCGCCAGACCGCGCCGCGCGCGGCAGCCGTGTTCACGCCGGCGGCGGTTCGGCGGGAGCCGGCGGTGGCTCGGCAAGACTTGGTGGTGGAGCCAGTCGTCAAACCCGTCAAAGAGCCGGCGCCGCTTCAGCCGGAGATCCCGGTCGATGCCGCTGTGACGGAGTTTGCCGAGATCGAGCACCTCGCCGACCGCCTGCGTGCCGCGGGCGCGGCGGCGAAGAAGGTCACGGTGCTCGGCACTGCGCCCGGCGAAGCCATCACGCTGTCGACGTTGACGCTCGCCCGGCACCTGGCGCGCGATGCCCGCGTCGTCGTCGTCGATCTCGCCGCAGCCTCGCCGATCATTGCCGCGGTGTCCGTCGACGCGTCGGCTCCGGGCCTTGCCGAATTGATGCAGGGCGAGGCCTCGTTCACCCAAATCATCACCCGCGACAAGCTCTCGCGGCTGCATCTGGTCATGGCCGGCCGTCCCGGATTCGACCGCAGCCTGCTGCAATCGCCGCGCGTGGCGCTCGCGATCGACGCGCTGCTGCGCGCCTATGACCACGTGCTGATCGATGCCGGCAGCGCCTCCGATCTTCCGGCCGAACTGCTGACGGCGCATGCCCGCGCCGTCGTGGTGCCCGATGCGTCGATGGCCGCTGATGCCCGCACGCTGATGTGCGATCAACTGAGGGCGGTCGGCTTCAGCGAGGTGACGATGCTGAGCAAGCCGGTGCAGGCTTCGGATGCGGTCGAAGCGCCGCGCGTCGTTGCGGCGTAGATCTTTTTCCCTCTCCCCTTGTGGGCCCCTTGTGGGAGAGGGTGGCTCGCCGCGGAGCGGCGAGACGGGTGAGGGGTCTCTCTCCGAGAGTCCATCTGTTCATCGAGCGCGCGGATAGACACCCCTCATCCGGCGCCATAGCCGATGCGAAGCATCGGCGTCCCTAGTAGACGGCGGCCGAAGGCCGCCTATGCCACCTTCTCCACAAGGGGAGAAGGGCAGGGCAGCAGTCATGTAAATGGCAATACCTACCCGAACGCCTGCCGCAGCCGTCGGGCCATGTCGAACAGCATCTGGTTCTGCTTCACCAGCCGCTTGCCGTGGCTGAGCGAGGACATGGCCATCGCCGCGAGCTTGCCGCGGGAGGACAGGGGCACGAAGCTGTCGAAGATCTCCTCGTCGTCCTTGCAGAACATTCGCTTGTACTCATCCGAGCCGATGCCGAGGTCGAGCGATCGGTAGCCGAATTCGGCACAGCGATCGATGATGTAGCGCATCAGGATCAGGCCGGGGCTGTAGCGGGCGTGCTCGGACATCGTGTAGGTGTTGAACATCATCGAGAAGCGCTCGCCGTCGGCGACGCCGGCGAAGATCGCGATCACCTCCTCGTCGCATTCCAGCGCGTGGATGTCGATGACGCGGCCTTCGCTGCGCGGCGCAAGGCAGGCGCTGCGGACGAACTGTTCGACGCCGGGCTCGGCGAAGACGTTCGGGAGCTTCTGTTCCGCCATCCGTACCGGCTTGACGCGGAAGAACCAGTCGAGCAGCCGGGTGATGTCCGCGTCCGACGTTGCCTGGTGATAGCGGTAGCCGGCGAGCGACTGAAGCTTCTTTTCCTTGCTCTTGAGGCGGCGGCGGAGCGAATTGCTGATCCGCGATGCCGGCGGGCCGCCGGGCTCCATCACCAGCCGCGGACAGCCGTTGATCGCGCTCTGTCGCGGCAGTAGCGCAAACGGGTTCTGCTGGTCATGCCAGCTCTGCGGCTGCTGCGTCAGCACGAGCACGTCGAGATGCTCTCGCAGCGGCGCAAGCAGTGCATCGAGATCGGCGATGGCGACCTGTGCCGCGAACTCGGCATTCCACAGGGCCATGTTGAAGGTCGTATGCTTGCCGCCCATGAAGCAGGCCGTGCGCACGCCGTGGCTTTGGCGTTGCGAGAGCGGCAGCAGCAGCAGCGGGTGGCGCTCGGCGTCGCGGGCGATCACGATGAACGGCCGGGCGCCTTCATGGGCGCCCACCAGGCGTTGCCACGGGCTGAGCAGGTCGAAGCGTTGGTAGGGCGTGAAGAGATGGCCGTTCGCCTCGAAGGCACGCCAGATCGCCTCAACCTCGGCGAGATCGGTGACGATATCGACCTGCGCGATACGGCTCGCTCTCGACCGCGCTGGCACTTCTGCCGTCCGGCTTTGCATCGCCGCAGCCATGGTCATTCGCGAAACCTGTCGAGAAATCCAGAATACGTATTTCGGCCTGTGGCCGACCTTTGCAAACAAAGGTCAACAAAGGGTAATGACGATGGGAGAGGAAACGGGCGCGGGCGAGCGCGAAGGGCGGGAACTTGGCATCCGACGACAGATGGCTGGAACGGCTGCGCCTTGAACTGGCCTGGTTCACTGGCCGGGCCATGCTGCACAGTCGCGGTGCCGGCGTCATCCTGCGCTTTGCGCATGTGCGGCCGCGGCGGCGCGGATTTCAGCCGCTGCGCGCCAACGAGATCACGCCGCAATTTCTTGACCGCGCGATTCGCGCGCTGAAGCGGTGGAGGTACGATTTCCTCGGCATGGACGAGGTCTGCCGGCGCGCGGTGACGCTGCCGGAGAAGCGTCGTTTCGTGGCGCTGACCTTCGATGGCGCGCCCAAGGATTTCATCAACTTCGCCTATCCGGTGCTGACGCGCCATGCCGTGCCCTTCACGATCTATGTGCCCACCGCCTTTCCCGACGGCGTCGGTGAAGCCTGGTGGCTCGGTCTCGAACAGGTGATCGCGCGCGAGAGCCGGATCAGCTTGATGGTGGGCGACCGGGAGCAGCGTTTCACCGTCACCGGCAATGCCGAGAAGCAGGCACTGTTTTCGTATCTCGAGAGCTGGCTGCGCTCGTTGCCGCCCGCGGAGCTGTCGGCCGCGATTGCCGATCTCTGCACGCGCTACAGGATCGATCTCGCCGCGGTCTCGCGCGAGGCGTCGATGGATTGGGAGGACCTGGCGCAGCTGGCCGCCGATCCGCTCGTGACGATCGGCAGCGCCACCGTCAACTATCCTGTTCTCGCCAACATGAGGGATGCCGGCGCGCTGCGCGAGATGACGATGGGCAAGGCCGTCGCGGAAGCGGCTTTTGGCCGCGAGATCAGGCATTTCGCTTTCCCGTTCGGCGATCGCTCTTCGTTTCGGCGCAGCCACGTCGTGATGGCGGAGGAGGCCGGATTTGCCAGCGCAGTGTCGACGATCCCGGGCATCGTGGACGCAGAGGGGCGCACCAATCTGCGCGCGCTGCCGCGGATTTCCTGGGACGGACGAGTGCGTTCGCTGCGGATGATGCGCGTGCTGGCGTCGGGTGTCGCCTTTGCGCCGGTGAAACCGACGGGCAGCGCGACGGGCCAGACTTAACGCGTGGACTTGACGCGGTCGGGCCGCTGCATCCAGCTCACGATCGGCATCGCGGGCAGCACCCAGCCCATGCCGACCACGACATAGTAGATCGCCTGCCGCCAGCCGGACTCGGCGATCCACGGCATCTGCGCGGCCGCCATGCCGAGCAGGGACCAGACCGTGGCCAGCACCAGGAGCAGGATGGCGCCGAGGAACTTGCGGGTGCGGATCGTCATGGCGGAATGTCGCGGTCTTGGCGTAACTTGCGCTGCGGGAGCGGGGGACTATAAGGGGCACGCAGTCCGGTTCAAGCCTGGTTTTTGCTCCTGATGACGACGATGTCCACTCCGTCCGAGCCGCATCGCGCCGTGCGCTGGTGGCTGATCGCCGTGGCCGCGCTGATCGCACTGATGGTGCTGGTCGGCGGCGCGACGCGGCTGACGGAATCCGGCCTGTCGATCGTCGAATGGAAGCCGGTCACGGGCAGTGTTCCGCCGCTCTCGGAGGCGCAGTGGACCGAAGCATTCGAGGCCTACAAGAAGATCCCGCAATATCGCGAGCTCAACGCCGGGATGAGCCTGTCCGAGTTCAAGGAGATCTTCTGGTGGGAGTGGAGCCACCGGCTGCTCGGGCGCTTCATCGGTCTCGCTTATCTCTTGCCGTTCCTGTTCTTCCTCTGGCGCGGCGGCCTGTCGGGCGAGTTGAAGCGGCGGCTGTGGCTGTTGTTCGCGCTCGGCGGTCTGCAGGGTGCGGTCGGCTGGTGGATGGTCGCCTCGGGCCTGACCGGGCGGGTCGAGGTCTCGCAATACCGGCTGGCGACACATCTGGTGCTGGCGCTTCTGATCTTCGCCGGGATCGTCTGGACGGTGCGGCGGCTCAAGGAGCGGCCGCAGATCTCGGCGCCGGCACGGCTTCGGCTCACGAGCGCGCAGCTTCTCGCCGTGACCTTCGTGCAGATCTATTTCGGCGCGCTGGTCGCGGGCCTGCGCGCCGGACGCGCCTACAACACCTGGCCGCAGATCGACGGCGCGTTCATCCCGTCGGCGGAGCGGTTGTGGTTCGAGACGCCGTGGTGGCGCAACATGTTCGACAACGTGCTGACGGTGCAGTTCGAGCACCGCATGACCGCCTACCTGCTGTTCGTCCTGGCGGCGCTGCACGCAATCGATGCGGTGCGCTCGCGCGCAGGGTCGGCGGCGAGCGGCGCGCTGTGGCTGCTTGCAGCGGTGAGCCTGCAGGCGGTGCTCGGCATCCTCACGCTGCTCAACCAGGTGCCGATCGATCTCGCGCTCGCCCACCAGGCGGTCGCGATCGTGGTGTTGACGCTTGCGGTGATGCAGGTCGAACGGCTGGCGCCGCGGCAATCAGCGCAGGCCCAGCCGCGCGCGGTTCCGGTCAGTCAGCCCGGCTGATCGGAGATCAGCAATAGCCGTAGACGCCGCACGCGTAGGGCAGACGCCAGAAATAATCGACCTGCTTCCCGCCGTAATACGCGCCCTGATAATCGTAGCTCCAGGGGCGGCCGTAATAGCCCGGCAGCGCGTGTGAGCCCGGCAGCAGCGGCGTGCCCGGCAGGTTGCGGATGTAGCTGCCGATGCCATAGGCCGGCGAGATCAGCGCATCCGGATCGGTTTCGACATAGACCTGCGGCGGATCCTGCGGCGGCGGCACGGCGGCGCGCCGCTTCGGCGTCGCCGGCAGATCGGCGGCCAGCGCGCCTGAAACCATCAGCATCGCCGCAAGGGCAGGCACCATCCAGCGCAGCATCGTCGGCTCCGAATCAAAAGGGGCGATCCAAAGACGATGTATGGGGCAGATGTGGTTAATGACTGTTAACTGACGGCAGCCAAGACGGCCGCCGTCATTCCGGGGCGGTGCGAAGCACCGAACTATGGTGCGCAATTGCGCACCTGAGAATCTCGAGGTTCCGGGTTCGGTGCTTTGCACCGCCCCGGAACGACCCCAAGTTCAAGCCCCCAGCGCCTGTTCCAGATCCGCGATCAGGTCTTCCTTGTCTTCGATGCCGACCGAGAGCCGCACCACGTCGGGGCCGGCGCCGGACTTCACTTTGGCGGCGTCGTCGAGCTGGCTGTGCGTGGTCGAGGCCGGATGGATCACGAGCGAGCGGGTGTCGCCGACATTGGCGAGGTGCGAGAACAGCTGCAGCTTCGACACCAGGTTGACTCCGGCGTCATAGCCGCCCTTCAAGCTGAAGGTGAACACCGCGCCGGCGCCCTTCGGCGCATATTTGCGGGCGAGCTGGTTGTACTTGTCGCTCGGAAGGCCGGCATAGCTCACCGAGGCCACCGCGGGGTGGCCGGCGAGAAATTCGGCAACCGCCTTGGCGTTGTCGCAGTGTTTCTGCATGCGCAGCGGCAGCGTCTCGATTCCGGTGAGGATCATGAATGCGTTGAAGGGCGACAGCGCCGGGCCGAGGTCGCGCAGGCCGAGCACGCGGCAGGCGATCGCGAAGGCGAAATTGCCGAAGGTCTCCTGGAGGCGGATGCCGTGATATTCCGGGCGCGGCTCCGAGAGCATGGGGTATTTGCCGCCCGCGGACCAGTCGAAGGTGCCGGCATCGACGATGATGCCGCCGAGCGAGTTGCCGTGGCCGCCCAGGAATTTCGTCAGCGAGTGCACGACGATGTCGGCGCCGTGGTCGATCGGGCGGATCAAATAGGGGGAAGCCAGCGTGTTGTCGACGATCAGCGGTACGCCCGCCTTGCGTGCGACCGTCGAGATCGCCTCGATGTCGGTAATGCTGCCGGCGGGATTGGCGATGGACTCGATGAAGATGGCTTTCGTGCGCGGCGTCACCGCGCGCTCGAAGCTCGCGATGTCGTCGGGATCGGCCCACACCACGTTCCAGCCGAAACTCTTGAAGGCGTGCGTGAACTGGTTGATCGAGCCGCCATAGAGCTTTCGCGCGGCGATGAACTCGTCGCCGGGCTGCAGCAATTGCTGCAATACCACGACCTGCGCGGCATGGCCCGAGGCCACTGCAAGCGCGGCCGTGCCGCCTTCAAGCGCGGCGACGCGCTCTTCGAGCACGGCATTGGTCGGGTTACCGATGCGGGTATAGATGTTGCCGAACGCCTGCAGCCCGAACAGCGAGGCGGCATGGTCGGCGTCGTTGAAGACGAAGGACGTCGTCTGATAGATCGGCGTTGCGCGCGCACCGGTGGTGGGGTCGGGCTGCGCACCGGCATGCACGGCAAGAGTCGAAAATCCCGGAAGGCGATCGCTCATTTGGGGCGTCCTGTTTCTCGTTGTCTGAAATCGCGCGGCATGCTGATCGGCGCCGCGCTCGCCGTCAAGGCGCGGCTTCACATCGGAATGATCGTGCTGCGCATTGTCGCGTTCGCGAAAGAAATCCTTCGCAAGTGCGTCAGCTCTGTTCGCTCTTGTTTTTCGCGGCGCGATCCGATGCTGCGGTATCGCCGCCGCCGACACTCGTCCGATTGAGAGATAGCCGCATGCCCTGCGTCGGTACCGGCGCCCGCTTCGAACTGAGCGTGCGCGAATTCACGCCCATCCAGGAGATTTCGGACGACAGTCGGCCATACTCGATCTTCGGGCAGCGGTTCATGACCACCTTGATGCCGACCGACTCCGCCTTTGCCGCCGCGGCATCGTCGCGCGCGCCGAGTTGCATCCAGATCACCTTCGGCAGCGGATCGAGCGTGAGCGCCTCTTCGATGACAGGCATGATGTGGCTGGAGTTGCGAAAGATGTCGATCATGTCGACGGGACGCCCGAGATCGGAGAGCGAGGCGACGAACGGCTTTCCGAGCAGCTCCTTGCCGACATGGCCGGGGTTGATCGGGATCATGTCGTAACCACGCTGCGCCAGATATTTGAACGCGAAATAGCTAGGCCGCACGTTGACCGGCGAGGCACCGACCATCGCGATCGATTTCACGCTGTTGAGGATGCCGCGGATATAGTTGTCGGGATAGGCGTCGTGGTTCATGGCTCGTCTTTTTCCTTGTCATTGCGAGGAGCGAAGCGACGAAGCAATCCAGTCTGTCGCAGAGGAGGGATTTCTGGATTGCTTCGCGGAGCCTGTCATCGGGCCGCACTTCGCGCGGACCCGTTGGCTCGCAATGACGATTTCACTCATCCCGCCATGTCGGCGTGCGCTTCTCGATGAAGGCGCCGATGCCTTCCTCGGCGTCGCGCGCCATCATGTTCTCGGTCATCACCTCTGCCGCATAGCGATAGGCGTCTGCAAGGCTCATCTCGGCCTGGCGGTAGAACGCCTCCTTGCCGAGCTTGATCGTGTAGGCGGATTTCAACGCGACCTTCTGCGCCAATGCAATCGCGGCGTCGCGCTCGGTGCCGGCGGGAACGACGCGATTGACGAGCCCGATCTCGCGGGCACGCGCGGCCGGAATCGGCTCGCCCGTCAGCAGCATCTCCATCGCCTGCTTGCGCGGGACGTTGCGCGACAGCGCCACCATCGGCGTCGAGCAGAACAGGCCGATGTCGACGCCGGGCGTCGCAAAGCTCGCTGCCTCGGAGGCGATCGCGAGATCGCAGCTCGCGACGAGCTGGCAGCCGGCCGCGGTCGCGATGCCCTGGACAGCGGCGACCACCGGCTTCGGCAGGTGCACGATCGCCTGCATCATCGCACTACAGGCGTTCATCATCTCGGCGAAGAAGGCGCGGCCGCGATCCGGATCGGCGCGGCGCGCGGTGAGTTCCTTCATGTCGTGGCCGGCGGAGAAGGCGGGGCCGTGGGCCGCGATCACCACGCCGCGGACGGCCTTGTCGCTGCTGATATCATTGAGCTCGGCATGCAGGCCCGCGATCATCGCCTCCGACAGGCTGTTGCGCGCGGCCGGGCGGTTGAGCGTCAGGACCGCGATGCTGCCGATCGTCTCGCGCATCAGGATCTGTGGTTGCGGGGAGGGGGTGCGGGCGGCCTGGACGGACATTGACGCGATTTCCGCTAAATGATTGCAATTGGATGACACAGATAACTTAATGTAACAGAGCAAGCGAAGCGAGGGTGGGGAACGGCATGGCGGTAGCGAGGATGAGCGTGGCGGAGCTTGAGCTGTTCCTCCGTGATGAATTTCCCCAGGCCTTCAGCGGTGACGACATCACGATCGAGAGCGCGGACGGCCAGACCTGCCTCCTGCGCCAGCGCTACAGCGAACGGATGCTGCGGCCGGGTGGAACCGTGTCCGGCCCGACGCTGATGGCGCTGGCCGATTTCGCGATGTACGTGGTGCTTTTGTCGGCGATCGGGCCGATCGGGCTCGCGGTCACCACCAATCTCAACATCAATTTCCTGCGCAAGGGCCAACCCGGGCAGGATGTGCTGGCGGAGGCGCGGCTGCTCAAGCTCGGCAAGCGCCTCGCGGTCGGGGAAGTGAACCTGCTGTCGGGAACCTCACCCGACCCGATTGCCCATGTCACCTCCACCTATTCCATTCCAAATGTTTGATGTTTTTGCAGGTAATATGGCACCATATTTGTAAGTGACTGATTTTACGAATGTAATTTCCGTCCTTGGGCATTGACCGTTGCGCGTCTCTTCTCTAGAAAACCGCGCAGTCCGGTGCGGTGTTCGCGCCGATGTCTCCCTCACGGAAATTCTGACATGAAAACCTTTTCGGCAAAGCCGGCCGAGGTGACGAAGAAGTGGGTGCTGATCGACGCCAAGGGTCTGGTCGTCGGCCGTCTCGCCACCATCGTCGCCATGCGGCTCCGCGGCAAGCACCTCCCGACCTACACCCCGCACGTCGATTGCGGCGACAACGTCATCATCATCAACGCGCAGCATGCGGTCCTCACCGGTCGCAAGCGCGAGCAGAAGACCTACTACAAGCACACCGGCTATGTCGGCCACGTCAAGGAGCGCACCGCGCGCCAGATCCTCGAGGGCCGTCATCCCGAGCGCGTGCTCGAGAAGGCCGTCGAGCGCATGATCCCGCGTGGTCCGCTCGGCCGCGTGCAGATGGGCAACCTTCGCGTCTACGGCGGGGCCGATCATCCGCACGAGGCGCAGCAGCCCGAGAAGATCGATATCGCCAAGTTGAACCGCAAGAACACGAGGGCCGCATAACATGGCCGAATCCATCCAGTCGCTCGACCAGCTCTCGCAGCTCAAGACGGCGGCAGCGCCCGAGGCGCCCAAGCACGAGAAGAAGGTCGACAAGTTCAACCGCGCCTATGCCACCGGCAAGCGCAAGGACGCGGTCGCCCGCGTCTGGATCAAGCCGGGCGCCGGCAAGGTCACCGTCAACTCGCGCGAGGTCGAGGTCTATTTCGCCCGTCCCGTGCTGCGCATGATGATCGAACAGCCGTTCTCGGTGGCGCAGCGTTCGGGCCAGTACGACGTGATCTGCACCGTCGCCGGCGGCGGCCTGTCCGGCCAGGCCGGCGCGGTCCGTCACGGCATCTCCAAGGCGCTCACCTATTTCGAGCCGGAGCTGCGCGGCGTGCTCAAGAAGGGCGGCTTCCTCACCCGCGACTCGCGCGTGGTCGAACGCAAGAAGTACGGCAAGGCCAAGGCCCGCCGCTCCTTCCAGTTCTCGAAGCGTTAATCGCTTTTGTCGCATTCGCCGCGAAAGCGGCTTCAATGAGATGCAAAAGGGCGCTGATTTCAGCGCCCTTTTTGCTGTTCGTTTGTATGCAAATTGATGGCGTGTTTCCCGAAAACTTAGGGATCCGCGAAAACCTGAATGGAACTCGCCGGACCTAGCGTCGCCTTTCGGAAGGGCGCGCAAATCGGATGTTCCGATCGCGTAACTGCTATGTTCTAGAGGGGGCCGACATGATGTCGCTCGATAGCATCACGCTCTATTTGGTCGCCACCATGGTTGCCGCACTGCTCGGCGCCATGATGGTGTTTTTCGGCAAGCAGGAGAACAGCCCCGCGCTGAAATGGTGGGGCACCGCCTATCTGCTCGGTGCCGCCTCGGTCGCGCTGTGGACGGCGGCGGGCGACAGGCTGGGTCCCCATATTTATCTTGCGCTGAACGCCGTCGGTTTCGTCGCCTGCGGCATGGTGTGGAATGCGGCGCGCGTCTTCCACGGCCGCAAGCCGAACTGGCCCGGTCTCGTGCTTGGTGCGCTCGCCTGGGTCACTGCTGCGACGCTGCTCGATCCCGCCGCGTCCATGCTGCGCATGCTCCTCGGTGCCGGTATCGTCTCGATCTATGCGGCGCTGACCGCGAGCGAGCTCTGGACCGAACGGCGCAAGAGCGTGCAACGGCGCTGGCCCGCCTTCGTGATTCCGGTGATGCACGGCTGCGTGTTGATGCTGCCGATCCTGATCGGCAGCTTCCTGCGCCCGCATGATGCCGGCTTCTCCTCGAGCATCTGGGTCACCGTGTTCGCGGTCGAGCTCATACTCTATTCCGTCGGCACCGTGTTCGTGATCTTCATGCTGGTGTCGGAACGCACCGTCACCGCGCATCGGACCGCGGCGTCCACCGATCCTTTGACCGGCATGCTCAACCGCCGCGGCTTCTCGGAGGCCTGCGCGCGCGTGATCGAGCGCGAGGCCAAGGCCGGGCGTCCCGTGACCGTGATGATCTTCGACATCGACCACTTCAAGTCGATCAACGACCGCTTCGGCCATCCTGCCGGCGACGAGATGCTGAAGCTTTTCTCCACCGTCGTCGTCAGCAATTTGCGCATCTCCGACCTCTCGGGCCGCATCGGCGGCGAGGAGTTCGCCGCGCTCCTGCCGTGTTCGCTGGAGGAGGGCGTGCTGGTCGCCGAGCGCGTGCGCGAAGCGTTCGAGACCTCCGGCGTCGTGGTCGACGAGGGCCCGGTCGACACCACGGTCAGCATCGGCGTCGCCGGCGGTCCGGCCGGCACCGAACTCGAAGTGCTGCTGGCCTCGGCCGACACCGCGCTCTACCAGGCCAAGCGCGGCGGCCGTAACCGCGTCGAGGCGGCCGAGGAGCTGCCACTGTCGCTGGAGAACTGGCGCCGCCAGAGCGCGGCACGGATCGGCGCGCCGCGGGCGCGGCCGGCCACCGCCTGATCGCAGGGGCCTTGCGGTAATCCTCTGTTTACCGTTCGATTCCTACCATCGCGGGCATGGAATCGATCCGTCGACAGAATCCGCAAATCACCCTGATGTCGCTCGAAGCAGCCGCGGCCTCCGCACGCGGAGGCTTCGCCTGTCTGTTCTCGACCGCCGATGAATACGAGACGGCGCTGATCGCCGAGCGTCGCGCGCAGGGGCGCTATGGCCAGCACCGCAGCTATTGGCCGTTCGCAATGTTCGCCGGTTGCGTGTTCATCGTTGCGGGCACCGTTTTGCTGCTCGCCTGACAGGCCTGCATTCAAGAGACCTGCATATTCCAGGGAGCCAGGCGCCGTTTTCGGCGCCTTTTTCTTTGTCGCCGTCTGCGGTAGACACGCCGATCGAACGAAAAGGTGGAAACCGATGATCACCGAGATCGCGCAAATCGACGTCAAGCCGGGCAGCGAGAAGGATTTCGAGGCGGCCGTCGCCAAGGCCAAGGCCGCCTTCGGCGGCTCCAAGGGGTTTCACGGCTTCGAATTGCACAAATCCATCGAGAAGCCGCAGCGCTACCGGCTGATGGTGAAGTGGGCGACGCTGGAGAACCACACCGTCGACTTCCGCGGCTCGGAGAATTTCACCGAATGGCGCGGCCTCGTCGGCCAGTATTTTGCCTCGCCCCCCGAGGTCGAGCACACCGAGACCGTGCTGACGACCTGAGCGGCTCTATTTCTGGAGCATGATCTCCGCGAAAACGCGTTCCGCGTTTGTCGCGAAGGAAAACCGCTGCGCACGTTTCCGGATCATGCTCTACGCCGCCTCAGCGAGAGGCGGCGCCTCATAGGTCTTGAAGTGGTCGATCATGACCTTGGCGATGGCGACCAGCGGCAGCGCCAGCGCGAGGCCCCAGATGCCGAACACGACGCCGAGCAGGATCTGGAACGCGAACAGCGTGGCCGGCGGGATGTCGAGCGCCTGCCGCTGCAGGATCGGCGTCAGCACGTAGCTCTCCATGGCGTGAACGCCCATGAAGAGGAGAAAGGCCGACAAGGCCGGGATCCAGCCCGAGGCGAGGCTTGCCAGCACCACGATGACGCCGGCGATGATGGCTCCGACGGTGGGGATGAAGGCGAGCAGACCCGCCTGGATCCCTAAGATGAACGCGCCGGGGATGCCGATGATCGCGAGGCCAATCCAGGTCACGACACCGACCGCGATCATGACGACGATCTGGGCGATCAGCCAGCGCTCCAGCGTTTCGCTGATACGGTCGATGACGAGGGCGACACGCGTGCGGTGCCTCGCCGGTGCCAGGAACAGCAGGCCGTCATGATAGACGCCCGGCTGGGCGGCGAAGGCAAGGCCCAGGAACAGCACGATGAAGATGTTGCCGACGCCGTGAATGGTGCCGAGCAGCAGCTTGAAGGTCTGGCTCACGATCGCCCCGCCGCTGGAGGCGAGCGCGCCGGCACCGGGCAAGGGACCGCGCGATGGCGCCGCTGGCGCGGGCGTTGCGTCCGGCGACGTCATGGCCGAGGCGTCCGACGCAGCGTTGCCGAGATCGAAGAAGCTGGTGTCGATGCCGTGGGTTTCCAGGAAGGACCTGACATTCACGATCTGCGACTTGATGGTCTTGCTCAGCAGCGAGGCCTGTTCGGCAATGGTGGCGCCGCCCAGATAGGCGATGCCCGCCAGAAGCAGGGCGAGCGCGACGCAGACGATCGCAAGTCGGACCGTATGAGGCAGGTGAACCCGGCGGCCGAGCGCATGGACCAGCGCGTTGAGGCCGAGTCCGAGCAGCATGCCCGTGAAGATCAGCAGCAGGGTGGCTGCAAAATACCATGTGAAGGCGAGCAGTGCGGTGAACAGCACGACGCCGATGCCTCCGATCGAAATCGCCCAGGCCTGATCCCGAGCCAGGTCGGTGCGGGTCCGGAGGCGTTCATCTCTGGGAATCGTCACATTGGATCCTTTTCGAGGGCGGCGGCGCTTGCGCACTCTTTCGCGAAATCCTGGCGCGGATCAAGCGGGACACGGGCCGGATCGGCGCGCTGGTCGCCAACGCGGGGCTGTAAGTCCCCTCCGAGCGATCGGACTCGCCGCCGCCCGGCCTGCCACGGCGCTCCAGTCCGGGTATTTGCGCGAAAATAGCATTGCCGTCCCGCGATCCCTTCTGTTGAATTTGTTCCATCGGAGGGGCATGTTGACGGAATCTTCTTACCTGGAGGCGCGGAACGACAGATGAGAAAGCCGGTCGTCGGCGTGATCGGGAATTCCCATCGCGTCGAAAATCGATTTCAGGTCCAGATGGTCGGCGAGCGAAACCTGCGCGCCGTGGCTGAGGTCTCCGGCGGCTTGCCGGTGATGTTCGCGGGCTCGCCCGACATCACGGATATCGCGGCGCTGCTCGATACCGTGGACGGCATCATTCTCACCGGCGCCCGCGCGAACGTGCACCCGACCCGTTTCAACGTCGATCCTTGCGAGAAGCACGAGCCCTACGACATCCACCGCGACGAGGTGGCGCTGGCGCTCTCCGTCGCCTGCGTCTCCCGCGGCATCCCCCTGTTCGGCATCTGCCGCGGTCTCCAGGAGATGAACGTCGCCTTCGGCGGCTCGCTGCATCCCGAGATCCGCGAGATCCCGGGTCGCATGAACCATCGCATGCCCCGGCTCGAGAACGGCGAGATCCATCCCGATCCGACGGTGGTGTTCGCCGATCGCCATGACGTCGACCTGACGCCGGGCGGGGCGTTCGCGAGAATCCTCGGCTGCGAGAAGATCCGGGTGAATTCGCTGCACGGCCAGGGCATTCTCGAACCCGGCAAGCGCGTCCTGATCGAGGGCGTCGCCGAGGACGGCACGATCGAGGCGATCCGCATCGCCGAAGCCCCGGCCTTTGCGCTCGGCGTGCAATGGCATGCGGAGTACGATCCGCAGCACAACCCGATCAACCGCAAGCTGTTCGAGGCCTTTGGCGAAGCCTTGGTCGAGCGGCAGAAGGCGGCGGCGTAGCTCGCGCTCGTGTCCCGGACGCGCTGCAACGCGGGAGCGTTGCGGCGCAGAGCCGGGAAGCCAGCTTCTGCCACGTTGCACACTCGGCCTGGACTGAGTAGGGCGGATTAGCCGAAGGCGTAATCCGCCATCTTTACTTCATGGGGCGGCCGCAAATGCCGAACTACCGCCGTGCACTTGTTCCAGGTGGCTGCTGGTTCTTCACGGTCAATCTTCTTGATCGTAGGCAGCGGCTGCTCGTCGAGCACATCGCAGCGCTGCGCGCGGCCGTTGCAGCGACGCGTCGGGACTATTCGTTCACTATCGATGCGTTTGTCGTTCTTCCGGACCACCTTCATGCGGTCTGGACGCTTCCCGGCGGCGATGCCGACTTTTCGATGCGGTGGAGATCGATCAAAACGCGCTTCGCGAAGTCCCTGCCGAAGACAGAGCCTTTAACCGCTGTACAGATCGCAAGACGGGAGCGTGGCGTATGGCAGAACCGGTTCTGGGAGCACCTCATCCGCGACGAAACCGACTACGCACGCCATGTCGAGTATTGCTACATCAACCCAGTCAAGCACGGATATGTGACCCGCGTGTTGGATTGGCCGCATTCGTCATTTCACCGAGATGTCGAGGCCGGACTGTTTCCGGCGGATTGGGCGGGAGATAGCAACGCGGATGGTAACTTTGGCGAACGTGCGTGAGCGTCGCACGCAGTTGGCGGATTACGCCTTCGGCTAATCCGCCCTACGAGGACTGGCTATCCAAGGTGCATCCCAAATTTCCGACGGAATAAACTGATCGGTAGGAATTGGTCCGCTCAGATTTTTTCGGCTCTGATTTGTTCTCCGAGAACGAACTGGAGTCAGATGCGGAACGAAAGCTGATGGCGACTCCGTGGCGCAGGGTTTCTCTACCGTGTTGAATCGTAGATGCACTCAGGCTGTGCTCAGCGAGAGCGTCGCGACCAGACTGCGTCCATCGGTCATGCCACCGGCACCAGCCTCACACCGCCCGCTCCATCCGTCGTGCGCGATAGGCTTGCGGTGACATCAGCGTCAGCTTGCGGAACGCCTCGCGGAAGCTGCTCTCATACTCATAGCCGGCAGCGCGCGCAATGGTCTTGATCGGCTGCAGCGTCGATTCCAGCAGGGTGCGCGCGTGCTCGACATGGCGGCGCATGATGAAGGATTGCGGCGGCTCGTGCGTGAGCTCCTGGAATTTGCGGCTCAGCGTACGCTCGCTGAGACCGAGCGCGTCGGCAATCCTGCATGGACATTCCCGTTGCGATGCACAATCGCAACGTTGATCTCCACGCGCAGCATTGAGGTTCATAAGAAGAATACCATATGTCCTGAAAGGGAGCCCTTGCCGTGCAGACCATGAAGGCGGCCCTCGTTGCGGCGATCACCGTCGTGGCTTTGATCTGCTGCCTCCTTCCCAGCTCAGCGGAGGAGAGCAGCCGTGTTGCAGTTGTTGTTACGATCGACGGGGCGATTGGCCCTGCATCGGCCAGCTACGTGCGGGAGGCTTTGGCCAAGGCGAGCGAACGGCGCGCCGAGGTCGTGCTTCTGAGGATGAACACTCCCGGCGGTCTCAATTCCAGCATGCGCGAGATCATCGCTGATGTGCTCGCGTCGCCCGTTCCTGTTGTCGGCTACGTCGCTCCTTCCGGCGCCCACGCGGCGAGTGCCGGGACCTATATTCTCTATGCGACCCACATCGCGGTGATGGCACCAGGCACCAATATCGGTGCGGCGACGCCGGTCCAGATCGGCGGGCCGCTGCCGGGCCTGCCAAGCGGTACACCGGACAAGGATGGCAAGGACAAGAAGGATGAGCCGAAGGACGCGATGACGGCGAAGGCCACGAACGATGCCGTCGCCTTCATCCGCAGCCTCGCCGAGCTGCGTAACCGCAATGCGGACTGGGCGGAGAAGGCGGTCCGTGAGGCTGCAACACTCACTGCCAACGGCGCGCTGGAGGCACATGCCATCGATCTCGTCGCGCGCGATCAGGCTGAATTGCTGCGGCAGCTCGATGGCCGTGTGGTGGAGGTTGCCGGCGGCAGGACGCAACGCCTCGCGACGAAGGATGCTGTCGTCGAAGCCATCGAGCCGGGATGGATATCCCGCTTCCTGGCAGTCATCACCAATCCGAACGTGGCATTCATTCTCCTGATGGTCGGCATTTACGGCCTGATCTTCGAGTTCGTATCTCCCGGTGCGGTCGCGCCGGGAGTCGTCGGCACGATCTGCCTGCTGACCGGCCTCTACGCACTCAATTTGCTGCCGATCAATTATGCCGGTCTCGCCTTGATGTTGGTCGGACTGGTGCTTCTCACCGTCGAAGCCTTCAACCCGACCGTGGTGGTCGGCTTCGGAGGGATCATCGCCTTCGTGCTGGGAGCGATGATGCTTTTCAGGAGCGAGGCGCCTGGCTACCAAGTGTCGTGGTGGGTGATCGGCGCCACTGCGGCAGTGTTCAGCGGCTTTGCGCTGATCGTGCTTGGTTCGCTTCGGCGCGTCCGCAAAGCTCCTGCGCTGGTCGGCGCACAGGCCATGCGCGGCTTGCCTGCCGAGATTCTCGACTGGAACGGGAACGAAGGTCATGTCTTCGCCCATGGTGAGCGCTGGCAGGCGCGCGGCGCCGAGACGTTCAGGCCCGGAGAGATCGTCGAAGTCGCCAACATCATCGACCTGACGCTGCTGATACGCCGCACACCCGCCCGAACAGGCGAGGGAGGTACGTCATGATGCTCGAATATCTGACATATGCGGCGCTTGCGCTGCTCGTCGTCGTGTTTCTGTCCCAGGCTATTCGAATCCTGCGCGAATACGAGCGTGGCGTGATCTTTACGCTCGGCCGCTTTACCGGCGTGAAGGGCCCGGGTCTCATCATCCTCGTGCCGATCGTGCAGCAGCTCGTAAAGGTTGATCTGCGGGTCATGGTGCAGGTCGTGCCGCCGCAGGACGTGATTTCGCGGGACAACGTGTCCGTCAAGGTCAATGCCGTTCTGTACTTCCGCATCGTCGATCCCGAGCGGGCAATCATCAAGGTCGGCGACTACATGGCGGCGACCAGCCAGCTCGCCCAGACCACGCTGCGCTCGGTGCTCGGCAAGCACGAGCTCGACGAGATGCTTGCCGAGCGGGACAGGCTGAACGCCGACATCCAGGAGATCCTCGACAAGCAGACCGACGTCTGGGGCATCAAGGTCACCGGCATCGAGATCAAGGACGTCGATATCAACGAAACCATGGTTCGCGCGATTGCCAAACAGGCCGAGGCGGAACGCTTGCGGCGGGCCAAGGTGATCAACGCGATGGGCGAGCAGCAGGCGGCCGAAAAGCTGGTCGAAGCCGGCAGGATCCTCGCGCAGGAGCCCCAGGCGATGCAGCTGCGTTACTTCGCGGCCCTGCACGACATCGCCGGCGAGCGGTCGTCGACGGTCGTGTTTCCGCTGCCGACGGGCCTGCTCGACCACTTTATGCCGCGGCCAAATAACCCGTAGCGATAGGCTTGCCGCAACGTCCAAAACGAAAAGGCGCCCCTTTCGGAGCGCCTCTTGCCTGTCGAAAAGCGTTCGAGCCGATCAGCCCGAATAGTACATGTCGAACTCGATCGGGTGAGGCGTCATCTCGAAGCGCTCGACCTCGGTCATCTTCAGCTCGATATATGCGTCGATGAAGTCGTCGTCGAACACGCCACCGGCCTTGAGGAAGGCGCGGTCCTTGTCGAGGTTTTCGAGCGCCTCGCGCAAGCTGCCGCATACCGTCGGGATCTGCTTCAGCTCTTCCTTCGGCAGGTCGTAGAGGTCCTTGTCCATCGCCGGACCCGGATCCATCTTGTTCTTGATGCCGTCGAGGCCGGCCATCAACATCGCGGCGAAGCCGAGATAGGGGTTGGCGAGCGGATCGGGGAAGCGCACCTCGACGCGCTTGGCCTTCGGCGAAGCGGTGTAGGGGATGCGGCAGGAGGCCGAGCGGTTGCGCGCGGAATAGGCGAGCAGCACGGGGGCCTCATAGCCCGGGACCAGACGCTTGTAGGAGTTGGTCGAGGGGTTGGTGAAGGCGTTGATCGCCTTGGCGTGCTTGATGATGCCGCCGATGTAGTGGAGGCAGGTCTCCGACAGGTCGGCATATTTGTTGCCGGCGAACACCGGCTTGCCGTCTTTCCAGATCGACTGGTGCACATGCATGCCCGAGCCGTTGTCGCCATAGACCGGCTTCGGCATGAAGGTGGCGGTCTTTCCGTAGATGTGCGCGACCTGGTGGATGCAGTACTTGTAGATCTGGAGGTGGTCGGCCATCAGCGTCAGCGTGTCGAACTTCATGCCGAGCTCGTGCTGGGCGGAAGCGACCTCGTGGTGATGCTTCTCGACCTTGACGCCCATCTTGGCCATGGCCCCGAGCATCTCCGAGCGCATGTCCTGCACGGAGTCCTGCGGCGGCACCGGGAAATAGCCGCCCTTGGTGCGGACGCGGTGGCCGAGATTGCCGCCCTCATATTCGGTGTCGGAATTGGTCGGCAGCTCCGAGGAGTCGAGGCGGAAGCCGGTGTTGTAGGGGGTGGACGAGAAGCGCACGTCGTCGAACACGAAGAACTCGGCCTCGGGGCCGACGAACACGGCGTCGCCCACGCCCATCGACTTCACCATCGCCTCGGCCTTCTTGGCGATGCCGCGGGGGTCGCGGTTGTAGGGCTCGCCGGTGGTCGGCTCGAGCACGTCGCAGGTGATGACCATGGTGGTCTCGGCGAAGAACGGATCGATCGTCGCGGTCACCGGATCGGGCATCAGGCACATGTCGGACTCGTTGATCGCCTTCCAGCCGGCGATCGAGGACCCGTCGAACATCGTCCCTTCGGCGAAGATGTCTTCATCGATCATGCTGACGTCGAACGTGACGTGCTGCCACTTGCCGCGCGGATCGGTGAAGCGCAGGTCGACGTACTTGACGTCGTTGTCCTTGATCGATTTCAGGACGTCTTTGGCGGTCTTCATGCATACCCCTTTTGGCTCTGCGGATCGGTTTCCAGATGAGCAAACTCGTTCTCGCTTTGGGCGAGTTTTGCGCGACCGCACAAACGAAATCAGGCCGCCGAAGCAGCCTTATTTCTTGTCGGAGTGTCGCAAAACGCGGGATAGCACCCGGCTCAGATAGCGTCCAGCCCGGATTCGCCGGTCCTGATGCGGATCGCCTCTTCGATGTTGGAGACGAAGATCTTGCCGTCGCCGATGCGGCCGGTCTGCGCGGCGCGGCGGATCGCGTCGATGGCGCGCTCGACCAGATCGTCGCCGATCACGATCTCGATTTTTACCTTCGGCAGGAAGTCGACGATGTATTCTGCGCCGCGGTAAAGTTCGGCGTGACCCTTCTGCCGGCCGAAGCCCTTGGCTTCGGTGACGGTGATGCCTTGAAGACCAACTTCCTGAAGCGCTTCCTTCACCTCGTCGAGCTTGAATGGCTTGATGATGGCTTCGATTTTCTTCACTGCGCGACTCCCGGCCTCTCGATCAAATAGCAACGTCTTCGTCAGGATGCGCATTTCTCAACGCACGATCTTGTCCTCTCTATGCCGGGATCCCTGACCAGTCCGGCAACAACGGTCGGCCACACTCTGTAAGATGCCAGTGAGCACGACGAACCGAAGCGGCTTCCTCGAAAGCAGGGTCTATGCCAAGTTGCAAATGCCCTGGTTATTGGAGCGTTATCAGCCTTTTAACGAGCATCCTGGGTGGTGGCGCCGATCTGCACAAAATACCGAAGACTACGAAATAGGCAAATGGTGCAATATATGTGCAAATCAATGTTTTCGTCGTCGGATCGGCACGGAAGGTGCCTGTTGAAGAGGCGATTGTACTAGGAAGTGGCATGGAAGTTCTGACCAACGCCGAAATGCAGCGCGCCGACCAGCTTGCCATTGCGGCCGGTACGCCCGGTTTCAAGCTGATGCTGAGCGCGGGCCAGGCGGTCGCCAAGGCCGCCCATGCGCTGGCGGAGGAGGGGCCGATCCTGATCGTGGCCGGCCCGGGCAACAATGGCGGCGACGGCTTTGTCGCGGCCGCCGAGCTCGCCGCCCAGGGGCGGGAGGTCTCGGTGATCCCGATGTGCGAGCGCGACCAGCTCCAGGGCGATGCGGCCTCCGCGGCGCGCGGCTGGAAGCATCCGGTGCTTCCGTTCAACCCCCAGGCAATCGGAAAGCCTGCGCTGATCGTCGATGCGCTGTTCGGTGCCGGTCTCAGCCGTCCCGTCGACGGCGAGGCCCGCGAAATGATCGAGGCGATCAACGCCAACGGTGCCCCGGTGCTCGCGGTCGACCTGCCGAGCGGCATCAACGGCACCAGCGCGGCCGTGATGGGGGCGGCGGTGAACGCCACCGAGACCGTCACCTTCTTCCGCAAGAAGCCGGCGCATCTGCTTCTGCCCGGGCGCATGCATTGCGGCCGCGTGCGCGTCGCCGACATCGGCATCGATGCGCAGGTGCTGGACGAGATCGCGCCGCAGACCTTCGAGAACGATCCGGACCTCTGGGGCGCCGCCTTTCCGGTGCCGCGCATCGATGGCCACAAATACGCGCGGGGTCACGTGCTGGCGGTGTCCGGCGATGCGGCAGCGACAGGCGCTGCCCGGCTTGCCGCGCGCGGAGCGCTGCGGGCCGGCGCGGGCCTCGTGACGCTGGCGAGCCCGCGCGACGCGCTCGCGATCAATGCGGGCGCGCTGACTGCGGTGATGGTTCGCCCCGTCGACACCGCCATCGAGTTCGGCGAGCTGCTCGGCGACAAGCGCTACAATACCTGCATCATCGGTCCCGGCGCGGGCATCGGTGAGCGCACCTGCGACCTCGTTCACACCGCTCTCAACGCGCAGCGGCATCTGGTGCTCGATGCGGATGCGCTGACGAGCTTCGCCGCGACCCCCGAGCGCCTGTTCGAATCAATCAAGTCCTCGCAGGACAGTGCGGTGGTGCTGACCCCGCACGAGGGCGAGTTTCCGCGCCTGTTCTCCGACCTCAGTAACAAGCATCCGGGCCGCTCCAAGCTCGAGCGCGTCCGCGCTGCCGCCGAGCGCTCCGGCGCCGTCGTGCTCCTGAAAGGCCCGGACACCACCATCGCCGCCCCCGACGGTCGCGCCACCATCGCCGCCAACGCGCCGCCCTGGCTCGCCACCGCAGGCGCCGGCGACGTGCTCTCCGGCATCATCGCAGGGCTCCTGGCGCAAGGCGTCCCGGCGTTCGAAGCCGCCAGCATCGGCGTCTGGATGCACGGCGAGGCGGCGAGCGAAGCCGGGCCGGGCCTGATCGCGGAGGACCTGACCGAGACGCTGCCGGCCGTGCACCGGCGGGTCTATGATGCGCTCGGCATCGAATACTGAACGTTCACTCCACCCCATACCAGCGCACCAGACGTGGTGCGGCCCAGTCGGTTGCGACGGATTCGATCAGCCAGCGTCCGGGTGAGATTGCCGCGAATGCGATGCGCTGGGTCTGGCCGGGCTCGATCGCGAGCGTGTCGAGCCAATAGGGCTTCCAGCCATCGTCGAGCGTGTCGAGCAGGCGGAAATGGTGGCCGTGCAGATTGAAGATGGTGGCGATCGGACCGGAGTTCTTCAGCGTCAGCACGACGGTGCGGCCGGGCTTGGCGCGGAAGACGGGGGCGGAGGCGGTGGAGAAGTTCGCGGGCCGCGTCCAGGCGGCGTCGGCTGCGCCAAGCGCGACATCGAACCGCAGGGCGCCTCTCAGATCGAGCTTCTCGGGAAGGTCGTTCGAAGGGAGCGGCTGCGGCGGCAGCAGCGGCGCGCGCTCTAGCTTCCCGGAGATGGCGAGGCTTCCGACCTGGCGCGCCTCCTTGCCGTCATGGAGCAGGAATGGGGCCGATGTCGCCGCATCCACAAATGCGTCGGCTCGCGCCCCCGGGGCCAGCACCAGGGCGCCATTGCGGGCGGGGAACGGCTCGGCCGGCTGGCCGTCCAGGGCCATCACGCGGACCTCGTGGCTTCCCAATTTGATCGCCAGAACAGTACGTTGGGAGCCATTGATGAAGCGTAGCCGCAGCCGCTCTTTGGCCGCGGCTGAGAGTTCGAATGAAGTTCTGCCATTGACCGTGTAGAGCGGTGTCGCGTCCTTGGGGTCCTGGCCCGGCGGGACCGCGGTGCCATCCGGCCGCAGACGCCATTCCTCGATCAACAGGACCTCGTCACGGTCGGCGGCAACCCGGCCGGTCTCGGCCACGATGATCGGGAGCGGGCGCGCAGGCTGCTTCAGGCTGCCCTCGAAGAGGCGGAAGTCCGCCAGCAGGGTTCCCGCGTTTGGCATTGAAATAATTGATGTTTCGGTCGTGTCCGGCGCGGCGGGCGCGCGCCCTCGCAGCGGGTCTGGGGCAGTCGCGCCATTGAGGCCGTACCAGACCGGCGCAAGTGGCACAGGCAGGTCGTTGCGAAACACCACTTCGCAGCGGTCGCCGCGCTTGAGGCGGACGGTCCCGAGATGGCTTACGGCGGCCAGCTCCCAGATTGCTGTAGCTGGTTGCCCCGCCTTCGAAGCCAGCGTTGCCGGCCTTGCCTGAAGCGCAAGCTGGGCGGTCACGAGCGGCCCTGCGCCGCCGGACATCAACCCGGCCGCCGAGGCCCCGAGACCGGTCAAAACCTCACGTCGGGTCGGGTCGAGATTCCGCGGTTTCATGGGGCGATCCGGATCATGACGCGCTGGATAAGTCCAGCCATCGTGCCTACTTGAAGCATGCCTCCAACCAGCCATTTTTTTGCTGCGAACAGTCAGGCACATGCTATAAGCCCGGCCGCCCGCGGCATCGCGGCCGGTCTTGATGCAAATTTACGCGGGCGTGGCGGAACTGGTAGACGCGCTGGATTTAGGTTCCAGTGACGAAAGTTGTGGGGGTTCGAGTCCCTCCGCCCGCACCAAGCGCTTATCGCGTTTGCACGGATTACGAGACCTGCTCCTCGCGGATGATCGTCCGTCTGGAGCCGGTCCGATGAACACCGGTGGTGAGGCGTTTGCCTCGCGCCGGATCGATTAATGACAGCGTCCCGACGCGCGACGTGCCGGGACCGAACGAGAAGAAGATTGGACGCCATGCAGGTCACAGAAACCCTCTCGGAAGGCTTGAAGCACGAGTTCAAGATCAGCGTTCCCGCGTCTGATCTCGATGCCAAGGCCGGCGCCAAGCTCGTCGACCTCAAGGACAAGGTCCGCATCAACGGCTTCCGTCCGGGCAAGGTGCCGGTCGCGCACCTGAAGAAGGTCTATGGCCGCTCCGTGATGGCCGAAACCATCGACCAGACCATTCGCGACACCAACACGCAGCTGTTCTCCGAACGCGGCTTCCGTCTCGCGACCGAGCCGAAGATCACCATGCCGACGGAGCAGAAGGATGTCGAGGAGCTGCTGAGCGGCAAGACCGATCTGACCTACACGGTCGCGATCGAAGTCGTGCCGGCGATCGCGCTCGCCGACTTCAAGACCTTCCAGGTCGAGAAGCCCGTCGCCGACGTCACCGACACCGACGTCGACGAAGCGATCAAGCGCATCGCCGATACCAACCGCACCTTTGCCGACAAGGGCGAGGGTGCCAAGGCTGCCTCGGGCGACCGCGTCACCATCAACTTCACGGGCCGCATCAACGGCGAAGTCTTCGAAGGCGGGACCGGCGAGGGCATCCAGGTCCTGATCGGCTCCAACACCTTCATTCCGGGCTTCGAGGAGCAACTCATCGACATCGGCGCGGGTGAGATGCGTACGCTGAAGGTGTCGTTCCCGAAGAACTACATGAACGACAAACTCGCCGGCCAGCCGGCCGAGTTCGAGACCACCGCGACCCTGATCGAGGCGCCGCAGGACCTTGCGATCGACGACGAGTTCGCCAAGTCGCTCGGCCTGGAATCGCTGGACAAGCTCAAGGAAGCCGCACGCGAGCGCCTTTCCGCCGAGTTCGCGACCGCGACGCGCCAGCGCGTCAAGCGCGCGCTGCTCGACCGCCTCGACGAGGCGCATCGCTTCGAGGCGCCGCCCTCGCTGATCGACGAGGAGTTCAATCTGATGTGGAACTCGGTCAAGGCCGAGATGGATTCCGCAGGCAAGACCTTTGCCGACGAGGACACCACCGAGGACAAGGCGAAGGAAGAGTACCGCAAGATCGCCGACCGCCGCGTGCGGCTCGGCCTCGTGCTCTCGGAGATCGGCGAGAAGAACAAGATCACCGTGACCGACGACGAGGTCGGCCGCGCCGTGATCGAGCGCGCGCGCTCGATGCCCGGCCGCGAGAAGGAGGTCTGGGACTATTACCGCAACAACGCCCAGGCGCTGGCCCAGCTTCGCGCACCGATCTACGAGGACAAGGTCGTCGACTTCATCCTCGAACTCGCCAACGTGACCGAGAAGAAGGTCTCGCGCGAGGACCTCTACAAGGACGACGACGCGGAAAAGACCGCAGCCTGAGGGGTTTGAGGCAGCCATCTATTAATGATGATCAACAAAGAGGCCCAGCTAGCCAGGTGGCCGGCTGGGCCTCTTTGTGCGAATCAGCTTCAACTGCCCCTACGGATTAAGCCTTAATGCGCTGCGTACTTGTCAGAAGCGAAATGGGCTATATCTGTCGGTACGCCTTCTACTTCTTACCAAGTTCCTGCATCACAGGACGTCCATTCGCCTCCCGGCAAATCTAGCCAAACTTTGGCAAGCCTGCCCGGCGATGTCCGTCTCCGAAACACTAGGTGACTCATGCGCGATCCGGTTGAAACCTACATGAACCTCGTGCCCATGGTGGTCGAGCAGACCAACCGTGGCGAGCGCGCCTACGACATCTTCTCGCGCCTCCTGAAGGAGCGCATCATCTTCGTGACCGGTCCGGTCGAGGACGGCATGTCGACGCTGATCGTCGCGCAGCTCCTGTTCCTCGAGGCGGAAAATCCGAAGAAGGAAATCTCGATGTACATCAATTCGCCGGGCGGCGTGGTGACGTCGGGCCTTGCGATCTACGACACCATGCAGTTCATCCGCCCGCCGGTCTCGACGCTGTGCACCGGGCAGGCGGCTTCGATGGGCTCGCTGCTGCTCTGCGCCGGCGAGAAGGACATGCGCTTTTCGCTGCCGAATGCACGCATCATGGTGCACCAGCCCTCCGGCGGCTTTCAGGGCCAGGCCACCGACATCATGCTGCACGCCCAGGAAATCCTGAACCTGAAGAAGCGGCTCAACGAAATCTACGTGAAGCACACCGGCCAGACCTACAAGTCGATCGAGGATGCGCTGGAACGCGACAAGTTCCTGACCGCGAACGACGCCAAGGAGTTCGGCCTGGTCGACAAGGTCATCGACAAGCGCGCCGAGGAGCCGGCGCAGGCGAAGGCTCCGTAGCACTACGGGCTCGTCACGGCGGTCCCTCAGATCGCCGTGGACCCGTCGGGGTGCCCCCACGCTAGGTGCGGGTGCACGCGTCGCAAAACGCGGTTTTGCGCGCTGCGACACGCAGAAAGTTCCGCTTTCGTGCTCTTTTCGTGGCAATCCAGCAACGCCGGGGTGATTTCGATCACTTCGTCCGTGCCAAGACCGGAAATCACGGTATTGTCACGGGTAGCCGGCGGCGTCCGATTAGCGAATTCTTGATAGTCGGGTGACAGCATGGTTGGCTACGACTGATCGGCTATGATCGCGGGAGAATCGAGTGACCGTGATTCGCACGGGATGTAATGCGTAGGGTCTTTTTTGGTACGGAATTTGCTCTACTTAAGCTTCATGCCGGCCATCGTGTCGGAATGGAGCGATCGAGCGGAACGGGATCGAACCGCGGACGGAGACAGGAATGAGTAAGGTCGGCACGAGCGACTCCAAGAACACGCTATATTGCTCGTTCTGCGGCAAGAGCCAGCACGAAGTCCGCAAACTGATCGCGGGTCCCACGGTCTTCATCTGCGACGAGTGCGTCGAGCTCTGCATGGACATCATCCGCGAGGAGAATAAATCCTCGCTGGTCAAGTCGCGCGACGGGATTCCGACGCCGAAGGAAATCTGCAAGGTGCTGGACGATTACGTGATCGGCCAGAGCCATGCGAAGAAGGTCCTGTCGGTCGCGGTGCACAACCACTACAAGCGCCTCAACCATCAGACCAAGCACAACGACGTCGAGCTCGCGAAGTCGAACATCCTGCTGATCGGTCCGACCGGCTCGGGCAAGACGCTGCTCGCGCAGACGCTCGCCCGGATCCTGGACGTGCCGTTCACGATGGCGGATGCGACGACATTGACCGAAGCCGGCTATGTCGGCGAGGACGTCGAGAATATCATCCTGAAGCTGCTCCAGGCCGCCGACTACAATGTCGAGCGCGCCCAGCGCGGCATCGTCTATATCGACGAAATCGACAAGATCAGCCGCAAGTCCGACAATCCCTCGATCACGCGCGATGTGTCGGGTGAGGGCGTGCAGCAGGCGCTGCTCAAGATCATGGAAGGCACGGTGGCTTCGGTCCCGCCGCAGGGCGGCCGCAAGCATCCGCAGCAGGAGTTCCTGCAAGTGGATACCACCAACATCCTCTTCATCTGCGGCGGCGCTTTCGCCGGCCTCGAGAAGATCATCTCGGCGCGCGGGCGGTCGACTTCGATCGGCTTCGGCGCCCAGGTGCTCGCCCCGGAGGACCGCCGTACCGGCGAGATCTTCCGTCACGTCGAGCCTGAGGATCTCCTGAAGTACGGCCTCATCCCCGAGTTCGTCGGCCGTCTGCCGGTCGTGGCGACGCTCGAGGACCTCGACGAGACCTCGCTGAAGAAGATCCTGACCGAGCCGAAGAACGCGCTGGTGAAACAATACCAGCGGCTGTTCGAGATGGAGAACATCGAGCTGACCTTCGCCGACGAGGCGCTTGGTGCGGTCGCCCGCAAGGCGATCGAGCGCAAGACCGGCGCGCGTGGGTTGCGCTCGATCCTCGAGGCGATCCTGCTCGAGACCATGTTCGACCTGCCGGGCCTGGAAGGTGTGGAAGAAGTCGTGATTTCCCGCGAAGTGGTGGAAGGAACGGCGCGTCCGCTCTACATCTATGCCGATCGATCCGATCGCGCCGTCGAGAACGCCAGCGCCTGATCTGGCGGCGCTGGAGCGCTCCAATCCTCTTCTCAAGATGGGCTGCGGAACTGTATCTCCGCAGCCGGTGTTGCGTCGCGTGTTTGCGTGCGTAAGCGCCTGATGGCGCGCGTTTTTCAATGACTTGACACCCCCCGGGTCGATAGCCACCTAATGTCGGCGGCGAGCGAAAATTCTCTTCAAGATTCGCCTCAGTCCATCCGGCGAGCCGGTCCAACTCGTAGAGGACCGATCGGTTCTGCGGATCACCTCGGCACCTTGTGGCGGTTGCGCATGATCAGCGGGCTGCGTGCAAGGGGGCAAAGCAAAAGGAAAAGGCCATGACCAATCCCAAACCCCGGCCAACCATCGTCCATGGCGAAACGCACGCTTATCCCGTGCTGCCGTTGCGCGACATCGTCGTCTTCCCGCACATGATCGTGCCGCTCTTCGTCGGCCGCGAGAAGTCGATCCGCGCGCTCGAAGAGGTGATGAAGAACGATGCGCTGATCATGCTCGCGACGCAGAAGAACGCGTCCGACGATGATCCGGCGCCCGATGCCATCTACGAGACCGGGACGCTTGCCAGCGTGCTCCAGCTCTTGAAGCTTCCGGACGGCACCGTGAAGGTGCTGGTCGAAGGGCTCGAGCGTGCGCGTGTGGCGAAGTACACCGATCGCGCCGACTATTACGAGGCGACCGCGGTCGCGCTCGCCGACACCGATGCGAAGTCGGTCGAGGCGGAAGCGCTGGCGCGCTCGGTCGTGTCCGATTTCGAGAGCTATGTGAAGCTCAACAAGAAGATCTCGGCCGAGGTCGTCGGCGTCGTGCAGGCGATCACCGACTTCGCCAAGCTCGCCGACACCGTTGCCTCGCATCTCGCAGTCAAGATCGCCGACCGCCAGGGTATCCTGGAGACGCTGTCCGTCACCACGCGCCTGGAGAAGGTGCTGGGCCTGATGGAGAGCGAGATCTCGGTGCTGCAGGTTGAGAAGCGGATTCGTTCTCGTGTCAAACGACAAATGGAGAAGACCCAGCGCGAGTATTATCTCAACGAGCAGATGAAGGCGATCCAGAAGGAACTCGGCGACGACGATGGTCGCGACGAGCTCGCCGATCTCGAAGAGAAGATCTCCAAGACCAAGCTCTCCAAGGAAGCGCGCGAGCGGGCGCAGCATGAATTGAAGAAGCTGCGCCAGATGTCGCCGATGTCCGCAGAAGCGACCGTCGTGCGCAACTATCTGGATTGGCTGCTGTCGATTCCGTGGAACAAGAAGTCCAAGGTGAAGAAGGATCTGGAGGCTGCGCAGGCCATCCTGGATTCGGATCACTATGGGCTCGAGAAGGTCAAGGAACGCATCGTCGAGTATCTCGCGGTGCAGTCGCGCGCCAACAAGCTGACGGGCCCGATCCTGTGCCTCGTCGGACCTCCCGGCGTCGGCAAGACCTCGCTCGGCAAGTCGATCGCGAAGGCGACGGGGCGCGAATTCGTGCGCGTCTCGCTCGGCGGCGTGCGCGACGAGGCCGAGATCCGCGGTCACCGCCGCACCTATATCGGCTCGATGCCCGGCAAGATCATCCAGTCGATGCGCAAGGCGAAGTCGTCCAATCCGCTGTTCCTGCTGGACGAGATCGACAAAATGGGCGCCGATTTCCGCGGCGATCCGTCCTCGGCCTTGCTCGAGGTCCTCGACCCCGAGCAGAATGCGACGTTCAACGACCACTATCTCGAGGTCGACTACGATCTGTCCAACGTGATGTTCATCACGACCGCGAATACGCTGAATATTCCCGGCCCGCTGATGGACCGCATGGAGATCATCCGGATCGCGGGCTACACCGAGAACGAGAAGGTCGAGATCGCGCGCAAGCACCTGATCCCGAACGCGGTGTCCAAGCACGGCCTGGACTCCAAGGAGTTCTCGATCGACGACGACGCGCTGCTGCTTCTGATCCGCCGCTACACCCGCGAAGCGGGCGTGCGTAATCTGGAGCGTGAGCTCTCGACACTCGCCCGCAAGGCGGTGAAGGAGCTGATGATCTCCAAGAAGAAGTCGGTCAAGGTCACCGAGAAGACTCTGGAAGAGCTGCTCGGCGTGCCGAAGTACCGCTTCGGCGAGATCGAGAGCGAGCCGCAGGTCGGCATCGTCACCGGCCTTGCCTGGACCGATGTCGGCGGCGAGCTGCTGACGATCGAAGGCGTCATGATGCCCGGCAAGGGCAAGATGACGGTCACCGGCAATCTGCGTGACGTGATGAAAGAGTCGATCTCGGCCGCGGCGTCCTACGTCCGCTCGCGCGCGATCAACTACGGCGTCGAGCCGCCGCTGTTCGACCGGCGCGACATCCACGTGCACGTGCCGGAGGGCGCGACGCCGAAGGACGGCCCGTCCGCGGGTGTCGCGATGGCCACCGCGATCATCTCGGTCATGACCGGCATCCCGGTCCGCCACGATGTCGCGATGACCGGCGAGATCACGCTGCGCGGCCGCGTGCTGCCGATCGGCGGCCTGAAGGAGAAGCTGCTGGCGGCGGCCCGCGGCGGCATCAAGACGGTGCTGATCCCCGAGGACAACGCCAAGGATCTCACGGAGATTTCCGATGCGATCAAGGGCGGAATGGAGATCATCCCGGTCTCGCGCCTCGACGATGTCATCGCCAAGGCGCTGGTGAGGAAGCCGGTGCCGATCGTCTGGGAAGAGGACACCAAGGTCACGGTGAAGCCTGATGGCGACGAGGCCGCCGGCGGCCTGACCGCTCACTGAGATCAGGCGAAAGATGATAAAACGGCGCCTTCGGGCGCCGTTTTTTGTTTGGGGGAAGGGGAGGAGGCAATGCACATCGACGGGCAATGCCATTGCGGGCAGATCACCTTTGAAGCCGAGATCGACCCCGAGGCCGTCTCGGTCTGCCATTGCCGGGACTGTCAGACGCTGACGGGCTCGCCGTTCCGGGTCACCGCGATCTGTTCCGCGGCCGATGTCCGCCTGACCGCCGGCACGCCAAAGATCTACGGCAAGCGCGGCGACAACGGCCGGATGCGCTTCCAGCACTTCTGCGCCGACTGCGGTTCCCCGCTGTTCACCAGCGGCGAGGGCGACCAGGCCGACGATTGGGGCGTCCGCTGGGGCAGCATCCGCGAGCGCGACCAATTGCGGCCGGTTCGGCAGATCTGGTGCCAATCGGCGGCGGTGTGGATCGACGCCGTGCCGCTGCTGCCGGGAAGGCCGGGGGATTGAGGTCGGGCTTGCTCATCAAGGGCGGGTAGGGATAAACAGGCGGCGAGGGGCGGTTAGCTCAGCTGGTTAGAGCATCTCGTTTACACCGAGAGGGTCCGCGGTTCGAATCCGTGACCGCCCACCACTTTTCGCTTTGCGGGGCCAAGCAGGCTGCCATGCCTGGGAGACCAATTGGTGCATGGCATCATCGCAAAGCCTCCATTCGGTCGGGGCTGGCTGGTTCGTTCGAAGGGCACATCACCCTGCAAACCCTCGGCCGGGCATGCCGACAGTCACCGTGGAGCGGTCACCTGCCCCACAGTGGCGCGTCGTCATTCCTGATGGACGTATCAGGCCGTCTTGGTGAATAGTGTCAGCACGCCTTCGGCAATGTTGATCGCAACGACCTGCGACGAGGTCAGACCCTTCGCCTTGAGCGCGGATGCTGCCTGGGGAGTAGCGTCAATCGTCTTCCGGAGCGATTGAATATCGTCATCGCTTGTCTGTGCGACGATCTCATCGACCTTCGAGCGCACCGCTGGCTGCAAGTCCTTAATGTCGACAACCTGGATCTGTCGGATGACGGTGCTCTGAGCGGGCGGCGATTCTGCTCCCGGTTGCGACGATGTTCCCTGCGCCTGCACGAAAGTCGGCGGCCCGAAGGAGAGGGTTGCGATAATGAGGGGTGCCATGAAGCTGCGCATGGTCATGCCTTTCCAAGGTGAGCAACCTGAAAACGCTAGCCACGAAATCTGGTTGTCGTCTGCTTCCGATGCGGCCGTTCGGTGAAAGCTATGCGGCCACAATGCGAGCATCTCCCGCCGGAACCGCAGCCAATTCTCGCAGCAGCGGCTGTGGTCCTTGCAGAAAACTGCGTTACGATCCGGCCAGGGACCCGACGCAGGGTGAACCCCCGCAATTGCGGGAGCGGCGGATCGACAATGCTAGGGATCAAAGACCTGATGGAACAGCCGAGCGGACACGAACTCAACGCCGACCAGATCGCCTATTGGAACGGCCCGAGCGGGCAGCGCTGGGCCGATCGCCACGGGGTGCAGGAGAAGCTGCTCGGGCCCATTGCCGATCTCCTGATCAACCGTGCCAGGCCGAAGCCGGGCGAGCGCGTGATCGACGTCGGCTGCGGCTCCGGCGCGACGACCTTTGCGTTCGCGAAGGCGGTGGCTCCCGATGGCCTTGCGCTCGGCCTCGACGTGTCCGAGCCGATGCTGTCGCAGGCGCGCGCGTTCGCGCCAAAGGGCCTGCCGCTCGATTTCGTGCTGGCGGATGCGACCGTCTATCCGTTCGAGCCGGCGAGCTTCGATCTGCTGGCCTCGCGCTTCGGCGTGATGTTCTTCGCCGACCCCACCGCGTCCTTCACCAATCTTCGCCGCGCGCTGAAGCCATCCGGGCGGCTCGCCTTCGTCTGCTGGCGCGAGCCGAAGGAAAATCCCTGGATGATGGCGCCGCTGATGGCGGTCTACAAGCATGTGCCGAAAATGCCGCCGGTCGGGCCGGAAGAGCCGGGCCCGTTCGCCTTCGCCTCGGAGGAGCGCGTGATGCGCATCCTGAAAGGCGCAGGCTTCGTGGACGTGGCGATGGAGCCGCACAATCTGGCGATGGACATCGCGATCGGCGGCGGCCTCGATGCTGCGGTCGATGGTTCGCTTCAGATCGGCCCAGCCAGCCGCGCCCTGCAGGGCCATCCGCCGGAGACCTGCGAGGCCGCCAAGGCTTCGATCCGCGAAACGCTCGCGCCGTTCCTCAAGGGACAGACCGTCGAGTTGCAAGGCGCGATCTGGATCGTGACGGCGAAGGCGGCGTAAGTTCACGACTAAGGGGCATTGTGGCACACGTCGTTGCCACACCCTCGGTGTCGTCCCCGCGAACGCGCGGAACCATACCACAGGGAGAACTTTGGCGCGAAGCTGGTAACTCCGAGTCTTCGCCAAACCATTCCCTGTGGTTGGGTTCCGGATCAGCGCGCGCTTTAGGCGCGCTTGTCCGGGACGACAGCGGAGATTCAGGCGTGCCGTTGTGTGCCCCTCACACCACGTCATCCGGCGCGAGCGCGCAGCCATTGTCTGGATGCGTTTCCACCTGGAGTGTGGTGTGGCCGATGCGGAAGGATGTCTTGAGCAGTTGCGCCGTCTGCATCAGGAATGCGTCGTCGGTGCCAGCGGGTATCACGAGGTGACAGGTCAATGCCGTCTCGGTGGTCGAGATCGGCCAGACGTGGAGGTCGTGGATCCCTGACACGCCGGGTCGCGCCAGCAGGAAGGCCCTGATCGCGGCGAGGTCGGTGCCTTTGGGCGCGGCCGCCATCGACATGTCGATCGAGCCGCGCAAGAGGCTCGTCGTGCTCCAGAGGATTACCGCGCAGATGACGAGGCTGGTGATGGGATCGAGCCAGAGCCAGCCCGTCCAGATGATCAGCGCCGCCGAGACCACGACGCCGAGCGAGACCGCGGCGTCGGCCGCCATGTGCAGGTAGGCGCCTTCGATGTTGATGTCGTCCTTGCGTCCGCTTGCGAACAGCATGGCGGTAAACCCGTTGATGAGGATGCCGATGCCGGCGACCACCATCACCGTAACGCCTGCGACGGGCTCCGGCTGCTGCAGGCGCAGGATGGCCTCCCAGCCGATCGCGCCGGTCGCGACCAGCAGGAACACCGCGTTCGCAAGGGCCGCGAGGATGGTGGAGGCGCGCAGGCCGTAGGTGAAGCGGCCGCTCGGGGCGCGGCGCGCTGCGATCGAGGCGCCCCAGGCCACGACCAGGCCGAGCACGTCGGACAGATTGTGACCGGCGTCCGCGAGCAGGGCAGTGGAGTTGCCGAGATAGCCGTAGACCGCCTCGGCCACGACCAGCGCGATGTTGAGCGAAATGCCGATCGCGAACGCCTTGCCGAAGCTGGCGGGCGCGTGGACATGCGCATGGCCAAGGCCAAGGCCATGTTCATGATCATGATCTTGGGCGTGGCCGGCATGGTCATGGTGGTGATGGCCGTGATGGTCGTGGCTTCCCACCTCTAGCGCTCCCCGGAAGCTGCCATGTCGGGCCCCATTGTAGGCGCTTCCCGCGCTACGTCACGACGGAACAACACATAGAGCGCGGGCAGCACCAAGAGGGTGAGCATGGTGGAGGAGATGATGCCGCCGATCACCACGGTCGCGAGTGGCCGCTGCACCTCGGCGCCGGCACCGGTGGCGAGCGCCATCGGCACGAAGCCGAGGGAGGCGACGAGGGCCGTCATCAGCACCGGCCGCAGCCGCGTCAGTGCGCCTTCGCGAACGGCCTCCGCAACGGATCGTCCCTCGCTGCGCAGACGCTCGATGAAGGCGATGATCACGAGCCCGTTGAGCACGGCGACGCCCGACAGCGCGATGAAGCCGACGCCGGCGCTGATGGACAAGGGAATGTCGCGCAGCAGCAGCGCCGCGACGCCGCCGGTCAGCGCCAGCGGCACCCCTGAAAACACCAGCGCCGCATCCGCCGCCGATCCCATGCCCATGAAAAGCAGCAGAAACACTAGCAGCAACGCCACCGGCACGACGATGGTGAGCCGCTTGGTCGCGGAGACCAGCTGCTCGAACTGTCCGCCCCAGCCGATGAAGTAGCCCGGCGGCAGCTTGACCTTCTCGGCCACGGCCGCCTCGGCCTCGGCCACGAAGGAGCCGAGGTCGCGCGCGCGGACATTGGCGGTGACGACGATGCGCCGTTTGCCGTTTTCGCGGCTGATCTGGTTGGGCCCGGGCGTCGCATCGACGGTTGCGACCGACGACAGCGGCACATAGCGCATCTGGGTGAGGGAAGAGGCGGACAACGCTGTTCGGAGCGGCGTGTTGGCCGTGGCCTCCTCACCGGGCGGCAATGGGATCGGGATCGCTCGGATCGCCTCGAGATTGCCGCGCAGATGCTCGGGCAGGCGCACGACGATGTCGAAGCGGCGGTCGCCCTCGAACAGCTTGCCGGCCGACTTGCCGCCGACCGCGATCTCGACGATGCCCTGCACCTCGGCGACGCTGAGGCCGTAGCGGGCGAGTGCCTGGCGGTCGAGCCGCACGGTGAGGATCGGCAGGCCAGCGACCTGCTCGATCTTGACGTCGCTGGCGCCGCGGATTCCCCGGATCGCGGCCTCCACCTGTCTTGCGGCGCCTTGGAGGATGTCGAGGTCATCACCGAAGACCTTGATGCCGACATCGCTGCGCACGCCGGAAATCAGCTCGTTGACACGGAACTGGATCGGCTGGGAGATCTCGTAGGCGCTACCCGGAATCTCGTCAGCAGCATGATCGATCGCCTCGATCACGTCGGCTTTCGGCTTGTCCGGGTCGGGCCATTCGGCGCGCGGCTTGAGCATGATGTAGCCGTCGGTTTGCGCCGGCGACATCGGGTCGGTCGCGATCTCCGCGGTGCCGATGCGGGTGAAGAACTCCTTCACCTCCGGGATCTGCTTGATGCGCTTCTCCAAGGCCTTCTGCAGGTCCAGCGACTGGGTGAGGCTGGTGCCGGGAATCCGGATCGAGGCCAGCGCGACGTCGCCTTCGTCGAGGCTCGGGATGAACTCGCCACCCATGCGCGCGGCGGCGATGCCGCTCGCAACCACGATGACCACGGCCATGATGGCGACCGCGGCGCGATTGTCGATGGCAAAACGGAGCAGGGGGAGATAAGCGCGCTTGGCGACCCGCATGAACAGGTTTTCGTGCTCGGACACCTTGCCGGTGACGAAGATTGCAACGGCCGCCGGCACGAAGGTGATGGAGAACAGCACGGCGGCGCCCAGCGCCATCAGCACGGTCAGCGCCATCGGCGTGAACATCTTGCCTTCGACGCCGGTCAGCGTCAGCACGGGCAGGTAGACCACGGCGATGATCAGTGTTCCGAACAGGCTCGGCTTGATGACCTCGCTCGACCCGCGCTGGATCGCCCGCAGCCGCTCCGGGAGCGTGAGCAGGCGACCCTTCTCGCGCTGGGCCTCGGCCAGCATGCGCAGGCAATTCTCGACGATGATGACGGCGCCGTCGACGATGATGCCGAAGTCGATCGCACCCAGGCTCATCAGGTTCGCGCTGACCTTGGTCTCGACCATGCCGGTGATCGTCATCGCCATCGAGAGCGGAATGACACAGGCGGTGACCAGTGCGGCGCGGATGTTTCCGAGGATCAGGAACAGCACGGCCACCACCAGCGCCGCGCCTTCCAGCAGATTGTTCCTGACCGTGCGGATGGTGGCCTCGACCAGATCGGTGCGATCGTAGACAGTCCGCGTCACGACGCCTTCGGGCAGCGATTTGGCGATGTCCTCGATGCGGGCTGCGACCCGGCGGGCGACGCTGCGGCTGTTCTCGCCGATCAGCAGCATGGCGGTGCCGAGCACGGTTTCCTCGCCGTCTCGCGTCGCCGCGCCCGTGCGCAGATCGCGGCCTTCGATGACGGTCGCGACGTCCCTGATCCTGACGGGATTGCCGCCGCGCGAGCCGATCACGATGTCCTGGATTTCGGCGATGTTGCCGACCTGCCCCGGCGAGCGCACCAGATATTGCTCGCCATTGCGCTCGATATAGCCGGCACCGACATTGGCGTTATTGGCGGCCAGCGCCGTCATGACGTCGCGAAAGCCGAGCCGGTAGGCCATCAGCTTGCCGGGGTCCGGCAGCACGTGGAATTGCCGCTCGAAGCCGCCGATGGTGTTGACCTCGACCACGCCCGGCACGTTGCGGAGCTGCGGCCGGATGATCCAGTCCTGCACAGTGCGCAAATCGGTCAGCGAATAGTCGTGTCCGCCCTGGGTCTTTGCGCCCACCTTGGCCTCGACGGTGTACATGAAGATTTCACCGAGCCCGGTCGAGACCGGGCCCATCGCGACCTCGACGCCGGCCGGGAGCTGGTCCTTCACCTGCTGGATGCGTTCGCCCACGAGCTGGCGGGCGAAATAGATGTCGGTGCCGTCCTTGAAGACGATCGTCACCTGGCTGAGGCCGTAGCGCGACAGCGAGCGGGTATAGTCGAGCTTCGGCAGCCCGCTCATGGCGGTCTCGACCGGGAAGGTGATGCGCTGCTCCGTCTCGAGCGGCGAGTAGCCGGGCGCGCGGGTGTTGATCTGGACCTGGACGTTGGTGATGTCGGGAACGGCGTCGATCGGCAGGCGCTGGAAATTCCAGGCGCCGAAGGCGACGGCGCCGAGCGCGAGCAGGAGGACCAGCCAGCGCTGATGCAGCGAGGCGGCGATGAGACGCTCAATCATGCTCGGCCTCGCCCTTGCCCATCTCCGCCTTCACGACGAAGCTGTTCTCCGCGACATAGTGCTCGCCGGCCGCGAGCCCAGCCTTGATCTCGACGAACCTCGGATCGGAATCCCCTGTTTCGACCGGGCGCGCCTCGATCTTGTCGCCGTCCTCGCGCACGAACACGATGGTCCTGTTCTCCAGCGTCTGGATCGCGCTACGGCGCACGGCGACCGCGACGTTGCGGGCGGCGAGGATCAGCCGCGCAGTGACGAACAGACCGGGACGCAGGCGTCCGTCCGGATTTGCCAGCACCACGCGCGCCAGCGCGGTCTGGGTCTCGCTGCTGCCGATCGGCGCCATGTAGGAGATCGTGCCCTTGATCTCGCCGCGGCCGTCGTCGGGATCGATCAGCACCTCGTCGTTGATGCGGACGCGCCTCAAGTCCTGCCGATAGATCGACAGATCGACCCAGATGGTGGAGAGGTCGGCGACGACGAAGGCCGGCTTCTGCTCGGAGGCGTATTCGCCGAGCGAGATCTGCCGCTCGATGACGGTGCCGGCGATCGGCGCCTTGAGCTCGTAGACGGTGAGACTCTGGTTGCTCTCGATCGCCGCGAGCAGATCGTCCCTGGCGACCTTGTCGCCGATGCGCTTCAGGATGGATTTGACGACGCCCGGAAAGCGCGGCGTCACCTGCACCACGGCTTCCTGGTTGGCGCGCAGGATGCCGTTGAAGGCGAGCGTGTCGGTCAGCGTGGCGCCCGCGGCTTCGGCCAGCGTGACGCCCGCAGCCGCGAGCTTGACGTCGGAGATGCGGATGCGGTCGGCGCCGTGCTCGTCCTGCTCGACATGGTCGTTCGGCTTCTTTTCGGCATGCTCGGCATGCTCGGTGTGTGCGAGCTTGGCCGGGGCGAGCAGGGAATAGCCGTAAGCACCGAGCGCGGCGGCAACGATGGCAACGACGATGGCAGAGGACGTCCTCATCGTGCGCTCTCCCGCGCCAGCGTGAAGGGATTGCCGACGAGGCCCTCGATGATCGCAACGCCGGCGTGGAAATTCTGCAGCGCCTCCTGCTCGCGCAGCCGCGCCTGGGTGACGCTGGCCTGGGCGTCGAGTACCTCGAGCAGGGTGAAGCGGCCCTGGCCGTAGCCTTGCGAGATCGCCTCGGACGCCTCGACGGCCTTGGGGATCGCGGTCTCACGCAGCACGGCGAGCTCGCGCAGCGACCCCTGGACCGAGTCATAGGCGCGGCCGGCAATCACGATCAGCGTGTTGCGGTTGGCCTCGCGCTCGGCCCTGGTCTTGGCGAGGCTTTCCTGCGCCGAGAGGATGTTGCCCTGGTTCTGGTCGAACACGGGGATCGGCACGGAGACGGTCAGGCGCGCCGCATCGTCGCCCGTTTCGTTGAAGTGGCGCCAGCCGGCGGCGATCCGCACGTCGGGATAGGGTTTGAGCCGCGCCAGCAGCAGCTCGGCATTGCGCAGCGCGTAAACGGCGGTCCAGCGCACCAGTTGCGGATTGGCATCGATGGCGGCAACCACCGCCTGAAACGAAGGCGGGCGTCCCGTGGTGTCGAGCCGGCCGGACACTTCGCCGAATTTCGCGGCTGGATCGCCCATCAGCACCGCAAGCTCGCGCCGGGTGCTGGCCAGCATCGCCTTGAGGCGCTCGCGGTCGGCTTTCACCAGAGCGGAGGCGACCTCGGCACGGCCGGTCTCGGCGGGCGAGGAGGCGCCGGCCTCGACGCGCCGGCGCAGCAGCGGCGTCAGGCGGTCGATGGCGGCAACCTGCTCGTCGAGGATCTGAATGCGCCGCTGCGCGCCGAGCACGCTGAGGAAGGCGATCGCGGTCTCCGACAGCAGCTCCAGCCTGACGGCCTTGCGCTGGATCGCGGCCACTTCGACGCCGGCGACGCCTGCGGCAATCCGCGCATCGCGCTTGCCGAACAACTCGAAGGCCTGGCTGATCTGCAGCGTGGTCTCGGCCGATCGCGTCCCACGATATTTGCCGGAGCCGAAGGAATCGTCCTGTTCGTAGGACAGTTCCGGGTTGAAGAGGGCGCCCGCCTGGATGCGCTGGCCCGTGGCGATGCCGACGTCGCGCTCGGCCGCCGTCAGCCGCGGGCTTGTGGCCAGCGCGCGCGACAACGCGCTCCGCATCGTCAAAGTCTGGGCGTGAGACGGCGCAATCGCGAGTCCGGCAATCAGACACGCCGCCGCGCACGCCAGGCGCGCGGCCATTCCTCTGAAAAACATCAAGCCGACCTGTGAAGGATGAACCCAAAGGGCGCGGGACGCCCGACCAATCCGTTCAGGCAATATGTTTGGGAGGCGGCGAGTCGGTGTCGGGGACAATTCCGGCGAGCCGGGGTGCACGTTGCGGGCTCGGTGCGGAAACAAGCGCGACCGATGCGGTCGACGGTGCCGGCTGTGTCACCGTGAGCGAGAAGCAGCCATGACAGTGATGGCTGCCGATGACCTTGTGGTCGCCATGGCCTGCGGGGCCATCAAGGGCCGCCACGATCTCGGAGCCGCCGCCGGGCGTGGTGACGTCGATGTCATGCGAGCCGTGCAGCGCGCTCGCGAGCAGATAGACGGCCGCGATCAGCACGGACAGCAGCCCGCGCCAGTTGCGCGGGCGGCAGGATCCTGAGGGCTGGCGGTTTGCGAGCACGACGTCTCTCTGGTTGCGGTCTGAGCCCGGCCTAGCATAAGCGCGGGAACAGTGTCGACCCGCAACATTGTTACGTCACTGGAACAATTGCCGCGGCGCATGCATAGGACAGGCACGGGCAGCTGGTTGCAACGCGAAAAGGCCCCAGCCCGAACGAACCGGCTGAGGCCTTGTGTGCTCACAATCTCTATCCTTGGGACTTGAGCCGATAACCATCCATTCCGCAGTTCGTTCCCGCCGCTCCGTCCAATTAGGAACGTTCCTCACACCTCGCGATTAGCGGACCGGAAGAAACCGAGGAGGATCAACAATGGACGGACTGATTTATTTGATCGGCTTGATCGTCGTCATCATGGCGATCCTGTCGTTCTTCGGCCTGCGCTAAGAGCGCCGCGATGACGATCGAAACGCTGATGCGCGAAGAGATCATGGAAGGCGGCATCGAGGGCGAGACTCCTCGAACCATCCAGTGGAGCTCGGTGTTCGCAGGCGCGCTTGCGGCGGGCGCAATGTCGTTCATTCTGCTGGGCTTTGGTGTTGCGATCGGCCTTGGTGTCAGTTCGGCCTCGCCGACCTGGCGCGATGCCTCGGCTGCGCTGGCGCTGCTCTCCGGGCTGTATCTGATCATCCAGGCGGTCATCAGCTTCGGTTTCGGCGGCTACATCGCTGGACGAACAACGCGGCCGGCACCCGCGCTGGCGACCATCGAGGACGACGGCGAGCGGCGGGACGGGCTGCATGGGCTGACGTCCTGGGCGCTCGCCGTGCTGCTCGGAGCCGCTCTGCTCGCGCTGCTCGGCGCATCTGCGGTTGACCGTTCGCCGTTGCGCAGCTCGGCCGGCAACACGTCCGTGGCCGAACCTCTGTTGAGCTATGAGCTCGACAAGCTGTTCCGTGCGCCGCGGCGTCCGCCTAACACGGACCTTCGCGAACCGCGCGCCGAAGCGGGACGCATCCTGATGACGTCGTCCAGCCACAGCGGCGTCACCAGCGACGACAGGGCCTATCTCGTGCAGCAGGTGGCCGCGCTCACGGGTCTTGCGGCGCCCGATTCCGAAAAACGGGTCGATGCGCTGATCGCGGAGTCCAGGACGGCCATCAACCGGGCGCGGCGCAACTCGATCATCGTCGCGTTCTCGGTCGCAGCCGCGACCCTGATCGGAGCGGTGGTGGCCTGGGCGGCGGCCGCCGCCGGTGGGCGGCACCGCGACGGCGCACCGCTGCCGAACTGGATGGCGAGTTCAAATCGCTTCCACCGCACTCCGCGCGCGATGCCGGTGCCGTAGTCTCGAAGCAAATGGCCGGGCATGAGCCCGGCCGTTTCAATATTTACGATGGTGAGGGGCGCTAGGCCCGTTCCTCCCAGATCATGGCGAGGTGGACGATGGTCTGCACCGCCTTTTCCATGTCCTGCCGGCTGACCCATTCGAGCCGCGAATGAAACGCGTGCTCGCCGGCGAAGATGTTAGGGCAGGGCAGTCCCATGAAGGACAGGCGGGAGCCGTCGGTGCCGCCGCGGATGGCGGTGCGCATCGGACGCAGGCCGGCGCGTCGGATGGCTTCGACGGCGTACTCGACAACGTGCGGGTGACGATCGATCACCTGCTTCATGTTGCGGTACTGCTCCTTGACCTCGAATGTGTAGGTCGAGCGCGGATAGTCCTTCATCACGTCCTTGACGATGCCCTCGAGCAGAACCTCCTTCTCCTTCAGTCCTTCCTCGGTGAAGTCGCGGACGATGAAGGAGAGCGTCGCCTGTTCCAACGCGCCCTCGATGCCGATCGGATGCAGAAAACCCTGCTTGCCTGAGGTCGTCTCCGGCGAGCAGCCTTCCTTCGGCAGCCGCTCGACGATGGCGGCGGCGATCTTGATCGCGTGCTCCATCTTGCCCTTGGCGTAGCCGGGATGGGCGCTGACGCCGTTGATGGTGATGGTGGCGCCGTCGGCCGAGAAGGTCTCGTCCTCGACGCAGCCGGCGCTCTCGCCGTCCATGGTGTAGCCGAAATCGGCGCCCAGTTTCTTCATGTCGACATTGTCGACGCCGCGGCCGATCTCCTCGTCCGGCGTGAACAGGATCTTGATGGTGCCGTGCTTCACATCGGGGTTGTTGAGGAAGAAATGTGCGGCATCCATGATCTCGGCGACGCCGGCCTTGTTGTCGGCCCCGAGCAGCGTGGTGCCGTCGGTGGTGATGATGTCGTTGCCGATCTGGTTCTTCAGCGCCGGGTGCTCGGCAAGGCGGATCACCTGGCTGGTGTCGCCGGGCAGCACGATGTCGCCGCCGCGATAGTTCTTCACCATTTGCGGCTTGACGTCCTTGCCGGTGACGTCGGGAGATGTGTCCATGTGCGAGCAGAAGCAGATCGTCGGCACCTTCTTGTCGGTGTTGGCCGGGATGGTGCCGTAGACATAGCCGTAATCGTCGAGATGCGCGTCCTCGACGCCCATGGCCTTCAGCTCGGCGGCGAGCACGCGGCCGAGATCCTTCTGCTTCTCGGTCGAGGGGGAGCTGGGGGATTCCGGATCGGACTGGGTGTCGATCGTGACATAGCGCAGGAAGCGCTCGGTCACGGTGTGCGAAAAGGTGAGAGAGGACATTTCTGGTCGAACCGCCGAGATTGAGGGAAGCAGGCGGTATACCAGAAAAGCCGGCCGCGATGCGGCCGAACGAGCTCCGATCAGGCCTAATGAATCGTAAGCACTAGATCGCCTCTTTCAGTTCCTTCACCGGGCGGAACGCGACCTTCCGGCTGGCCTTGATGTGGATCGCTTCGCCGGTGGCGGGATTGCGGCCGGTGCGGGCGGCGCGCTTGCGGACCTGGAGGATGCCAAGGCCCACGATACGGACACGGTCGCCCTTCTTGAGGTGCTTGGTGATCAGCTCGACCATATCGGTCAGGACGGCTTCGGCGTGCTTTTTCGATAGATCCTGGCGCTCCGCGATGTCTGCGGCGAGGTGCTTGAGGGTGATGGTCGCGGCAGCGGCTGCCTTCTTCGCCAAATCCTTCTTGGCCGAATCCTTCTTAGCCATGACTGGCCTCCTCGATTCCACAGGAAGCCCCGGAAAAGCCGGAAACGCGTGGGGATCCCTCTAAGTCTCGGAAGGCGTAGACGATTCGGGCGTGGGCTGACTATGCCGAGAGTTCCCGCCGGACGCCGGCAGATGCGACAGGCGTGGAGAAATTCTGGCTAAGGCTATGAAGGGATTGCCAAAATGGCGCGAGAGACGGGGCTCGAACCCGCGACCTCCGGCGTGACAGGCCGGCGCTCTAACCAACTGAGCTACTCCCGCGTGGTTCGCTCGACGCGCGCGGAACGAGGGGGGACTTAAAGGGGGGACATGGTGAAGTCAAGGACGTTGCGCTTTACCGGTCTGTCTCGGCTAAGCATTGCCCTGGAAAACAAAAAGGCCGCCCCGGGGGCGGCCATTGGTCAGCCCGGACAAGGGACGTATCAGCGAATCTCCGACGTCCCCGCACTCGTCACCGCCACCGGCTTGCCGGCCTTGATCACAGGCGTCGACTGGGCCGTCTGGCCGTAATCGGCATGGGTGCGGGCTGCGATCCCGAAGCCGGCCACGACGATACCGGCCACCAGCGCCACCACCACGATTTTCAGGTGGGTCGCACGATCAGCGGAGTGAATTGAGTGGTTCATCTGAGCCTCCCGACGGGCTTTGCCGCCGTCTATGGGCTCTGTCTTAAGGACGATCTGTTTCCGGATCGTTTCGCGGGTTCCGCAAAATGGTTTCATCTCTCCGCCCGGCCGGTTTCGTCCGGGGACCGGAAGCGAGCCCGGACGAACAGCGGCGTTTAGGCCGTCGGCCAGGACAGGAACAGATCAGCCCCAAGTTCGCAGATCCATTGTCGCGCAAGCTGATCGTGAAATCCGAAGTCCGAAGTTGCGGCGAGAACCTGACCTCCCTGATCGCGGTGGCCTCAGTGCACCGAACTCCCTGCAGTGCTGCGACAGGTCGATGAGCTCGCGGTGATCGCCGCCGGGATGCTCGAGAGCGAGGAGAATGCGCGCTGATCTCGCTGCAATAACGGGAAATGTTGGAGCGCTTCTAAGAGTTTTTCTAAGAAGCTTTCAATTAGGAATTCCGCGCGCTCTCACATAATCGTCATCGCAAGCGCATGCCGTTCTGGGACAGGCGGCATGTTGCATCAAACATGCAGTTTTGGGGTGGCGCGTTGAATAGTGTTGGAATGCTGCGGTCGGCCGTGTTGGCGACCGCATCCGCTTGCATCTTGATGCCGCAGGCATCGCTCGCACAATCGTCCACGCAGAGTGGCGCGCAGAACCTGCCGGCGGTGACAGTCACCGCGCCGGAAGTGCGCCGCCGCGCGGCCGCGACCCCTCAGCGCCGTGCGCCGCGGTCATCGTCGGTGCAGACCGCCGACAGGAACAGGCCCCAGCCGCAGCGTGACGTCGGCTTCGTCGAGACGCCGCGCGGCCCAGTGCACGGCTATGTCGCAAACCGCAGCTCCTCGGGCACCAAGACCAACACGCCGATTATGGAAACACCGCAATCGGTGTCCGTCATCGGCGCCGAGCAGATCCGCGACCAGAAGCCGAACAAGCTCGATGAGGTCTTGCGCTACACCGCCGGCGTGCGGGCAGGGACCTTCGGCACGGATACACGAAATGATTGGTGGCTGATACGTGGCTTCAAGTCCGAGGACATCGGACTGTTTCTCGACGGCATGCAGCTGTTCTACACGTCCTATGCGAGCTGGAAGCTGCAGACGCCCAACATGGAGCGCGTCGAGGTGCTGCGCGGTCCGTCAGCGGTGCTCTATGGCGGATCGAGCCCGAGCGGCATCGTCAACGTCATCAGCAAGATGCCGCCGGCCGAGCCGATCCGCTACATCGAGACCGGCGTCAACAATTTCGGCAACGCCTATGTCAGCTTCGATGTCGGTGGACCGGTTGCAACGCAGCCCCAGGACGGAAAGCTGTTCTACCGCTTCGTCGGCCAAGTCCAGAATGGCCCCACCCAGGTGAATTTTACGCCCGACAACAACTATTTCATCGCACCGTCGTTCACCTGGAAGCCGGATGCCGACACGACGTTCACGGTGCTGGCCTCGGCCTCGAAGCAGGACACCCGCGGCATCAACTTCCTGCCTTACCAGGGCACGGTGACCAATGCGCCGTTCGGCAAGATCCCGACCAGCTTCTTCGTCGGCGATCCCAGCGTGGACAAGTTCACGCGCGAGCAGGAGATGCTCGGCTATCAGTTCGAACGCAATCTCACCGACGATCTGACGTTTCGTCAGAACGCCCGCTTCGCGCATGTCGATATCAGCTATCGCGGCTATATCGGCAACGGTTGGGACGACATCAATACGGCCACGATGGGCCGCTATAACTGGTATGCGAAGAACACCGCGAACCAAGCCAATCTTGATAACCAGCTCGAGTACCGCTTCAACACCGGTGCAGTCAGGCACACGATGCTGTTTGGAGTTGACCTGAGAGGGTACCAGATCGACGACTATCAGGCTTTCAATTTCGGCACCGTTCCCCCGATCAACGTCTTCAATCCCGCCTACGGTATTAACATTCCGCTCGCAGGCGCTCCGTTCCGCAACTTCCTGATCACACAGAAGCAGGCCGGCACTTACCTTCAGGACCAGATGAAGCTCGGTAACTTCACGCTGGTCCTGAGCGGGCGCAATGACTGGGTGGAGACCACGCAGGAAGCGCGCGACACGGGGGCGACGTTGGCCAGTATCAACGACAGCCGGTTCAGCGGCCGTGCCGGGTTGATCTACAATTTCGATAGCGGCATCGCGCCGTACGTCTCCTATTCAACCAGCTACAATCCGATCATCGGCCTCAATGCGCAGAACCGGTTGTTCCAGCCTGAGACCGGCCAACAGACCGAAATCGGTGTGAAGGTCGCGCCGAAGGGGTTCGACGGCTATTTCACGGCCTCGGTGTTCGACCTGAAGCGCCAGAACATACCGACGACCGATCCGGTGATCTCCACGCTGCAGAACCAGACCGGCGAGGTGACCTCGCGCGGCATCGAGCTCGAAGCAGTGGCCAACGCCACGAAGGAGCTGAAGTTCATCGGCGCCTTCACGGCCTATCATCTCTTCACCAGCAAGGATCTCAATCCGGCATTGGTGGGCAAGACGCCGACCAACACGCCCGAGATGCTGGTGTCGGGCTGGGCGGACTACACCTTCAAGGAAGGGCCGCTGACTGGCTTCGGCTTCGGCGGCGGCGTGCGCTATGTCGGCTCGTCCTGGGCCGACCAGGCCAACACCCTCGAAGTTCCCGCGGTCGTGCTCGGCGATCTCGCGGTCCACTACGAATGGCAGAACTGGCGCACGGCCCTGAACGTGATCAACCTGACCGACAAGATCTATGTGGCGAGCTGCGCATCAGCCACATCCTGCTTCTACGGCGACCGCCGGCGCGTCACCGCCAGCGTCTCCTACAAATGGTGAGGACAGGCGAGGGCAGGACCTCGTGGCGGGCCGGCTCTGGGGGCGGCCGATCGCGACGATCATCTGCTTCGCCTGACCGGACCGCCACTGATCTTCCCTCAGGAGATCGATGAGCTCATGGGCTATGCCCCCCGGCCCGAAGCTCATCCGAGCGCGGCGCGAGCGACCAACCAGCAAGTCGCCGTCGCCGCGCTCGCGGCCGGTTTGCAGCTGACCGCCGACGCATTCGCCAGACGAACCCCGGCCCCTTCGTGGCGCATGGCTCTGTGATCGTGCGCAGCTGTGGATAGGTGTGCTTTGCTGCACCTGTCCTGATCGCGGTGGCGCCCTCAATGACTCCTTGGCTGCACTGCTCTAGGGACCCCTGGCAAAACGACCCTCGGCAAATTATGTCAAGAAGCGGCGGAGGGTGCCTGCGCCGGTCGTTGCCGGGGTTGGACGCTCCGCCGCACCGGGAAAAACCGTACATTTTGCTCGGTCAAGGCGCAGCCGATAGCTGCCTTGGGCCCTGCGCCGCAATCTCAGAACTGCTGACCTGCGAAGCCGTGACTGCCCTTGCTGGGTCAAGCGATCTGCTCCATACCAGCCGCGGGGTGATTCCGGGATTTTCACCGTTCTGAGAGCGGCAAAGGGCCTGAAAAGAGCGTGTCTTGCGCCCATTGGTGCACTGCGCTAAGGCTCAGAATAATTCCAAATCGGACGAATCCGTGGCTGTCCTGAGGCTGCGGGAAAAAGGGCTCGTCAATGAGCGGCATTCTTCAGAACTATCTACCACTCGTCGTCTTTATAGGGGTAGCGGGCCTCATTGGCCTGGTGCTGCTGATCGCGCCCTTCATCGTGGCGTTTCAGCAGCCGGACCCGGAAAAGCTGTCGGCGTATGAGTGCGGTTTCAACGCCTTCGACGACGCCCGCATGAAGTTCGACGTCCGCTTCTATCTGGTCGCCATCCTCTTCATCATCTTCGACCTCGAGGTGACGTTCCTGTTTCCCTGGGCGGTGGCGTTCGGCAAGCTTGGCGCGACCGGCTTCTGGTCCATGGTGGTGTTCCTCGCCGTGCTGACGGTCGGGTTCGCCTATGAGTGGAAGAAGGGAGCACTGGAATGGGATTGACCCCTGCACCGTCCGCCGGTCCGGTCATTGCGCCGGCCCCGAAGGGCATTCTGGATCCGTCGACCGGCAGGCCGGTCGGCGCCAACGATCCGTTCTTCCTCGAGGTCAACCACGAGCTGTCCGACAAGGGCTTCTTCGTGGCAGCGACCGACGATCTCATCACCTGGGCGCGCACCGGCTCCCTGATGTGGATGACCTTCGGCCTCGCCTGCTGCGCGGTCGAGATGATGCAGGTGTCGATGCCGCGCTACGATGTCGAGCGCTTCGGCTTCGCGCCGCGCGCCTCGCCGCGCCAGTCCGACGTGATGATCGTCGCGGGAACCCTGACCAACAAGATGGCGCCGGCGCTGCGCAAGGTCTACGACCAGATGCCCGAGCCGCGCTACGTCATCTCGATGGGCTCCTGCGCCAATGGCGGCGGCTACTATCACTATTCCTACTCGGTCGTGCGCGGCTGCGACCGCATCGTGCCGATCGACATCTACGTGCCGGGCTGCCCGCCCACGGCGGAAGCGCTGCTCTACGGCGTGCTGCTGCTGCAGAAGAAGATCCGGCGCACCGGCACCATCGAACGCTAAGGTTTTACGTCATGGACGACGCCAAGCTCGACGCCCTGGGGCAGACGATCGTTAGCGCGCTTCCGGGCGCCGCCACCGGTCATACGGTGGCCTTCAACCAGCTCACGGTTGATGTCGAGGCCGTCAAGATCGTCGAGGTGGTCAAGTACCTCCGCGACGATCCGAACTGCCGTTTCGTCAACATCACTGACATCACGGCAGTGGACTATCCCGATCGTGAGAAGCGTTTCGACGTGATCTATCACTTCCTGTCGCCGACGCTGAACACGCGGATCCGGCTCCGTGCCCAGGCGGACGAGACCACGCAGGTGCCATCGCTGATCGACGTATTCCCGGGTGCGGACTGGTTCGAACGCGAGGCCTACGACCTCTATGGCGTCTTCTTCGTCGGTCATCCCGACATGCGCCGCCTCCTCACCGACTACGGCTTCGAGGGCCATCCGCTGCGCAAGGATTTCCCGACGACCGGTTTCGTCGAGGTCCGCTACGACGACCAGGAGAAGCGGGTGGTGTACGAGCCAGTCCGGCTCAATCAGGAATTCCGCAAGTTCGATTTCCTCTCGCCGTGGGAAGGGGCGGACTATCCGCTGCCCGGTGACGAGAAGGCGGGGCCGAAGGTCTGATCATGAACGAGCAACCCGAGAATCTCCGTAACTTCACCATCAATTTCGGCCCCCAGCATCCGGCTGCGCACGGCGTGTTGCGCCTGGTGCTGGAGCTCGACGGCGAAGTGGTCGAGCGCGTCGATCCGCATATCGGGCTGCTTCACCGCGGCACCGAGAAGCTGATCGAGCAGAAGACCTATCTCCAGGCGATCCCGTATTTCGACCGGCTCGACTACGTCGCGCCGATGAATCAGGAGCACGCCTTCTGCCTCGCGGCCGAAAAGCTGCTCGGCATCGAGGTGCCGCGCCGCGGCCAGCTGATCCGCGTGCTCTATTGCGAGATCGGCCGCATCCTGTCGCATCTGCTCAACGTCACCACGCAGGCGATGGACGTTGGCGCGCTGACCCCGCCGCTATGGGGCTTCGAGGAGCGCGAGAAGCTGATGGTGTTCTACGAGCGTGCCTCGGGCAGCCGCATGCACGCAGCCTTCTTCCGCGTCGGCGGTGTGCACCAGGACCTGCCGCAGAAGCTGGTCGACGACATCGAGGCCTGGTGCGATCCGTTCCTCAAGGTCGTGGACGACCTCGACCGGCTGCTCACCGCCAACCGCATCTTCAAGCAGCGCAACGTCGACATCGGCGTGGTGCCGCTCAAGGAGGCCTGGGAGTGGGGCTTCTCCGGCGTGATGGTGCGCGGCTCGGGCGCGGCCTGGGATCTGCGCAAGTCGCAGCCCTACGAATGCTACGCCGAGATGGATTTCGACATTCCGATCGGCAAGAACGGCGATTGCTACGACCGCTATCTGATCCGCATGGAGGAGATGCGCCAGTCCGTGCGCATCATGAAGCAGTGCATCCAGAAGCTGAACGCGCCTGAGGGCAGGGGCCCCGTCGTCGTCGAGGACAACAAGGTCGCACCGCCGCGCCGTGGCGAGATGAAGCGCTCGATGGAAGCGCTGATCCACCACTTCAAGCTCTACACCGAGGGCGTCCACGTCCCGGCCGGCGAAGTCTACGCCGCGGTCGAAGCGCCCAAGGGCGAGTTCGGCGTCTATCTCGTCTCCGACGGCACCAACAAGCCCTATAAGTGCAAGATCCGCGCGCCGGGCTTTGCGCATCTCCAGGCGATGGATCACATCTGCCGCGGCCATCTGCTCGCCGACGTCTCGGCAATCCTCGGCTCGCTCGACATCGTGTTCGGAGAGGTCGATCGGTGATGGGCCAGCAGGCGCCAATCCAGTTTGACCGCGCCTCGGGGGCCCTGGAAGGGGCCAACCTGTGGGAGCGGACGGCTGCCTTGGCGCTGGTGACGGGATCGAAGATCTCCTCGCATTTCTCGCACATGGGCTATATCGCCTGCGCGAATTTGCTGCGCAGGACGCTGCCGGAGCGCAACATCGCGATCAGGCTCAATCCCGACGCCGTGTTCGAATTCCCCTACGGCGACGGCTATTGGAGCAAGCTGCTCAACCGCTCCTACAATTACGAGGACGAGCTCGAGCTGCTGTTCGCCGATTCCATCGACGTCGACTACACGCTGCTCGATTGCGGCGCCAATTACGGCTACTGGTCGGTGCTGGTGTCGAGCAAGCCGTTTGGTTCGCACAAGGCGATCGCGATCGAGCCGTCGGGGCAGAACTATCCGAAGCTCGCCAACAACGCCCGCGTCAACGGCAATCGCTTCGAGACCATGAAATGCGCCATCGGCGCGGCCCGCGGCACCGCGCGGCTGTCGGGCACCAAGCACGAAGCCTTCAGCATCGCCGGCGATCCGTCGGCGGGCGGTGAAGAAGTGTCCGTGATCGCGCTCGACAACCTCATCGACGACGGCAAGGTCGCGGCCACCGGCAAATACCTGATCAAGCTCGACGTCGAGGGCGTCGAGATCGAGGCGATCAAGGGCGGCGCCCGGCTGCTCGAGGCCGACAGCGTCGTCATGTGCGAGGAGCACGGCAGCGACCGCAATCACTCCGTGTCGCGCTACATCCTCGAACAGACCCCGCTGAAGCTGATCGTGTTCGATCCGCGCAGCAACCGGATGGAGACCGTGACCGAGCTGTCGATCCTCGACCGCATCAAGGTCTCGACCCACGTCGGCTACAACGTTTTCGGCACCGCAAGCGCATTCTGGCAGGACAGGATCGAAGCCATGAATGCCAAGAACTTGAGTGCGAAGTCCGCGCGCCGTATGCAGTGAGAGATTAGAGATGTCCGTTCGCCGATTAGCACCGAAGGAAGTCCAACCCGCGAGCTTCGCGTTCACGGAGGAGAACCTCGCATTCGCCAGGCAGCAGATCGCGAAATATCCCGCCGGCCGCCAGGCCTCCGCGGTCATCGCCATCCTCTGGCGCGCGCAGGAGCAGAACGACGGTTGGGTTTCGGAAGCCGCGATCCGCGTCATCGCCGACATGCTCGACATGCCCTATATCCGCGTGCTGGAGGTCGCGACCTTCTACACCATGTTCCAGCTCGCCCCGGTCGGCAAGAAGGCCCATGTCCAGGTCTGCGGCACCACGCCGTGCCGCCTGCGCGGCGCCGAGGATCTGATCCACGTCTGCGAGCACCGCATCCATCACGAGCCCTTCCATCTCTCCAAGGACGGCAATTTCAGCTGGGAAGAGGTGGAGTGCCTCGGCGCCTGCGTGAATGCGCCGATGGTGCTGATCGGCAAGGATACTTACGAGGACCTGACCAAGGAAAGCTTCGGCAAGGTGCTCGACGGTTTTGCTTCGGGCAACCCGCCCAAGCCGGGTCCGCAGAACGGCCGCCAGTTCTCGGCGCCGATCACCGGACCGACCACGCTGAAGGAGACCACCTGATGCGTGATCTCGCTTCGTCGATAGCGCAGGGGAGCGGTGGCATGAAGAAGTGGGGCTTCATCGCGATGCACGCCGTGGTGGCGGCCGCCTTCATCTTCCTGTTGCAGCGCTTCGCCCTGAACGCATCGCTGGAATCGGCTTCGCTCTGGGCGCTGACGTTTGGCATCTGCGCCGCCGGACTTGCCTACAAGCAGTCCAATCGTTGATCGGAAAGCACTGATATGCTCGAGGACAAGGACCGCATCTTCAAGAACCTCTACGGCCTCCACGATTGGGGGCTCGAGGGCGCGCGGCGCCGCGGCGCCTGGGACGGCACGAAGAACATCATCGACAAGGGCCGCGACTGGATCATCAACGAGATGAAGGCCTCGGGGCTCCGCGGCCGCGGCGGCGCAGGCTTCCCGACCGGTCTGAAATGGTCCTTCATGCCGAAGGAATCGACCGACGGCCGGCCGAGCTATCTCGTCGTCAACGCCGACGAGTCCGAGCCCGGCACATGCAAGGATCGCGAGATCATGCGGCACGATCCGCATCTCCTGATCGAGGGCTGCCTGATCGCGAGCTGCGCGATGAACGCGCACACGTGCTACATCTATGTCCGCGGCGAGTTCATCCGCGAGCGTGAGCACCTCCAGGCCGCGATCGACCAGGCGTACGACGCCAAGCTGGTCGGCAAGGACAACGTCAACGGCTGGCCGTTCGACATCTACGTCGCCCACGGCGCCGGCGCCTATATCTGCGGCGAGGAGACCGCGCTGCTCGAAAGCCTCGAAGGCAAGAAGGGCCAGCCGCGCCTGAAGCCGCCGTTCCCGGCGAACGTCGGTCTGTTCGGCTGCCCGACCACCGTCAACAACGTCGAGTCGATCGCCGTTGCGCCGGATATCCTGCGCCGCGGCGCGGCGTGGTTCGCCGGCATCGGCCGCCCGAACAACGTCGGCACCAAGCTCTTCTGCATTTCCGGCCATGTCGAGCGGCCCTGCAACGTCGAAGAGGCCATGGGCATCCCGTTCCGCGAGCTGATCGACAAGCATTGCGGCGGCATTCGCGGTGGCTGGGACAACCTCAAGGCCGTGATCCCCGGCGGCTCGTCGGTGCGCATGGTGCCGGCCGAGCAGATCATCGACACGCCGATGGATTTCGATTCCTTGAGCAAGCTGCGCTCGGGCCTCGGCACCGCGGCCGTGATCGTGATGGACAAGTCCACCGATCTGATCCGCGCCATTGCCCGCATCTCCTATTTCTACAAGCACGAGAGCTGCGGCCAGTGCACGCCGTGCCGCGAGGGTACGGGGTGGATGTGGCGGGTCCTGACCCGCATGGCCGAGGGGCGCGCCCACAAGCGCGAGATCGACATGCTGCTTGAAGTGACGAAGCAGGTCGAAGGCCACACCATCTGTGCGCTCGGCGACGCGGCGGCATGGCCGATCCAGGGCCTGATCACGCATTTCCGTCACGAGATCGAAGCGCGCATCGACCAGTATTCGCACAAGGCCGACATCGACGATATCGGCGTCCGCGATCCCGTGAACATGGTCGCGGCGGAGTAAGAGACATGACCAAGCTCATCATCGACGGCAAGGAGATCGATGTCCCCGCCGAATACACGCTGCTCCAGGCGTGCGAGGCGGCCGGTGCCGAAATTCCGCGCTTCTGCTATCACGAGCGGCTGTCGATCGCCGGCAACTGCCGGATGTGCCTCGTCGAGGTGAAGGGCGGCCCGAAGCCGGTTGCCAGCTGCGCCTGGGGCGTGCGCGACTGCCGTCCGGGCCCCAAGGGCGAGCCGCCGGAGATTTCCACCCGTTCGCCGATGGTGAAGAAGGCGCGCGAAGGCGTGATGGAATTCCTTCTCATCAACCATCCGCTGGACTGCCCGATCTGCGATCAGGGCGGTGAGTGCGACCTCCAGGACCAGGCGATGGGCTATGGTGTCGACACCAGCCGCTTCGCCGAGAACAAGCGTGCGGTCGAGGACAAATATCTCGGCGCGCTGGTCAAGACCTCGATGAACCGCTGCATCCAGTGCACGCGCTGCGTTCGCTTCTCGGCGGAAGTCGCCGGCGCCCCCGAGATGGGCGCGACCGGCCGCGGCGAGGACATGGAGATCACGACCTATCTCGAGCACGCGCTGACGTCGGAATTGCAGGGCAACCTCGTCGACATCTGCCCGGTCGGCGCGCTGACCTCGAAGCCCTATGCGTTCGCGGCGCGTCCGTGGGAGCTCGGCAAGACCCAGTCGATCGACGTCATGGACGGCCTGGGATCGGCGATCCGCGTCGACACCCGCGGCCGTGAGGTGATGCGTATTCTGCCGCGCATCAACGAGGCCGTGAACGAGGAGTGGATCTCCGACAAGACCCGTCACGTGGTCGACGGCCTGCGCACCCAGCGCCTTGACCGTCCCTATATCCGCGAAGCCGGCAAGCTGCGCGCGGCGAGCTGGACCGAGGCCTTCGCCGCGATCGCCGTCAAGGCGGCGCGCACCGACGGCAAGCGCATCGGCGCGATCGCCGGCGACCTCGCCGGTATCGAGGAGATGTTCGCGCTGAAGGATCTACTCGCCAGGTTCGGCTCCAGCAATCTGGCGGTGCAGGGCGGCGATGCGTTCGATCCGGCACTCGGCCGCGGCTCCTACATCTTCAACCCGACGCTCGCGGGCGTGGAGCACGCGGATGCGCTGCTCATCATCGGCGCCAACCCGCGGAAGGAGGCGGCCGTGTTCAACGCCCGCATCCGCAAGCGCTGGCGTGCCGGCGGCTTCAAGGTCGGGGTGATCGGTGCCAAGGTCGACCTGACCTACGATTTCGACCATCTCGGTGCCGGCACCGAAACGCTGGCCGAGCTCGCGGCCGGCAAGCACTCCTTCATGGACGTGCTGAAGAACGCCAAGAACCCGATCATCATGGTCGGCGCGGGCGCGGCCGCCCGTCACGATGGTGCCGCCATTCTCGCCGCCGCTGCCAAGCTCGCGCTCGACGTCGGGGCCGTGAAGGACGGCTGGAACGGTTTTGGCGTGCTGCACGAGACCGCCTCGCGCGTTGGTGCGCTCGATATCGGTTTCTCCGCAACGAGCGGAGGCCTGAACGCGGCGCAGATGACGACGTTCGGCACGCTCGACTTGCTGTTCCTGCTCGGGGCCGACGAGATCAAGGCGCCGGACGGCACCTTCGTCGTCTATATCGGCACCCATGGCGACCGCGGTGCGCATCGCGCCGACGTGATCCTGCCGGCGGCCGCCTACACCGAGAAGTCCGCGATCTACGTCAACACCGAGGGCCGCGTGCAGATGACCGGCCGCGCCGCGTTCCCGCCGGGCGAAGCCCGCGAGGACTGGGCGATCATCCGCGCGCTGTCGGAAGCGCTGGACAAGAAGCTCGGCTATGACTCGCTCGCGCAGTTGCGCCAGGCGATCTTCAAGGCCGTGCCGCATCTGATCCGTCTCGACCAGATCGAGGCCGGCACCGCCGACCAGATCAAGAAGCTGGCGGGGAAGGGCGGCTCGCCCGAGAAGGCGCCGTTCAAGCCTCTGGTCGAGGACTTCTACCTGACCAATCCAATCGCGCGTGCGTCCGCCGTGATGGCGGAAAGCTCGCGCCTCGCCTCCGGGCATATGCTGACCGCAGCGGAGTGAGCGTGATCTGATGGAATTCTTCGAAAGCGCATTCTGGACCGGGTTCCTCTGGCCGCTGATCATCATGGTCGCGCAGAGCGTCCTGGTGCTTGTCGTCCTCCTGGTTGCGATCGCCTACATCCTGCTCGCCGACCGCAAGATCTGGGCGGCGGTTCAGATCCGCCGCGGCCCGAACGTGGTCGGCCCGTGGGGCCTGCTGCAATCCTTCGCCGACCTTTTGAAGTTCGTGCTGAAGGAGCCGATCATCCCGGCGGGCGCCAACAAGGGCGTGTTCCTGCTGGCGCCGCTGGTGTCCTGCGTGCTCGCGCTCGCCGCCTGGGCGGTGATCCCGACCAATCTCGGCTGGGTGATCGCCGACATCAATGTCGGCGTCCTCTTCATCTTCGCGATCTCGTCGCTGTCGATCTACGGCATCATCATGGCCGGCTGGTCGTCGAACTCGAAGTATCCGTTCCTGGCCGCGCTGCGCTCGGCGGCGCAGATGGTGTCGTACGAAGTCTCGATCGGCTTCGTCATCATCACGGTGCTGCTCTGCGCCGGCACGCTGAACCTGTCGGCCGTGGTCGAGGCCCAGCACGCGCGCGGCCTCGCCAGCCTGATCGGGCTGCCGCAGCTCACCATCCTGAACTGGTACGTCTGGCCGCTGTTCCCGATGTTCGTCGTGTTCTACGTCTCGGCGCTGGCGGAAACCAACCGTCCGCCCTTCGACCTCGTCGAAGCCGAATCCGAGCTCGTCGCCGGCTTCATGGTCGAATACGGCTCGACTCCGTACCTGCTGTTCATGCTCGGCGAGTATGTCGCGATCGTCACGATGTGCGCGCTGGCGACGATCCTGTTCCTCGGAGGCTGGCTGCCGCCGGTGGACCTGCCGCCCTTCAACTGGGTGCCGGGGATCATCTGGTTCTCGCTGAAACTGTTCTTCATGTTCTTCCTGTTCGCGATGGCGAAGGCGATCGTGCCCCGCTACCGTTACGATCAACTGATGCGCCTCGGCTGGAAGGTGTTCCTGCCGCTGTCGCTGGTGATGGTGATCGTGGTGGCCGGCGTGCTGCATTTCGCCGGCATCGCGCCGAAGTGAGGGCCGTCATGGGTATCAACGTCAACGCCACTGCACGCTCGCTTCTGCTGTCGGAGTTCGTCTCGGCGTTCTTCCTCGCCATGCGCTATTTCTTCCAGCCGAAGCCGACGCTGAACTATCCGTTCGAGAAGGGCCCGATCTCGCCGCGCTTCCGCGGCGAGCACGCGCTGCGCCGCTATCCGAACGGCGAGGAGCGCTGCATCGCCTGCAAGCTGTGCGAAGCGGTCTGCCCGGCGCAGGCCATCACCATCGAGGCCGGGCCGCGCCGCAACGACGGCACCCGCCGCACCGTGCGCTACGACATCGACATGGTGAAGTGCATCTATTGCGGCCTCTGCCAGGAGGCCTGTCCTGTGGACGCCATCGTCGAAGGCCCGAACTTCGAGTTCGCGACCGAGACCCGCGAGGAACTGTTTTATGACAAGGCCAAGCTGCTCGCCAACGGCGACCGCTGGGAACGCGAGATCGCGAAAGCGATCGAGCTCGACGCGCCGTACCGGTGAGGTGAGGGCATGATCCTTCCCGCCATCTCCTCGTCATTCCGGGGCGCGCGAAGCGCGAACCCGGAATCTCGCGCCACAACCTCTGGATTCTGGGTTCGCGCTGGCGCGCGCCCCGGAATGACGGGAGTTTCTCGATGATCCTTCCCGCGCTGTTCTTCTATCTCTTCGCCGGCGTCTGCGTCGCCTCGGCCGTGATGGTGATTGTCTCGCGCAATCCCGTGCATTCCGTGCTGTACCTGATCCTTGCCTTCGTCAACGCCTCCGGCCTGTTCGTGCTGATGGGCGCCGAGTTCCTCGGCATGATGCTGATCGTCGTCTATGTCGGCGCGGTCGCGGTGCTGTTCCTGTTCGTGATCATGATGCTCGACGTCGACTTCCTCGAGCTGCGCGAGGGCTTCATCGAGTACCTGCCGGTCGGCCTCGTGATCGGCGGCATCTTCCTGTTCGAGTTGCTGCTCACGGTCGGCTTCTGGGTCATCAATCCCGGCGTCTCCAAGACGATCACGGCGGCGATCCCGGCCAACGTCTCCAACACCGAGGCGCTCGGGCTCGTGCTCTATACGAAGTACATCCACTACTTCCAGCTCTCGGGCATGGTGCTGCTGGTCGCTATGATCGGCGCCATCGTGCTGACCCTGCGCCATAAGGCGAAGGTCAAGCGGCAGGACATCAACGTTCAGAACGCACGGACGCCCGAAATGGCGATGGCGATGCGCAAGGTGGCGCCGGGGCAGGGGCTCTCGGACGCCGATGCGGCGGAGTGGGTGAAATGACGATCGGGCTCGGACATTATCTGGCGGTCGGCGCGATCCTGTTCACGCTCGGCATTCTCGGCATCTTCCTGAACCGCAAGAACATCATCGTCATCCTGATGTCGATCGAGCTGATCCTGCTCTCGGTCAACATCAACCTCGTGGCGTTCTCGACCTTCCTCGGCGACATCGTCGGCCAGGTCTTCGCGTTGCTGGTGCTGACGGTTGCGGCTGCTGAAGCTGCGATCGGTCTCGCCATCCTGGTGGTCTATTTCCGCAACCGCGGCTCGATCGCGGTTGAGGACGTCAATCTGATGAAGGGCTGAGCTCTCAAATGGTTCAGGCAATCGTTTTCCTGCCTCTGCTGGGCGCCATTCTGGCCGGCCTCATTGCGCTGTTCGGCGCGCATGCCCGCAACCCCTCGGGCGACGAGGTCGAGCATCACGGCGACCACGGGCATGGCCACGGCGACGCTCACGCCTCGGCGGCCCATGACGACCATGGCCATGACGACCATGCCCACGACGATCACGGTCCGACCGAGCCCGCCGCGGCGGGCTCGCGCCCCGCCGAGCTGATCACCACGGCGCTGCTGTTCGTCTCGGCGGCGTTGTCCTGGATGACGCTGGTCGATGTCGGCTTCATGCACCACGACTACAGGATTCAGCTGCTGCCCTGGATCTTCTCCGGCGACCTCCAGGTCTGGTGGACGCTGCGCGTCGACACGCTCACCGCCGTGATGCTGGTGGTGGTGACCACCGTGTCCTCGCTCGTGCACCTCTATTCCATCGGCTACATGGACGAGGACCCGAACCGGCCGCGCTTCTTCGGCTATCTCAGCCTCTTCACCTTCGCCATGCTGATGCTGGTGACGGCGGACAACCTCGTGCAGCTGTTCTTCGGCTGGGAAGGCGTGGGCCTGGCGAGCTACCTGCTGATCGGCTTCTGGTACCAGAAGCCGTCGGCGAACGCGGCCGCGATCAAGGCCTTCGTGGTCAACCGCGTCGGCGATTTCGGTTTCGCGCTCGGCATCTTCGCGATCTTCATGCTGGTCGGCTCGACCGATTTCGAGACCATCTTCCACGCGGCGCCCGGCCTCACCGGCAAGACCGTCAACTTCCTCGGCTGGCACGCCGACGCGCTGACCCTGACCTGTCTCCTCTTGTTCATGGGCGCGATGGGCAAGTCGGCGCAGTTCCTGCTGCACACCTGGTTGCCGGACGCGATGGAAGGCCCGACCCCGGTCTCGGCGCTGATCCATGCCGCGACCATGGTCACCGCCGGCGTGTTCATGGTGGCGCGCCTGTCGCCGCTGTTCGAGCTCGCCCCGAACGCCCAGGCCGTCGTGATGTTCTTCGGCGCCACCACCGCGTTCTTCGCCGCAACCATCGGCCTCGTTCAGAACGACATCAAGCGCATCGTCGCCTATTCGACCTGTTCGCAGCTCGGCTACATGTTCGTGGCGATGGGAGCAGGGGCCTACTCGGTCGGCATGTTCCACCTGTTCACGCACGCCTTCTTCAAAGCGCTGCTGTTCTTGGGCTCCGGCTCGGTGATCTACGCGATGCACCACGAGCAGGACATCCGCAACATGGGCGGCCTCTGGAAGAAGATCCCCTACACCTATGCGGTGATGGTGGTCGGCACCCTGGCGCTCACCGGCTTCCCGCTGACGGCCGGCTACTTCTCCAAGGACGCGATCATCGAGTCCGCCTACGCCTCGCACAATCCGTTCGCGGTGTACGGCTTCCTGATGACGGTCGTCGCCGCCGGCCTGACCTCGTTCTATTCCTGGCGCCTGATCTTCAAGACCTTCCACGGCGAGCCGCATGACGAGCATCACTACGAGGCCGCGCATGAGGCCCCGCTCTGGATCCTGATCCCGATCGGCGTGCTCGCGGTCGGCTCGTTCGTCGCGGGGCTGCCGTTCAAGGAGCTGTTCGCCGGTCACGGGGTCGAGGAGTTCTTCCGCGAATCCGTGAAGATGAACCCCCACATCATCGAGGAGATGCACCACATCCCGCAGACCATCGCCTTCCTGCCGACGGTGATGATGGTGCTGGGCTTCCTGGTGTCGTACCTGTTCTACATCCGCCGGCCTTATCTGCCGGTCGAGCTCGCGAAGACGCAGCCGATGCTGTACCAGTTCCTGCTCAACAAATGGTACTTCGACGAGCTTTACGACCTCATCTTCGTCCGTCCGGCGAAGTGGATCGGTTATCAGCTCTGGAAGAAGGGCGACGGCTTCATCATCGACGGCTTCGGCCCCGACGGCGTCTCCGCCCGCGTGCTGGACGTCACCCGCAACGTCGTGAAGATCCAGACCGGCTATCTCTATCACTACGCATTCGCCATGCTGATCGGCGCCGCCGGCCTGATCACCTGGTTCATGTTCGGCTTTGGAGGCCAGTAAATGACAACCTGGCCCATACTTTCGGTCACGACGTTCCTGCCGTTGGTCGGCGCGCTGATCGTCTATCTCAGCCGCGGCGATGACGAGGCGGCCCGGCGCAATTCGCGCTGGATCGCGCTGTGGACCACGCTGATCACCTTCGCGGTGTCGGTGATCCTGGTCATGCGTTTCGACCCCAGCAACCCCGACTTCCAGTTCGTCGAGAAGGCGAACTGGCTCGCCACCGGCATCACCTACCACATGGGCGTCGACGGCATCTCGCTGCCGCTGGTGATCCTCACCACCGCCGTGATGCCGTTCTGCATCATCGCGAGCTGGAAGGCGATCACGAGCCGCGTCCGCGAATACATGATGGCGTTCCTGATCCTGGAAACGCTGATGATCGGCACCTTCTCGGCGCTCGATCTCGTGCTGTTCTACCTGTTCTTCGAGGGCGGCCTGATCCCGATGTTCCTGATCATCGGCGTATGGGGCGGCCCGCGCCGGGTCTATGCTTCGTTCAAGTTCTTCCTCTACACGCTGCTCGGCTCGGTCCTGATGCTGCTCGCCATCATGGCGCTGTACTGGAACGGCGGCACCACCGACATCCCGACCCTGATGCACACCGCCGTGCCGCGGTCCCTGCAGACCTGGGCGTGGCTCGCCTTCTTCGCCTCGTTCGCGGTGAAGATGCCGATGTGGCCGGTGCACACCTGGCTGCCCGACGCGCACGTCGAGGCGCCGACCGCGGGCTCGGTGGTGCTCGCCGCGATCCTCCTGAAGATGGGCGGCTACGGCTTCCTGCGCTTCTCGCTGCCGATGTTCCCGCTGGCCTCGCACGACTTCGCGCCGCTGATCTTCACGCTCTCGGCCATCGCCATCATCTACACCTCGCTGGTGGCGCTGATGCAGGAGGACATGAAGAAGCTGATCGCCTACTCGTCGGTGGCGCATATGGGCTTCGTCACCATGGGCATCTTCGCCGGCACCATGCAGGGTGTCGCCGGCGGCGTGTTCCAGATGATCTCGCACGGCATCGTCTCCGGCGCGCTGTTCCTCTGCGTCGGCATCGTCTACGACCGTCTGCACACCCGCGAGATCGCGGCCTATGGCGGCCTCGTCAACCGGATGCCGCTCTATGCGATGACCTTCATGGTCTTCACCATGGCCAATGTCGGCCTGCCCGGAACGAGCGGCTTCGTCGGCGAGTTCATGACGCTGCTCGGCACCTTCAAGGTCTCGATCCCGACCGCGTTCTTCGCCAGCTTCGGCGTGATCCTGTCGGCGGCCTATGCGCTGTGGCTCTACCGCAAGGTGGTGTTCGGGGCCCTGGTCAAGCCGTCGCTGATGAGCATGAAGGATCTCACCTTCCGGGAGTGCCTGACGCTGTTCCCGATGATCGCGCTGACGATCCTGTTCGGCGTCTATCCGAAGCCGGTGCTCGACATGTCGGCCGCCTCGGTCCAGCAACTCGTCAACAACTACAACACCGCCGTGACGGCCATGAAGGCCGCCGCACTGCTCCAGTGATCGGGCAGGTCAGGATATCGCCATGAGCTTTGAGACTGCAGGTTATCAACTGGCGCCGGTGCTGCCCGAGCTCGTGCTCGCGGTCGGCGCGATGGCGCTCCTGATGCTGGGAGCCTATCGCGGGCAGGAGACGACCAGGACGGTCACGTCGCTGTCGGTGGTGCTCCTGATCGTGGTCGGCGCGCTCGTCTACATGCAGCCTGCGGGCAGGCAGGTGACCTTCGGCGGCAGCTTCATCGTCGACGACTTCGCCCGCTTCATGAAGATCCTGGCCCTGATCGGTTCGGCGGTAACGCTGGTCCTGTCGACCGAGTTCCTGTCCGATCCGTCGCGCCGCATCTTCGAATATTCGATCCTGGTGCTGCTTTCGACGCTCGGCATGATGGTGCTGATCTCGGCCGGCGATTTGATCTCGCTCTATCTCGGGCTCGAGCTGATGTCGCTGGCGCTCTACGTCGTGGCGGCCTCGAACCGCGACAACGCCAAGTCGACCGAAGCCGGCCTGAAGTACTTCGTGCTCGGCGCGCTGTCCTCGGGCATGCTGCTCTACGGCGCCTCGCTGATCTACGGCTTCACCGGCACGGTCAGCTTCACCGGGATCGCCGCGGTCGCAACGGTCTCGAATGTCGGTCTTCTTTTCGGCCTGGTTTTCCTGCTCGTCGGCCTCTGCTTCAAGGTCTCGGCGGTGCCGTTCCACATGTGGACGCCCGACGTCTATGAGGGCGCGCCGACCCCGGTCACCGCCTTCTTCGCGTCCGCGCCGAAGGTGGCCGCGCTCGCCGTCTTCACCCGCGTCACGCTGACCGCATTCCCCGGCATCGTCTCGCAGTGGCAGCAGATCCTGGTGTTCGTGTCGATCGCCTCCATGGCGCTCGGCTCCTTCGCCGCGATCGGCCAGACCAACATCAAGCGCCTGATGGCCTATTCGTCGATCGGCCACATGGGTTTCGCGCTGGTCGGCCTCGCTTCGGGCACGGTCGAGGGCGCGCAGGGCGTCCTGATGTACATCGTGATCTATGTCGCGATGACGCTCGGCTCGTTCTCGATCATCCTTGCGATGAAGCGCAACGGCCAGGCGGTGGAGCAGATCAGCGATTTCGCCGGCCTGTCGCGGACCAATCCGCTGCTCGCCTTCATGTTCGCGATGCTGCTGTTCTCGCTCGCCGGCATCCCGCCGCTCGCCGGCTTCTTCGCCAAATGGTACGTCTTCGTCGCCGCCATCAAGGCGAACCTGTTCACGCTCGCCGTCATCGGCGTGCTGACCAGCGTGGTGGGTGCCTATTACTACCTCGCCATCGTCAAGACGATGTACTTCGACGAGCCGGCCGGCGAGGTCGACCCGGTGCGCGTCGAAGTGCGGACGGTGCTGGCGGTCGCGGGCCTGTTCAACATCCTGTTCGCGCTGTTCGCAGGTCCGGTGGTGAGCGTCGCCTCCGCCGCGGCAAAGTCGCTGTTCTAGGATGGCTTTCGCGCTCGGTTCTCGCGCACTGTCGGCGGGCTATAAGCTCGCAGCTTTCGAGCGGACCGGCTCGACCAATACCGAGGCGATCGAGCGCGCCAGGGACGGCGAGCGTGGCCCGATCTGGTTCGTCACGTCGGAGCAGACCGCCGGCCGCGGCCGCCGCCAGCGCGCCTGGATTGCGCCCAGGGGCAATCTCGCAGCCAGCATCCTCGAAGTGATGGACGTTGCCCCGGCCGTCGCCGCCACGCTCGGCTTTGCCGCCGGACTGGCAGAGGAGGCGGCACTGGAGAAGGTCAGCCTCGAGGCCGCGCTGCGCCTCGGCGAGGGCCGCCCCCGCTACGCGTTGAAATGGCCGAACGATGTGCTGGCCGGCGGCCAGAAGCTGGTCGGCATTGGCCTCGAGGCCGAGGCCGTCAGTGGCGGCCTCGCTGTCGTCGTCGGCATCGGCACCAACGTGGTCGCAGCGCCCGAGGGCACCCCGACGCCCGCGGTGTCGCTGGCCGCCCTCGGCGTCCAGATCAGCGCGGAGGAGCTGTTCTCGGCCCTCTCGGACGCTTGGGTCGAGTTCCGCGGCATCTGGGACAATGGCCGCGGCTTTGCCGAGATCCGGAAGCTCTGGCTCGAGCGCGCTGCCGGCCTTGGGGAGAAGATCGCGATCCACACGGGGGCGATGACGCTGGAAGGCATTTTTGACACCATCGACGACACCGGCTGCCTGATCGTCCGCACCGCGGAGGGCCGCCTTGTGCCTGTGGCCGCGGGCGAGGTGTTCTTCGGCCCTGTCGCCTCCGTGGGAGCTGCGTGATGGCAAGGTCCGACGAACTGGTGTTTGCGCCCCTCGGCGGCGTCGGCGAGATCGGCATGAACCTGTCGATCTACGGCCTCGGCAACCGCCACCAGCGCGCCTGGCTGGCGGTCGATCTCGGCGTGTCCTTTGGCGACGAGGAGCATCTGCCGGGCATCGACCTGATCATGCCCGACATCAGCTTCCTGGAGAAGGAGCGCAAGAACCTCATGGGTCTCGTGCTGACCCACGCCCATGAGGATCATTTCGGCGCGATCATCGATCTCTGGCCGAAACTGAAGTGCCCGATCTACGCCACCAGGTTCAGCGCAGCACTGTTCGAGGCCAAATGTGCTGCCGAGCGCAATGCGCCTGAGATCCCCGTCACCGTGGTCCCCTCGGGCGGCCGCGTCGATATCGGCCCGTTCAACGTCGAGTTCATTCCCGTCGCGCATTCGATTCCGGAAGCGCATGCGCTGGCGATCCACACCGAAGCCGGCATCGTGCTGCATACCGGCGACTGGAAGATCGACCCGACTCCGACCCTTGGAGCGCCGACCGACGAGAAGCGGCTGCGCGAATTGGGCGAGCAGGGCGTGCTGGCCTTGATCGGCGATTCCACCAACGCCGTGCGCGACGGCCGCTCGCCGTCGGAAGCCGAGGTCGCCAGGACCATCATCGAGCTCGTCAAGTCAGCCAAGGGCCGCGTCGCGGTGACGACCTTCGCCTCCAACGTCGCCCGCATCAAGGCGGTCGCCGAGGCGGCGAAGGCTGCCGACCGCGAGGTCGTCGTGGTCGGCCGCGCCATGGAGCGCGTGGTGCAGGTCGCCCGCGAGACCGGCTATCTCGACGGCGTGCAGAATTTCCGCTCGCCCGAGGTCTACGGTCACCTTCCGCCGGACAAGGTGCTGGCCCTGTGCACCGGAAGCCAGGGCGAGTCGCGTGCGGCGCTGGCACGCATCGCCAACGACGACCATCCCGAGATCACGCTCAACCGCGGCGACAGCGTCATCTTCTCCTCGCGCACCATTCCAGGCAACGAGAAGGCTGTCAGCTCGATCGTCAACAATCTCGTGCTCCAGGGCGTCGAGATCATCACCGACCGCGACGCTCTGGTCCACGTCTCCGGCCATCCCCGCCGCGACGAGCTGCGGGACCTGATCTCCTGGGTGAAGCCGCAACTGCTGATTCCCGTTCACGGCGAGGCCCTGCATCTGCACGAGCACGCAAAGCTGGCGCGCGCCGCCGGCGTGCCGCGCGTGCTGGTCTGCCGCGACGGTGACCTCGTCAAGCTCGGCCCCGGCGATCCCGGCATCGTCGGCGAGGTGCCATCGGGACGTCTCTACAAGGACGGGACGATTCTGGAGGACTCCAAGTCCCGCGCGGTGATCGAGCGTCGCCGCATGGCCTTTTCCGGCTGCGCCTTCGTAGCCATCGCCATGACGGCGCAGGGCGAGCTCGCCGACGATCCCGAGGTCGATCTCGTCGGCATCCCCGAGAAGAACAGGGCCGGCGAGCTCTTCGACGACATCGTCTTCGATGCCGTGATGTCCACCATCGAGGGCCTGCCGAAGGCGCGTCGCCGCGATCCCGACGCCTTGGGCGAGTCGGTGCGACGCGCGGTCCGGGCCGTGATCAACGAACATTGGGGCAAAAAGCCTCCCTGTCTGGTACACGTACTGACAGTGTAATTGTGTCAGCATCTCCGGGAAGGCGGCCCGCCGCCTGTCCGGATCACGCGCTGAGGGAGAAGAACCATGCTGGGTCGCCTCAACCATGTCGCGATCGCGACCAGGGACGCGGTCAAGGCCGCAAAGATTTACGGAGCGGCGTTCGGGGCCGAGATCTCGGAAGCCGTTCCGCTGCCCGAGCACGGCGTCACCACGGTGTTCGCGACCTTGCCCAACACCAAGATCGAGTTCATCGAGCCGCTTGGCGAGGCCTCGCCGATCGCGAAGTTCCTCGAACGCAACGCCGACGGCGGCATCCACCATGTCTGCTACGAGGTCGTCGACATCATCGCCTCGCGCGACACGCTGGTGAAGGAAGGCGCGCGGGTGCTGGGCGACGGCGTGCCGAAGATCGGCGCCCACGGCAAGCCGGTGCTGTTCCTGCACCCGAAGGACTTTTCCGGCGCGCTTGTCGAGATCGAGCAGGCGTAAGGCCGCCCCATGGCCATTCAGATATCGACCGCGCTTGCGATCTACTTCGTCATCTGGTGGGTCGCGCTGTTCCTGACGCTGCCGTTCGGCGTGCGCAGCCAGCACGAGGATGGCGTCGGCGCGCCCGGCACCGATCCCGGCGCGCCGATCCTGACGCGCATGGGCCGCAAGCTGATCTGGACCACGATCATCTCGGCGGTGATCTACGGCCTCGGCTTGGCGGCTTATCATGCCGGATATCTCTCGATCGAGCGTCTGTCGAAACTGATGGGAATGCCGTTCTAGATCCATCGTCGTGCGGCGCATCCTTCGAGACGCCCGCCTTTGGCGGGCTCCTCAGGATGAGGACAGGAGTGCGCGGCAGCAGTCTCAACGGGCATCGCTGTCGGTTAGCCTCATCCTGAGGAGACCGCGAAGCGGTCGTCTCGAAGGACGAGGCGCTTGCTTCATCTCACTGCGTGCTTAGAATTTTGCGCTTGTTTGCTTGCTCGGGGAAAACAAATGACTTTTCAACGTATCGTCGTCGCGCTTCTGGTGCTGATCGTCGCCGGCCTTGGTGCCGTCGGCTATTTCGAATGGAGGATGGCCGTGCAGGTCCGCACCCTGAAGGCGTTCGTCGAGGGCTCTGTCTTCAACGAGGCGGTGATGGCCTGCGAGCAGGCCAAGAGCTCGACGCCGTTCAGGTGGAACGGAGGCAAGAGCACCTCGGTGATCGGCCTGAGCTCGGTCAAGCTCGATAAATACAACGTCAGCGCCAGCTACACGCTGGTGGCGGACGGCGTCTATTGTGATTTCGATCCGATCAAAAGGAAGGCCGACATCGGCTCCAGCTTCCTGGAGCGGGAAACCTTCTAAAGCGCGATGCGATTGGGATGAATCGTCATCGCGCTTTAGGTTATTGTTTGAGCATGATCTTTTCGGAAAACCGCTGCACACTTTTCCGGATCATGCTCTAGTCGCGAACGAAGCGCATGAGTTCTCGAATGGCATCGGACGCCGCCGACCACATCATCGATCTCTATCAGCGCAAGGCATCGGACTGGATCGAGAGCCGTGCACGGAGCGGTCTGTTCGAACAGGCCTGGCTCGACCGTTTCCGTGCGCTGTTGCCACCCGCCGGCTCCGTCCTCGATCTCGGCTGCGGCTCGGCAGAGCCGATGGCGGGATACCTGATCGGACTCGATCATCCCGTGACGGGGGTGGATTCCTCGCCGGCGATGATCGATGCGTGCCGACAGCGCTTCCCCAAGCAGGAATGGATCGTCGCCGATATGCGCCGGCTTGCGTTGGGACGGCGATTTGGCGGCATCCTTGCCTGGGACAGCTTCTTCCACCTCTGCTTTGACGACCAGCGCCGCATGTTCCCGATCTTTCGCGACCATGCGAGGCCGGATGCGGCGCTGATGTTCACGAGCGGCCCGGCCCAGGGCGAGGCGATCGGAGCGTTCGGCGGCGAGCCGCTGTATCATGCCAGCCTGGATCCGGCCGAATATCGTTCACTGCTGGAGCGGAATGGATTCCGCGTCGTCTCGCATGTGGTCGAGGACCCCGATTGCGGTGGGCACACCATCTGGCTGGCGCAGCGCCTTTGAGACGCTGCGGCAAGTCGCGGCAGGAGTCGTGCTAGCCGCCGGTCGCGCCTTATGGATAAGATGGCGGTCAAAGAACAGGCCGGCTTGAGTTCCTGAAACGGGAGTGGACAACTACTCCAGCGCCGGCACGGGGGGACCGGCATGAGTTCAGCGCACCGACCATCGGCTGATCCGGGGCAGGAAGACTATCGAATTCTCCATGAACCCGACCTGCGGGACTACGTCGCCCGAATTCCGGTGCTTGCGGCCGGACTTGGTGGTGAACCGTCCTCCTGGGCGATCACCGAGGTCGGCGACGGCAATCTCAACCTCGTCTTCATCGTCAAGGGCGCGCGCAGCGGCGTCGCCGTGAAGCAGGCGCTGCCCTATGTCCGTCTCGTCGGTGAAAGCTGGCCGCTGCCGCTGTCCCGCGCTCACTACGAATACCTGGCGCTGACGCGGCAGGCTGAACTGGCGCCCGGCCTCGTTCCGACCGTGCTGCATCACAACGACGGGCTGGCGCTGACGGTGATGGAGCTGCTCGAACCTCACATCATCATGCGCAAGGGGCTGGTCGCCGGAACGCAATATCCGCGCTTCGTGGACGACATCACCACGTTCATGGCAAGGACCTTGTTCTTCACCTCCGACCTCGCGCTCTCCGCCGCCGAGAAGAAAGAGGGCATCGCGGCCTTTGCCGGCAACCACGCGCTGTGCAAGATCACGGAGGATCTGATCTTCACAGATCCCTACCGCATCGCGGAGCAGAACCGCTGGACCGAGCCATATCTCGATGGTCTGGCTGCGGCCTTGCGCGACGACCTTGACCTGCACGTCGCGATCTCCCGGCTGAAGCTGAAATTCATGGCGGGCCCCGAGGCGCTGATCCACGGCGACCTCCACACCGGCTCGATCATGGTGACGGAAAGCCAGACGCGGGTGATCGACCCGGAGTTTGCTTTCTACGGTCCGATGGGATTCGACGTCGGCGCGGTGCTGGCCAACCTCTTGATGGCCTATTTCGCCTCCGCCGGCCATGAACGCGCACCGGGCGAGCGGCACGCATTCGAAGGCTGGATGCTGGAGACGGTCGCGCAGGTCTGGAACGAGTTCGCGCGCAAATTCCTCGACCTCTGGCGCGGTGGGGCCGCCGGCGACGCCTATCCCATCTCCCTCTTCGCCGGTGAGCAGGGCGCCGCACGTCTCGAGGCCGAGCGCCACGCCTACATGCAACGCCTGTTCGCCGATACGGTCGGCTTCGCCGCCGCCAAGATCGTCCGCCGCATCTTCGGCCTCGCCCACAACATCGACTTCGAGCTGATCGAGGACCCGCGACGACGGGCAACCAGCGAGGCGCGTGCGGTGCGGCTGGCGCGGGCGATGATGGTGGAGACGGCTCCGTTTCGGACGATCGCCGACGTCACCGGCGCCGCGCGAAAACTGCGGGATTGGCAGCCGGAGCTTTCAGGCTGAGACGGAGCTTCTCCGCGCGCATCAGGGGTCCCGTCGGCATGCTCGCTCGATGCGCCCGGGCGCTGGGCTGATGCGCCGAAGGGGAAAGTCGCGTCTATTCCACCACGGCGTGTACTCACAAAAGGCGAATATGTCAGGGGAATCTTGGGATCAATCAGAGCATTATCGCACGTGCCCCGGAGCGGACGTCTTGCGCACTAAAGCGCGATGACATTTGGATGAATCGTCATCGCGCTTCAGGTTGTTGTTTACGCATGATCTTTCCGGAAAACCGCTTCGCACTTTTCCGGATCATGCTTTAGCTGGCGAGGATGCAGCCCCATTTGTGCCGAACATGCCATAGCGCCGTCTGCGGTTAGCTGACCGGATGTTTTCGTGCCACAGCTCGTCGTCTTTTGCGAGGAGCTGACGGAAACCGATTGGCCTTTGACCGAGATCGAGCTACCCTTGCTCATGAGGAAGAGCAAGACTTTCCGGCTCGTTCTGATCAAGCCGTCACATTACGACGACGAAGGCTATGTCATTCGATGGTGGCGCGGCGGCCTGCCTTCGAATTCACTAGCCTGCCTTTACGGCATCGCGCTCGATTGTCGTGAACGCGGGGTTCTCGGGCCCGATTGCAACATCGAGATCGACGCCATCGATGAGACCAACTGGAAGGTGCGTGTCGCGGATCTGGCGCGCGCGATCAAGGCCGCGGATGCCGGCATGGTGATGCTGGTCGGGGTCCAGTCCAACCAGTTTCCCCGATCGCTCGATCTGGCGAGACAGTTTCGCAAGCTCGGAATACACGTTGCGATCGGCGGCTTCCATGTGTCCGGCACCCTCTCGATGTTGCCGGAGCGCGATGTCGGCGTTCAGGAGATGATGGACCTCGGTGTGTCGGTCTTCGCAGGCGAAGCCGAGGGACGGCTCGAGGGGCTGTTGCAGGATGCGGTCGCCGGGCGATTGCAGCCTCTCTACAACTACATCGACGATCTGCCAGACCTGGAGAGCCAGCCTTTGCCGATCATTCCCCGCCAGCAGATCGGAAGGGTCATCGGCCACACCACGAGCTTCGACGCGGGGCGCGGCTGCCCGTTCCAGTGCTCGTTCTGCACCATCATCAACGTGCAGGGCCGCAAGTCGCGACGCCGCAGCGCCGACGACATCGAGGCCGTGATCCGCGCCAACGTCGCTCAGGGCGTCTTCGCCTTCTTTCTCACCGACGACAATTTTGCGCGCAACAAGGATTGGGAAATTTTGCTCGACCGGATCATCGCCCTGCGCGAGAAGGAGGGCTGGGACCTCCGTTTCACGATCCAGGTCGACACGCTCTGCCACAAGCTGCCTAACTTCATCGAGAAATGCGCCAAGGCCGGCGTCCGGCGATGCTTCATCGGTCTCGAAAACATCAACCCGGACAGTCCGCTCGGCGCCAAGAAGCGGCAGAACAAGATCACTGACTATCGCGAGATGATGCTGGCCTGGAAGAGGGCCAGGATCATGACCATCGGCGGCTACATTATCGGCTTTCCCAACGACACGCCGGAATCGATCGTCCGCGACATCGAGATCATCAAGCATGAGCTGCCGATCGACATGCTGGAGTTCTTCTTCCTGACGCCGCTGCCGGGCTCGGAAGACCACAAGACGCTCTACTTGAAGGGCGTCGCGATGGATGTGGACCTCAACAAATACGACCTGGACCACGTCACGACGGACCACCCCGCCATGTCCAAGGCGGACTGGGAGCGGGCCAACGAGCTCGCCTGGAACACCTATTACAGCTGGGAGCACATCGAGACGCTGATGCGGCGTGCCGCGGCGATGGGCAATAATGTCGGCAAGATCGGCACCTACGCGCTCTATTTCAAAGGCTACCATCCCATCGAGCGCGTTCATCCGCTCGAAGGGGGTGTGCTGCGGCTCAAGAGCCGCGACGAGCGCCGTCCGCATCTGCCGGTCGAGCCGGCCTGGTCGTTTTATCCTCGCTATGCGGCCGACACCGCCGTGAAGGCCGTACAATGGGCTTCGCTCGCTCTGCGCCTGCACCGGCTGGCGCGCAAGGTCAAGTCGGATCCGCACCGGCTCGCCTATGTCGATGCGGCGATCACACTGCAGGCCGACGAGACCGCGAGTCTGGATTTGTACAAGACGCGGTCCAGCCAGGCGTTTCTCGATCAACGGCGGCATGTCGAAGAGGCACAGAAAGCTAAGTTGGCCGGGGGATCGTTGCCGACCGGTGTTAGTTGATGTCTCACTCGCCGCGAACCATCGGATCAGATTGACCGACGTCCAGTTGCGCCGAACAGCCCAAACCATCACTTCGGCTTCTGGCCCGCCGCGACCCAGCCGAATGCTCGTTGGCGCGCCGGCTGTCGGGCATGAATTGATCGCAGCTGTCTAGACTGGACGCTCCGGCGTGCCAGTCGAGATGATTAGCTAAGCGACCAGGATACATTCTACACGAGGGTGATTTTCAGGTGGCCGCGTTCCCGTTTAGCGGTACGCCAACTTAGCGAGAGACGGCGCGAGGCTTCCAATGTCGTCTTGCGGGTCAGTTGGGAACGTTGTCGAAAAGAGTAGGTCACGATTTTGGGCTTACGAGACAGTCGATGCCGAGCCCCGGCCAAGCTTGCTGATTGAGGGGCCCGTCTCAACTTCAGAGAGCAGCATTTTCAGAAAGGCTGGCCGCACAACATGACCTGCGTTAACATACGCAGGGAGGGTATGCGATGTCCCACCTCATCGATCGAATTTACGAGTGCGCCTTTGTACCTGAACTGTGGCCGGGCATTCTCGCTGAATTAGTGCAGATCGACGGCGCGCTGGCCGGCTGGCTATGTATCTCGAACGGAAGCGTCATCAGATGGTCTGCTTCGAGCCAGCAGGCAAGAGATGATCTGCGGCCATTAATGGAGAGCGGATGGGTCCCGCGATCGGAGCGTTTCAACCGCCTGCTTCGCGCGAAACAGACCGGCTTCATACCGGACAGCATTTTGTATACGCCCGAAGAGATGCGCAATGATCCGGCCTACAGGGACATGTTGTACCCCCGCGGTATGGGATGGGCCTCAGCTACCGCGATCGCGCTGCCGACGGGCGATGACATGGTGATCGCGTTGGAGCGAGCATACGACCGAGGATCGGCGTCTCCCGCTGTGCTGGGACGACTCAACGAGGTGCACGCTCATTTGGCCAGGGCTTCGTTGGTTGCGGCCCGCATGCAGCTGGAACGTGCCCGGGCCGCGGCCCAGGCACTCGCTCTACTTGGCATTCCTGCGCTCGTGTTCTCGCGCGAAGGGAAGATCCTGGCTGCGAATCCGTTAATCGAAGGCTTGAGTGGCTTCATCTCTTGGCGAGCGAAAGACCGCATTGCGCTGAAGGACGTGCGCGCCGACGCACTGTTGCGCGACGCCATCGCAACGGTGGATCAAGACGACGCCCCCGGTGTGCGCTCATTTCCAACCCGCGACATCAGCTCCACGATGATCGCGCACGTCGTGCCGATTCGCGGTTCGGCGCGCGACACCTTTTCCGGATGCGCGGCCATGTTGATGCTGACACCCGTGACCAGGCCGGAGGCTCCCTCGGTCGACCTCATACGCTCCCTTTTTGATTTGACCCCCACCGAAGCTCGCATCGCTCGGGGCCTGGCCGGAGGCCAGACGGTCAAGGCCATGGCAACAGAGAGCGGCACATCCACGAATACTGTTCGTTGGCATGTCAAGGTTGTGTTGAGCAAAATGGGCTACAATCGGCAGTCTGACGTCGTGGCGCTACTGAATGGACTTCGCCCGCCCGGCTGCGTGAACGATTCCTGAAATCATGTAGTTCCCCCGGAAGCGTGGCGACCGGGCGGCTCCCAGAGGGCCACTAGCGCCAAATTCCTCCGCACGCTCTCGAGGTAGCCGATCGAAAATATTCGGCCGCCCCCCCAAAACGGATGGGGCGCCGAGCGCCGAAGCGCGTCCAGATCGGCCGGAGACATTGGCCGTGACTGGGAGACGCCACAATGAGCTCAATCCACCGAACCACCGAGCCAACACAGGAATCCGTAGAGCGACAGGTCTACAGTCCTATCGAAGCATATTGGGATGCATTTCAAGAGTGGCGCAAACGCGAGACGTTGCGAACTGAATTGTGCCGCCTGACCGAAAGGGAGCTTGCCGATATCGGCATCACGCGCGGTGAGATCGACTACGTGGCCTCGAAGCGAGGAATTGCAACATCGCATCACTCCAGGGGATGGCACGGCGGCGTTCTCGTCATTCTAATGCTCTGCAACGCTTGCGTCCTCCTTTTCGCGGACGAAGCCAAAGCTCAGTGCACGGCGAGAGATGTTTTGCAGGCTCGCTTGGCGCTCAAGGAGGTTGCCGGAGCTCGCAAGCCGCAGACTGCCGTTGAATCCGCTGCCGATGTTCCGGTGTGGAGGAAGACGACGGTAGGGACATTTCCAGATTCGGTCGCTCTTCGTAACGCGTTGAATGCGCGAGGGTGTGGTGTTGGAGAGTTGGCTAGTGAAATCATGGCTCGACCAGCCTTTACCCTAAACACCGCGAAAGCAGACTTGGAGCTTGTCACGGTTTCGGCGGCGGAGCTCGGCTTTCAGACCGAGACGGTGTTGCTCGGGCAAATTTACGCCCGTGCCCAACAACTGGGTTTTGGGCTTGCGCCAGCAGAGATTGCTCCGCAATTGAGGCTTCAGTATCTGGATCAGCCGATCGGTGAATTTCTCACCATCGGTATGAACCCGATCAAGACATCGAAGGGAGCGCCCGTCATTCTGAACGTAGCCAATGGCGGAGCAGGACTCATTCTCATCGGGCAGGATGGTCGCGCCGACGCGGAAATCTTTGTTGGGTCCGTTTTTGTGTTCCTGCGGTCGAAAGAAGCGGCACCTGCGGAGACAACACTCGTCCATCGCTGATTTCCAGAGCCCGCATGGCCTCGCCGGAAGGCGAAGGCATTCGGAAGCCGCATAGGTCAGTTGTACTCTGTAAGTCCGTCAAGCCCGCGGTTTGCTGTTTGGTGCAAAGCACCAGCCGGCGCTAACCGTCGTGGTGGTCGAGACCGTCGACAGCAAATGGCTGCTGGAGATCGAGGCGATCGCCGCCGAATGAGGCGGCTCGTCGATGCTGCAATGAGCCAATCCTATCGGGTGTCCAATGGCTGAGATTCATCCGTTCTACCAGACGCACCGCCACGCGATGGAGGCCGCCATGCGCGAGCGAATAAACCTCGCTGAACCGATGCTCCGCGAGCGCGCGCATCTCTCCGATATGGACAAGGTCAGGCAGGAGGTGACGGACGAATTCGAGATCGTCCTCACGCAGATGCCCTATGTCGGCGGTGCAGCCAGCCGCATGAGCGATTTCTTCATGCGCCTAACCGGCTTCATGGCCATCAGTCGGGTGCTGCGGCGCCACGGCGCGCCGGTGCCCGTGATCGGTGAGATCGAGCGCGAGACCTGCAAGGCGCAGCTGCTGACGATTCCCGAAGCCGAGCGTCTCGCCGCAGGGCGTCAGTTCATGTCACGGGAGAACCAGGCCTTGATGCGCGAACAGGCGGCAGGGAGCGTTACACAAGCTCACCAAGCGGAGTTTCCGGAAGATTTCGTCGAGCCGGGTCCGCAAGACAGCTTCGAATTCGGCGTCGACTACAAGGCCTGCGGCTTCTGCAAGCTCGCGGCGCGCCGCGGCGACGCGGAGGTACTGCCGAACATCTGCGGCCTCGACTTCGTCGCCTACGCCGCGCGAGGCATCCGCCTGGAACGGACCCAGACGCTGGCGAGCGGCGCCAGCCACTGCGGTTTCCGATTTTCGCGGCTGCCACCCGACCGGGAGATCGGGAGCTAAAGCATGATGTGACCAGGCTTGATCGCGACAGGGGAAGGTGCGCTCCCTCTCCCGCTTGCGGGCAGGGCTATCGCATTTGAATTTTGCAGAGGTCGTCATGCCCGGGCTTGTCCCGGGCATCCACGTTCTTTGTGCCGCGTGGAAAGGCGTGGATGGCCGGGACAAGCCCGGCCATGACGCTGTGGAGACAGCCGGTGCCCATAGCGGCATCTCATATGCGATAGCGCTGCGCTTGCGGGAGAGGGTTGGGGCGAGGGTATTTCCGCAATGGGACAATCGCCAAGAGGAGAAGGCCCACTCCCGGCGCGCGGGACGATGCTGCGCATCGCCCGGACGCGCCGACCTCTCCCGCAAGCGCAGCGCAATCGCATATGGCTTTATCGCAAGACCTGAGCGCGCGCCTCGTCCTTCGAGACGACCGCTTCGCGGTCCCTCAGGATGAGGCTAAGCGGCACCGGCGCCCGTTGAAACTGGCGCAAACGCACTCGCTCCTCATCCTGAGGGCCCGCCAACGGCGGGCGTCTCGAAGGATGGCCACAGGCGATATCGCTCCATATGCGATTGCCCTGCCCGCAAGCAAGCGGGAGAAACTGATGCGGATCCCTTTTCGCGCCTCTGCTCAGTCCTCGTCCTGCCACCTGCGCAGATCCGTCTGGTCATGATAGGCCATGCGGTCCGGCGTGGTGATGAATTCCATCGTCGTGCCCCACGGCATGCGGCAGTAGCAGACCTTGTTTCCAGGACCTTTCTCGGTTGCATAGGGAATAGCGCGCGGCGCGGTGAGGGGCGTGCCTCCCGCCTTCGCGAAGCGCTCGACCGATGCGTCGATGTCGTCGGTATAGAGAGCGAAATGCGTGATGCCGAAGTCGCTCGCCCGGATCGGCTGGGCTTGCTCGGGCCCGTGCATTTCAAAGAGCTCGATATCGGGTCCGGTTCCGATCTTGACCATCGCCTGCGCTCGCACGACCGTTCCGGGAAAAGCGCCGACGGCCCGCTCGAATTCGGGTCCCTGCCGCGGCGGATCCTGCGGTCCGAAGGACTGGTAGATCACCTGGCCGCCGAAAGCTTCCACCAGGAACGATTTTGCTGCTTCGATGTCGGGCACCGTGATGCCGATATGATTGACGCCGCGAATGACGGGGGCGGTCATGACAGTCTCCTTTGCTGTTAGTTCGATCCATCGCGATCGCCGCGGCGCAATTCGCCCGCAGCCTCGCGATCCGCCCGGCCCACGACGGCGCGGGCGCCGAGTTTCATCTGGCGTTGACGAATTCGATCAGGACGGCCGCGACTTCATCCGGCCGCTCGTCCGCGACATAGTGGCTGCACCGCGCGATCGAGCCGCCCCTCACATGGGTGGCGAACTCCTTGAGCATCGGCACCATCTGCGCACCGAACCGCTGGTCCCCACCCAGGCCAAGCACCGGTATCTCGAGCGGTTGCTTCTTGTACTCGAGCGCAGTCGCATGATCGGCGGCGAGGGCGCGGTACCATTCCATGCCGCCACGCGTGCGGCCAGGAAGCGCCATCGCCTTGGCGTAGATCTCGATGTCCGCCGGATTGAAGGTGCTGTGATCGTAGAACCGCTCTGCCATGAAGGTCGAAACATAGTCATGTTCACGGCCATGAATCAGGCGCTCGGGCAGGTCCCGGTTCATATGGAAGCTGAAGTGCCAGAGCCTTGCGGTCGTCGCCTCCCATCCGGTCCAGCCGGGAAGCGGAACGTCGAGGACGGCCAGGTGGGTAACGGCCTCCCGATAGATGGCGGCCTGCGGCAAGGCGACCATTCCGCCGATGTCATGTCCGCACACGGCGTAGCGTTCATGCCCAAGGGCAACCATCACTTCATGCGCGTCGCGCGCCATCGTCGCCTTGTCATAGCCGCCCTGCGGGCAGTCGGAAAAGCCCGCGCCGCGCAGATCCATGGCCACCACGCTGAAATGCTCGGCCAGCAGCGGCATCACCTTGTGCCATTCCCACCATGTTTCCGGCCAGCCGTGAAGGAGAAGGATCGGCGAGCCCGAGCCTCCCGTGACGGCGTTGATCTTGATGCCATTCACCGGCACCAGCTGCTGGGTAAACCCTTTCAAGGATGCGATCATGATCGCTTTCCGGTCAGGTGTTGACGTTCAAACAGAGCTCGTGGCCAGCGCTTACGGCTGGTCGAAATCGGTGGCGATCGTGATGTCGCGCCAGGCGTCGATATCGCTGCGGAAGGCAGCCAGCTTTCGCTCGGCGATGGCGTGCGCGATCGGGCCGAGCGGCAGATGAAGCGGGGCGTCGTCGGCGTCGACGGCCTGCAGGATCACCGCGATCGCCTTGTCGGGATCGCCCGCCTGATTGCCGTTGTTGGTTTCGCGATAGGGCTTGCGCGAGCTCGTGGCGTATTCCGGCATTTCGTTGGCCGCCATCGTGATCGAACGGCCGAGGAAATCGGTGCGAAATGGCCCAGGTTCGACGATCAGCACGCGTATGCCGAATGGCTCCAACTCGCCGGCGAGCGCTTCGGAAATCCCTTCCACGGCAAACTTGGCGGCGTTGTAATAACCTCCGCCGGCGCCGCCCGCGATGCCCGCGCCGGAGGACATGTTGACGATCGTTCCGCCCGAACGTCGCAGGACGGGCAGGGCGGCTCTGGTGGTTTCGATCAGACCGAAGACGTTCACCTCGAACATCGGCCGATATTCCTCGGGCGTGCCTTCCTCGATCGCGCCGAACAGTCCGTAGCCGGCATTGTTCACGAGCACGTCGAACCCGCCAAAGGCCTCGACCGCCTTCGCGACCGCTGCCTTGGCTGCCGCCGCATCGGTCACGTCGAGTGGCAAAGTGATCATGCGGCCGCCGAAAGGCTCGACCATGTCCTCGATTGTCTTGACATTGCGGGCCGTCGCGATGACCCGATCGCCGCGCTGTGCTGCAGCGAGCGCGAGCCGCTGGCCGAAGCCGCTTGAGCAGCCTGTGATGAGCCAAGTTTTCATGACTTCTTCTCCGAGTTGTTTTCAGACGATTGGGTCACCACCATCGTGATCATCATCGAGTCCTCAATTGCGGACATCGGAGCGGTCCACCGCGTTCTGCGACCGCTCCAGCAAATCTCTTTGCGATCCGGACGAGCTTCCCGTGCGTTCCGCAGCCAGTTCACCCAAGGGGCCGCCCTCATGGGTCGGGGGAATCCACAGAGGACCCACCTCCAGGCGATGGCGGGAATCTAGGTGCTTAGATTTGTTCTTTGAGTGACATAACTGTACTCTCGGCGTTCAGTTTTGTGTGGGTGGTGCGATGGAATGGAGCGACGTCAGGATCTTTCTTGCGATTGCGCGATCCGGCACGCTCGGCGGGGCGGCGCGTTCTCTTCAGACAAGCCATCCGACCGTCGGCAGGCGCCTTCGCGCGCTTGAGCAGGCAATCGGTCACACGCTCTTCCAGCGCACAGCGGACGGTCTTGTTCTGACCGATGAGGGCCACGGGATCGTTGCACTGGCCGAGCAGATGGAGGAAGGCGCGCTGGCCATGGAGCGCCGGCTTGCGGGGCAGGAGCAGAACCTCAAAGGCAGTCTGCGCATTTCGTCAGCGGACTGGTTTGGGGCCTATGTCCTCCCTCCTATCCTCGCGGATTTCTCGAAAGCCTACCCCAATGTCGAGGTCGAGATCCTGACCGGCACGCGCCGAGTCAACCTTGCCCAACGGGAGGCTGATGTCGCTTTTCGTATCGTTCCGTTCGACACTGCCGATGTCGTTCAGCGGCGGCTCTTCAGGCTCGAATACGGCGTCTACATCGCCGAGGAGGCGGCCGATCCCAAGTATGGCGATGGGACCGGTTTCCGGCTGATCACCCATGACACATCCACGGGTAACTTCCCTGACATCGCGTGGCTCATCGAGAGTTTCCCCAACGCCAGACTGGTCCTGCGATCGAACAACCGCAACGTCCAGGGGCGCATGTGCAGGCAAGGGGTCGGCATCGCTGTCCTGCCCCGCGTGGTCGGCAATCAGATCCCGGGTATCCGCAGACTGGAGCTGCCGACGCCGCCGCCGGCGCGAGACATTTGGATGGGATACCACCGGGACCTGCGGCGTCTCGAGCGTCTTCGCGCGTTCATCTCGACGGTATCGGACCATCTCGTGAACGCGACCGCATGATGTGCGGCCCGGAAATGACTCAAGGCTCCCGGAGAAACGCCAAGATCGCTAGGGTCGTTCGGCGGTCATTTTCACCATCGCACCACCCCAGCCGTCCACGCCGCGTAGATGTACCCGCGATGCGGATAGCTCTCGTCAGGCTTCCAGCTGTCGAACGCGACGTTCAAGTCCTGGAGCCTTCAAAGCCAAGCTCGACCTACCCGGCATAAATTTGATCGTCGCCTAACTGTCGCCGAACTCCGAACCCGAAATCACGACTCTCGCAGGGATTGAACTAACTGCGATCTGCTGCTTATGATGCATCATCAATCGCTTTATTTGTGGGAACGCAAATCAACTGGACATGCTGGCATAGCAGAGGAGCAGAACATGGTCGTGGTCCTCACGCGAAAGCGCCTCGTTTCGAAGCAATTCAAGGACAATCAGAAGCTCCAGCGATGCCTGCTTTCGCCAGCCGATCATGTTCTGCCAGGCTCACGCGGAGAGCACGTCGGTCTGATCCAAGAAGCACTGACGAAGCTCAGCATGGGAGTAATCGGAGCAAGTGAGATATCTACCGAGCTGTACGGGCAATCGACCCAGCAAGCCGTGCTTCGTTACAAGGGGCCTCCCCGCAACATCATCAACACGGATTACCAAAGAACGCCGGACAACATCGTCGGCCAAATGACGATCGATCGTCTCGATGCCGATATGGTGGAATTCGAAAAGGTACCTGAGAGCTTGCTGGTTACGCTAACTGAGGCAGGGCCGAAACACGACCACTCGAAATGTCCAACTCTGCAAAGTGGAGGCCACAAGGGTACACCGATCAACCCACTCCCGTTCGGCAAAAGGATCAACATTTACGGGACCCATGAGACTGATTATCTAGGATTTGACGACTATGCGCCAAATCCGAACTTCGCAGGGAGAGGTCAAGGGGATCCGAGTCCTCCACGATTTCTGACCAATGCTCCGCCGCATCTCCACGGGCTCGAAGCTAAGAGCGTTAGCAATATCGCAATCCGAAGCAGTCCCATTTTTGCGAACCATGTCCATAGCAACCCGAATGAAGTGGAGGAGATCCTCCGGGTTGCGATGCCGGGTTGCAGGGTCACCTATGCTGGCACCGACGAGAACTTCAGTACCTTTGGCCCTACCGTTCTGCGGTTCGGTCCAGTGATTGAACGGCATGTCCTCACCACCCGGGACCCGGGCACGACGGCTGACTCGCATTTCCACGTGATCGTGCTCGTAATTCTTGATCCGGATACCGTTCTTCGAAGTTTCCAGCTGCCACCGTTCCTCTAGGCGTTTGGTGCGTGGCCGCAGTCCGCCCGTGGTTCCCAAACTGAACCGCCGTCATTCCATGAAATGATAGCTGGCGGAGCCGACATCATTTCCGTGCTGGCAAGTGCCACGCGGCGCGAAGCCGTCGAGTACGATGATTGGTAGAAGAGACCAGATGAACCCCAAGGGTTAGTTGAGCGGATGTAACCTGCGGCATCTGGAAGCCGAGCTGGTCATTATCGCGGACGGGGCAGGGGTGCGCTGGCGACGAGCCGCGCCACACGGCGGCTCGTCACCGTCCAGCGGCTCAGAACAGTTTGTAGTCGCCGCGATGGACTCCGCGCGCGTTGTCGCGCCATCGATCTAGTCGACCGCCTTGCGGCACTCGACGACCAACCTGGCGGCTGCTCGTCGCTGCATTGCCTCGATGTTGTAGGTAGCGGCGGCGGGACGCCACGCCGCGTGAGGAGCCACTCGCCTCTACGCCGGACCGATGACCGCTCGTTACCGCGCGCGTTGCGTAATCGTAATCGAAGTTTGCTCCTCTTGGTTCAACCAGCTCGCGGATCAATATCCGTCTTTAAGCCTTGCTACAGCGAGTTGAATTTCAAGATGGGGTCCTACTATCGCGTTAGTGCTAGAACGGATTGCCCACGCGAGCTTATCGATAAACTCGTACTCACGTTGCTCAGGAGACCACTTGTCATAGCCATGTTTTTTCAGAAGTTTCATGCCCTTCGCGGCCAAGTCCTGCCTCCATTCTAATGGTCTTGAGAGACTGTAGCTGTGGCCGACATCGACAGCATAGTCTTCGCAGTTTTCGGCAAGTTGGAGGATAAAAGACAGCGTTAGAATACCTGCTTCGTCTTCAAGACCTCGAACCCGACCATGAGTAACGCGATGCTTGAGATTTAATCGCACATCCTCTTGACTCCAATCCATGGCACCGGCGGCAACACCTTTTGCAAAGCCCTCTTTCAAAAACTTGATCTTGATCTGCCGGATCGCCTCCCGGGCTGCAACTCTGTCGGATACCTTTAGAATCAACTCGGGAACCGCTGCGGCAATACCCTCAGGTGTGAAAACGCCCTCAACGCCCGCCCGGATGGCAGCTTTGTACATGTTTGCTCGCGCCCGAAAAAACGCGCGCAGCGGCGAGCCACCTCCGCCCCCGCTTGCGCCACCGCCGGCGCCGCCGCCCTCGCTCCCTCCGCCCCCACTTGGAGGCTTACCGAGCGTCGGGGCGCTCGCGATTTTCTGTTCCAGATAGGCTTGCGCGCCGCTCCCTGGTATCCTGCGCGTCTCAAAAGCCCCGACGCGGCCTCGTCGGACATAAAGTTCTTCGACTTTCGCGGGCACTTTCGCGCCAGGTTCGACCTTCAAGATTCGGGCGTCCGGATTTCCGGAAGTTGGGTTTTTCACCAGTTGGGCGCCCTCGGGAATATCAACCCGAAGTTTCGCCGCGTAGGATTCACCCATCTGCCGATCCGCACCGTGAATCAGGCAGTTCTCCCAATCCCGCTCCGCGAAGAATATGCGACCCTGGGAGTCCGCGGTTAATGCGCCATTGCGAATATTGAACAGGAGCTTGTTCGCTTCCGCCCCGTGATAAAGAACGCGAGAGGCCATCTATGTGTCCTCCGGTGGTCTGGAGATCACTCGTCATTTTCGACCGACGGCGGAGGAGCCGATGGAAGTCGGGGCCTCCACCAAATCTCCAGATTGATTCGTTTGAAAGACTAGTCGCGAAAAAGGACCACCAGGTTCAAACGTGCGGCTCGATGTTTGGCGGGCTGTGCTCATCGCTGCGCACCTCGCGCGATGCGCGCAGATTTCCGCACTGCTCCGCCAGCCATCCTGTCCCACTACTGCTGCTCCCGAGCGGGAAAGGTTGGCCGCATGATCCTTCCCTCGAAGCGTCTCGGCCTGCTTTGAGCAGTGCTACCAGTCGGCGGCATCGCCAGCGAGAGGTCGCCGCCTCAGCACGGGTAGGATCCGAATCTCATCGCTCCGGAATCGTCCTTGGGCGTTGCCGCGCGCCAACAGCGCGATCTGGTTAGCGCGGAATAGCAGCTTGCCGTCCCATGGTTGCGCAACCGGCTGAAGCGCCGCGCCGGGTCTCGTCGGTCGGGCGACCTTTCGGCCGCACCCCCTGCGGGCTTGCCGGTCGTTGCTCTGTTTCGTCGCTGCCGTCGCCGTTTCAGTCATGGTCGTCTCATTGCTGCTGCAAAATTCATGGCCTTGGCGACGCGGCCGCCGCGCAATCGCGCATGGTTTTGGTCCTCCTATCTGGTAATCGAGGCGGCGCGGCCAACCGGAAAGGCTCGAGCAGATTTATTGTCGGCCGCCGCTGGTCGGGTAATCCCGCTGGATCGGCCAGCCGAAACCATCCGCTTCAAAGAAAGCGTCGCCAGATCAGAAAAGTCGGAAGCCGCGCGCTTAGCTCAGCGGAACGAGCGCCTGGCCTACATCCAGGATGTCGGCGGTTCGATTCCGTCAGCGCGCACCAAATAGGGGATTCACTTCGGGCCGGCGCGGGCGTAGGATTGGCTCATGCACACCGGCGGCACAATCCGGGTAGTCGCGGATTTCGGCTTCAAACCAACCCTCGGCTTCGGCCCGGGCGTCGCTTCGCGATCGGAATTGCAGGTAGTGGCTGTAGTGCTTGCTTTCCAGCCATGTCTTGAAAGACAAAGTTAGGGTAGTGGCCAGGCTGTGGCCGAAAAGTTTCGTGCAACTACTCCAATGCGAGATGTCTTATCTTTGTCGGCGTCGGCTTTCTTGTGCATAGCCGTCCGGGCTCATTTCATATGGTTGCGGCGCGGTTTCGGGGGAAGGGGGCCGTCTGATTTGCGGCTGCCGGGCGCCGCGACCATCATCTTTCCTCACGCGAGGCTGTGCACTTCGTTCATGAGGGACAGCATCATCATAGACGCAATGTATGCGCGCCTCTCTGCCTCGGTATTACCGCCGTCAGTAGAGCGCTGTGCGTCCTTAGAGGCCATTGTCACTAGTGGGTGCTCAGCTTCGTTCTTCAAAATCCTCATTGTGTAAAAGCAAATAGCAGCCGCGTCGTCGGCGCCTCGATTAAAATCAAACTCATCATTGTGAGACATCTGGATGGTGCGCTGGACCAACTCCTGTCCGTTCAGGTTCGAAACCGTCGTAAGGACGTCACCGACCGCCGCGCTCAGTTCAGCGTCTTTGATCGATCCCCTCGTCGCGAGCTTGATGTGATGCCCGGCGGTAAATGTGAAGAAGCCGAGAATATAGTAGTTCGTCCAAAAGCTCGAAGGCAGTCCCTGGTTGTGTTGGATCGTCGCTATCAGGGGGCGAATGGCGTTGACGGCCGCTTCGGCACCAACCTTCCGATGTGATTTGAACAGACCGAACACTATCTCAGGGTCCGAGTGGCTGTAAGAGAACAGAGCACGAAGCTCCCGGCGTTGATGATCGACTTACTGAAGTCGCACAGTCTTCCGATCGCAAAGACCGTGCTCTGGCCCGCAGTCGACACCGCGATGATTTCGCCGCGCCGGCAGGCCTGCTGCAGATTTGCTAGCTCCGCTTCACCTGAACCAGAGAAGATTGCCTGAGCGCCGGAGCGGCAATAGGCCGATGGCTCCCCAGTTGGTTTCGGCGCTGCTGCTGGCTGTGTCTGAGCGTGCGCAGTCGCGGCAAATAGTAGTGTGGCGCAAACCACCAAGATTACTAAGCAATGTGCCGGTCAATATCCAATATCGACTGGAGTATAGATCTTGGAAAAGCGTGGCCGCCGACGCGAGCCACTGCAGTTTCCGCTTCTCGCGGCTGCCGCCGACCGGGAGATCGGGAGCTAAGCAGCATTCCGTACGTTGTTCAGCACCGCCGCTGCCGCGTCGTCATTGCGAGCGCAGCGAAGAAATCCAGGAATGCACCCGCGGAGAGGTTCTGGATTGTTTCGCTGCGCTCGCAATGACGAGGCAAGCCACGGCTCATCGAAGCCACCGCCATGATGACACCATACCCCTGTTTTGCCCGACGAGTCAAAATTCACTTCGCGAAATCCGCAATTTCGCGAGGTCGCCGGTAAGCCATTGATTCCGCTGGCCCCGGCTACTGTGCATGGGGTTGTTTTCGTATTTTTGCTTTGGCGGCGTCTACTCCGCCGCTTTTTCCCTCAAGTGCTGCGCATAGACGTTGATCACCAGCGCTGCCAGCAGGATCAGGCCGCGGATCAGGATCTTCAGGAAGCTGTCGATGTTGACGTGGTCGAGGCCGTTGTTGAGCACGCCGAGCACGAACAGCCCGACGATGGTGTTGCCGATGCCGCCGCGGCCGCCGAACAGGCTGGTGCCGCCGACGACGACGGCGGCGATGGAGTCGAGCAGATAGGTGTCGAACTCGTTCTGCTGCGCGCTGCCGAAATGGGCGACGCCGAGCATGCCGCCGATGCCGGAGCACACCGCCGAGATCACCATGACAGCGCCGAGGATGAGCTTGACGTTAAGGCCGGAATATTCGGCAGCCTCGCGATTTCCCCCGACCATGTAGACGTAGCGGCCGAAGCGCGTGTAGGTCAGCACCAGGTGGCCACCGAGCAGCATGATGGCGGCGACGATGACGATCCAGGGGATGCCGCCGATCGAGCCGGAACCGAGGGTCGTGATCAGGCTCGGCACCTTGTAGGCGATCTGGCCGCGCACCAGGAGCGCGGAGATGCCGGCCGCAATCTGCATCATCGCCAGGGTCATGATGAAGGAGGGGATGCCGATCACGGTCAGGCCAAGTGCATTGACGAGGCCGAGCAGGGCGCAGAGCAGGATCGACAGGATGATCGCGACCGCGCCGGGCAGGGGGACGTTGGCGATGTTGACGTAGGATTCCTGCAGCGTGAAGTAGGCGACCGCAATGCCCGTGACGTTGGCGATGCTGGCGATGGAGAGGTCGATCTCGGCGCACAGGATCACGAAGGTGAGCCCGACCGCGATGATGCCTGTGACAGACACCTGGGTCAGGATGTTGCCGAGATTGTCGAGCGTCGCGAAGGAGGGGCTGGCGAAGGCGAAGAAGGCGGTCAGGAAGATCAGCGTCAGGAAGGGGGCGATGTTGCGCATCTGCGAGCGCAGGAAGGGTGCAAGGCCCCGCGCCCTCCGTCCCGCCGCCAAAGCCGTCTCGCTGCTCATGTGCTTTCTCCGTCACGCCGCTTCCAACAGGCGGTCCTTGCTGACCGGCTCGTTCCTGAATTCCCGCACCAACGTGCCGCGCTTGAGCACGAGGATGCGGTCGGCCAGCGACAGCACCGTTTCCGGCTCGGTCGACAGCACGATGATGGCGAGCCCCCTGGCGCGGAGGTCGCGGACGATGTTGATGACGTCGTTCTTGGCGCCGACATCCATGCCGCGGGTCGGCTCGCACAGCACCAGGAGCTTGGGCGGATAGGTCAGCCATTTCGCCAGCGCGACCTTCTGCTGGTTGCCGCCCGAGAGCATGCCGAGATCGAGGCCGACCACCGGCGGCCGGATCTGCAATTGCTCGACCTGGCGCTTGGCGATGTCGCGCTCCCGCGCCGGCTTGAGCAGCAGGGCCGAGATGCGATCGAGAATGCTGATCGAGATGTTCTTGTAGACCGGCTCCTGGTGAAACAGCATGTCGCGCCGGCTCTCCGGCACCAGCGCCACGCCGGCGCGCCGCGCCGCCGCCGTGCTGGCGAAGGTCTTGGGCGTGCCCTCGACGGCAAGCGTGCCGCCGTCCGGTTTCAGCTTGCCGAACAGGATGCGCGACAGCTCCTGCTGGCCGCAGCCCATGAAGCCGTAGATGCCGAGCACCTCGCCGGCGCGCGCTTCGAACGAGATGTCCTGAAGGCTGCGGGACAGCGACAGCTGATCGACCTTGAGAACGACCTTGCTAGCGCTCGGCTGCGGCAGCATCAGATCGTCGGTGTAGCTATGCTCGAGCGCCTCGCCGCCGCGGCCGATCATGGCCTCGATCAGCGCGCCCTTGCTGGTCGCGGCGCTGGCCGTCTCTGCGACCTTCCGCCCGTTGCGGAACACGGTCACCGTGTCGGAGACGCGCAGGATATCCTCGATGAAATGCGAGATGAAGACGATCGCAGTGCCTTCCTCGCGCAGCCGCCGGAGCGTTGCGAACAGGCGCTCGACCTCGGGCGGGGAGAGGGCGGAGGTCGGCTCATCCAGGATGACGATGCGCGCGCCGGAGAACAGCACGCGCGCGATCTCGATCAGCTGCTGCAGCCCGATCGGGAGATCGCCGAGCCGCGCCATCGGGTCGACGTCGATGCCGAAACGGGCGAGCTGCTCGCCCGCTTCCCGCGCCATCCGCCGCCATTGCACGAGGCCGAGCCGGTTGGTCGGCTGGTTGCCCAGGAAGACGTTCTCCGCGACGGTGAGGTCGGGCGCAACGCTGAGCTCCTGATGCACCATGGCGATGCCGGCGGCGTGCGCATCGCGGGTCGAGCGGAAATGCATCTCCTTCCCGTCGACCAGGAAGCGGCCGGAGAATTCGGTGTGCACGCCGGCGATGATCTTCATCAGCGTGCTTTTCCCGGCGCCGTTCTCGCCGACGAGACCATGGATCTCGCCGGGATAGAGCGCGAAGTCGACACCACGAAGCGCTTCGACCCCGCCGAAGCTCTTCGTGATGCCCTGCAGTTCCAGGATGGGCTGTTGTCCCTCAGGCATGAAAGTTCACGTCTTGGAGGCTCAGATCAGGAAGTGATCCTGCATCCACTGCATGCCGGCGGCGTTGGCCTTGGTCACGACCGGGCCGTCGGTGACGACGTTCTTCGGGATTCCCTGTCCGCTCTTCTCGCCGCCGACCACGGCCGACACGCCTGCAATGATGGCGCCGCCATGGATGCGGCAGGAGGGATTGCGCACCGTGGCGAACATGCGGCCCTCGCTCACGGCCTGGATCGCCGGCGGCATGGCATCGACGCCGCCGATCAGGATGTTGGTGCGGCCCCGCGCCTTCATGATGTTGGCGGCGGCGAGTGCCATGTCGTCATTGTGGAAGAACGCGGCGTCGATCTGCGGGTATTTCGTCAGGTAGGTTTCCCAGAGGCGGGCGGTCTTGGAGACGTCCCAGTCGGCCGGCTGGGTGTCGAGCACCTCGATGCCGGGGAACTGCTTGACCACCGAGTTGAAGCCCTTGGCCCGTCCTTGCGCGCCGGTATGCCCGAGCGCGCCCTGCGTCATGATGATCTTGCCCTTGCCGCCCATGGCGTTGCACAGCGCCTGCGTCACCGAGGCGCCCATGAACTCGTTGTCGGGCGCGAGGAAGGAGTGGACGTTGATCTGGTCGAGCGGCGCGATCAGCGTGTCCATGTCGATCACGGGCGTGCCGGCGTCGATCATCTTCTGCACGGGCTGGGTGAGGGTGCCGATGCCGAAGGCCTGGATCGCGACGAAATCCCATTTCTGCGAGGCCATGTTGTCGATCGCCGCGCGCTGCTTCACCGCGTCGAGCTGGCCGTCGAACCAGGTGACTTCGACGTTGAACAGCTTGCCCCAGAATTCCGCGGCCTGCTTGCCTTGCGCGCACCATGTGGCCTGGAGGCCGGCATTGGAGAAGGCCGCCTTCAGCGGTTTCTCGCTGCGTCCGACCGCGGCTGCCAGTGCGGGGTTTATGCCCATGCTGCCGAGGATGGCAGTTGCGGCGCCGGCGGTCGCTGCCGCCTGAAGAAGATCGCGCCTCGTCGTCGAGAAATCTTTCGTCCCGGACATCGCTCGCTCCCATGTATATCTTGTCGTCGGCGCGTCATTGCTTGCGCGACCGATCTCCGAAAGTCTCTCACAAGAGTTGTTGGCACTCAATCTGCAATCAACCGCGAGATCGCAGCAAGCCAGTGTTGGTGCAGCGCAAAGCGTCGGGCCGGAGCGGCGGCGAATGCGTCGATATCCATGAGGCAGTGTATCCCAGGCCTGCGCGATCTCCGGCGTCCACTTATGTCAAGCAGATCGCGGAGCGTATCCCTGACGACGCGGGCGTGCCGTAAGCATCGTGCGAGGCGACCTCGCAGGCGATCAGCCGGAAATGCCCGCGGGGCGCTCAACGGCGAAGTCGAGGATCGCTTCGATCGTCTATGCGAGCGTCGATCCCTCGCCAACTCGCTGCCTTCGAGCGGAACATCGCTGCGTTTTCAGATGGAGCTCGAACAGACGTTGGTTAACGGGCGGCATGTGATCGCCGCGCGTGGTCTAGGATTGGATGAGAGGCCACGTTCATCGGCAGTTCAGCTGCGCGGGTAAAAAAAGAGCGGGGCCCTGGCCCCGCTCGAAAATTGTGTCGACCCTATTATCCCCGATTCTAAGATTTGCTCTTGATTGACGGGGCGACGCTGCGTTTTGCGCGCCAGGGGCTCCTCCCGAGACTTGGACCACCAGACTTCGACCTCGCGGCCAGCCTGAGCAAGGGGGATGCTAGATCAACTTTTCTCACTTGTCATCATTTTCGGCAACGAATGTTCAAAATTCGAGCAGTTAACGAAACGATCGAGATCAAATTCACCTAAATATATGACAAGTATAAGATATTTGTGGACAGACGGGGATGGTTGCCCTGCCTTAAATGGCGGACGGGCACCGGTGCTGGAGCGCGCCGACCACAGTCTTCGAGAAATTTGCGCTGGGCCAAGAAGGCGGCGGAACTGACCTCGACTCAGCCCTGACCGCAGTGTTTAGTTGGCTGACGAACGAATGGTTCGGCAGATGCGCGCACGGCTACAGAAATTCCTACCCATCGTCCTGCTCGCCCTGGTGATGCAGGTGCTGGCGCCGATTGCCGCGTGCTGGGCGGCCGGCCAGGCTATGGCCGATCCGCTGTCCGCCGCCGTCATCTGCCACAGCGCGGGCGAGCAGGGCGGCGGACTGAACGATCCGACCGGCTCGCCGACCGCGCATGCCGGCGCGTGCGCCCTTTGTTGCCTGGCCCAGGCCAACGCGACGCTCGATTCGCCGCCGCAGGTTGCGCTCGCCACTCCCTTGCGTCACCCCGAACGTGTCGTGTGGCTCGCCGCGGATGTGTCCGCCATCCCCGCTTACAAGGGCTCGAGCGCCCAAGCTCGCGCACCCCCTCGATTCTCCTGACGTAGCGACAAACCGAACCATTGGCGCGCGCCGTTGCCGTGCCGATGGCGTGTGCAATGGACCGGCCGACGTGCCGGATGTCAGGAATTCAAGAGATGTTACGCATTCGTGCGATCAGCCGCGCGAGCCTGCCCGTGCTTTGCGGGCTGGTGTCCTCGATCGGCTCGGACGCGCTGGCTCAGGGCGCCTCGGAAGCGCTTCCCGCGGTGACCGTTGAGGCGCCGCAGCCTTCGCGCCCCAAACCAATCACCCGGCCATCGCGACTGCGCTCAGCTTCGGCGGGACGCGCAGCCAGATCCGTTGCGCAGAACGCGACCGCCAGCGCGCCGGCCCAAAACCTGGTCGGGTCTGCCGGCGCAGCGCGGGCTGGACTCAATCAATCGCCGGCCGGCCAGACCGCGACGACCATCGATCGCAGCCAGTTCGACAATCGCCCCGCGTTTTCGGTCAGCGACGTCTTGCGCGACAGTCCGGGCATTTCGATCAAGCAGGGCAATGGCCCCCGTGATTTCGGAATCTCGATTCGCGGATCCAACGCCCGCAACGGCTTCGCCATCCGCAATCTCGTGATCTTCGACGACGGCTTCCCGGTGACGCAACCGGACGGCCTGTCGCGGAGCGACCTGATCGATCCCCACGCCTATGGCGCGATCGACGTGATCCGCGGCCCCTCCTCGGCGCTCTACGGCAACTACGCGACCGGGGGCGCGCTGAATTTCCGGACGAGGCCCGGCGGCACGATCGACGGCGTCGAATATGGCGTGGACGGCGGCAGCTACGGTTATCTCAACAACTACCTGGCCGCCGGCAAGAAGGTCGGGAATTTCGAGGGCTCGCTGTTCGCGAGCGACGTGCGGGGCGATGGCTATATCGGCAACAGCTGGTACAATACCCAGACCGTCAATTTCCTCGGCACGCTCAAGGCGACGCCGGACGACCGCTTCACGGTCAAGATCATCAACAATGACCTCAGCACGCGATTGCCGATCCGGCAGTCGCTGAACCAGTACGACGTCAATCCGTTCCAGCAGGGATGTGCTACTGGTGCCACCGCCGCGCCGGGATGCGGGACGGTCAGGCTGTTCAACAACGGCTTCAACGCAACTGCCGGAACCGACACGGAAACGGCCCTGCAGGCGGGCCTCGGCCGCAACGACCGGCGGACCATCGTCGGCGGCCGGTGGGAGCATGATTTCGACAACACGATGACGTGGCGCAACCAGTTCGTGTTCGACGACAGGAACATCAGCCAGCCGACTGGACAGACCAGCTCGATCGGAGATTTTCCGTCGTACAATTACATGAGCGATCTCACCAAGCGCGGCGAGATTCTCGGAATGGAGGCCACCGCGTTCTTCGGCGCCTTCTACAACACTCTGACGGCGTCGAGTGACACGCGAAATGTGATGCCGGGGGGCAATGCCACGCTCGGCAGGCTCTCGAGCAATCTCTTCAGCGAAACGATCAATTATGGTGTGCGTGCCAGGGAAGAGCTCAGGCTGACGACCTCGCTGACGGCGGTCGCCGGCATTGGTTGGGAGACCACGCTACTCAAGGGGACAAACACCGCGTATGCGTACGCGGGTCCCACCGGCATCACCACGACAACCCTGACGACCGCAGACCGGCAGTTTCAGAATGCCGCGCCGGAGTTGGCGCTGCTGTACAATCTCAACAACGAATGGCTCTTCCGCGGACGAGTTGCCACGGGATACGGCACTCCGCAGGTTTCGAACCTCTTCGTCCTTCCGACGGGTTTGTCCGGCAACAATACGCAGCTCCAAACCCAGAAGAATCTGGGTTACGACCTCGGTTTCGATTGGACGCCGAACAACACGCTCAAGCTCAGCGCGACCGGCTTCTACGAGTTCTTCCGCAACGAGATCGTCAGTCAGGCGACTCCGATTGCGGGCATATCCTATACGTTCAACGCGCCACGGTCGGAGCACCGCGGCATCGAGCTCGCCGTTGACTGGAAGTTCTATCCGGGCTGGCGGTTCACGGCGGCCTACACCTATCTCGACGAGGTCTACACCGAGTATGTCGAGAACATCACCAATGGGGCGGTGTTCAGCTTCAACCGGGCAGGCAACAAGATTCCCGGCATCTCCCCCAACGAGCTGACGGCGCGAATTGGATATGACGAGTTCGCCGGGCCGCTTGCAGGTCTCGGAGGCTTTGTCGAACTGCAGTGGAAGGACTCCTTCTACATGGACAATGCGAATCTGCTGAAGGCACCCGGCTATGAGCTGGTCAATTTGAACGTTCACTACAAGACCGATCTGGTGTCGGACACCTTCAGATCGCTGAATCTGTTTCTCGAGGTCAGGAACGTATTCGACCGGACCTACATCGCTTCGGCAAACAACATCGCCAACACGGTGACGGCGGCCGGCCTTCAAAATCCTGCGAGTGTGCTCGCAAACACCACAGGATCGATCTATGCCGGCTCGCCGCGCGCCTTCGTTGCGGGTATGAAGGTGGCGTTCAAATGAACCGAGCTATTGAAGGGAGTAGGGCATTGATCCGAACTGGCCTGCTCGGGATCGTCGCTTTCGCCTTGCTGCAAGGTGCGGCGCTCGGACAGATGCGTGCTCCGCATGCGTCCGAAGCGGCGTGTGAGGAGCCGACGCTGCGCTGTGCAACCAAGGCGACGCCCGCATTCGCTCCGGACGGAACGCTGTGGCTGGTCTGGATGGCGGGAGGGCAGGTCTCGGTCGCGAGCTCGCAGGATGCGGGCCGCAATTTCTCGTTCCCCGTCCAGGTCACGACGAAGCGGCTGAACCTTGATTGGGGGCCGGATGCGCGGCCGAAGATCGTGGTCGCTCGCAAGGGCGGCATTGCCGTCGCGTTCTCGATCTTCAGGGACGAAGCCTTCAACGGCCAGGTGCTCTACACGCGTTCGACCGATGGCGGAAAGAGCTTCGCGGAGCTGAAACCCATCACCGCAAGCAATGAGAGCCAGCGTTTCGAAGCGCTGGCGCTCGATCAGGACGGATCGGTCTTTGCGGCCTGGCTCGACAAGCGCAATCGTGTTCCCGCAAGAGAGGCGGGACGGAAGTACGAGGGAGCAGCGCTGTTCTTTGCCTCGTCTCGCGATGGCGGCGCCACCTACACCGAGGCCCATCTCGCCCGGGACGGCACCTGCGAGTGCTGCCGGTTGGGAATAGCGTTCGCGGCCCCGGGACGGCCGGCCGTGATCTTCAGGAACATCTTCGAGGGGGGCGTGCGCGATCACGCGATCATGACGTTCACCGACGTCTCGACGCCAGGGGAAATCCATCGGGTCAGCAACGACGACTGGCAGATCAATGCCTGCCCGCACCACGGGCCCAGCCTCACCGTCGGGCAGAATGGAACCTATCACGTCGCCTGGTACACGAACGGGAAGGTGCGGAAGGGATTATTCTACGCGCACTCGCGCGACGAAGGTCGCACGTTTTCTGTGCCGATGGCGTTGGGGCGGCCGGATCGTAATCCGACGCGCCCCTTCGTGCTCGCGGGCCCGGCGGGGACGGTGATGGTGTGGAAGGAGTTCGATGGCGAGAAGACGACGGTCCAGATGACGATTTCTCACGACGATGGCGAGACCTGGTCGTCGCCGAAGGCGATATCGAGCACGACCGACACTTCCGACCATCCCTTACTCGTCTCCAATGGCGGACAGGTCTACCTGTCATGGATGACGAAAGCGGATGGGTACCGGCTTACGGCGATCGAGGAACAACGATGAGACGTCGATTTGCAGCTATTGTAGGTCTGGGTATCCTGATCGCATCGGCGCCTGCCCTCGGAGCGCCTCCGGGCCTCAAGCCGTTCGAACGCGGCACGTGGCAAGGCGTGCTGAGGGGGCATGCAGGTCGTCCCACGCTCGTGCATTTCTGGGGCGTGACCTGCGGGCCCTGCAAAGTCGAGCTGCCGCTGCTCGGGAAGTTTGCGAAGGACCATCCTGAAATCGATGTCGTCACGGTCAGCGCGGACCTCGTGCCGAACCTGCCGGCGGCGACGCAATCGATGCTCGACAAGGCGGGGCTGTCGTCGACCGAGAACTTCATCTTCAACGACGGCTTTGTCGAGCGCTTGCGGTTCGAGATCGATCCTGCCTGGCAGGGCGACATCCCCAGGACGATGCTCATCTCTCGGGACGGGAGCATCACGACGATCGAAGGCTCCGCCGAAATGTCCGACCTGGAGAAATGGTCGGCGCAGCAGCTCTCCAAACACTGAAATTCAATTTGCAAAGGAAATACCGATATGAAGACAAGGCTGAAAGATGTGCTGCTCGCTGCGTTCGCTCTTGCATTCTGCGCAGCGCCGGCGATCGCCGACGACGTCAAGGCCGGCGATCTCGTCATCTCGCAGGCGTGGAGCCGTGCGACGCCGGGCGGCGCCAAGGTCGCCGGCGGCTATCTGATCATCGAGAACAAGGGAACCGCCGCGGACAGGCTGGTCGGCGTGTCCGCCGATATCGCCGGCAAGGCCGAGATCCACGAGATGGCCATGGACAACGGCGTGATGAAGATGCGCCAGCTCGACAAGGGACTGGCGATCGATCCCGGCAAGACGGTGAAGCTCGCGCCCGGCGGCCATCACCTGATGCTCCAGGAGCTGAAGGGCCCGTTCAAGCAGGGCGACAAGGTGCCCGTGACGCTGCAATTCGAGAAGGCCGGCAAGGTCGCCGTCTCTCTCGACGTCCAGGGCGTCGGCGCGCAGGCGCCGGGCGATGCGGGGCACTCGGGTCACATGGACATGAAGAAAATGCCGGATCACTCGGGAATGAAGATGAAGTGAGACCGGTCTCTGCTCTCGGGAGACCGAGCATGTCGGCCGGCGCGGACGATTTCGTGCTTCAGCTCATGACCGGCGAGGGGACGCCGCTCGAGTCGAGTTACCCTTCGCCGGCCGCTGGCATGTGCGGATCGACGCGTTGGTGACTTACTTCGAGAGGATCGTGCTGGAAGATGAACTCGTGGTGGCGCCGCCCTAGGCTCGCCGACTTTGCAGGGCATGCTGCTGCTCAAGCCGAACCTGAAGTCGACGGAAAAATGACAGGAATTCCGCCGCGTTAGCGGCTTTTCCTCATTCCCGGTCTTGTGTTTTCGCTCCCAATCCGGTTTCACTGCGGGCGATCACTGATTCCCAGAGTATTACCATGCGGTTGTCGCGGTTCTTTCTGCCCATCCTGAAGGAAAATCCGAAAGAGGCGGAGATCGTCTCGCATCGGCTGATGCTGCGCGCCGGCATGATCCGGCAGGAGGCCGCCGGCATCTATGCCTGGCTGCCGCTCGGTTTCCGCGTGCTGAAGAAGATCGAGCAGATCGTGCGTGAGGAGCAGGACCGGTCCGGCGCGATCGAGGTATTGATGCCGACCTTGCAGCTCGCCGATCTCTGGCGCGAGAGCGGCCGCTACGATGCCTATGGCCCGGAGATGCTGCGTATCGCCGACCGCCACAAGCGCGAGCTGTTGTACGGGCCGACCAACGAGGAAATGATCACCGAGATCTTCCGCGCCTACGTGAAGTCCTACAAGAACCTGCCGCTCAATCTCTATCATATCCAATGGAAATTCCGCGACGAGCAGCGCCCGCGCTTCGGCGTGATGCGCGGCCGCGAGTTCCTGATGAAGGACGCCTATTCGTTCGACCTCAACGAGGGCGCGGCGCGCGTCGCCTACAACAAGATGTTCGTGGCCTATTTGCGCACCTTCGCGCGGATGGGGCTGAAGGCGATCCCGATGCGCGCCGAGACCGGCCCGATCGGCGGCGATCTCAGCCACGAGTTCATCGTGCTCGCCGAAACCGGCGAATCCGGCGTCTTCATCAATCGCGACGTGCTGGACCTGCCGGTGCCGGGCGAGGATGTCGATTATGACGGCGACCTGACGCCGATCATCAAGCAATGGACCTCGGTCTATGCGGCGACGGAGGACGTTCACGACGCCGCGCGCTTCGAACGGGAAGTGCCCGCGGACAAGCGGGTCAACACCCGCGGCATCGAGGTCGGGCAGATCTTCTATTTCGGCACCAAATATTCGGAGCCGATGAAGGCGCTGGTGGCAGGCCCCGACGGGGTCGACGTGCCGATCCATGGCGGCTCCTATGGCGTCGGTGTGTCGCGCCTGTTAGGTGCCATCATCGAGGCCTGCCATGACGATGCCGGGATCAAATGGCCGGAGGCCGTCGCGCCGTTCCGCGTGTCGATTCTCAACCTCAAGCAGGGCGATGCGGCCGTCGATGCGGCTTGCGAGAAGCTTTATGCCGAGCTCACGGCCAAGGGCGTCGACGTGCTCTACGACGACACCGATCAGCGCGCCGGCGCCAAGTTCGCCGCCGCCGACCTTATCGGCATTCCCTGGCAGATCATGATCGGGCCGAAGGGGCTCGCCGACGGCAAGGTCGAGATCAAACGACGCAGCGACGGCGCGCGCGAGACGATGTCGCCTGCCGACGCGGTCGCAAGACTTGTGGGCTGATAAGGCTGGTCGGCTGAATATTGTTCATCGCCCGAGATCGCGGCCGCCAATCCGGCCACAATTGACCCCGAATCATGGGATTATCGAGCGATGGATGAGACCATGACCGAAACCGTGCAAACTGCGCCTTTTGCGCCATTCGAGTGGATGCTGTCGGCGCGCTATCTGCGTGCGCGGCGGAAGGAGGGATTCATCTCGGTCATCGCCGGGTTCTCCTTTCTCGGCATCATGCTCGGCGTTGCGACGCTGATCATCGTGATGGCCGTGATGAACGGCTTCCGCAAAGAGCTGCTCGACAAGATCCTCGGCCTCAACGGCCACATCCTGGTCCAGCCACTGGAATCGCCGCTGACCGACTGGAAGGACGTCGCCGAGCGCATCAGCCAGGTCGAGGGCATCCGCCTCGCGGCGCCCGTCGTGGACGGTCAGGCGCTGGCGTCGTCGCCATGGAACGCCTCGGGCGTCCTGGTGCGGGGCATCCGTTCGGACGATCTCAACAACCTCACCTCGATCGCCAAGAACATCAAGCAGGGCTCGCTCGAAGGCTTCGATGACGGGCAAGGCGTCGCGATCGGCCGGCGCCTGGCCGACCAGCTGTCGCTGCATGCCGGCGACAGCGTGACGCTGGTGGCGCCGAAGGGCGCGGTCACGCCGATGGGCACGACGCCGCGGATCAAGCCGTACAAGATCGTCGCCGTGTTCGAGATCGGCATGTCCGAATACGATCTCGGCTTCGTGTTCATGCCGCTGGCCGAGGCGCAGGCCTATTTCAACCGCAGCAACGACGTGACCTCGATTGAGGTGTTCACCACCAACCCCGACAGGATCGGCGCCTTTCGCAAGGCGGTGACGGAGGCGGCGGGTCGGCCGGTATTCCTGGTCGACTGGCGGCAGCGCAACTCGACCTTCTTCAATGCGCTCCAGGTCGAGCGCAACGTGATGTTCCTGATCCTGACGATGATCGTGCTTGTCGCCGCGCTCAACATCGTCTCCGGCCTGATCATGCTGGTGAAGGACAAGGGCAGCGACATCGCGATCCTGCGCACGATGGGCGCCTCGCAGGGCTCGATCATGCGCATCTTCCTGATCACGGGCGCGTCGATCGGCGTGGTCGGCACGCTGGTCGGCTTCTGCGTTGGCCTCGTGATCTGCCTCAACATCGAATCGATCCGGCAATTCCTGTCCTGGTTGACCAGCACCGAATTGTTCTCGCCGGAACTCTACTTCCTGTCGAAGCTGCCCGCTGAAATCGACGTCGGCGAGACCACGGCGGTGGTCGTCATGGCGCTGACGCTGTCGTTCCTGGCGACGCTCTATCCGTCGTGGCGTGCCGCGCGCCTCGATCCCGTCGAAGCGCTGCGGTACGAGTGAGGGGCTGATGGAGCAGCAGCAGGGGGCGGAAGATGTACCGGTCATTTATCTCCACGAGATAAAACGGCAGTACCTGCAGGGCGAGGTGCCGCTGACGATCCTCGACGGCGCCAATCTGGCGCTGTGGGCAGGCCAGTCCGTTGCGCTGGTGGCGCCGTCGGGCTCGGGCAAGTCGACGCTGCTGCATATCGCGGGGCTGCTCGAAGCGCCCGATTCCGGCGAGGTCTATGTCTCGGGCGCGCCGACCTCGCAGCTGCCCGACATCGAGCGCACGCAGCTTCGCCGCACCGACATCGGCTTCGTCTACCAGTCGCACCGGCTGCTGCCGGAATTCTCGGCGCTCGAGAACGTCATGCTGCCGCAGATGATCCGCGGCCTGAAGAAATCCGAGAGCGTCAAGCGCGCCAAGGAGATCCTGGGCTATCTCGGCCTCGGCGACCGCATCACCCACCGCCCGGCCGAACTGTCCGGCGGCGAGCAGCAGCGTGTTGCGATCGCCCGTGCGGTCGCCAACGCGCCGCGCGTGCTGTTCGCGGACGAGCCGACCGGCAATCTCGACCCGCACACGGCGGATCACGTGTTTCAGGCGCTGATGCAGCTGGTGAAGGCGACGCGGGTGTCGATGCTGATCGCGACCCACAACATGGAGCTCGCCGGCCGCATGGACCGGCGAGTCTCGCTCTCGAATGGCCAGGTGGTCGAGCTCGACTAGCAAAACTGCGAAAACAACCCCATGCACAGTAGCCAAGTGCTTGGCGGGACTGATGAAAAGAATCGGCGACGGCGCTCGGCCGCCGCCCCAGGGCTCAAGGGCGGATCACGGTCATTTTGAACGGTCCGCCATTGGCCGCGGCGTGTTCTACCGCTTCATTCGCGTGGTCGAGGTCGAAGGCCGTCGCCTGATACTCCTCAAGCCTGAGCTGCCCCGCGCGTACCATCGCGATCAGGCGGCTCGCCGCATCCGGCGGGTACATCCAGACGCCGTGGATGCTGATGCAGTTGCGCATGATCCAGGGGTAGGGCAGCTCGAGGCCCGCGCCGCCCGCCATGCCGACGCCGCCCATCAGCACGACGCGGCCGTAAGCGCGCACCGTCATGACTGCCGCCCGCACGACGGTCGGGCTCACCGAAGGCGGCATGATGTCGAACACGCAGTCGATCGGGCCCGGCGCGGCGCGCCTCATGCTCTCGCGGTCGTCGTCCTCGTTACCAGTGAGCCTGACCGGCTTCACGCGGTCGCCGAAGCGGCGGACGAGGTCGTCGAGGATCTTTTCGTTGCGGCCCGGCGCCACCACGCAGGCCGCGCCCATCGCCAGCGCAACGGATACCGCAGCGCTGCCGAAATTGCCGGTGGCGCCGCTCACCAGCACCGTCTCGCCAGGCCGAAGATCTGCGGCGAGGAAGCCGCCATAGGGCACCAGCAGCGTGCCCAGCGCGCACCAGCGCGTCGCTTCCTCCGACGTGATCGCGCCGAGGCGTTTGACGTTCTCGGTCGGCAGGCGCATCTGGTCGGCGAAGGAGCCATGGCGAAAGTGCTTTTGCAGCAGCATGCCGCCGGGCCCGGCGGCGGTGAGGCCTTGCAGTGCGATATCGGGCGCAACGCAGTCGTCGCGCGAGCGCACCGTCGGGTCGCAGAACACCCAGTCGCCGACCGCAAGCCTGGTCGCGTCCGGACCGATCGCGCGGACCCGGCCGATGCCGCCGGGGCCCGGGACGATCGGCAGGTCGAGCGCATAATTGCGCGTCCCGTCGAGGACCTCGTTCATGTAGGACAGCACGCGCGTGGCGACGACGTCGACGATCACCTCGCCGGTGCCGATGGTTGGGTCCGGAACGTCCTCGATCACGAGCGGCGATCCAAAGGATTTGAGCACGGCAGCTTTCATGATGTTCACCTCAAGGTCGGGTAAAGCCCTATGCGCTGCCTTGGAGAGGACAGGAAGGCCTGGTATTATCCTAGTATTCGTTGGGCCCTCCATTGCAGGACACGCGTCATGGCCGATCCACGCCGGATTGAATTCGGCGATTTCCTGAGATCCCGCCGCGAAAAGCTGTCGCCGAAGACCGTCGGGCTTCCGATGGGCCGGCGCCGGCGTACCGCGGGGCTGCGCCGCGAGGAGGTTGCGCAGCTCGCCGGCATCGGCGTCGACTGGTACATCCGCCTCGAGCAGGGCCGCACGGTCAGCCCGTCCGTGACCACGATCGACGCACTGGCCCGCGCGCTGCGCCTCAGCAAGACCGAGCACGCGCACCTGAGGGCGCTTGCGCGCGACGGCGACAAGCGCCCGTTCACGCGCGAAATCGTGCCGCCGCCGATCCGGCGGATGATCGAGAGCCTGCACCAGCCGGCCTACATCACCGGGCGGCGCTGGGACGTGTTGGCCTGGAACGAGGCGGCCGAGGACGTCTTCGGCTTCGGGCGATTGCCGGAGCAGGATCGCAACACGCTGCTCCTCATGATGACCAACAAGCAGACGCGAAGATCCTACGGCGCCGGCTGGGCGGATGTCGCCAGGGCCATGGTGGCGATGTTTCGCGCGACCCACGACGTCTGGGCCGGCGATCCCGCCTTCACGGAGTTGCTCACGCGGCTGCGCCAGGGCAGTCCGGAATTCGTCAAATGGTGGGAAGCACACGATATCCGCAGCACCATCTCGGGCCGCAAGACCATGAACCATCCGACCAAAGGTGTGCTGCACTTCGAGCACACCAGCTTCCAGGCCAACGACGATCCCGCGCTGAAGCTCGTGATCTATACGCCGGTGTAGGACGGACACCGATTCAATAGAGCGTCTGTCTTCGAAGCCATTCAGGCTTTCGAATACGACCGCTGCAGATCTTGTTCCGAGCGCAATGAAGCGCCTTCAGCCCGATCCCAAGGGGCCGGGGAACCCAAATGTCACCGGAGGGTTATTTGGTCGGTCAATCGACATCGACGTCAGGTCGGGCTGCCCCGATCGAATTGAAGTGCGCAACGCGGAATACCGTTTCATCAGCCTATTGAGTGGAGGCAGGGAAGTGTCCGGGGAAGACCGATGACGACAGCGACCGGGCTGCCGTCGGCCGACCGCAATGCCGTCTTAGCTACCCTCGGCGACTACATTCGAGAGATCGGCAACCCCGACGATCTCGCCTATGCCGCGGCTGAGCTGCTTGGCCGCAGCCTCAATGTCAGCCGGGCAGGTTACGGCACGGTCGATACCTCCGCCGAAACCATCACGATCGCTCGCGACTGGAACGCTCCCGGGATCTCGAGCCTGGCCGGCGTGCTGCGCTTTCGCGACTATGGCAGTTACATCGAAGACTTGAAGCGGGGCGAAACGGTCGTCTGCGCCGATGCCGAGAAAGACCCTCGCGTCGGCGATCGTGCCCGTGCTCTCGAGGCGATCTCTGCACGTGCACTCGTCAACATGCCGATCTCGGAGCCCGACGGGGTTGTGGCGCTGTTGTACCTCAACAATGCCGCGCCGCGCGAATGGAGCCCTGATGAGCTGGACCTCATCCGCGATGTCGCCGAGCGCACGCGCACTGCGGTCGAACGCCGCCGTGCGGAAACGGCCGTGCGCGAAAACGAAGCCCGGCTGCTCTTCCTGGACGCCCTCAACAAGGAGACGGCCAAGGTCGGCGATGCCGATGGCGTGATGGCGGTGACGACGCGGATGGTCGGTGAGCATCTCCGCGTCTCGAACTGCGCCTATGCCGACATGGATCCTGATCAGGACGGCTTCACCATACGCGGGGACTGGGCAGCCCCCGGCGCGATGCACATCCTGGGGCACTATAGCCTTGCCGACTTCGGTGAGAAGGCGGTGCGAGAGCTGAGCGCCGGCAGGCCCCTTGTCATCAACGACAATCGGAAGGAGATCGCGCCGGAGGAAGCCGCCGCTTTCCAGCGCATCGGCATAGGTTCGACCATTTGCATGCCCTGGGTGAAGGAAGGGCGACTGACGGCCTTGATGGCGATACATCACCGGGGCCCGCATCTCTGGACGCCGCGAGAGCTTGCCTTGCTCACCGAGGTGACGGAGCGATCGTGGGCGCACATCGAGCGCGTCCGATCGGAGCAGGCAGCCCGGGAATCTGCCGAACGGCTGGTCCTCGCCAACAAGGCGGCGGGCATCGGCACCTGGGACTACGATCCGGTCAACGACATTCTCCGATGGGACAGCCGCTGCAAGGAGGTGTTCGGCCTCCCACCTGACGCCGATGTCAGCTATGAAGGATCATTCCTCAGGGGCATTCATCCCGAGGACCGGCAGCGCGCCCATGAGGCTGTATCGGCCGCCCTGAAACCTCCTTCTCCGGCGAGCTACAACATCGAATACCGAACCGTCGGGATCGAGGACGGCGTCGAGCGCTGGATCGCCGCAACTGGCCACGCAATTTTTTCCAACGGCGAGGCTACCCGCTTCATCGGGACCGTGCTGGATATCTCCGCGCAGAAGAAAACGGAACGTCATCTCAGGATACTCAACGATACAGGGGCATCGGTTGCCCGCGAACGCGATCTCGAGAAGATCGTTCAGATCGTGACGGATGCCGGCGTCGAGCTGACCGGCGCGCAATTCGGAGCCTTTTTCTACAACGTCGTGGCGGCGGACGGCGACAGCTACATGCTGTATGCGTTGTCCGGCGCGCCGCGATCCGCTTTCGAGAACTTTCCGATGCCGCGCAATACGGCCGTGTTCGAGCCGACGTTCAAGGGGACCGGCGTGGTGCGGTCGGAAGACATTCTGCAGGACCCGCGCTATGGCAACAACGCGCCGCGCAAAGGCATGCCCCAGGGGCATCTACCGGTCCGCTCCTACCTGGCGGTCCCCGTGATCTCGCGCAGCGGCGAAGTACTCGGTGGGCTCTTCTTCGGTCATGCGGAGGTAGGTCAATTCCACGAAGAGCATGAGGCCGCATTGCTAGGCATTGCCGGTCATGCCGCTACGGCCATCGACAACGCCCGGCTCTTGACCAGGCTCGAGGCGCTCAATGCCGAGCTTGAGCAGCGTGTCGCCGATGAGATCGGCGAGCGCATGAAGGCCGAGGAGCAATTGCGGCAATCGCAGAAGATGGAAGCCGTCGGGCAATTGACGGGAGGCATCGCCCACGACTTCAACAACATGCTGGCCGTGATACTGGGTAGCCTGAATCTTGCAAAGCGGCGGCTCAGCAAGGGCGAGGTCAACGTTGACCGCTTCCTCGAGGGTGCCATCGACGGCGCAAACCGTGCGGCGACCTTGACACAAAGGCTGCTCGCGTTCTCGCGTCAGCAGCCTCTTGCGCCGGAGGTCCTGGACATCAACAGGATGGTCGGCGAGATGAGCGAGTTGCTCGAGCGATCGCTTGGCGAACTGGTCCACCTTGAAACGGTCCTCGCTGCGGGTCTCTGGCGTGTCAAGGCCGACCCCGCCCAGCTGGAAAGCGCGGTCATCAATCTCGCAGTGAATGCGCGCGACGCGATGCCGAAAGGCGGCAGGCTGACGATCGAAACCAGCAACGCGTCGATAGATCGAAAATATGCCCGCGAATATGCACTGGCGCCCGGGCAGTATGTTCTCATTGCCGTGACGGACAACGGCACGGGAATTCCGGAGGACATGCTGGGAAAGGTCTTCGATCCGTTTTTCACGACCAAGGTCGTGGGCAAGGGCACCGGCCTTGGACTTAGTCAGGTCTACGGCTTCGTGCGGCAGTCGGGCGGCCATGTCAAAATTTACTCGGAAGTCGACGTTGGCACGACCGTGAAGATCTACCTTCCACGTTTTATCGGCGAGGAGGCAATCCCGGACTCGTCGCGCGGGGTCATCCATCCCGGCGCAAGCCATCAGAACGAGACGATTCTCGTCGTGGAAGACGACGAGCGCGTTCGCAGCATTTCATCCGAAAGCCTGCGCGAGCTCGGCTATACCGTCATCGAAGCTGCGAGCGCCATGGAGGCGATCAGGACGATCGAAAACGGCACCGTTCCGGATCTGCTGTTTACGGATGTCGTCATGCCCGAGATGACCGGCGCTGAACTCGCGGCACAATTGTCGAAACGACATCCCGGCCTGAAGGTGTTGTTTACCACCGGCTACACGCGCAATGCGATCGTTCACAACGGCATGCTCGACGCCGGCAAGCATCTGTTGTCGAAGCCCTTCGCGATCGAAGACCTGGCCGCCAAAATTCGCAATCTGCTCGACGAGTGTTGAGCACGTTGCCGCAGGGTGTTCACGTCTCCCGCGAGCGGGAGAGGGAGTGCACCTCCGTCGTTGCCGACGCGCGTTGATCACGTCAGTCGATCGATGATCTGAAGGAGCCGATCGCAGGACGCCTCGATCTTCTTAGGAGGAGACATTGCGACACCGAGCAACAGTCCTGGGCGCGCTGTGTCCTTCGACGCAGACCAGAGCGATAGCGGCGTAGGCGCGAGGCCAAGCGGTGCCGCTTCCCTGGCGATGGCCAGATCGGGTGCTCCCTCCGGCAACCGCAGGACCGCCGCCAATCCGGCAATCGCAACGTTGGCAGTGCGCGGGCGCAGGTATTTCAGCAAGCCATCGGCCTGTGCTGCGTAGACCCGTTTCGTGCGCCGAAGATGCCGCAGATAATGGCCGTCGCTGATGAAATCGGCCAGCGCGAGCTGCACCGCAGGTCCGGGCGCAGGCGCGAGGCACGCCGCAACTTCGGCAAATCGCGCCGCCAGAGCGGCGGGTGCAACCACAAAGCCCAGTCGCAGCGCAGGCGTCACGGTCTTGCTGAAAGAGCCGATGTAGATGACGCGGCCGGCGCGGTCGTGCGAGGCGAGTGCCGGTGTCGCCCGGCCCTTGAGCTGAAGCTCGCTCAGATAGTCATCCTCGATCACCCACGCCTTGCTTCGCGTGGCCCAGTCGAGCAGGCGTGAGCGTCTTGCCAGCGACAATGTCGCTCCGAGCGGCGCCTGCTGCCCTGGCGTCACGACCACCAGTGCCGCATCAGGAGCATGCTTCAGGCCGAAATCGACATCGATGCCGTCGGCGTCAACGGGGATCGGCACGATCGATGTTCGCGCGAGCTTGAGGCCGTGCCGGGTGAATGGAAAGCCCGGATCCTCCATCCAGGCCTTCTTCTGCTCGAGGCCGAGGACGCGGAGCGTCAGGCCAAGGCCGCCGCTGAAACCGCCGGTGATGATGATGTGGGAGGGCCCGCATTCGATCCCGCGCGCCAGCGCAAGGTAGGCCGCGATCTCGCGCCGCAACGCCGGCTCACCGCGCGGATCAGGATAGATCGCCGGCGCGCTCATCTCTATGCGGACCGCCTGCGCGCGCATCCGCGCCAGCAACGTCGCAGGAAGGGTCTCCCGCGCAGGCACGCCCATCTGGAAGATCGCCGGCCCGGCCGTGAGCTCCTGGTACATCTCCATGAACGAGCCTGGGGCCGGCGCCTTGTCCCGCCGCACCGGAAAGCGTGGCCGGTCCGCGACATGTGTTCCAGTCGCGCGCCTTGCGACGATCAGTTGGGCGGATGAGAGCTTTTCGTACGCGACTCGCACGGTGCCGCGCGCGACGCCGAGCTGGGCGGCCAGATCCTGCCAGGAGGGCAAGCGCGCGCCCGGGGCGAGCACGCCGCTCTCGATGGCGGCCCTGATTCCCCTGTGGATCTGCTCGGCCAACGGCGTCTTCGCAGATCGATCCAGCTCCAGGCGCAGCGGCTTGGTCATGCCTGCATGGTACACGATTTTTGCGCATTCTTGGTACTTTTTCGTAGACCAGAGCAGGGACACCTAAGGGGGGTAACGGGGAGTGTTCATCCCTCCGATCATCAAGGAGCAAGCAGATGAGTGAACGTCTCGACTACAACCACGTTGCACCGGCAGGCGCGAAGGCGCTGGGTGTTGTCTACGGCTATGTCATGCAAAGCGGGCTTCCCGCGACGCTGGTCACCCTGGTCTATCTCCGCGTGTCGCAGATCAACAACTGCGCCTATTGCCTCGACATGCATACGCGCGACCTGCTCAAGGCCGGCGTGAAGACCGAAAAGCTCGCGCTGGTCCAGGCGTGGGCGGAGGCCGGCAATCTCTTCGACGAACGCGAGCGCGCCGCCCTCGCATGGGCCGAGACGGTCACCCGCGTCGCCGAGACCAACGTTCCGGATGATGCCTATCGAGCCGCCCGCAAGATCTTCAATGAGCGCGAGCTCGTCGATCTCACGATCGCGATCAGCCTGATGAATGCGTACAATCGCATGTCGATCAGCTTCCGGAAAACGCCGCAGGCCGTGCTCGAGCGTGCCGCCTGACGGCGAATGGCATCAGCCGAAACAGAAAGCAGGAGCCTGAAAATGACGAGCGTGATCTCCGGCGTCAAAATTCCCGACAGTCAATTGGCGCGCGAGGCCGCCGAGCTCGTGCGCAGCTACGAAGGCGAGATGTTGTTCAACCATTCGGTTCGCGTCTACGTGTTCGGCGCGATCAAGGGGCTGCGTCAGAAGCTGAAGTTCGATCCCGAACTGCTGTATGTCGCGGCGCTGTTTCACGACCTCGGTCTCGTCGATCACTACCACACCGAGACCAAGCGGTTTGAGGTCGACGGCGCCGACGCCGCGCGCGACTTTCTGCGGGCCCGCGGCATTGCCGAGCCGCAAGCCGACCTGGTGTGGGAAGCGATCGCGCTACACACCACCCCCGGCATTCCGCAATATATGAGACCGGAGATCGCGCTCACCAACGCAGGCGTCCTGGTCGACGTCGTGGGCATCGGATATGACGAGTACACGCCGGAGCAGCGCGACCAGGTGATCTCCGCGTTCCCGCGCGGCGACTTCAAGAACGAATTCCTGAAGGTGCAGACCTGCTCAGCGCTGAAGAAACCGCAGACGACGTTCGGGACGGTCAACTTCGATTACATCGAAGATCACGATCCGGGCTTCCGCAAGCCGAACGCGTGCACGCGCATCCGCAGCACGCCCTGGCAGAGCTGAGGGGATGCAACGGGCTCCGTCACGGGATGCCCGGCATCAGCCGAACGGTTCTGATCATCCGGCGCGAGCGGCGGGGCGTCTCGGGTGGTGAGGGGACGCCGGTTTGCTCGGCGGAAAATACGGATTCACCACGCAACTCGCGGAGCGCCCGACGGCGAGATATCTGCACTGCTCGAGCGAGCCGTAGCGGCAATCGAAATAGCCGACGGGGCCGTAGATCTGCATGCAGACCGGATAGCTCGGATCGTAGGTCTGCGCGCGTGCAGGTCCGCCCGGGAGAAGCAGGCCTATGGCGGCGAGCGCGAGCCAGGCGCCGCGCATCTCAGCGCGGCAGGAAGTAGCCCGGCGTCTGTGCGCGCGGACGATTTTGATACGCGTATGGATCGTCGCTCTGTCCGACGAAATACGGATTGGCGATGCAGGTCAGCGCGCGACCGGATGCGCTCTCCTGACACTGCGCGTAGGTGTCGAACCTGCAATTGCTCAGTCCCGGCCATTCATCACCGGTGAGGCAGAATGGATGATTCTTGCCGAATGCGTGCGCCGGTGTGCTTGCACCCGATGCGAATGCAAATGTGACGAATGCGAGCGAAAATGTGGCGACAATAGGCAAGGGAACTCGACCGCGCATTTCGATTCTCCAATCACGCGAATGTGCGCGCGGCGTCGTTACGCGCACGTGCAGCTTATGTCCTCTAGTCGACATTGGAACTCGTGAAAACACTTGTTTCATAGGGTTTCCGCACACCCGCTGATAAACATTCGTTAACGAGCGAGGTCCTTTCGACTAAACTGTTGCGTCGCGGTTACAGCAATTCCGTCGTCCACTGCTAAGACATTGCGCACGGCCCGGGGGCCTACTGAAGAAACTGGAACGGGAATCAAATGAAGAAGAGTTTGTTGCTTGCCGCTGTCAGCCTCGTCGCGCTCAGCGCGGCTGCACCGGCGATGGCTGCTGACCTCGCGGCGCGGCCCTACACCAAAGCTCCGCCGGCGGCGATCGCTGCCGTTTACGACTGGAGCGGTTTCTACATCGGCGTCAACGGCGGTGGCGGTTCGGCGGATACGTCGTGGGACCTCGTCAACTTCGGTCCTGAAGGTTCGCACAACTCGACCGGCGGCACGGTCGGTGGCCAGATCGGCTACCGCTTTCAGACCGGCCAGTTCGTTTTCGGTGTGGAAGGCCAGGGCAACTGGGCCGACTTCTCCGGCGACAACATCAGCCTGATCGCCCCCGGCAATCGTAACCGGACCAAGATGGACGCATTTGGGCTCATCACCGGTCAGGTTGGCTATGCCTGGAACAACGTCCTGCTCTACGTGAAGGGCGGTGCGGCCGTCGTCAGCAACAAGTACGACGTCTACAGCGTTGCCACGGGTGCAAACATCGACAACGCGGACGAGACCCGCTGGGGCGGCACGGTTGGTGCAGGCCTGGAGTTCGGTTTCGCGCCGAACTGGACAGTCGGCGTCGAGTACAACCACATCTTCCTCGGCGACCAAAATGTCACCTTCGCCAGTGGTGCAGTCGACCGCATCAAGCAGGACGTCGACATGGGCCTCGTCCGCCTGAACTACAAGTTCGGCGGCCCGATGCTGGCCCGCTACTAAGACAGATCGCTCAACGCGAGCGGCTGACGAAAGCCCCGGCTTCGGCCGGGGCTTTTTTATTTTGTACATTCAGCGAGTTAACCATCCCGTTTCGCGCGGTCTCGGACCGCTTGACTCCCCTGAACAAAAGAAGAACAATGTTCTTCATACGTTCCAACAAGGGAGCAGGCCATGTTCAGGGTTTTCGTGGAAGAAGCCGCCGCACTGGCGTCTATCACGCTGTTCGTCGGGATGATCGCGATCTGGGCGCAGGTGATTCCGCAGCTCTAGGTCGTGGACTCAAACCGCATCCAGATTCGCGTTGAGGCAAGCAAGACGGCGGCAAGGAAGTTGCGGGCGGTCTTGTCATATCGTGTCGCGATACGGCGGAAATGCTTCAACTTGTTGAAGAAGCGCTCGATCAAATTGCGTTGGCGATAGAGGGCGGGATCGACCGAGCGCTGGACCTTGCGGTCGCGGCAGGTCGGGATATGAGCCCGCCCACCACGGCTTTCGACCAGGTCGATGAGAGCACGGGCATCATAGCCGCGATCGGCGACGAGATCGCGGCCGGGTTCGAGCGCT
>NZ_JACEGD010000131.1 GCF_016031635.1 Bradyrhizobium diversitatis
CCAGGAGCCGACGGAGGCGCTGGCCACGAAGGTGACGAGGCTTACCGAGAAGCTGACAAAGCTGAAGGAGGAAATGGGCAAGCTTGCCGTCTACGAGAAGCAAATGCTTGCTTCGCCTGACCAGCAAATCTCGCTGACCGACCCCGACAGCCGCTCGATGGCAACGAGCGGCCGCGGCTCTGGCGTTGTTGGCTACAACGTACAGGTCGCCGTAGACACCGAGCACCATCTGATTGTGACGCATGAGGTGACGAACAGCGGCTCGGATCGGGCACAACTTGCCAATATGGCCAAGCAGGCGAAGGCTGTTCTCAAGACCGAGACGCTCGAAGCGGTAGCCGATCGCGGCTACTTCAACAGCCCAGAGATCCTCGCGTGCCACGAAGCAGGCATCACAGTAACTCTGCCCAAACCGCTAACGTCCGGCGCTAAGGCAGACGGACGCTTCGGTAAACAGGACTTTGCCTATTTGCCAGAGGAGGACGCCTATCGCTGCCCGGCCGGGGAGCGGCTGTCATATCGCTATACGAATGAAGAAGACGGCAAGGTGCTGCGGCGCTACTGGACGACGGCCTGTCAAAGCTGTTCGCTCAAGACCCA
>NZ_JACEGD010000132.1 GCF_016031635.1 Bradyrhizobium diversitatis
ATCATGATGTCGGCGCCGAATTTCTGCGCCTGGGTGAACGCACGCGCGGTCAGGGCCTGGCCCGAGATGCCGGTCGGAAAGCCCAGATAGTTCTCGATCCGCGCGCTGGCGCCGGCCTGGCCGCCGAAGGCGCGGGTGTCGAGCACGGCGACCGACAGCCCTTCGGACGCCGCATACACGGCGGTGGCGAGCCCTGCGGGTCCGCAGCCGACGACCGCAACGTCGTAGATGCGGTCACCCTTTGCGCCGCCGATCATGCCGATGGCGCGGTGCTGCGCAATCCGAACGAGACCGAGCTCGCGCGCGCCATCGGCAGTGACGACCAGCGGCCAGTCTTCGGGCTTCGGCAAATACCGCGCGATCAGTTCGGCCGCATCGCGATCGCGATCGGGGTCGAGCAGATGATGCGGCTGGCCGTTGCGGGTGAGGAACCCCTGCAACCGCACCACCCCGACGGAGTTCGACGGTCCGATCAGCACGGGGCCGCCGGCGCCGTCCTGGATCAGATTGACCCGGCGCAGGATCAGCGCCCGCATGATGCGCTCGCCAAGCTCGGCCTCGGCGACCAGCAGCGCGCGCAGCCGGTCCGGCGGAAGCAGC
>NZ_JACEGD010000133.1 GCF_016031635.1 Bradyrhizobium diversitatis
TTCAGACGAAGCGAGGAACGTCTTCACGGTGGTGTTCGCAGACAGCGCCCGGTGGGAGGCCGAGGCCGCGGATCGGCGCGCGCCGCAGCTGAAACGCCCCGCGGCCCGCTCGATGGCCGCATCGTTTCGGTGAAGGCGTTGTTCGCCAGCCGTTGAACATGGAGTGGACATGCCATCGCTGTGGCGGCACCGGCGGTCTCCTGATGATGGAGCCTCCCGGCCCGGCGTGTCTGCACTGCGTTGGCCTCGATGATCTCGAATTTCGGCCGGCAGGCGATGCCCTGCTCACGCGGCGCGTTCTGCTGAAGCGTACGACGACGGCATATCGGGTGCTGTTCGCCTTCACGCGCCGCCGTTACGAACGACAGGGCCTGCTCGTCGAGCCGCGGGCCCTTGCGGACGCGCGGTGATCGAATCTCGATCGATGCGCTTTGTCGAATACCACTGGAACGTCAATCACATACGAGTTCGCAGTTTTGTGCTGAGTGGCGCACCATTCTTACGCCGGCGACCGCGCATGCGGTTGAAGCCCTGATGTAATTTCCGGGGATAGGATCGAGGCTTGTGCACTTGGCTCGCCTTTGTTGCAGCTTGATCCA
>NZ_JACEGD010000015.1 GCF_016031635.1 Bradyrhizobium diversitatis
GCTGCTGAGGTCGGCAAGGCCAACAGAAGCGGCCCACGCGGCTGTCGATCTCAACCCTCGTTCACCCAGACAATAGGCCAGCATCAGCCGAAGTAACGACACCGCATCTGGAATTTGGCGCCGCCGCACGAAAGCCTTCGTCTGGCGCGCGCTTATCTCAAGCTGCGCAGCCCCGCCGAGCTGCGTAACCACTCTCGTCCAGTCCTCGTTCAGAAGCGATTCGTCTGCCATCCCGCTTTGGAATCACGTGTGATTCCAACACTCAAGAATAAACTTAACGCCTATGCGGTCTTCCCTGCGCCCTCTTTCATTTTGAGGGTGAGGCATCGACGCAAAGCTCGGGCCAAACGCGCCGCGAGGATGCGAAGCTGCGTCTGCGATGGAAGATGCGAGCAAAAGAAACGATGGTGCCGACCGCGCATTCCGTCATTGCGAGCGCAGCGAAGCAATCCAGGGTCTCTCCGCGGTGGGATTCTGGATTGCTTCGCTGCGCTCGCAATGACGATGTTGGGACAGCTGCGCACGAGAACACCGCGCTCGTGCCCCGGACGCAGCGCAGCGTCTCTTCGACGATGCGCTGCAGAGCCGGGGCCCATGCATCGGCGAGTGCTATGGCCTGCTGGGTCCCGGCTCTGCGCCGCAACGCTAAGGGCGTTGCAGCGCGTCCGGGACACTGGACTCACTTATAGATACCGCGACAGCTCGGCCTTGAACTGCCCGTACACCGCATCCTCGATCTGGCTGCGTGTGATGCCGATGTCGCGCAGGGCGCGGTCGTCGAGCTCGCTCAGCGTCTTGACGGCGGAGCGACGCTCCAGGCGATCGAACAGTGCATGCACGGCGTTGGCGAGCGCGCTGAAAAATCCGCCCGTCGAGGATGGGCGTAAACTCCGCCCGGCAGTTTGCGATATCGTGGTCATTTTTCTTCTCCGGCCTGTCGTCCGCGCGGCGAAGCCAATGCCGTTGGCGCGGACGCTTGTGGGCGCCTGTACCTCATTTGCCGTCGAATTGCTCGCGCTCTTCTCGGCTCAATCGCGGGTCTTGATGGAACTTAAATGCTCCGGTACATACCTCGGAGCAAGCAAAACATTGCTCTCGGTGCAATAATGTCCAAGTTCGAGTACGTGAAGCTTGCCGATGCCATTGCGGCCGATATCACTAACGGCACGTTAAGGCCCGGCGACCGGCTGCCGCCGCAGCGCAATTTTGCCTATGACCGTGGCATCGCGGTCTCGACCGCGAGCCGGGTTTATACGGAATTGCTCCGCCGCGGCCTCGTGGTCGGCGAGGTCGGCCGCGGCACCTTCATCTCCGGCGACATCAGGCGCCAGGTCGAGACGATGCGCGAGCCGGCCGAGGCACGCATCAATTTCGAGGTCAATTACCCGCTGCTGCCCCAGCAATGGGCGATGATCGCCAAGAGCCTTGCGGGGCTCGAGCGCATCGACGCGCTCGAATCCGCGCTGCGCGTTTCGACCAGCACCGGCACCAGGAGCGCGCGCGTTGCTGCCGCCGCCTATCTCGCGCGCAAGGATTTTACGCCGCAGGCGGACCAGATCTTCTTCACCGCCAACGGCAAGCAATCGCTCGCGGCCGCGCTTGCGGCGCTCGTTCCAACCGGCGGCCGCTGCGGCGTCGAGGCGCTGACCTATCCATACGTCAAGAGCATCGCCGCGCGGTTAGGTGTGACGCTAGTCCCGATTCCGATGGACGAGCACGGCGTGCGGCCGGATGCGATCCAGAAGGCGCATCGCGAGGCGCACCTGTCGGCGCTGTATCTCCAGCCCATCATCCAGAATCCGCTCGGCGTCACCATGAACGCGACGCGGCGCGCCGACATCATGCGCGTCGCCGAAAAGCTCGATCTTCCCATCATCGAGGACACCGTCTACGGCTTCCTCGCCGACGATACGCCGCTGGCCGCGCTCGGGCCGGACCGCTGCATCGTGATCGACAGCCTGTCCAAGAAGGTCGCGCCCGGCCTCGCGCTCGGCATCCTGGTCGCGCCGCCCCACTTGCGCGAAAGCGTCATGAGCGCGGTCCGCACCGGGGGGTGGATCGCCTCCGGACACGCGCTGGCGGCCGGGCAGCGGCTGATGGCCGACGGCACCGTCGCCGAGCTGACGCGCCTGAAGCGCATCGACGCGGCGCGCCGCCAGCAGACCGCCGCAAGACTTCTGGCCGGCTACCAGCTCGCCGCGGACGCGCGCTCCTATCATCTCTGGCTGACACTGCCGCCGCACTGGCGCTCGCAGACCTTCGTCGCCGCGGCGGCAAGGCGCGGCATCGCGCTGACGCCGTCCTCGACCTTCGCGATCGCGCATGGTCATGCACCAAACGCGGTGCGGCTCGCCCTCGCCCCGCCGTCGCCCGAGCAGCTCGATTCCGGCCTGCGCACGATCGCCTCGCTGCTCGGCACCAAGGAAGAGGATTTCGACTCGACGGAGTAGCGATCCGCCCAGAGCGTTTTCAAGCGAAGTGGCTACCGGTTCGCGTGAAGAAAACGCGTCAAAACAAGAATCCAGAGCCCCGTTCCGATTCCATCGGAACGGGAAAGGCTTTCTAAGGCAGCACGGACCGTGGTAACTGATCGAAACTGTAGCTCCGCGGCTTGTTGCGCCACACGAAGCCGCCGACCTGCCAGGCGAACAGCGCCGCGAAGCCGAGGATGAACAGCGCGCCGGCGAACTCGCCGATCAGAAGCGCGCGGATCAACAGCCCCGCCATCGCCACCGTCAGCACCGCCAGGAAAGCCAGCGCCGCCACATAGGTCTTGCGGCCCAAGCCGGCGGTCAATTCGGCCCGGCTGCCGGCCTGCGCCATCCGCGCATGCAGCGCGAGAATGAAATCGCGGAAGCCGCTGTCCTGCGGCGCCATCAGCGCCGCGGTCTGCCAGCTCGTCGAGAGGATCGCGATGCGCCCGCCGCCGGTGCGGCTGACATCGGCACGGAAGCGGTGCTGCTGCATCGAGACCGGCCGGAACGACAGCCGGATCGCCGAGATCTCGTCGTAGCGCCACAGGCCGGAGCGTCCGGCGATGTGCCAGGACAAACCCTCCTCCGTCAGCTCGAAACGATGCGCCGACCCGATCAGCGAGGCCTTGTAGGCGTAGCTCGTGGCCGCATCGGCTTCGGCTCCCGGCATATCGATCACAGGTCCTATTCGCGATTCGCTTGCGCGATCGCCCTCGCCCATCCTACAAGCGAGGCATGGCTGAGACGACGTTTTTTCCGCGCCGCCTGATTCTCGGCGCCGCTATGATCTCCGGCGTGCTGCTCGCGCTCGCGGTCCACATGCTGGGCGCGCGCTATGGCCTCGATCTCGGCGGCCTCTGGCGCTCCGACACGCATGAGTTCATGCCGACGGGCGCGGCGATCGCCTGGTGGCTGATCGCGACCGTCGGCTTCTCCGGCGGCTATTTCACGGCGAGCCTGATGCAGAGCGCCGTCTCCGGACAGATCCCGCAGCGGATGCGGCAATTCCTGATCGCGGTCGGCGTGCTCTTGCTTGCGGGAGCGGGCCAGGCGGCCTCTGCGCCGAGCCCGATCCCGACCGTCTCGGGCGTGCTGGCCGGGCTCGCCGCGCTCTGCCTCGGTGCCGTGATGGCGTTTTGCGGCGCGCATTTCGCGCTGCGCCGCGGCTGACCCCTTACGCCGATGCGCGCAGTCGCGGGCGGTCGAGCATCATTGCCACGTCCGACGCCGGCCGCGGCTCGCTGAACAGATAACCCTGCGCCTGAGTGCAGCCTTCGCGCCGGAGCAGCTCGAGCTGCACGTCGTTCTCGACGCCTTCCGCCGTAGTGACGATGCCAAGGCTGCGGCCGAGGCCGGTCACCGCACGGATGATCGCCATGGAATCTTCGCGCGTCGCCAGCTCCGACACGAAGGAGCGGTCGATCTTGATCTTGTCGAACGGGAAGCTCCGCAGATAGCTCAGCGACGAATAGCCGGTGCCGAAATCGTCGAGCGAGATCCGCACGCCCATGGCGCGCAGCTCATGGAGGGTCGCGAGCGTCGCCTCGCTGTTCTGGAGCAGCACCGATTCGGTGATCTCGAGCTCGAGACGGCGCGCATCAATTCCCGAGGCGGCCAATGCGTCGGTCACGGACGCGATCAGGTTCGGGCTCTTGAACTGCACCGGCGACAAATTGACGGCGACATCGACGTCGTCGGGCCAAGTGACTGCGTCGGTGCAGGCGGAGCGCAGCACGAACTCACCGAGCTGAACGATGAGCCCGGTCTCCTCGGCGAGCGGAATGAAGTTGATGGGCGCGATCAGCCCGCGCTGCGGATGGTTCCAGCGCAACAGCGCCTCGAAGGCAACGACGCGACCGCTGGCGACGTCACGGATCGGCTGATAATAGACCTGAAACTCGTCGCGTTGCAGCGCCGCGCGCAGATCCATTTCCAGGAGGCGCCGCGCTTGAGCGCGCGCATCCATGCCGGTCTCGAAGAAGCGATAGGTGCCGCGGCCATCCGCCTTGGCGCGGTAGAGCGCAAGATCAGCGTTCTTCAGGAGCTCGTCCGGATTGCTGCCGTCCTGCGGCGACAGCGAGATGCCGATCGAGACGCCGATCACGATCTGATGGTCGTCGATCTCGTAAGGCGCCGAGATCACCTCGACGAGGCGCCCGGCAAGGGACCTCGCAGCGGTCTCCTCGGACCGCCCGATCTGGACCACCGCGAACTCGTCGCCACCCAGCCGCGCCACGGTGTCGTGCTCGCCGACGGTGGCCTTCAGCCTGCGGCCGACCTCCTTGAGCAGCGCATCGCCGATGGGATGGCCGAGCGAGTCGTTGATGTCCTTGAAGTGATCGAGATCGAGACAAAGCACGGCGAGCTGGTCGCCCGATTTGGTCCGACGCAGTCCCTGCTCGAGCTCTTCGTGAAACAGCACCCGGTTCGGCAGGCTGGTCAGCGCATCATGGCGGGCCATGTGCGAGATCTTGGCCTGTGCCTCCAGCCATTCGGTGATGTCCTCGAAGGTCGCAACCCAGCCGCCGCCCTGCATCGGCTGGTTGACGACCCGGATGGAGCGGCCGAACCGGCTGACGACGTCGGTCGTGGTGCGGCCCTCGCGTGCGTCGGCGACGAGGCGCGCGAAGAATTCATCGGCGTCGCCCTGCCACTGGCCCTTTGCCTGCTCTTCCCTGAGCACGTCGACCAGTAGCCGACCGGTGAGCAGGATGTCGGTACGACGGAGCATCGCGGCGTAGCGCTCGTTGAACAGGATGATCTTGCCGTCGGCGTCGAACATGCACAGCCCCTGCGACATGTTCTCGAGAGCGCTGTCCAACACGATCTGCTGGCGGCCCAATTCACCCTTGGCGCGGCGGTCGAGCAGCGCGGCCACGAGCGCAATGGCGATGATCGCGACCGCAGCGCCGGCGGTGAGGAAGGACAGCGAGGCCGGTGGAATGGAGAGCCCGCTGATCGCGAGCGTCGGGTCCGGCGTCAGCAGCACTGCGCCCATCGCGGTGAAGTGATGCGCGACGATGGCGACCGTGAGCAAGGCAGTCGCGCTCAGGGCATGACGAATGTCGTCGCCTCGGGCTGCCACGAACAGCGCGAGCGCTGCGAAGATGATGCCGAACAGCACCGAGGCGGCAACCGTGCTTCCGATCCAATCCACCCGTGCCGGCATCTCCAGGGCCGCCATGCCGGTGTAATGCATCGCCGCGACACCCGTGCCGACGATGGCGCCGCCGAGAACGATCCACACCGGGCGCGAGGACGCTACGGCGATGCTCAGCCCCACGAAGGTCACGGAGATCGCAAGCATCAACGAGAGAATTGTCACCGGGATGTTGTAGGCGCCGGCGCCGCCCGGCCCGTAGGCAAGCATCGCGATGAAATGCGTCGCCCAGATGCCACATCCGCTGACGGCCGCATCCAGGGCGATCCAGGCCAGACGCCCGGGGCCGTGCGTGGCGCGTGCGCGCTGAAACAGGCTGATCGCAGCCGCGCTGGCGAGCAGACACACTGCGCCGCCAAGCGCGACGAGTCGCCAATCATGCTCGTCGGTTAGACAGTAGAGAACTTGATACATTACCGGCCCCTATCGACTCGCACTTGAGCCGACAGTGGTGGACGATCGGTAACCGGCTACAAGCCTGTTCGGGGATTGGTGAATGGAAGATGTCTGTGATCGCTCACATTGTTGATCCTCGCGCCGGCGCACCGAGGCCGATCATCCCGGCTGGATGCCCCGCTTTCGCGGGGCATGACAGCGGATGAAGCGAGAAACAACGCGCCGCGCGGGCCACCGTGCGGCGCTTGTCAGCTGGACGCCCTCAGCTCGCCGCGCGCAGATTCACCTTGCTCTCGGCGAGCGTCGTCAGCTTCTTGTCGGTCGCCTTCTCCTCCTCCAGCGTCTTGGCGAGGATGCTGGCGCAGTCGTTGCGGCCGAGCTGCTTGGCCCAGGCGATCAGGCTGCCGTAGCGCACGATCTCGTAGTGTTCGGCGGCCTGCGCCGCGTTGATCAGTGCCGCGTCGAGCACCGCCTTGTCGGCGACTTCGCCGGCGGTCTCGTCGGCTTCCTCGATGATGCCGTCGATGGCCGGGCAGTCGACCGCCTTCACGGCGACGCCGTGCATCTTGAACACTTCCTCAAGTCGAGCGACGTGCTGCTTGGTTTCCTCGAGGTGCGTCAAAAAGCCCTGTTTCAGCTGCGGATCGGTGGCCTTGCTTGCCATCTTCGGCAGCGCCTTGGTGAGCTGCTGCTCGGCGTAATAGATGTCCTGAAGCTGATGCACGAACAGGTCGTTCATGGTTTTGATGTCTTTTGTGAACAGTCCCATCGTTCCGATCCTCTCGGGGTTTCGGGAACATGGAGGCGCCGGCTTGCACGAAAAGCCGCATATTCCACCATGTTCGATTGCTGATGAAGCCTAACGAGCACGCGGCATCGACGTTCCAGGAAGCGCCGAAGCCGCTTGCGCTGGAACAATGCGGACGGCGCCAGGATTTGAAATCATGTCGGCGCCCCAAACGCGCGAGCGGAGCCGGTTTCACGACTCATATGCTTAACGCGCATCCGATGTGAACCGCGTATGACAAAAGTGGCCGTCCAATGCAGAACCTATTGTTGTCAAGGGCTGCACAAGCCGCTGATTTTGCCTTAAATGAGCTTGATCATGCCTAGCGATCGATGCCTGTCTTTGGCCATGATCGCGTCCGACCGGCCAATGCCTGGCCCGGTCGGTCTTTGCCCCCCGCCGGGAGGATGAATGCACGGACTGCTGCCCGCGCTGAAACGCGGCTTCAAGAGATGGATCGGCTGGCGACGGCTCGGAATTGCCGCGAGCATCTTCATCATCGCCTTCGCGATCACCACGCTGGTGCGGACCCTCAAGGGCATCGATACCGGCGTCATCCTGACTGCGTTGACCGAGATTCCCCGCGGCAGTATCGGCCTGGCGGCGATCTGCGTCTTCTTCGCGTTCTGCACGCTGACCTTCTACGACTTTTTTGCGCTGCGAACGATCGGCAAGAAGCACGTGCCCTATCGCATCGCGGCGCTCTCCAGCTTCACGTCCTATTCGATCGGACACAACATCGGCGCGACGGTATTCACCGGCGGCGCGATCCGTTTCCGGATCTATTCGGACTACGGGCTCAACGCGATCGACGTCGCCAAGATCTGCTTCCTGTCGGGCCTGACCTTCTGGCTCGGTAACATCTTCGTGCTTTCGATCGGCATGGCCATCCATCCGGATGCGGCCTCCTCGATGGATCAGCTCCCCTCCTCGCTCAACCGGTTGATCGCCCTCGGCGGCCTCGCATCGATCGGCGCCTATCTGGTCTGGCTCTGCATGGGCGAGAAGCGCCGCGAGCTCGGCCAGAAAGGCTGGAAGGTGGTGCTGCCCTCCGCACCGCTGACCCTGGTGCAGATCCTGATCGGCGTCGTCGATCTCGGCTTCTGCGCCACGGCAATGTACCTCTTGATGCCGGCCAATCCGCCGATCGACTTCATGTCGCTCGCGGTCGTGTTCATCCTGGCGACCCTGATCGGCTTTGCCAGCCACGCCCCCGGCTCGATCGGCGTGTTCGATGCCGCCATGCTGGTGGCGCTGCCCCAGTTCGGCCGCGAGGAACTTCTCGCCACGCTGCTGGTGTTCCGTATTCTCTATTTCGTGATCCCGTTCGGCCTTGCCATCTCGATCATGGGCACGCGCGAGCTCTGGATGAACGTGGTCGAGCCCTGGCAGGAGCGGCGGCGGCTGGCGGAGGCCTGCGCGCAGGCCAATCTGCCCAAGCAGGTGACACCGATGGAGCGGGAGCGGTTGCTGCGGCAGGCCAACAAGCGCTAAGGCAGCCGGCGCAGACAAAGGTTGCGGGCGGCGGAGCAATGCTCTCTTATTTCCGCCTCAACTTTGCCGTTGAAGACCCGGGCCATGATCCCTTTATCCCTTCGCACTCTCGCCGCGGGCGCTCTGCTGCTTTCCGGGCTTTTGACTGCCTTGCCGTCCGAGCGCGCCGCCGCACAGGATGCCGGCGCCATGCAGATCGATTGGGAGGTGCGTAACCGCTTCCGGCTGTTTCGCGAGGAGCGCGACTTCCTGCTCCACGTCGAGAACGCGCGCAACCGCAGCATCCTCGCCGCCGAGCAATCGCTGGAGCTGCAGAGCGAAGGCCGCGGCTGGGCCCGCAACATGGTCAACCGGCTCTGCATCGACCTCCAGGGCCGGGTCAACCAGCCCTGTACCCGCGACAACGTCAAAGAGAACTACATCACCCCGATCGACCATCCGGTGACGGTACGTCTGACCGGCGCGGTGCCGGTCGGCGCCACCTGCGCCTGGTCGTTCGACGACGGCGACGGTCCGCAACAATCGACCTTCGACTGCGCCGAGCCGATCAATCTGCGCGTCCGCTACGGCAGGCAGACGGTCGCGACCGTCGATGTCTCCGCCGGCTCCGATCCGACCCAGCGCCTCCAGACCGAGATCCGTGTCCGCGACATTTTCGTCGCCGGCCTCGGGGACAGCATCGCCTCCGGCGAGGGCAATCCGGACCGGCCGCTGGCACTCTCGGACGAAGGATTTTGCTTCCGCTCCTATCTCGGTACCGCAGGCGCACAGTACTACCGGCCGAGCCGCCACGGCTTCAAGGGCGGCCGCGCCTGCGAGGCGCCGGATACGCTCGCCAACTGGCAGCGCTACAGTGCGCTCTGGTTCAACGCGCCCTGCCACCGCTCGCTCTATAGTTACCAGGCCCGCACCGCGCTGGCGCTCGCGGTGCGCTACACCCACATCGCCGTGACCTTCCTGCCGCTCGCCTGCACCGGCGCCAGCATTGCCGACGGGCTGCTTGGCTCGCAGCGCGCCCGCGAATGCCCGCCCGGCAAGACCGGCGTCTGCAACACCAGCGTGAACGCGCAGGTCGCCGAGCTGCGCGAAGCGCTCACCGCGGCAAAGAAGCGCCAGCCCGATCGGACGCTCGATCTCGTGCTGCTTTCGGTCGGCGCCAACGACGTCTACTTCTCCGGCCTCGTCGCCGACGTCATCGTCGATACCGCGACCGAGCGGACGCTATTCCGCCGCTCCGGCGTGATGGCGAGCGTCGATGATTCCCGCGATGCGCTGACGCGGGAGCTGCCGCAAAGCTTCGTCAAGCTGCGCGAGGCGTTGAAGCCGCTCGTCGGCGGCGACCTCTCACGCGTCGTCTACGTCTCCTATGCCAATCCTGCGCTCGCCGACGGCGGCGTTCCCTGCCGCGGCGGCCGCGCCGGCTTCGACATCCATCCGTCCTTCAACGCCGATCCGCAGCGCCTCGCCCGCGTCTCCACCTTCGTCGACACCGAATTCCTGCCGCAGCTGAAAGGGCTCGCCACCTGCACCCGCGGTGCGCTGTGCCGCGATCCCGAAGCCGACCGCATGACCTTCGTCGATGCGCACCAGGCCACGTTCGCCGATCATGGCTTCTGCGCCCATTCGGGCAATGACCCCGAATTCGACCGGGCCTGCTTTGCCGAGAACGGGCAAAGCTTCAATCCGGACATTGTCAGCGCAGCGAGCCAGCCCATGCTGTGCGGCCGCGGCGCCTCGGAATATCGCGCCTACCTGCCCCGCGCGCGCTGGATCCGCGACGCCAATGACAGCTATTTCGCGGCGATGACCTATCCGCAGGGCCTGCCGGCCGCGAGCCAGCCGACCGACATTCACGACGCGACCTGGGGCGTGCTCTCCGCCGTCTACGGCGGCGCGGTGCATCCGAGCGCCGAAGGCCACGCCGCGATGGCGGATGCCGCGCTGCCGGCCGCGAGCGCCGTGCTGGGGCTCGATGCCGTACCGCCGAACGTGACGCGGGGATTCCTGCCGCAGCTATTGCCAAGCGCACAGCAGTAGCAAAGACGACGGTATTGTAGCCCGGATGAACCAAAGCGACATCCGTGACAACTCTCTCCCCGCAGATCGCTTCGCTCATGCGGGCTACGCTGCCGCTACACCCGTCATTGCGAGCGCAGCGAAGCAATCCAGATTCTCTCCGCGGAAGGACACTGGATTGCTTCGTCGCAAGAGCTCCTCGCAATGACGAGCCCGTGACGCGCATTCTCACTCTCTCACAATCGCTCCCCCAAACCCGCCGTTCCATCGATCCAAAGACGGCATCGATCGATACTCCCTTGAACTTGGACACTTTGCCGCGCGCGCCTCTAGGACTCGCCTCGAGGAAATGTTCGAGTTCTAAGGAGGCGCATGATGAGCGCAGTGTTGTCCGCAGCGGACGTGAGGCGGTCTCGCGTCAGGCTGTTCATCGTGACCATGTTGTTCCTGGTCACCACGGTCAACTATGCTGACCGCGCCACTCTCTCGATCGCAGGCCCTGCGCTCTCCAAGGAGTTGCATCTCGATCCCGTCGCCATGGGCTGGATCTTCTCGGCCTTCGGCTGGTCCTATGTGATCGCGCAGGTCCCGGGCGGCTGGCTGCTCGACCGCTACGGCTCGCGCCTCGTATACGCCTTCAGCATCATCATCTGGTCGCTGTTCACGCTGATGCAGGGCTGGGTCGGCTTCCTCAGCGCCGGCGCGGCCGTCGTCGTGCTGTTTGCGCTACGCCTCCTCGTCGGCGTCGCGGAAGCACCGTCGTTTCCTGCCAATGCCCGCATCGTCGCGGCGTGGTTTCCCGGCAACGAGCGCGGCACCGCGTCGGCCTTCTTCAATTCGGGACAGTACTTCGCGACTGTGATCTTCGCGCCGCTGATGGGCTGGATCGCGCACGCCTATGGCTGGCGCTTCGTGTTCTTCGTGATGGGGGCGCTCGGCATCGTCATGGGTCTCGCCTGGATCAAGACCATCTATGGTCCGAAGGAGCATCCTTCGATCAACGAGGCCGAGTTCGACTACATCAGGAACGGCGGTGCGCTGGTCGATCTCGATGCGCCCAGGAACGATCTGAGGCAGGAGCGCGCAGCGCAATCCGGCTCCGGGTGGGACCACATCCGCCAGTTGCTCTCAAACCGCATGATGCTCGGCGTCTATCTCGGCCAGTACTGCATCAACACGCTGACCTATTTCTTCTTGACCTGGTTCCCGGTCTACCTCGTCAAGGAGCGCGGGCTGTCGATCCTGCAAGCCGGTTTCGTCGCGACGCTTCCTGCGCTGTGCGGCTTCATCGGCGGCGTGCTCGGCGGCATCATCTCCGATGCGATCCTGCGCGGGACCGGCTCGCTGACCATGGCGCGAAAGATCCCGATCGTCGGCGGCATGCTGCTGTCGATGTCGATCATCGCCTGCAACTATGTCGACGGACAGGCGCTCGTGGTCGGCTTCATGGCGCTTGCCTTCTTCGGCAAGGGCATCGGCGCGCTCGGCTGGGCCGTCGTCTCCGACACGTCGCCGAAGGAGGCCGGCGGCGTCTCCGGCGGCCTGTTCAACACCTTCGGCAATCTCTCCTCGATCACCACTCCGATCGTGATCGGCTACATCCTGGCCGCGACCGGCTCGTTCAACGGCGCGCTGGTGTTCGTCGGCCTCAACGCGCTGGTGGCGGCGTTCGCCTATCTCGTCATCGTCGGCAAGATCGAGCGGGTGGTGCTCAAAGGTTCCTCCTGAGGGCTCTCACGGGAGCTTGACCAGGCAACTTGCGGCGGCTCACCAGCCGCCGTCTTTGTATTGGGGGTGATCGATGCTAGAAGTGCCGGGGAAACGCCTTATCCATCTAAGGCATGTATCGATGTTCGACCTCAACCAACTCCGCTGCTTCGTCACCGTGGCGGAGGAGCTGCATTTCGGCCGCGCCGCCGCGCGACTGAACATGACGCAGCCGCCGCTGTCCCGGCAGATCCAGGTGCTCGAACACATCATCGATGCGTCGCTGCTCGAACGCACCAGCCGCTCGGTGCGCCTCACCCCTGCCGGGCGCAGCTTCCTGCCGGAGGCGCGGCGCATCCTCAAGCTTGCGGAAAGCGCCTCGCAAGTCGCCCGCCGCATCGCGCTCGGCAAGATCGGCTCGCTCAAGATCGGCTTCACCGCGGCCGCCGCCTACGGCTTCCTGCCCGAGCTCGTCGCCGCCTGCCGCGCCAAGCTGCCCGAAGTCGATTTTTCGTTGAAGGAGATGGTGTCCGGCGACCAGTTCGAGGCGCTGACCTCCGGCCAGATCGATGCCGGCCTGCTGAGGCCGCCGATCGCGCGTCCCGAGCTTGCCAGCCGCCGCGTCGTCGCAGAGCCGCTGCTCGCGGCGATCCCGAGGAAGCATCCGCTGGCGAACGCCGACAGCATCGCCATCAAGGATTTCGACGACCAGCCCTTCGTGATGTACTCGCCCTATGAGAGCCGCTACTTCCACGACCTCCTGGTGGCGCAGTTCACCCGCGCCGACGTGCTGCCGCGCTACGTCCAGCATCTCAGCCAGATCCACTCGATCCTCGCGATGGTGCGCGCCGGCCTCGGGCTTGCCATCGTGCCGGCCGCCGCCGCGAACCTGAAGATCTCCGACGTGCGGCTGCGGCCGCTGAAGCTGCGCAGCCGCGTGCCCGTCGAACTGTTCATGGTCTGGCGGCGCGAGGACGAGAATCCGCTGCTGGCGGCGCTGGTCAAAACCGCCGGCGAATTATCCTCCGCGGAGCTGCCGGAGGATTGATGCTCAAGCCGCATCGGTCGATATAGGATTTGGCTTGGACGCGCATCGAACGGTCTCCTAAACCACGGCGCATGGACGCGCAGGCTTTGCGTCCTCCGCAACACGCACGAAGGGAGCAGCGCCCGTGAGCAAGATGACCCCGCAGGACATGGCCCGAAAGATCGGATCCGGCCTCCTGTCCTTCCCCGTCACGCCGTTCAGGGCGGACTACTCCTTCGACGAGGCGACCTACCGCGCCAACATGGACTGGCTGTGCGGCTACGACGTTGCCGGCCTGTTCGCCGCCGGCGGCACCGGCGAGTTCTTCTCACTAACGCCATCTGAGGTCCCGCAGATCGTCAAGGTCGCCGTCGAGGAGACCAAGGGGCGCGTGCCCGTGCTTGCCGGCACCGGCTACGGCACCGCGATCGCGCGCGAGATCGCCATCGGTGCGGAAAAGGCCGGCGCCGACGGCCTCCTGCTGCTGCCGCCCTATCTCACCCATTCCGAGCAGGACGGCCTCGCTGCCCATGTCGAGGCGGTCTGTGCCGCCGTGAAGATCGGCGTCATCGTCTACAACCGCGACAACGCCATCCTCCAGCCCGACACGCTTGCGCGCCTCGCCGAGCGCTGCCCGAACCTGGTCGGCTACAAGGACGGCATCGGCGACATCGAGCTGATGACCCGCGTCTACACCAGGCTCGGCGACCGCCTCACCTATATCGGCGGCCTGCCGACCGCGGAGACGTTCGCGCTGCCCTATCTCGACATGGGCGTGACGACCTATTCCTCCGCGGTGTTCAACTTCGTGCCGGAGTTCGCCACCAGCTTCTACGCCGCGGTGCGCAGGCGCGACCATGAGACCATCCATGCCGGCCTGAAGAACTTCATCCTGCCGCTGATCGCAATCCGCAACCGCAGGAAGGGCTATGCGGTCTCGATCATCAAGGCCGGAATGAAGGTGATCGGCCGCGATTCCGGCCCGGTCCGGCCGCCGCTGACCGACCTCACCGAGCAGGAGATGGCGGAGCTGACCGCACTGGTGAAGAATCTGCCCGCCATCCGATCGACACAACAGGCGGCAGAATAATCCGATAGACGGGGGAGGAGCGCGCGATGGCCCGGATCGATATCTCTGGCGCACCTGTCGTCACCGCGATGCAGGTGATCCCGGTCGCGGGCCGCGACAGCATGCTCCTCAACCTCAGCGGCGCGCATGCGCCGTTCTTCACCCGCAACATCGTCATCCTCACCGACAATTCCGGTCACACCGGCGTCGGCGAGGTGCCGGGCGGACAGAAGATATGGCAGACGCTGCAGGATGCCCGCGATCTCGTCATCGGCAAGACCGTCGGCGCGATGAACAACATCCTCGCCGACGTCCGCACCGCCTTCGCTGAGCGCGACGCCGGCGGCCGCGGCAAGCAGACCTTCGACCTGCGCGTGATGATCCACGCGGTCACGGCGATCGAATCCGCACTGCTTGATTTGCTGGGCCAGCATCTCGGCCTTCCGGTCGCAGCCCTGCTCGGCGAAGGCCAGCAGCGCAAGAGCGTCGAGACGCTCGGCTATCTGTTCTTCGTCGGCGATCGGCGCAAGTCGAAGCTCGACTATGTCGCGGGCGAGAGCGGCAAGGCGGAATGGTTCAACCTGCGCCACCAGGAGGCGCTGACGCCCGAGACCGTGGTGCGGCTCGCGGAAGCGACCCACGACCACTACGGCTTCGCCGACTTCAAGCTCAAGGGCGGCGTGCTCCGCGGCGAGCAGGAGATCGAGGCCGTCACCGCGATTGCCAAGCGCTTCCCGAACGCGCGCGTCACGCTGGACCCGAACGGCGCCTGGTCGCTGGACGAGGCCGTCAGGCTCTGCAAGGGCATGCACGGCATCCTCGCCTATGCCGAGGATCCCTGCGGCGCCGAGGCCGGCTTCTCCGGCCGCGAGATCATGGCCGAGTTCCGCCGCGCCACGGGGCTGCCGACGGCGACCAACATGATCGCCACCGATTGGCGGCAGCTCTCCCATGCGCTCCGCCTGGGCGCGGTGGACATCCCCCTCGCCGATCCCCATTTCTGGACCATGCAAGGCTCTGTGCGCGTGGCCCAGACCTGCCGCGACAACGGCCTGACCTGGGGCTCGCACTCCAACAATCACTTTGACATCTCGCTCGCCATGTTCACTCATGTCGGCGCCGCCGCCCCCGGCAAGGTCACCGCGATCGATACCCACTGGATCTGGCAGGACGGCCAGGCGCTGACGAAAGAGCCGCTCCAGATCAGGGGCGGCAAGATTGCAGTGCCCGATCGTCCCGGCCTCGGCATCGAAATCGACCGTGCCGCCATCGAGGCTGCGCATGAGCTCTACAAGAAGCATGGACTCGGCGCCCGGGATGACGCTATGGCCATGCAGGATCTGATCCCGGGCTGGACCTTCGACGACAAGCGTCCGTGCCTCGTGCGATAAGAAACGTCAGGCATGATCCCGGGAAAGTGGACACCGGTTTTCCGATAGGATCATGTCCCTTGAACATGGAGGAAAAGATGACAGCGATCCTGAAGAACTTCATCGGCGGCGAATGGGTCGACGGCTCCGGCGTCACCAGGAACATCAACCCCTCCAACACCAACGACCTCGTCGGCGAATACGCCAAGGCCGACAAGGCGCAGACCGAGAAGGCGATCGCCGCCGCGAAGGCCGCCTTCCCGGCCTGGGCGCGCTCGACCCCGCAGGAGCGCTATGACGCGCTGAACAAGATTTCGCTCGAAATTCTATCCCGCAAGGAAGAGCTCGGCCGCCTGCTCGCCCGCGAGGAAGGCAAGACCTTGCCGGAAGGCATCGGCGAGGTCGCCCGCGCCGGCCAGATCTTCGCGTTCTTCGCCGGCGAAGCGCTGCGCCTGATCGGCGAGAAGGGCGCCTCCGTCCGTCCCGGCCTCGACGTCGAGCTCACCCGCGAGCCGGTCGGCGTCGTCGGCATGATCACGCCCTGGAATTTTCCGATCGCGATTCCCGCCTGGAAGATCGCGCCGGCGCTCTGCTACGGCAACACCGTCGTGTTCAAGCCGGCCGAGCTGGTGCCCGGGTCTGGCCATGCGCTCGCCGAGATCATCACCCGCTCCGGGATTCCGGCCGGCGTGTTCAACCTCGTGGTCGGCTCCGGCTCCGTGGTCGGCCAGACGCTGCTCGAGCATCCCGACGTCGCCGCGATCTCCTTCACCGGCTCGGTGCAAACGGGGCGCAAGATCGCGCAGGCCTGCGTGCTGTCGAACCCCATGAAGAAATTCCAGCTCGAGATGGGCGGCAAGAATCCGCTGGTCGTGCTCGACGACGCCGACCTCAAGACCGCCGTCGAGGTTGCCGTCAACGGCGCCTATTTCTCCACCGGCCAGCGCTGCACCGCCTCCTCCCGCCTGATCGTCACCGACGGCATCCACGACCGCTTCGTTGCGGCGATGGCCGAGCGGCTGAAGGGCCTGTCGGTGGACGACGCGCTCAAGGCCGGCGTGCACATCGGCCCCGTCGTCGACCAGAGCCAGCTCGACCAGGACCTGCGCTACATCAAGATCGGCCAGGACGAGGGCGCCAAGCTCGCCTTCGGCGGCGAGCTGCTCAAGCGCGAGAACCCCGGTCACTATCTGCAGCCGGCGCTGTTCACCGAAGCCAGCAACAACATGCGCATCGCGCGTGAGGAGATTTTCGGCCCCGTCGCCGCCGTCATCCGCGCCAAGAACTACGAGGAGGCGCTGGCGATCTCCAACGACACCGAGTTCGGCCTCGCCTCCGGCATCTGCACCACCAGCCTGAAATACGCTTCGCACTACAAGCGCAACAGCGAGTCCGGCATGGTGATGGTCAATCTGCCGACCGCCGGCGTCGACTATCACGTGCCGTTCGGCGGCCGCAAGGGCTCGAGCTACGGCGCCCGCGAGCAGGGCTCCTATGCCCGCGAGTTCTACACGACGGTGAAGACGGCCTATACGTTCCCGGGCTGAGATATCGTAGGGTGGGTTAGCGCAGCGTAACCCACCTCTTCTGCTTCCGCGGACACAGATATTGGTGGGTTACGCTGCGCTAACCCACCCTACAAATCCGGAGTCCTTGCATGGACCAGGACGTCGCAGCGAAAGAGAAGCCCCGCTACATCAAGCTCAACGAGCGCGACAATGTCGCGATCGTGGTCAATGATTTCGGGCTTCCCGCCGGCTCCCGCTTCGCCAGCGGACTGACGTTGCGCGCCTTCGTGCCGCAAGGGCACAAGACGGCGCTGGTCGACATCGCGCAAGGCGCGCCAATCATCCGCTATGGCGAGATCATCGGCTACGCGCTGTCGCCGATCCTCGCCGGCGAATGGGTGGACGAGGCACGCATCCGCATGCCGGAGGCTCCTGCCCTCGACAAGCTCGAGATCTCCACCGCCGTCCCCGCGCCGTTGCCGCCGCTCGAAGGTTTCACCTTCGAGGGTTATCGCAATCCGGACGGCTCGGTCGGCACCAAGAACATCCTTGGCATCTCCTCCTCCGTGCAATGCGTCAAGGGCACGATGGAATATGCGGTCAAGCGCATCCGCGCCGAACTGCTGCCGATGTATCCGAACGTCGACGACGTCGTGCCGCTGACCCATGCCTATGGCTGCGGCGTCGCCATCAATGCGCCCGACGCGGTGGTGCCGATCCGCACCCTGCAGAACCTCGCGCTCAATCCGAATTTCGGCGGCGAGATCCTGGTCGTCGGCCTCGGCTGCGAGAAGCTGGCGCCGGAACGGCTGGTGCCGGAGGGCGTGGGCGATGCCATCGTGCGCATGCAGGACGAAGCCTTCGACGGCTTCGGCGCCATCGTCGATGCGATCATGACCCAGGCCGAGGCCCGGCTGAAGGTGCTCAACGCCCGCAAGCGCGAGACCTGCCCGGCCTCCGATCTCGTCATCGGCCTGCAATGCGGCGGCAGCGACGCCTTCTCCGGCGTCACCGCGAATCCCGCCGTCGGCTTCGCCGCCGACCTCCTGGTGCGCGCCGGCGCCACCGTGATGTTCTCGGAAGTCACCGAGGTGCGTGACGCCATCCAGTTGCTTACCCGGCGCGCGATCAACGAGGATGTCGGCCGCGCGCTGGTGCGCGAGATGGCCTGGTACGATTCCTATCTCGCCCGCGGCGGCGCCGACCGCAGCGCCAACACCACGCCGGGCAACAAGAAGGGCGGCCTCGCCAACATCGTCGAGAAATCACTGGGCTCGATCGTGAAGTCCGGCTCGAGCGCGATCACCGGCGTGCTCTCGCCCGGCGAGAAGGCGACGCAGAAGGGCATGCTGTTCGCGGCAACGCCCGCCTCCGACTTCATCTGCGGCACGCTGCAGCTCGCGTCGGGCATGACGCTGCAAGTGTTCACCACCGGCCGCGGCACGCCCTATGGCCTCGCGGCTGCGCCCGTGATCAAGGTCGCGACGCGCAGCGAGCTCGCGCGGCGCTGGAAGGACCTGATCGACTTCGATTCAGGCAGCATCGCCACCGGAGAGAAGACCATCGAGGAATGCGGCTGGGACCTGTTCCGCCTGATCCTCGATGTCGCCTCCGGCCGCACCAAGCCGTGGTCGGACCGCTGGGGCATCCACAACGATCTCACGCTGTTCAATCCGGCGCCGGTGACCTGAGGCCCCTCACTGACCATCGATCAGGTGCATGTCGCCCAGAGTGACGGGCAGGCTGCGCGTGATGAGATCCGCGATCGCTGCGCGCAACCGTTCTCCTGAAGCCGGACCGCCAAACGTCTCGTTGACCGGTCCGCTCGGGCCGGCAATCCGCACGGTCCCGGTATTGTCGAGCGGCGCAGCCGCCCGCTTCTCGATCACGTCGAACGTCTTGCCGTCGATGACGCGAACTTCGTACAGCGCGTGGATCAGGCCGTAATCGGCCAGCAGCGTCCGGTATTCGGCGAGCCCGACGCCCTCGACGTTGCGTCCATTGCCGAGCTTCGATCTCGCCCGGGTGATGACGATATACGCGTCCAACCCCTGCGGCGCGATATCGCTGCGAACCAATTCCTTGAACGGATCGCCGCGCAGGAGGTTGACGGGCGCAACCGCCGAATCCCTGACGGCAGCGAAGGCCGCGCGCCTGTAATTCACCGGCTGCACGCGAAAGCGTCCGCTCAAGAGCCGCGTCACCTGCTGAACGATCAGCTCGTCCAGTCCCCACGCGCTGATCGAAGCGCTTTGCGCGACGTTGCCGAGCCCGGTCAGGCCGGCTCGCGTGAGGCTCATTTCCTCGCCGATCGCCGAGACGATGCCCACGGTCTTGATCGCCTGGATGCGGCTGGCGCGCGTCTCGAACGCCGCGGCGGCGCCGAGTGCGACGCAGGCTGCAGCGAGGCCAATCCATAGAAATGCAGTGCGGCGCATGGCGGCTCATCGAATCCTGAAATCGAACGAGTAGGATGCTCCAAGGCCGACCGTCGTCTGGTTCGACGATCCCCGCAGCTTCACCAGCGGACTGTCCGCGACGTCGCCGAGCAGCTTCTCGTATTCGACATAGGCGTGGACCTCCCACTGCGGATTGATGCGATAGGAGATCTGGCTGCCGAAGCCGACAGAATGCGCGCCGCCTCTGGCATCGTAGACCGGCAACCCCGATGCCAGGGCTTGCGTGGCGTCGACGCCGAAATAGGGCGCGGTCGCGTTGGTGCTCTTCCAGGTGAAGCGGGGACCGGCCGAGATCGTCAGCCGTTGGATGAGCGGGACGATGACGTCGGCCGAGACGTCGGCCACGGTGCCGGTATGGCCGCCGAAGCCTTGGCGCAGCTCGCTGCGCAGGCGCAGCCAGTCGACCGGATAATATTCGACGAAACCGCCGAGCTCGTAGGCGGTGTCGACATTGCCGAGGCCGGTCAGCTCGGAATATTTGTCGCTCTTGCGCGAGGAGACGTATTTGAACGCAGGCCCGGCGCGAAAATTGCCGACGTCGAGTAGCGCAATGCTGGCGCTGTCGCGCGGACCGCGAAACTGGTCGATCGATCCGGCGCGGCGGATCGTGAAGATCGGGATCGGAAGAAACTTGCTGTTTTTCGATCCGACGAAGTCAGGCGTGTATTCGCCGCCGATGCCGACCATGACGGTCCAGTTTCCAGACGGTGAAGGCAGCATCGGCAGTTCGAACGGTGGTGCTGGCAGCGTGAACGCGCTCTGCGCCGATACAGATTGCGCAGTCGTCAAGATCGCACCGAGCGCGGCGAGACAGGCAGTCGTCCGCCGCGCGGTCGCCGTGAGGCGGAGAGCGGCTTCTTCGAAAAACATCATTGCGGGGTCCCCGGACCGGCCTTGCGGGCCTGGTCGACTCGTGTGGTTCAGAGCCACAGCATGTGGTCCGGCAAAATTGCCCCAAGATTGCAAGGCGAGAGCCGTCGTCCGAGACGTCGCGCGCCAGGCGCCGCCGGATCAACATTGCCCGAACATTGCCGCGCCGCAGCCGCGCCCTCAAATCTTGACGGGCGGTGCCCGCGAACTCTCCCGTTCCTGCCTTTTATTCGCCAAGCTCGCTACCCTAATGGAACCCTAGCGCACGAGCCGAAACGCCAGGCGTCGGCCAGGGAGCGTCACGGTCAGGGTTTTGTTGCCCCAGCAGAGTCAAGGACGACCCGCGTGCGTTCCCTCGTGATCGAAGACGAACCGCAGATCGGCGCCTATATCAGCCGGCTGCTCGGGCAACTGCACGGTATCGTCGACATCATCGGCTCGATTGCGGAGGCCAGCCAAGCGCTGGAGAACTTCAAATATGACCTCGCGATCGTCGACCGGATGCTGCCCGACGGAGATGCACTCCAGGTGGTCACGGCACTGAGCCGGTTGGCTGAACGGCCCGCGATCATCATGCTGACGTCCAAGGACACGAAGGAGGACGTCGTCGACGGCCTCAACGGCGGCGCCGACGACTACCTCGGCAAGCCGTTCGAGCCTCAGGAGCTGATTGCGCGCGTGCGCGCCGTGTTGCGACGGCCCCGGCTGCTCGCGCCCTCCGTGCTCTCGCTCGGCAATGTCGAGCTGCATCTCGGCAGCAACGAAGTCGTGGTCGCCGACAGGAAGATCCTGCTGCGGCGGCGCGAGGCACTGATCCTCGCCGCCCTCCTGATGCGCCGCGACCGCGTCATCACCCGCGCCGCCCTGATCGAGGAGATCTACGGTTTCGACGACGAGATCGAATCCAACACGCTCGAAGCGCAGGTCTCGCGCCTGAGGAAGAAGCTGGCCGCATTCGGCGGCGACGTCGAGATCCGCAGCATGCGGGGCATCGGGTACATCCTGCGGCTGGCGACACCGCGATGAGATCGATCGCCCGGACGTTTGCATTCTCGCTCGGCATCGCCGCCACGGCGATCTTTCTGATCATGGTCGCGATCTTCGTCTCGAGGTACCCGCTGGAGGAGCGCGAATTCAGGGCTTGCCGGGTCGTGGCCGCCGTTCTCGATCGCGCCACTGATATCGATGGGCAAAACCTGACGGTACGTCCGACTCCCGCGCTCGAGGAATTGAAGGCGGACAGCCCGAACCTCTGGTACGTCGTGTCGGTGGGCGATCTCGTCAGCGAGTACGGCAGCGAGCACCGGCCACCGCTTCCGTTCGCGTTCCCCTATCGCGGGCCCGTCGGCCTGTCGGTCTTCAGCACCCCCGACCAGAACAACACGTTTTGTCTCGCCGTTGCGCAACGGGGCTCCTTGCGGCTCACGACGATGGTCGGCGAGCCTCAGGTCCGCTTCGGACGAATGGCCGGGAACTTCCTCGTCAACAGGATTTTTTCGATCATGCTGGTGGCGCTGGCCTTTGCGGCGACCGTCGCCATCGGTTCAGCGCTTGCTGCACGTTTCGTCTCGCGCGGCATCGAACGGGTCGCGCACCGCGCGCTCGCGATCGATCCCTCGGCCCCGCAAGGTTTGATATCGCTGTCCGAAGTCCCCTCCGAGTTGAAGCCCCTGGTCGAGGCGCTGAACCGCGCCTTCGGCGAGATCGATGCCTATATCCGGATGCAGCGCCGCTTTCTCGGCAATGCAGCCCATCAGCTCCGCACGCCACTGACGCTGCTGCGCGCCAAGATCGACGACGTGCCCGATCCGGCCCTGAAGGCCGAGCTGGTGCGCGACGTCCGCCGCCTGACCTCGTTGGTCTCGGCCATGCTTGACCTCGCGCGCCTGCAAAATCACGCGATCGCGAAGCGGCCGATCGATCTTGCCCGGATCACGCTGGATGTGCTGGCCGATTTCAGCCCCTCGGCGCTCGACGCCGGCATCGAACTTGCGCTGGAGCAGGACGGGAAAGGTCCATTCATGGTGCAGGGCGTGGACGCTGCGGTCCGCAGCGCGCTTGCCAATCTCGTCGGCAACGCGCTCATCCATGCCCATGGCGCGCGGCGCATCGTCGCCACGCTCGGCCGCGACCGTATCTCGATTCACGATGACGGCGCAGGCCTGCCCGATGGCGCCCAACACGGGCTGACCGAGCCATTTCAGACCGGCAGCGCCGCGAGTGATGGCGCGGGGCTTGGCCTGTCGATCGTCCGTGAGATCATGGCTGCCCATGGCGGCGAGTTGATCATCTCTTCCGCGCCCGGCCGCGGCACGACGATGAGCCTGCGCTTTCCCGCAGCCACCGCTCCGGTCAAATCTCCGCAGCTTGACCTGCAAGAACATTGAGCTGGTTGTCGTCGTTCCGGGACGCACGACGTGCGAACTCTGGTGCGCGCGCACCTGAGAATCTCGCGCAACACCCCGCGATTCCGGGTTCGACGCTGCCGCGCCGCCCCGGAACGACATCGAAGATTGATGGCGGCTACGTCATGCTGCCCGGCATGAAGCAGCGCACGCGCGGATGACCGTCGACATAGTGCTTCCAGACCATGGTGCGGCCGAACTTGTTCGGCACGGTGATCACGGCACCGTCGGGCACCACGACCCATTCGTCGTCGATCCGCACGCGGTAGCGGCCGCGATCCGACTCCCAATCGACGTCGGCAATGACGTAGCCGTCGGCATCCGAGCAGCACTGCCCGAATTCGCTGTGCAGACTCTCGAACCAGGGTTTTAGCGGCGAGTTGGCGTAGCGGCCGTCGTCGCGCGCCAGCGCCGAAGCCGCGAGCAGCGTCGTCAACCCCAGCAGCGTGGCCGCACCTGATATGGCAGGTCTCATGTCGTCTCCGCGGTCGAAGTGATTGCCGCGAGGCAAACGCTGCCGTCCACCCTCCGCGTGGTACGCGACGGGCGTGGAGACGGCGACTCGCTCCCCCAGCAGCTTTGCCGACAGCTATGCAAATCCGGCGCCAGCGCGCATTCCGGGGAACTACTGGAGCGAAGCCGGCACACGGTCGCCATTCGGCGAACGTGGCCGCGCAGACCGTCGCCCATGCGGGAAATGACCGGGCGTCGAAGCTACCGCCGATCAGGCAGCGCAGTGCTTTGCGGGCCTTACTGCTTCGGTGCCGGCGCCATCATGCCGCCGCCCTTCTTCGTCGCGGGCGCCGACGGCTTCGCTGCGGCGGCTTGCGCAGGCAGATACTTCGCGACGATGGCGGGATCGATCTGGGCGATGTTGGCGTCAGGCAGACGCGTCCAGGTCTCGTCCTTGCCGAGCAGCGCGATGCCGAGATAGCCGCGCAGCGTCAGGGTCTGGCCGTCGGGACTGATCCGCATGTTGGCCTTCCAGATCTGGCCGTCGCGCGGATTGAGCACGTTGCCGCCTTCGTACTTCAATCCTTCACGCTTCATGTTGCGGACGAAGGAGATGCCGAGCACCCGGGCGTTCTTGCGATCGTCGGTGCATTTGCTGCAGACCTCGTTCGGGTCGTCGGTCGGCCGCGGAAAGGTCTTGGCGATCACGCCTTCGAAGACGCCGTTGTGGTCGATGAAGAGGAACCATCCGACCGTCCTGCCGTCTTCCACCTTCTGCCAGAGGCCCGCCGCCGTGGGCTCGGCGCTCTGCGCCGCACACGGGCCCACCGTCGCGAGCGACAATGCCAGCGCGAGAAAGGAGAGCAGCCGAAAGCTGGAAAAAATCCGCATTAGATCACCTTGTTATTCCACGACCGGAATGGCCGCAGACTACGGCGATTTCGCGAACGGTTCCAGCACCAGAAACATGGGGCACCGCCTCCCCGCTACGTTCCCTCAGTTGACACCGAGCTTCTTTTGCAGGCTGGAGGACGACGTCGTGTACTGGAACACGAGCCGCTTCTCCGGATAGACGTAGCGATGGGCTTTTTGCGACATCAGCGCGCCCTCGTGGAAGCCGCACAGGATCAACTTGAGCTTGCCCGGATAGGTGTTGATGTCGCCGATGGCGAAGATGCCTGATACGTTGGTCTCGAACGCGGAGGTCTCGACCGGCACCAGATTGTTCTCCAGCGCAATGCCCCAGTTCGCGACCGGGCCGAGCTTCATGGTCAGCCCGAAGAACGGCAGCATGGTATCGCAGGCGATTTCGCTCACGCTGTTGTCATTGCCCTTGATGGTCGCGCCGGTGAGCTTGCCGTCAGCGCCGGAGAGCGCGGTGACCTGGCCGAGGCGCAGATCCATCTTGCCGCCGGCAACCAGCGCGCGCATCTGCTCGACGCTGTGGGGGGCGGCGCGAAATTCGTCGCGTCGGTGCAACAGCGTGATGCGCTTGGCCAAGGGATGCAGGTTGAGCGTCCAGTCGAGCGCTGAATCGCCGCCGCCGACGATCAGCACGTTCTTGTCGCGGAACGTCTCCATCTTGCGCACGGCGTAATGGACTGAAGTGCCTTCATAGGCCTCGATGCCCGGCACCGGCGGACGCTTGGGCTGGAACGAGCCGCCGCCGGCCGCGATCACCACCACCTTGCATTCGAACACCTTGCCGGCATCGGTGGTGCAGCGGAAGGCGGGATCGCCGATCTTCTCCACGGTCTCGACCATCTCGCCGAGATGGAAGGTTGGGTGAAACGGCTTGATCTGCTCCATCAGCGCGTCGGTGAGTCCCTGCCCGGAGACATGCGGAATGCCGGGAATGTCGTAGATCGGCTTTTCCGGATAGAGCTCGGCACACTGGCCGCCGACCTTGTCGAGGATGTCGACAAAATGCGTCTTCATGTCGAGAAGGCCGAGCTCGAAGGCGGCGAACAGACCGCAAGGGCCGGCGCCAATAATCAGCACATCGGTTTTGATCACGTCGCTCATGTCGTCTCTTTTTTGGTCGTTATCGGTTGGACGGCGCCCGTCGGGCAGAGGTGACCCTGCCTGTCTAGCCAACGGGGATGGAACAGGGAAGGCATAAAAGCGGGAGCGCCCCGCAGCCGCGCCCACTTGCCGGGCCAAAATAACTGGGTTGTAACGAGGTTGGATATGACGGAGATCAATCGGTGAACGCACCAGCCCGCCTCGAATTTACGCCGCGCCTTGAGGACTTTCCGTTTCGCCTCAGCGACAACGTCCGCTTCGGCGATCTCGATCCCAACCAGCACGTCAACAATGCGGTCTACGCCACCTATTTCGAGACCGGCCGTGTCACGCTGATGAAGCTTCCCGAATACGGGCTGACCCCGCCGGGCCTCGCCTGGATCATGGTCCGGCTCGACATGCATTTTCGCGCCGAGTTGCACTGGCCCAATACGATCGAGCTTGGCCTTGGCGTGGTGAAGCTTGGACGGACGTCCGTGACCTTCGAACAGGTCGTGTTCTCGAACGGGACGTGCATTGCGTCAGCGACGTCGGTCGGCGTCCTGCTCGACGAGGCCACGCGGCGACCCGCGCCACTGACCGCAGAGGTGATCGAGAAGCTCAGACCCTGGCACAAGCGCGGCATCGAGGTCGCGGCACCGCGCAGTTGATATAGCGAGGGACGATCAGGCCTGACGTTCCGGCGTTGCCACCACGAGACCGTCGAGCTCGTCGGAAACCTTGATCTGGCAGGACAGGCGCGAATTCGGGCGCACGTCGAAGCCGAAGTCGAGCATGTCCTCTTCCATCGGCGTCGGGCTGCCGACCTTCTCGCGCCAGGCTTCGTCGACATAGACATGGCAGGTCGCGCAGGCGCAGGCCCCGCCGCATTCGGCCTCGATACCGGGAATGCTGTTGCGGATCGCGGCTTCCATCACGGTTGCACCGTTCTCGATTTCTACCGTGCGGGTTTCGCCCTTGTGGTCGACAAAGTGAATCTTGGCCATGTGTGCTCGTACTGCCGCGGTGCTGGGAATGAAGGAGGTCCGGGCTGTCCTATAACGGGTCGGTTAGCCCGGCGCCATAGCGTTTTGATGCGAAGAATGAATCCCGCTTTGCGGGAAGAAAACGCGTCAAAACAAAAGACTAGGGGCCCGTCTCCGACCGTATCGGCTTACGGCTTCAGGATCGCCTCGATGGCGGCGCGGGCCTCGCTCACCGCCTCTTTCAGAGCGGCGAAGGCGTGGGACCGGCCATGGCCGGTCCGGATCGCACACTCCAGGCTGGCTGCGGCATCGGCCACCGCAAAGGCGCCTATCCCGCGCGCCGAACCTTTGAGCTTGTGCGCGAGCGCGCCGGCATCGGCCGGACTCGCAGCCATCGCCGCGAGCAGGCGGCCCGCCTGCTCGGCGAACATCGCCAGCACTTCTCGCTCCAGTGCAATGTCGCTGAGCGTCATCCGGGAGAGGTGATCGAGGTCGAGCGGACTGTCGATTGGTGCAAGCGGGGGCGAAGGCATCCAGTCCATCCGTTGCAGTTCAGGCGTCATGGCGCAGGCCCCTGCATCGCGCGGCGGCCGCCGGTCCGGCGGTCAGGTTCCCCTCAGCCAAGCACGAAAATGGTTAACGAAATGTTCGAGCCGTTTGACGCAGATCCGCCCGCTTGTTGACGGAAAGTTGCCGCAATCTGACGAGTTCGGTGGAGAATTGCATTTATTGCTAAGGCGTTAGAACGCGATCCTGTTAACGATGATTAAGATTGTCTTAATCGCGGGCATTTCATTCGCGACGCTCTGCCAATAGGATGTTGCGGAAATTGGCGGACAAGCCGTCCGGGTGGGGACGGCTCGGAGATCCGCGCAAGCGGCATGATCCGGTCTGTGGGCTTGCGCCGAGCGCAGGGCTCGCGGGGGGGACGCGTACAAGTAACGAGGGCTCGGACTGAACATGGCGAACACTCCGAAAAAGGTCAAAGACCCCACAGAAGTTGCGCTTTCTGCGATCCAGGAAGCCCTGAACATCAGTGACACGGCTGCCGATACCAGCCGCAACGCCACCGCGCGCAACGAAGCGGCGCCCCCGGTGCCGCCCGCGCCCCCGATCTTCGATGAGCCGAGCTTCGAGCCGCGACCGGCCGCCAATGAGCGGGCGACCGTGTTCGATACGGTCGAGGAGCCGCTCTCATCGCGCCGCGCCGCGAATGACGACCGCGAGACCATCGGCCAGCTGCTCCAGGCGCTTCAGAAGGGCCGCCCTGCCCGCAGCGTCTATACCTTCGCCACCATCTTCGCCGCCGTCTGGCTCGCCGCCTGCGCCGCGCTGACCGTCGGCTTCCTGCCCTCGATCCAGGCCGCCCTGGGCCAGAGCGGTGGCGTTCTCGTCATCGCAGGCCTGATCGCGATGGTCTTCGCGCCGATCATGCTGTTCTACTTCCTCGCCAGCCTCGTCTGGCGCGGTCAGGAAATGCGCATGATCGCGCAGGCGATGGCGCAGGTCGCGATCCGCTTCTCCGAGCCCGAAGGCTCGGCCTCCGATTCCATGGTCACGGTCGGCCAGGCCATCCGCCGCGAGGTCGCGGCGATGGGCGACGGCATCGAGCGCGCGATTGCGCGCGCCGGCGAGCTCGAGACGCTGGTCGCCAACGAGGTCGCCGCGCTGGAGCGCGCCTATAGCGACAACGAGGTGCGCATCCGCGCCCTGCTCCAGGACATCGCGCATCAGCGCGACAATCTGGTCGGCCAGGCCGAGCAGGTCCGCAGCGCCATCTCCGGCGTGCAGATCGATCTGCGCCACGACATCGCGCTGATCTCCGATGCGATCGCCTCCCGCGTCGACGAGGTTGCCAAGTCCATCACCGGCGCGCTCGAAGAGCGCGGCGCCCACATCACCAGTGCCTTGAGCAATGCCGGCGACAACATGATCCTGGCGCTCGGCGAGCGCGGCGGCGACCTGCTCGACCGCCTCGAGGAAGCCAGCAACGAGACCACGCGCGCCGTGCTCGACGCCAGCGAGCGGCTGACCACCAGCCTCAACTTCAAGACCGGCCACGTCCACGACGAGTTCGTCGATCTCGCCGACCGCGTCCACGAGATGTTGAACGAACGCATCGACCGCATCACCGGCGAGTTCGAGCAGCGTTCCGCCGCGATCGTCGACGGCATCTCCGAGCGCACCGAGCAGGTGCACGATTCCCTGAAGAATTCGTCGGACTCGCTGCTGCTCGAGCTCGAGCTGCGCTCCAACGACATCTCTGCCAAGATCGACGACGCCGGCAACCGCCTCGCCGGCCACATCATGACGAGCGGCGACAAGGCGAGCGAGGCGCTCGACGCCACCGTCAACACCCTGGTCGCCAAGGTCGTCAGCCAGACCGAGACCGCGCACGATTCGCTGTCGCTGCAGATGAGCGCCTTCGACGAGCTGGTGAGGAACCAGGGCACCGAGCTGGTCGAGAAGTTCGCCCGCGACTCCGGCACGCTGGGCGCGCTGATCACGCGCCACATCTCCGAGTTCGACCGCACCGTGAAGACCTTCGGCGGCGAGATCGTCGAGCGCATGGGCCAGCGCACGCAGGACATCGCCGAGACGCTGAAGACCTATGTCGACAATTTCGATACCCGCTTCACGGCGAACGGCGGCGAGATCACGGCGGTGCTCGACCAGCGCCTCGTGCAATTCGAGACCACGGTCGGCGAACGCGTCAGCAATCTCGACACCTCGCTGAACGGCAAGATCGCCAGCCTCGACGGCACGATCGAGGGCCACATCAGGACCTTCGACGAGCAGCTCGTGGGCCGGGTCGCCGCGCTCGAACAGTCGTTCGACAGCCGCGCGAAGTCCATGACCGAAACCATCGACGGACGCATCAACACGCTGGCGACGTCGCTGACCGACGGTGCCGCGCAGGCGATCCAGTCGATCGACAGCCGCCTCACCTACCTCACGACCTCGCTGACCGACGGCGCATCCCAGACCATCCAGTCGATCGACACGCGGCTGACGCATCTCACGACGACGCTCACCGGCGGCGCGACGCAGGCGCTCGAATCCATCGATTCCCGCCTCACCTACCTGACCACCGCCGTGACCAACGGCGCCTCGCAGGCGGTGCAGTCGATCGACACGCGCCTGACGCTGCTGAGCTCGACGCTCACGGACGGCACCGCGCAGGCGATCGAGGCGGTCGACCGCCGTATCACCGGCGTCACCGAGATCATCGACGGACGCAGCACGCATCTGACCGACACGGTCACGGCGCGCTTCCAGGAGATCCATCAGGCCATCGAGACCAAGGTCGGCTCGGTCGCCAGCGACATCGACGTGCGCGTGGCGCAGTTCGAGGACCTGCTCGGCTCCCGCGTCGAGGCCGTCGCCGGCCGCATCGAGAGCAGCGGACGCCAGGCCAGCGAGGACATGATGTCCCGCGCCGAGATGATCTCGACCGCGATCCGCTCGCATGTCGAGGACGCCGAACGCTCGCTCACCAACCTCGTCGTCAACACCAGCGAGACGATCCAGACCGGCGCGCGCACCGCTCAGCAGTCGCTGCTGACGGTCTCCTCCGACGTCAATGCCCAGCTCAGGATGACCTCGGCCGAGGTCGAGCAGGCGCTGACCGCGGTCGGCACCGGTGCGGCGAACTCGATCCTGACCAGCGCCCGCGAAGCGCAGTCGACGCTGGTCGCGGCATCGGGCGATGCCTCCAACCAGATCAAGGGGCTCGCGACCGACGTCGAACGCACGCTGTCGGCAGCAGGCGCTGCCACCGCAGCCTCGATCCTGGCCGGCGCCCGCGAGGTGCAGACCACCCTCGTCACCGCTTCCTCGGACGCGGCCAACCAGGTCAAGACTCTCACCGCCGACGTGCAGCGTTCGCTCACCATGGCCGGCACCACCACGGCGGAATCGATCACCGCCGGCGCCCGCGATGCGCAGAGCGCGCTGGTCGCGGCTTCGACCGAGACCGCCAACCAGATCAAGGCGCTGTCCTCGGACGTGCAGCGCTCGCTGACGATGGCGGGCACCTCCACCGCCGAGACCATCATGAGCGGCGCCCGCGAGGCCCAGAGCACGCTGGTCACGGCATCCTCGGATGCGGCGAGCCAGGTCAAGTCGCTCGCGGCCGAAATGCATCGTTCGCTCTCGCAGGTCGGCCAGTCGACCGCCGAGACGATCACCACCAGCGCCCGTGACGCCCAGAGCACTCTTCTTGCTGTCTCCGCAGAACAAACCAGCCAGGTCCGTTCGCTCGCGGCCGAGATGCAGCGCGCGCTGGCGACCGCCGGCGGCGCCACCATCGAGGCGCTCACCAGCGGCGTTCGCGAGGCCCAGGGCTCGCTGATCTCCGCCTCGAGCGATGCGGCGAGCCAGATCAAGTCGCTGACGACGGACATCGAGCGCACGCTGACCGCGGTCGGCGCCGACACCGCCTCGACCATCCTCAGCAGCGCGCGTGAGGCGCAGATCTCGCTGACCTCGACCTCGGCCGACGCCGCGAGCCAGATCCGCACGATCTCGACCGAGATCGAGCGCACGCTGAGCGCGGCGGCCGCCAACGCGACCAACGACATCCAGACCAGCGCGCTCAACGCCCAGAACGCGCTCATCTCGGCCTCCAACGAGGCGAGCTCGCGGGTCAAGTCGAGCTCGGCCGACGTCGAGCGCTCGGTGCTCGCCGCCAGCAGCAGCTTCGGCCAGGCCATGACCGGCAAGACCGACGAGATCGTCACCTATGTGCAGCAGCAGGCCGACCGCCTGTCGAACATGATCGACGCCAAGCGCGGCGCGCTTGTCGACGCGATCGGCTCCAAGACCAGCCAGCTCACGCTCGACATCGACCGCGTCACCTCCGATGCGCTGAAGTCGATCGAGACGCGCGGCCAGGCCTTCTCGCAGACCATGATGGGCAACGGCTCGGAAGTCGCCCGCACCATCAACGCAGCGAGCGAGATCGCCACCAGCGCGGTCGGCAAGTCGCTCAAGGACCTCGAGCAGGCCTCGCGTTCCGCGATCGACCAGTCGCGCCAGGTCTCGATCGCGGCCGTCACCGAGATGCAGGAGACCAGCAAGATCCTGCGCACCGACACGGTGGCCCTGTTCGAGCGTCTGCGCGAAGGCAACATCCTGCTCCAGGAGGTGCTGACCGGTGCGCACGACAACCTCAACTCGCTCGAGCGGGCGCTGGTGACGCGCGTCGCCGACTTCGTCTCGGCGATGAACGACGTCACCTCGCGCAATGGCGCGGCGACGCAGAACCTGGAAGAGCAGCTCAACGTCTTCAATAGCAAGACCACGAAGGCGCTGCAGGATCTCGGCGAGCTGTCGATCCAGTTCGACAAGCACGGCCAGGCGCTGGTCGAGGCCGCGCAGGTGGTCGAGCAGAGCAACAAGAACACCACCGCCTCGCTCGCCGAACGCAAGCAGGCGCTGGAATCGCTCGTCACCACCATCGACCTGCGCACTGCCGATCTCGACCAGCGGCTGTCGCGCTTCACCGGACTGCTCGATGAATCCCTTGCGGCCGCCGAAGAGCGCGCTCGCGACATCGCCCGCGTGGTCGCCGAGACCGCCGGCGCAGGCTCGGCCGCGATCACCCGCCAGTTCGAGGCGGTGCGCGCGGCCTCCGAGGAGGAGCACCGCCAGACCATCGAGGCGATGCACGACATCTACCGCCAGACCACGGACGAGGCGGATGCGATGTTCAAGCAGTCGACCGAGAAGTTCACCAACCTCGTCTCCAGCATGAAGCAGATGGCCTTCGAGATGCACAACGAGCTCGAAGCCACCCGCAACGAGCTGCGCCGCGGCGTGCTCGAGATGCCGCAGGAGGCTGCCGAGAGCACCGCGCAGATGCGCAAGGTGATCGTCGACCAGATCGAGGCCCTCGCCGAGCTCAACCGCATCGTGGCCCAGCATGGCCGCGGCCTCGACGTCACCACCGCGGGCCGCGCTTCTGTCGCCGTCCAGCGTCAGGAAGAGCCGATGATGGCGGCCGTCGGCGGCCGAGCTGCCGAGACGCGCATGCGCGACACCGGCAGCGCCTCGACGCTGCCGCCGCCGGACCTCGGCATGCCGGCTCCCTCGCGCCGCACCGAAGCGCCGCCGGTTGCACCTTCCAGCACCGACCAGGGCCGCGACGGCTGGCTGTCGGACCTGCTGAGCCGCACGGACGCCAACCAGGGCGCTCCGACCGGCCGTGAGCCCGCCCGCGGCCGCGCGGCACCCGCGCCGCTGCCGCAGGCCCCGCAGGGTGGCGGCAATCCGCTGGAATCGCTGTCGCTCGACATCGGCCGGCTGATGGACCGAAACCTCGCCGCCGAAATGTGGGACCGCTACCAGCGCGGCGAGAACAGGGCCTTCACCAAGCGCCTCTACACGCCCGCCGGCCAGAAGGCGTTCGACGAGGTCGCCCGCAAGTACCGCGCCGACCGCAACTTCAAGGGCACGGTCGACCGCTACGTCGCCGAGTTCGAGCGCCTGCTCGACGAAGTCGCCCGCGACGGCCGCGGCCCGCAGGAGCTGCGCGGCCACCTGACCTCGGAGACGGGGCTGGTGTACACGCTGCTCGCGCACGCGGCGGGCCGGCTGGGGTGAGCGGAAGCTCGCGAATCGCGAATAGCGAATGAAAACGGAGGCCGTGAGGCCTCCGTTTTTTGTTTGGGACACTCTCACGCGGAGCGCGAGCACACTCTCCAAACCGTCATTGCGAGGAGTTCTTGCGACGAAGCAATCCAGTCTGCCTCTGCGGAGACAACCTGGATTGCTTCGCTTCGCTCGCAATGACGGTGGAGAGAGCGTGCGCCTCTCCTCTCGTCCGATCTCACTCGTCTCTTACCGCCTCGGCACCGGCTTCAGCGGCTCGGGTGGCGGGGCGGGCTGCGATGAATTGCTCGCGCCGAACAGCACGCGGGTCGGGTTGCGGTCGAAATTGTTCACGGCGCGGCTGATGTCGCCGAGGGTGCGGCGGCCGTCGGCCATCAGCGCGCCGGAGCGCTTGTCGAAATCCTCGGCGAGCTCGCGGATCGACTTCACCGCCTGGAACAGTTCGCCGCCGTCCTTGCCGCCGGCGAGCGTGTTGAGGCCGAGCATGAGACTGTCGGCCTTGAGCATGACGCCGTCGACCTTGGCCATCACGGCGTCGATCTTCTCGGAATTGCGCGCCAGCGAGTTGGTGAAGGTCTCGAGGTTCTTCAGCGAGTTCTTCACCGATTCCTGATTGTCGGCGACGATCTTGTTGACGTTCTGCAGCGTGGCGCGGATCGCCTCGGTGACGTCCTGGAGCTTGTTGGGATCGGCGGTGAGCGTCGGGATGCCGTCCTGGTCGAGCGGCGGTGGGGCCGCGGCCTCGTCACCGCCCTTGAGCGAGATCGCGGCGACACCCGTGAGGCCCTGGAATTCGAGGCCGACCAAGGTGTCCTTGCGGATCGGCGCGTTGTTCTCGATCATGGCGAGTGCGACAACCCGCCGCGGGTTGTCCAGCTTCACGGAGACCACCTCGCCCACTCTGATACCGTTGAAGTTGACGCTGCCTCCGTTACGCAGGCCCGCCGCCGGCCCCTCGAACACGACGCGAAGAGGGCTGCGCTGCTTGGTGGTGTGCAGCGACTGGAACCACAGCACGAAGCCGATCGCCGCGGCGATCACCGCCAGCGTGAACGAGCCGATCAATACGTAATTCGCCCGCGTTTCCATCAGGTGCTCCGGCTACTCGACCCAGCTATTCAACCCAGCTACTCATCCCATGACCGCGCGGGCGCGCTTGCCATGAAAGTACTGCCTCAGCCAGGGATGCTGCGAGGCCTGCATGTCGGCGATCGACCCTGCCGCAATGATCTTACCGTTCCCTAAAACGGCGATGCGGTCACATGCGGTGTAAAGGCTGTCGAGATCGTGGGTTACCATGAAAACGGTCAGCCCCAAAGTGCGCTGGAGGGTCCTGACCAGCTCGTCGAAGTCGCCGGCGCCGATGGGGTCGAGGCCCGAGGTCGGCTCGTCCAGGAAGACGAGGTCCGGATCGAGCGACAGCGCGCGTGCCAGCGCCACGCGCTTGATCATGCCGCCGGAGAGCTCGGACGGGAAACGCTCGGCGACTTCGGGCTTGAGCCCGACCATGGTGAGCTTGGCCATGGTGATCTCGTCCATCAGCCGCTGCGAGACGCGCAAATATTCGCGCATCGGAAACTGGATGTTCTGCCCGACGGTGAGCGAAGAAAACAGCGCGCCCTGCTGGAACAGCACGCCCCAGCGCCGCTCGACGTTACGCCGCTGCGACGTGCTGGAGGAATCGAGGTCGACGCCGAACACCTCGATCGAGCCGGCAATTTTCGGCACCAGACCGATGATCGTGCGCGTCAACGCGGATTTGCCCGCACCCGATGGGCCGACAAATCCCAAAATCTCGCCGCGCTTGACGTCGAGATTGAGCCCGTCGAGCACGCGCGTCGTGCCGAACTGCACGGTGATGTCGCGGACGCGGATGATGGGGTCCTGAATCTCGCTTTGAGCTTCTTTTGCCATCGTCACATCCCGATCGAGGCGAAGAAGATGGCGAACACGCCGTCCATGACGATGACGAAGAAGATGCCCTTCACCACCGACGCCGTGGTGTGCTGACCGAGCGATTCCGCGCTGCCCTGCACGGCGAGCCCTTCGACGCAGGCGACGATGCCGATCACCGCGGCCATCACCGGCGCCTTCACCATGCCGACGATGAAATGATCGATCGAGATGGCGTCGCGCAAGCGCAGCAGGAAGGCTTCGGGTTCGACCCCGCCATAGAGCCAGGCAACCAGACCGCCGCCGTAAAGCGCAGCCATCGCGCCGAGGAAAGCGAGGATCGGCAGCGCCAGCACCAGCGCCAGCATGCGCGGCAGCACCAGGACCTCGATCGGATCGAAGCCCATGGTGCGCAGCGCGTCGATCTCCTCGCGCATCTTCATCGAGCCGAGCTCGGCGGTATAGGCGCTGCCGGAGCGGCCCGCGACCATGATCGCGACCAGCAGCACGCCGATCTCGCGCAGCACCAGGACGCCCAGCATGTCGACCACGAAGATGTCGGCGCCGAAGCGGCGGAAATGGAAGATGCCTTGTTGGGCGATGATGCAGCCGATCAGAAAGGTGATCAGCACGATGATCGGCACCGCGCGCCAGCAGACCTGCTCCATGTGGTGCACGGTGGAGGTCAGGCGGAACGAGCGCGGGTGGATCAAGACGCGAATCCCCGCCGCGAGCACCGCGCCGAGCATGTCGACGAGGCCTGTCACGGTCCCGGCTACACCGGCCACGGTCCGGCCGATCTGCTCCAGCATGCCGGAGATGGTGATCGTGCTGCTGTCGACCTCCTGGGTCGCCCGCACCCGCCGCACCTCGTCCACGAGGCTGGAATAATTGGCGGAGAGGCCCGCGATCTGCGCCTCGACAGGGCCCTGGGTCAGGCTGCGGCGCAGCCGCTCGATCAGCCAGGCGCCGAAAGTATCGAGCTTGGCGACCTCGGAGACGTCGATAAAGATGTTTTGCGGGGTGCCTGCGAGCTTCTCGGCGTCGGCCACCATCCGTTCCAGGACCGGCGCGAAGCTCGCGGTCCAGGTCCCGGTAGCGCAAAGTGCCAGCGCGTTGCCCTTTGCAATCCGTTCGAGCTTCGGATCGCTGCTCAAGATATCCGCTCCCGTACCGGGGCGGAGAAAATCAGATTGTTGCGCACGCGCCCTTACCCAGAGAAGGTATCCCCAAGTGGTTAATGTTAGTTCCTACAGGTAACTAGCAGGTTCAGATTTCGCCAGAGTTCAAAATGACTTCCATGAAATTTGCAACCTTGGCGGCGCGAATCGAGCGCTTCCCGATCGCGGGCAGCTTCACGATCAGCCGGGGGGCCAAGACCGAGGCCGTCACGGTCGTGGCGGAGATCGGCCGGGACGGCCTGACCGGCCGCGGCGAGTGCGTGCCCTATGCCCGCTACGGCGAGACGCCCGAGGCGACGCTGGCCGCTATCCAGGCCATGCAGCAGGCCATCGCGGGCGGGCTCACCCGGCAGGCTCTCCAGGCCGACATGCCCCCCGGTGCGGCCCGCAACGCCCTGGATTGCGCCCTGATTGACCTCGATGCCAAGGCGGCAGGCCTGCGTGCCTGGAACCTGCTGAACCGCCCGACGCCCGGAGAGCGCACCACCGCCTACACGATCTCGTTAGCGGCCCCCGAAGCCATGGCCGCAGCGACCGCCAAGGCGGCGCACCGGCCGCTGCTCAAGATCAAGCTCGGCGGCGACGGCGATCCGGAGCGGATCGCAGCGGTGCGCAAGGCCGCCCCCGAATCGGAGCTGATCGTCGACGCCAACGAGGCATGGACCGAAGCCAATCTGGAAGCGAACCTAGCCGCCTGCGCCGCAGCCGGCGTCACCCTGGTGGAGCAGCCGTTGCCGGCAGGCAAGGACGAGGCGCTGGCGCGGATCAGGCGGCCGCTCGCGGTCTGCGCCGACGAGAGCGTGCATGACCGCGCCTCGCTCGCGCCCCTGCGCGAGCGCTACGATGCCGTGAACATCAAGCTCGACAAGACCGGCGGCCTCACCGAGGCGCTTGCCATGGCCGATGCCGCGCAGGCGCTCGGCTTCGAGATCATGATCGGCTGCATGGTCGCGACCTCGCTGTCGATGGCCCCCGCCATGCTGATCACCCCGCAGGCGCGCTTCGTCGATCTCGACGGACCGCTGCTGCTCGCGCGCGACCGCGATCATGGGCTGCGTTATGACGGCAGCCTGGTCTATCCGCCGGACGCCTCGCTCTGGGGATAAGCCGTAACGCGATGCCGCGCCGACCAGATCAGCATGGCTCCGGCAGCGGCCATCGCGGCCATGACGTAATAGACACCATCACCGATGCGGGCATAGAGCGCGCCTGACGCAATCGAAGTCGCCGCGCCCAGGAGCCCGTTGCAGGCGGCGTAATAGCCCTGCCCGCGCGCGATCTGATGCGAAGGTACGCGCTGCACCAGGAGGTTCATGGTGCCGAGGATGGTCAGCCCGAAGCTGAAGCCGTGGCCGAGCTGGGCGATCGCGAGCAGCACGAGCGGCGGCTCGCTCGCGGTGACGATCCAGCGCAGCACGGCGATCAGGCCGCCGATGACCATCAGCGTGGACGGCTGCAGCGAGAAGCGCGGCGACAGCGCGAACACGACGATCTCGGCCATGATGCCCAGCGTCCACAGCACCGCGATGGTCAGCCCGCTGAGGCCTTGGAGCTGCCAGTCGATGGCCGAGAACGTGTAAAAAGCGATGTGACTGCTCTGGATCAGCGCCGCCGATGCGATCACGGCCCAGAAGGCTGCATCGCGCAGCAGCGGCTTGCCGGCATGCCGCTCCGGCGTCCTCCGCCCGGGATCGTCGAGCGGCTGCAGCAGCAGGCTCGCGAGAACCGCGACGACGGCCCAGGCCACGATGACCCAGATCAGGTCGCGCGGCGCAATGACGTCGACGAGATAGCCGCAGGCGAGCGAACCGGCCGCGAACGCCGCCGAGCCCCACAGCCGCAGGGGTCCATAGTCGAGCCCGTAGCGGGCAACGCCGCGCAACGCATAGGCATCGGTCAGCGGCATCGTCGGCGTCCACATCATGCAGGTCAGCGCGTAGATCAGGAACAGCGCCAGCGGCTGCTGCTGCAGGCCGACGGCCGCAAATCCGATCGCGGTGGCCAGCGCCGACACCATGATGGCGGCGCGAATGGCCTGTCGCTTTTCGGCAAACGCGGTCACTTGCGGCAGCGTGGTGAAGCGCGTGATCGCCGGCAGCGCGGCGATGATGCCGATCCAGGCCGCGTCGATGCCGATCGCCTTCAGCCAGACCGGGAAGAACGGCACATGCGTGCCCAGAACCGCAAAGAAGGCCGAATAGAACACGGCGAGGCTCACGGCGAATCGCCGCTTCGTCGCTGCCGCGATGGGGATTTGTGATTCGGACTGCATCAAACCAATTGCGATTCGGTCGATATCGTGGTGATCGTTACAGTAACGCGCACTGATTTGCGCGACGAGATTGTCATGGCCAACGAAGCATTCGCCCTCTCGCCCATGTCTGCCCGCGCGGCCGAGCCGAACGAGCAGGATTACGACGCGATCCGCGAAGCCTTCATGGAGACCGCGCGCGGCCGCTGGTTTCTCGGCGAATACGCCAGGCGCAACCGCAATGCCGACACGAGCATGGTGCTGGATGCGGTCGCAAGGATCGAAGAAACCCTTGCGGCACAGCGGCAACCCGTCGTCGAGGACCGCCTGCCCGAGGCGTTGGTCGAGATCCGCCGCGCCATCCGCGAGGCCGAGACGATCGCGATCGCGGCGTTCGATCCCGCGGCGATCGAGGCCAGCCTCGCGCCGATCCCGCGCGGGGTGCGCATCATCAAGGAGATCTCCTGGCGCTGGCGCGAGATCGGCGCCGACGGGCGAATCTGCGACCTCATTGATTCGCAGCTCGCCTCGATCGAGGCCGCCTGCGGACAGATTTCGACCATCGACCCCCGCGTCGAGCTCAAAGCCGCCTTCGATCTGCTGAGGGATCGTGTCGAGCAGCTTGACGGCGGCGCAACGCCGCAGGCCGCGCCGTCCGCCGACGCTACGCCAGCGCCGGCCGCCGCGCCCGCCGAGACGGCCAGCGAAGCCCCCGTGGCTTTTACGGAAACGCCGCAGGACATCGCAGCAACTCCCGAGCCCGAAGCAGCCGCTGAGAAGGCCGGCACCACCGAAGCGCTCGCCACGGCCGAGCAGGCTGTCGACGCTGCCGCCGTGCCGGAGACGGTTGCCGAAAGCGACATCGCGCCCGACCAGGCCGCAGTTGAGGACGTCGCTGTCGATGAGCCGATCGCCGAACCAGCCGCCTTCGCGGAGGCTGCCGATGCGTTCCCGCCCGATGCCGCCGCGGAAGCCGAGGACGAAGCCATCCTCGAGGCCATCGCGCTGGAGATGGCCGCGCCCGATCCGGAGTTCGACGAGATCGTCGAACCGGTCGAGCTGGCCGCGCCGATGCCGGAACCGATGGCCTCGGACGTCGCAGCGCCCGTTGCCGCCGAGCTTCCGGAGCCGATCGCTTCTGAGCCTGTCGTCGCGGAAGAGCCCGCCGCGGACGCACCGATCGCGATGGACTCACTCGCGCGCCTCACCGACGCGATTGCCGAAGCCGCCGCCGAGGTGATGGAGCAGCAGGCCCCGGCCATGGCAGCCACGGCAACGTTCGCCGCAGCGTCGACCGCGACGCTGCCGATGCCCTCGCCCCTGTCCACGTCCTCACCCGAGCCCTCGCTCGGCGCCACCATCCTCGCCAGCGGCATCCTGCAAAAGCCCCGCGCGCCGGCCAACGACCCACTCGCCCCGATCCGCCGCATGACCCAGGCCGAGAAGATCGCGTTCTTCTCGTAAGGGGGCAAGTTTCTTCCGCGCCGTTCACTCTCGTGGCCCGGACAAGCGAAGCGCAGATCCGGGACCCAGACGCCACGAGTTCTGCTGCACATGGGCCCCGGCTCAGCAGTTGAACCGGACGATGCTTTGCATCGCCGGGGAAGCGCTGCGCTGCGTCCGGGGCACGAGGCGAGCATTGAGGCGCGCGCTCTCTCCGCGCTGCGCTCGCAATGACGCGCTGAGGCAGCGAGCGTCGCTCTGTCGCCGTCATCCTGAGGTGCGAGGCGTACGATGCGCAGCATCGTGCGGCGAGCCTCGAAGGATAGACGGCCCCGATGCAACCGGGCCGTCGCCCTTCGAGGCTTGCTCAGCGCACCTCAGGGTGACGGTGATGGAACGGAGAAACGCATCAGTGTATGTAAGCCCATCAGACGCTGGTCCTCACACCATGCCCTCCACCGAAGACACCCTCATCCTCTGGCGCCCCATCGGTCCCAAAGAGCTCCAGCTGATCCAGCAATCCGGCATGCGCGCGTTCCCGCCGCGCCTGCCTGACCAGCCGATCTTCTATCCGGTGCTGACCGAGGAATACGCCATCAAGATCGCGCGTGACTGGAATGTCCCGGCGAGCGGATCGGGCTTCGTGACCCGTTTCGCAGTCAAGCGCAGCTTCATCGAGAAATACGATGTGCAGGAAGCCGGCGGACGATCGCATCTGGAGTACTGGATTCCGGCCGAGGACCTCGACGCGTTCAATGCCGCAATCGTCGGCCTGATCGAGATCGTCCGCAGCTTTCCCTAACGCCGCGCGATCAGCGGCCGCTTACCCGCAATTCCAGATCGGCCCGATCGGTGTTCGCGTCCAGCACGGACCGAAGCTGCCGCCATTGTAGCGGCCGCCGTTGAAGCCTGGCCGGCCGAAATAGTGCCACTCGCCATCCCAGCGGTAATATTGCGGAACCGGGTCGATGTACCAATGGCGCCGGTCGTTGCGCGCAAGGCGCCGCATCGCGTCCTTCTGCTTGTAGAGCGGAATGCTGTTGCTCAGCGGCTGCCGATAGCCCGGCAGGAAGCCGTAACCCTTCCAGACCGGCTTGGGACGCTTTTGCGCGGCCTCAGCGGGCGCAACAGCCGGCAGCAGACACAGGATGATGGCAACGAATAGACACATGAGGCGCGACATGAATCGACGATAGACGCTCGCCTGCTGGAAGGCCATTCAAATTCGAGTGCTGGATGAATGGAGCCATGCGCACGATCGTCGCACAAGACGATCGCACTCGCCTTGCAGCAAGCGGTGCCTCGATCGAACGCGGCTCCGCTAGCTGATCACGCCCTTGCGGAGCAGGAAGCAGCCATAGCCTCTGCTGTCGCCGACCTGCACGACACCAAAGCCTGCCGCCGCCGCACGATAGAAATCCGCCCGTGACAGCTTGCCGGGAATGACGGGGCGGCCGGTGGCGCGCGCGATCTCCGCCAGCACCGCATGCTGCACCTCGGGCACGCGGTCGGGATCGTCGACCGGCATCATCACGCGCACCGGATCGGGATCGAAATCGTCGAGCGGATAGACCGACATGATGGCTCGGATGGCGACCTCCATGCTCATGCCCGGCAGCTGGATCAGGCGCTGCGACGTCGTGCTTTGCGCGATACGGGTGGCCGGGTGATTGGCATCGACGAATACGAGGTCGTCGCCATGGCCCATGGAGGCGAGCAGCCAGAGAAGGTCGGGCGTCAGGATCGGATCGATCGATTTCAGCATGTGGCGGACTATCCTCCCAATCGATCGCTAACCATAGCAGGTTCCAAGCGTGATTCAGATCACGTACGCGGCCCTGATGATAGGAATCACGGACCACAGGCTCGAACGCGGCCAAGCTTGCTCGCAACCAATCTCGCATCGAGATGAGTGCCAAAGGAGCACGCCATGTTCCGCTTAAAGCCTTTCCTGATGACGGCGAGCCTGCTGGGAAGCCTGTTCGGCTTTGCCTGCGGGCCGGTTTCCGCGCAAGTCGCTCCGGTCGCGCCGGCCCCCACCGCCCTGCAAGGCCCCGAGCAGCGGGTGGCGCTGGTGATCGGCAATGCGAACTACCAGAACGCGCCGCAGCTTGCGAACCCCGACGACGACGCGCAGTCGATGGCGCAGTTCCTGAACTCCGCCGGCTTCGAGGTCGTCGCAGCGACCGATTTGACCCAGAACGACATGCTCCGCGTCGTCCAGGACTTTTCCGCCAAGGTCGCCTCGCGCGGTCCCAACACGGTGGCGATGATCTATTACGCCGGTCACGGCGTGCAGCTCGCCGGCGAGAACTATCTCGTTCCCGTCGACGCCAAGGTCTCCAGCCCGACCGAGCTCCTCAACAATTCGGTGCGCCTCGTCGACGTGATGTCGACGCTGGAGACGATCCCGAGCCGCATGCGCATCGTCATTCTCGATGCCTGCCGCAACAACCCGTTCCCCGAGGTCAACGATGCCGGCCGCGGCCTTGCGATCGTCGATGCGCCGAACGGATCGATCGTCGGCTACTCGACTGCGCCGGGCGCCGAGGCGCTCGACGGCACGGGCGGTCACAGCCCCTATACGCAGGCGTTCCTGAACGTCGCGCGCGAGCCCAATGTGCCGATCGAGCAGCTGTTCAAGCGCGTGCGCCTGCAGGTCAACCAGACCACCAGCGGCGCGCAGATCCCGTGGGAGAGCTCCTCGCTGACGAGTGACTTCACCTTCTTCGGCGACACCGCGGTGGCCGCCAACCGCGCGCCGGTGAAGGCGCCTGTCGTGCAGATGGCCTCCAGCCTGCCGAGCCGTTCGACACGCCAGGCCTATGACTACGTCGTGTCCGAGGGCCGTCCCGAGTACTATCAGGAGTTCATCCGGATGTATCCGCACGACCCGCTGTGCGACCATATCCGCTGGCTGCTCAACAACATCCTGATCTCGCAGGCCTGGCACAAGGCGGTGCTCGCGAACTCGCCGCTTGCCTATAAGAGCTTCTACGACAGCTACGGCAACAGCCCCTATGCGCAGGTCGCGCTGAAGCTGCAGGCGCAGCCGAAGCAGATTCCCCTGATGCAGGCGACCAAGTTCCTGGCGCCGCAGACCATTGTGCCGACCCTCAAGATCGGCAATCTCGGCCAGCCCAAATACGTGCCGCTGATGCAGCAGGGTCATGGTGGGTCGCAGACGGGCGGCAACCTGCCGGTCGTGCAGAAGCCGGTCGACGGCAACGGCAGCGTCCTCGGCAAGCTCGGCAATGGCGGCCAGATCGTCACCCTGCCCGCGCCGAGCAACACGAGCAAGAGCATTGGCGGCATCGGCAAGATCGTGACGCTGCCCGCGACCAACACCAAGCCGGGCGCCGGCAACCGCATTCCCGGCAAGGTCGTGAGCATGCCGGTGAAGATCGGCAAGGGCGGATCGAAGATCGACGCGAAGCCGGTCAATGGTCAGACGCAGAACCGCCCGATCCGCATCACCAACGGCAACACCGGCTTCGTGAAGCCCAACGGCGCCCCGGTGAACAAGGTGCAGGTCCTGAACAATCGTCCGCAGTTCAATGCGATGCCGAACCGCATGGTCAACAGCAACGACAACTTCCGGCAATCGATGAACCAGGCGCCGAACATGAACGGCGGCGGCAACCGTCGCGGCGGCTTCATGCGCTGATCGTACGGAAGGCAGACGCGACAAAGGGGCAGAGCCGCAATGCTCTGCCCCTTCTTCATGTCAGCTCTTGAGCATCGTCATTCCGGGATGCGCCGCAAGGCGCAGGCCCGGAATCCATCGGGCGGCAGAGTCGGCGGAGAAATAGATTCTCAGATGCGCAATTGCGCATCGTAGCTCTCGCTTCGCGTGCCCCGGATGACGGCTAGGCCACCAGCTCGGCGAACAGATCGGCGTCGACGTTCCCGCCGGAGAGCACGATGACGACGTTCTTCCCGGCGACATCGAGGCGTCCCGCGAGCAGCGCGGCAAGGCCCACCGCGCCGCCGGGCTCCACCACGAGCTTGAGTTCGCGATAGGCAAACGCGACGGCCGCGCCGACTTCCTTGTCCGATGCCGTGACGCCGCGCGCGAGCAGCTTGCTGTTGATCGCAAAGGTCATCTCGCCGGGCATCAAGGCCATCAGCGCATCGCAGATGGTGCGGCCCGCCGGTGGATGCGGCTCGCGGTGGCCGGCCGTCAGCGAAATGCCGTGATCGTCGAATGCCTCCGGCTCGGCCACCACGATCTCGGCCTGCGGATAGCGCGCCTTCACGGCGGTCGCGACGCCCGCGATCAGGCCGCCGCCTGAGGCCGGCGCCACCACGATATCAGGGGCGAGACCGAGGCTCGCCATGTCCTCGGCGATCTCGCGGCCGGCGGTGCCCTGCCCTGCGATCACGAAGGGATCGTCATAGGGCTTCACCAGCGTCGCACCGCGCTTCTCGGCAATGCCGCGCGAGATCGCCTCGCGATCGTCCTTGTCGCGATCGTAGAGCACGACCTCGGCGCCGTAGGATCTGGTGCGCTCGCGCTTCGACAGCGGCGCGTCCGCCGGCATCACGATGGTGGCCTGCATGTCGAGGATCTTTGCCGCGGCTGCCACGCCCTGGGCATGGTTGCCCGAGGAGAACGCAACCACGCCACCGGCGCGCTTGTCCTGCGGGATCGAGAACACCTTGTTGAAGGCGCCGCGGAACTTGAACGAGCCGGTGCGCTGGAGCATCTCCGGCTTCAGGAAGACCTTCGCGCCGACACGCTCGTTGAGCACAGGGAAGGACAACAGCGGGGTGCGGATGGCGTAAGGCGCGATCACGCGCGCTGCGGCATCGATGTCGGCGGGGCCGACCGGGAGGAGCTGTTCGGTCATGGCGGAATGGTATCGCGGCCGACGAGGCCCCGGCAAGACACCTCCGCGCGAGGATTCCCAAAACGTTCTCGATCGATCGAGATGGCCTTAGGCGACGAAGCGCGGCTGTTCCGTCACGTTCCCGCCGGGCAGCACCGCGCCAACCGCCCTGATGCTGTCGATAAAGATCCGCGCCGAGGCTTCCCAGGTGTAGTTGGCGGCGAACGCGACGCAGTCCTGCCGACAGACGTCGAGCGCGGCGAAGCAGGCACTGCCCAGATCGTGATCGAGCGCGCCCACCGGCGCATCGCCGATCACGTCGCGGGGGCCTTTCACCGGAAAGGCCGCCACCGGCAGCCCGCTGGCGAGCGCTTCCAGGAGGACGAGGCCGAACGTGTCGGTCTTGCTGGGGAACACGAACACGTCGGCGGCCGCGTAGATGTCCGCCAGCGCCTCGCCCTGCTTCTCGCCGAGGAAGATCGCATCGGGATAGGCCTCCTCCAGCGAGGCCCGCGCCGGGCCGTCACCGACGATGACCTTGGTGCCGGGCAGATCGAGGTCGAGGAAAGCCTCGAGATTCTTCTCCACCGCGACCCGGCCCACCGACAGGAACACCGGTGCCGGCAGGCAGAGATCGATGGCACGGGGATGGAACAGGCCGGTATCGACCCCGCGCGGCCACAGCACGACATTGTCGAAACCGCGGTCGGTCAGCTCGCTGGCCAGCGCCGGGGTTGCCGCCATCACGGCACGGCTGGGCGCATGGAAACGGCGCAGCGCGTGCCAGATCAGCGAGCCCGGCACCGGCACGCGGGCGCGGACATATTCCGGGAAGCGGGTGTGGAAGCTGGTCGTGAACGGCAGCTTGCGCTGGCGGCAATAGCGGCGGACCATCAGTCCGATCGGCCCTTCCGTCGCGATGTGGATGCTGTCCGGACGCGCTTCCTCGATCAACCTTGCGATCCGGGCCGGGCGCGGCATTGCCAGCCGCACGTCGCGATAGCTCGGCATCGCGAAGGTGCGGAACGATTGCGGCGTCAGGAACGCGAATTCGACGCCAACACCTTCAACGCTAAGCCCTTTCGCGGCGTCGGCGAGCTTGGTCAGCGTCCGAACCACACCGTTGACTTGCGGGTGCCAGGCGTCGGTCGCGACCAGGATGCGCATCAGGCGGCCCTTGTCATGCAGCTCTTGCCGCGACCTGCGGGACCGCCGCCGGCCTTTGCAGATGATCCGCCCAGGTGATGATCTCGAAATGGCCGTCGTCATGCTCGACCAGGGCGGTGCAGCTCTCAACCCAGTCGCCGCAATTCATGTAGCGGATGCCGGCCTCGTCGCGGATCACGGCGTAGTGGATGTGGCCGCAGATCACGCCGTCGGCATCGTGGCGCCGCGCCTCGGCGGCGAGCGCCTGCTCGAACGCGCCGATATAGTTGACGGCGTTCTTGACCTTCTGCTTGGCCCATTGCGACAACGACCAATAGGGCACGCCGAACAGGCGGCGGAAGAAGTTGACGAGGCGATTCATCTGGATCGCGAAGTCGTAGGCCTTGTCGCCGAGATGGGCGAGCCAGCGCGCATTCTGCACCACGAGATCGAAGATGTCGCCGTGGATGACGAGATAGCGCTTGCCGTCGGTGCCGGTGTGAACCGTGTTCTCGACGACGTCGATGCCGCCGAAATGCGTGCCGTAATAGTTGCGCAGGAACTCGTCGTGATTGCCGGGGATGTAGATGATCTTGGCGCCCTTGCGCGCCTTGCGCAGCAGCTTCTGGACGAGGTCGTTGTGCGACTGCGGCCAGTGCCAGCTCGATTTCAGCGCCCAGCCATCGACGATATCGCCGACGAGATAGATCGTGTCGGCATCGTGGTAGCGCAGGAAGTCGAGCAGTAGATCGGCTTGAGAACCGCGGGCTCCGAGATGGACGTCGGAGATGAACAAGGTGCGAAAGCGCCGCTCCGGGCTCTCGTCACTCACAGCGTAACTTCCCATGCGCCAGCCTGTAACAATGTCCCGTGACAGGGGGATGACCGATTGAACCTAGAGGCACCTCAGCTACGAATCAAACTTCGCCTCGCCCTCCCCGCGAATATCAGTCGCATGCGACAATCAGGCGACACGGCGCCGCAGAAGGTGATCGTCATGCCCGGGCTTGTCCTGGCTTGTCCCGGGCATCCACGTTCTTCGTGCTGCGTGGCAAGCGTGGATGGCCGGGACAGGCCCGGCCATGACGATGTGGGGCTAGCGTGCCCCCAAAGTGCACCGCCGCGGCGCTCCCGCGCGCGGCAGCCTCAGTAGAACCTGTGGAAATGATGGATCGGCCCATGGCCGTGGCCGACGCTGAAGCGGTCGGCGGCGCCGATCGCGGCGCTGATCCAGGCCTTGGCATTGCGCACGGCGTTTTCCAGATCCTCGCCCCTGGCCAGTCCCGCAGCGATCGCCGAGGACAGCGAGCAGCCGGTGCCATGGGTGTTGCGGGTGGCGATGCGCGGCGCGGCGAGCGCGATCGTGCTGTCCGCACCGACCAGATAGTCGATGCTCTCCGCGCCCTCGCCATGCCCGCCCTTGACCAGGACGGCGCGGCAGCCGAGCGCCAGCAGGCGGCGCCCCTGGCTTTCGATCTCGGCCTCGCTTGCCGCGACCGGCTCGTCGAGCAGAGCCGCGGCCTCCGGCAGGTTGGGCGTGATCACGGCGGCGAGCGGTATCAGCCTGGTGCGCAGGGCGTCGACGGCTTCCGCAGCCAGCAGGCGGTCGCCGGAGGTCGCGACCATGACGGGATCGAGCACGACGTGCCGGGGCGCCCAGCGCGACAGCGCGGCGGCGATGGCATCGATGCTGGCGACCTGCGCCACCATGCCGATCTTCACCGCGCCGATGTCGAGATCGGAGAACACCGCATCGATCTGTCCGGCGACGAACGCGGCCGGCACCGGGTGGATGCCGGTGACGCCGCGCGTGTTCTGCGCCGTCAGCGCCGTGATCACGGAGGCGCCGTAGACGCCGAGCGCGGCAAAGGTCTTCAGGTCCGCCTGGATGCCGGCGCCGCCGCTCGAATCGGAGCCGGCGATGGTGAGTGCGACCGGGGTCGTCATGACGATTTTCCGCGTTTTCGAGCCATGATCCGTCTTAGCAAGCTCGCGCCGAACCCAGCAAGTTCGCTTGCTAAATCCGGCCGGTTTTGGCCTATTAGCCGGAAGAATACGCTTTCGGAGTGCCCGCGATGGTTCCCTTCTTCGTCCAGATCAAATGCAAGCTCGGCCAGTCCTATGTGGTCGCCAACGCGCTCGCCGAAGCCGAGATCGCCTCCGAGATCTACTCCACGGCCGGCCAATACGACCTGCTGGTGAAGTTCTACGTCGACAAGGACACCGACATCGGCCATTTCGTGAACGAGAAGGTGCAGGTGCTGCCGGGCATCCAGGACACCCTCACCATCATCACTTTCAAGGCGTTCGGCACCGGTTAGCTTGAGCTAGCTGTCCAGCTTGCGTTTCGGCGGCGTCGGCCCGTCCACCGGCGGCAGCGATTTGAGGTACTCCGCCATCGCGGCGAGATCCGCGTCCGGCAATTGCGAGATGTTCTTGATCACGCGCGTCATCGCGCCGCCGGCGCTGTCGCCATCCGGCAATTCACCGGTCTTGAGGAAATAGGCGAGATCCTTCGCGCTCCACTCGCCAAGGCGCTTCTGCGTGATGTTGGGCACCCATCCCTCACCTTCCGGATTCGGACCGCCGGCAAAGCGCTGGCCGGCGATGATGCCGCCGAGCGCATTGCGCGGGCTGTGGCACTCGGCGCAATGGCCGAAGCTGTTGACGAGGTAGGCACCGCGATTCCACTGCGGCGACTTGCTGGCGTCGGCGACGAAGGGCTTGCCATCCATGAACAGGAACTTCCAGATGCCGATGTTGCGCCGGATGTCGAAGGGAAAGCTCACCTCGTGATCACGCACCTTGCCTGCAACCGGCGGCAGCGTTTTCAGATAGGCAAAGAGATCGAGCACGTCCTCCCGCCTCGCGTGCTGGTAGGAGGTGTAGGGAAAGGCCGGAAAGTAGTGCTGGCGCGATGGCGAGACCCCGTGCATCACCGCGTTGACGAAATCGGCGTCCGTCCATTTGCCGATGCCGTCGTTCGGATCGGGTGAGATGTTCGGCGCGTAGAACGTTCCGAACGGCGACTTGATCGCGACGCCGCCACCAAGCCTGAGGCGATCGGGCTGATTGGGAACGGCATGGCAGGACGCGCAGCCGCCGGCGTTGAACATCACCTCGCCATTGGCGAGATCGGGCGCGCGGCCCGGGATGGCGCTCGCAGCCGCCACCACCGGCGCACTGAGCCACCAATAAAGGCCGGCAGCGGCGACCGCGACGAGCAGCGCCACCAGAATTGTTCGTTGCAACATGCGCACCTATTCACTCGTTGCGGCGAACTTACGACCGATGTCGTCGCGGCTCCAGCCACGAAGAATTTAGCCCGCCCTGGCCGGAGGCCGGAATAAACTGAAATGCCGGCTGTTGGAAGTTTGGCAGCCCCTTCGGGTTCAACAGGGAGAATCTCATGAACAAGTCCGTCATTGCCGTGTTCGCGCTCGGTGCCGTTGCCTTTGCAGGGTCCGCCAACGCCGAAAAGCTGAAAGCAACGCTCGACGGCAAGGCCGAGGTGCCGGCGACGACCAGCAGCGCCACCGGAACGGCCGATCTCAACTATGATGCCGCCAGCAAGAAACTGTCCTGGACCGTCACCTATTCCGGCCTCTCCGGGCCCGCCACTGCGGCGCATTTCCACGGCCCTGCCGAGGCCGGCAAGAACGCAGGCGTTGCCGTCCCGATCCCGAACGCGGCCTCGAGCCCGGTCAAGGGCGAAGCGACCCTGACCGACGCGCAGGCCGCCGATCTGCTCGGCGGCAAGTACTACATCAACATCCACACCGCGGCGAACCCGGGCGGCGAGATCCGGGGACAGGTGACGAAGTAAGCCTCGAGGCGCTTCGTCGCGCGAAGGCCGGGCGCTGGAGGGGGCGTCCGGCCTTTTCGATTCCGGTGGGGCGTCAAGCCGCGTTCAGCGCCTGCGCGAGGTCGGCGATCAGGTCCGACGGGTTCTCGATGCCGATCGACAGTCGGATCGTGGAATCGAGGACGCCGATCTTGCGGCGGATGTCGGCGGGGACGCCGGAATGGGTCATGGTTGCGGGCAGGCTCGCAAGCGATTCCGTTCCGCCAAGGCTCACCGCCAGCTTGAGGATCTGCAGCGCGTTGAGGAACTTGACCGCCGCCTCCTTGCCGCCTTCGATATCGAAGGAGAAGGTGGATCCGGCGCCGAGACACTGCCTCGCAAACGCGCGCCCGGCCGGCGAGTCCTCCTCATGATGACCGAGGTAATGGACCTTGGCGACCTTCGGATGATCGCGCAGGAAATCCGCCACGAGGCGCGCATTGTCGTTGGCCTTCTCCATCCGCAGGCTCAGCGTCTCCAGCGAGCGGTTGATCATCCAGCAGGAATGCGGATCGAGCTGGGTCCCGATGGCGCCGCGCAAGGCCTTGATGCCTTTCATGATCGCCTTCGAGCCGAGCGCGGCGCCCGCGATCAGGTCGGAATGACCGCCGACATATTTGGTCAGCGAATACAGCGACAGGTCCGCGCCATGCTCGATCGGCCGCTGAAACACCGGTCCGAGCAGCGTATTGTCGCAGGCGATGACCGGTGTGTGCCCCTGCGCCTTTCCGATCGCGTCGGCAACACGGCGGATCATCGCGATGTCGACCAGGCCGTTGGTCGGATTGGCCGGCGTCTCGATCAGGATCATCGAGACCCGCCCCTTGCCCATGGCCTCCTCCGCAGCCTGCTTGACCGCCGTCTCGTCGATGCCGTCGGCAAAGCCGACGGCGCCGATCGACAGGCGCGCAAGCGTGTTCGTCAGCAGGGTTTCCGTCCCGCCATAGAGCGGCTGCGAGTGCAGGATGACGTCGCCGGGGCGAACGAAGGCCAGGATCGTGGTTGAGATGGCCGCCATGCCGGATGAGAACAGCGCACAACTCTCCGTGCGCTCGTAGATCGCGAGCCTGTCCTCGACGATTTCGCTGTTGGGATGATTGAAGCGCGAATAGACGAGGCCCGCGCCCATGCCTTCCGGCGGCTCGCGCCGGCCGGCGACGTAGTCGAAGAAGTCCTGCCCGTCCTCGGCCGTCTTGAACACGAAGGTGGAGGTCAGAAACACCGGCGGCTTGATGGCGCCTTCGGACAGTTGCGGATCATAGCCATAGGTCAGCATCAAGGTTTCCGGATGCAGCATATGGTTGCCGATATGGGTCTTGGACGGAAACGGTTTTGCCATGGCCTGTCTCGCTGTTGATACAATTCCGCGCCGGGCGTTGGAACTCATGATGTCATGAGGCAGTCAGGCGCGAGAGGCGCCGGCTCCAACAGCTCACATCGATGCTGCGGCGGCTGGTGCTGAAGATAACCGCTCTCGCGGCGATCCGTCAGGCCTTGCGAATAGAATTCCTGTTGCTGAACGGCAATGCAAAAGAGGGCGAGTGCTTTCGCGACCGCCCTCTTTTGGTCCTGTAGCCAGATGCAGCGAAGCGCGATCGGGACTGGCTCTATGCCCAGCTATTTCAACTTCACCCGATAGGTCTCGTGGCATTCGTTGCAGCGATCGTTGATCGTATTATAGGCCGTCTTCAGGCTCGCGACATCCTTGATCTTGCCCTTGACGTCGGCGATCGCCTTCTGCACCGGAGGAATCTTGGAGTCGAAATCGGCCTTGTTCTGCCAGATCTTTTGCGATGAACCATAGGTCGCGTTCACCACGTCCTGCTTGGGATTGATCTCGAAGGTCTTGGCGATCTTCGCGACATCGGCCTCGATGCTGGCGATGGCCTGATCGGCAGCTTTCTTGTCGAAGGGGATATCGCCCTTGCTCATCTTCTGCAGGACGCCATACTGGTTCTTGGCGATCGATTTCATAAGATTGTCCTGCTGGACGGCAATCTCCTGCTGCGCCATCACGGCCCCCGCGCCTAGCACAAGGACGCCCGCGACAATCATCGTCCGTTTCATTGGCTCGTTTCTCCGGCTCTCGAGATGTTCATGGAATGAGCTTCACGGGCTTCAGGGGAAGCCGGGACCCATCATGAGACCCATCATGGATAGAACCCCGCGGCGGGCGTTTATTCCCGCCCGCGGGGAAGATCACCGTTCACAGGCTGTGGCGGCGATGGTGCTCGTTGATTGCGATCCACACCCGCTCCGGCGTTGCCGGCATGTCGATGTGGTCGATCTTGTATTCGCGCCAGAGCGCGTCGACGATGGCGTTGACGATCGCCGGGCAGGAGCCGATCGCGCCGGCCTCGCCCGCCCCTTTCACCCCCATCGGATTGGTCTTGCAGGGGATGTTGTTGGTCTCGAACACGAAGGCCGGCCCGTCCGCCGCACGCGGCAGCGCGTAGTCCATGAAGGTCGCGGTGATGAGCTGGCCATCGGTGGCGCCATACACCACCTGCTCCATCAGCGCCTGGCCGATGCCCTGCATCGCGCCGCCATGGACCTGTCCCGCCAACAGCAGCGGATTGAGCGTCTTGCCGAAATCGTCGACGATCACGTAGTTGACGATCTTGATGATGCCGGTGGCCGGATCGATCTCGACCTCCGCGACATGGGTGCCGTTCGGATAGGTACCGTCGGCGCTGGCAAAGGTCGCGCTGCCGTTCAGCTTCGATGGATCGACGCCGGGCCGCTTGGCGAGATCGGCGAATGAGATCGAGCGGTCGGTGCCGGCGATGCGCACCACGCCCTCGGAGATCTCGAGGTCGCCCGCGCTGGCTTCCAGCGCCTGCGCCGCGATCTCCTTCAGCCTCGAACCGAGCTCGCGCGCGGCGCGCTCGACGCTGACGCCGCCGGAGGGGATCGACGCCGAGCCGCCGGTGCCGAGGCCCGTTGCGATCTCGTCGGTGTCGCCCTGGTGGATGTGGACGCGCTCGGGCGCGACGCCGAACTGCTCGGCGACGATCTGCGCATAGGCGGTCTGGTGTCCCTGCCCGCTCGATTGCGTTCCGATCAGGACGGTGACGTCGCCATTGGGATCGAGCCGCACATTGGCGGTCTCCTCGCCCATGGTGCCGCACACCTCGACATAGCTCGCAAGGCCGATGCCGCGGATCAGGCCATGCTTCTTGGCGAGCTTCGCGCGCTTGGGAAACTCCTTCCACTCGGCGATCTCCATCGCGCGCTTCAGATGCGCGGCGAAGTCGCCGGAATCATAGACCTTGCCGGTGGCCGTCTTGTAGGGCAGCGCCTTCGGCTGGATGAAATTCTTGCGACGGACCGCGTCCGGCGTCATATCGAGTTTTCGTGCGCAGGCATCGACCAGACGCTCGATGACATAGGCCGCCTCAGGCCGTCCCGCGCCGCGATAGGCGTCGACCGGCACGCTGTTGGTGAAGATGGTGCGCACCCGGCAGTGGAACGCCTGGATATCGTAGAGGCCCGGCAACATGCCGGCGCCGCCATGGGGAATGTAGGGCCCGAAGGTCGACAGATACGCGCCCATGTCGCCCATCAGGTCGCAATCCATCGCCAGAAACTTGCCGTCCTCGGCCAGCGCCATCTTCGCGGTGGTGACGTTGTCGCGGCCCTGCGCGTCGCCCATGAAATGCTCGGTGCGGTCGGCCGCCCATTTTACCGCCTTCTTCAGTTTCTTGGCCGCGACCGCCATCAGGGCGTATTCGCGGTACGGGAACAGCTTCGTGCCGAAGCCGCCGCCGACATCGGGGCAGATCACCCGCATCTTGTCGGTGGGGATGTTGAGCACGTTCTGGCACAGGATGTCGCGCAGCCGGTGACTGCCCTGGCTGCCGATGGTGAGCGTCAGGTGATCGCGTTTGGCATCGTATTCGCAGACCGCCGCGCGCGTCTCCATGAAGCTCGCGACCACGCGCGGATTGACGATCGAGATTTCGGCCACCGCATGCGCCTTGGCGAAGGCGGCTTCCGTCGCGGCCTTGTCGCCGATCGAGACATCGAACAACACGTTGCCGGGCTTGTCCGGCCAGACCTGCGCCGCCCCCTTCTTCACGGCGTTGACGACGCCGGTCACCGCCGGCAGCGGGCTCCATTTGACCTCGATCGCCTCGATCGCGTCGCGGGCCTGGTCGATGGTCTCGGCGACGACGAAGGCGATGGCATCGCCGACATGGCGCACCTCATCCTTGGCGAGGATCGGGTAAGGCGGGCCGGTGAACGGATCGGTCTCGAGATTGAACAGGCAGGGCAGATTGCCGAGATCCGCAACGTCCTCGGCGGTCAGAATCAGCGCGACGCCGGGCAGCCCGCGGGCCCGGCTCGCATCGATGGTGTATTTGGCATGCGCATGCGGCGAACGCAGCATCAAGCAGCGCAGCGCAGCCTGCGGCGCGTAATCGTCGGTGTAGCGGCCCTTGCCGCGGATGAGCGCGTCATCCTCCTTGCGCAGCACGCTTTGGCCAACGCCGAACTTGATGGGAGCCGCCATTGTCTTTTCCCGTTCTCATGGTTGTTTTGCGGGCCATATTGCCGTGGAAAAACTGGCAAGGCAAACGGGTTTAGGCATGCGCGTTGGCCGAAGGCCGAAGAGAGCGCCGCACACACGTCATGGCGCAGACTGTCGCATGGCTCTTGGAGGATAGGATCGCGCCGCAATACAAGGCCCTCCCCCTGAGAGCCCGCCAAAGGCGGGCATCTCGAAGGATCGGCCGCAAAGCGACCCGCCAAGCTCCTCGACGAGTCACATCCCACCACGGCTCAATAGATACCTCGTGCTATCTCTGAGCCTGTCGATGGCGCGCTCAGGTGCGATGGAGTCGATCTCACAGCGCGTCAGGCCGATATCCAAAAGCTCCCTGTCGCTCAGGTCCTGCAAGGTGGTTTGTGGGCGGTGGCGCCAGCGCCACTCCTGATATGCACGCCAGTATTGCGTGAGGAAGCCCCGCACATCTGGCGTCGTGACGAGGTCGAGGCGGAGCCTCGCGGCATCGCCCGCTGGGTCGGCCGTGCTGTTGGTCAGTTGGGGTGGCATCGGATGCTCCTGCTGTTGAGCCGGCAGGGAGCGTGGCCAAAGAAAAGGCCCCGTCCGATGCCGGCGGGGCCTGGTGGAAGATGTCGTCGAATTCCTAGCGCACGACTCCTCCCACCGCCCGGCCGAAGCGGGTGATGTGATTGCGGTTGAGTTTGCGCGACGATTTGATCATGAAGCGCTGATACCACGGCAATCGCGCAAAATCAAGAGATGTACGGATTCTGGTTGCAGCCTGGAGGCGAGCACCCCGCTCGTCTAACCGCGCACCAGCGACACCAGCCAGCTGCGGCCGAACAGGATGAGGATCGCGAGGGAATAGACGATGGTGCCGCCGACCGCGAGCAGAACCAGCATCAATTCGTCCCGGAAGTGCATCGCGCCCAACAAAGGACCACCGAAGCGCGCGATCAGCCAGAAGGCGACGGCGAGGATAATGCCGGTCAGCAAGAATTTCGCGAGCGACATCAGCCAGCCGCGATCCAGCACGAGGAAACCTCGCCGCACGGCGAAGAACAGCACCAGCAAGAGATTGGTCCAGACCCCGACGGCAGTTGCGAGCGCGAGGCCGATCTGCGCGAGCGATCCCATAAGGGCGACCTTCAGCGCGACGTTGACTGCGATGCCGGTCAGCGATGCGCGAACCGGCGTCGCCGTATCCTTGCGCGCATAGAAGGTCGCGACCGCACTGCGGATCAGAACGAAAGGAATGAGGCCGATGGCATAGGCCGCGAGTGTGCCGCCGGCGGCGACGGCATCGGCCTTCGAGAATGCGCCGCGGGCGAACAGCGCACGCATGATCTCGTCGGGCACGGTGAGGAAGGCCGCCACGAACGGGATCGAGAACAGCAGCGTGAAATCGAAGGCGCGACGTTGCGCCTTCATCGCGCCGTCATGGTCGTTGGCGGTGATCCGCCGTGACATCTCCGGCAACAGCACCGTGCCGATGGCGATGCCGATGACCCCGATCGGCAGCTGGTTGAGACGGTCGGCGTAGTAGAGCGCCGACAGCGCGCCTGCGGGCAGGAAGGTCGCGATGATGGTGTCGGCGAACAGCGCGACCTGCGTGCCCATCGAGCCCAGGGTCGCAGGTCCAAGCGCCTTGAAGAAGCCGCGGACGTCTCCGTCGAGCTTCAGCGGTGCGAAGCGCGGCAGGCCGCCGTGGCGGGCGAGATCGCCCGCCAGCAGGAAATATTGCAGGAAGCCCGAGATGAGCACGCCCCAGGCCGCGGCGTGGCCAGCGGTCGGAAACCACGCGGCGAGCGCCAGCGTCATCATCATCGCGACGTTGAGGAAGATCGACGCCGCCGCGGCGCTGGCAAAGCGCTGCATCACGTTGAGCATGCCGCCATAGAGCGTCACCAGCGTGATCAGCAGCAGATAGGGAAAGGTGATCCGGGTCAGCTCGATCGCGAGCTTGCGCTGCTCGGCGTCGTCGCTGAAGCCCGGCGCGAGGATGCTCATGGCCTGCGGCATGAACAGCCAGGCGACGATCAGCAGCACCACCTGCGAGGCCAGCAGCAACGTGAAGATGCGGTCGGCGAACAGGCTTGCCGCCGCCTCCCCCTTCTCGCCATGGACATGGGCATAGGCCGGCACCCAGGCCGCGTTGAAGGCGCCCTCGGCGAAGATCGCGCGGAAATGGTTGGGCAGCCGCAGCGCCACGAAAAAGGCATCGGCGACGGGACCGGCGCCGAGGATCGCCGCGAGCATGATGTCGCGGGCAAATCCCGTGACCCGCGAGAGCAGCGTGTATCCGCCAACCGTGAAGATGCGTCCGAGCATGCGTCCTTTGTAGAGCGTTATCGAGCGAGCGATAAGTCTGTCAGCTCCGATGAGGCGGAAAATCGGCCACTCGGCTGTCGCCTCTTCGAAGCGGCCCCCGATGATGGATCAGGTTCGGCTGAAGGGATCGAGGACCGTCACGCCGGCAGGTCTGAAGTCGGAGACGTTTCGGGTGACCACCGTAAAGCCATTTTCCAGCGCAGTGGCCGCGATCATGAGATCGGCGCTGTCGTTGCCAAGAGCAGCGCTGAGTGCGCCCCAACGACGTGCTGCGCGCAGATCGAATGGTACAATCCGCTCGCCATAGAGGTTCATCACCTGATCCAGCCAGGCAGCAAGCGCCGTCGCAAAGCCCGGATCAGCTGCGCGTTGTCGGACGATGCCGCGCTCGATCTCGCCAATGCTGACGACACTCAGAAAAAGATCGGCGGTACGTTGGCGCTCGAACCACCTGACGACCCCCGGATCACGTTCGCGTCTGCGCAACTCGGACAATATGACCGTGTCAATCAGAAACATCAGATTCCGGGCTCGCGCATCCGGACTTTCGCCCGCGGAAATTCTCGGTCATCCTGAGGGATCGCGAGCAGCACGTCCGCAAAGGAGGGAGCCTGGGCGCGCTCAAGGCGCCGCAAGCGCTCATACTCGTTGATGTCGACCACCATGACCGCGGGCGTGCCATGCTTGGTGACCACCTGCGGCGCGCGCCGCGCCGCCTCGACGACCTCGCTGAACCTATTTTTGGCGTCCTGTATGGACCACTGGCGCCGCGACATGGTCGACCCATTCTAGCTAGAAATTCTAGCTAGAATACAGAGCCCCCGGGTCGCCGTCAACGCGTGAAATCCGGCCTCCAAGTCACCCCGCCAGCGCGCCCTGCACGGCGGCGATGATTCGCTCCTGGTCGGCTTCGGTCACATAGGCATGCATCGGCAGGCTGATCACGTCCCGCGACAGGCTCTCGCAACCCGGCAGCCCGCCTTCCGCGACAGGATATTGCTTGTAGGCGGTCTGCTGATGCATCGACTTGCCGTAGTAGATCGCGGTCGGCACGCCCTGGGCCTTCAGCGCGGCGGCAAAGCCGTCGCGATCGGTCCCCTCAGGCAGACGGATGGTGTACTGCGCCCAGACCGAGGTATTGCCGGGGCTGAGGCGCGGCACGGTGACCACATTGGACAGGCCGCGCTCATAGCGCTCCGCGACCTTGTTGCGGGCGGCGATCTCGTCGTCAAAGATCCTCAGCTTCTCGATCAGCACCGCGGCCTGCATGGTGTCGATCCGGCCGGTCAGGCCGAGACGGACATTGTCGTACTTGTCCACGCCCTGCCCGTGCACGCGGATGCTGCGCAGCGTGGCCGCGAGCTCGTCGTCATCGGTGAAGATCGCGCCGCCGTCGCCGAAGCAGCCGAGCGGCTTGGCCGGGAAGAAGCTGGTCGCCGTGGCATGCGCGAGCGTGCCGAGCTTGCGGCCCTTGTAGCTCGCGCCAAACGCTTGCGCGGCGTCGTCGAGCACGAACAGGCCCTCGGCCTTGGCGATCTCGGCGATGGAGTCGTGATCGGCCGGCTGGCCGAACAGGTCGACCGGAATCACCGCGGCGGGCTTGAGGCCGGCCTTGCGAGCGGTCGCGATGCCGCGCTTCAGCGATTCCGGGCTCATGTTGAAGGTCGCCTCGTCCACGTCGACATAGACAGGCGTCGCGCCGGTCCGCGCCACCGGCGAGGCGGTCGCGATGAAGGTGAAGGATGGACACAGCACGGCATCGCCGGGCCCGACATTCTTCGCCATCATCACCATCAGGATCGCGTCGGTGCCGCTGGCGCAGCCGATCACGTGCTTGGCGCCGCTGTAGGCCGCGAGCTGCTTTTCCAGCTCGAAGACCTCCGGGCCATTGACGAACTGGCAATGGTCGAGCACGCGCTTGACGGCGACATCGAGCGAAGCGCCGAGCCGGCGCCGCTGCGAGGCGACGTCGATGAAGGGAATGGGATCGGAACGCAGATGCTGGTTCATAGTCTGGTTCTTGGCGCCTTGTGACGTTTGAGCGGTCGACATGGAAAAGGGTCAGCCGGCGACGCGGCGCGGAGCCTTGCGGACAGGCGCCGTCGCCGCAGGCCGCGACGGCGTTTCGAGACATTGCGTGGCGATCTCGAGGCTGGCGACGCCTTCATCGCCCGTTACCGCCGGCGTATCGCCATGGCGCACCGCCTTGAGGAACGCGATCAGCTCGGCGCGCAGCGGCTCATCGTGGCCGACCGGCAGATGCCGCATCGAGTAGCTGCCGTCGGGCTTGAAGCCGAAGCACTCGGTGACCTGGCGCGTGAGCAGATCGCCCATCACGTATTTGCCGCGCGTGGCGACCGTGACGCTGCGCGCCTTGAACGGCGTCAGCCAGTTGGTGTTGATGTGGGCGAGCACGCCGTTGGCGGTGCGGAACTGCAGGAGCGCGATGTCCTCGCGCTCGGCGACGGCGCTCGACAATTGCGGCTGCACCTCGACGATGTCGGATTCGGTGAACCAGCGGATCAGATCGATGTCGTGCACGGCAAGGTCGATGACGACGCCGACATTGGACATGCGCGGCGGAAACGGGCCGACGCGCGTGATGGCGATGGAGAGAATGTCCTCGCCCGCAATGGCCTGCTTGACCGCGGCGACCGCCGGATTGAAGCGCTCGACATGGCCGACCATCAGCGTCACGCCGGTCTTCTGTGCCGCGGCGACGATCTCGCGGCCCTCTTCCACGGTGGAGGCGATCGGCTTCTCGACCAGCACGTGGATGTTCTTGGCGATGCAGTCGAGCGCGACCTCGTGATGCAGATGGGTGGGCGCGGCGATGGTCACGGCATCGACGCCTTCGGCGAAGAGCTGGTCGAGCGTCTCGAAGCTTTCGCAACCGGCGAGCTCCGTTGCCCGCGCACGATGTGCCGCCGAGGGATCGACGACGCCGACGAGGCTGACGCCGGGTAGACCCGCAAGCACGCGCGCGTGGTTGCTGCCCATCACGCCGGCACCAATGACGCCGACGCGCAAGCCGGCCTTCGCCGGTGCAGATCCTTTGGAACTCATCTGAGCAAACCCCGATTCAACCCAAATCCCCGGCGCCTCTCCTAGCACGGCCGCCACATTTGTGGCGAATGCGGAGCTGGGAGCCCGGACACGATTTGATTCAAAAAGTTACACGTTCCCCGGGCCTTAAGCCGCAAAACATACCGTCTTCCCGGCCCGGGGCACATGATTCGGAGCTTGCTGGTTACGACCTTTGATAGTCGTCTTCAATCCGGATGATGTCGTCTTCCCCCAGATAAGAGCCGGTCTGGACCTCGATCAGCTCCAGCTGGATCTTGCCGGGGTTCTCCATCCGGTGCACGGCGCCCATCGGGATGTAGATCGACTCGTTCTCGTGCACCGTCTTCACGGCCTCGTTGACGGTGACCTGGGCCGTGCCCCGCACCACGATCCAGTGCTCGGCGCGATGATGGTGCTTCTGCAGCGACAGGCGCCCGCCCGGCTTCACCACGATGCGCTTGACCTGGTGACGCTCGCCATTGTCGACGGACTGATAGCTGCCCCAGGGCCGGTGCACCTTGAGATGCTCCTCGGTGACCTTCGGCGCGACCGCCTTCAGCTTGGTCACCAGGCGCTTCAGGCCGTTGGCATCCTTCTGGCGCGAGACCAGGATCGCGTCCGCGGTGGCGACCACGACGAGATCGTCGACGCCTTCGAGCGCGACCAGCGCGGCATCGGTCGTGACGTTGCAGTTGCGGGAGTCCTCGAACACGGCGGTGCCATGCGCCGCATTGCCCTGCGCGTCCTTCTCCGACAGCTCCCACACAGCGAGCCAGGAGCCGACGTCGGACCAGCCGCACGACACCGGCACCACGGCCGCGCGCGCGGTCTTTTCCATCACCGCATAGTCGATCGAGATCGCCTTCGCCGCGCCGAACGCCTCCGGCTCCAGCGTGACGAAGCCGAGATCGCGGCCGGCATTGTTGACGGCGCTGGTGACGGCCTCGACGCTTCCCGCATCGACCCTGCGATATTCGTCGAGCAGCACGGCGGCCGGGAACATGAAGTTGCCGCTGTTCCAGAGATAGCCGGAATTGACGTAGTCGGACGCCTTCACCGCGTCCGGCTTCTCGACGAAGCGCGCAACCGCATGCACTTCGCCGGAAATCACCTCGCCCGGATTGATGTAGCCGTATTCGGTCGCCGGCCGCTCCGGCTTGACGCCGAAGGTGACGATGCGCCCGGCGCGCGCGGCGGTGAGGCCCTCGCGGCAGGCCGCGACGAAGGCGGCATTGTCCTGCACCACGTGGTCGGCGGCGAGCGCGAGCACGATCGCTTCGCTGTCGCGGTTCTGCGCGAACACCGCGCCCGCCGCGATCGCAGGGCCGGAATCGCGTCGCATCGGCTCGAGGATCACGTCGGCCTCGATGCCGATCTCGGCGAGCTGCTCCAGCACCATGAAGCGATAGGCCGCATTGGTGATGACGATCGGGCGATCGAACAGCGAGGGATCGGACACGCGCAGCAGCGTGTCCTGGAAGGTCGAGCGCGTGCCGAACAGCGGCAGGAACTGCTTGGGGCGAACCTCGCGCGAAGCGGGCCACAGCCGCGTGCCGGCACCGCCGCACATGATCAGGGGGAATATGCGTTTGTCCATCGTGATCTCAAACCTTGAAGTAGTCGCGATACCAGGTGACGAAATGATGGACCCCATGCTCGATCGGCGTTGACGGTGCAAAGCCGGTGTCGCGCATCAGATCCTCGACATCCGCGAACGTTTCCCGCACATCTCCCGGCTGCATCGGCAGCAATTCTTTGATCGCCGTCCGGCCCAGCTCCCGCTCCAGAAGACCGACGACGTGCATCAGCTCCTCCGGATGGTGGTTGCCGACATTGTAGAGCTTAAACGGCGCATTTGCGGCAGCCGGATCGTCCGCGGGCACAAGATCGATCAGCTTCGATACGACGCGGGTCACATCATCGATATAGGTGAAGTCGCGCCGCATCTCGCCATGGTTAAAGAGCCGGATCGGCTTGCCCGCCATGATGGCCTTCGCGAACAGAAATACGGCCATGTCGGGCCGGCCCCACGGGCCGTAAATGGTAAAGAAGCGCAGCCCCGTGACCGGCAGGCGGTAGAGATGGCTGTAGGACTGCGCCATCACCTCGTTCGCCTTCTTGGTCGCGGCATAGAAGCTGACGGGATGATCGGTGCGGTCTGCAACCGCAAATGGCAGTTTTGTGTTGGCGCCGTAAACGGAGGATGACGAGGCGTAGACGAGATGACGACAGCCGTTGTTGCGGCAGCCCTCCAGCACGTTGAGAAAGCCATGGAGATTGGAATCGGCATAGGCGTGCGGCTGCTCGATCGAGTAGCGCACGCCGGCCTGCGCCGCCATATGCACGACTTTGGCAAAACGATGTTGGGCAAACAGCGCCGCCATCGCCTCGCGGTCGGCGAGGTCGGCCTCGACGAAGGAGAAGCGGGAATCGTGCCTGAGCAGCGCCAGGCGCGCTTTCTTCAGCGCCGGATCGTAATAGCTGTTGAGATTGTCGAGCCCGACGACGGGACGGCCTTCGTGCAGGAGCTGCCGGGCGACGTGAAAGCCGATGAATCCGGCGGCACCCGTGACCAAAATCGCCTGATCCGTCATCCTGTTCCCTGGGGATCCCTCGCCCGGTCCTGTTTAGCCGCCAGCTCGATCGGGTCGCAATAGGCTCGCCGCTGCCCTCACAACACCCCAACGACGGCTATTGCAAGATCGGCGCCAAGACCATACCAAAGCGGCCGAATTCGGCGCCTCGCGTCGGGTTGCCTCAAATCTACGCAAACCCTGTCCATGCGGGCGAGATGCGCCGAATCCTGTTGTCGACGGCCAAGATCATGATTTCCGCGGCGCTGCTCTATCTGGCGCTGCGCAAGGTGGACCTGTCCGAATTGTTTTCGCGCTTCACCGTCACCAGCCTGTTCTGGATCGGCGTCGCGATCGCGGTTGCGTTCCTGCAGATCTTCGTCGGCGTGCTGCGCTGGCGCCAGATCAGCGCCGTCTGCGGCGCGCCGCTCGAGCTCAGCCGCGCCATGCGCTACAACGTGATCGGCTCGTTCTTCAACCAGACCCTGCCGTCGGCGATCGGCGGCGATGCGGTCCGGCTCTGGCTGGTCGCGCGCGCCGGTGCCGGCTGGCGTGCGGCGACCTACTCGATCTTCGTCGACCGCGCGATCGGCCTGATCGCGCTCGCGGTTCTCATCGTCGCCAGCCTGCCCTGGAGTTACACCCTCATCACCGATCCCCACGGGCGCTCGGCGCTGCTGCTCATCGACCTCGTGGCGCTCGCCGGCGGCCTCGGCTTCCTGATTTTCGGCGCGCTGAAATGGCCCTGGCTGAAGACCTGGTGGGGCACGCATCACATTCACGCCTGCGCGGTGATCGCCAATCGCGTGATCTTCAGCGGCACCCGCGGGCCGATCGTCGCAATCCTGTCGGTCCTCGTTCACGTGCTGGCCGTCGTCATCGCCTGGTGCGTCGTGCGGTCGATTGCGGCCCCGGTTCGCTTCAGCGACGTCTTTCTGCTGGTGCCGCCGGTGATGCTGATCACGATGATGCCGATCTCGATCGCCGGCTGGGGCGTGCGCGAAGCCACGATGAGCCTTGCGTTCGGCTTCGCGGGACTTGCCGCCAACGAGGGCGTCAACGTCTCGCTGCTGTTCGGCGCCGTGTACTTCATCGTCGGCGCCGTCGGCGGCCTGGTCTGGATCCTCAGCGCGGAGAAAGCCGCGCAAGGGTCGGCCCCCATCGGAGTGCCGGAGTGAGCTCGACCACCGAAGCGCTCGCCGGCGCGCCCTTGCTGCTTGCCGTTGCGATCGCCGCGCTGATCTCGGCGCTCGTCACCTGGACCAGCCGTCCCCTGCTCCAGCGCTACGCACTGGCGCGACCGAACGCGCGGTCCTCACATCGCATCCCGACCCCGCAGGGCGCGGGTATCGCGGTGATCGCCGCGACCCTGATCGTCGCCTCGCTCTGGGCCGTCTGGGCGAACGTCGCTATCCCGCCGGTGCTGATCGGCGCGACGGTGCTGATCGCGCTGGTCGGGTTTGCCGACGACATAAAGTCGCTGCCGGTGATCGTGCGGCTGGTGCTGCAGGCGGCCTGCGTCGGCGCAGTGGTGTTCACCGCGCCGGAGACCGCACGCATCGTGCCGGCGCTGCCGCTTGCGCTCGAGCGCGGCCTCATCGTCCTTGCCGGAGTCTGGTTCGTGAACCTCGTCAACTTCATGGACGGGCTCGACCTGATGACGGTGGCGGAAGTCGTGCCGGTCACCGCGGCGCTGCTGCTGCTGGGAATGCTCGGGGATCTCTCGTGGCCGGCCCTGCTGATCGCCGCCGCGCTGTGCGGTGCCATGCTCGGCTTTGCGCCGTTCAACCGCCCGGTCGCAAGGGTCTTCCTGGGCGATGTCGGCAGCCTGCCGATCGGCCTCTTGCTCGGCTGGTGCCTGCTGGAGCTCGCCTTCCGGGGGCAGACGGCCGCAGCGCTGCTGTTGCCCGCCTACTATCTTGCGGATTCCACCATCACGCTGTTCCGGCGCGTCATCAGGCGCGAACCGTTCTGGTCGGCACACCGCACGCACTTTTATCAGCGTGCAACCGACAACGGGTTCACGGTGAAGCGGGTGGTCGGCGAGGCATTCGCGCTCAATCTCGTGCTGGCATTGCTCGCCATCGTCACCGTTCGCGCCGGTTCGACGACGATCACGATCGTCTGCCTGTTCGCCGGCGCGGGCGTGGTCGGAGTCGTGCTGCGCCGTTTCTCCCGGCCTCAGGGCTCCTGATCCGAGACCGCCAGGCGCAGGCCCTCCTCGAGGGTGACCTGCGGCTGCCAGCCGGTTGCGATCGCCTTCGAAATGTCGAGCTCAAGCGAGCCGATCAGGCCGTCATGCATATCCTGCCGGCCCATCATGCGGAGGACCGCACCGAGCAGCTCTGACGGCATGCGGAACAGCCGGCTGCTCTTGCCGGAGGCTCGCGCCAGACATGCGATGAATTCAGGCGTCGAGACCCGCTCCCGGTCGGCCAACAGGAAGATCTCGAAATTGCCCCCCGGGTCGGGATGGCCGAGCCGGTACAGGATGAACGACGACAGGTTCTGCACGGAGAGAAAGTTGCGGCGATTGCGGATTGCCGCGAACGGCAACGGCAGTCCCAGCCTCACCGCCCGTGCCAGCAGCGGGAAATTGCCCTTGGCGCCCGCGCCATAGATGAGCGGCGGCCTGATCACCGAGATCTTCATTCCGCTGTCGCGCGCCAGCGCGCTCAAGCCCGCCTCGGCCTCCGCCTTGGACGTGCCATAGAGGCCACGCGGCGTCGGAACGTCGCTCTCGCGGAACGGTGCACGGCCTTCATTGGTCCGGCCGTGAACGAGGACGGTGCTGATGAAGATGAACTGGCGCACGCCGGCCGTCGCCGCGGAGCGCGCCAGATGCAGTGTGCCGTCGACATTGACGTCGCGGTAGAGCTGGACCGCGTGTTCATCGTTCTTGTAGTGCACGCGCGCGGCGAGATGGACGACGGCATCGACGCCTTCAAGCGCGGCCTGCCAGTCGGTTTCGGGGCCGATCGATCCGATCAGAACCTCGCCGTCGGCCCCATCCGCGCGGCGCACCGCGCGGCGGACCGACCACCCCGCCCGCGTCAGCGCAGGCACGATATGGCGGCCGAGGAAGCCGCTCGCCCCCGTCACCAGCGCGAGCGGCTTTGTCTCGCTCATCGTTGCTCCACCAGAACCGCGTTGCGCGACGATCCGCAGGCCGGAGCGGCACAGGCGACAATCTGACCTCGACGCTGCATGGTCAGGCCGCCGTCGACCCGAATTCGGGCACCGCATCCTTCAGGATGGTCCTGATGGTGGCGCGATCGTCGCGGGCGATCGCCTGCTCCAGCGCAGCAATCCATTTGCGCAGCGTCTGCATCGGCGGCTCGTTCGGCTGCGCGGCCATGATGCCGGGAACACCGATCTCGCGGGTCGGCTCCTCGGAGGCGAACAGGATCTCGTGCAGCCGCTCGCCCGGCCGCATGCCGGTGAACACAATATCGATGTCGTAGCCCGGCTGCAGTCCGGAAAGACGGATCATGCGCTCGGCGAGATCGACGATCTTGACCGGCTGGCCCATGTTGAGCACGTAGACCGAGACGTCAGGGCAATGCGTCCCGAGCGCATGCGTGGCCGCGGTGATGACGAGATCGCAGGCCTCGCGGATGGTCATGAAGTAGCGGACCATATCGGGATGCGTCACCGTCACCGGGCCGCCGGCCTCGATCTGCGCCTTGAACTTCGGCACCACCGAGCCGTTCGAGGCCAGCACGTTGCCGAACCGGACCGAGATCAGCCGCATCGGCGGCTTGGCGCCGCCGCTGCCTGCGGCGAGCTCGTGATCCAGCGCCTGACAGTACATCTCCGCAAAGCGCTTGGTCAGGCCGAGCATCGACACCGGCTCGATCGCCTTGTCGGTCGAGATCATCACCATCGCCCCGGCACCGGCCGCCACGGCGGCATCGGCAACATTGATCGAGCCGAAGATGTTGGTCTTGACGCCTTCGCTCCAGTCGCGTTCGAGGATCGGAACGTGCTTGAGCGCCGCGGCGTGGAACACGATGTCCGGCCTGAACTCCGCCATCAGGCGCATGATGCGCTCGCGGTCGCGAATGTCGGCGATCCGCCCTTCGATCTCAGCTGCCGCCCCCCGCGCGGCGAGCGCTTCCGTGATCGCGTAGAGCGCGGGCTCGGAGTTTTCCACGATCAGGAGCCGCGCCGCGCCGAAGGCGACGACGCGCTCGCAGATTTCTGCACCGATCGAGCCGCCGCCGCCGGTGACGATGACGGCCTTGCCCCTGATCAGCGCTTCCAGGCGCCCATAGTCGATCGTCTCGCTCGGCCGCAGCAGGAGGTCCTCGACCGCGACCGCGGTGAGCCGCGGCGTGTCGCCGCTCTCCAGCGAGGGCATGCGGTTGACGATCACTCCCAGCTTGCGCGCCCGCATCAGGATCGATTCCGGGTGTGCTTCCGGCTCGAATGCCGACGGTGTCATGATGAGGCGCGCGATCGCCTTGTTGCGCTTGGCGAAGTCCGCGATGACGTCCTCGACGTCGTCGATGCCGCCCAGCACCGGCAGGTTACGGATGAACTGGCCGCGATCCGCCATCGAGGGCGACAATACGCCGACGGGCCAGATGTGCTTGATGGCCCCGCTCTCGATGCCGCGCAGCAGCACCTCCGCATCCGCGGCGCGGCCGATCAGCAGCGTCGGGGCGGCATCGTTGCCCTTCGCGTGACGCCGCACCCGCGTATAGCGGAAGTAGCGATAGGCCATGCGCAGCGCGCTGAGGAACGCGATCTCCAGGAACCAGTAGAGAACGATCGTCACCTTGCCGAGGAAAAAGGCGCCGCGGACGTTGGGAGCGACGAAGATGTAGTCGAGCACGAGCAGGGCGACGGTGAGCACGGTCGCCGCGCGGATGATGTTCAGCGCATCCGGCAGCGAGATGAAGCGCCACTTCGTCGTGGTCAGGTTCAAGACGAAGAACACGACCACGCTGAAGGCAAGAAAATAGGGCAGGATCTGGAACAGCAGCGGCAGGCGCTCGAAGAAGTCTTCGCCACCCTCGAATCGCAGATAGAAGGCGGCAAAAAGCGCGGCAGTGGTCGCCAGCAGGTCGTGGAGCGCGATCAGGAAATTGCGCGAGGTAAGATGCGAAAGACGCGTCATCCGCCGACCGATAAAAACCCAGTTAGATGCAACCTGACCGCGCTGATAACCCATCTGGACAAGACTTGCCAGCCGCGCGACCGCTCAGGAACCGGCTTCCCTCATCTTCGCCTCGGCCTGTTGTGCCCGGATCACCATGCCGCCGGCAACGCCGACGCCGATGACGTACATCCAACCCTCGTGGAAGTCGAACAGATGCGAGTTGAACAGCGAGGTGAAGACGTTCTGCACCACGACCAGGAACCCGATCCAATTGGCAAGCCCATCGCCGCGAAACAACAGCAGATGCAGGATCCAGATCGTGTAGAGAACGGCGACGCCGATCAGACCCCATTGCACGGCAACATTCAACGTCTGATTGTGGGGGTTGCCGATCACTTCGGCTGACGCCTTGTGCTGACCGGCGGGCGTCGCGACGCGCTCGAACAACCCGCGGGTCGAACCGGTGCCGTGCCCCAGGATCGGCGCCTCCGCGAAGAAACCGAGCGACTTTCGCCAGAATTCGAGCCTCAGGCCCAGCGAGGTCGCCTCGCCCCTCTCCATATAGCGCGTGTAGTCGTCCGTAAACCTCTCGGCAGTATGGCGCAAATGCGGCGAGACCTGCCAGGCGAGAAAGGCGCCGGCGAGCAACGCGGCGGCGACGATCGCAATGCTGCGCCACCTGAGGTGAAGGAGCGCGAACACGCCGAACATGATCGGAATGGTGACGAGCGCGGTGCGCGACACCACCACGAAGGCCATGTTGACGAAGAAGCTGAGCGCAAGCGCCGTGAGCAGGGCGGCGAACCAATATCGCTTCTCCCGCAGCAGCATCACGATCGGATAGGCGAGCGCGACCGCGCAGAGCGTGAATTCCTGGCTCTGGTCGATGTAGTTCTTGACGAAGATGCCGCGCTCGGGCGGATCGGTCTTAAGCGCAAGATTGGGATAGAATGCGACCAGCCACGACATCACCGACAACAGGGCGCAGGACACCAGGAAGGCGACGAAGACCCACCGGCCGCGCGGCGAGCGCTCGAAATGATAGAGCAGGACCGGCAGCACGAGCAGCTTGACGGTCGGATTGACCGCATAGAAGCGTGCGCCCCAGGCCGCATCCGACCACAGCGTCCCCACCAGCGCGAGCAGCACCAGCGCGATCGGCGCCACACAGATCGGACGCTTCAGCGATTGCAGGAAGGCGCGGACGTCGAGGAACGGCACCATGCAGAGCAGCATCAGCGCGTTGAATATCCCCGCGAGCGACGTCGACCAGGGCAGCGACGCCGCGGTCAGGATCGCGAACAGGTCGACTGTCTCGCGCCAGGCCGCCGGACTGCGCAGGCGCCGCCGCAACATCTGGCCGGGAGTCTCCCCGGCAAGCGCCGTCACTTACCGCCTCCCCGGGCGCGATGAACCAGCGCCGTCGTGCTGAAGCCCTGGAGGATGTCGACCAGCACGACCACCCCGCCCGCGGCCTCGACCACCTCGTGGCCGACGACCTGCTCGCGGGTGTAGTCGCCGCCTTTCACCAGCACGCCGGGCTTGATCCTGGTGATCAGGTCGATCGGCGTGTCCTCCGCGAAGATGACGACGAGATCGACGGCCTCCAGCGCGGCGAGCACCTCGGCACGCGCGCGCTCGTCCTGCACCGGACGATCGGCGCCCTTCAGCCGCCGCACCGAGGCGTCGCTGTTGAGCCCCACGATCAGGCGGTCGCAGGCGGCGCGCGCCGCGGTCAGCACCTTGACGTGACCGGGATGGAGGATGTCGAAACAGCCATTGGTGAAGCCGACGCGCTGGCCCTGCCTCTTCCATTCGGCGAGCTGGGCATCGAGCGCAGCCGGATCGAGCACGATCTTCTCCTCGGCCGCGAGGGTGGCATGCGGCAGGATCTTTCGGCGCAGCTCGGCCGCGCTCACGCTGGCGGTGCCCTGCTTGCCGACGGCGACGGCGGCGGCGGCATTGGCCACGCGCAGCGCCGTATCCCAGTCCGCGCCGGCCGCAAGCGATACTGCGAGCGCGGCGGCGACGGTGTCACCGGCGCCGGAGACGTCGCGCACCTTCACCGGGAAGGCCGGAACGTGCACGGCCCCGCCATTGCGCGGTACCAGCGTCATGCCGTGCTCGCCCTGCGTGACCAGGATCGCCTCGCAATCGGCGAGCCGCATCACGTCCTCGCTGGCCTCGACGATGCTCTGCACCGTCTCGGCACGGCTGCGGGTCGCCTCCGAGAATTCCTTGCGATTGGGCGTGAGCAGCGTGGCACCGCGATAGATCGCCCAGTTCAGGCTCTTGGGATCGACCACCACGGGCTTGCCGAGCTTTCGCGCAGCGTCGATGGTGTGGCGGATCACGCGCGCGGTCAGCACGCCCTTGGCGTAGTCGGACAGCAGCACGATGTCGGCGCGCGCGATCTGCGGCAGGATCGCGTCGATCAGTTTGGTTTCGATGTCATCGGAAGCAGGCGCCGCCTGCTCCCAATCCGCGCGCAGCATGTGCGTGGAAAAATGCTCGGAGACGAAGCGGGCTTTTCGCGTGGTCGGCCGCGAGGGATCGCACACCAGCACGCTCTCGATACCGGCCTGCTCACCCAGCGCCGATGCCAGCCGCCTGCCCGCATCGTCCTCGCCGATGAGGCCGACGAAGATGCAGCGTGCGCCGAGCGACGCGACATTGCGCGCGACGTTGCCGGCGCCGCCGATGTGAATCTCGCTGCGCTGGGCCGTGATGACAGGCGTCGGCGCTTCCGGCGAGATCCGCGACACCTCGCCATAGACGAACTCGTCCAGCATGATGTCGCCGATGCAAAGCACCGTGCGGCCTGAGATCGTTTGCGCGAAGGCGTCGAAATCAAGAATGGGGGTCGCCATGATCAAAGGCCTCAGCGGAAGCGGTCGGGCCGGTCGAGATAATCCCCGACATAGGCTTTGACCGCGTCCTCGAGCGTCGTGAATCCGCCGTTATAGCCGGCGCGGCAGAGGCGATCGACCTCGCTCTGGGTGAAGTATTGATAGCTGTTGCGGATGCTCTCGGGCATGTCGATGTATTCGATGTTGGGCCTGGTGCCGAGCGCAGCGTAGGCAGCCAGCATCAGATCCCTGAAGCTGCGCGCCTTGCCGGTGCCGACGTTGAACAGGCCGGACACCGACGGCGTCGCCAGCAGCCACATGACCACGCGCACGACGTCGTCGACATAGATGAAGTCGCGGCGCTGGTCGCCGTCTTCGATGCCCTCGCGATGCGACTTGAACAGCTGCACGACGCGGCCCGCCTTGACGTCGTCGAAGCGCCGCGCCAGCACGCTCATCATCGAGCCCTTGTGGTATTCGTTGGGGCCGAACACGTTGAAGAATTTCAGCCCGGCCCATTGCGGCGGCAGCGGATCGCCGTTCGCCACGCGCGCGGCGACCGCGAGATCGAACATGTGCTTGCTCCAGCCGTAGAGATTCATCGGCCGCAATTTTTTCAGTGCCGGTAGCGAAGCGTCGTCGCCGAAGCCGGCCTCGCCGTCGCCATAGGTCGCCGCCGAGGATGCATAGATGAACGGCACCGCGTTCATCGTGCACCAGTCCAGCAGGCGCATCGACAGGCGGAAATTGGTCTCGAACACGAGGTCGCCGTCGGTCGCGGTGGTCGCGGAGATCGCCCCGAGATGGATCATGGCCTCCAACTTGCGGCCCTTAAGCCAGTCGGGCAGTTCGGCCGGGGGAACGATATCCACAAGCTGCCGCTTGGCGAGGTTGCGCCACTTGCCCTCGGTGCCGAGCAGGTCGCAGACCACGACGTCGCTGCGGCCGGCTTGGTTCAGCGCGGCCACGACATTCGATCCGATAAAACCGGCCCCGCCGGTCACCAGCAACATTCCAACTACCTGCCCGCTTTTCTTAGTGCCCGGTCCTGCCGTAGCGCATGATCCGCCAAAGTGTAAGCGGTTTTGGGATCGTCGCTTCTGCCGGCTTTACCTGCCGGCCGGGAGCGGCTACCGAACCGCCAACATCAGCACGCCGTCGGTTCTCATTAACGAATGAATATTGATTCGCAATTTGTTGGAGATGCAGACCGGAGCGACACCCGCCCGATCCTGATCATTCCCTACATGTGGATCGGCGATTTCGTGCGGAATCATACCGTCGTGCGGGTCCTGAAGGAGCGCTGGCCGAACCGGCCGGTCGATCTCCTGACCACGTCGCTGTGCGCCCCGCTGATCGATTACATGCCCGGCGTGCGCGCCGGCATCGTCTGGGACCTGCCGCGCAGCAGGCTCGCAATGGGCCGCCAGCTCGGTCTGGCAGAACTCCTTCGGAAACGGAATTACGGTACCGCCCTGGTGCTGCCCAGGACCTGGAAGGCAGCGATCGCGCCGGCGCTGGCCGGTATTCCTGAACGGGTCGGCTTCGTCGGCGAGTTTCGGTTCGGCCTCATCAACCGCTGGCGCTGGGGCGAGAAGAGACTGCCCCGCTTCATCGACAAGAACGCCGCGCTGGCCCAGCCCGACGGCGCCCCCCTGCCTCCGGAATGGCCGGTGCCGCAACTGCGGGTCCCGGCCGAGGAGATCGTCCGCTGGCGCGAGGCCAACGGCCTCAGCGGCGGAGCCGCCGTGGCGCTCGCCCCGGGCTCGGTCGGGGTCTCAAAACGCTGGACCTACTATCCCGAGGCTGCCCGCCTCCTGGTCGAGCGTGGCCTGGAGGTCTGGGTGGTCGGCGGCCCCGCCGAAAAGGGCTTGGCCCAGGAGATCGTCGCCGCGGGCGGCAAGGGGACCGCTGGCGGCCCCGGGGTCCGGGACCTTACCGGCACCGATCTGCGCAACGGCGTCCTCGCCATGGCCGCGGCCGGCGTCGCCATCTCCAACGATTCCGGCCTGATGCACGTCGCCGCCGCCCTGGACACGCCCACCATGGGCATCTTCGGCCCCACCAGCCCCTACCTCTGGGCGCCCCTCAACAGCCTTGCGGCAACAGTGGTGCAGGACAAGGAAATGCTGCCCTGCCAGCCCTGCCAGAGCACGATCTGCAAGATGAACGACCACAGGTGCATGCGGGATCTCGCGGCATCAGAAGTGGTGGGAATTGCGGAGAGGGTGCTGGGTGAGGCCGGGGCGCACAAGCGCCAAAGTTGACCCCTTAAATCCGCCGCTCGCTTGCTTGTGACGTTGACACGACCTTGCGAAACCATGGCGGCAGAGCCGCAGGCATCACTTCGTGCGCGTACGAAATTCCCGCTGATAGCAGACACGCAAACGGGCGTTTTTGGAATCCTGGCAGAGTGCGGACGAGTACGGGTTCGTATCCTCGGCTGGATAGTGCTCGAGCATCACGTTCAGCGACTGCACCATCTCCTGCTGCCCCTTGGCGCTATGGGCGATCCGCTTGAACATGTCGGGCAGCAGCGGCTTCAGGGCTTGATAGGTGTCTGAGGGCAGCTTGTCGGTCTCTATCGATGCGGCAAAGGCGTGCTGCTTCAGCGCCAACCGGATCAGCTCGATATCGTCCTGATTGAGTTGTCCGTTCTTGAGCCTTGCACTGAGGAAACTTGCGACGAGTTTCGACTGAGTCGTTGGAATCAATCCAGCTCCGTAGTCCTGTCTCAGGATGGCATTCACTGTGGCCCGGTCATTCTCCGATGTGGGCGCGGAAGACAGACGGGCCGGTTTGGATCCCGGCACCACCGGGAAGCCATAACGGCGATTAATCATCTCGAACGGATCCGCGCGGCTGTTTGCAAAAGGTTCGGTCGCCGCGGCGAGGCACAGATTGGGAATTTCACCTCCGCCACATCGTCTCGTCGTGAAATAGAACGGAACGCGCGCATTGCTCGCGTGCAGCGCCGTCCTGATCTCGGCCGGGACCAGGTTGCCGTCATGCTGCTCGGCAATCGTGATGGTGATCGGGGCGGATTCAATGTTGGCGAACGCGATATTCAGATCCGGACGAAACTGGCCATCGGCGCCCTGTACATCGAGAGGTTTGGACAATGACACGAGGACATCGGCTTCGCGCTGATCGACGGTGTCTTCGATCAAGCATCGGCCGCCGACGACCTCATGAACGAATTCAGCCGCGATGAGGCTCAGCGTCTCGGGACAGCTCTCGCGATGTTCGAGGTGAAATCTCCTCCAACGCGGCAGCCATGTGACTTCGACCATTCGCTGCATCGAGCCGTCAGGCCCTCTCTTTTGCGTCTCGGTGCTGATCATCCGGGCGCCACGCGCGTTATGGTCCCGGATAATGACGTGGTCGATATGCCCCTTGAACAGCAACTGCTGGCAAAGATCCGCGCAGGGCGGCGGAGGGGTCGGATCGTGGCTTTCGGGTTGCCGCCAATTCGTCCAGTAATTGTCCTGCTCGGGATACGGAAGCTCAAAGGAGCGCGGCTGGAACGACGATGGCACCGGACCCGTGATATCTGTCGCGAGCAGTTTCTCGAGCTGGCTTTGGCTGCGGTAATGAGGCAGCAACGCAGCCGCGGCGAGCACCGCCGCCACAACCGTGGCGCCAAGCAGGTTGCTTCCAAGGAATCGCGCCAGCAGATATCCGGGGAGTGCAGCGAGAGAGTAATAAAGCAACGTGGGAGCTGCGATCAGTATCTGCCCCGGGAGGATGAACAGCAACAGGCCGAGCGTGACCATCCCTGGGATGAGCGCGATCAATGTCAGTCCAATCAGGGCAAGGAAGGAAATGCCAACGAAGGGTGGCACCAAGGACAGCGCATTGAAGCGATCGGAAGGAGACATGCGGTCTGGCATTTGGCTTCGCTCGCGCAACGGCATCCATCTTCGCGGTCGCGGCGCGCAATTAGGTAGCATCCGCAGATGTCGTCAACCTCTAATGCGCCCGATGCCCAATTTTGCGTGAAACCGTACAATTTGCTCGCATGCGCGTAGCTGAACTGTAACGTTGACCGCGTCAACGGCGACGAGCTCGAAGTCACGTTCCTGCGTCAGAACGCCAAAAAAGAAACAGCGCGGCCAGACGCCGATTCGATCAAGTGGTGAATGGTCCGTTCGCCACGGCGCGCGGACTGCCGGCCCGCAGCTACGGTTAATCGGGCATTCTGGGACGATACCTGTCTAGCACTGTTTTGCCCGACGGGTCAAATCGACTTCGCAAAATCCGCAAGAGACCGCACCGACCGCCAAGCCATTGATTCTCCTAACCCCGGCTACTGTGCATGGGGTTGTTTCGCAGTTTTTGTTTGCGACCGGCGAAACCGCGTCAGAGCAGGGACCGATAGACCTCGCCGATCCGCGCCGCTTCGGCATCGAGGCTGAACTTCTCGAGCACGCGCCGGCGCCCCCGCTCGCCCATCGCTGCCGCAGCGGCCACATCGCGCATCAGCGGCTCCAGCGCCGCAGCGAGCGCGTCGGCATCACCCGGCGGACCCAGCACGCCGGTGACGCCATCCTCCACCACGAGCTCGGCCGCGCCGGCGCGCGACGCGACGAGCGCGCTGCCCGCCGCCATCGCCTCGATCAGCGTCAGGCCAAAACCCTCGTTGCGCGAGGTGAAGGCGTAGATCGTCAGCCGCTGATACCAGCGCTGCACCGCTTCGATCGGCAGCTCGCCTGTGATGACGATGCGCGATTGCAGGTTCGCTGCCTCGATCCGCTTCTTCAGGTCGTTGGCAAAGGGCGTCTGCTCGGGCGTGACCTGACCGACGATGACGGCGGAGAACTCAGGATAGCGCGGCAACAGGCGGCACATCGCATCGACGAACACGTCGGTGCCCTTCTGCGCCCGCACGCGGCCGAAGCAGCCGATGGCGTAGCGGCCCGGCAGCGCGGCTTCCGCGAAGGCCGCAGCGCGATCGGTCGGCGGCGCATAGACGTCGGTGTCGACGCCGTGCGGAATCACCGTCGCCTTCACCTTCAGGAACGAGGCCGAGACGTCGCTCGTTGCGATGATCGCGTCCATGCGCCGGATCAGCCAGCGCGTGATCCAGCTGTGACGCCGCTGCGCCGCCGAGGTGAACACGAGTTTCAGCGGCCAGCCGAGCGCGCGCAACGCGAGGCCTGCGATCATCTCGTTGTTGCGGCGCGCATGCCAGATCACGGGCCGCTTGCGGCGCCACAGTTTCAGAAAATCGGCAACACTCAGCCGCGCGATCCCCTCCGGCGCGTCCGATCCGAACCAGGCCGCGCGATACAGTTTCGCCAGCCGCGGCGCCACCATCCGGTTGGTCGCGGTGACCCCGGAATAGCGCCTGTGCAGATTTGGCACGATCAATTCGAGATCGCCGGGGAAACTCGCCACGTCACACTCCATTTCGCAAAGTCCCTATACGCAACATTAAGCATAGTGACCAGTTCAGCCGCGCCGATACCCCCTCTTCACCACGCAAGCGCTAGCTTCGCGCGTTGATCGAAGACGGGTGAGATCATGACTGTGCTAGTCACCGGCGGCGCCGGCTACATCGGAAGTCACACGGTCCTGGCGCTGGCGGAAGCCGGCGAGGACGTCGTCGTGATCGACGATCTCTCCACCGGTTTCTCAGCTTATCTGCCCGAAGGCGTGCCGCTGTTCATCGGCGATGCCGGCGATGAAAACCTGCTCGAAGGCGTGATCGCCCAGCACGACGTCGAGAGCATCATCCATTTCGCGGGCTCGGTCGTCGTGCCGGATTCGATGCGCGATCCGCTCGGCTACTACCGCAACAACTTCACGACCGCGCGCAACCTGCTCAACGTCGCAGTCAAGCGCGGCATCGGTCGCTTCATCTTCTCCTCGACCGCCGCCGTCTACGGCAATCCGGACCAGGTGCCGGTGCCCGAGCACGCGCCGACGCGGCCGCTGTCGCCCTACGGCTCGTCGAAGCTGATGACCGAGATCATGCTGCATGACGTCGCCGCCGCCTACGGCATGCAATATGTGACGTTGCGTTACTTCAACGTCGCCGGCGCCGACCCGCAGGCGCGCATCGGGCTCGCCACCGTCGGCGCCACGCATCTGCTCAAGATCGCGGTGGAAGCGGCGACCGGCCAGCGCGCCAAGATCGACGTGTTCGGCACCGACTATCCGACCCCGGACGGCAGCTGCATCCGCGACTTCATCCACGTCACGGACCTCTCGCAGGCCCACCGGTCGGCGCTCGCTTACCTGCGCAACGGCGGCGCCTCGACGACGCTGAATTGCGGCTATGGCCGCGGCTATTCGGTGCTGGAGACCATCGACGCCGTGCGCCGGGTGTCGGGCCGCAGCTTCGCCGTGCAGTACGCCCCGCGCCGGCCCGGCGACATCATGACCATGGTCGCCGACACCAGCCGCATCCGCAGCCTGCTCGATTGGCGGCCGCAATATGAGGACCTCGAGACCATCGCAGCCCATGCGCTGGCCTGGGAGGACAAGCTGTTCCGCGAGCGCCACGGCGAGCTCCGCCACGCCGCCTCCGCCTAGAATCATCCCAAGCGCAAGCCCTTAATTGGGCTTGAAAAACCGCAGCTGAGCGGGCACAGAGGCCCATCGATCCCTGACGCGCAGGCAGGTTTTGTCCCGCGCCGTCAATGGACACCGGATGGCCCAGTTTCCGAAGAAAATCACCGACGATCCCTACGCGGCAGCGGTCCTGATTCGCCGCCTGGTCACGGAACAGGGCATCGTCTACTGGCGGCGCTACCTTGTCGCCTTCGCGCTGATGGCGCTCGCCGCGGGCGCGACCGCAGGCGCGACCTATGTGCTCGGCCAGGTCATCAACCAGGCCTATGTCGACAAGAACATCCCGGGCATCGCGATGTTCTCGGGCATCACGGTCCTGTTGCTGTTCATCAAGGGCGTGGCGACCTACGGCCACATGGTGATCCTGACCAAGATCAGTAACGCGATTCTTGCCGCCAACCAGCGCCAGCTGTTCGCCAAGCTGATGCGCGAGAGCGTCGGCTTCTTCTCCGAGCGGCATTCGTCCGAGTTCCTGGCCCGGCTGACGGCGGGCGCCAAATCGATCACCGACGTGCTCAACATGCTGGTCAACGCCATCGGGCGCGACCTCCTGATGCTGCTCGCCATGATCGGCGTGATGGTATGGCAGGATCCGCTGATGTCGTTCATCGGCCTCGTCGCCGTGCCGCCGGCAATGCTGGTGCTGCGCAAGCTGGTCAAGCGTATCAAGGGCCTCGCCTTCAACCAGTTCACCGGCACCGCCGACATCATGGAGACGATGCAGGAATCGCTGCAAGGCATCCGCACCGTCAAGGCGTTCACGCTCGAAGAGACCATGCAGAAGCGGATCGACGAGAATATCGCGGTCGTCGAGCGCAACGCCAACAAGATGGCGCGCGTCGCCAACCGCTCCAACCCGCTGATGGAAATGCTCGGCGGCTTCGCGGTCGCCGGCTGCCTGATGTACGGCGGCTATGCCGTGGTCGCGCTCAACGCCACGCCCGGCGCGTTCTTCTCCTTCATGACCGCGTTCCTGATGGCGACCGAGCCGGCCAAGCGGCTGGCGCGGCTCAACATCGACCTCAACAGCCAGCTGGTCGGTGCGCGCATGCTGCTCGAAGTCGTCGACAGCCCGGCGAGCGAGCAGTCCGACGACGACAAGCCGTCGCTGAAGCTGTCGGATGCCCGTATCGAGCTGCGCGACGTCAGCTTCTCCTATCGCGACGGCGAGACCGTGCTCAACCGCATGAGCTTCACGGCCGAGCCCGGCAAGGTCACCGCGCTGGTCGGTCCCTCCGGCGGCGGCAAGTCGACCGTGCTGGCGCTGCTCTTGCGCTTCTACGAGGTGACGCAAGGCGACATCGTGATCGACGGCCAGTCGATCGGCGCGGTCTCGCGCAAATCGCTGCGGGCGCAGACCGCCTATGTCGGCCAGGACGTCTATCTGTTCCGCGACACCATCCGCAGCAACATCGCCTTCGGCCGGCCGGGCGCGAGCGAGGACGAAATCGTCGACGCCGCCAAGGCCGCCTGCGCGCATGATTTCATCATGGGCTTCCCGCTCGGCTACGACACGCCGGTCGGCGAGCACGGCACGCAGCTCTCCGGCGGCCAGCGCCAGCGCATCGCGGTGGCCCGCGCGCTGATCAAGAACGCGCCGATCATCCTGTTGGACGAAGCCACCGCCGCGCTCGATTCCGAATCCGAGCGGCAGGTGCAGGAGGCGATCGAGCACCTCTGCCGGAACCGCACCACCATCGTGATCGCACACCGCCTGCACACCATCATGCACGCCGACGCCATCCTGGTGGTCGAGGGCGGCGAGATCGTCGAGCAGGGCCGGCACGACGAGCTGCTCCGCCGCGGCGGGCGCTATGCCTCGTTCTTCCGGTTGCAGCATAGGGACAGCAGCCCCTTGGAGCTGGCGCCGATCAGCGCAACCGCCTAGAATTCTCTTCACCTCAAGAGCCGCGAGACCTTACATGAACGCCGCCTCCTACGTCATCCCGCTTCCGCCCCAGGCTTCGCTTCCCGTCGTCGGCGAGAGCGGCCGTTATCCGGTGCGCCGCATCTGGTGCGTCGGCCGCAATTATCTCGAGCACATCCGCGAGATGGGCAATGACGAGCGCGCCCCGCCGTTCTTCTTCGCCAAGCACGCCGACATGCTGGTGCCCGATGGCGCCACCATTCCCTATCCGCCGCTGACCAAGGACCTGCATCACGAGGTCGAACTGATCGTCGCGATGAAGAGCGGCGGCCTCAATATCCCCGCCGACAAGGCGCTGGACCACGTTTACGGCTACGCCGTCGGCATCGACCTCACCCGCCGCGACCTCCAGATCGCCTCGCGCAAGAAGGAGCGTCCCTGGGAGATCGGGAAGTCGTTCGACTATTCGGCGCCCTGCTCCGCGATTCAGCCGGCCTCGAAAATCGGCCATCCTTCCAAGGGCAAGATCTGGCTGACGGTCAACGGCAAGGAGGCGCAGAAGGGCGACCTCACCGAGCTGATCTGGAACGTGCCCGAGATCATCTGGCAACTCTCGCAGCAGGTGAAGCTCGCCGCCGGCGACATCATCATGACCGGCACGCCCGCCGGCGTGTCGCAGCTCCAACCCGGCGACAAGCTCGAATGCGGCGTCGACGGCGTCGGCACGCTGAAGGTGAGCATCGGCCAGCCGGAGTAGGCTGCACACATCTGGAATCAAAAGCCCCGGAGGGGGGAACCCATCCGGGGCTTTTTCTGTCTTTACCAAGCCTTCACCGGCCGATTGGCATGGCTCGTCTGCGGTACACCGCGATTGAGCGACATGTGCGAATGCACGCACAGCCAACCATCGCCATTTCTGGAAAACACCATCGTTGCGCGGCCGGGCCGCGCAAACGCGCTGCCATCGGGATGATAGCCCGTGCTCGTCCACGGCGCGATCACAGTCGCCATCGTGCCATCGGCAGACGCCAGAACGGAGGTCTGCTCGATAACAAAGCGGAAATCGGTCGTCTTCGGCCAGACGTTGTCCCACTGCGTCGAGACCCACTGATCAAGGCCGGGGATGACATCGTTGTGCGTGCCGAAGGCGAGCACGTCCGGATGGAAAAGCGGCCGCGCCGAAGCGTAGTCGACCTCGCGGACATAGCCCGCGAAGGTCTCCAGCCAGTTGCGGAAGAACTGCGTGATCTCCGCGTCAGCAATCGGCAGGGAGGTCATTGGCCGGATCATTCACCGTAGCGCCGACCACACGATGAGGCCGAGGATCAGCGCCGTCAGCGAGTATTTCAGCGTGTAGTAGACGTTGCGGTTCCACTCCTTGACCTTGCGGCTGGCGAGATGGATCTCGTAGAGCTTGCCGAACATCTTGTTGAGCACGCCGACATTCTCGCCATCGACGTTCTGAGTCGCCGACGCCTTGACGATGTGATGGCTGACCCAGCGGTTGATCGCGGTCATGAAGCCGTACTTCATCGGACGCTCGACGTCGCAGAACAGGATGATGCGGTTGGCGTCGGTCGCATTCTCGGCGCTGTGGATGAAGGTCTCGTCGAACATGAAGGCCTCGCCGTCGCGCCAGACGCATTCGACGCCGTCGACGAGAATCCGGCACTTGTTCGAGTTCGGGGTGACCAAGCCGAGATGGTAGCGCAGCGAGCCCGCGAAGGGATCGCGGTGGGCACCGAGCTTGCCGCCCGGGGGCAGCATCGCGAACATCGCGCCGTGCACGCTCGGGATCGCGTTCAGGAGCTCCACCGTCTTCGGGCACAGCGTGCGTGCCGAGGGCAGGAAGTCGTCGTACCATTTCAGGTAAAACCGCTTCCAGCCGCTCTTGAAGAACGAGTAGAAGCCCCAATCGTTGTTCTTCGCCGCGGCGCGAATGAAGCCTTCGTCGAACAGGCGCACCGCCTCGTCTCGGATGGTCTCCCAATTCTCGCTGAGGGGCTTCAGCTCCGGAAACTGCTCGACCGGGATCACCGGCTTGTTCGGCACGGCCGAGCCGGCGTACATCAGCACGTTGTAGGGCGCGAGATAGGTCGAGTGATCGCCGAGTTGGCGCGCGAAGCGCAGCCGTTGCTTGCCGCGGAAGTGAACGTAAATCGTCGAGGCCGCCAGCACATAAAGAATGACAAGTTGCGGCGCAAAAAGCTGTTTCAGCATTTCCCCAGTTCCCAAGTGAACCCAGCCGGGGACGTCATCTACTCCGGCCGGGCCCGAGCGACAAGATATTCACCGGAGGGTTGCAATCACGCTGGGGAGAGCGTTCGGCCGGGAACTCGGGGTTGAAAGGGCCGGAACCGGCCGAATCAAGCCCGCGACAGCGCCTGCAGCCCCTTGAAGGTCAGGCGTTTGGGATCGGTGACGCCGGCCAGGTAGAGGCGGCGGATGAAGGCGATGACGGCCTCGCGGTCGCAATCGGTCAGCGCGACGACGGCGTCGACCGCGATCTTCTGGGCTTCCATTGGGCTCACCTCGGCTTTGCGAGTAACCCCGGCCGAGACAGGCTAGGACTCATCCGTTAAATCGGCGTTAACCGTTTTGGAACCCTCGCCGATTCAGCCGGGCCGCCGTATACGCAAAACAACGCATTGCGGGGGCGCGAAGCAGCTCAGCGCGCCTTGATGCTCTTCTTCAGCAGCGCAAACTGCTTCTTCAGCCGGGGCACCGCGAAGTCGGTGAAGGCCCGCACCTTCGGCACCGAGAGCCGGCCCTGCGGGCAGATCAAATGCGCGGGCATCTCCGGGTCCTCGTCGCCGGCCAGGACGATCTCGAGCTCGCCGCGCGCGACCTGTTCGGCGACCTGGTACGAATACATCCGCGCCACGCCCCGCCCGGCGACGGCGGAGGCCACTGCCGCATAGGTGCTGTTGACGACGAGCCGCGGGGTGAACTGCACCGAGCGCGGCACCGATGAACCCGCCTGTGGCGCGAAGGTCCAGGAATTGGGCAGATGCGCCATGGCGACGATCTGGTGCTTGGCGAGATCGCCGGGCTCGGCGATGCGCGGATGCTGCTTCAGATAGCGCGGCGCTGCCACCACGACACGGCTGATCTCTCCGACCCGCATGGCAATCATCGCCGAATCCGCCAAGGGACCGATGCGAAGCGCGACGTCGATCCCCTCCTCGATCAGATTGACCGCGCGATCGAACAGCAGGAGCTTTGCCGACACGGTGGGGCAGGCATCGAGAAACGCATCCAGAATCGGCCGCAAGACCATCTCCCCCGAGACCACGGGAGCGGTGATCGTGAGCAGGCCGCGCGGCGCCGTAAGCGGTCCGGCCGCGATGTCGTCGGCTTCCTCTAGCTCGGCGAGCACACGGCGGCAGATCGCGGCATAGCGCTCCCCCTCCTCGCTCAGCTTGATCGAGCGCGTGGTCCGGTGCAGCAGTTCGGCGCCCACGCGTTCTTCCAGAAAGGCGATGGCCCGGCTCACCGCCGCCGGCGAGCGGCCGAGTTTGCGTCCTGCGGCGGCCAAGCTGCCTTCGTCCACGGCCAGGACAAACACTTTCATCGCATCCAGACGATCCATTCCCTTCCCGTCTTGCTCTGAGCTTCCGCTCGCAGGCTAGGCGTTCGCCGCAACCTCGACAACTACCGCCGTGCGCCGGCCCCGCATTCGTTCGCGCGGCGAAAGAGTGTGTGCCGGACAGCGGCTATTCGCGACCGGGCCGCCGCGGCGTACCTCAGCACGCAAGCCAGCCGCTGCTGGCGCAGATCTCAAAGCCAACAACAGGAGCCCATCATGGGTATCGAGCAGAAGGTCGCCATCGTCACCGGTGCATCGCAGGGTATCGGCGCCGCATTGGTGCAGGGTTTTCGCGATCGCAACTACCGCGTCGTCGCGACGGCGCGCTCCATCAAGCCGTCTGGCGACGATGACGTCCTCGCCGTTCCCGGCGACATCGCCGACCGTTCCACTGCCGAGCGCGTCGTCTCGCAGGCGATCGCCCGCTTCGGCCGGGTCGACACGCTGGTCAACAACGCCGGCACCTTCGTCGCAAAGCCGTTCACGCAATACACGGCCGAGGACTATGCCGCGGTGATGGGAACGAACGTCGCGGGCTTCTTCAACATCACGCAGCTCGCCATCGCCGAGATGGAGAAGCAGGGGTCCGGCCACGTGGTGCAGATCACGACCACGCTGGCGGATCAAGCCAATTCCAACGTGCCATCCGTGCTGGCCTCGCTGAGCAAGGGCGGGCTGAACGCTGCGACCAGATCGCTCGCGATCGAGTACGCCAAGCGCGGCATCCGCGTGAACGCGGTCTCACCCGGCATCATCAAGTCGCCGATGCATCCGGTCGCGACGCATGCGCAGCTCAGTGCGCTGCACCCGGTCGGCCACATGGGCGAGATGTCCGACATCGTCGATGCGGTCCTCTATCTCGAGGGGGCCTCCTTCGTCACCGGCGAAATCCTGCATGTCGACGGCGGCCAGAGCGCCGGCCATTGAGACGAGGAGAAGCACGATGCCCATCGTCACCATTCAAGTCACCCGCGAGGGAACGACGCCGGAAGCGGCGTCGCTCACTGCGGAGGAGAAGGCCGCGCTGATCAAGGGATCGAGCCAGCTCCTGCTCGACGTGCTCGGCAAGCCGCTCGATTCCACCTTTGTGGTGATCGAGGAAGTGGACACCGACAATTGGGGCTGGGGCGGCCTGCCGGTGCAGGAATTCAGGCGCCGCCGCGCCGCCCGATGATCCACGCCCCCTCGCGCAGGAGGATGACATGACCAACGCAGACACGAAGCGACATCTCGAGACCCATCCGCAACCGCGGCCGGGCTCGGCCTCACGAACAACCTGGCGGTATGCCGTGGCGGGTTTGTCCGCATCGCTGGTCGGGCTTGGCCTCGCCCGCTTCTCCTACACGCCGCTGATCCCGGCTTTGATCGCCGCAAAATGGTTCAGCGCATCCGACGTCGTCTATCTCGGCGCTGCGAACCTCGCCGGCTATCTCGCCGGCGCGCTCGCAGCACGAGCGCTTGCCACCCGCATCGGCGCGGTCCGCGCGTTACGGGCGATGATGCTGCTCGCCACCCTCTCCTTCCTCGCCAGTTCGGCCCCGCTGTCGTTCATCTGGTTTTTCGCGTGGCGCTTCCTCGCCGGCCTCACCGGCGGCATCATCATGGTGCTGGCGGCGTCCGTCATTCTGCCACATACATCGGCCGCACGGCGCGGCATCGTCGGCGGTGTGATCTTCGCAGGCGTCGGCCTCGGCGTCGCGGCATCGGGCACGCTGGTGCCATTGTTGCTGCAACAGGGTTTACAGCAGAGCTGGTATGGCCTCGGCGTGCTGTCCGCCCTGCTCACGCTCGCAAGTTGGTGGAACTGGCCTGCTGAGATCAAGGCCGATACTGCGCCTTCGCATCCAGCCAAACCTCATCGCGTCTCGCCGGCCGCCCGCGCGCTGCTGGTTCAGTACGGCCTCAATGCGGTGGCGCTGGTGCCGCACATGGTCTTCATCGTCGACTTCGTGGCGCGCGGCCTTGGCCAGGGCATTGCCGCGGGATCGCGCTATTGGGTGCTGTACGGTCTCGCCGCGATCGTCGGCCCGTTGATCACTGGTCATGTCGGTGACCGCTCGGGTTTCGGCCCGGCCTTGCGCGCGGCCTTCCTGATCGAGGCGGCAGCCGTGCTGCTGCCAACCGTCAGCACCGCGCCGGTTTCATTGATCGTGTCGAGCGTCGTGGTCGGCGGCTTCACGCCAGGCATCGTACCGCTGGTGCTGGGTCGCATCCATGAGCTCGTGCCTCACTCCAGCCTACAGCAACGCGCGATATGGAGCCATGCCACCACCAGCTTTGCGCTGTTCCAGGCGACCGCCGCTTACGGCTTCTCCTGGATCTACGCCCAGACGGGCGGCGACTACCTGTTGCTGTTCGGCCTCGGCGGCGGCGCCGCGGTGCTGGCGCTCGCGATCGATCTTGGGTTCGCGCTCACCACACGCAAGGCATAGAGGCGATCAGCGGCGCGATCAGGAATATTGCATCACACCATCGTCGATCCGGCCGAAGCGCAGGGAGACGATGTCGAGCGCGTAGTTCTGGTGCAGCCGCCACGGCCGCTTGGAACCCTGCTTCGGCAGTTTTGCCACCGAGCGCTGCACGTAGCCCGAGGTGAAATCGAGCGAGGGCTGCGCGGTGATCTCGGGGTCGTCATTGTGCGGCAGGCATTGACGGAAATTATGCCGGTCCATGTAGTTGATGAGCCGGCAGACATATTCGCAGGTGAGATCGCATTTCAGCGTCCAGGATGCATTGGTGTAGCCGAACGCCGAGGCCATGTTGGGCACGTCGGCATACATCATGCCCTTGTAGGTCAGCGTACTGGCGAAATCGACGGCGCCGCCGTCGACGCTGACCTCGAGACCGCCGACGACCTGGAGCACCAGCCCGGTCGCCGTCACGATGATGTCGGCCGCGAGCTCGCGGCCGTCCTTCAGACGGATACCGTCGCGGGTAAACGTGTCGATCTCGCTGGTGACGACGGAGGCGCGCTGCTCGCGGATCGCCTTGAACAGATCGCCGTCGGGAACAAGGCATAGCCGCTGGTCCCAGGGATTGTAGCGCGGCGTGAAATGGGTGGCGACGTCATAGCCGGGGCCGAGCGCCATCTGCACGCCTTTGAGGATAAGGTCCTTCACCTTGGCCGGACGGCGCCGGCTGAGCTGGAAGAAGAACATCCCCCACATCACGTTGCGCCAGCGGATCAGATGATAGGCGAGCCGCGCCGGCAAATTGCGGCGCAGCTTGTTGGCGAGGGGATCCTGCGCCGGGCGCGACACCACATAGGTCGGCGAACGCTGGAGCATGGTGACCTGCGCCGCTGTCTTGGCGAGCTCCGGCACCAGCGTCACCGCCGTGGCGCCCGAGCCGATCACCACGACACGCTTGCCCGCGTAGTCGATGTCCTCGGTCCACTTCTGCGGATGCACGATGCGGCCGGCGAAATCCGCCGTGCCCTTGAACTCCGGCGTGTAGCCCGCTTCGTATTTGTAATAGCCCGAGCACAAAAACAAGAAATTGCAGGTGAACCGCACGAGCTCGGTCGCGCCCTCGCCCGAGATGCGCTCGGCCTCGACGGTCCAGCGTGCATCAGGCGTCGACCACGACGCGCGCTTGACGCGATGGCGGAAGCGGATGTGCCTGTCGATGCCGTTCTCGGCCGCGGTCTCGCGCACATAGTTCAGGATCTGCGGCCCGTCGGCGATCGCCTTCGGATCCGTCCACGGCTTGAAGGAGTAGCCGAGCGTGAACATGTCGCTGTCGGAACGGATGCCGGGATAGCGGAACAGGTCCCAGGTGCCTCCGATGCAGTCGCGCCCCTCGAGGATGACGTAGCTCTTGGTCGGACACCTGGTCTGCAAATGATAGCCCGCGCCGATGCCTGATAGCCCGGCACCGACGATGAGGACGTCGACATGTTCTGGTTGCATGGTTTCCTCCGCCGCCGGCGAGTGTCCGCCCGCCGCTGCTGGCCGTCAATCCGCAATCAGCCGTGCAGCAACCAAAAGGCGAACCGAATTCCATGCGCCGAAAACAACGAAGCCCCGGATTCGCTCCGGGGCTTCGCGTCGAGATCGATCGAACCAGCATCAGTACCGGTAGTGGTCCGACTTGTACGGGCCTTCCTGCTTGACGCCGATGTAGTCGGCCTGATCCTTGCGCAGTTCGGTGAGCTTGACGCCGATCTTGGCGAGGTGCAGGCGCGCGACCTTCTCGTCGAGCGTCTTCGGCAGCACGTAGACCTTCTTCTCGTACTTGCCGTCCTTGTTGTTGGCGAACAGCTCGATCTGCGCCAGCGTCTGGTTGGTGAAAGACGCCGACATCACGAACGACGGATGGCCCATGGCGTTGCCGAGGTTCACGAGGCGGCCTTCCGACAGCATGATGATGCGGTGCTTGTCGGGGAATTCGATCTCGTCGACCTGCGGCTTGATGTTGGTCCACTTCAGATTGCGGAGCGCCGCGATCTGGATCTCGTTGTCGAAGTGACCGATGTTGCAGACGATGGCGCGATCCTTCATCGCGCGCATGTGCTCGATGGTGATGATGTCCTTGTTGCCGGTGGCGGTGACGAAGATGTCGGCGCGGGGCGCGGCGTCTTCCATGGTCACGACCTCGTAGCCCTCCATCGCGGCCTGCAGCGCGCAGATCGGATCGACTTCCGACACCATGACGCGGCAGCCGGCCTGGCGCAGCGAGGCCGCCGAGCCCTTGCCGACGTCGCCGAAGCCTGCGACCATCGCGACCTTGCCCGACAGCATCACGTCGGTACCGCGGCGGATGCCGTCGACCAGCGATTCACGGCAGCCATAGAGGTTGTCGAACTTCGACTTGGTGACGCTGTCGTTGACGTTGATCGCGGGGAACAGGAGCGTGCCCTTGTTGGCCATCTCGTAGAGGCGATGCACGCCCGTGGTGGTCTCTTCGGAGACGCCCTTGATGTTCTTGGCGATCTCGCCGAAATAGCCCTTCGGCTTCTCCTTGAGGAGGCGCTTGACCAGCGCGTAGAAGATCTCTTCTTCCTCCGAGCCCGGCTTGTCGAGGAAAGCGGTGTCGCCCTTCTCGGCGCGGACGCCGGCATGCACGAGCATGGTGGCATCGCCGCCGTCATCGAGGATCATGTTCGGCGTGCCGCCGCCATGCCAGTCGAACAGCTTTGCGGTGTAGTCCCAGTACTCGGTCAGCGTCTCGCCCTTGACGGCGAACACCGGAATGCCGGCGGCGGCGATCGCGGCCGCGGCGTGATCCTGCGTCGAATAGATGTTGCAGGAGACCCAGCGGATGTCGGCGCCGAGCGCTGCCAGCGTCTCGATCAGTACCGCGGTCTGAATGGTCATGTGCAGCGAGCCGGCGATGCGCGCGCCCTTCAGCGGCTGCTTTGGGCCGTATTCCTCGCGGGTGGCCATCAGGCCGGGCATCTCGGTCTCGGCGAGCGAGATCTCCTTGCGGCCGAAATCGGCGAGCGAAATGTCCTTGACGATGTAATCGGTGAAGCCGGGCTTCGCGTTCATAGGGGGTTCCTGTTTGTTGGCTCGTCTTGTTGGCCCGTCGTTCCGGGGCGCTCGTGAAACGAGCGAACCCGGAACGACGCAAGAGAACTAGAGTGCGCGCTTGAGCGGCTCGACGAGATCGGTCTTCTCCCAGGAGAAGCCGCCCTCGTTGTCGGGCGTCCGGCCGAAATGGCCGTAGGCAGATGTCCGCGCGTAGATCGGGCGGTTGAGGTCGAGATGGCTGCGGATGCCGCGCGGCGTGAGATCCATCGCCTGCGCCGCCGCCTTCTCGAGCTGATCCTCCGACACCTTGCCGGTGCCGTGGGTGTCGATGTAGATCGACAGCGGACGCGCGACACCAATGGCGTAGGCGAGCTGGAGCGTGCAGCGGTCGGCAAGACCGGCCGCGACGATGTTCTTGGCGACGTAGCGCGCAGCGTAAGCCGCCGAGCGGTCGACCTTGGTCGGATCCTTGCCGGAGAACGCGCCGCCGCCGTGCGGGGCCGCGCCGCCATAGGTGTCGACGATGATCTTGCGGCCGGTCAGGCCGGTGTCGCCGTCGGGACCGCCGATGAAGAACTTGCCGGTCGGATTGATGTGCCAGATCGTCTTCGGCGTGATCCAGTCCCTTGGCAGCGCTTCGCGCACATAGGGCTCGACGATGTCACGGATTTGCTTGGAGGTGAGGTCCTCGACCAGATGCTGGTGCGAGACCACGATCTCGCGCACGGCGACCGGCTTGCCGTTCTCGTACTGCACGGTGACCTGGCTCTTGGAATCCGGGCCCAGCACCTTCTCCTTGCCGGAGTGACGGGCTTCGGAGATCAGGCGCAGGATCTTGTGGGCGTAGAAGATCGGCGCCGGCATCAGGTCGGGCGTCTCGTTGGTGGCGTAACCGAACATGATGCCCTGGTCGCCCGCGCCTTCTTCCTTGACCTCGCCCGGCTGAAGCGCATCGACGCCTTGGGCGATGTCGGCCGACTGCGGATGCAGGAGGATCTCGATGTCGCAAGTCTTCCAGTGGAAGCCCTCCTGCTCGTAGCCGATGTCCTTGATCGCGCCCCGGACGACGCTCTCGATCTGCTCGTTGGTCACCGACTCCGGACCGCGGGTCTCGCCGGCGATCACCACCTTGTTGGTGGTTGCGAGCGTCTCGCAGGCGGCGCGGATGGCCCACGGATCGATGCCCGCCTTCGGCCCTTCGCGATAGAACAGGTCGACGATCTCGTCGGAGATCCGGTCACAGACCTTGTCCGGATGGCCCTCGGACACGGACTCGCTGGTGAAGAGATAGGACGCGCGCATCAGTAACCCCTTGTTCCGCCGCTAGCCGGCGGGCGTTTGCGATGTTTACCTTTAATGATGTCAATCACGCCGGCGCGAGATGACGTAGGATTCGTCGAGAAACCAGAGCCCATTGTACTTTCGAAGCACGTCCCTGGCGGCGTCCAGGGTGCGGCTGTTTTGAGTCATTTCCGTCAACCGGTCGTCCTCAATCTGAGCGACATACACTGCCGCATTCCACGCTGCAAAGGCCGTCGAGGTTCCGATAGTGCCCGTGACCTCGTTGGGCAGAGCTTCCATATCATACCTGAAGATCGAACGGTTGTCCGCGTAGGCATTAAAATTTAAGTCGCGGCCCACCGATCCAAGTTCATACTTAACTGCGCGCAATAGCTCATGACGGCTCACTGAGAAAGGGTTTTCTCCCGGCCAGATCGCCTGGATCATTTCCATGCCCGGATCCTGGCCGTGGGAGTGGATTCCGATCAGCCGCCCCCCCGGTCGAAGCGCCCGCGCCAGGGGGGCAATGATGCGCTTGGCCCGGAAATTGACCGAGGACAGGGCCCGGTAGGGCTGGGAAGCGATGACGAGGTCGAAATTGGCCTCGGCCTGGCCCGGCCGCGGAATGGTCGCATCCAGAAGAAACCTGTGGTCCTCGCGATAGAGCACGAGGACGACGGGCCGCTCGTAGAGCGGCATGGCGGTGCGGGGGCTGATCGCGGCGCGCCAGTTCTGCTCCAGGAATGGCCTCAGCTCCGCGATCTGCTGCTCGAACTCGCCCGACGAAGCGCCGCGGAGCGGCACCTCGTGCCAGACGGTAGCGGCCGCCGCAGCCGGCGATGCCGGCGTGAGCCAGGGCGCCTCCGCGTAAAACATGTTGGTGAAGACGAATACCGATGCCGGATGCTCGAAAATGCGATCCGGCACCTTTTCCAGGGTCAGGCGCAGGTCCTCCAGACTGAGCTCCTTGCCGGCGACATAGAACGGCATGTGCGGAAAGCGCTGATGCGTTGCGCGCAGCACCCGCGCCAGCACCGTGCCGTCGCCGACGCCGGCATCGAACAGGCGCAAGGCCGGCGGGCGCGGATGGATGGAGGCCAGTTCCAGCGCGACCCTGTCTGCGATCACTCGCTTTTCGCTGCAGGTGTGGACGAACAGCAGGTATTTCTGGCGGTTCTCGAAGAACCGGAAATTGCCGCGTGGATCGCGCTTTTCGGGCGGGACCTGAAGTCCCCGCGGCGGCGGCATGCCGCCGGCGATCGATGCGGCCATATAGGCCTGGATCCGCTCCAGGGTGTCGATGGTGATGCGTTTTCCCTCGCGCAGGCGATGCACGAGCTTCCCATCATTCACCGCGCGCCGGCCGAACGTCGATTCCGCCATGTCCGCCTTGCGGCAGAACTCCGTGATCTGGCTCAGGATTTCGTCGTTCTTCATGGAGTGGGACACAGTGGGCAGGTAGGTTGGGTTCTGTGTCCTAGCAAATTCTGCCCACTCGGGGAATAGCGCATACGTCCGGCGCCACGATCCGTCCGCGGCGAGCCGCCGCTGATGGGCTACGCGACCGCGCCAGGAGAGGTCCCACCCGACGGCGAAGGCGCGAGCTCGCGGTGCTCCGCCGCTCTCGCGCCAAGTCGACACGCCGGGCGTGGAGGCGCAGAAGATGTTGAGGCGGGTGCGGGCTGAGGTTGGTGTCGGCCACGAAGAACAATCAGGTGCCGTGGTCGAACTCGCCGTGATGGGGGAGGTCGATCGGGCGGAGAGGTGAGATGCTCTCGTGCCCCCGGACGCAGCGCAGCGGCTCTTCAGCGGTGCGCTGCAGAGCCGGGGCCCATATCTCCGAAGAGCAAGTCGAGCAGCATGGATCCCGGCTCTGCGCAGCAACGCAAGAGCGTTGCAGCGCGTCCGGGACATGCGTGAGCCTTAGCTGCGGAGACTTACTGGCCCCACACTTCCTTCGCGATCTCGACCGCAAGGCTGAGCTTGGCCCATTGCTCCTCCTCGGAGAGGACGTTGCCCTCTTCCGTCGAGGCAAAGCCGCATTGCGGCGAGAGTGCGAGTTGCTCCAGCGGGGCGAACTTGGCGGCTTCTTCCAGGCGGCGCTTGATGTCGTCCTTCTTCTCGAGCTCACCGAACTTCGAGGTGATGACGCCGACCACGACGACCTTGTTGCCCTTGGGCAGGAAGCGAAGCGGCTCGAAGCCGCCGGCGCGGTCGCTGTCGTATTCGAGGAAGTAACCGTCGTAATTGGTGCCGGCGAGCATGGTCTCGGCCACCGGCTCGTAGCCGCCCGAGGAGATCCAGGTGGAGCGGAAATTACCGCGGCAGACATGCGTCGTCACCACCATGTCGGCTGGCTTTTCGGCCAGCGCATAGTTGATGATGCGCGCATAGATCTGCTGGAGACCATCCGGGTTGTCGCCGCGCTCACGCGCCTTCTGCAATTCGTCCTGCGAGCAGAGATAGGCCCAGACGGTATCGTCGAACTGGAGATAGCGGCAGCCGGCGTCATAGAAGGCCTTCAGCGCCTTGCGATAGGTCTTGCCGAGATCCTCGTAGAACGCATCGAGATCGGGATAGACGTCCTTGGAGATCGACTTGCGGCCGCCGCGGAAGTGGAGCACCGTCGGCGACGGGATCGTCATCTTGGCGGTAACGTGGGCCTGGTCGGCGTATTTCTTCAGGAAGCGGAAGTGATCCAGCATCGGGTGGTTGTCGGGGAAATCGAGCTTGCCGATGACGCGGACCGCATCGTGGCGGGTTTGCACGCCCGCGAACTGGATGCCGGTGTCGGGGTGGAACAGCTCGCAGCCGGTGAGCTTGGCCAGGAAGTCGAAATGCCACCAGGAGCGGCGGAATTCGCCGTCGGTCGCGAGCTTCAGGCCAATCGAGGCCTGCTTGTGCACGACCTTCTCGATCTCCAAATCCTCGATCTTGCGCAGATCGTCGGCCGAGATCTCGCCCTTCTCGAGCCTGGCGCGCGCCTCCTTGATCTTGGCCGGACGCAGGAGACTGCCGACCTCGTCGGCGCGGAAAGGGGCTCTGGTTCGCTGCATTTTTGTTTCTCCCGAAATTTCAGTCAGCGCTCGTTGTACTCCTTCTCCCCGCAAGCGGGGAGAAGCGAAGAAATCAGTGGACCGCTGCCCCTGCGACGCCGAGGTGGCGTTCCAGGACCGAGGGATCGGCCTTCAGCGCGGCACTCGGGGCGTCGTGGACGATCGTTCCGCGCTCCAATATCACAACGCGGTCGGCGAGCCCCAGAATCTTTTGGGCATTCTGCTCGACGATGATCGAGCAGATGCCGCCCGCCCGGGTGATGGTCCCGATCGCCTTGAGCAGCTCCTCGACGATAATGGGGGCGAGGCCCTCGGTCGGCTCGTCCAGCAGCAGGACTTTCGGGTTGAGGGTCAGCGCGCGGCCGATCGCCAGCATCTGCTGCTCGCCGCCGGAGAGCTGGTTGCCAAAGTTGCTGCGCCGTTCCTTCAGCCGCGGGAACATCTCGTAAACCTTCTCGACGGTCCAGGGACCGGGCTGCTCCACCGCCGTCATGTTCTCTTCCACCGTCAGCGAGCGGAAGATGTTGCGCTCCTGCGGCACCCAGCCAATGCCGGCGCGGGCCCGCTGGTCGGGACGCAGCGTCGTGACGTCGGCGCCGGCGAGCGCGATCGAGCCGGAGAAGCGGCGGGTGACGCCGACGATGGAGTTGATCAGCGTGGTCTTGCCGGTGCCGTTGCGACCGAGCAGCGCCAGCACCTGGCCCTCGGCGAGGCGCAGGGACATGTTGGGCAGGACCACCGCCTCGCCATAGCCGGCGCGCAGGGAATCGATCGCGAGCAGGTCAGACATTGACCGCCTCCTCGCCGAGATAGACAGCCTTCACCTGCGGATCGCGCGCGACCTGTTCGGGCGGCCCCTCGGTGAGCAGCGCGCCCGAGACCAGCACCGAGATGCGGTCGGCGAAGGAGAACACGAGATCCATGTCGTGTTCGATCAGGAGCACGGTGACGTCGCGCGGCAGCGCGCCGACGACGGCGAGAATGTCGTGGCGCTCGCTCTCGGGCACGCCGGCAGCGGGCTCGTCGAGCAGCAGAACGCGCGGCTTGGCGGCAATGGCAACCGCAATCTCGAGCAGGCGCTGCTTGCCGTAGGGCAGCGTCACCGTCTGTTCGTTCATGACGTCGAGCAGGTGGAAGCGCGCCAGCAGTTCGGCAATCTCGTCATTGACGTCATTGCGCGTGCCCATCCGTCGCCACCAGTCGCCGCCATGGCCGAGACGCTCGGAAACGGCAAGGCCGATGGTCTCGAGCGGGGTCAGGTCGGGATAGAGCTGGTTGATCTGGAAGGTACGCGACAGGCCGCGCAGCACGCGCCTGTGCACCGGCAGATCGGTGATGTCCTGGCCTTCGAGCAGGATGCGGCCCGAGTTCGGCTTGAGCACCCCGGTGAGCTGGTTGATGACCGTGGTCTTGCCCGCGCCGTTCGGGCCGATCAGCGCGTGGCGGGCGCCCTGCTCGATCCTCAAGGACAAATCGCGGGTGACGCGCAGGCCGCCGAACTGCTTTTCGAGATTCTTCGTTTCGAGCGCGATGGTCATGCGTCGCTCTCCGGCACGGCAACGACGGCCTTGCGCCCGGCGAGCTGCTTGATCACCAGATTCGGCACATACAGCACCCAGCGATGCAGCCGCTGGCGGCCGACCAGAACGATCACGACCAGCACGAGCCCGATCCAGAACTGCCAGTATTGCGGCGTGATGGTCGAGAACAATTCCTGGAGCATGCGGAACACCACCGCGCCGATCAGCCCGCCATAGAGATAGCCGGTGCCACCGATCACGAGCACCAGCATCAAGTCGGCGGATCGCTCGAAAGCGAACACATCGAGCGAGGCGATCGCAGTGGTCTGGGTGAACAGCGCGCCCGCGATGCCGGCATAGAACGCAGCCAGCGTGTAGATCGCGATCAGGCGGCGGTTGACCGGAATGCCGATGGCGGCGGCCCGGAGCGGATTGTTCTTGATCGCGCGCAGCGACAGGCCGAACGGCGAATGCACGACACGGCGGGCGAACAGGAACAGCAGGAACAGGACAGCCAGCGAATAGAAGAAGCCGGCCTTGCCGAACATGTCGAAGGGGATCACGCCGAAGATCGGCTGCATCTCGATGCCCTGCAGGCCGTCGGTGCCGCCGGTGATGTTGGAGAAGCGCTCGGCGAGCGCCTCCAGCAGCAGGGCGATGCCGAGCGTCACCATCAAACGCGTCAGGTCGACGCCGCGGATCACCAGGAAGCTGGTGGCAAAGCCGAGCACCATCGCGGCAAGACCGGCGACGACCAGCGCCAGCACGGGCTCGGTGACGATGCCATGAAGCGCAAGAAGCCCGGCCGCATAGGCGCCAACGCCGAAGAACGCGGCATGGCCGAGCGAGACGATGCCGGCATAGCCGAGGATCAGGTCGAGCGACATCGTGAACAGCGCGAGCCGCAGGATGTCGGTCATGATCAGATAGCGGTTGGGAAAGGCGAAGCCGCAGGCCAGCACGATCAGCCAGAAGGCGACTTCACCGTAGTGCCACCGCGCGTGGCGCTGGGCGTGATAACCGACGTCGGACGAAGCGCTCATCGGCGAACTCAACGCGCGGCCGTGCGGCCGAACAGGCCGTTCGGGCGCCAGATCAGGATCAGGATCATCATGGTGTAGATCACGAACGGCCCCATCTTCGGCACGTAATATTTGCCGGCGACGTCGCCGATGCCGAGCAGGAGCGAGGCCAGGAACGGGCCGGTGATCGAAGAGGAGCCGCCCACGGTGACCACGATCAGGAAGTAGATCATGAATTTCAGTGGAAAATATGGGTCGAGGCCGAGGATCTCGGCGCTGAGCGCGCCGCCGAGGCCGGCGAGCCCGCATCCGAAGGCGAAGGTGAAGGCGAACACCTGCGGCACGTTGATGCCGAGGCCGCTGGCGGCGCGCGGGTCGTCGACCGCGGCGCGCAGGCGGCTGCCGAAGCGCGTCTTGGCCAGCACCATCTGAAGCGCGATGGTAAGCAGGCCGCAGATCACGATGATCATCAACCGGTAGCGGCCGATGCCGACGCCGAACAGGTCGAACTGGCCCTGGAGCGCGGCCGGCAAATTGATGAAGACGCGCGAGGAGCCCTGGATGTAGTCCACGGCCGCCACCGACATGAAGGTCAGGCCGATCGTGAACAGAACCTGGTCGAGATGGTTGCGCGCATAGAGGTGGCGGTACAGCGTGCGTTCAAGCACTATACCGATTGCAGCCGAAGAAACGAAAGCGAGCGGCAGGGCGGCGAAGAATGGCCAGCCCATCCGGTTGACCAGCACCATGCAGACATAGCCGCCGGCCATGGCGAAGGCGCCATGGGCGAGATTGACGAAATTCATCAGGCCGAGCGTGACCGCGAGCCCGCAGGCGAGCACGAACAGCAGCATGCCGTAAGCAACGCCATCGAACAGGTTGGTGAGGATTGCGGTCATTGTCTCAGCTTGGAGTTGGTCGTCATGGCCGGGCTCGTCCCGGCCATCCACGTTCTTGTCCGGGCCGCCGCGTGGATGCCCGGGTCAAGCCCGGGCATGACGCTGGAGCAAGCGGCATGAGATCCCGGTTTCGCGCTAATGCGCGCTCCGGGATGACGCGCTTTCGCGCGTCACTTCTTGGTCTTGCCGAGGTCCTTGACGGCTTCGAAGGTCGCGAACTCGACGTTGTAGAGCTCGCCGTCGACCTTCTCGACCTTGCGGATGTAGATGTTCTGCACGATGTCACGGGTCTCGGGATCGATCGAGATCGGGCCGCGCGGGCTTTCCCACTTCATCCCCTTCATGGCCTCGACAAGCTTGGTGCCGTCCGTGTCGCCGCCGGTCTTCTTCAGCGCCTCGTAGATCAGATGGATGCCGTCATAGCCGCCCACGGCCATGAAGCCCGGACGGTTGCCGAAGGCCTTCTTGTAGGCTGCGACGAAATCCTTGTTCATCTGCGAGGGATGCGCCGCAGAATAGAGGTGCGCGGTGACGGTGCCAAGCACAGCATCGCCCATGTTGTTGAGCAGGTCGTCGTCGGTGACGTCTCCGGGCCCGATCACTTTGATGCCGGCCTTGTCGAGGCCGCGCTCGGCATACTGTTTCATGAAGTTGCCACCCTGGCCGGCCGGCACGAACACGAAGATCGCATCGGGCTTGGCGTCCTTCATGCGCTGGAGGAACGGCGCGAAGTCAGGATTTTGCAAGGGCGTCTTGACCTCTTCGACCACCTCACCACCGCCCGCGGTGAAATGCTGCTTGAAGAAGTTGAGCGCGTCATTGCCCGGCGCGTAGTCCGAAGTCAGCGTCGCGACCTTCTTGATGCCGTTCTTCACCGCCCAGTCGCCGATGATGGTTGATGACTGCGCCAGCGTGAAGCTGGTGCGCACGATATAGGGCGAGCGCTCGGTGATGATGGAAGTGCCGGCTGCCATCACGACTTCCGGAATCTTGGCCTGCGTGGCGAGCGGCGCGGCAGCAAGCGCGGCTGGAGTCACGCCGAAGCCGGCGATGAAATTGACCTTGTCGTTGACGATCAGCTCCTGCGCGGCGGTCTTGGTCTTGTCCGGGATCGCAGCATCGTCCTTGACGATGATCTCGATCTTCTTGCCGGCGACGGTGTCGCCCTTCTGCTGCATGTAGAGCTTGATCGCGTTCTCGATCTGCTTGCCGGTCGAGGCTTGGCCGCCGGTCATCGGCAGGATCAGACCGATCTTGACGCTGTCCTGGGCCTTCGCAGGCGCGAGGCCGGCAAGGCCTGCAATGGCCGCAACCGCGGCGGCCCAAGTCGCCTTATGCGACAGTTGTTTGCGTTCGAACATCAGATGTCCCTCCCCTTCATTCCTGACCGTTGTGCCCTGGACCGAGTGCCCGGCCCTTGCCTTCACCTTTAGCTGCCGCAAGTGCTCGGCGGCGCCACATGGGCGTCTTTCGCGCCCTGCTTGTCAATCGGACGTTCGGCGGCCCTTCGGCACAGCCCGAGTGTCCAGAAGACCGATCGACTGGACGCGGTGCCACCGCATCGGAGTAGCTCGAGCACCGCCTTCATTTGTACGAATGTACAAACAAAATGGACTTGTCAACGAAAACCCCTGCCCGCGGACCAAGCCATGTTGTCGCGAGCCTCGCACCAAGTCCAGAAATGCGAAGGATCGCGTGCATGGAGGATTTCGCCTTTCTTTTGCAGAATCTGTACATCCACGCGCCTCACTCGGGCGCAACTCGGTAACAAATTACCTACCTCGAATAAGTCTATTTTACCTTGTTGAAGGCTACGCTTCTTCCTGCCGAACTGGCGTCCAATCACCGAACGCGTACACCATGCCCAAGCCTCTTCGTTCCGCCCTCGTCCTCGTTGCGCTTGCCGCGGGGCTGTCCGGCTGCGGGACGGTTAACGAAAAACTCTCCGCCGGCATGGGCGATTACGTCCCGCAATGGGCCGGCGGCCTGCCCGCCGATGCTCCGCCGCGACCGGGCACGCCGCAATACGACGCCTACATGAAGGAACGCGAACGCAAACGCCTGCTGCCGGCCGCGGATCGCGAGAAGGAAGAACAGGCCCAGAAGGGCGCAACGGGAACGGCGTCGGGCAACGCGGTGCGTTGAATCGTCATTCCGGGGCGCCTCGAAGAGGCGAACTATGGTGCGCAATTGCGCACCTGAGAATCTCGAGATTCCGGGTTCGATGCTGGCGCATCGCCCCGGAATGACTCCCACGATCAATCCACGAACACCACCGTCTTGCGGCCGTTGAGGATGACGCGATCGTGGAGATGGTAGCGGATGGCCCGTGCCAGCACGCGGCGCTCGATGTCCCGGCCCTTCCGGACCAGATCCTCAGGCGTGTCGCGATGGCTGATGCGCTCGACGTCCTGGTCGATGATCGGGCCCTCGTCGAGGTCGCGCGTGACGTAATGCGCGGTGGCGCCGATCAGCTTGACGCCGCGCTCATGGGCCTGGTGATAGGGCTTGGCGCCCTTGAAGCCAGGCAGGAACGAGTGGTGGATGTTGATGCAGCGCCCCGACAGCTTTGCCGACAGATCGTCGGACAGGATCTGCATGTAGCGGGCGAGCACCACCAGATCGGTCTTTGTCTTGCCGACGAGGTCCATGATCTGCGCTTCCTGCTCGCGCTTGGTCTCCTTGGTCACGGGCAGATGGTGGAACGGGATGCCGCCGAAATCGAGCCCGGAATAGACTTCGCGCGGATGGTTGGAGACGATCGCGGTCGGAATCATCGGCAATTCGCCGGTGCGCCAGCGATAGAGGATGTCGACCAGGCAGTGGTCGGATTTCGACACCAGCAGCATCACCTTGCGATGCGCGGCGCGGTCCCGCATCTGCCACTCCATGCCGAAACGCTCGGCGATCGCGGCAAAGCCGGTCTGCAGCGCCGACAGTTCCACGGCAAGATCGGCCGCGGTGAACACCACCCGCATGAAGAACTTCTCGGTCTCGACGTCGTCGAACTGCTGGGCGTCGAGGATGTTCTGTCCGTTGTGGGCAAGGAACGTCGACACCGCCGAAACGATGCCGGGGCGATCCGGACAGGACAGGGTCAGGACATATTGATGGTCGGGCATGTTGATGAACAGGCTTGGTTCTTGATGAAGGTTTGTGCAGCGGAACTATCCGCGATTTGCGCCCTGCTCTAGCACCGACCCCGCCCTTGCGCCAATCCCGGGCGCAGAGTCAGGATGAACGGACGATTGCAATCCATGATCGGAGCATACCCATGGCCGACCGCTTGAACGGCTACCGCATCTTAATTCTGGAAACGCGGGAGGAGGCGCAGTTTTCGAAGCTTCTGGCCGAGCAAGGCGCCGAGGTCGTGCAATGCCCGATGTTCACCATCCGTGATGCGCCGGACCCGGCTCCGGTGGAGGCCTGGATCTGGCGTGCCATCGACAAGCCCTTCGACGATCTCGTGCTGATGACGGGCGAAGGCCTGCGTCGGATCATGAAGCTCGCCGGCGCACGCGGGCTCGACACCGCCCTTGTCGCGGCACTCGCCAAAGCGCGAAAATTCACCCGGGGTCCGAAGCCCGGCAAGGCGCTGCGCGAGATCGGTCTCGAGGCGCAGCAGACCACGGAGAAGCCGACCACCGAGGGGGTGATCGAGATGCTGGCCAGGCTCGACCTGAAAGGACGACGCCTCGGTCTCCAGCTCTATCCTGACAAGGACCACGGCGCGCTGACCGGCGCGCTGGCCGCGCGAGGCGCCGCCGTCGATACTGTGCTGCCCTATGTCTACGATTCCAAGGCAGCGGATGCGAACATCGTCGCCGCCATCGACGACATGGCCGAGGGGCGGATCGATTCCATTGCGCTGACCAATCTCGGCCAGGTCCGCCGCCTGATCCAGGCGGCGAAGGCGTATGGCGCCGAAGCAAAACTGCGTACAGGCCTCGAACGGACGTTGATCGCCTCGGTGGGGCCGGCGGTCTCCGGTGAACTCGCCGCGCACGGTCTGCGCACGGACGTCTCGCCGGCGGATGAAGCCTATTTCATGCGTCCGCTGATCTCGGCGATGGCCGCGGCGCTGGCGGAGCGGAAACCGGCCGCGACCAGATAAGAGCTGAGCGCGGGAGCGGCATGCGGCCGCTCTGATTGACACGCGCGTCGGCGGCCCTACGTTGCGGGAAATGAAAAGAAACCACACGGGCTAGGGAATCGCCGTGACACGCGCCATCGCGTCTTGAACACAGCCGCACGACGTTCTGCGCTCGCGCCGTTCCGCATCCGCAATTACCGCTTTCAATGGCCATCGGATCTGCTCACCTCCTGGGCCTTCGAGGTCGAGACGCTGGTACTCGGCTGGTACATCATTGTCGAAACTGGCTCGGTGCTGCTGCTCACCGTGCTTGCTTCACTCCAGTTCGTCGGAACACTGGTCGCGCCCGTGTTCGGCATGATCGGCGACCGCATGGGCCATCGCGATCTCCTGGTCGCGATGCGTCTTGCCTATACGGCGCTGTCGTCGACCATCATGGTCCTGGCGCTGACCGGTCACCTGTCGCCGCTGAGCGTCATGATCATCGTCGCGATCATGGGCCTGATCCGCCCTTCGGATCTCGGCGTCCGCGGCGCGCTGCTTGCCGAGATCATGCCGGCCGGGCAGCTGGTCGGCGCCATCAGCGTTGCGCGCACGACCCAGGACAGCGCCCGCATCGCCGGGGCGTTGACTGGCGCCGGGCTGTTCGCCGTCCTTGGCATTGGGCTCGTGTATGTGGCGATTGCCGGGCTCTACCTCGTGGCTGCGCTTCTGATGCTCTGCCTGACGCGGCCGGAAAGGTCGGTCACCACGAGCAATCTCCCGGCGAACGGCCACGCGGTTTCGAGGTTGCTGGGCGACCTGAAGGAAGGCATCGTCTATGCCTGGAACGGCCCGGGAATGCGCGCGGCGCTGTGCGTCGCCTTCCTGGCCAATCTCACCGCATTTCCCTTCACGGGCGGATTGTTGCACTACATCGCGCGGGAGATCTTTCACACCGACCAGACCGGCCTCGGTTATCTCTCGGCGAGCTTCGCCGTCGGCTCGCTGATCGGCTCCATCACGCTCAGCCTGGTCAGTGGCGTGCGCATTGCCCGGCTTCTGATCGGCGCGACGCTGGCCTGGTACGCCATGCTGCTGGTCTTCGTCGAGGTCAGGTCCATGCCGGTGGCGATGACCTGCCTCGTGCTCGCCGGCATCGCCCAGAGCATGTCGATGATCTCGGCCGCCGTCATTCTGATGCGCACCGCGAGCGCACATCTGCGAGGCCGCGTCATGGGCGTGCGCATGATGGTCATCTATGGCTTGCCGATCGGACTGCTCGCAGCCGGCAGCCTGATCGACGTCATCGGCTATTCCGCGACGGGCTCGCTCTATGCCGCCGCGGGCTTCTTCGCGATGCTGGCGATCGCGGTGCGTTGGCGCGCCGACCTCTGGCCTGTGCACGCCCCCGCCAACGCGCGGTGACGAACATCCGCTCTAATCCCCGTACCCGCGCAGCCGCTCGATATCGAGGATGGTGACGCCGCCATATTCCAGCCGCAGCAGCCCCTCTTTCTCCAGCCGGTTCAGCGCGCGGTTGGCGTTCTGGCGGGACATGCCGGAGAGCGCCCCGATCTCCTCCTGCGTGATCTCCAGATGCGTGGTCGATTCGGGATAGAGGATCGGGTTGAACAGCGAAGCAATGCTGCGGGCGAGGCGCGCGGTGGCGTCCAGGGTGCGGTTGACTTCGAGCATGCCGATGAACTGGCCGAGCCGCTCGTTGAGCTGGCGCACCAGAAAGCGGTTGAAGCCGACGCTGTTCTCGAATAGCCACATGAATGCACTGCGCTCCATCAGTGCGACGCGGCTGTCGCGCAGCGCGACCACGTCATAGCGGCGCGGCTCGTTCTTGAGCACGCTGCCCTCGCCGAACCAGGCCCCTGCCGTCAGCCCGGCAAGGCTGGTCTCCTTGCCGTCGCGCGAGACCCCGCCCATACGTGCCAGGCCGCTCACCATGCCGGCCCAATAGGCAAAAATGTCACCGCGCATGAACACGGTCTCGCCGGTGCCGTAGGACCGCTCCGTGATTCCGGCACGCGCGACCTCGATCTCCGCTTGCGTGAGCTCGCGCGACCAGGCGGCGACGCGCTTCAGATGATCTTCTGAAATCATGATCTGGCGGCCAGCCGCACGATTTCGTCACTCCGCTTTCTGCTGCATTGCAACATGATGGTATCGACCGCCATTCGACCAAAGATGAACGCCGCTGCCGGCCCGCAAACTTTGTCGCAGAATTGTCAGCCCGGAGACATTTCAAAATAGCGCTTTCCCCTATTGAGGACCACCTCGGGCGATACGGCTTTCGATCCCAAACGGGAACGAGAGTACGCGGCTCCGGTCGAGACCATCTGATGCATGGCCTCACCGTCACCGCCGTACTAGGATCGCTCGACAGAACGGACGAAGAGCGCCGCTGAAATGCGCCATGACCGGGAGGGATTCGTTTGGTGGCTACCAGTCTTGAAGTGCGCGGCGTGTCCTTGCGATTCGGCGGTGTGCGAGCGCTGACCGACGTCGGCTTCGCCATCAGGGAGGGCGAGCTGTTCTCGATTATCGGCCCCAACGGCGCCGGCAAGACCTCGATCGTGAACTGTATTTCCGGTCGCTACAAGCCGACCGAAGGCCAGCTCTTCTACCAAGGCCGCGACATCACCGGTTTGACGCCGAATGCCCGCGCCTCGCTCGGCATCGGCCGCACCTTCCAGAACCTGGCGCTGTTCCACCACATGAGCGTGCTCGACAACATCATGGTCGGCCGCCATCACCTCCTGAAGAACAACTTCCTCACGGGCTCGCTGTATTGGCTCACCGGCGCGCGCAAGGAAGAGCTCGAGCACCGCCGCAAGGTCGAGGAGATCATCGACTTCCTCGACCTGCAGTCGGTGCGCAAGGCGACCGCAGGCACGCTCTCCTACGGCCTGCGCAAGCGTGTCGAGCTCGCCCGCGCCATGGCGCTGGAGCCGCGTCTCATTCTCCTCGACGAACCCATGGCCGGCATGAACTTCGAGGAGAAGGAGGACATGGCCCGCTACATCGTCGATCTCAACGAGGAGTTCGGGATGACGGTGGTGATGATCGAGCACGACATGGGCGTGGTGATGGACATCTCCCATCGCGTCATGGTGCTGGATTTCGGCAAGAAGATCGCAGAAGGCGATCCGGCCACCGTGCTCGCCGATCCCCACGTCAAGCGCGCCTATCTTGGCGAGGAGGACGAGGTGCTGGTCGATCCCGACGACGCGCCGCCGGCGCAGGAGAGCGCGGCATGACAGACTATGCAGGCCGCGTCGCGCAGGCCGACACTTATCCGAAGATGCTCCGGCTCAATGCCAGGGAGCACGGCAACGAGATCGCTTTGCGCGAGAAGGATCTCGGGCTCTGGCGCATCTTCACCTGGAACGACTACCAGACAAGGGTGCGCGATTTCGCCCTCGGCCTGGTCGAACTCGGCCTTGGCCGCGGTGATGTCATCGGCATCATCGGCGACAATCGGCCGGACTGGGTCGCGGCGGAAGTCGCGACCCACGCGATCGGTGGACTGAGCCTCGGGCTCTATCGCGACGTGCTGGACGAGGAGGCCTCCTATCTCCTCAACTATGGCGAGGCACAACTCGTCTTTGCCGAGGACGAGGAGCAGGTCGACAAGCTTCTTACCCTTGCCGAGCGCGCGCCCAAGCTGAAGCACATCATCTATTCCGATCCGCGCGGGATGCGGAAATATGACGACCCCCGGCTGATGTCGGCGGAGAAGTTTGCCGAGCTCGGCCGGGCGCGTGCTGTGCGGGAGCCGGAGCTCTACGACAGGCTGGTCGATGCCACCAAGGGCGAGGACGTCGCGATCCTCTGCACGACGTCAGGCACCACCTCGCATCCGAAACTCGCGATGCTCGCGGCCGGGCGCGTGCTCGGCCATTGCGCGACCTATCTCGCCTTCGATCCGAAGGGATCCGATGACGAATACGTCTCGGTGCTGCCGCTTCCCTGGATCATGGAGCAGGTCTACGTGCTCGGCAAAGGTCTCTTGTGCCGGATGAAGATCAACTTCGTCGAAGAGCCCGACACCATGATGAACGATCTGCGCGAGATCGCGCCGACCTTCGTGCTCTTTGCCCCCCGTGTCTGGGAATCGATCGCGGCCGACGTCCGCGCCAAGGTGATGGACGCAACGCCCTTGAAGCAGCGCCTGTTCGACATCGGCATGAAGAGCGGCCTCGCCGCACTCGAACGGGGCAAGCGTTCCGGCCTTGCCGACGCGATCCTGTTCCGCGCGCTGCGCGACCGCCTCGGCTTCACCCGCCTGCGGTCGGCCGCGACCGGCGGCGCAGCGCTCGGCCCCGAAACCTTCAAATTCTTCCAGGCCATGGGAGTGCCGCTGCGCACGCTGTACGGCCAGACCGAGCTGCTGGGGGCCTATACGCTGCATCGCGAGGGCAAGGTCGATCCTGATACGACAGGCGTGCCGATGGCCGACAGCATCGAGATCCGCATCGACAATGCCGACGTCCACGGCGTCGGTGAGATCGTGGTGCGGCATCCCAACATGTTCCTTGGCTATTACAAGAATCCCGAGGCGAGCGTCGCCGACATCAAGGACGGCTGGATGTGCTCCGGCGATGCCGGCTATTTCAATGCCGACCGGCAGCTCGTCGTCATCGACCGCATCAAGGATCTCGCGGAGACCTCGCGCGGCGAGCGCTTCTCGCCGCAATTCATCGAGAACAAGCTGAAATTCTCGCCCTATATCGCGGAGGCCGTGGTGCTGGGCGCCGGCCGCGACGCGCTCGCGGCCATGATCTGCATCCGCTATTCCATCATCTCGAAATGGGCGGAGAAGAACCGGCTCTCCTTCACGACCTACAGCGACCTCGCCTCACGGCCGGAGGTCTACGCCCTGCTGCAGAAGGAGGTCGAGACCGTCAACGGCACGCTGCCGCCGGCCCAGCGCATCTCGCGCTTCCTGCTGCTCTACAAGGAGCTCGACGCCGACGACGGCGAGCTCACCCGGACGCGAAAGGTGCGCCGCGGCGTCATCAACGAGAAATACGCCGGCATCATCGACGCGATCTACCGCGGCGATTTCGACATCCCTGTCGACACCGTGATCCGCTTCCAGGACGGCACCACGCAGCGGGTACGCACCACGTTGCGGGTGGTGGATCTGGGGGTGCATGGGCACATGGCGGAGGCGGCGGAATGAGCCGGGTGTCCATCGCGCGCGGTGCTGCCCTTCGCCTCTCCCCGCTTGCGGGGAGAGGCCGGAGCGCGTCAGCGATCCGGGTGAGGGGGAGTCGCCGCGAGGGTGGTGACAATCGTTTCGAGAACGCCAGCCAAGTTGCTCGAGACGTCGTTGTTCCAGAAGCGCAGTATCCGGTAATTTCGGTCGGCCAGCCACCTGTCGCGTGCGGCGTCATGGGGACTGTCGGCATGCTGCCCACCGTCCACCTCGATGATCAGTCGGGCTTCGCGGCAAATGAAGTCGACAATGTAGGGCCCAATCGGCTCTTGTCGGACGAACTTATAGCCGTTCAGTCGGCGAGCGCGCAGGCGATACCACAACACCCCTTCTGCATCCGTCGAGGCGCTGCGCAGACTTCTGGCACGTCCGGTCTTGGACTCATCGACACCTCGCATGCGCAGACTCCCCCTCACCCGCCGCGCGTTTCGCGCGTCGGCCTCTCCCCGCAGGCGGGGAGAGGCGAAGGACAGCATATCACATGAACACCGCTTTCCTCATCCAGCTCCTGGTCAACGGCCTCGTGGTCGGCACGCTCTATGGCGTGGTCGCGATGTCGTTCGTGCTGATCTACAAGGCGACGCAGGTCGTCAATTTCGCGCAAGGGGAATTGCTGCTGGTCGGCGCCTGGGTATGCTGGGCGCTGCTGGCGAAATACCAGGTGCCGTTCTTGATCGGCATGCCGATCACGCTGGTGTTCATGTTCGTATTCGGCATCGCGATCCAGGTGCTCATCCTGCGGCCGATGATCGGCGAGCCCATCATCTCGGTGATCATGGTCACGATCGGCCTCTCCACCGTGCTGCAGGCGACGCTGAAGTGGATGTTCGGCGTCAATCCGCAGCCGTTCCCGCGGGTGTTCGAAAGCCAGTCCGTCAGCCTGTTCGGGCTCCAGATCCAGACCGTCTATGTCATGAGCCTCGTCGTCTCGGTTGCCATGATGATCGGCATGGCCTGGTTCTTCCGCGCCTCCAAATACGGCCTCGCCATGCGCGCCACGGCGTTCAACCAGCAGGTCGCACAGTCGCTCGGCATTTCCGTGAAGAGCGTGTTCGCGATGGCCTGGGCGATCTCGGCGACGGTCTCGGCGGTTGCCGGCGTCGTCGTTGCGGTCGTGAACGGCGTGTCCTCGGGCCTTGCCGCCTACGGCATCAAGGTGTTCCCGGCCGCGATCCTCGGCGGGCTGGATTCAGTTGGCGGCGCCGTGCTTGGCGGCATCATCATCGGACTGCTCGAGAACGTCGCCCAATATGTCGACAGCGAGTATCTGCACTGGGGCAATCTCTACGAGATCGCGCCGTTCTACGTCCTCATCATCGTGCTGATGATCAAGCCCTACGGGCTGTTCGGCACCCACGACATCGAGCGGATCTGACCCATGGCCGGCCCTGCCCTCATTCCTGCTGGTGATTTCCGCACCTCCTACGCGGCCGACACCACGATCTTCCCGACCGCGACGAGCCGCAACTTCGCCATCGCAGGCGTAGCGCTGCTGTGCCTCGCGCCGCAATTTTTCAGCGGCTATTGGCTCAGCATCCTGATCCAGATCGGCATCTTCTCCATCGCGGCGCTCGGGCTCAATATCCTGGTCGGCTTCACCGGCCAGATCTCGATCGGCCATGCCGCCTTCTTCCTGCTCGGGGCATTTACCTCCGCCTACATTTCCAACAACGCGCCGATCCCGGTGTTCTTCGCAATCCCGCTCGCCGGCGTCGTCACTGCGCTGGTCGGGCTGATCTTCGGCATTCCGGCGGCGCGGCTGAAAGGTCTTTACCTCGTCATTGCGACGCTGGCTGCGCAGTACATCCTGCTCGACTTCTTCTCGCGCGCCGAATGGTTTTCCGGCGGCTCGGTGCCGGCGAGCGCCGCGCCGTTCTCGATCTTCGGCTACACACTGCGCGGCGACAGGCAGTACTTCTACGTCGTGCTGGCCTATGTGCTCGTGAGCTACGTCCTCGTCACCAATCTGATGCGCACCCGTGACGGCCGCGCGCTGGTGGCGATCCGCGACCATTATCTCTCGGCCGAGATCATGGGCATCAACCTCACCAAGTACCGGACGCTGTCGTTCGGGCTCGCCGCCTTCTTCGCCGGCATCGCCGGCGCGCTCTATGCGCACTACCAGCTCGTGGTGTCGCAGGAGGGCTTCGGCATCGAGCGTTCGATCCTGTTCCTCGCCATGATCATCATCGGCGGCACCGGCTCGATCATGGGCACGCTGATGGGTACCGCCTTCGTGGTGCTGCTGCCGGAATCGATGGAGTGGCTAAGCCATCATCTGAAGGGCGGAGCGATCGACCAGGCGCTCTCGCTCAACAACAATATCACCTTCCTGCGCGAGATCGCGATCGGAGTGATCATCATCGCATTCCTGATGTTCGAGCCTGACGGGCTCGCGCATCGCTGGCGGCAGATCAAGGCGTACTGGAAACTCTACCCGTTCTCGCATTGAGCGCGGGCAACTTCACTTAAACAATAAACAGGAGGAACCGACCCATGACGATGAAGTCCCTTTTGAGCACCGCATCGCTCGCGATTGCGATCGCCGCATTCTCGGCCGGCGCGCAGGCGCAAATCGCGATCGGACATCTCGCGGACTATTCCGGCGGCACCTCGGACGTCGGCACGCCCTTCGGGCAGGCCGTCGCCGACACCTTCGCCTGGGTCAACAAGAACGGCGGCATCGGCGGCAAGCAGGTCAATCTCGACACCAACGATTACGGCTATCAGGTGCCGCGCGCGATTGCGCTCTACAAGAAGTGGTCGGCGCCCGACTCCAAGGTCGCCGCAATCATGGGCTGGGGCACGGCGGACACCGAGGCGCTGACCGGTTTCCTTGCCCAGGACAAGATCCCCGACATGTCCGGCTCCTATGCCGCCGCCCTGACCGATCCCGGAGGGGTCAGCGGCAAGGCCAAGCCTGCGCCTTATAATTTCTTCTATGGCCCGAGCTATTCGGACGCGCTGCGCGCGATGCTGATGTGGGCGGCCGAGGACTGGAAGGCCAAGGGCAAGTCCGGCAAACCCAAATTCGTGCACATGGGCGCCAACCACCCCTATCCGAACGCGCCAAAAGCCGCCGGCGAAGCCATGGCGCAAGAGCTTGGCTTCGAGGTGCTGCCGCCGCTCATATTCGCTCTGACGCCCGGTGACTACAGCGCGCAATGCCTGAGCCTGAAATCCTCGGGCGCCAACTACGCCTATCTCGGCAACACCGCCGCCTCCAACATCTCGGTGATGAAGGCCTGCAAGACGGCTGGGGTAGACATCCAGTTCCTCGGCAATGTCTGGGGCATGGACGAGAACGCCGCCAAGACCGCCGGGGATGCCGCCAACGGCGTGATCTTCCCGCTGCGGACCGCGGTGAGCTGGGGCGGCGATGCACCCGGCATGAAGACGATGATGGAGATCTCGAAGATGTCCGATCCCACCGGCAAGGTCTATCGTCCCGTGCACTACGTCGCGGCCGTCTGCTCGGCGATGTACATGAAGGAGGCGATCGACTGGGCCGCCAAGAACGGCGGCGCCACCGGCGAGAACGTCGCCAAGGGCTTCCACCAGAAGAAGGATTGGGTGCCGGCCGGGATGGAGGGCGTCTGCAATCCCTCGACCTGGACCGAGAAGGATCATCGCGGCACGCTGAAGGTGGATCTCTATCGCACCAAAATCTCGGGCGCGACCGACGGCGACCTCAACGATCTCATGGCCAAAGGCACGATCAAGCTCGAGAAGGTCAAGACCGTCGAGTTGCCGCGCAAGCCGGAATTGCTGGGGTGGTGAGCTAGTGCGTCCGTCGTTCCGGGACGATGCGAAGCATCGGACCCGGAACCTCGAGATTCTGGGTTCGGTCCTGCGGACCGCCCCGGAATGACGCGATAGAGCCGCGACGACACCGAGAGAGTAACCAGCCATGAGTGAAACGGCTCAGATCGAGCGCCCCTCCCCAAGCATCGTCCCCGCACCGCCCCTCCTCGCCGTGCGCAACATCGAAGTCGTCTACGACGACGTCATCCTGGTGCTGCGCGGCCTCAGCCTCGACGTGCCGAAAGGTGCGATCGTGGCGCTGCTGGGCGCCAACGGCGCCGGCAAGTCGACGACGCTGAAGGCGATCTCCGGGTTGCTCAAGACCGAGGACGGCGAGGTGACGCGCGGCGAGATCCTGTTCGAAGGCGAGCGGATCAACGGCATCGACCCCGACAAGATCGTGCGCCGCGGCATCTTCCAGGTGATGGAGGGCCGGCGCATCGTCGCCGACATGACGTCGCTGGAGAACCTCAAGCTCGGCGCCTTCACCCGCAGGGACCGCGAGGTCGACGCCGACCTCGACATGGTCTTCAACTACTTTCCGCGCCTGAAGGAGCGCACTGGCCTTGCCGGCTATCTCTCTGGCGGTGAGCAGCAGATGCTCGCGATCGGCCGCGCCCTGATGGCGCGCCCGAAGATGATCTTGATGGATGAGCCTTCGATGGGCTTGTCGCCGCTGCTGGTGAAAGAGGTGTTCTCGATCATCCAGAAGATCAACCGCGACCTCGGCGTCACCATCCTGCTGGTCGAGCAGAACGCGCGCGCTGCGCTCTCGGTGGCAAGCCACGGCTACATCATGGAACAGGGCAAGGTCGTGCTCGACGGCAGCGCGGACGACTTGCGCGACAACGAGGACGTCAAGGAGTTCTACCTCGGCGGCGCCGGCGACCAGCGCAAGAGCTTCAAGAACCTCAAGAGCTTCAAGCGGCGCAAGCGCTGGCTGTAGCGTTTTCAAGCGAAGTGGGAACCGGTTCGCGTGAAGAAAACACGTCGATACAGAAGAGCTTCAACTCTCAAGCACCTGTTCCGCTTCCGTGACTGCGCAGAGAACATGATAGAACGACGACGCAGGAATGATGTCGATCAGCGATTTGCCGTCGCGATCGAACTGGTCGTACCAGCCGCCCTTCACGGGATGGCTGAGATAATGCCGTTCGAGCCGCACCAGCGCCGCGCGCGCCTCGTCCGCCGCCCCCGCCTCGCCCGACTCGGCCTGCGCGATCCACGCCTTCGCGATCTCGGTCTGCGGCCACAGCCGACGCGTGCTGCGGCGGATGTTGCCGACGTCGTCCCCCTCGTCGATCAGGCAGCCGGTGGCCTCGTCGCGATAGCGCAGCGCGGTCGACAGCAGTTCGGCACGCCGCGGCGCGGTCGGGCAGCCCGTGATGCGCTCGAAACCCTTCAGCAGCCAGACCCATTCCGCCTGGTGACCGGGCTCGACGCTGACGGGCTCGATCTTCGACCAGTCTTCCTCGAAGTACTCGGTCAGGATGCGCTTCTGCTTGTCGTAGAGATTGGCCAGGAACAGTGCAAAGAATTCTCCGGCACGGTTCTGGAACGACAGATCGTGGGTCGCCTCGAAGCACGCGATCATCGCCTCGAACAGATGCATGTGCGGGTTCTGTCGGCGCGGCAGCGAGACCGGAAGGCCTTCGTGAACGCCCCCATGCGGCGAGCGCAGATGGCCATCGAGGAAGGCGAGCAGCGCATCGATCTCGGCACGGACCTGCGCATCCTGGTCGAGGGCGTAGACGGCCGCGAGCGCAAAGAGGACGAAGGCGTGGTCATAGGCATCGCGCCGGGCATCCAGCACCGCTCCCTCGGGCGTCAGCCGGTGCACATAGCCGGGCCGGCCGTCGGGCGCCTTCGCTCTCGCCAGCAGATCCTCAAGCCCCTTCAGCGCGATGCCACGCCCCTCAGGATACCACCCCATCTGCGCCGCCTTGGCGTAGCACCAGATCTGGCGCGCCTGCACGAATACGCGCCGGGGTGCGGCCGCATCCGCCGCGCCGTCGCGGTGCAGCCGGTCGATGAAACCACCCGCAGCCTGATCCCAGCCGACCGTCGACCACAGCGGCAGCGCCTCGTCGATCATGCGGCGCTTCAGGCGCGCGACTACGTTCGACGCCTCGTCCGCCGCAATGATTCCTTCGTCCGCCATCGGGTCCTCTCTAGGCCTCACCAATGGCGGTCTGATACCCATGCTGGTGGCGGCGCGCAACGGATGCCAACACGGAAAGAACAGCCATGACCGCCCATTACGACGCCCGCGAGACCCGTGAACAAGCAGCGCGCGAGGCCGACCTGTTCTCCCGCCTGCCAGGGGTGCTGCGAGCCGCGATGGCCGCCCCGGCCTATGCCGAGCGGCTCAAAGGCTGCGATCCCGACGCCGTGACCTCCAGGGCGGCCCTGGCGGGCCTGCCGGTGTTGCGCAAATCGGAGCTGCCCGCCCTGCATAAGGCCTCTGCGCCTTTCGGGGGCCTCGTGGCGGGGCCTCCCGGCTCGTTCGCCCGCCTCTTCACCTCCCCCGGCCCGATCTTCGAGCCGGAAGGACGGCAAGGAGATCCCTGGCGCGGCGCAAGGGCGCTGTTCGCGGCGGGGTTCCGTCCTGACGATATCGTCCTCAATACCTTCAGCTATCATCTCACCCCCGGCGGCTTCATCTTCGACGCCTCCGCACGCGCGCTCGGCTGCGCGGTTATCCCCGCCGGCCCCGGCAATACGGAACAGCAATTCGAGCTGATCGAGGCCTACCGGCCGGTTGGCTACAGCGGCACGCCGGATTTCCTGAAGATCCTGCTCGACGCCGCAGCAAGCTCCGGGCGCGACATCTGCTCGATCAAGCGCGCGCTGGTCTCGGGCGCCGCGTTCCCGCCCTCGCTCCAGGCCGAGATCAAGGCGCGCGGCATCGACGCCTACCAAGCCTTCGGCACCGCCGATCTCGGCCTCATCGCATTCGAGACCGAGGCGCGCGAGGGCATGGTCGTGAACGAGGACCTGATCCTGGAGATCGTCAAGCCCGGCACCGGAGATCCGGTTGCGCCGGGCGACGTCGGCGAGATCGTCGTGACCTCGCTCGATCCGCACCATCCCTGGATCCGGCTCGCCCTCGGCGATCTCACCGCGGCCCTACCCGGCACGAGCCCATGCGGGCGCACAAACATGCGCATCAAGGGCTGGATGGGCCGCGCCGACCAGACCACCAAGGTCAAGGGCATGTTCGTCCGGCCCGAGCAGATCGCCGAGATCGGCAAGCGCCATACCTCGCTTGGAAGACTACGCCTCGTGGTCACACGGCAGGGCGAGAGCGACGCGATGACATTGAGAGCGGAAACGGCGACCGCGAGCGAGGCGCTACGCGAAGAGATCGCCGGAACTCTGCGCGCCGTGACCAAGCTCGGTGGCGCCGTCGAACTGGTCAGCCTCGGCGCACTGCCGAATGACGGCAAGGTGATCGCGGACGAACGCTGACCTCAAGTGACGTCGAGTCCCGGATGCGTGAAGCGTATCCCTTGCAGCCGAGATCCACTCGCCGTCGCGCAGAAGCAATGCTGATGCCCGTACTTGATCCCCGAGTTGCCTCCAGTCGCGACCATCTCGTTCGGCCCCGTTACGGAAGCCTTCTCCAAGGGCCCCGGCCGATGTAAATCGGCTACGGCCCGGCCAAAGTGCTTGCACCCGCCATTCTGGCGCGAGTCCGGCGTGGCCTAGAAACCTTGCATCGTCGCTGCCGCTCCCGTATTACCAACCTTGCTACGATATGGCCGGAATCGGCCCTTTCTGGACCCCAAAACGTGCTTGAACGAACCCTCGTCACCATCGCCGAGACCGAGACCATTGAGGAAGCTTTCCGGCGCCTGAATGCGAATATGCTCGGCATCCTGTTCGCGCAGGACGCGAGCGGACGAATCGTCGGCGCCGTGACGGACGGTGACATCCGCAGGCGCATGCTGACCGGCATCACGATCCAGGACCGGGTCGCGTCCTGCATCAATCGCAACTTCGTCTGGGCGCCGATCGGCGGCCCGCGCGAGCAGATCCTGAAGCTGCTCGACCAGCGCGTGCACGTGGTGCCGATCCTCGATGGCGAGGGACAGCTGGTCGACGTATTCAGCCGCGAGCTGTTCAACCTCTCGGAAGAGAGCGAGGTGTTCGCGCGTGCCCGCTCGCCGGTGCGGATCAGCTTCTCCGGCGGCGGCACCGACCTGACCCATTACTTCGTGGCGAATGACGGCGGCGCGGTCATCAGCGCCACGATCAAGATGTACGCCCACGCGACGCTGCGGCGCCGGAGCGATCCCAGCATCCGGATCTACTCGCACGATTTCCGCCGCACGGTCGAGGCCGACAATCTCGCAGAACTCGGAACGGGCGGAGATCTCGCGCTGATCAAGTCGGTCGTGCGCCTGATCAAGCCGACCTATGGATTCGAGCTCGAGGTGTCCGCCGACTTCCCGGTCGGTTCCGGCCTCGGCGGCTCCGCTGTGGTCTCGTCCGCGATCATCGGTTGCTTCAACGAATTCCGTGGGGATCAGTGGGACCGCCACGAGATCGCGGAAATGGCTTTCCAGGCCGAGCGGCTGATGCTCAACATTCCCGGCGGCTGGCAGGATCAGTACGCCACCGTGTTCGGCGGCTTCAATCACATGGAGTTCTTCTCCGACCAGAACACCATCGTGCCGCTTCGTCTCGATCCCAACATCATCGCCGAGCTCGAGGAAAGCCTGGTGCTCTGCTACGCCGGCTCCGGCCGCGATTCAGGCGCCATTCACCGTGACCAGAAGGCTCAGCACGAGACCAGCGACGCCGTCGCCGCCGCTGCCAAGCAAAAGGAAGTGACGCGCGACATAAGGCGGCATCTGCTGCGCGGCCAGCTCCTGGAATGCGGCCGGCTGATCGACGAGGCCTGGCACGCCAAACGGAAGCTGAGCTCGAAGATCTCGTCGGAGGCGATCGACGCGATCTACGATTTCGCCAAGCAGCACGGCGCGGTCGGCGGCAAGCTCCTGGGCGCCGGCGGCGGCGGTTACTTCCTGTTCTTCGTACGTCCGTTCGAGCGCTACCAGCTCATCGCGGCGCTGGAACAGCAGGGGCATCGCTGTTCGCGCATCATGTTCGAAGAGAACGGGCTGCGGACGTGGAAGTCGCGCGTTCCCGCGCGGCTCGCCTGACGCATATGAGACGAGAATGTTGATGACATCGCCCAAACAGTCTGCTCCGGTCCGTATTGGCAACCGTCTTCTGGGCGAGGGCGAACCCTGCTATGTCATCGCCGAAATCGGCAACAACCACAATGGCGACTTCGACCGCGCCATTGCGCTGGTCGATGCCGCGGTCGCGGCCGGGGCGGATTGCGCCAAATTCCAGATGCGCAAGCTGGAGGAAGTCTATCGCGCCTCGAGCCTGTCCGGGAAGGACGACGACCTCGCCGTCGAATATACGCTCGATCTGCTTCGCCGCTTCGAGTTGCCGACCGCGCAGCAAAAGAAGATCGCCGAGTACTGCGCAGCCAAGGGTATCGAGTACCTCTGCACGCCCTGGGACGCGAAGAGCGTCGCCGTGCTCGAAGGCTTCGGTGTGCACGCCTACAAGATCGCCTCGGCCGACCTCACCAATCTGCCGCTGCTCGCCCGCCTCGCGGCCACCGGCAAGACGCTGATCGTCTCGACCGGCATGAGCACGACGGACGAGATCAAGGCCGCGGCGAAATTCCTCGACGACCGCAATGCCAGCTACGTGCTGCTGCATTGCCAGAGCACCTATCCGGCCGCGCTCCACAACATCCATTTGCGTTTCATGGAAACACTGCGCGAGATCCATCCGGTCGTCGGCTATTCCGGCCACGAGCGCGGCATCGCCGTTTCGACGGCCGCCGTCGCGCTTGGCGCCGTCGTCATCGAACGCCACATCACGCTTGATCGCGAGATGGAAGGTCCGGACCATGCCGCAAGTCTCGAGCCGGAGGAGTTCAAGGCGCTCGTCTCCGGCATTCGCGAGGTGGAAGCGGCGCGCGGCGAGAAGCTCGCCGAGCGCGCGCTGAGCCAGGGCGAGTTGATCAACCGCGAAAACCTCGCCAAGAGCCTGGTGGCCGCGCGCGACCTTCCGGCCGGTACGATGATCTCCGAAAGCGACATCGCCGTGAAGAGCCCGGGACAGGGCCTGTCGCCGCTGAAGATGCCGGCGCTGCTCGGCCGCAGGCTGACGCGGACGATGGCGGCGGACGACTATTTCTTCCAGAGCGACCTCGACGAAGGCGTCGCAAAGGCACGGCGCTACCGTTTCGACCGGCCCTGGGGTGTGCCGGTGCGTTATCACGATACCGCGCGCTTCCTGGAGATCTGCGACCCCGACATCATCGAATTCCACCTCAGCTACAGCGACATGGAGCGCGATCCCGCGGCCTATCTCTCCGGTACCTATGATCTCGGCTTCGTCGTGCATGCGCCGGAGCTGTTTGCCGGCTCCAAGCTGATGGACCTTGCAACCCCCGACGAGGCGCTGCGGCGCTACTCGCTGGAGCAGACGCAAGCGGTGATCGACATCACGCGCGGCCTCAAGAAGTTCTTTCCCAAGACCAAGCGCCCGCCCATCGTCGCCAATGTCGGCGGCTTCACCATGGACGAGCCGCTGCCGCCGGAGGAGAAGGCCGAGCGCTACCGCATCTTTGCGCAGAGCTTGACCGAGCTTGACATGGACGGCGTCGAGCTGACGCCGCAGACCATGGCACCGTTCCCCTGGCATTTCGGTGGCCAGCGTCATCAGAACATCTTTATCTTCCCGGAGGAGTCGGCCGCGTTCTGCGCCAGGCATGATCTGCGCATGTGCGTCGACATCTCCCACACCAAGCTCGCCGCCAATCATTTCGGCTTCGACTTTGCACAAGGCCTCGCCCAGCTCGGGCCGCACACTGCACATCTGCATTTCGGCGACGCCAAGGGGCTCGACGGCGAAGGTCTCCAGATCGGCGAAGGCGAGATCGATTTCGACGAAATCGGACAGGTGCTGCGCAAGCATGCGCCGACGGCGTCGTTCATTCCCGAGATATGGCAGGGCCACAAGAACATGGGCGAAGGCTTCTGGACCGCGCTCGAGCGTCTCGAGGGACATATCTGATGGCGCGCAAGACGCTGGCCGTGATCGCCGCGCGCGGCGGCTCCAAGGGCATCCCGCACAAGAACCTGCTCGATCTCTGCGGCAAGCCGCTGATCGCCTGGACGGTCGAGCAGGCGCGCGCCGCACGCGGCGTCGACGTGGTGGCGGTCTCGTCGGACAGTGACGCGATCCTCGCCGCGGCCGAGGCCGCCGGCGCCGTCGGGGTGCGGCGTCCGGACGACATTTCGGGCGACCTCGCCTCCTCCGAATCCGCCTGGCTGCATGCCCTCGATGCGACCGAGGCGAGCATGGGCCGGTTCGAGCGCGTGGTCGCGCTTCAGGCCACATCGCCCATCCGCGAGCCCGGCGACATCGAGAACGCGCTTGCGACCTTCGATCGCGATCATCTCGATAGCCTGCTTTCGGTCTGCGAGGTCGAGGACTACTTCAACTGGCGAATCGGCGCGAGCGGACCGGAGCCGATCAATTACGACTATCGCAACCGCCGCATGCGGCAGCAGATCGAGAAGCGCTACCTCGAGAACGGCTCGTTCTACGTCCTGATCCCATCCCTCCTGCGCGAGCAGAACAATCGTCTCGGCGGCAAGATCGGCTTCCACGTGATGGAGCGTCACAAGATGTTCCAGATCGATCGTCCCGAGGACGTCAAGCTTTGCGCCGCCATCATGCGCAGTTACGGCTATGCCTGAGCTCAGCGCCTTCTCTCTCGCAGGCAAGATCGCGGTGGTCACCGGCGCCTCACGCGGTATTGGCGCAGCGATTGCCAGCGGCCTGCAGGGTGCGGGTGCCACGGTGTTCGGCCTCAGCCGGTCCGGGACCGCGCCGCAGGGCGTCACTGCCATTGCCTGCGACCTCTCCGACGACGAAGCGATCGACAACGCGTTCCGCGCCATTGCGGCAAAAGCCGAGCGCATCGACGCGCTCGTGAATGCCGCCGGCATCAGTCTTCCGGCCCAGAGCGCCGAAAGCGAGCTCGCGCGCTTCCGCGCCACGGTCGCAACCGATCTTACCGGCGTCTACGCCACCATCCTCGCCGCCTATCCGCTCCTGAAGAACGCCGGCTCGGCCGCAATCGTCAACGTCACCAGCATCAACTCGATCCGGGGCTTTCCCGGAAATCCCGGCTACGTGGCGGCGAAGGCGGGCCTTGCCGGGCTGACGCGGGCACTCGCCGCCGACTACGCGTCCGACGGCATCCGCGTCAACGCGCTTGCGCCGGGTTATGTCGCGACCGAGATGACAGCGAAGAGCTTTGCCGATCCGGTCATGCACGAGGCGAGACGCCGCCACACCATGCTCGGCCGCTGGGGACAGCCCGCCGACATGATCGGTGCCGCCATCTTCCTGGCCTCCGAAGCCTCCGCCTACGTGACCGGCCAGGAAATCTTCGTCGATGGGGGCTGGACCACCAAGGGTCTTGCCATCAGCTCGGATAGCACATCGTGACCGCAACATTGCAACGCATCGGCTTCATGCAGGGACGCCTGTCGGCACTGGTCGACGGCAAGATCCAGGCGTTCCCGTGGAATGAATGGCGCGAGGAATTTCCCCGTGCCAAGGCGCTCGGCCTGACGCGAATGGAATGGACCATCGATCAGGAGCGGCTGCGCGAGAACCCGCTCATGACTGAGCCGGGACAACAGGAGATTCTGACACTGTCGCACGAGAACGGCGTGCGCATCCCGAGCCTGACCGGTGATTGCTTCATGCAGGCACCGTTCTGGAAGGTCGACGCCGTGGTACGCGACGCGCTCGTCGCCGACCTCGACCTCCTGATCGCCGCCTGCAGCCGGATCGGCATCGAATTCGTCGTGATCCCGCTGGTCGACAACGGCAAGATCGAGCGCCAGAGCGAGAGCGATACGTTGAAGCGCGTTCTGCTCGCGCGTTCGGAGACACTTGCAAGGCGCAATGTCAGGATCGTCTTCGAGTCCGATCTGCCCCCGCGCAAGCTCGCCCGGTTCATGGAGGCATTTCCGGCGGAGGTCTTCGGCATCAACTACGACAGCGGCAATAGCGCTTCGCTCGGCTACGACAGCGCCGAGGAGATCGGCGCTTACGCGCCACGCATTCTCAATGTGCATGTGAAGGACCGTGTCAGGGGCGGCACCACCGTGCCGCTCGGCACCGGCAATGCCGACCTTCCCAAGACCATCCGCCTGATCGAGCGTTCCGGCTACAAGGGTCAGTACATCCTGCAAACCGCGCGCGCCGCCGACGGCGATCACGCCGGAGCGCTCGCCAGGTATCGCGACATGACGATCGGCTGGATCGAGGACGCAGCGCGATGAAGCTCGAGCTGAACGATCGCGTCGCTCTCGTCACCGGCGCCAGCCGCGGGATCGGACTTGCGATCGCGGTGACGCTCGCTGCGGAAGGAGCCAAGGTCGCGCTCGCCGCGCGGGGGGCCGATGCGCTTGATGCGGCCCGAGCTGCGATCGGCGGCAGCACATCGGCGCACGCGGCCGACGTCACCGACCCGGCCGCTGCCGCGACGCTGGTACACGAGGTTGAGCGGCGCTGGGGGCGCCTCGACATCCTCGTCTGCAACGTCGGCAGCGGCGCCTCCGTACCGCCGGGAAAGGAAACCGCGGCGGAGTGGTCGCGGATAATGGACCTCAATCTCTTCGCCACGACCAATATGATCGAGGCCGCCCGGCCGTTGATGGCGCGCGGCAGCGGCGACCGGGCCATCGTCTGCATCTCTTCGATCGCAGGCATGGCGGCGCTTGGGGCGCCCGTCACCTACTACGCCGCAAAGGCGGCGCTGAATGCGACCGTGCGTGGCCTGGCCCGGCCGCTGGCGCTCGAAGGCATCCGCATCAATGCGGTGGCACCGGGCAACATCCTGGCCGCAGACGGCACCTGGGCACGCAAGCTCGCCGAGGACAGCGCTGCGGTGGACGAGATGCTCGTCCGCGACGTGGCGCTGCGCCGGCTGGGTAAGCCGGAAGAGATCGCCGACCTCGTCGCCTTTCTCGCCTCGCCCCGCGCTTCGTTCATCACCGGCAGCGTGATGGTCGCCGACGGCGGCCAGTTGCGTAGCTGAACAGGAGCCTTCCCGATGGCAAGCCCGTCCTCACGCTATGACCTGACCAGCCGCACCGCTCTCGTGACCGGCGCAGGCGGCCTGCTCGGGCGGCAGCATGTCGCCGCGCTTTCGGAAGCGGGCGCGCGCGTCGTCGTCACCGACGTCGGGCTTGCGCAGGCCGAAGCAGCCATTGCCGCGCTCAAGCAGAACGCGCCGTCCGCCGACCTGATCGCGCTTGCGATCGACGTCACCTCCTTTGACTCGGTACGGGCTGCAAACGAGCAACTTTCCGGCCGCGGCGTCTCCGTCGACATCCTCGTCAACAACGCGGCGATCGACCCCAAGGTGACCTCCGCACCCGGCGTGACGCATTCTTCCCGCTTCGAGGCGTTTCCGGTGCCGCAATGGCAGACCGAGATCGCCGTGGGCCTGACCGGTGCGATGCTGTGCGCGCAGGTGTTCGGCGGCGCGATGGCGGCGCGTGGCCGCGGCGTGATCCTGAACATCGCCTCCGATCTCGGCGTGATCGCGCCGGACCAGCGAATCTACCGCCAGCCACAGGTGACACGCGAGGAGGAGCAGCCGGTGAAACCGGTGACTTACTCGGTGATCAAGCACGGCCTGATCGGGCTGACGAAATATCTGGCGACCTATTGGGCCGGCCACGGCGTCCGCGTCAACGCGATCTCGCCCGGCGGCGTCTTCAACAACCAGGATCCCGCCTTCGTCGAGCGACTGACGCGCCTGATTCCCATGGCTCGCATGGCCGATGTCGACGAGTACCGCGCTGCGGTGCAGTTCCTCTGCTCCGATGCCTCGAGCTACATGACCGGGCAGAACCTGGTGATCGACGGCGGGAGAAGCGTGTGGTAGCGGCGGCACCCTCGCTCGTAACGGAGGCGAGACAACACTGCCCTGTGCTCCGATGATCGATTTCCCTAATGCTGCAAAATACCGGCGAGGTTCATATGCGCTGGCCGCGAATGCTCGATGCCCAGCAGTGTTCGCCGGTTATCGTTCGTGCGCTGTAGATGCAGACTGGCGAGCGTGACGCCTACGCAGGTCGTGACGGTGGATCCGCGGCCGCCGAACGGCTTTAGGAAGTCGAACACCCGATTGCCGAACATGTCGACGACCGACATCTCGCGCGCCCCGAGCGGCGGAATCTCGCCGAAATCGGCCTCGATCTGCTCGCCATCCTCGCGGATCAGCTTCGATGTCGGCCGCGCCGCATGAGCATATTCGGGATCGGAGGAGTGATTGATCAGCATCAGGCTGCTGACGATGTCGCTGGTCGCAATGATCTTCGGATTGATCCCGGTGAACCCGACATGCGCCTTGAGCCTGCCTTCGTTCAGGGGCCGGGCAAAGGCTCCGGTGCGATAGATCGCGACGTTATCCTGATCGACATAGGTCATCGAATAGCTGGCAGGCGAGGATCGGAAGCCGTCCATACGCCCGCGCGACATCACGGCGATGACCAGATAATCCTCCTGTGGCAACTTGAGCGAGGCGAAAAGACGCGACAGCTCGATCTCGACGGAGGAGCCCGGCGCATAATTGTCCGGAAACTCGTAGGTTGCCCGGTACTCGCCGTCGCGGGACAGGATGTGCAGCTTGAACCTGAGCTTCTTGCTAAAGCCCGAGGCAACCAGGCTGGCGAGTTCGGGAACGAGATCCTTGACTGTTTCGCGGAAATTCTTGCGCAGGCTGCCGGCGACGAGGCTGCGGAGATACCTGATGTCGACGGGGCGATACCAGGCGGGGATCGAAAAACCCATGCGCGACTCGACACCCGCAAAGGTCGGGAACATGAATCTGGGCTCGTAGGGCTTCCAGGGACTCGACGAGAAACGTGTCACGGAGGCGCCCCTAAAAATGATGCAAGCTGAATTTGCCGTTGGCAAACTCATAATAGCTGAACGGGCTGGCGATGTTGGTGCCCTTGAACTCCAGAGCGAAACCTTCGGCCGCGCCGATCAACCTTTCAGCCTCGGGGAAAAGATCGAGCGTGCTGATGCGGACGGCCCCCATCGGAGCGATCTCCGGCAGCGCGCGCTGGCCCAATGCGGTGCCATCCAGGGCCATGAGCCGGGCGGTCCCAACCGAGACGCCCTCGGGCGCCATGCAGGAGTTCACGAGCACCACGCCGGACTCCTTCAGGAATCGCGTGAGATAGGATTGCATCCAGGCTGAGGTCGGGAACGGCGCCGCCGCCACGGGTTCCCGCTCGTGTGACAATGTCACCGCACCGTGCTGCGAGAAATATTGTGCATAGTAGCCGGTGGTCACCTTCCGTCCGGGGCGAAGCTTGGTCTCGTGTTTCGGGACCAGCGCCATCGCCACCGTTCCCGAAACCTGCGGACACAGCTCCGAAGTCTGCAACTGCAGCTGTCCGTTGACGCCGAGCTCCCTGTGGAAATACCCGGCCTGCGTGCCCGCTCCGTCGAACAGCCAGACATGCGCATCCACTTCCGGATGATCATTCATAAAGACCGAGAAGTAGTTGAATGCGCAGACTTGCGTCGTGACGGTCTCGTCGTTGCGCAGGTAGAGCACGGCGGGCGGATAACCTCTCGCGACGGCCTCTCCGATCTGCAGTTCACCGGACATTCGATAAGACTCGGCGGGAGAGCAATGGACCGGCATAGGCCGAACCGGCCGGCGGCTTTCGACAAACCATACGCGATCTTCCGGCCCGCATGCTGAAACGTCGACGTAATTTGAGCGTCTGTTTACGCTCAGCCGACCGTGGAATTAACCGGGAATGGCGCCACGCCGAGCTGTTCCGAAGACACGGCTCGCCACGAGCACGTCAGCAGCTTGGAGGGCAACCTGTCTCTGCGGCCGCGACGTAGCCGGAAGAGGCACTTCGACCTCGGTCGGACTCGCTCCCAAGCCCACCCCGCAACCTTGCGTTGCGCCTGCGGCTCCCATATAAGCAAAGCTGGCCATGCGATTTGGCACCCGCCTGAACAGCCGGATCAGGGCCCATCCTGGACGTCCACCATGCTTCGCCGACCGTTCGTCAGTACCACGCCAACCACGACGTCCATTCAACTGAGGAATCACTGAGGTGCGCTGGCAGACAAAGGCGCGAGCGTTCTCGGTGCTGTCGAACATCCCCTTTGGCGAAGACATCCACTACGCCCTGCAGCGCTACGTCACACGACGGCTGCCGCGGCCCGAGAAGCAGGTTAAATCCGTCTACACGCTCGCGCAGCGGCTGCTGGGCGTTCACCAAGCTTACAGTCTAAGGCCGCTACGGGATTCGACCTGCTTCGAGTTTGGCACCGGGCGCGATCTGATCATTCCGCTCGCCTTCAGCGCGCATGGAGCGCAGCGCTTCATCACGGTCGACATCGCGCGCTTGGCCAAGCTGGAGCTGATCCGCTCCAATGCCGCCATCATTTCCAGACTCAGCGGCAACAGCCACCCCGATATCAATTCCCTTGACGACCTCGAACGTTCCTGGAGGATCGAGTATCGTGCGCCAGCCGATGCCCGGACGACAGGCCTGCCGGCCGGTTCGATCGACTGCGCGGTCTCCGTCGAAACGCTCGAACACATTCCCAAGGATGACATCGCGGCGATCTTGAAGGAGCTGCGACGCATCATGCGTCCTGATGGACTGGTCCTCATGCAGATCGACTATGGCGACCACTTCAAAGGCTTCGATCCGTCCATCAGCTCGTTCAACTTTCTGACCTATTCCGAGGAGGATTGGGCGCCCTTCCAGTCGCGCTTCCAGTACGTCAATCGTTTGCGCCACAGCGAATATCTGAAACTATTTAGAGAGGCCGGGTTCGAGCTACTCAGCGATCAGCCCGACCGCCGGCCGCCGGAGCGGCATATTCTGGAACGATTGGCACCATGCTTCAGAGGCTTCTCCGAAGAGGATCTGTTCACGCTTGGCTCCCTGATCATCGGCCGTCCGGCCGATCCATCGAACCGAAACTGAAGATCGCCGTTTGCTCGTTGCTTGGCAGAATTGCGGGCTGTGTCAGGGCAGTTGCGGACGTCGCACCACAAAGCGGCGAAACAATCGAGGCCTGTCGGCCAGCACCCACGGAAGAATGGGCGCCCGCTCCTCGATAATGATTGCCGCAAACAGCGCAGCAATCTTCACCCAATATGTCGGCGTCGCGACAAAGTTCAGCATGCCGCCGATGTACATCACGTAGATGCCGTACAGCACGTAGAAAGATAGAGCCGCCGTCAGATATCGTTCGACGATGATTGACCGGATCATAACAGCTGAGAGGAGCGCAGTGAGCCAACCGGCCCCCAGCAGGAAGATCCAGCCGAAATAGGGACCAAGCAGTTCGAAGAAAATTTCGGGGAACCCGCCCGCGAACTGAAAACCGCCTGTGATGTGTTCCGTCGTCCGCGGCTCACCAATGGTTTCGGACATCAGAAGCTGCGGGGTCGTATTCCGTCCCGCAACGATGGGGCGGTCGAACAGGAAATCGAAGACGTGGCGCGCGTCCCAATCTCCGTTGACCAGAACGCGTTGATAGGACGCCCATCCTATCTCCGAGGGCTGCACCAGAACGCGCTCGACAAAAGCATCCAGCGCCGCCTGACCTTCGAACCCTCGGACTCTGGTCAGATTCCAATAGAGTGCGAATGCAATCATCGTGGCCGTCAGCACAATGACGCCGGTGCCGGCCAGCACGATGCGGCGGTCGCTAATCCGGGGCAGCAAGTTGAACAAACTTGCGCTCCCGAGATCTCGCGCCTGAACGATCAGCACCGCGGAAAACGGTATGACAAAGAACGCACAATATCGGTAGAACGGCGAGAAGCGCCCGCCTGCGAGAAACATGTAGAAGGTGAGGACGGCCAGCAAACCCACGAAGCGGTAATCGTATCGCTGGCGTCGCAATCGCTCGGCCACAAACATGGTCCCCCACCAGAAGCAGAGCATGTCCCCTCGCTCGACCACCAGGCGATGGAGGAAGCTGGCCTGTTCGTTGAAGGTCCAACGCTCGATCTTGGCAAACAACGGAATGACACCTCCCTGAATCAGGGCACCGAAAAGCAAGATCAAGAAGAGGACGGACGCGTAGAACGTGACGTCCGAAAGGGTCAGTTGAGATTGGGACGCAGGCAGTCCGGGAGTTGGAGCCTCCCGTGCCCATTCATCGAGCGCCCTCGAATTGAAGACCCAGAGGAAGGGAAGAAGCGTCAGAAAATAAGCAATCGACTGGAACACCGTCATGACGCCGGGTCCAATGAACATCTGAAGCTGGGACGAGAATACGGGCCCCGTGAGGTCGACATAGAGCGACGAGATCGTCCGCCATGCGAAGGTAAACAAAAGGAAGGCAAGACAAATGAGGACCGCCGACCTGAATAGCCCCAGCCAGACGAAGAAGAGGAGTATGGAGGCTCCAGCCAGAAGGGTCATTGCCGAAGTCCTAGCCCAGACGCGCCGGCCGCCTCAGAAAGAAGGTCAAAAGACCGATGAAAAGCAGAATGCCCAAGCCCGCCAGGATGGCTCTTTGCACGAGATTGACTTCCCTCGGCCCTTCCGTCGCGGGAGACAAGCCATCCTGCGGCCCCGTCATCCTCACGGTGCGTTCGATATAAGCCAGGAGAGCAATGCGCGTATCAATGTTGAGCATCCTGTCGACCGAAGCCCCTGGACTCTCCACGAAGGCAGCCCCGATGGAACCCCCGTCCGGCCGAACCGGCGCGAAGTCCATACTGTTCTTCCTCAATGCATCGTTGAGCAGCGCTCTCGCATCTTGCAGGCGCGCGCGCACCGAATGCAACAACTCCATCCTCGGCTCGAATAATCTCTGGTGTGCGGCCTGGATCGCAAGAACAGCCTGTTGAAGCAGGGTCGCCGCCTCCTCCTTCGAGGCGGCGCTCGCCTCCAGGCGGATCGACGAATCGCCAATAACGATCCCGCGCAGTGAGGCTCCACCGAACGCCCCACGCGAGTCGGGAAGCGCCTTGCGAGCATCGGCCAGAACAGTGCTCTGAAATTGGACCGCTCCGATTCGCATCACCAGATCACGGGCACTCTCCATGGGTTCAACTCCTGCCCCAGCCAGCCCGAGAATACTTTGAAGGGCGGGCACGGTACCAATCGCGATCGTCGAGGTCGCGGTCCAGGATTCCACCTTCCGGCCGACGGCAAGAGAGCCAAGAGCAGCCAACAAGATCGCCCCGATCATGAGCGAAAGGACCCAATGCTTCCGCGCTGCTCGGACAGCAACACGGAACCATCTCGCGAGCTGCAGAAACGCTGGAGCTCGCGGTGTACGCTCGGCCATCGGCATGTGACTCTTGTCCCCCGGCAACCCCCACAATACGGATGGGGAACCCGGTCACTATCATACTGAGCTATCTCTGGTTGATCAATCGGCCCATGGCCAGGAGGCTCTCGATGATCGACCCTCGTATGATCGCCCGCCTGCGCTTCGCCCGGCCGGTTCGTTCGACAAGAGAATCCTCGCCTACTCCCTTGCTCGTTGCCTCCGGGCGCCGCCAAGCGTAAACAGAGCCCGCAACAGTTCCTGTCGCAGCGGGCAGCTTGCCATTGACGGGCGTTGGTGCGGGGTCTTTGTCACTCAGTGTCGCGTTCGCCAAGCGTTTATCGAGGATCGACCGACGTTGGGAGACGATCCGGCCACCACAGCTCGATCCAACGAGAGCCAGAACCTTGAGACAGACATTAGCTGCTCGCCTTCGACTAAGGTGCCGATGGGAAGAGCCGTCATGCTGAGACAGGCTGTCGTCCTCGTCGGGGGACTCGGCACCCGCCTCGGCGAACGCACCAAAACCGTGCCGAAGCCGATGCTCGATGTTGGCGGCCGGCCGTTTCTCGACACGCTGCTCGACGAACTCGTACGCTACGGCGTGTTCGATGAAATACTTCTGCTTGCGGGCCACAAGGCGGAGATCGTCGAGAGGCACTACGCCGCGGCCGCCAGGGGATCGACGCGAATCATCGTGTCGCGCGAGCCCGAGCCGCTCGGCACCGGCGGTGCGCTCGTGCATGCGCGCGACCTTCTGCATGACCGGTTCCTGTTGCTCAACGGCGATTCCCTGTTCGATTTCAACCTGCTCGACCTGATCATGCGCGCCCAAGGGGGGCGCGTTCACATGGCACTGCGCGACGGCGTCGTCGGGGACCGCTATGGACGCGTCGTCCTCGACGGTGACGTAGTGCGTGACTTCATCGCCCCGGGTGTGGGTGCTACTGGACCGGTCAATGCCGGCATCTACGTCATCGACAAGTCCGTTCTTGCCGACATCACAATGCTTCCCGCCTCGCTCGAGCAGGACGTATTTCCTGGCCTGACCAAGTTCAGCGCACTGCGCGGCACGGCCTATCGCGGTTACTTCATCGACATCGGCATTCCCGACGACTTTGCACGCGCGGACCGCGAATTGCGGGACAAGCTGCGACGGCCGGCGGTGTTTTTCGATCGCGACGGCGTGCTCAACCATGATTCGGGATACACTTTCGAGACGCACAGGCTCGAATGGATCGAGGGCGCACGCGAGGCCGTGAAGGCCGTCAACGACGCCGGCTATTTTGCCTTCGTCATCACCAATCAGTCCGGAGTCGCACGCGGCTACTACGAGGAGCATCACGTGGTCGCGCTGCACCGCTGGATGGCGGACCAGATGGCGCTGATTGGCGCGCATGTCGATGCATTCGAATATTGCCCCGATCACCCCGAAGGAACCGTCGCGCGCTATTGCCGCCCGAGCGACCGGCGCAAGCCGGCGCCGGGCATGATCATCGATCTCGCACAGCGCTTTCCGGTCGACATGACGCGCAGCTTGGTGATCGGCGACAAGCCGAGCGACATCGAAGCCGCTCGTGCGGCCGGCCTCGCGGGCCACTTGTTCGAGGGCGGCAACCTGGAGACCTTCGTGAGACAGCGCCTCATCCCGGCTGGCCAGGCCTAGGCGCGCGTCACGAAAACCGCTGCATCCCCGGGCATTTGGCAGCTTTCTGGCGCTGCTCTGTTGCGCGCGACCGCCAGTGTGCTATAGCGCCATCTTGTTGCGAACACAGGCTTAATCGCCTTCTGGGGTCCGGCATGGCAGATCTAAGGGACGCCCGCGTCCTCGTTACCGGCAGCGACGGCTTCATCGGTTCGCATGTCGTCGAGGAGCTGGTGAAGGCCGGGGCACGCGTCAAGGCGATCGTCTACTACAACTCCTTCAATTCCTGGGGCTGGTTGGACACGGTTCCCGCTGACATCATGAAGTCCGTGGAGGTGGTCGCCGGCGATATCCGCGATCCGCACTTCATGATCGCAACCGCCAGCGGCTGCACCGACGTGCTGCACCTGGCGGCGCTGATCGCGATTCCCTTCTCCTACGTCGCGCCCGACTCCTATGTCGACACCAATGTGAAGGGCACAGTGAACGTGCTCCAGGCAGCGCGCATGGCGGGCGTGCGTCGATTCGTGCAGACCTCGACCAGCGAGGTCTACGGCACGGCGCAGATCGTCCCGATCAAGGAGAACCATCCGCTGGTTGGCCAGTCACCCTACTCGGCCTCGAAGATCGCATCCGACCAGATGGCGCTGTCGTTCCATGCCTCGTTCGACATGCCGGTTGTCGTGATCCGCCCGTTCAACACCTTCGGCCCCCGGCAGTCGGCGCGCGCGGTGATCCCGACCATCATCAGCCAGATCGCGACTGGCAAGCGCAAGATCCGTCTCGGCGCCGTCAGTCCGACGCGGGACTTCTCCTTCGTCACCGATACCGCGCGCGGCCTCATCGCAGGACTTACCGCGCCGGCCGAGCAATGCGTCGGCCAGACCATCAATCTCGGCAGCGGCTTCGAGATCTCGGTCGGCGCCACCGTCGAGATGATCGCCGACGTCATGGCGACCACGATCGAAATCGAGACCGACGAGACGCGCCTCCGTCCGGCCAACAGCGAGGTCGAGCGGCTCTGGGCCGACAATTCCAAGGCACGCCAGCAGCTCGGTTGGAGCCCTGAATTCGGCGGTGTCGAGGGCATGCGTCGCGGCATGGTCAAGACCGTCAACTGGTTCACTAATCCCGCAAACCTCAACCGCTACAAGGCTGACGTCTACAATGTCTGAGGTGATGGTGGACAGTGTCGTGGCCAGCTCAGACTTCAAGCTGGAGACGATCGTCGACGCCGTGCGGCGCGCGGTGGGAACGCCGAACGGCGTGCTCGGCCTGCACGAACCGGTGTTCGCCGGAAACGAGATCGCCTACCTCGAAGAGTGCATCAAGAGCACCTTCGTTTCCTCGGTCGGTCCCTTTGTCGATCGGTTCGAGCGTATGCTGGAGCAGGTCACCGGCGCCAAACGCGCGGTCGCCGTCGTTAATGGTACGGCCGCGTTGCATGCCTGCTTCAGGCTTGCCGGCGTCGAGCCCGGCGACGAGGTCATCTCGCCAGCGCTGACCTTCATCGCGACGACGAACGCCATCGCTTATTGCGGCGCAACACCGCATTTCGTCGACAGCTCGCTCGAAACGCTCGGCATGGACGCGCGCGCACTCGCGGTGCGGCTCGATGCGATCGCGCAGAGGACCGCGACGGGCACCATCAACCGCGAGACCGGACGCCGCATCGCGGCGATCTCGCCGATGCACACGTTCGGGCACCCCGTCGCACTCGACGAGATCGCGGCGATAGCCCACGAGTGGGGCATCGCGCTGGTGGAGGATGCCGCGGAATCGCTCGGCTCGACCTACAAGGGTCACGCCGTCGGATCGCAGGCGCGGCTCGCGGCGCTGAGCTTCAACGGCAACAAGATCGTCACCACCGGCGGCGGCGGCGCCATCCTCACCAATGACGAGGAACTGGGACGACGCGCGAAGCATCTCACCACGACCGCGAAGCTGCCGCACAAATGGGCCTTCGTGCACGACGAGATCGGCTTCAACTATCGCCTGCCCAACCTGAACGCCGCGCTCGGCTGCGCGCAGCTCGAGCAGCTCGATGGCTTCCTGGCGAGCAAGCGCCAGCTGGCAGCCGCCTATGAGCGTGTCTTTGCCGGCGTGCCCGGCGTGCGGTTCTCGCGCGAGCCCGCGGGCACGACCAGCAATTACTGGCTGAACGCGGTCCTGCTCGACGAGGCGCATGCCGAGCGGCGCGACGACGTGCTCACGGCACTGAACGAGGCCGGCTTCGGCGCGCGCCCGGCCTGGACGTTGATGCACAGGCTGCCGATGTTCGCGCAAAGCCCCCGCGGCGATCTTTCCACCGCGGAATCCATAGAACGCCGGCTGATCAACCTGCCCAGCAGCGCCAGCATCAGGCCCCGCGATGAGTAGTCGCGCACGAAAAATTTGCTTCGTCACCGGAAGCCGGGCCGATTTCGGCCTGCTGGTCTGGCCGATGCGCGCAATCCGTCAGACGCCAGGCCTCACGCTTCAGCTCATCGCCACCGGCATGCATCTCGCGCCGGAATTCGGCTACACCTTCAACGCCATCCGCGAGGAGGGGTTTGAGGTCGACGAGCGCATCGAGACGCTGCTGAGCACCGACAGCGGCGCCGGCGTCGCCAAATCGGTCGGACTCGGCGTGATCGGCTTTGCCGACGCCTTCACGCGTTTGCAGCCAGATCTCGTGGTCGTGCTCGGCGACCGCTTTGAGATGTTCGCGGCCGCGCAGGCCGCGATGTTCATGCGACTGCCGATGGCGCATCTGTTCGGCGGAGACGTCACCGAAGGCGCGGTCGACGAATCCACGCGCCACGCGATCAGCAAGATGGCGCATCTGCATTTCACCAGCAATCATGGCTCGACGCGGCGATTGATGCAGCTTGGCGAGCACCCGTCCCGCATCCATACCATCGGCTCGGTCGGCATCGACGCCATCAAGCATCTCGATCTGATGAACCGCGACGACATAGGCGACGCGATCGGGATGCCGCTCGGCGAACGCAATGCACTCATCACGTTTCACCCCGTCACGGTCGAAGCCGGGCGGTCGGTGGCTGAGTTGGATGAGTTGTTTGCTGCCCTGTCGACACTCGATCCCGTCTTCCGTCTTGTCTTCACGCTTGCCAATGCCGATGCCGAAGGGCGCGCGCTGAACGATCGGACCAAGGCCTTCGCGGCGCGCCGGCCGAACACGATCGCGGTCGCCTCGCTCGGGCAGCTCCGCTACCTCAGCCTGATGAGCCAAGTCGACGTGGTGATCGGCAACTCCTCGAGCGGCGTGCTCGAAGCACCCTCCTTCGGCGTTCCCACGGTGGATATCGGCGACCGTCAGAAGGGGCGTGAGCGCGCAGCCTCGGTGTTTCATGCAGCGCCCGAACGTGGCGCAATTGCCGCCGCGATCTCGGCAGGACTCCAGCGTGGCCGCGAAGCCACCGTCAACCCCTACGGCGACGGTGAATCCAGCCGGCGATTTGCCGACATTGTCGCCGCCATCCCCGATTTCAGGCGGCTTCTGGCCAAGGGCTTTTACGAACTTCCCGCAAGCGGAGCGCGGCCATGACGACGCACACGCTGATCATCGCGGAAGCCGGGGTCAATCACGACGGCAGCCTGGAAAAGGCGCTGGCCCTGGTCGATGCGGCAGCCGATGCCGGAGCCGACATCGTCAAGTTCCAGACCTTCAATGCAAAGGCGTTGGCGGGCGGCGCGGCGAAGAAGGCCGACTATCAGCAGCGCACCACCGATGCCGGCGAGAGCCAGCTAGCCATGCTCGAACGTCTTGAGCTGCCGCAGGCTGCGCATGAGATCCTGATCGCGCGCGCCAAGGAGCGCGGGATCGAGTTTCTGTCGACGCCGTTCGATAATGCTTCGCTCGACTTCCTTTTGTCTCTGAAATTGTCGCGCCTCAAGATTGGTTCGGGCGACCTCACCAATGCGCCGCTGCTCCATGCAGCGGCGAGAGGCGGCGCCATGCTGATCCTGTCGACCGGCATGGCAACGCTCGGCGAGGTTGAGGAAGCGCTGGGTGTATTGGCCCATGGCTATGCGCATCGCGGGGATCCTGCAGGCGTCGCCTCGTTCCGCGCAGCATGGCGCGATCGGGCGGCACGCGCCGCGGTGGCGCGGCACGTCAGCCTGCTTCATTGTACGACCGAATATCCCTGCCCCATCGCCGATGTGAACCTCGCCGCGATGGCGACGATCCGATCGGCGTTCCAGCTTCCGGTGGGTTATTCCGATCACACCGATGGGTTCGAGATTTCGGTAGCCGCGGTCGCGCTCGGCGCGACCATCGTCGAAAAACACCTGACGCTGGATCGCAATGCGCCCGGCCCCGACCACGCAGCCTCACTCGAGCCGGACGATTTCAAGCGCATGGTCGGCGCTATCCGCAATGTCGAGACCGCGCTCGGCGACGGCGTGAAGACGCCGAAGGAATCCGAAATCAGGAACGTCCCGGTGGCGCGCAAGAGCATCGTGGCGGCGCGCGCGCTGAGGGCCGGCGAGATCATCGGACCGGCCGACATCACGGCCAAGCGGCCGGGCACCGGACGGCCACCGATCGATTATTGGTCATTGATCGGAACGGCGGCGCCGCAGGCGCTTGACCCGGACGACCCGGTTTAACGACGGGGCTTGGCAGGGACCCCGCGCAGCACGGACCCGGGCGGCCATGAAGCCGTAACGACGGAACCCATCGCCACCAGCGTATCATTGCCAATGGAAATGTGATCGCGGACCCGACTGCCGAGCCCCACAAAGGAGTTGTCGCCGATCTCTGCACCGCCGCCGACTACGGTTCCGGGAGACAGATGCGTGCAGTGCCCAACTCGCACATCGTGCTCGACGACCGCGCCCGAATTGATGATGCAGTGATGGCCGATCATGCTGCGTGCATTGACGATGGCACCCGGCATGATGACGCTGCCCGCGCCGATCGTTGCCGAAGGCGAGACGAACGCGTGCGGATGGATCACCGACGCCCAGCGCTTGAGCTGCAGCCGGCCGATCAATTGCCGGCGCGCGGGCCCCGCCTGCATCGTTCCGATCCCGACCACGAAGGCGGCATCCGGATAGTTGGGCGCAACGTCATCGGTTCCGAGGTAGCGCGCATTGCCCAGCGTACCCGGCTGGCGATCGAGGAAACCGACGACGTTGAACTGGCCCGACAAGAGAGCGGCCTCATAGACCATGAAGGCATGCTCGCCGCCACCGATGATGATGAGATCGTCCATCGCATTTCCCCTGCACAGACCAATCTTAGCGACGGGGCTGCGGTACTTCAAACCGACGGGGCCTGGCCGGAAAACACGGGTATTAACAAGGTCAACGCCCGGGCCCCTGGCGGGGTTGACGCCGCCTCTCGCAGCCGCGATATAGCAGGCTCAGCCGTGGGCCGCCCCCAATATCTGGCGTATACGAGGCAAATTGCCATGAAATCCTGGCGCAAAGCCGTCGTCGGTACCCAGGCGACTGTGGGCGAGGCCATCGCCGCGATCGAGAGCGGAAGCATCCAGGTTGCGCTGGTGCTCGACGACCACAATCGCCTGCTGGGCGTGGTCACCGACGGCGACGTGAGGCGCGGGCTGCTGCGCGGCATTCCTCTCACCGGACTTGCGACCGACATCATGAACCGGACGCCGGTGTCTGCCCCTGCGACCTTGCCGCGCGAGGATCGCCTGCAGCTGATGCGGCAGAGGTCGATCAAGCAGCTCCCGCTTGTCGACGAGGGCGGCCATCTGGTCGTGGTCGAGACGCTCGATGAGCTGCTCGAACCTCGTCACTATCCTAATCCTGTGCTGATCATGGCCGGCGGCCTCGGCGAGCGCCTGGGTGCGCTGACGCGCGACGTGCCGAAGCCGATGCTCAATGTCGGCGGCCGACCACTGCTGGAGACGATCGTCCGCAACGTGGTGCAGCAGGGGTTTGCCAACATCTTCATTTCGGTCAACTACAAGGCTCAGACGATCAAAGACTACTTTGCCGATGGCGCCGCCTTCGGTGCCAAGATCCAGTACGTGCACGAGACCGAACGCCTCGGTACCGCCGGCGCGCTCGGGCTCTTTTCGACACCGCCGGATCTGCCGATGATCGTCACCAACGGCGACATCCTCACCACGATCAACTATGGAGCGCTTCTCGACTTCCACAACGGAACGCCGGCGGAAGCGACGATGGCCGTTCGCGAGCACAAGGTGCACGTCCCCTATGGCGTGGTTTCCACGTCGGAGGGCTTTCTCCAGACCATTCGCGAGAAGCCGACCGAGAGCTGGTTCGTCAGTGCCGGCATTTACGTGATTGGAAGCTCGGTCTTCCGCCATGTCGCCCCCGGCGTCAGCATCGATATGCCGACCGTGCTGGAGCGGGTGATCGCCGATAAGGGACGCGTCGCCGTCTATCCCATTCGTGAATACTGGCTCGACATCGGCCGCCTGGAGGATTTCGAGCAGGCGCATGCAGAGTTTCACGAGGTCTTCCCGTGACCTCAACAACCGCCGTCGTGGTTGGCCTCGGCTCGATTGGCGCAAGGCATGCGCGGGTCCTGCGCGAGCTCGGACTTCGGGTCACGACTGTCAGCCGGCGCGAAGGCGGCGACTACGGGTCGATCGCGCAGGCCGTCGCGGCGGCGCATCCGGACTACGTCGTGATCGCTACCGAGACTGCGCGTCATGCGGACAATCTGCAAGAGCTCGCGCAGACCGGGTTCCTTGGCAGGGTCCTCGTCGAAAAGCCGCTATTCGCAACACCGGCTCCGGCCCCGAAATATCCCTTCGCCCGTGTCAGCGTTGGATACAATCTGCGCTTTCACCCCGTGATGACGGCGCTGGCGGAAAGACTGAGCGGGCACGACGTGATCACGGTCGACGCCTATGTCGGCCAGGACATCAGGGACTGGCGGCCGGGCCGCGATCACCGTGCGACCGCATCCGCCACGGCCGATGCCGGAGGCGGCGTGCTGCGGGATCTCAGCCACGAACTGGACTATCTTTTGTGGCTGTTCGGGCCATGGCATCGCGTCGCAGCGCTCGGCGGCTCCTCCGGCGCTCGCGACATCGACGTCGACGACCATCTCGACCTGCTGCTCGACATGCAGCTGGCGCCATCGGTGCACGTCCACATGGACTATCTCGATCGCCAGGGCATCCGCCGCATTCGCGTCAATGTCGACGACGATACCATCGAGGCCGATCTCGTCGGCAGCCGTCTCACGGTCAACGGCAAGGCAACGGAGATTCCCAGCGAACGCGACCAGAGCTATCGCGACATGCATGTCGCGGCGATGCGCGGCGCGAGCCCGGTCTGCTCGCTGCCCGAGGCCCTCGGCGTCGTGCACCTGATCGACGCCAGCGAGCGCGCGCTGCGCACCAAGTCCTGGATATCGCCATGAGTCTCGTCTGCACCATCTGCGCGCGAGGCGGCTCGAAAGGGGTGGTCGGCAAGAACGCGCGCGATCTCCTGGGCAGGCCGGTGCTCGCGTGGAGCATCGCGCAGGCGCGAGAGACCGGCCTGTTCGATGCGATCGCCTTCAGCAGCGATTCGGACGCCCTGCTCGGGGCGGCGCTGAAGGCTGGCGCCGACATCGCGGTCAGGCGCCCCGACGAGATGGCGACCGATACCGCGCCAAAGCTGCCGGCGATCCGCCATTGTCTCGAGCAGGCCATCGCGCAAATGGGCACGACGCCCGAGATCTTCGTCGATCTCGACGTAACCTCGCCGCTCAGGCTCGCCTCCGACATCACCGGTGCGGTGGCACTGCTGCGCGAGAGCGGCGCGCGCAATGTCATTACCGGGTCGCCGGCGCGACGGTCGCCCTATTTCAACCTTGTCGAGCAGCGTGCCGATGGCAGCGTCGGCCTGTCCAAATCTGCCGATCCTCCGATCACGCGCCGGCAGGATGCGCCGCGCTGCTTCGACATGAACGCGTCGATCTATGTTTGGCGCGTCGCGCCATTCCTGGAGCGGCCTGCGGTATTCTACCCGGACACACGTCTGCTCGAAATGCCGGAAGAGCGTTCGATCGACATCGATTCCGATCTCGATTTTACGTTGGTGGAACTGTTGCTCCGCCAACGACTGGCGGCCTGAGGAGGCACAAGCGATGACCACGAGCTTCAAGGCTCTGTTCGATCTGACCGGCCGCACTGCCGTCGTTACCGGTGGGTGCGGCATTCTCGGTCGTCGCTTTGCCGAGGGCCTTGCCGAGTTCGGCGCCAAGGTTGGGATTGTCGATCTGGATCAGGCCGCAACCGATGCCGCGGCAGCCGAAATCGCCTCCCGCCATGCCGTCCGCGCCAGAGGCTACGGTTGCGACATCACCAGCCCTGAAGCGGTGCGCAACACAGCCGATGCGATCGAGGCCGACCTCGGACCGGTCTCGATCCTGCTCAACAACGCGGCCAGCAAGACCCGCGACGTCGACGCCTTCTTCGCGCCCGTCGAGAAATTCTCGCAGGAGACCTGGCGCGAGATCATGGCTGTCAATCTCGACGGCATGTTCAACGTCGCGCAGGTGTTCGGCGGCCGGATGGCCGAACGCGGCTACGGCGCCATCGTACAGACCGCCTCGATCTACGGACTGATGGCCCCCGATCAGCGCATCTACGAAGGCTCCGAATATCTCGGCCGCGCCATCAACACGCCGGCGGTCTATACCGCCTCGAAGGCCGGTGTCATCGGCCTCACGAAACACTTGGCGACCTACTGGGCGAGCAAGGGCGTTCGCGTCAATACCCTCACCCCCGGCGGGGTGGAGAGCGGGCAAAACGAGACCTTCAAGGCGCGCTATGGTGCCCGTATTCCGCTTGGCCGCATGGCCCGTGCCGACGAGATGGTCGGGACCATGCTGTTCCTGGTCTCCGATGCTGCCTCCTACGTGACTGGGCAGAACATCGCCGTCGACGGCGGACTAAGCGCCTGGTAACAAAACACCAATGATCAAGCGCCTGATCCAGAACACGGTGATTTCGGCGCTTGCCTTCGGCGTGGCCGCCTTGCTGGGCCTCGCGGTCATTCCGCTGATCATCGGAACCTGGGGGGTGACCGAGTTCGGCCTCATCGTCATCTCGCGGCTGCTGCTTCCTAGCGGCATGATGGCGGTGCTGGACCTCGGTCTGTCCGAGGTCGCCACCCAGGTCGTCGCGCGCGCGCGCGAGCACCGCAATTGGACGCGGGCCAGCCGCCAGATCGCCTTTTTGGGAGCGGCCTCCATCGCTCTCGCCTTGATCCTGAGCGCCGCCATCTGGCTCGCGACGCCCCTCTTCGTCATGGTGATGAAGGTTGACGCCGCGCACCTCGAGACGTTCACCCAGATCATGCACTACACGGCCCTCGCGAATCTCATCTTCGTTCCGGCGCTGGTGTGGGAAGGTATTGTCAAAGGCTTCGAGCGGTACAACCTGCTCCGCGTCGCGGAGGTCTCGTCGACGACGGCCTATGTCGGTCTGACATTCGCGGCCTCGTGGGCGGCGGCAGGCTTTGAAGTGGTCGCCTACATCTATCTCGCCACGCTGGTCGCCCGCGCCGTCGTCATTGGAATTGCCGCCTTCGTCGCCCTGCGGCACAAGCACGTGCGATTGCTGCCATGGACCCCGGACATCCGACGGGATGTTCTGCATCGCTGCCTGCTGCTTCTGCAAGGCAAGCTGATGGGCGGCATTTCCGGGCCGCTTCAACCCTTCCTGATCGGAGTGCTGTTCGGGCCCAAAGCCGTCGGCACCTACGACGCGCTGATGCGATTGTCGCGGGTCTCCAAAGTTGTCGTCGGCCTCCTGACATCCGCTTTGCTTCCCGTTGCCAGCCGGCTCGACGAGCGCGGCAGCGCAGCGTCATTCCAGCGTCTCGGCGACCTCGGCCTCGTCATGATGCCGATGTTCGTGGTGCCGCCGCTTGCCGCCACCGCGATTCTCTCGCCTGAGATCATGGACATCTGGATCGGCCCCCTTCTTGCCCCCTACGCGTTCTGGATGGGCCTGAGCTTCCTGGTTCCGATCTGCACGCAATATGTGGCGATCGGCAGCCTGATCTTCCTGACGCGGCCCGAGGTGCAGGCCAAGCTCAACAGGCTGGTCGCCATTCAGCTTCTGATCTGGGCTGTGGTCTCTGCCGCGACATTGCATCTGTTCGCGGAACGCGCCCTGATCCTGGGCCAGGTCATCGGCAGTATCGCCATCCTGCCCTTGCAGCTGGTAGCGTTGCGCGATGCCCTCGAACTCGACCGCAAGAGCTTCGCAAGGGTGATCGGAACCCAGCTCGTAATCCTTGTCCTGGCCAGCGCTTTTCTAGCAACAATTGCAGGTTACATTCGGCTCGACAGCGTGCTAAAGCTCGCGCTCGGTTCCATGGTTTTCTGCCTGATTACCTGGACGCTCCAATACTTCCTCGTGCTTGAAAAACGGCACCGGACTGTATTTCCAGCCGTTGGGCTACTGATGGGACTGACATCCAAAAGCGGTTGAATGAACATCCACGCGACAGACACGAAAGCCGCCACTACGGGTTTCGCTCCGGCATCGCTGTCGGACAAGGCGACGACCTACGCGCTCGATGCGGCAAGGAGCCTCGGCCGTCTCGCGATGCGCCGCGTGAAACGCACGGCCGATGTCGTCGATTCCGAGTACAATCTGTTGCACTGGCAGCGAACGCTGTCGGAAAAGAACTGGACTAAGGCCGCAAGCATCGACGAGTTCCTGGTCCCGAAGAATCCCGCCCGCGGGCTTCGTAAGGTCGACAACGAGATCTGCCGGGTCGCGGCCGACGACTATTATCGCTACCGCGCCAAGGCCCTCGGCGAACTGCTCGCGCGACACGCGGGCGGTGCCACGGAGATCGTCGAGCTCGGCGCGGGCTGCGGCATCAATCTGCTGTCGCTTCACCTCAACCATCCCGACTGGCGGCTGCACGGGTTCGACATCGCCCCGAACGGCATCGCCGCAGGCCGCGAGATCGCAGCGCATTATGGCCTGTCGGACCGGATATCGCTCGACAGGATCGACTTGACCGACGGCAGCGACCCGAACTACGCAGCGATCAGGGATCAGGTCGTTTTCACCTATTTCTGCATCGAGCAGATTCCTTATGACGTGCACAAGGTGGTGGACAACATCATTGCCGCGAAGCCGAAACGCGTCATCAACATCGAGCCGACGACGGAGCTGCTGAACCTCGCAAGTCCGCGAGATATCGTCAGCTTCCTCTACATCCTTTCGGTCGACTACCAGACGCAGCTGTTCTCGACGCTCGATGATTACGAGCGACAGGGTCGCGTCCGCATCTTGGCGCGTGAACGCATGCCGTTCGCGCCGACGATCCACAATGATGGTTTTTTGTATTGCTGGGAGCCCACATGACGACCGTCGACACGACGGCTGATCGGCCTGCCCCGAAGAAGGCGAAGATCAGCCAGTTCCGCCGCCTGCTGTGGCACGTCAACCGCACCGACCTCGGATGGGCGATCAAGGCGGCTCTGACCTGCCTGCAATTGCCGGCCCGCGCCAAGCGTGTCGCGCTGCTCAGGCAGCTGCCGACGAAGCCCGAATGGACCGAGGCCAGCCGCAAGCTCGGCGAGGACGGTTATGTCGACGTGACCGCGCTGGTCGACCGCAGCCTCGCGGAAGCCGTCGCCTCGTTTGCCGACGGCAAGGTGCAGCGCCTCAACGAGCTCGTCGGCCGGCAGAAGGAAGGACACAAATCGTTCTGGGTCAGCCTGCTGGACGAGGATCTCGTCAACGGCGCCTTTGCGACCGACCATCCCTTCGTGCGCAACGCACTGCAGCCGGCCGCGCTGCGCATCATCGGCGACTTCATGCACGACCTGCCGCAATTGTCGGATGTGGTGCTGACACTGTCCCAGCCGACCCCGAACCGGGCGCTGAGCTATTCCCAGCTCTGGCATCTCGATCACGACGACAAGCGCGTCTGCAAGCTCTTCATCTACCTGACCGATGTGAGCGACACGGCCGACGGTCCGTTCACCTTCATTCCGGCCAGACCGTCGAAGGCCTTCCGCAACACGCTGAAGAGCCACATGAGCGACGCGCAGGTGTTCGCCAAGACCGGCCCCAACGCGGTCAAGGAGATGATCGCGCCCCGCCTGTCGTGCTTCATCGTCAACACAGCTCGCTGCCTGCACATGGGAAGCCGGATCCAGTCCGATCACAGCCGCCTGCTGTACACGGCGACCTACATCCAGCAGCCGCGCATCTATCCCGAACCGCCGGCGCGCTTCCGCGCTGTTGGCGCCCTGACGGATCTCGAGCGCACCGTGATGCGGCTCTGATACGGACCTGCCGGGAGCTCACATCTTGCGTATAGGCCTGGTGGTCGATCACCCCAAGCGTGACTTGCCGGGTGCGGTCATGCTCGGTTATCAGCTTGCGCGGCGCGGCGTCTCCGTCGTGCTGGTGCCGATGTACGAGCAGGCCGTCGACGTTCCTCGGCTCGGGCTCGACGCGCTGGTCGTCAACTACGCGCGTCCCGTCAACCTCGATCTCATGCGCAGCTTTGCGAGGGACGGGCTCGCGCTCTACGTGCTCGACACCGAAGGCGGCGTGCTCGCGGAAAAGGGCGGCAACTCGCCGCCGGCAATGGCCGCGCACGTCAAGGGCAGCGGCTACGCCGACATCCTGGCGGGTTATTTCTTCTGGGGCAGTCGGCTGCACGAGGCCTTCCTCGCGGCCGGAACCATGAAGCCGGAGCAGCTTCACCTCACCGGATGCCCGCGCTTCGACTTTGCTGCGCCGCGCTGGCGCGCGCTGCTCGATGGCGAACCGCGCGACTACCTGCTCGTCAACGCCAACTTCCCGCTGGTCAATTCACGCTTCACCGGCAAGCCGGGCGGCGAGCGCGAAGCGATGGTGCGGGCCGGTTGGGATGGCGGCTATGTCGATCGCTTCATCGCGGACCTGAAGCAGGTCTTCGCCAACTACCTCGCCGAGATCGACCGCCTTGCCGCAGCGCGGCCCGACCGCACCATTCTGGTGCGTCCGCATCCCTTCGAGAGCGAGGAGGTCTATCGCAACGCACTGGCGCGCCACGCCAACGTCCTGATCGACGGCACCGGCAGCGTACTCGACCGCATCCGCAATGCGGCCGCCGTCGTTCATCTCAACTGCGGCACGGCCGTCGAATCGGTCCTGCTCGGAAAGCTTCCGCTCCAACTCGAATATCTGAACACACCGACCACCGCCGGCCATGCGGCGCTGCCCGCGCGCGTGAGCCGACCGGTCGCCTCGTTCGAAGAGCTGCTTGGCGCGATCGACCATATCGAGCGCGAGACCGAGACCTTCGATTTCGCCCGCGTTCATGCCGCCGATATCGAGGCCTTCTTCCATCTCAACGACGGGCAAGCCGCCGAACGCGTCGCTGACGTCCTGACGCGCGCTGCGGGTGCGCGCCGGCCTTACGTGTCGTTGCTGGCGACCGTGAAGGGCACGCGCGACAAGCCGAGTGTCGGCCAGATCGTCAAGGGCGCTGCCAGCGCCGCGCTCGGATCGGCCGTGACGGAACGGCTGCGCAGCCGGTTCAACCCGGCCCGGCGCGACAAGCGCATCGAGCCGGTCGTCGTCAGGACCCTACTGCAGCGTATCGCAGCTCATGACCGCGCGAGCCCGGCGCAATTCGCCACAAGACGCGCACACTGCGCGACGACAGGCTTGCCGCTCGCGAGCATTGCCATCGACCCCACCCGATAGACTCATGGCCACACCCTCAAAGACCATTCTCATCACCACGCTTGCCGAATACCAGACCCGGTTCTGGATTCCGGTCGCGCAGCGGCTGCGTGCGGCAGGCAACGATGTCGAGCTGCTCGCCTTCGACGATCGCAGCGCCGAAATGTCGGCGGCCGAAGGCGTGCCGGTCACCAACATGTACCGCGACGGCCTCAGGACGGGTCCCTCCCCCGACGACCGCGACGCGTTCGACGCCCGCGTTGCCGCCTACGGGCTCGACGGGACCAATTTCCTGTTCAGCCATGAGCGGTTCACGTTCGGCATCCGCGACACCGCAGCGCTGCGCCGGCGGTTCATGATCTATGCCAACGCGATGGAGGCGCTGCTCGACCGCCTCGAGGCTGAGGGCAAACGCGTCGAGCTGGTTCAGGAGCTCGGCGGCTTCCTCTCCGTCATCGCGAGCTTCTACGCCGCCAGGCGTCGCAACATCCGCAACTGGTTCATCGAGCCCTCGTTCTTTCGTGGCCGGATGTATTTCACGCCCGACAGTCTCGCCGCACCCGACGTGATGCCGACACCGGCGGACGCCGTGTCGCCAGAGGTGCGCGCCTATCTCGACGACACGCTGACGCAGCGGGCGATCGTCATCCCCAAGAAGGACCAGCATCATTATTCGGCGGCCTTCAAGAAGGTCGTGAACCTGCGCAACGCCCGCCGCCTCACCGAAAAGCTGTGGGACCAGTTCGCGCTCGGAAAGCATCAAGAGTTCGGACACAATCTGCGTCACGCCCGCGTGCACGCGGCGATGGCGCTCAATGCGACGCGGCTGCGCAAGCTCTACAAGCCGATCCCCGGGGCGCCCTTCGTCTACTATCCATTCCACGTTCCCGCCGACATGGCACTGACGCTGCGCTCACCCGACTACCTCGACCAGGTCGCAACGGTCGACTTCCTGCTGCGGACGATCCCGGACTCGCATGTGCTGGTGGTGAAGGAACACCCCGCCCAGATCGGCGCGATCTCGGCCGATCGCCTGTTCGAGCTGGCGCGCCGCTTCGACAATTTCGTGCTGCTGCCGCCGCAGACCAACAATTACACAGTGCTCAACCGCGCCGATGCGGTCATCTCCGTCAACAGCAAGTCGGGCGCCGAGGCCTTGCTGCTCGGCAAGCCGGTCGTGGTGATGGGCGATGCGTTCTACCGCTCCTGCCCGCTGGTCTACGCGGTCGACCGGCTGGCTGACGTGCCCGCAAGGCTGCGCCAGGCGCTCTCCGCCGGGCCATTCGATCCAGCCAAGGGCGCTCCCTATTTCGAATCGGCCTGGCGCAGCTCTTATCCGGGCGAACTCTATATCGGCGATCCCAGGCTGCTCGACACGTTTGCGGCCTCGTTGTGCGCCGCGATCGCTGAGCCCGCTGCCCGCGCGAATTGAACGGACCCCGTCATGCCGCTCGTCTCGATCATCACCCCATCCTGGAACGTCGAAGGCCTGATCGAGGAGACCATCCGCTCGGTGCAGAGCCAGAGCTTTTCCGATTGGGAGCTGCTGATCGCCGACGACTGCTCGACCGATAGGACACCGCAGATCATCGCGGACATCGGCGAGCGCGATCCTCGCGTCAAGCTGATCCGGCAGGCGAAGAACGGCGGGCCGGCGCTGGCCCGCCAGGCCGCAATCGACCGGGCGCAGGGGCGCTATCTCGCGTTCCTCGACAGCGACGATCTGTGGCTGCCCGGGAAACTGGAGCGTCAGCTCGCCTTCGCGAAGGCGAAGCAGGCCGCGCTGAGCTACACCGCTTTCCGCCGCATCAACGAGACCAACACGGTCACCGGACGGTTGATCGAGGTGCCGGCCGCGCTCAGCTATGGGCAGCTCCTGAAGAACACCGCGATCGCGACGCTGACCGCGATGGTCGACCGCGAGATCGCCGGCCCCATCGCGATGAAGAACGAGGGTTATGACGATTTCTGCCTGTGGCTCTCGATCCTCAAGCGCGGCCATACCGCCTACGGCCTCAACGAGGATCTGGCGCGCTACCGCGTCAGGGGCTCCTCCGTCTCCAGCCGCCCGGTGCGCTCGGCCAAATGGGTCTGGCAGATCTACCGCAATGTCGAGCACCTCTCCCTGGCCCGATCGGCCTGGTGCTTCGGCCATTGGGGGGCACGGGCCTGGTTGAAGCGACGGGAGTTCTAGGCCCAGCCTAAAAAGTGCGAGAACAACCCATGCACAGTAGAGGTGTTTAGATACCTCGATCCAAGGCATTTGGCTATTGGCGAGTCCGGCCGTTGCCGATACCACTCAGCCGCTCCCTTTGCGAACAATCTGGAACCGATCATGCCGTTTGAAAACTACAAGAACAGCCGCATCCTCGTGACCGGGGGAGCCGGGTTCATCGGATCGCACCTCTGCGAACGACTGCTCGAGACCGGGGCCGAGGTGGTGTCCGCGGACAACTATTTCACCGGCAGCCGGCGCAACATTGCCCATCTGATCGCAAATCCGCTGTTCGAGGCGGTCAGGCACGACGTCACCTTCCCGCTCTACATCGAGGTCGACGCGATCTTCAACCTGGCCTGCCCGGCCTCGCCGATCCACTACCAGCGCGATCCGGTACAGACCACCAAGACCTCGGTGCACGGCGCCATCAATATGCTTGGGCTCGCCAAGCGGCTCAAGGCGCGCATCTTCCAGGCCTCCACCAGCGAGGTCTATGGCGATCCGCTGATCCATCCGCAGACCGAGGATTACTGGGGCAACGTCAACCCGATCGGCATCCGCTCCTGCTACGACGAGGGCAAACGCTGCGCCGAGACGCTGTTCTTCGACTATTGGCGCCAGCACGGCCTGCCGATCAAGGTCGCGCGCATCTTCAACACATACGGCCCGCGCATGCAGCCAAATGACGGTCGCGTGGTGTCGTCCTTCATCGTCCAGGCGCTCAAGGGCGAGCCGATCACCGTGTTCGGCGACGGTGGCCAGACCCGCTCGTTCTGCTATGTCGACGACCTCGTCGAGGCCATCACGCGGTTGATGGTAAGTGCGGAAGACGTCACCGGCCCGATCAACCTCGGCAACAATTCCGAGTTCACCATCCGCGAGCTCGCCGAGAAGGTCATCAAGCTCACCGGCTCGCGCTCCAAGCTGGAGTTCAAGCCGCTGCCGCAGGACGATCCGCGCCAGCGCCAGCCCGACCTCACCAAGGCGAAGGCTGTCCTGAACTGGGAGCCGAAGGTCGCGCTCGAGGACGGACTGAAGGAGACCATCGCCTATTTCAAGCACTCGCTTGAGCTCGCCTGATCCGGCTCGCAACGTCCCTCGTCGGCCAGCCCCATGGCGTCAGTTCAGCAGGAAACTGGAGCCGTGCAGATCGTGAGGCAGATCCATCACCATGCCGGTCACAGCCATGTCGTCACTCCCTGCCGGCTGGGTCCACTGCTCCGACGCGGTCTGCGTATCCGCCGGCGCGGGCATTGGGTCGGGGACCTCGAACGGGGTGGTCGATGAGGTCCCGCCCTGGGTGAGGTTGAACGCGAAGTTATCACCGAGCGGCGCTGCGCCGACGGCGCCGTCGCCATTGAGATCCTGCTGCAACGTCGGCTCGAGCGCTTTCAGGGATGGATCGGTCCCCAGCACTTGGGGAGCCGCGGCGAGCGTCGTGATGAAATTGCCGGTGCTGTCCGTGCTCCAGACGGAGTAGTGCCCGTTCGACGAATCCTTCCAGACCACGTCGTAGCCACCACCGGACACCTGCTCGGCGGCAATGACGGACCACGTGGTGTAGTTGGCCGTGTTCACAACATTGCCTTGGTATTTCAGTGTAGGCCCGGTGCCGGTCGAGATGTTGTCCAGATAGTAGTTGCCGCCGGACACCACCACGCTGGTTGATCCGAACGCCTCGATCGTGACGGGGCTGGCGGCCGGCACCCCGGTCGTACCGTCGCCATTGATATCCTGCTGAAGCGTCGGCTCCAGCGCTTGCAGGGACGGATCGGTCCCCAGCATTTCGGGAGCCGCGGCGAGCGTCGTGACGAAATTGCCGGTGCCGTCGGTGCTCCAGACGGAGTAATGTCCGTTCGACGAATCCTTCCAGACCACGTCATAGCCACCACCGGACACCTGCTCGGCGGCAATGACGGACCACGTGGTGTAATTCGCCGTGTTGACCACATTGCCTTGGTATTTCAGCGTCGGCCCGGTGCCGGTCGAGATGTTGTCCAGATAGTAGTTGCCGCCAGACAGCACCACACTGGTTGATCCGAACGCCTCAATCGTGACGGGGCTGGCAACCGGCACCCCGATCGTGCCGTCGCCGTTGAGATCCTGCTGAAGTGTCGGCTCCAGCGCCTGCAGGGATGGATCGGTCCCCAGCACTTCGGGAGCCGCGGCAAGCGTCTTTACGAAATTGCCGGTGCTGTCGGTGCTCCAGACGGAGTAATGCCCGTTCGACGAATCCTTCCAGACCACGTCATAGCCACCACCGGACACCTGCTCAGCGGCAATGACGGACCACGTGGTGTAATTCGCCGTGTTGACTGCAGAGCCTGCGTGTTTGAGCGTGGGTCCGGTGCCGGTCGAGATGTTGGTCAGATAGTAGTTGCCGCCGGACACCACCACGCTGGTCGATCCCAACGCCTCGATCGTGACGGGGCTGGCTACCGGCACCCCGATCGTGCCGTCGCCATTGAGATCCTGCTGCAGCGTCGGCTCCAGTGCCTTCAGGGTCGGATCGCTCCCCAGCACTTCCGGAGCCGCGGCGAGTGTCGTCACGAAATTGCCGCTGCTGTCGGTGCTCCAGACCGAGTAGTGCTCGTTTGCCGAGTTCTTCCAGACCACGTCGTAGCCGCCACCCGACACCTGCTCGGCGGCGATGACGGACCACGTCGTGTAATTGGCCGTGTTCACCACATTGCCCGTATATTTCAGCGTTGGGCCGGTGCCGGTCGAGATGTTGGTCAGATAGTAGTTGCCGCCGGACACCACCACACTGGCCGACCCGAACGCCTCGATCGTGACAAGGCTGCCCGCGGGTATACCAATCGCGCCATCGCCATTGAGATCCTGCTGGAGGGTCGGCTCCAATGCTTTCAGGGTCGGATCGCTCCCCAGGACTTCGGGAGCGGCGGCCAGCGTCATCACGAAATTGCCGCTGCTGTCGGTGCTCCAGACCGAGTAATGTCCGTTCGACGAATCCTTCCAGACCACGTCGTACCCGCCACCGGACACCTGCTCGGCCGCAATGACGGACCACGTCGTGTAGTTCGCCGTGTTCACCACATTGCCCGTATATTTCAGCGTTGGGCCGGCGCCGGTCGAGATGCTGTTCAGAAAATAGTTGCCGCCGGACCGGACCACGCTGGTCGATCCGAACGCCTCGATCACCGTCGGCACGAGGCTGGAGGCAGCGATGGTGACGCCGCCAAACCGGAAATACTCGACCGTCGTGACGGTATCGGTGCCGTCAGGTGAGCCACTGCGCAGGTCGGTCAGGTTGAAGGTCTGTGCCGCCTCATTGTAGGAGATCGTGTAGCTTGCCTGGCTGCCCGAATACACTGCCGTGTCGGTGCCCGAACCGCCATTGATGGTATCGTTGCCCGCGCCGCCGGTGATCGTGTCGTCGCCGCCGGCGCCGTTCAGCGCGTTGGAGATGGCGTTGCCAAGGATCGCGTCGTTGCCGGACCCGCCGATGGCGTTGTCGATGTAGGAGCGCGCATCGCCGTTGTAGAGATAGGCGTTGTAGACGTTGCCCGATGCATAATGGCCGTTGCCGAGATAGGCCAACTGCACGGAGGAGAACACCGACGAAGCGCCGGGATTGAGGTTGATGCTCAGGTTGGTCGTGTAGTTCGACAGGTCGTAGGTATCGACGCCGCCGCCGTCCCAGACGGTCTCGTAGATGCGGTTGGCCGAGCCGCCGACGCCGCCGCCCGGCGCGAGCTGACCGACGCCGTTGATGAACTGCTGCCCGGTGGTCGAATTCCAGGTGTAGACGGTGTTGCTGCTCTGCGTCGTGTAGTCCGCGCCGTACATCGTCTGGAGCGCGAGGATATCGTTGGCCATGTAGGTCTGCGAATATCCGTAGGCTTCGTTGGTGTAGCCGCCCGTGGTCGAAGCGCCGACATAGCTGCGATAGCTCATGACGGTGTATTCGCTACTGTCATGCGCGCTCGGCACCGCGACGTGGGCGGGCCCGCCGGCCTCCTGGCTGTGCTTGAGGCCGAGGGCATGGCCGAGTTCGTGCAGCGCGGTGGTGAAGTAGTAATTGCCGAGCTTGGCCAGCGAGAAATTGTATTGGGTGCCGAACCAGATGTCGCCGCCGGGCGCATAATTGCCGGGATAGTAGGCGTAAGCGGTCGGATTGGCCGCCGGCGACTGCGCGACCATGATGTCGGCGCCGTTCGTGCCTGCGTACTGGATGTCGGCGTTGGTGTAGCTGAGAATCAGCCCGATCGCGTAGTTGATCGCCGCCTGTATCTGCGTGGGCGCCGAAACAAAGCCCGAGGTGGTCGGCTCGCTGTAGCCGCCGCTATAGGGATTGGCGTAGTCGCTCGGCGCGTCGGCAAAACTGTAGGTAATGGTGCCTGACCATTTGGCGCCCGACAGCAGGCCGTCGATCTCGGCGTTGTTGGTGGCACTGACATTCACAGCGGTAGCCAATTGACTCTCCAGAGCAATGCCTCGCCAGATTCGCGGCGGAGGCGCATGATTCTAGCCTGAGAGTTGAACGTTTGGTTTAACTTGGGCTGCGGCGTCCGCTCCCTTCCGTAAGACCTTGTTAGGCGTCAAATCCCGTAGTCATACGGACACCGATGGGATACGGCTTCCGGCCCCTGTCATGTCCCAGAGACGATATGATGAAACGAGGCGCATTGTCAGCCGGTCTGATCGGTGTCCTCGCGACGTTCGCGGGATCGGATCATCTGTCCAACGGAGAACAACCTGCCATGGTCGGGAAAGCCAAGGCGGATGACGGCAGGAAGGAGAGCGGCGAGGCAGGGCGCGCGCCCTCCATGCCAATCGCCCGCGATCCTGCCGTCGCGGTGGCAGAGGAATACGAAGCCGCCCGCCGGAAGGGAACGCGGGAAGCGTTCGAGCTCTTCATTGCGCGCCACGGCGATGATCCCTTGGCCGAGCAGGCGCGCGCGGAATTGAAGCACCTGTCGCGCTGAGCTTTTGCGCACCGCAGCAAAGCCGCCACGCATCGCAGCAAAGCCATGTCAGGCATGGCATTTCGGCAGGCGGCATGCGCATCGCACGAGGGTTGCCGCAAGGTCTTTCGGCACTATGGTAGGCTCCGCAATCCGTCCCGGAGCCTCTCAAGATGTCTTTTCCGCATGCCTCGGAAGCCCTGTCGCGCTTCACCGTGCTCGATCTGACCCGCGTGCGCTCCGGGCCGACCTGCGTGCGGCAGCTCGCGGACTGGGGCGCCAACGTCGTCAAGATCGACGCGCTGACCGAGGACGCCGGCGGCGAGCAGCCGGGCGGCCCCCGGCGGGGTTCCGACTTCCAGAATTTGCACCGCAACAAGCGGGCGATGACGCTGAACCTGAAGGATGAGCGCGGGCTCGCCGTCTTCAAGCGCCTGGCCACCAAAGCCGACGTCGTGGTCGAGAATTTCCGGCCCGACGTGAAGAAGAAGCTCGGCATCGACTATGACAGCCTCGCCGCAATCAACCCGCGCATCGTCTATGGCAGCATCTCCGGCTTCGGTCAGGACGGCCCCTACCATAAGCGCCCCGGTTTCGATCAAATCGCGCAAGGCATGGGCGGGCTGATGTCGATCACCGGCGCGCCGGGCGGAGGTCCGATGCGGGTCGGCATTCCCGTCGCCGATCTCACCGCTGGCCTGTTCTGCGCCATGGGCATCCTCACCGCACTGCTCGAACGCGAGGTCTCCGGCAAGGGCCAGTGGGTGCAGACCTCGCTGCTCCAGGCCCAGATCTTCATGCTCGACTTCCAGGCCGCGCGCTGGCTGATGGAGAAGGAGGTCGCCAGGCAGGCCGGCAACAACCACCCGACCAGCATTCCGACTGGCGTGTTCAAGACTTCCGACGGCTACATCAATATCGCTACCACCGGCGGCCGGATCTGGGAGCGCTGTGCGCAGGCGATCGGCGCGCCGGAGCTCTTTGGCCATCCCGACTATGCGACGGCGCCTGCCCGCTCCAAGAACCGTGATGCGCTCAACGCCGAGATCGAGAAGCGCACCGTGACGAAGTCGACCGAGACCTGGGTCCGCGAGCTCAACGAGGCCGGCGTGCCCTGCGGTCCCATCTATGCCATCGACCAGATGTTCGAGGACGCGCAGGTGAAGCATCTCGGCATTGCGCAGGACGTGCCGAACGACGATGGCCGCCATATCCGCCTGGTCGGCCAGCCCGTGACGCTGTCGCGCACGCCGAGCAGGATGGTGGCGCGGCCGCCGGAATTCGGCGAGCAGACCGACGAGCTACTGAAGGAGTTCGGTTTCGGCGCCGACGAGATTGCGAGGCTGCGGGACGCCAAGGTGGTGTGAGTATCGCTGACCTTGGCACTATCAGCCCTTCGGCCGTTGAAGCACGAAGCCTCGCTGAAAGGCGGAACGAAACGAGGCTTGATGGCTGCAACGACGACGGTGCGCTCCCTCTCCCGCTTGCGGGAGAGGGCTGGGGAGAGGGTGCTTCCGCAATGGGACGATCCCCAAGAGGAGAAAGCCCTCACCCGGCGCGCGGGATGATGCTTCGCATCGCCCGGAACGCGCCGACCTCTCCCGCGAGCGGGAGAAGTGAACGACCCGCCGCAATCGATTCAACCTAAGGCAGTCCGGCTTATTGCGATGTCGCTCTCGCCCCCTGTGTCCATCCGACGCGACCAAGCAGGCCGTCGATGACCGGCCAGAACAGCAGCACAATCGCCAGGGTCGTGATCGAGCCAACCAGACCGTTCGACCAGAACACCTTCAAGGTCCCGCCGGAGCCGATCATCGACAGGCGGAAGGCATCCTCGGCGCGGTTGCCGAGCACGAGCGCGAGGGTGAACGGCGCCAAGGGAATGCCGATCTTCTTGAAGACGTAGCCGACTACGCCGAAGCCGAGCATCAGCCAGATGTCGAACATCGCGTTCTGGATCGCATAGGCGCCGATCGCGCAGGACACCACGATCATCGGCGCCACCGCCGCGAACGGCACGCGCAGGATCGAGGCGAAGATCGGCACCGTCGTCAGCACCAGCACGAGGCCGACGACGTTGCCGAGATACATCGAGGCGATCAGGCCCCAAACGAAGTCCTTGTGCTCGACGAACAGCAGCGGCCCCGGATTGAGCCCCCACACCATCAGGCCGCCGAGCAGGATCGCCGCAGTGCCCGAGCCGGGAATGCCGAGCGCCAGCATCGGCAGCAGCGCCGAGGTGCCGGAGGCATGCGCCGCCGTCTCCGGCGCGAACACGCCCTCGATGCGGCCCTTGCCAAAACTCTCGGGCTCTTTGGCGAAGCGCTTGGCGAGATTGTAGCCCATGAAGGAGGCAGCGATCGCACCGCCGGGGGTGATGCCGAGCCAGCAACCGATGAAGGACGAGCGCAGCAGCGTCACCCAGTATTTCGGCAGATCCTTCCAGACGCCGAGCACGACGCGCAGCGAGATGCCGGCCGCATGTCCGCGCAGCGCAAGGCGCTCCTCCATCGTCAGCAGGATCTCGCTGATGCCGAACAGGCCGATGACGGCGACCAGGAAGTTGATGCCGCGGAGCAATTCCGGCGAGCCGAAGGTCATGCGGAGATTGCCGGACACGGTATCCATGCCGATGCCGGCGAGCAGCAGCCCCAGGGACATCGAGATGACCGTCTTGTGCTTGGCCTCGCGGCCGAGACCGACGAAGGAGCAGAAGGTCAGGAGATAGACCGCGAAGAACTCGGGCGGGCCGAACTTCAGCGCGAAGGACGAGATCATCGGCGCGAGGAACGTGATCAGCAGCACGGCGACCAGCGAGCCGATGAACGAGGAGGTGAATGCCGCGGTCAGCGCCTCCGCCGCCCGACCCTGCTGCGCCATCGGATAGCCGTCGAAGGTGGTCGCGACCGACCAGGCTTCGCCCGGGATGTTGAACAGGATCGAGGTGATGGCACCACCGAACAGCGCGCCCCAATAGATGCAGGACAGCATCACGATCGCCGAGGTCGGGTCCATCGTGAAGGTGAGCGGCAACAGGATCGCGACGCCATTGGGGCCGCCGAGCCCCGGCAGCACGCCGACGAAGATGCCGAGCACCAGCCCGACCATCATCAGCACGAGCGTCTTCCACGTCAGCAGGACGGCAAAACCGTGGAGCAGGAGCCCGAAAGCTTCCATCGCGCGTGCCCGCCTAGCGGCCGAGGGCCGCTTCGAGCGGCCCTTTCGGCATGATGACGTCGAAGGCGACGTCGAAGGTGACGAACATGATCGCCGTGAACACGAAGGCGGTGAGCAGCGACTTCCACAGCGTGATCTTGCCGACGAGGCGCATGAAGCCCGCGATCAGGAAGAAGCTCGCGACATAAAGGCCGAGGAACTGTGTCGCCGCGCAGAACAGCAGTGTCGGCACGAACACTGCCATCACGCGGCGGGCCTGCGCCCGTGTGACGAAGGTCTCACGCGCCGCGCGCCGCGCGAGGAGCGCCGCGATCAGGCCGTAGAGGCTGCCGCCGCCGAGGATAATGGCGAGGTAGAACGGGAAATAGCCCGGCTCCGGCCCGGTCGCATCCCATGACGCGCCGGTACGCCAATTGTCGTAGCCGAGCGTGGCGGCGAGCGCGAGCAGCAGGAGACAGACGACGATCTCGATCGTCGCGGAAGAGACGACGGAGGGGGAGTCGTCTTCGGGCGCGGTCGGATCATCGACAACGATTTCAAGTTCGGTTTGGGACATGGTGACCAAATGCTGTGGCCAATCCCCTTTCCCCGCTTGCGGGGAGAGGGTCTGGGTAACGGGGAGTCTCCGCGGAAACGGCGAGAGTTGGACTCGCGGAGAGTCCCCCTCACCCGGATTGCATCTTCGATGCAATCCGACCTCTCCCCGCAGGCGGGGCGAGGTGAAACAGCTACTTCGCGACGAAACCGGCTTCCGTCATCAGCGACTTGTTCAGCGCATCGTCCTCCTCGAGGAACTGCACCATGTCCTTGCCGGTGAGGAAGATCGGCTTCAGCGCCTGCTTCTCCATGTACTCCTTGTATTCCGTGGTCTGCGTCACCTTGTGGAACAAATCGACATAGAACGCCTGCTGTTCCGGCGTCACCTTGCCGGGCAGGAACATCGCGCGCAGCATCAGATACTGCACGTCGACGCCCTCCTCCTTGCAGGTCGGGATGTCGGCCCAGGACTGCGTCTCCGTCACTTTCGTCGTGTAGGAGATGCGTTCCTTGTCGAACACGCAGAGCGGACGCACCTGGCCCGCGCGCCAGACTTCCAGATTTTCCGAGGGGTTGTTGACGTTGGCCTCGGTGTGGTTGCCGACCAGCTGGGTCGCGGCCTCGCCGCCGGACTTGTAGGGCAGATATGAGAATTTCGCGCCGGTCTTCTGCTCGAGGAACACGGTCAGCACGTGATCCTCACGCTTGGAGCCTGTGCCGCCCATCTTGAACGGCGAGCTTGCTGCCTTCGCCGCGGCGACGAACTCCTTCAACGTCTTGGGACCCGCGCTGTTGTCCCAGAGAACGAACTGATCGAGTGCGACCACGGAGACCGGGGTCAGCTCACGCCAGTTGAACGGGATCTTGGCCGACAGCGGCAGCATGTAGATCAGCGAATAGGCGATCAGCACCTTGTTCGGGTCGCCCTCGCTGGATTTCATGTACATCAGCGCTTCCGCGCCCGAGGCGCCGCCCTTGAGCGAGACGACCATCGGCTGCTTCATCAGATTGTTCTTCTGGATCGCGGCCTGCATCATCCGCGCCATCTGATCGGAGGCGCCGCCCGCGCCCGCGGCCACCACGATCTCGACCGGCTTCGCCGGTTCCCAGCCGGCGAAGGCCGGCGTGGTCAACAACAGCGCCGCCGCAGCGCCGACGGCTTTGACTGTAATTCGCACGAGTTTCGCCCCCTGATGTTTTTTTGAGTTGTAGTGCGGAAGAATTCTATCCCTGCATAGTGCGGACTAAAGCTGACGAGTGCAAGCAGCCCGGCAATTCGGCGCCTATGACTTTCGACTGACGACGCGCATGAGTTTACTTGCCCTTCCAGACGGGCGCCCGCTTGTTGAGGAAGGCATCCATGCCCTCGCGGAAATCTTCGCTCATATAGGCCTTCAGGATCAGGTCCTCGCCCTCCTCGCGCGACAGCGTGCGGCGGATGCGGCGCACCGCCTCCTTGGTCGCCTCCAGCGTGAGCGGCGCGTGGCTGGCAACGAGCTTTGCGGTCTCGTCGGCGCGGCGTTGCAGCGTCTCGACGTCGGGCACGACCTCGTTGAGCAGGCCGAGCGCCAGCGCTTCCTGTGCCTCGACGAGGCGCGCCTTGAAGATCATGTCCTTGGTGCGGGCGGGGCCGACCAGCGCGACGATGCGGCTGATGTTCGACATCGACAGGCAGTTGCCGAGCGTGCGCGCGATCGGAAAGCCCATCCGCGTCGTCTCGGTGCCGATGCGCAGATCGCAGCAGGCCGCGATGCCGGCGCCGCCGCCGGTGCAGGCGCCGGCAATGGCCGCGATCACGGGCACACGGCACTGCTCGAGCGTGCCGAGCACGCGGTCGATCCGCGCCTCGTAGTCGAGCGCATCCTGCGCGGACTTGAAGGCACGGAATTGCGAGATGTCGGTGCCGGAGGCGAACGCCTTGTCGCCGGCGCCGGTCAGGATCAGCGCCTTGATCGAACGATCGGCGTTGATCTCCTGGCAGATCTCGGCCATGCGGTCATACATGGCGAAGGTCATCGCGTTGCGCGCCTGCGGGCGGTTGAAGGTGATCCGCGCGATGCCGTCCTCGACGGAGTAGAGCAGGTCTTCGTTGGCAGTCGTCGGTGCGTTCATCGCGCAATCTCTTTCTTCAAGTTGGATGGATCAAGCCACCTGGGCCTTGGCCATCGGCACCACGTCACGTCCCTTCAGGACGTCCATGGCCGCGAGCACGCCGCCGCTCCGGTGCGGGATCTTTGCAAGATCCAGGCCCATCTCGACGCCGGCAAGCGTCCCCATCAGCATCAGGTCGTTGAAATGGCCGATATGGCCGATGCGGAACACCTTGCCCTTGACCTTGTTCAGGCCGGTGCCGAGCGACATGTCGAAATTTTCCAGCACGACCTTGCGGAAGGCGTCGGCGTCGTGTCCTTCCGGCACGCGCACACCGGTCAGCGCGGGCGAATGCGCGGCGGGATCGGCACATTGCGTTTCGAGGCCCCAGACCTTGACCGCGGCGCGCGTCGCAGCGCTGTGGCACTTGTGGCGGGTCCAGACGGTCTCCAGCCCCTCCTCTTCCAGCATCTTGACCGCTTCACGCAGGCCGTAGAGCAGATTGGTGGCGGGTGTGTAGGGGAAGGTGCCGAGCTTGTTGAAGTTGATCACCTCCTGCCAGTCCCAATAGGAACGCATGCCCGGGTTGGCCTTGGCCGCGGCAAGCGCCTTCTCCGAGACGGCGTTGAAGCCGAGGCCGGGCGGCAGCATCAGGCCCTTCTGCGAGCCCGCGACCGAGACGTCGATGCCCCAGGCGTCGTGCTCATATTCCATCGAGCCGAGGCCGGAGATGGTGTCGACCATCAGCAGCGCCGGATGCTTGGTGCGGTCGAGGATCTTGCGCACCTCCAGCGGCGGCGTCACGCAGCCGGTCGAGGTCTCGTTGTGGACGACGCAGACCGCCTTGATCGCGTGCTGCTTGTCGGCGGCGAGGCGCTGCTCGATCTCGGCGAGATCGGCGCCGTGGCGCCAGTCGCCCGGGATGAAGTCGACGTCGAGCTTGAACTTGTCGGCGATGCCGCGCCAGAGCACGGCGAACTGGCCGGTCTCGCACATCAGGACCTTGTCGCCGGGCGCGAACACATTGACCATCGCCGCTTCCCAGGCGCCGGTGCCGGACGAGGGAAAGATGATCACGGGCTGCTTGGTGCGGAACACGCGCTGCATTGCGGCAAGCACGGCAAAACCGAGCTCAGCGAACTCCGGGCCACGATGGTCCAGCGTCGGCATGTCCATCGCCCGCAGCACCCGGTCGGGCACGTTGGTCGGTCCTGGAATCTGTAAGAAATGCCTTCCAGTATGCACGGTCATCGGCGTCCTTCCCGGTCTCGTCTTGGTTTGGTGGCCGCCGAATAGCACCATTTGACCGGCTTGTCCTCTCTCGAAAGGCTCCGTCCGTGCATGACGGACCGGCTTGCCCTCGCCTGCCTTCCCGTCCATCGCACTCCCCTTACGTGCCGACGATCTTCAGATGCGGCGAGGCATTGCCCTGCGGGCGCTGCTCCAGGAGCTTCATCGCGACGTCGACACCGCCGGAGCGATGCGGCACGCCAGCGACCGACAGGCCCATCTCGACGCCGGTGAGCGCGCCGAGCAGCGTCAGCGCGTTGCATTCGCCGAGGTGACCGATGCGAAAGACCTTGCCGGCGACCTTCGACAGGCCCGAGCCGAGCGACATGTTGTAGTTGTCGAGCACCACTTTCCGGAACTGATCGGCGTCATGCCCCGGCGGCATCAGCACCGCGGTGAGCACCGGCGAGAACTCCGAAGGCTCCTGGCAGAGCACTTCGAGACCCCAATGGTTGACGGCGGCCCGCGTCGCGGCCGCCAAGCGCTGATGCCGCGCAAAAACATTGTCGAGCCCCTCTTCGAGCAGCATCGCGATCGCCTCGCGCAGGCCGTAGAGGAGGTTGGTCGCGGGCGTATAGGGGAAGAAGCCCTTGGCATTGGGCTTGAGCATCTCCTCCCAGTCGAAATAGGAGCGCGGCATCTTGTTGGTCTTGGACGCGGTGAGGGCCTTCTCCGAGATCGCGTTGAAGCCGAGGCCGGGCGGCAGCATGAAACCCTTCTGCGAGCAGCTGACGCTAACGTCGACTTTCCACTCGTCGTGGCGATAGTCGACCGAGCCGAGCGAGGAGATGGTATCGACCATCAGCAGCGCGGGATGGCCTGTGCGGTCGATCGCGGCGCGGATCTCGGCGATGCGGCTGGTCGCGCCGGTCGAGGTCTCGTTGTGCACGACCATCACCGCCTTGATGGTCCGCGCGGTATCCTCGGAGAGCTTGGCCTCGATCACCGCGGGATCGCCGCCGCGGCGCCAGTCGCCCGGGACGAAATCGACCTCGACGCCGAAGCGCCCCGCCATCTGCCGCCACATGGTGGCGAAATGGCCGGTCTCGACCATCAGCACCTTGTCGCCCGGCGACAGCGTGTTGACGATCGCAGCTTCCCAGGCGCCGGTCCCCGATGAAGGGAAGATCACCACCGGCCCCGTGGTCTGGAATATCTTCTGGCTGCCTTCGAGGACGGTCCGACCGAGCTCGCCGAATTCAGCGCTGCGGTGATCAATGACAGGCATATCCATCGCGCGCAGGACGCGCTCGGGGACCGGGCTCGGGCCCGGAATCTGCAGGAAATGGCGTCCCTGATGCATGAAAACCTCCCTGTCGGCGGGTTACGGCCGGCTTCGCCGGCTATTTTGCATTCATTTTTTGTCCATTCAATCGAAATCTGGTATTCGATTGTGGGCGTCGACGCGACCAAACGGGCAAACTACTGTACTCCAAATGAAATCCACGATTCCCGACACCGGGGTCCCGATCACCCCGCCAACCGGCAACGGCGGCGACCGCCAGGAAAACCGTCACGAGGCCTCGCTACATGGCGAGACCCTGCTGCGGCTGCGCGACTACGTGGTTGAGGGCAACATTCCCGAGGGCGGGCGCGTTCCCGAGCGGCAGCTCTGCGAGATGCTCGGCATCTCCCGCACACCTTTGCGCGAGGCGTTGAAGGTGCTCGCCGCCGAGGGGCTGATCGAGCTGTTGCCCAACCGCGGCGCGCGGGTGCGCCAGCTCAGCCAACGCGACCTGGAAGAGCTGTTCGACGTCATGGCCGGACTGGAAAGCCTGGCCGGGCGCCTCGCCTGCGAGGCCATCACGGACGCGGAGATCACCGCGATCGAGCAGCTGCATTACGAGATGTACGGCCATTATCTGCATCGCGACATGCACGGCTATTTCCAGACCAATCAGCGCATCCACGAGAGCATCGTCGCGGCCGCGCGCAACGAGACACTGAAGAGCGCCTACGCCAACTTTGCGGGCCGCATTCGCCGCGTCCGCTACTCCGCCAATTTCGCCCGCAAACGGCAGCGCTGGGCGGAAGCCATGCGCGAGCATGAGGCCATCCTCGATGCACTGCGCCGCCGCGCCGCAAGCGAGCTCAGCGACATCCTGTTCCAGCACCTGCGCAACAAGCGGACGGCGGCGATCGAGCACCTGACCGAGCCCCGAGAGGACGCGCCGGCCTCGCCCTGAGGGCGTCCGGCTTGCTCATTTTGCATTCACAATATAATCGGTCAGGAAGCATAATGAATAACTCGGCAAGGCTGAGCCTTACTGGGTCAGTCCGGGATCAGGGATGACAAACGCCTCCTCGCTCGAACGGCGCCTGCGGTCGGAATTGACCGGCGACGTCCTGTTCGACCCATTCAGCCGTGGCCGCTACGCTACCGACGCCTCGTTCTACCAGATCATGCCGGCCGGCGTGGTGGTGCCGAAGACCATGGACGAGGCCTTGCTGTCGCTGGCGATTGCCCGCGACGAAGGGGTGAAGGTCATCCCGCGCGGCGGCGGCACCTCGCAATGCGGCCAGACCGTCAATGACGGCCTCGTGGTCGATCTCTCCAAGCACCTCAACCGAATCCTGTCGCTCGACGTCGAAGGCCGCACCTGCGTGGTCGAGACCGGCATCGTGCTCGACGACCTCAACCGGCAGCTGAAGAAGCACGGCCTGTGGTTTCCGGTCGACGTCTCCACGGCCTCCCGCGCCACCATCGGCGGCATGGCCGGCAACAATTCCTGCGGCGGCCGCAGCCTGCGCTACGGCACCATGCGCGACAACACGCTATCGATGGAGGCATCGCTCGCCGACGGCACGCTGAGCCGTTTTGGCGAGGTCTCGCGCGATCTCTCCGACCTCGAAGCCAGCGACAGCACCCGCGCGCTGTTCCGCGACATGCTCGATCTCGGCACCCGCGAGGCCGACGAGATCGCGGCGCGCTTTCCAAAAGTGCAGCGCCGCGTCGGCGGCTACAATCTCGACGCGCTGGTGCCGCGCAATGCGCCGAACAACATGGCGCATCTCCTGGTCGGCTCCGAAGGGACGCTAGCCTTCACCACCAAGGTCGAGCTGAAGCTCTGGCCCGTGATCCGCAACAAGGCGCTCGGCGTCTGTCATTTCGGCAGCTTCTACGAGGCGATGGATGCGGCCCAGCATCTGGTGAAACTCAAGCCGATCGCGGTCGAGCTGGTCGACCGCACCATGATCGCGCTCGGCCGCGACATCGCGATGTTCCGCCCCATCATCTCGGCCGCGATCAAGGGCGATCCGGATGCCGTGCTGGTGGTCGAATTCGCGGAGGAGGACCAGGCGGACAATCTGGCGCGGCTCAAGCAGCTCGGCGAACTGATGGGGGACCTCGGCTTCGGCTGGAATAACGAGCCGCGCAAATGGGGCGGCGTGGTGGAGATCATCGAGCCCGCGCTGCAGAGCGGCATCGCCGATTTCCGCGCCGCCGGCCTCAACGTCATGATGTCGATGAAGCAGGAGGGCAAGCCGGTCTCATTCGTCGAGGACTGCGCCGTGCCGCTGCCGCATCTCGCCGACTACACAGCGCGGCTGAACGAGGTGTTTGCCAGGCACGGCACAAGCGGCACGATGTACGCGCACGCCTCGGAGGGCTGCCTGCACGTGCGCCCGGTGCTGAATCTGAAGCTGGAGAAGGACGTCAAGGCGATGCGTGCCATCGCCGAAGAGGCCTTTGCGCTGGTGCGCGAATACAAGGGCTCGCATTCCGGCGAGCATGGCGATGGGCTGGTGCGCTCGGAATTCCACGAGACCATGTTCGGCGAGCGTCTCGTCGCCGATTTCAAGGAAGTAAAGCAGCGCTTCGATCCCGAAGGCGTGTTCAATCCCGGCAAGATCGTCGATGCGCCCAGAATGGACGACCGCTCGCTGTTTCGCTTCAAGCCGGACTATCGCGTCGCTGAGCTGAAGACCAGGCTCGACTGGTCGGCTTATCCCGGCGCCGGCAGCGGTTTCCAGGGCGCGGTCGAGATGTGCAACAACAATGGCGCCTGCCGCAAGCTCGAGGGCGGCGTGATGTGCCCCTCCTACCGCGCGACGCGCAACGAGAAGGATGTCACGCGAGGGCGTGCGAACACGCTGCGCCTTGCGATCTCGGGCCAGCTCGGCCCCGACGCGTTGGCGTCAGACGAGATGATGGAGACGCTGAAGCTCTGCGTCTCCTGCAAGGCCTGCCGCCATGAGTGCCCCACCGGGGTCGACATGGCCAAGATGAAGATCGAGGTGCTGGCCGCGCGCGCTGCCACGCACGGCCTGACGTTGCGAGATCGGCTTGTGGGCTACCTCCCGCGCTATGCCGGACTAGCGTCGCGCTTCGCGCCGCTGGCGAATTTGCGCAATCGCAGCCCGCTGTTGCGAAAGCTGTTCGAGCGCTTTGCCGGTATCAGCGCCCGCAGGGTCCTGCCCGCCTTCCGCAGCGACGTGTTCGTGCCGCCGGCCGACAGCGTCGGCCCGGACGCCGGCCGCGAAGTCGTTCTCTTTGCCGACACCTTCAACCGCATCTATGAGCGGGAGAATCTTGATGCCGCGCTACGCGTTCTGGTGGCCGGCGGCTATCGCGTGCATCTGCCGAAGCCTGCGCGTGGCGGCCGGCCGCTCTGTTGCGGCCGCACGTTTCTCTCTGCCGGCCTCGTCGACGAAGCGAAATCTGAGCTCGATCGCCTCGTGGCCGCCTTCGCGCCCTTCGCCGCGCGCGGCGTGCCGATCGTCGGGCTCGAGCCGAGCTGCCTCTTGACGCTGCGCGACGAGCTCGCTTCGCTGCGCAAGGACAACGATGCCAAGGCCATCAGTGCCCATGCCCTTACCTTCGAGGAATTCCTGGCGCGCGAGGCCGCGGCCGGCGGCCGAGCTGTCGCTGCTGCCGGCCGTGCGGCGCGCGGACCCAGATACGCTGGTGGTCGCCGACGGCACCTCGTGCCGGCACCAGATCCATGACGGTGCACAACGCGAGGCGCTTCACGTCGCGCGCGTGCTGGCGATGAGCCTCGATCGCGCCGAAACCCATTCCACCTCTCAAGCTGCAAAGGAACCCAGCCATGGCTGACCTCACGCTCGACACCGCCCGCAAGATCCTCGACGCCGCCTTCGCAAAGGCCGGCGAGCTCAAGCTGAAGCCGCTGGTCGTGAGCATCCTGGACGCCCGCGGCGTGCTCAAGCTCGCGGCCGCGCAAGACGGCACCAGCCTGATGCGCGCCGAAATCGCGCACGGCAAGGCCTATGGCGCGCTCGCCATGGGCATGGGCTCGCGGGTCCTGTTCCAGCGTGCGCAGGAGCAGGCCTATTTCATCGACGCCGTGAACACGATTGCAAAAGGCGCGCTGGTGCCGGTCCCCGGCGGCGTGCTGATCATGGACGGCACGACGCTGCTCGGCGCCATCGGCGTCTCCGGCGACACGTCCGACAATGACGAGGCCTGCGCGGTGGCGGGCATCCAGGCGGCGGGACTGAAGGCGAATGCGGGGTGAGATTGTCATTCCGGGGCGCGCCCACTTGGCGCGAGCCCGGAATCCATTTCTCCATATCGCGTGCTGCACGATGGATTCCGGGTTCGCGCTGCGCGCGCCCCGGAATGACGGCGGAGGATGAGGCTACATTCACGTTGAAAATCGGACTGAGCTGGTAAACCCCGCTCTCGTGCCCCGGACGCAGCGCAGCGCCTTAGCGGTGCGCTGCAGAGCCGGGGCCCATGTCGCTACATGTGCCCGTGCCGCCCTGGGTCCCGGCTCTGCGCAGCAACGCTGACGCGTTGCGGCGCGTCCGGGATACGAGAGCGGTGCACTCCTCTACCTCCCCGTCCAGACCGGCTTCCGCTTCTCGCTGAACGCCTTCAGCCCCTCCTTGGCGTCCTCGGTCATCGCGAGCAGCGCGATCTGGCTTTCGGTATAGGCGATGCTCTCGTCGAACGACATCGAGGCGATCGCGCGCATGGCGTACTTGCCGCGGCGGATCGCGGTCGGCGATTTGTCGACGATGCGGCCGATCAGCCAGTCGACCTTGGCATCTAACTCGGCGGCGGGCACGACGTAGTTGAGGAGGCCCGCGGCCTGTGCGGCCTTGGCGTCGAACGGCTCGCCCGTGAGCGCCCATTCGTTGACGAGGCGCGGCGGCGCGATGCTCTGGAGCAGGCTCAACACCTGCATCGGGAAGACGCCGACCTTCACCTCCGGCAGGCCGAAGACGACGTGATCGGCCGCGACCGCCATATCGGTCATGCACAAGAGGCCCATGCCGCCGGCCATGCAGACACCACCGACCCGCGCAATCGCCGGCTTGGTGGCGTTCTGTGACAAACGCAGCAGATCGGCATAGTCGACATTTGGTTTGGAATGATCCATCGCGAAGGCCGCGCCGGAATTCTGCAAATCGGCGCCGGCACAGAACGCCTTGTCACCGGCGCCTGTCAGCACGATGACGCGGACGTCCTTGTCCTCATGCGCGTCGCGATATCCTTTGCTGATGCCGGCGATCACGTCGCCGTTCAGCGCGTTGCGCTTCTCCGGCCGGTTGATGATGATCCAGAACGCCTGCCCGCGCTTTTCGGTGATAACGGCTGTGGTGTCGGTCATGGCACGCTCGCTTCCTTGGCTCCGCTTGCAGCCATTTGCGGCAGCTCGGGCGGGAGGTGCAAGCGCAAACTGCGGCGCGCCGCTGCTTTAGCGCCTCGACACAAATTGCAGGCCGATAGCGGTGCGCGCCGCTCAGGCGACCGCTTTCCTGATCCAGACCTTGTTGTCGTGGAACGCGGCCCCGCCGATCGGCGCGATCGTGTCCGCACCCGTCAGCGTGTTGATGCCGCGGCCGCCGATGTGGTTCTTGTTGGGATGAACGGACTCTGCGATCAACACGCCGCGCCGCACGCCCTCGAACAGCATCGCGATCAGCGTGGTCTCGCCGCGGCTGTTGCCGAGCGTCACGGCATCGCCATCGGCGATGTCGAGCGCGGCCGCGTCCAGGGGATGGATCATCACGCTCGCTTTACCCTCGCGCGCCTGCGAGGACGGCGTTTCATTGAACGTGGTGTTGAGGAAGCTGCGCGAGGGGCTGGTCGCGAGCCGGAACGGATGGGCCTGGTCGGTGTGCTCGATCACCGCCCAATGGTCCGGCAGATCAGGCATCTTGTCGAAATCGCCCATCGTCTGACCGAATGGCGGATGCGCCCAATCAGCTCTGAAATGGAATTTGCCGTCGGCATGGGCAAAGCCGTCGAGATAATGCGAGGTGCGGAAATCGGGCTGCAGGTCGCGCCAGAGATCGGCTTCGAGGCCGGCGATGTCGCCGTGATTGCTCAACCTCAAGGTCGCGTCGATCAATTCGCGCGGCGTCATCTCGAAGCCCGGATGCCTGGCGCCGAGCCGCGGCGCCAGCACCTGCAACACTTCGTGGTTGGAGCGGCATTCGCCGGGCGGATCGATCAGCTTCGCCCCGACGGAGATGTGCTGGTGGCCGCCGCCGTAGTAGAGATCGTCATGCTCCATGAACATGGTGGCCGGCAGCACGATGTCGGCCATCTGGGCCGTCTCGGTCATGAACTGCTCATGCACGGCGACGAACAGGTCCTCGCGCGCAAAGCCCTGCCGGACCAGCGCCTGCTCCGGCGCCACCGTCATGGGGTTGGTGTTCTGGATCAGCATCGCCTTGACCGGCCCCTTGCCCTGGAGGGCTTCGGCATCGCCGGTGAGAATGCGGCCGATCTGCGACTGGTCCAGCGCGCGCGTGGTCTTGTCGATCGCATCGTGGCCTTCGATGATGGATTCGTTGAAGTGCCACAGCGCGAAATTGTTGAAGAAGGCGCCGCCGCCTTCGTACTGCCAGGCACCGGTTACCGCGGGAATGCAATTTGCCGCGTGCATCTGCGTCGCACCATTGCGGCTGCGCGTAAAGCCGTAGCCAAAGCGGAAGAAGGTCCGCTTGGTCTCGCCAACCGCTTTGGCGAACGCCTCGATCTCCGCCACCGGCACGCCGCAAATCTTCGACGCCCATTCCGGCGTGCGCGTTGTCAGATGCGCCTCGAGCTCGGCAGGACAGTCCGTGTACTTGTCCATATAGGCGCGGTCGGCATAGCCGTCGCGGAACAGCACATGCATCGCGCCGCAGGCAAAGGCGCCGTCGGTGCCGGGGCGCAGGATGATCTTGATGTCAGCCTGCTTCATGGTCTCGTTGTCGTAGATGTCGACCGCGGCGATCTTCGCGCCGCGCTCCTTGCGCGCGCGGGCGGCGTGCGTCATCACATTGACCTGGGTGTTGACGGGATTGGTGCCCCAGATCACGACGAGGTCGGACAGCGCCATTTCGCGCGGATCGACGCCGGCGATCTTGCCGGTGCCGATCGCAAAGCCGATGCGCGCGACATTGGCGCAGATGGTCTGATAGAAGCGCGAATATTTCTTCACATGGGTGAGGCGGTTGAGGCCGTCGCGCATCACAAGGCCCATCGTGCCGGCGTAGTAGTAGGGCCAGATCGATTCCGCGCCGAACTCGCGCTCGGCCTCGTTGAAGCGGTGCGCGATCTCGTCCAGCGCCTCGTCCCAGGAGATCCGCGCGAATTGCCCTGAGCCCTTCGCACCCGTTCGGCGCATCGGATATATCAGCCGTTCGGGGTGATGGATCCGCTCGGCGTAACGGGCAACCTTGGCGCAGACCACGCCGGCCGTGTAGGTCTGCTTTTTCGAACCGCGGACGCGGCCGATGCTGCGGCCTTCGATCACCTCGACATCGAGGGCGCAGGCCGACGGGCAATCATGCGGACAGGTCGAATGGCGGATTTCGATCTTGGCGTGCTGGTTCATGTCCCAGTTCGTAACACCAAAATACCGGCCAGCCGAGCGCGTTTATCCGGCAAGACCCATGCGATTTGCACAAAGCGCACGCGCCATGGGTTCCTGCTGCAACCGCGAAGACGGCTTGGCCGGGGGACAAGAGCGGCGGTTGCGCGCCGGTCAATTCCCGAGAGGCGCGTGCCGCCAGCTCTACGGCGAGAAGCGAATGCCTTCCTTCCCTATTTGTGCAGTTGGGTGAGACCAGTCGGTGGGCCGTCGACCGCCGTCCAGCCGCCGTCGACGAACAGTGTGCTGCCGCTGACATAGCTCGCGGCATCCGAGGCAAGATAGGCCACCGCGGTGGCGACCTCGTCGGCGCTGCTCCAGCGGTTGAACACGGTGTGGCGGGCGTAGAGATCGTAGATGTCGGGACGCTGCTTGAACGGGCCGGTCAGCGCGGTCTCGGCGATGCTCGGCGCAATCGCGTTGACGCGCACGCCGGCGTGGCCGACCTCGGAGGCAAAGCCCTTCACCAGCAGGCCGATCGCTGCCTTGGTCGAACCGTAGACGCCGAGGCCCGGCTCGATGGTGACCGCGCGCACCGAGGAGCAGGCGATGATGCTGCCGCCCTTCTGCTCGACCATGATGCGGCCGAAGGCCTGGAAGAACCAGACCGTGCCCTTGACGTTGAGGTTGAGGACGCGGTCGAGATCCTCCTCGGTATAGTCGAGGATGGTCTTGCGGATGTTGAGCCCGGGCGTCGTCACGGCGATGTCGAGCCGCGGAAACTTCTGCATCACGGTTCTGGCGAGCGCGTTGACCTCCGCAGCACTCGCGGCGTCGCAGCCAGCCGCCTCCGCCCAGCCGCCCTTGTCGCGAATGCCGGCGGCGGTCGCCTCCGCAGCGTCAAGCGCGCGATCGGCGCAGACGACGCGGGCGCCGAGCCCGGCCAGCGCCTCGGCCGACGATTTGCCGATGCCCGAGGCGGCGCCGAGCACCACGGCCGTCTTGCCGGTGAGATCGAAGAGCTTGCGATAGTCGGTCACTGATGGCTTCTCCCTGGTACTGCTAGCCCTTGTAGCCCATCAAGAGGCGCGGCAGCCACAGCGAGAATGCAGGGACATAGGTCACGAACATCAGTGCTGCGATCAGCGCGGCATAGAACGGCAGGATGGTGCGCATCACGGCACCGACCGAGATGCCGCCGATGGCACAGCCGACGAACTGCGTGGTCCCAACCGGAGGCGTGTTGAGTCCGAGGGCGCAGTTTATCAGCATCAGCATGCCGAACTGCACGGGATCCATGCCCGCCTTCATCGCGATCGGCAGGAAGATCGGTGTGCAGATCAGGATGGTCGCCGCCATGTCCATGAACGTGCCGAGCACGAACAGGATGACGTTGATGAGCAGGAAGATCACCCAGGGCTGCGTGGAGACCTTGCTCATCATTTCGCCGGCGAGGTCGGCAACCTCGTAGAGTCCCATCAGGTACTGGAACATCGTGGAGACGCCGATCAGCAGCAGCACCACGCCTGTCGTTTTCACTGCCTTGGCCGCGGCCCGCAGGAAGTTCTGCAAGGTCATGGTGCGGTAGATGAAGAAGGTCAGCAGGATCGTGTAGGTGACTGCGATGGCCGCCGACTCAGTTGCCGTGAAGACGCCGGACAGGATGCCCGCAAGGATGATGCCGACGATCAGAAGGCCCGGCAGCGCGGCCGCGAGCGAGCGGAAAACCTCGCGCCAGCCCGGAAACTTGCCGGCGGGATAGCCGCGCTTCACCGCGACTGCGTAGGCGGCGACCAGCATGCACACCATCAGCACCAGCGCCGGCAGCAGACCGGCGGCGATCAGCGCGCCGATCGAGACCTTGCCGCCGGCAGCCAGCGCATAGATGATCATGTTGTGGCTGGTCGGCATCAGCGCACCCACGAGCGAGGCGTGGGTGGTGACGTTGACGGCGTAGTCGGTGTCGAAACCTTCCTTCTTCATCATCGGGATCATCACCGCGCCCATCGCCGACACGTCGGCCACGGGCGAGCCGGAGACGCCGCCGAACAGCGTACAGGCGACCACGTTCGACATGCCGAGCCCGCCGCGGATGTGTCCGACAAGGTTCTTGGCGAGTTGCACGATCTTGTCGGCGACACCGCCATGCAGCATCAGCTCACCGCTGAAGACGAAGAACGGAATGGCGAGGAAGGAGAAGATGTTCATCCCCGACATCATCTGCTGGAAGATGACGGCGACCGGCAGGCCCTCGTAGAGGATGGTGCAGATCGCCGACAGGCCGATCGCAAAGGCGACAGGGACGCCGAGGATCAGAAAGCCGAAGAAGGTGGCGCCGAGGATGATCAGTTCCATGAGGGCACGACCTCTTCGCCGCGCAGGAGAGCGATGATGTGCTCGATGGAAAAGGAGAGGATCAGGACGCCGGAAGCGATCAGCGGCACGTAGCGGATGACTTCAGGCAGACCGAGATTGGGAATCTTCACGGTGCCGACCGACGCGCCGAGGATCCAGCCGTTATAGGCCATCGCAATGCCGAATACGGCGACCAGAACGTGGATCACGATCTCGATCTTCTCCCGCACGTGATCCGGAAGCATGACCAGCAGACTGTCCATGCCGATGTGCCCGGCATCGCGCACGCCCACGGCGGCGCCGATCAGCGTGACGTAGAGGATCAGGACCAGCGCCAGGTTCTCCGTCCAGGTCGGGCTGGAGTTGAGCACGTAACGACCGAACACCTGGTAGAAGACGATCGTGACGATGACGAGCAGCCCGGTCACCGACAGATACATCCCCACGCGCGCAACGGGGGCGTTGATCCGCGACAGCAGGCCGGTGGACGGGCGTGCGGCCACGGCGCCCTGCTCGTGGCTTGCGACGTGTGGGTCTGTCATCCCGCGCCTCCATGCGGAGTCCAGTGCCGCCGCGCGGCGACGCCGGACCCGGTCGCCGCCGTGTCTTACTTCGTGTCCTGGATACGCTTGACGAGGCTCTGGAGCTTCTCGTCGCCGGCGAACTTCTGGTACACCGGCTTCATCGCATCGACGAATTCCGCCTTGTTGGCGATCGTGACGACCTGAACGCCGGCGGCCTCGACGGTCTTGCGGGAGGCCTGCTCACGCTCGTCCCAGAGCTTGCGCATGACGGGGACCGATTCCTTGGCCGCCTTGCGGATCATGGCCTGATCGTCCTTGCTCAGCGTGTCCCAGACCTTCTTCGAGATCACGAGGACTTCCGGAGCGAGGGAGTGCTCGGTGATGTTGTAGAACTTGGCAGCCTCGAAGTGACGCGAGGATTCGTAGGACGGCCAGTTGTTCTCGGCAGCGTCCACGAGGCCTGTCTTGAGCGCGGTGTAGACCTCGCCATACGGCATCGGCGTCGGGTTGGCGCCGAGGCTCTGGATCATGCCGACCCACAGATCGGACTGCTGGACGCGAATCTTCAAACCCTTCAGATCAGCAAGCGACTTGACCGGCGCCTTCACGGTGTAAATGGATCGGGCGCCGCTGTCGTAATAGGCAAGCCCCACCAATCCCGCGGGCTCCATCGCCGCCAGGATCGCGTCGCCGATCGGCCCGTCGAGGACGGTGCGCATGTGCTGCGTATCCCGGAAGACGAAGGGCAGGCACAACGCGATGGTCTCAGGCACGAAGTTGTTGAGCGGCGACGCGTTGATCCGCATCATGTCGAGCGCGCCGATCTTGAGCTGCTCGATCGTGTCCTTTTCGGAACCCAGGGCGCCGTTCGGAAACACCTTCACGCCGAGCTTGCCTCCGCTCGCCGCCGCGAGCTGCTTGCCCATGAACTTGACGGCCTCGACGGTCGGATAGTCGGCGGGGTGAATGTCGGCGGAACGGAGGTCGCGTGCGGTCGCCAGGGGCGCTGAAACCGCCAGTGCAACGGCTGTGATGATGCCGGCGAGTGTCTTCATCTGGGCTTTCCTCCTGGATTGATTATGTCGTTGTCGGGGCAGACGCTCGGCCGCCTTGGGTCGCTCCCCTTCCGGTGTGAAGTCAAGCGCCAATGTCGTCCCTAGGGCGGGCGGCATTCTCTGTCCAAGCCAAATCCGGCATCGATCAATGCAAGAGTTGCATCGATCTGCGCAATCCATGGAGGCGATGGACCGCGTTGACGTCGCCGGCACGTGACTTGACCCAACCAATGGAGGCCCCTCAAGATGCCGGGGTTTTCGGACCGTCTCGAGGAATGCCCATGCCGCGGAAGCTGATCGATATCTCGGTGCCGCTCGCAAATGACGTGACCGCCGATCCGCCGGGCAATCACCCGGCGATCCAGTATATCGATCACCAGCAGGGGCTGCCGCGCATGCTGCAGTTCTTCGACGGCCTCAAGGCGCAGGATCTGCCCGATGGTCAGGGCTGGGCCGTCGAGCAGGTCTCGCTGTCGACCCACAACGGGACGCATCTCGATGCGCCCTGGCACTTCCATCCGACCATGAACCGCGGCGGGCGGTCATGGACGATCGACGAGGTACCGCTCGAATGGTGCCTGCAGCCCGGCGTGAAGCTCGACTTCCGGCATCTGCCCGACGGCTACGTGGCAAGTGCGGCCGACGTCGAGACGGAGCTGAAGCGCATCGGGCATACGCTGTCGCCGCTGGAGATCGTCGTCGTCAACACCAGCGCCGGCGCGAAGTTCGGAAGGGCCGACTACGTCAATTCCGGCTGCGGCATGGGCTATGAAGCCACCATGTACCTGCTCGAACGCGGCGTGCGGCTGACGGGCACCGACGGCTGGAGCTGGGACGCGCCGTTCGTCCACACCGCGCGGAGGTATGCCGAAACGAAAGATGCCAGCCTGATCTGGGAAGGCCACAAGGCGGGACGGCACATCGGCTATTGCCATCTCGAGAAGCTGCACAATCTCGACCAGCTGCCATCGACCGGATTCACGATCTCGTGCTTTCCGGTGAAGATCGAGCGCGCGTCCGCGGGCTGGACCCGCGCGGTCGCCATCATCGACGACTAGGTCAGCGGCGTCAGTCGTCGTCGAGGCCGCTCTCGGCGAGCTCGCGCAGCGCGTCCGTATCCAGCACCACGATGGCGCCGTGCTCGAGGCGAACCCAGTTACGTCCGGCCCAGACGCGCAATTGCTTGTTGATGCTCTCGCGCGTCATTCCCACCATCTCGCTGATTTCCTGCTGCGTGATGGCGAGCGTGCCGCTGCCGGAATCGAGCTTGCGCTCCTCGGTGAGGCCGAGCAGCGCACTCGCGAGCCGGCCCGGCAGATTCTGGAGGATCACCTGCTCGACCTGCTGGCTGGTCCAGCGCAGACGAGCGCACAGCAGCTCGATGAATTTCATCGCCAGCGCCGGCTGGCTCTTGACGAAGGGCAGGAAGTCCCGGCGATCGATGACGTAGAGCTCGCAGTTGGTGTTGGCGGTCGCGTCCGCCGACCTGGGAGCGCCGTCGAGCACCGCGATCTCGCCAAAGATTTCTCCCGGGCCGATCAGATTGAGAATGGCGTTCCGCCCATCGGGCGATGAGGAGGAAATCTTGACTGTCCCCGCGACCACCGCGAACAGGCTGTTGCCGGGATCGCCCTTGGCGGCGATCGTCGCGCCGCGCTTGACGGTGGTGTGCTTGGCGTAGCGGCAGAGCTGATCGAGCGCTTCCGGCTCCAGATCCGCGAAGATCGGGTGCTTGCGCAGGACCGATAATTTGCTGCCCGCCGACTGTCGGGGATCGCCGATCTTGTCCTGAGGCACGCCGCGGGGCTCCTAAGACTACGAGGCACTAGGTTCCTGCGTAGTCAACGTTATCAGGCTTTTCAACCGGAAAGCACGCGCGGGATTCGAGGTAAATGCCACCAAAAGGACGTGGTACGGCCAGAATTCACATCCGAAGGATGCATGGATGCGTCTCGGCTGACGCAGAGTTGCAGGCAGCACAGGCTGTGGTTGCGTCGAGCTGCCGCCGAGGCTCACCGCCGGCCTGGCAAGGGTCGGCGGTCGACACGCCGGAAGCGGACGAAGACCGAGGCGCTTCAGCTTCAGCGCTTGGTATCCGGATCGAGCCGGCCCGCGCTGGTTTGACGGTCTGCCCAAGCCAGAACCGCGGCGAATGCGACGAAGATCGCGACGACGGCGATGGTCACCAGCAATGCGTCAGCAGGCATCATGCTCCTCCCGGATTGTTTGCAACATTGTTTTGCTGCGCACGGCCGGCGTCATTGATCGGGATCAAATGCCCTGGGGCGTTGTGGACAGGAGGTCAGGCCGCAGCCATGGCCTCGACGCGAGCCGGATCGAGCAGGCTGATGCCGCCGTGGATGATCTCGATCACGCCCTGACGCTCCAGCTTGGTGAAGGTGCGACTGACTGTTTCGATGGTCAGGCCGAGATAATCCGCGATGTCCTGACGGCTCATCGGAAGCGATACCGTGTCGGAGAGGCCCTTGAGCGTGACCAGCCGCTCGCGCCAGCCGAGCAGAAAGGTCGCGACCTTCTCGTCGGCCGAGCGTCGGCCGAGCAGGACCATATGGTCGCGAGCCTGGCTCAACTCGCGAATGGCCAGCTCGTTGATTCGCCTGAGCAGCTGCGGCCGATCCTCGATGAAACGGCTGAAGGACGCCTTTGCGAATTGGCACACGGTCACCGCACCGATCGCATCGGCCGAGAAGTTGTGCCGGCCGGACAGATTCATCCCCAGGAAGTCACCGGGCAAGGCAAAGCCGACGATCTGCCGCCGGCCGTCGGGCAGCAGCTTGTACAGCCGCATGACGCCTTCGAGAACGTTGTAGAATGAGGTCGTGATCTCCTCCTCGGAGAACACGGTCTCGCCCGAGCCAAAATGGACACGGCGGCCGAGATGCTCGAATTCCCTGAGCTCGGCCGCATCCAGCGACGAACAAACCGCAGCCCCGCGCACGGCGCAATCGTCGCAGAAATGTCCGTTCGGCTCAATCGTGACCACGGAAGGCTTCATCCACCGCTCCTCGCGCCGGCTGTCCCCGACACCAGACCGAGTCCACCGCGCGGCTGCATTTTACTGCATCGCGCCACAGCCGATTGACTCAGATCAAATTTGAGTGGCATCCCCGTCTTATTCTGCGCCCACGGTTCGACGGGATCACCTTCCATGCTGCAAAGCGCGCTGCGTCACGGCCTGATTGGGCTGCTTCTGGTTACGCCTGCGCTGGCGGCCCCGACCGCCGAACAGCGCGGCAAGGCCTTTGCTCGGGCCAATTGCGCCCGCTGTCACGCCATCGACCGCGTCTCCAAGAGCCCGGTCGAGATCGCGCCTCCGTTGCGCACCCTGCATCGCCGTTATCCGATCGACAGCCTTGGCGAGGCGCTGGCCGAGGGCATCTACACTGGTCATGCCGACATGCCGGTCTTCGAGCTCAATCCGGACCAGATCCACGATCTCCTATCCTACCTGAAGACGCTGGAATAGTCGGCCTCACACCGCCTGCACGGTCCAACCGATCAGCTCCTTTACGATGCGCGCGAAGGCCGCATCGAAGGCGGCGACGGCCGCGGCCGGCTCGACCTTGTCGAGCTTCTCGCTGGTCTCAATGAGGCGCGAGGCGATCACCTTGCCGTTCTTGTCGACGATCCGCGCCGACAGTCCGATCTCGGCCCGTGCCTCACCCTCCGTGGCGATCCGGAAGCGCCGGATATCGATCAGGAGCTGGTAATCCGCCTGCCCGAGGTCCGACGTGCGCAGCGGGGCGTGGGCGATGTCGTAGTTCTCGAAGCTGTCGATCAGGCGCGCCTGCACCAGTTTCGGAATGCTGTCGGCCCAGAGGAAATCCCCAAAGCCCGGCCTGTCCCCGGCGGGCGCGAAAAGCATCCGCTGGGTCTGCAGCATTGCGACCGCCGTCGGCTCGGGAATCGCCAGTGAAGCGGCCAGCGTCTTGCCGGCCGGGCCGAGGTTCTGCGGCGTGCGCAGGTCGTAGGTGACCTTCTGCGCGGGCGTGCCGCCGCCGGTCATCTTCTCGAGGCCCGCCAGAATCCCGTCGATCTTGCCGGTGTTGCGGGCGAGCCCGTCGGAGAAGGTCTTGAAATTCGCAATGGTGTCCTTCAGCGGGCCGGAATTGTCCTGCAGCACCGTGTCGACCCGCCGCAGCGCGTCGCGCGCCGCCTGCGTCATGCTCTGGCCGGCGCCGGCCTCCGCGATCAGGGTCAAGGGTTCGCCGGATTTGGCGACGATGACGCCGCCCTCCAGCGTCACCACCGGCACACCGGTGAGGCCCTGGAATTCGAGACCAACCCTGGTGTCGGAGCGGACCGGCGTCGCGGTGGCAACCGAGATCGTCGCATTGACAAAGCGCGGGTTGTCCGGCGCGAGCCCGAGCTGGGTCACCTCTCCGACGCGAATGCCGTTGAACAGCACGCCGGCGCCGACCAGAAGGCCGGGCACCGGTCCCTGGAATTGCACGTGGTAGTTCGTGCGCGGCCCGATGCCGCCGGTGTTGTTCAGCCAATAGACGAAGCCGAACACCGCGAGGATCGCGGCCAGCACGAAACTGCCGATCAGCACGTAGGGAGCGCGGGTTTCCATCTCTCATCTCATCTCGTGTTGCAGCATCTGCGAGCGCTTGCCGTGGAAATAGGCGCGCACCCAGGGATGCTCGGATTGCAGCAATTCGCGCATCGGGCCGATCGCCACGATCTTGCCGTCGGCGAGCGCGGCGACGCGGTCACAGACCGTGGTCAGGCTCGCGAGGTCATGGGTCACCATGAACACAGTGAGCTCCAGCGTCCTTTGCAGCGTCTTGATCAGCACGTCGAAATCGCCGGCGGCGATCGGATCGAGACCCGAGGTCGGCTCGTCCAGGAACAGGATCGGCGGATCGAGTGCGAGCGCGCGCGCCAGCGCCACGCGCTTGGTCATGCCGCCGGACAGCTCCGCCGGATATTTGTCGGCATCCTCGGCGCGCAGGCCGACCATTTCGAGCTTGGCGATCGCGATCTCGTCCATCAGCTCCTGCGACAGGACGAGATTCTCACGGAGCGGAAACTGGACGTTCTGGCGCACCGTCAGCGAGGAGAACAGTGCACCCTGCTGGAATAGGATGCCCCACGCCATCGCTGCGCCTCGACCGTCGCCGCCGGCGGACTGCCCCATGACCTCGATGGTCCCGCCGCGACGCGGGATGAGGCCGATGATGGTGCGCATCAGCACCGACTTGCCGCCGCCGGACGCCCCCACGAGCCCAAGGATCTCGCCCCGGCGAACGTCGAGCGACAGATGGTCGAGCACGGTCTGACGACCGAAGCCGACCACGAGGTCACGGACACGAATCGCGAACTCGTCTTGCGGTCCGTCCATCGTCACATTCCGATCGAGGCAAAGAAGACAGCGAACAGGCCGTCGAGCACGATGACGAGGAAGATCGACTTCACGACCGACGTCGTGGTCTGCCGCCCCAGCGACTCGGCGCTGCCCTTGACGCGTAATCCCTCGCTACAGGCCACGATCCCGATCACCAGCGCCATGAATGGCGCCTTCAGGATGCCCACCTCGAAGTGGGTGACCGAGATGGCCTCATGCAACCGAGCGATGTAGATCGCCGGTCCCATGTCGCCATAGAACTGGGCAACAAGGCCGCCGCCATAGAGCGCGGCAATGGATCCGATGAAGGTGAGGATCGGCAGGGCAATGACCAGGGCCGCGACGCGCGGCAGGATCAGGACGTCGACGGGATCGAGCCCCATGGTTGAGAGCGCGTCGATCTCCTCGCGCATCTTCATCGAGCCGAGCTCGGCGGTGTAGGCGCTTCCCGACCGGCCCGCGACCATGATGGCGACGATCAGCACGCCAAGCTCACGCAGCACCAGGATGCCGACCATGTCGACCGTATACGACTCCGCGCCGAATCTGCGGAAGTGGAAAAAGCCCTGCTGCGCGATAATGGCGCCGATCAGGAAGGTGATCAGCGCGACGATGGGGATTGCCTGCCACCCGATTCGGTAGAGCTGATAGACCAGCGACGTCAGCCGCAGCGAACGCGGCCGGCGCAGCACGCCGATCACGGCCATGAACAATGCGCCGAGCATCTGGAGGAAGATCGTGATGTCTTCCCGCGACCCGACCGTGGATTTGCCGAGATCGCCCAGCCTCGCCAGGACCGGATTGGGCGCAGGCGCCGGGGCCGGCGTGTGGCGGTTGACCTGGCGCACCTCGTCCATCAGCCCGCTGAAATGGTCGGCGACGCCGACGAATTCGGCCGATCTGCCTGACGATGCGGCCCTGCGCGACAGCTTTTCAAGGACCCAGGCGCCGAGCGTGTCGAGCGCGCTGATGCCCGACATGTCCAGGGTTACGACGCGCGACCGGTCGACGTCGCCTCCAACCGACCGGGACAAAGTTTCGAGCGTCATCACATTGGCGGCAGTCCAGGGCCCTTCAGGGCGCAATTTCAGCTCGTCGCCGGACGGCGTCGCGAGCAGCAGCGGTTCGTGGTTCACGCTTCCACCTCATCGGGACAATCGGTCCCCATTCAGCCGGCATTTCTAGGCTAGCATGTGGCGGCCGGTTTGACCTGTCTCAAGACCCGAACACGCCCTGCCCCTTGACGCAAATCAAGCGCGGTCGCACGGTGGGTCTTAGACTTGCCTCGATTTAACGAGGATACCAGATCCATGTTCGACAGTAACAGGATGGGCGAAGAACTGCGGGCGCTGAAGGTCGACGTCACACGTCTGCTGAGCACCGCCGGCGAGGAGTTGTTCGAGAGCTCGAAAGACCGCGCCGACGCACTCGCCGATCAGATCAGGGCCGCGCTCACCGAACTCGGCGAGACCGTCGAACAAGAGCAGGAGCAGCTTCAGGGCCTCGTTGCGGAGCGTCCGATCACATCGCTCGCCTCCGCCTTCGCGCTGGGCGTGGTTGTCGGCTTCATGTTCAGGAGACACTAGGTGAATACCGAGAACGTCGTCAAACATCTGCGCGTGCTGTGGCGTACCGACAGGATCATCGCGGACATCAGGCTGCGCCATCTGCTGATCGGCCTCGGCCTGCGCGCCTTCGCGGCGCTGATCGCCGCGTTCGGGCTCCTGATGCTGGAATTGTCCGCCTATTTCGCGCTGGTGCAGATCTGGAGCGCAATTGCCGCAGCTGCGATCCTCGGCGCCGTCAATTTTGTCATCGCGGCCGTTCTCTTCGTGATCGCCGGCCGCGCTCCGTCGGGACGTGACATCGAGCTCGCCAACGAAATTCACGGCGCCTCGATCGAAGCCCTCCAGCTCGAGGCGCGCGCGCTCCAGGCCCAGGTGTCGGGCGCGGTGCATCATCCGCTCAGCACGATCGTGCCGGTGCTGCTGCCGCTGATCGCAATCATCATCAAGAACCTGCGGACGCCGGCCAAGGCGTCCGCCGATGCGACATCGGCCGAAGCGCGCTCCTGAAGCCCGCACCTTGCGCTGACGCGCTCCAGCGCACGCTCAAAGCTTCAACTTGACGTCGCAAAGGTCGGGCTCGGACGGATCCGGCTTGACCTCGAAACCGAGCTGCCGGCACATGTCGAGCATCACGGTGTTCTCCTGGAGCACGTCGCCCGATATGGCCTTCAGTCCTTCCGACCGCGCATAGTCGATGATCAGCTGCATGAGCGCCCAGCCGAGCCCCCTGCCCTTGAGATCGGACCGTAGCAGGATCGCGTATTCGCCGCTCTCGTAGATCGAGTCCGAATGGAGCCGGACGACGCCGACCATTTCGCCGGTGGCCTCGTCGAATGCGATGAAGGCCATCGCGCGCGCATAGTCGAGCTGGGTCAGGCGTGCGATGAATTCGTGGGTGAATTCCTTCATCGGTGCGAAGAACCGCAGACGAAGGTCATGCGGGGTGACGTGGCCCAGGAATTCGTGGATGATCGGCTCGTCCTCGGGCCGCATGGGCCGCACGAAGATGTGCCAGTCGTCCTTGAGCTCGAGGCGGCGCTCCCATTGCGACGGATAGGCGCGAACGGCGAAATTGGCCGGGCCGGAGCCGACAAACTTCCGCTGCGGCGGCCCGACCGCAACGCGGGCATCGACCGCGGTCACGCCGGATTCGTCCGCCAGCAGCGGATTGATGTCGAATTCGCGGATCTCGGGAATGTCGGCCGCCATCTGCGCGAGCTTGACCAGCACCATGGCGACTGCGTCCAGCTTCACAGCCGGCACGTCCCGGTAAGCGCGGAGCAGCCGCGACACGCGCGTGCGCTCGATCAGGTCGCGGGCCAGCTGCAGATCGAGCGGCGGCAGCGCAAGCGCCTTGTCATTGATGATCTCCACCGCCGTCCCGCCCCGGCCGAAAACGACGACCGTGCCGAAGGTCGGATCGTCGGCGAGGCCAAGGATAAGCTCGCGCGCTTTTGCCTTGACGACCATCGCCTGGACGATGACGCCGCCGATGCGCGCCTCCGGACGCAGCTTTTTCGCGCGCGCGATGATGCCCGTGGCGGCCACTCGCACTGCTTCAGGCGTGGTCAGGTTGAGAACGACGCCGCCGACGTCGGATTTGTGGACGATGTCCCGCGACATGATCTTCAGCACGACGGTGTCGCCCTGTGCGAAGATGTCGTTCGCATAGGCAACCGCCTGCTCGACATCGGTCGCCGCATAGGTCGGCACCATCGCGATGTCATAGGCTTCGAGCAGGTGCTTGATCTCGACAGGTTCGAGCCATTCACGGCCATCCGCGACCGCGGCGGTGACGATCTGCCTCGCTCCCCGGGCGTCCGGAACGAAGGTATCAGGCATCGCCGGAGGAACCTGGCTCAGCTCCTCCACCACCTCGCGGTGCCGGACCAGATACATGAAGCCGCGCACGGCGTCGTCCTCGGTCGGATAGTTCGGCACACCGGCGCTGGAGAGTGTCTGGATGATGTGCTGATCGGCTCCAACCCAGGCCGCCAATACGGGCTTCGCCCAGCTGCGGTGCTGCTCGCGATATCTTCTGACGAGCTCCGTCACGGTCGTGGCGATCTCGGCGGCCGAGGCGATCGCCGTTTGCACGTTGAGGACCAGGACTGCGTCGTTGTCACGATCGGCCAGCAGTTCCTCCAGCGCCACCGCATAGCGCGAGGCGTCGGCATCGCCCACGATGTCGACGGGATTCGCACCGGACCAGGTCGGCGGCAGCGCTGCATCGAGCTTCTTGCGCGCTTCAGCCGAGATGGTTGCCGGAATTCCTCCGAGTTCGACCAATCGATCGATAGCAAGGACGCCGATGCCGCCACCGTTGGTCAGGATGGCGAGACGCTTTCCCGTCGGCGATTCGACACGGCCGAGCGTCTCGGCACAATCGAACAGCTCACGCAGATCGGAGACCCGCAGGACACCCGCGCGGCGGAACGCCGCGTCGTAGACGGCGTCGGCGCCGGCGAGCGCACCGGTGTGCGTGGCAGCCGCCTTCGCGCCCTGCGCCATGCGGCCGGATTTCACCACGACGACGGGCTTCACGCGCGCGGCGGCGCGCGCCGCCGACATGAACTTGCGCGCGTCCTTGATGGCCTCGATGTAGAGCAGGATCGCGCGGGTCTTGTGATCCATCGCGAAATGGTCGAGCAGATCGGCAATATCGACGTCGATCTGATCGCCGATCGAGACGATGCCGGAGAATCCGACGCCGCGCTGCGCAGCCCAATCGACCATGCCGGCGGCAATTGCGCCCGATTGCGAGATCAGCGCGAGGTTACCCGCCCCCGGCATGTGCGCGGCGAAACTGGCATTCAGGCTGACGCCGGGCATCATGATGCCGAGGCAGTTTGGGCCGATCAGGCGCATGCCGTGTTTTCGGGCAGCAGTGCTTGTGGCTTCGTGCAGCGATCCCGGTCCCTGGCCGAGCCCGGCCGAGACGATCAGTGCGCCCGCAGACCCGAGACGCCCGGCCTGGTCGACAATGCCTGGAATCTCGCCCGCGGGGGCGGTGATGACCACGAGTTCGGGCACGAAGTCCAGCCTGTCCAGGCTCTTCACCGCCGCGACGCCGCCGATCTCGGCATGGCGCGGATTGACGAGGCCAAACTGCCCCTTGAATCCAACCTTGCGAATGTTCTCCAGAACGGCACGTCCCACGGACCCCGAACGGGCGCTCGCCCCGACGAGCGCGACCGAGCGCGGCGATAGCAGGTTGTTCAGACGATAGGTTGACATGAAAGAAAATGCGCCGGGTCAGCGGCGGTTCCGACTGGTTGACGATCAGGACGAAGAAGGCGCCTAGTGCGAGATCATAACCCAGCACGGTGGCTGGCCAATGACGGTCTTTGTCACACCGCCCCAGACGATCTCGTTCAGGCGCGAATGATGATAGGCGCCCATCACGATCGCATCGATGCCATGGGAATTCGCCCAGCTTCCCAGTACCTTGCCGATCGAGCTGCCGCCGCATTTCGTTGTTTCGAACGAGGCATCGACCCCATGTTCCCTCAAATGATCGACGAGAGCCGTGCCGGATTGCACGACCGCCTCGGTCTTGTCGTCCGCCACGGTCACCACACGGACCGAGGTGGCAGCCCGAAGAATCGGCAACGCGTCGCCGACCGCACGCGCGGCGCGAGCAGAGTGATCCCAGGCAATCATGACGTTTTCGAATTCAGGCCGAAGTTCGTCCGCGAGATGTTCGGGACAAAGCAGAAGCGGCCGGCCGGATCCGAACAAGAAGGCTTCGACAATCCCCTCTGTTCGGCTGTCGTGCGGTTTCACGGGAACCAGCGTAAGGTCGCTGAAGCGAGCATGCTCGGCCAGGATCGCGCCGATCTGATCCGCAGGCACCTTGCCCGATCGGCTCTGGGCGCGAATGTTGGCACGGAAAGCTGCGCTGGTGAAGGCATTCAGGAGCTGCTGCATGTCGGAAGCCTCGGGACCGGCGTGCTCGGAATCGCGATCGTAAGGCAGCATCACCCTCGGTCGCTCGAAGATTTCTTCCTCGAGCGCGAGCGCGGTGATCCTGGCGCCGAGATCGGCGGCAACGGCCACGCATTTCTCCATCGCGACCACAGCCGGTCCGCGCGGCAGGCCGACAAGGGGCAGAAAGACGTCCTTGATGGGCATCCGCATTCTCCTGGGCCACCACGATAGGCCGGCGCTCGTCGAGGCGCTTGATCCTCGTCAAGGGCAAACTCTATTCGGTCACCCGGGAACCGGCGTTGACCGGCGTCAAGGACTGGTCGCTTGGTCATTCTATGAATAATTCAATCGGAGCGGTTCGCCCCGGAGAGACTCATGCGTGCGATGGTGTTGCCGGCTCCACGAGCGCGGCTCCAGATGGAGGAGCGGCCTGACCCGATTCCGGGCGAAGGTCAGCTCCGAGTGAAGATCGGCGCCTGCGGCGTATGCCGGACCGATCTCCATCTCGTCGATGCCGAGCTGCCCGATATTCGTTATCCGATCGTGCCTGGGCACGAGATCGTGGGCCGGGTCGATCTCGTTGGGCCGAACGTGGCAACACATGCGCCTGGCGATCGGGTCGGCATTCCCTGGCTCGGCTTCACCTGCGGAAAGTGTCGATTCTGCCGGGAGGGCATGGAAAACCTGTGTGACGCACCGCTCTTCACGGGCTATACGCGCGACGGCGGCTACGCGACCCACATCATCGCCGACGCACGCTACGCTTTTCCGCTCGGTGAGGCCGGCAGCGACGTGGAGATTGCACCCCTGCTGTGCGCAGGGCTGATCGGCTGGCGCTCGCTGGTTCTGGCCGGCCCCGCCGACCGGCTCGGCCTCTACGGCTTTGGCGCAGCCGGCCACATCATTGCGCAGGTCGCGGTTTGGCAGGGACGATCCGTCCATGCATTCACGCGACGCGGCGACGCCGCTGCACAAGACCTTGCACGCCGTCTCGGCGCGGTCTGGGCGGGGTCATCGGACGAAGCGCCCGACGAACCGCTCGACGCCGCCATCATCTACGCACCGGCCGGCGAGCTCGTTCCGGCCGCGTTGCGCGCCGTCCGCAAAGGCGGGCGCGTCGTATGCGCCGGCATCCACATGACCGACATTCCAAGCTTTCCGTATGACTTGCTCTGGCAGGAACGGCAGTTGGTCTCGGTCGCCAATCTGACCCGGCAGGATGGCCTCGATTTTCTAAAGGTCGCCCCGCAAGCCGGCGTGCGTACCGAGACGACGGCGTTTCCGCTCGATCAGGCCAACGAGGTTCTTGGCATGCTGCGGAATGGCCAGATTCTCGGCGCAGCCGTGCTGACGCCGTGATGGTGCTTCGAATGCCCGCTCCGATCGAGGATGAAACGGCGGCCCAGGAGCGCATCTTCCAGATGCTGACCGACCATCCCGGCGTGACGCGGATCGACACGCATGGAGCCTCGGTGTTCCTGGATGCGAAGCGCGCGCTGAAGATCAAGCGCGCCGTCCGGTTTCCGTTCCTTGATTATTCGACACTCGAGAAGCGCAAGGCGGCCTGCGAGGAGGAGATCAGGATCAACCGGCCGCTGGCGCCGCAGATCTATCACGGCGTCGTGGCGATCACCGAAGAGCCGGATGGATCTCTGAAGGTCGGCGGCGCCGGCCGGCCGATCGAATATGCGGTCGACATGTCGCGCTTCGACGAAAACAGGACGCTGGATCTTCTGGCAAAGGCCGGCCCGCTGGAGACGAAGCTCGCCTCGGCTGCCGCTGACGCAATCGTGGCGTCGCACGCGGCGGCGACACGCGCAGACGGAGAAGCCTGGGTCTCATCCATCCCGGCCCTGATCGACGGCAACAGTGACGGCCTGCGAGCCGGCGGACATTTCAACGCGGAAGACATCGAAAGGCTCGTCAAGGCTTTGCACGAGGCATATCTGCGTATTCGTCCCCTGCTCGCAGAGCGCGGCCGCCAGGGCTTCGTGCGCCGCTGTCATGGCGATCTGCACCTCGCAAACATCGTTCTGATCGATGATCGGCCCGTGCTGTTCGACGCCATCGAGTTCGATGCGCAGATGGCGACGGTCGACGTGCTCTACGATCTCGCATTCACCCTCATGGACCTGTTGCAGCACGACCAACTGCGCGCAGCCAATATCGCCCTGAACCGCTATCTTGCAGCGACGCCGGCCGACAATCTCGACGCGCTCTCCGCTCTGCCGCTGTTCATGTCCGTCCGTGCGGCGATCCGCGCCCAGGTGGCCCTGGCACGGCTGAAGCGGCCGCATTCCGATTGTCCCGGCATCCTCGACCAGGCGCAGCGCTATTTTGACCTCGCCAGGACGCTGATCCGTCCTCCCGCTCCGCGTCTGATTGCGGTCGGCGGACTGTCCGGCACCGGAAAGACCGTTCTGGCGTACGCGCTCGCGCCGCTCGTCGCGCCGCAGCCGGGAGCCGTCGTGCTGCGCAGCGATCTCGTCCGCAAGCAAATGTTCGGGGTCGAGGACACGCACCGTCTGCCGCCATCCGCCTATACGCCGGAGGTCACGGCCCACGTCTACGACGCGCTGGCTCAGCGCGCCCGGCGGGTGCTGGCGCAAGGCCATTCGGCGCTCATCGACGGCGTATTCGCCCGCGAGGACGAACGTGACGCGATCGCCGCGCTGGCGCGCGAGCGCAACGTTTCACTGAACGGTCTATTCCTGGTCGCGGACCTCGCGACCCGGCAGGCGCGGATCGGAAGCCGCCGGGGGGATGCATCGGACGCCACGCAAGAGGTTGCCGCGCTGCAAGAGCACTATAAGATCGGCCATGTCGGCTGGGCGACCATCGATGCATCCGGGACAGAAGAACAGACGCTGCAGAACTGCCGGGACGTGATCGCCAAGGGGCAAACAACGCAACCTGATTGATGCAGGCAAGGATGTCGGGACCCACCACAAGCTCGAGGGCGACCACGCGTGCCAAGCCGGCGACGCGGCGCAATACCCTGCCCGGCCGCCTCAGCCCCGGCATGGCCTGCGACACGGCCTTCCGGATCATCGCCCGCCGTCACCTCGATGACGTGATCGCTCAGCACGACGGGACCTGCCGCGGCGATCCCGAAGCTCTGCACCAGATCCGCATCGCACTGACGCATCTGCGTACTGCCATCCGCTTCTTCTCGCCGATGGTCGACGACGCCCTGCGCCCGAAGGTCTGGGCCGAACTGAAATGGCTGAACGGCCAGCTCGGCATGGTGCGGGACCTCGACGTGGCGATCGAGCGGGTCGTCGCCGAGACTGGCCACGAACTCGCCGTGGTCGCCGAGCTTCAGCAGTGGGACGAGAAACGGGCCGAGAGCCACAGGCTGCTGGCGCGTGCGCTGCAATCCGCACGGTACCGCCGCCTGGCCGAACAGACCTCGACGTGGATCGAAAGCGGCCCCTGGTCGACCCGGCGCAGCAAGGAAGCCATTCGACTGCGCCGCCGCACGCTCGCCGAACACGCGATGGAGCGGCTGACCGAGTGGGAGACGAGGCTGCTCAAGAAAGCGCGAAGACTCCGCAAGCTCGACGTCGAGAAACGACACAAGCTGCGACTCCTCAACAAGCGGCTGACCTATTCGATCGAATCGCTTCAGGACCTGTTCGCCGCGGAAACGCCGACGAAACACAAGTCCATCCTCAAGCAATTGCGCAAGGCACAAAGAGCGCTCGGACAATTGAACGACGATGCACGAGGACAGGCGCTGGCGGCGTCCTTGAACGGCGCCGGCCTCGGTGCCACCGATCGCTTTCTCAACCGAAAGCGGGAAAAGAAGCTGTTGCGAACCGCGTCGGTGGCCTACCGGAAACTGGACAAGGCCAAGCCGTTCCGCTCCTCGGATCTCGCGCCGGGCTCCGAGCCGGAGGTTTAGGTGTGAACATAGTCTCCCGGCGCATCGGGCAGGCCGGGTGCGCCTCCAAACCCGATCTGCGGCGGATCGCAGGGCGCGCCGGAGCGCGCCGCGAGCCATTTGGCCCATTCCGGCCACCACGACCCTTCAACGCGCGGGGCCAGCTTCACCCATTCATCCGCGCCGACATAGGGCGCATCAGCAGCCTTGGTCAGCACCTGATAGCTGTGGCCGGGCTCCTCTGGAGGCGCCACGACACCGGCATTGTGACCGCCGCTGGTCAACAGGAACGTCACGTCGGCATCGACCTGATAGTGGATCTTGTAGACGGATCGCCATGGCGCCACGTGATCGGCGAGCGTGCCGACCACGAACATCGGCACGTGAATATCGGAGAGCGAAACACTCCTGCCTCCGACGAGATAGCGCCCTCCCGCCAGATCGTTGTCGAGGAACAGCTTGCGCAGATACTCCGAATGCATGCGATAAGGCAGCCGCGTGGCGTCGGCGTTCCAGGCCATCAGGTCGCTCGGCGGCGCGCTCTCGCCCATCAGATAGTCATGTGAGAGCCGCGACCAGATCAGTTCGTTCGAGCGCAGCAACTGGAAGGCGCCGGCCATCTGCGTCGTGTCGAGATAGCCGCGCTGCCACATCATGTCTTCGAGAAAAGCCACCTGGCTCTCGTTGATGAAGAGCGTCAGCTCCCCGGCCTCGGTGAAATCAGTCTGCGCGGCAAGGAGCGTGACCGAGCCGAAGCGGTTATCACCGTCGCGCTCCATCGCGGCGGCGGCGATCGACAGCAATGTGCCCCCCAGACAATAGCCGAGCGCATGGGTCTTCCGACCCGGCATGATCAGGCCGATCATGTCCAGCGCCGCCATGACGCCCAGCCTGCGATAATCGTCAAAGGCGAGATCCCGATCCCTCGCATCCGGATTGCGCCAGGAGATCGCGAACACGGTGAAACCTTGACCCGTCAGATATTTGACCAGCGAGTTCTGCGGCGAGAGATCGAGGATGTAGTACTTCATGATCCAGGCCGGCACGATCAGGATCGGCTCGGGCCGCACCTGCGCGGTGGTCGGATAATACTGAATCAGCTCCATCAGCTCGTTGCGGTAGACGACCTTGCCGGGTGAAACCGCCACCGTCTTGCCGACCACGAACTGCCCGTCGTCCGCCAGTTTCGAGTTGGAGAGCAGGCGCATCAGGTCGCTGCACCAGTTCTGCCAGCCGAAGATGAAATTCTCCCCGCCGCTCTGGAACGCCTTCTCCAGCACCTTCGGATTGGTCGCAGCGAAGTTCGACGGCGCCAGCATGTCGAGCAACTGACGCATCGAGAACTCGACGATGGCTTCATTTGCATGCGACACGCCGCGTACGCCCGTCGCAGCATCGCGCCACCAGCGCTCTCCGAGCAGAAACGCCTGCGCCAGCAGGTTGAACGGCGCGATCTCCCATTGCGATCCCCTGAACCGGCGGTCCCGCTCCTGCGGCTGGATCACGGACCACGGCTTTTGCCCGGGCGACGCCGCGTGCGCGGCAGCTTTCGCGAGCCGGCCGACATCGCGAAGGGCGTTCCGCGAAATCTCCATCTGGCGCTGCGGCGCCGCGGCGAGATGCGAGCTCCAATCGAGCCAGGCGAGCGAGAGGGCAAGTGGCGAAATCCCGCCCGTGAACCGCGCCAGCATCGCGTGCAAGGCGCGGTCCAGAGGATATGGCTCTGATGCAGGCACGGAATCGGCCGCGACCGGAGTGCTTTCGAGTTTTCCGGGGCTCACAAGCGAGGCTTCGGGACCAGCGGCGGGATCGGCGGAGAGAACCTGCACCGCCGGCTCTTCAGCCCGTGGAAATTTCTGCACGACGCTCATAGCTCATGTTCCTGCGGGCTTCAGTTGTACGTGGATAAAGGGTACCGCGAGGCGTCGAAGCCGTGTTGAGCTGCATCAAGCCCGGGTCCGGATCACAATTTCTCAATCGGGATCGATCGTGTTTCGCCCGATTGACTTGCGTCAAACGGCACCTCGATGCCGGAGCTAGGTTGCGCGCATCGAAGTTTCAACAAAGCGGAGTCGTCCATGCGCGCCCATCAGATCATGACCCGGTCGGTCATCTCGGTCACCCCCGACACCAGCATCGTCGAAGCGGCAAATATCATGCTGAAGCGGCACGTCAGCGGTCTCACAGTGGTCGACGAGTCCGGCAAGCTGGTCGGCGTCGTGTCGGAAGGGGATTTCATCCGCCGCAGCGAAATCGGCACCGGCCGCAAGCGCGGACGCTGGCTTCGCTTCATCCTCGGTCCGGGCAAATCCGCGAGCGATTTCGTCCATGAGCACGGCCGCAAGGTCTCGGAAGTGATGACCGACTCGCCCGTGACGATCACGGAGGATACGGCGCTCGCGGAGATCGTCGATCTCATGGAGCGGAACAACATCAAGCGGCTGCCGGTCGTGCGCGGCGACAAGGTCGTCGGGATCGTATCCCGCGCCAATCTGCTGCAGGCGGTGGCGGGCCTCGCCCGCGAAGTACCGGATCCCACCGCGGATGACGACCACATTCGCAGCCGCATCATCGATACCATGGAGAAGAGCGACTGGTGCCCGTTCGGGCTGAACGTGATCGTGCGCAACGGTATCGTTCATCTCAGCGGCGTCATCACCGAAGAGCGCGCACGGCAGGCCGCGATCGTCGCCGCGGAGAACGTCGAGGGCGTGAAGAAGGTGCACGACCATCTTTGCTGGGTCGACACCATGTCGGGCGTCTATCTGAACTCGCCCGAGGACGATGAGCTCGCCAAAGCAAGCTAACCAGGGCGGGTCGATCAGGGAGAGCCGATCGCGACAGAGTTCAGCGAGGAATGACGGCGGTGGCTTCGATTTCGACGCGCGCCGCCTTCTCCACGAGGCGGACCACCTGAACCAGCGCCATCGCAGGATAATGGGCTCCGAAGACGTCGCGATAGACCCGGCCCAGTTCCTTCAGATTGGCCAGGTACTCGTCCATGTCGACGACGTACCAGGTCAGGCGCACGAGGTGCTCGGGCCGGGCACCGGCCTCGGCCAGGATCGCGGCGATGTTGCTCAAGGTCTGGCGTACCTGCGCGACGAAGCCTTCCGCGAGGCGCTCTTCTGCATCCCAGCCGATCACTCCGCCGGTGACGACGATACGCCCTTCAGCAGCCATGCCGTTGGCGTAGCCTTTCGGCACCGGCCAGCCTGACGGCTGGAGGATCTGCGCCCTGATGCGCGTTCCTTCCTCGGCTGCCGTCGGCAGTACCGCGAGTTGCGAGCCTTTCGGGGGCGTCACGGACAATTCTCTATCCTTCTCTCATTCCGCAGCGACGCCTGACGACGTCGCCGCGACCTGCGCCAGCTGCCGCAGGGCAAAGCGCTTCAGCTTGCCGGTTTCGGTCTTCGGCAATTGCGTCACGAACTCGATCGCGCGCGGATATTTGTAAGGCGCAATCTCGCGTTTGACATGCTCCTGCAGCTCCGCCACGAGCTGCGCGTCGGCCGTCACGCCGGGCGCGGCGATGACATAGGCCTTCACGATCATGCCGCGCGCCTCGTCCGGAGCGCCGACCACGCCGCACTCGGCAACCGCCGGATGCGTGAGCAGCGCCGCTTCGACATCGGTCCCCGCGATGTTGTAGCCGGCCGACACGATCATGTCGTCGGAGCGCGACTGGTACCAGAAATAGCCGTCGCTATCCATCAGATAGGTGTCGCCGGTGATGTTCCAGCCGTTCTGGACGTATTTCCTCTGCCGCTCGTCGGCCAGATAGCGGCAGCCGGTCGGCCCGCGCACGGCGAGACGGCCCATCGTTCCAGGCGGCACGTCGCGGCCCTCATCATCGACGATCTTGGCTTCATAGCCCGGCACGGGCTTGCCGGTGGCGCCGGGGCGGATCTCGTCCTCGGTCGCGCTGATGAAGATGTGCAGCATCTCGGTCGAACCGATGCCGTCCATCAGCTTGATCCCGGTGGCCTTGAACCAGGCATCGAATGTCGGCTTGGGCAGTGTTTCGCCCGCGGAGACGCATTTAAGAAGCGAGGAGATGTCGCGGCCCGGCAGCTTGCCGATCATGGCGCGGTATGCGGTCGGCGCCGTGAAGCAGACTGTGATCTTGTACTGCTCGATCGCCGACAGCAGGTCGTCCGGCGTCGTCTTCTCCAGCAGGACGAAGGACGCGCCGATATGCATCGGAAACAGCACGCCGCCGAAGCCGAAGGTGAAGGCGAGCGGGGCCGAGCCGATGAAGCGATCCTTCTGCTCGGCCCGCAGGATGTTGCGCGCATAGCCGTCGCAGACCGCGAGCATGTCGCGGTGGAAATGCATGGTGCCCTTGGGATCGCCTGTCGTGCCCGACGTGAAAGCGATCAGGCAGATGTCATCGGCGGCGGTATCGAGAGCCCCGAACTCCGGGCTCGTATCCGCGATCAGCGCTTCGAGCGAATCGGAAGCGCCGTTGCCCCAATAAACGACGCGCTCGAGACCGGGCGCTGCGGCCTTCGCCTTCTCCATCTCATCGGAGAGTTTTCCGTCACACAGTGCCAGCGTGATCGCCGCTTTCTGGATCGGATAGGACAGTTCCTTGGCGCGGAGCAGCGGCATCGTCGCCACGACGATGCCGCCGGCCTTGATCACCGCGAGATAGGTCGCAACCATCATGGGGTTGTTGGCAGAGCGCAACAGCACCCGGCCGCCGGGAACGAGATTGAGCTTGCCGACCAGCACGTTGGCGATGCGGTTCACCAGCGCCTGCAGCTCGCGATAGGTGTAGCTGACGGAAGGGCTGATGACGCAGGGTGCCTCGCCATGTCCCTGCTCGACCCAGCGATCCAGGAAATAGCTGACGCAGTTCAGTCGCGGGGGGTAGTGCAGCTCCGGCCGCGTGAAGATGAATTCGGGCCAGAGCTCGCGCGGCGGCAGATGTTGCCGCGCGAACGTATCGACATGGGCCGTCGCGGCGTTGCCGTCACACGAACCCGACATTTGAATCTTGGCGGCGTTGGCCATCGCACGCTCCTTTCAGCATGGATTGCACCCGGCAGCACGATCTGAAAACATTTTAGGCTTAAAACAATTCGGCGCAATAGCGGATTTTGGGCACGCCGTGCTTTTTCCTGCGGCAAGAGGGATCGGCGCCCCGCCCAGCGCCGGGGCTTACGACCGGCGGCGCGCGGCCGATTTCTGCGCGGACGCCTTGGTCTTGGCCAGGAGCCGCATCAGCTCGCGCACGTCCTTCGGGGTCAGGTCGGCGAAGAGATCGGCGATCCAGGTTTCGTGTTCCGCAGCCATTCGGCGAAACTCGGCGCGTCCGAGCTTCGTGAGTCGGATCACCTGGACGCGGCGGTCCGTCTCCGAGGTCCGGCGGTCGAGATGACCGGAGTCCACCAGACGCTCCACGAGGCCGGTCACATTGCCGTTCGACACCATCATGCGCTTGGAGACATCGGACAGCGTCATGCCGTCAGGCGCCTTGTCGAGCTGCGCCATCAGGTCGAAACGAGGCAGCGTGACGTCGAATCGCTGCCGGAGCCGGCCGCGCACCTCGCCCTCGATCAGCGTCGTGCAGGTCAGGAGCCGCAGCCACAGCCGAAGCTCTTCGGCGTGGTCCTCCGGCGTTTCGACGGCCTTGGTCTCGGAATCGAGCATGTTGATGCAGCCACTCACGGCCGGCATTGGCGCCGGCACGGATTCCCCAACGTTTTGAGCTTCAAATAAATCGGAGCCGGCTGCAAGTCCAAAGCTGCAACAATCAACCGCAGGACAATTTCTTTAGGCTTCAAACAATTGGCGCGCCGCTTGCATGCGGCGCTCCCCGCAGAGTGCGACGCCTCGAGCTCGGCTTGCCGCGGCGACCATCATCGGCATAAGTTTGAATTTGGAGTACGTGGCTTGCAGCGCAAGCCAATCGTCACGAGGGACAGATCATGAAGACGCAAATGACCTTAGCCGCAGCCGCCGTGCTGCTCGGCACCGTGGTGACCCCTGCCCTCGCCCAGGAAAAAATCAAGCTGGGCGTGATCGTGACCCTGTCGGGGCCTGCCGCCGCGCTTGGCCAACAGGTTCGGGACGGCTTCACGCTTGCAGTGAAAGATCTCGGCAGCAAGATGGGCGGCCGCGATGTCGAGGTCGTCGTCGTCGACGACGAGTTGAAGCCGGATGCAGCGGTGACCAAGGTCAAGGGCCTTCTCGAGCGCGAGAAGGTCGACTTCGTGGTCGGACCGATCTTCTCCAACATCCTCCAGGCGATCCACCGGCCCATCACGGAATCGAAGACCTTCCTGATCAGCCCCAATGCCGGGCCGTCGACCTTCGCCGGCAAGGACTGCAACCCGTTCTTCTATGTGACTTCGTATCAGAACGATCAGGTGCACGAGATCCTCGGCAAGGTCGCGCAGGATCGCGGCTACAAGCGCATGTACCTGATGGTGCCGAACTATCAGGCCGGCAAGGATTCGGTGGCCGGGTTCAAGCTCGACTACAAGGGCGAGATCGTCGAGGAATCCTACATGCCGCTGAACACGCTGGACTTCCAGCCGGAGCTGTCCAAGATTTCCTCGCAAAAGCCCGATGCTCTCTTCACGTTCATGCCCGGCGGCCTCGGCGTCAATCTCGTCAAGCAGTACCGGCAGGCGGGCCTTGCCGATACCATTCCGGTGCTCTCGGCGTTCACGGTGGATGAATCGACCCTGCCGGCGCAGCAGGACGCCGCGGTCGGCATGTTCGGCGGCGCGAACTGGGCGCCCAATCTCGACAATCCCCAGAACAAGAAGTTCGTTGCCGCCTATGAGGCCGCTTATAACATCGTGCCCGGCACCTACGCCTTTCAGGCCTATGACGCTGCGATGCTGATCGACAGCGCGGTCAAGGCGGTGAAGGGCGATCTATCGAACAAGGACGCCGTTCGGGCGGCGCTCAAGAAGGCCGACTTCACCTCGCTGCGCGGCACCTTCAAGTTCAACACCAACGGCTATCCCATCCAGGATTTCTACCTGACCAAAGTCGCCAAGCGTCCGGACGGCAAGTTCCAGACCGAGATCGTCCAGAAGGTCTTCGAGAATTACGGCGACCGCTATGCCAAGGACTGCAAGGCGGCGAACTAAGGCCGCGCATCGCGTTACGGGAGGACTAAAATGAAGAGCGAAATCACCGGCATCACCCGGGCGAATGAGGGCATCCAGGGCATTTCCTGGAACATCCTCGGCCAGACCTATGTGCCGAAGAGCTACGCCGAGCACAGCTTCTCCTGGCATGCGACACTTCCGCCGGGCACGTTTGTGCCGCCGCACATTCATCCCGATCAGGATGAGTATCTCTACATGCTGGAGGGCAAGCTCGATTTCGTGCTCGGCAATTCGGAGTCGCAGGCGAGCGCCGGCGATCTGATCCGGCTCGGCATGGGCGTGCCTCACGGCATCTTCAACAAGTCGGAGCAGACCGCAAAAGTGCTGTTCTGGGTCTCCCCGAGCCGCAAGCTGTTCGACTTGTTCTGGGGCCTTCACAACATGAAGGAGCAGAAGCCCGAGGACGTGGTGGCGCTGGCCGCCGAGTTCAACATCCACTTCCTGCCGCCGCCCGGCGGCTAGCAGCGTGTCTTAGGCGCGTACCGCCGCAAGTCCCGGGACGGCGGCAAAGCCGGCCTTGGTAGCGTAGCCACGCACGATCGCCTCGCGCTGGGAATAGCTCAGGACGTTGTCGACATTGTCGAAACCGTCAGGCGCGAGCTGCTCGACGGCGTCGATGACGCCTTCAGGACCGCCGCGCCGGTTGGAGCGGACGATCTCGGCCGTCATGGGCAGGCGCTTCTTTTCATATTCGAGCAGCGCCTGACGCGGATGTTCGGCGCGCACCAGCGCGTCCGCAAGGCAGCGCGCATCGAGGATCGCCTGCGAGGCGCCGTTCGACCCCACCGGATACATCGGATGCGCGGCGTCGCCGAGCAGCGTGACCCGGCCCGACGACCAATAGGGCAAGGGATCGCGGTCGCAGGTCGGATATTCGTAAAATTCGGGCGTTGCCGAGATCAGGCTCTTCACGTCGATATAGGGCACCGAGAAAAGTGCCACATGCGGCATCAGTTCCTCGCGCCGCCCCGGCCGCGACCAGTCTTCTTTCCGCGGCGGCGGTGCATTGCCCTCGCCCACTTTGACCAGCACCGCCCAATTGGTGAGGCGGCTTGCCGGGCTCGATCCTTCCGCGATCGGATAGATCACCACCTTGGCATTGAGACCGCCGGCCACGATCATCGATTTGCCGGTGAGGAACAGCGGCCAATCGCGGGCGCCGCGCCACAGCATCAAGCCGTTCCAGCACGGCGGCCCCTCGTTCGGGAACAGCGTCTCGCGGACGCGTGAGTGGATGCCGTCGGCGCCAATCAGGATATCCCCACGCGCGGTGCGGACGTGCGTGCCGGCACGATCGAAGAAGTAAGCGGTGACGCCGCCCTCATCCTGCGTGAAGGCACCAAGCCGGCAGCCGGTGTGAATTGCGTCCGGCCCGAGCCGTTCCTCGACGGCACGATGGATGACGCCCTGAAGGCGCCCACGATGGATCGAGAATTGCGGCACATCGTGACCGGCGTCGATGCCGCGGGCTTCGCGCCAGACTTCCTGGCCGTGGCGGTTGAGGTAATAGAGCTGATCCGTGCGGATCGCGACGTCGTCCAGCCTCTGCAACAGGCCGAGCCCGGCCAACTCGCGCATGGCATGCGGCAGCGTGTTGATGCCGACGCCGAGTTCGCGGACGGTGTCGGCCTGCTCGTAGATCTCGCAATCCAGGCCCCGCGAGCGGAACATCAACGCCGTCGTGAGACCACCGATACCGCCGCCGACGATAATCGCCTTCATCGCCCTAACTCCACTCGAAACACAGGCAATGGGTTAACGTCGCACGGGCGGTCACTCCGCCGCAAGCGGCTTTGTCGCCTCCGCCTTGAGCTCGGCCCGGGTCTTGGGCTTAGCCTTAATTCTCAGCTCCTCCAGATCCTGCCGGTCGCGCACGCTGTTGCGGAAAATCTGATCTTTTCCGGGCAGATATTGCGGCGGGCAGAATGCGTCGTCGGCCCCGTACCAGGCCGCCGCCTTCATGGTGAAGAAGGGATCGACGAGATGCGGACGGCCGAGCGCGACGAGATCCGCGCGGCCAGCGGCCAAAATGGTATTGGCCTGGTCCGCCGTGGTGATGTTGCCGACGCACATGGTGGCTACCCGCGCCTCGTTGCGGACCTGATCGGAGAACGGCGTCTGGAACATGCGCCCGTAGACCGGCTGCGCATCGCGCACCGTCTGGCCGGTCGAGACGTCGACGAGATCGACGCCCGCCTCGGTAAAAGCGCGCGCGATGGCGACGGCATCATCCCCGGTGATGCCTCCGTCAGCCCAATCGGTTGCGGAGATGCGCACCGACATCGGCTTGTGCGACGGCCACACTGCGCGTAGCGCCTCGAAGACCTCGAGCGGAAAACGCAGCCGGTTGGCGAGCGAGCCGCCATATTCGTCCGTGCGCGTATTGGTCAGCGGCGAGATGAAGCTGGCGAGCAGATAGCCGTGGGCGCAGTGCAATTCGAGCATGTCGAAGCCGCAGCGCTCGCCGCGCTCGGCCGCCGCGACGAAAGCGTCTCTCACCGCATTCATTCCGGCACGGTCAAGCTCGCGCGGCACCTGGCTGTCGGGGAAATAGGGCAGCGGCGATGCCGAAAAGACTTCCCAGCCGCCCTGTTCCAGGGGGCGATCCATACCGTCCCACATCAGCTTGGTTGCGCCCTTGCGCCCAGCGTGGCCCAATTGAAGGCAGATTTTTGCGGCCGAGTTGCCGTGGACGAAATCAACGATGCGCCGCCATGCGGCTTCCTGCTCGTCGTTCCACAGGCCGGCGCAGCCGGGAGTGATCCGGGCGTCGCGGCTGACACAGGTCATCTCCGTGAAGATCAATCCGGCACCGCCGATCGCTCGCGAACCGTAATGCACGAGGTGGAAGTCTGTCGGCACACCTTCCTTCGCCGAATACATGCACATCGGCGACATCACGGCGCGGTTGGCGATCTCCATCTCACGCAGGCGGAACGGCTGGAACAGCGGCACGATCGGCCGATCGGTGTCGACATCGAAGCCGCTGCTGCGCACCTGCCTGGCAAACGATTTTTCGACCTCCGCCACGAAATCCGGGGCGCGGAGTTTCAGATTGTCATAGGTGATCGCCTTCGACCGCGTCATGACGCCGAAGGCGAACTGCACCGGATCGAAATCCCAGAAGCGGTCGACATGCTCGAACCAGACCAGCGAAACGTCGGCGGCATGCTGGGTCTTCTCGACCTCCTCGCGGCGGCCGTGCTCATAAATTTCCAGCGCCGCCTCGATGCTGGGCGCCTTCTCCATCGCTTCGGCCAGCGCGATCGCGTCTTCCATCGCGAGCTTGGTGCCCGAGCCGACCGAGAAATGCGCGCTCGCCTTGGCGTCGCCGAGCAGGACCATGTTGTCCTTGACCCAGCGCTTGCTGCGGATCATGGGGAAGTTGCGCCACATCGAGCGGTTGGTCAGCAATCGATGCTCGCCGAGGAACCAGCCGAAGATGTCTGCCATCCGCGCGGCGGATTGAGCTTCGTCCAGCCCTGTCAGTCCCGCCCGCTCGAACGTCTCCGGATCGGTCTCGAAGATCCAGGTCGAATGCCCGACCTCATACTGATAGGCATGGGCGATGAACGGCCCCCACTCGGTCTCCTGGAAGATGAAGGTGAAGGCATCGAGCGGCCTGGTCGAGCCCATCCAGGCGAATTTGTTGGAGCGGATGTCGACCTCCGGCTGGAAATGGTCGACGTATTTCTCGCGAAAACGGCTGTTGATGCCGTCGGCGATGAGGATGAGATCGGCATCGGCGAAGCGGGATTCATCGTCGATGTCCACCTCGAAATGCAAGACGACGCCTAGCTCGCGAGCGCGCTCCTGAAGGATCAGAAGCAGCTTGCGTCGCGAGCAGCCGCAAAAGCCGTTGCCGCCCACCCGGTGCACCGTGCCGCGGAAATGCACGGCGATGTCATCCCAGTAGGCGAACTCCTGGGTGATGCGGCGATAGCTCGGAAGATCGTGCTTCTCGAAATTGTCGAGTGTCGCATCCGAGAACACCACGCCGAAGCCGAAGGTGTCGTCGGCGCGATTGCGCTCATACACGGCGATGTCGGCGCTTGGCCGCTGCTTCTTCAGCAGGATCGCCGCATAAAGACCCGCAGGTCCGCCACCGATGATCGCGACTTTCATGGGAGCCTCGCCAATTCACCCGGCCATGGAAACTATTTTAAGCCTAAAATAATTTGGCGCAAGTCCTCGTTGCTGGCGTGGACGCCGTCAAGGCTATCGGTCTAGTCGCCCCTGAATACCGGCTTGACCTTGTTGGCGAAAGCCTCGAAGGCGCGCTCGAAATCCGCCGTGGTCATGCACAACGCTTGGGCAACGGCCTCCGCCTCGATCGCCTCCTCCACCGACATCGCCCATTCCATGGCCAGCATCCGCTTGGTCATGGTGTTGGCGAAAGTCGGCCCATCCGCGATCTGCTTCGCCAGAATTTGAGCCTGAGGCAGCACCTGCTCCGGCGTGACGATGCGGCTGAAGAAGCCCCAGCGCTCGCCCTCTTCCGCGGTCATGAACCGGCCGGTGTAGAGCAGCTCGGAGGCGCGCGACTGCCCGATGATCCGCGGCAGGATTGCGCAGGCACCCATGTCGCAGCCGGCCAGCCCCACCTTGTTGAACAGGAACGCCACCTTGGCCCCGCTCGCCGCAAGGCGCATGTCGGATGCCATGGCGATGATCGCCCCGGCTCCGGCACAGATGCCCTCGACCGCGGCCACGATCGGCTGCGGACAGGCCCGCATCGCCTTGACGAGGTCGCCGGTCATCCGCGTGAAGGCAGTCAACCCCTTGGTATCCATCTTCACGAGCGGGCCGATGATCTCGAACACGTCGCCGCCGGACGAGAAATTGCCGCCGGCACCGGTAACGACGATGGATTTGACCGCATCGTCGAAGGCGCAGGCACGGAAGAAATCGGTCAGCTCCCGATAGCTTTCGAACGTCAGCGGATTCTTTCGTTCGGGGCGATTGAGCGTGACCGTCGCAACACCGTCGACCACAGCCAGCACGAAATGCTGCGGCGAGTAGTCTGCAAGCGGCACGGTGACGGGATTGGCGGGTCTGCTCATGCGATCTCCTTGGCTTCCTTGTTCCCCGACTGCACCAGGCACGCTAGACCTCGCCCCCGGCCACCGCAATCGCCTGCCCGGTGATTGCGCTCGCGCCTTCACCGCACAGCCAGAGAACCGTGTCTGCCACTTCCTGCGGCGTGATCAGGCGTCCTTGCGGATTGTGTTTCGCGAGTTCTGCAATGGCTTGCTCGCGCGTCCGCCCCGTCTTCTTCATGATGTTCTCGATGCTGCTTGCGACGAGATCGGTGTCGGTGAAGCCGGGACACACCGCATTCACGGTCACATTGCTTCCAGCCATCTCGAGGGCGAGCGAACGCACGAGACCGACTGCCGCGTGCTTTGCAGCAGCATACGCGCTGACATAGGCATAGCCCTTGAGCCCGGCCGTCGACGCGACCGCGACGATACGGCCATAGGGGCGATCCTTCATGCCCGGCAGCACAGCCTGGACGGCATGCACGACGCCCATGAAATTGACATCCATCATGCGCGCAAAAAGGGCGGCATCCGATTTCGCGAACGGCGCCGATTCAGCGCTGCCCGCATTGGCAATCAGGATGTCGATCGGCTTGCGCGCACTCGCTCCGGCAATGGCAGCTTTCAGGGACGCTTCGTTCGACACATCAGCGACGGCCGCAAAGTGCGCCGCACCCGCATTGACTGCCTCCTCGAGAACCGCCGCGCTCCGGCCAAGCACGGTCACGGTCGCGCCAGCGCCGACGAGAGAAGCAGCGATCGCGCGGCCGATGCCGCGGCCGCCGCCGGTCACCAGCGCGTGCGGCGAGTGCGGCAATCCGGACATGCGCTGTCTCCCCTCGGATCTCGTGGTCGTTCTTCCGATATATTTTAACCTTCAAATTTTTGCAACGAAGCCGGCGCTCGCCTCCCGAACATCGCCGCACAGAAGCGGCCCGGAAATTGCTTTAAGTATAAAATTATCTCTTCCCATCCCCCACAGGCCTGTTAGCATCGAAGGGCCAAGCAAAAGGATGTCGCGTGTCGCAGCCTGCGCCAATGATAACAAAGGACGGACGCTTCGCCTATGAAGCTGCGGGCGATCCCGGCGCGATACCCCTGATTTTCCTGCATGGCATTGGCGGCGCGGCGCGAAGTTGGAGGCGGCAACTTGCCACATTCGGCGACCGCTTCCGCGCGATCGCGTGGGATATGCCGGGCTATGGCGGATCGGCGCCGCTCGCCAGCGTCAGCATCGCTGCCCTGGCTGATGCACTTCAGCAATTCATCGAGCAGCTTGGCGCGGCCAAGCCCATTCTGGTCGGCCATTCCATCGGCGGCATGATCGTCCAGAAGTGGCTGGTGCAGTCCCCCAAACTGGCACGCGCGGTCGTGCTGGCGCAGACCAGCCCTGCCTTCGGCAAGGCTGACGGCGATTGGCAGAAATCATTCATCGCGGCACGGCTCGGGCCGCTCGATCGCGGGGAGACCATGAAGTCGCTGGCGCCAACGCTGGTGAAGGAGCTCGTCGGCGACGACCCCGATCCGAACGGGATGGAGCTTGCCCGCGAATGCATGGGAAGCGTGCCCGAGGCAAGCTATCGCGCCATGATGCTGGCTCTCATCGGCTTCGATCAGCGCAGCACGCTTCGGGATATTTCTCTCCCAACACTGCTGCTGTCCGGCTCCAGGGACAACAACGCGCCTGCGCCGATGATGGCAAAGACGGCGACCTATATCCCTGGGGCTGAATATGTCGAGCTCGCCGGCGTAGGCCATCTCGCCAATCTCGAACGCCCCGCCGCCTTTGACGAAGCTCTCGGCCGGTTTCTTAACTCACTCGCGACCAAAGCCTAAGGTAACTGCGCGATGACCATGCAAGTCAGCAAGACGATTGGCACGACCAACAAGATCGCGCTGGATGCGCCGATCTTCGATCCTGTTGCCTTCCGCCTGAGCGAGGAGCAAGCCGGCATCATTGCGCGCGCCCGCGAGATCGGCCAGAGCGTCTTTGCCGGCCGCGCCGCGACCTATGATCGCGAAGCGATCTTCCCGACCGAAAACTATCGCGACCTGCATCGCGTCGGGCTGCTCGGCATCGCAGTCCCCAAGAAGCACGGAGGACTTGGCGCGAACTACCAGACCTATGCCTTGGCCGCCGCCGAGATCGGCCGCTATTGTGGCGCGACCGCCCTCACCTGGAACATGCATGTCTGCTCGACCCTGTGGTCGGGCCCCCTCGCCGACGATCTCGACATGGATGTAGAGACGCGCGCGGAGCATGAGCGGCGGCGCGCGGTTCACTACAAGCGCATCGTCGAGCAGGGTGCGATCTACTCGCAACCCTTCTCTGAAGGTGGCGCGGCGGCGGCCGGCGGTGTCGCGTTTGGCACGGAAGCGAAGCCGGTTGCAGGGGGCTGGATCGTCAACGGCAAGAAGATCTTTGCCTCGCTCTCCGGCCACGCCGACTATTACGGCGTGCTTTGCACCGAGATCGAAGAAGGCGAGAAGGCCTCGCGCCGCAACACGCTTTACCTCGCCATCCCCGCCAAGTCGGAAGGGGTCTCTGTCGTCGGCGACTGGGATCCGCTCGGCATGCGGGGCACGGTCTCGCGGACGCTTCTGTTCAAGGACGTTTTCGTGCCGGAGGAGTCCGCGCTGATGCCGCGCGGCGTCTATTTCCAGGCAGCTCAGCGCTGGCCGCACATGTTCCTGACGCTGTCGCCGACCTATATGGGCCTGGCACAAGCCGCCTATGACTTCACCGTGCGCTACTTGCGCGGCGAGGTTCCGGGCATGCCGCCGGTCAAGCGGCGGATGTACCCGACCAAGCAGATCGCGGTCGCGCAGATGCAGATCAAGCTGGAGCAGATCAAGGGGATCTGGTTCCAGGCCGTCACCGAAGCCTGCGCCAATCCGAGCAAGGAGCAGGTGCTCCGGGCCTATGCCGCGCAATATTCGGTGATGGAAGGCGCCAATGAGCTCGCCGCACTCGCGATCCGCACCTGCGGCGGTCAGGCCATGCTCAGGTCGCTGCCGCTCGAACGGATCTATCGGGACAGCCGCTGCGGCTCGCTGATGCTGCCCTGGACCGCCGAGCTCTGCCTCGACCGGATCGGGCGCGAAGCGCTGTACGAGGCCGGTGAAACGGACGACTGACGGTGGACCTCTGCAGCCTGATAGACCGCAATGCGGCGTTCGCTCCAGACAAGACGGCTATTTCCTTCGAAGGGACGCGGCGGAGCTATGCGGCATTCGCCGCACGCATCGAACGGACAGCAACCGCCTTGAAGCAGGAGCTTGGTGTCGGCCGCGGCGACCGCGTCGCGATTCTGAGCCTGAACCGGCCCGATTATCTGGTGCTGCTCTATGCGTGCGCGCGGCTCGGGGCTATCCTGGTGCCACTGAACTGGCGGCTGGCTATCGCCGAGCAGCTGTTCATTCTCAGCGATGCCGGCGCCAAGGTTCTCGTGCTTGAGCAAGCCTTTGAGGGACTTCTTTCCACGCTCGCGCAGTCCGCACCGGGGACTGCCGTCGTCGGCCTCGACTTCGCACCGCCCGGCGGCACAACATTCGAAGGCCTGCTGGCCAGGAGCGACGGCACCAGCCGAAACCCGCACACCGATCTCTCGTGTCCGCTGCTGATCGTCTACACGTCGGGGACGACCGGGCGCCCGAAAGGCGCGGTACTGCGCCAGGAGGCGCTGTTCTGGAACGGCGTCATGAGCCAGCACATGCACAACATGACGTCCGACGACCACGTGCTGACCGTGCTGCCGTTCTTCCACGTCGGCGGCCTCAACATCCAGACGACGCCGGCGCTCCAACTGGGCGCGACGGTCACGATCCATGCGCGCTTTGCGCCGGATACCGCGCTTGCGGCCATCGAACAGGAGCGGCCGACACTCACGGTGCTGGTGCCTGCGATCATCCAGGCGGTGAGCGAGCATCCCGCCTGGGCGACCGCCGATCTTTCGTCGCTCAAGGCCGTCGCAACAGGCTCGACCATCGTGCCTCCACACCTGATCGAGCGTTTTGTCGCACGCGATGTCCCGGTGCTTCAGGTCTACGGCTCGACCGAGACCTGCCCGATCGCAATCTACACAAGGCTCGGCGGCGATCTTTCGCGCGCGGGATCGACCGGCCTTGCCGGCCTGTGCTGTGAAGCCAAAGTGATCGATCAGGCTGGCAATGAGATGCCGGCGGGCACGCCGGGCGAGATCGCGGTGCGCGGGCCCAACGTGTTCTTTGAATATTGGGGCAACGAGGCCGCAACGCGCGACGCGCTGCACGATGGCTGGTATCGTACCGGCGATATCGGCCTGTGTGATTCCGACGGTTATTTCTGGGTCCGCGACCGCAAGAAGAACATGATCATATCCGGCGGGGAAAACGTCTACCCGGCCGAGGTCGAGCGCGTCCTGCTCGAACATCCTGATGTCAGCGAATGCGCCGTGATCGGCCGGCCCGATCCGCGCTGGGACGAGGTGCCGATCGCCTATGTCATTGCGAAATCCGGCTGCCGGCTCGAGGCGGACGAATTGAGGGCGCATCTTCAGGCGCAACTCGCGCGCTATAAGGTTCCGCGCGAGATCGTGTTCGTCACCGATCTGCCGCGGACGGCGCTCGGCAAGGTCCAGCATTTCCTGCTGAAGCAGCTTGATACGCAGTCCCGCACGCAAGGAGAAGCATCTTGAAGATTGCGGTTCTGGGTGGGGGGAACGGCTCTTTCGCGGCCGCGGGCGATTTTGCACTGTCGGGACATGAGGTGCGGCTGTGGCGCCGCGATGCCGATCAGGTCGCGGCACATCGTGCCGCGGGCGCGCGCATCACGGTCAAGGATCACAACGGCCGCCACGAGGTGAAGCTCGCGCTGGTCACGACCGATATCGCCGAAGCCGTCAACGGCACGGAGCTGATCCTGTGCCCCGCCCCTGCCTTCGCACAGCCGGATATCGCCCGCCTGCTCGCCCCGCATCTGCGAGACGGCCACGTCGTGTTTCTGCCGCCGGCGACATTCGGCTCGATGATCTTCGCCCAGGCGGCGCGGGATGCCGGTAATCACGCCAAGGCAAGCTTTGCGGAGACCGGCACGCTGCCGTGGCTCACCCGCAAGCACGGGCCATTCGAGGTCGCGACCACCATCCGCGCCAAGCGATTGCCAGTGGGCGTATTCCCGCTCGACCAGGCTCCCCACGCGCTCGATGTCATCGGACGCGCTTTCCCGGGCGTGATCGAGCCATGTGGAGACGCGCTGTCCGGAGCGCTCATGAATGCAGGACCCATCATCCATCCGCCACTGATCGTGATGAACGCCGGCCCGATCGAACATTTCGAACGTTGGGACATTCACAAGGAAGGCACGCAAGCCGCGATCCGGCGGGTCACCGACGCGCTCGACGCCGAGCGGATCGCCGTGCGGGAGGCGCTCGGCTACGGCGCACCGCATTTCCCGCTCGCTCATCACTACGCGAAAGAAGGCGAGATCTGGATGTACGGCCGCGGCTCGCACGACCGTCTGACCGATTCCGGCGACTGGCGCGAACGGATCGTGCTGAGCGAGCACCGCTACATGCGCGAGGATCTGCGGCTCGGGCTGTCCCTGCTAGTTTCCGTCGCCGGCCTCGGGGGAGTGGCCACACCGCTGGCCAAGGCGTTCCTGTCGATCGGCGGCGCGATCTGCGGCGAGGATTTTGCGCGAGGTGGCCGGACGCTCGAGACGCTCGGGCTTGGCGATCTCAGCAGGGCTGAACTACAGACGCTGCTTCGTAACGGATTCTGATCGATGACCAATCGCATCAATATCGCCTGTCTCGGCGCTGGCCGCATGGGCCGGGGCATCGCCGTTGCCTTCGCCTATGCGGGACACAGGGTCACGATGATCGATATCAAGGCGCGTTCCGCGGAGGATTTCACCAGGCTGGAAACGGACGCGCTCGGTGAAGTCAGCAAGACTTTCGCCAGCCTTTCGAAGCTGGGGCTCTTGGCCGAGGCGGATGTCGATCCGCTCATCGCGCGCGTCTCGGTCGTCGCGGCCGCCGGACGCGATGCGGCACTGGCCGAGGCCGGCATGGTCTTCGAAGGCGTACCCGAGATGGTCGAGCTCAAGCGCGAGGTATTGGCGGCAGCGTCAAGCCAAGTCGGCCCGGATACGATCATTGCATCGACGACATCGACAATCCTCGTCGACGATCTCTCCGGCGCGATCGTGAACCCTCGCCGCTTCCTCAATGTGCATTGGCTCAATCCGGCCTATTTGATTCCGCTGGTCGAAATCTCGCCCGGCAAGGCCACCGATCCGGCCGTCATCGACGATGTCAAGGCATTGCTCGAGGGCATCGGCAAGGTACCGGTGGTCTGCGCCGCCACACCGGGTTTCATCGTCCCCCGCATCCAGGCGCTGGCAATGAACGAGGCCGCGCGCATGGTCGAGGAAGGCGTCGCCAGCGCTGAGGAGATCGACAAGGCGATCCGCTACGGCTTCGGCTTCCGCTACGCCGTGCTCGGGCTGCTCGAATTCATCGACTGGGGCGGCGGCGACATCCTCTACTACGCAAGCAGGTATCTGGAAGGCGCGCTCGGCAGCGAGCGCTATCGGGCACCGGACGTCATTTCACGCAACATGCATGAAGGCCGGATCGGCCTGCGCACGGGCGCAGGTTTTCTCGATTATTCCGAGCTCGACATCGACGCCTATCGCGCGAAGCGGCTCCAGGCCATGGTAGACCTGCTCCGGCATTTCGGACTGGCGCGCCCCCCGGTGCTCGACCGCAACTAGCCGAAGACGTCCTGGAGCACGCCCTCCCGGACCACCGCAACGCCGTCGAGCTCGATCGTCATTCCCATCATCGGCAGGTCGAAATGTCCTGCCGTGTAGCGCCCTGCGAATTCATTCGCGCCGGTCGAGAACAGGAAATTGCCGGAGACGGCCCGAATCTCGGTGCCGTTGGTGTCGCGCTGGTCGTACATCGACAGCGCCTCATAGCGCGCGCCCGGATTCATGCCGAAGCCGACATGCGACACGGCGTAGGCTTCGCGATCGCCCCAGGCGGCGAGATAGGCACGCATCATCGCAGCATCCGTGCCCTCGCCTTCCAGCTCGACGACATAGTCGTCCTTCAACGTCATCTTCACAGGAGACGTCAGGTAGCGCTTGAAAGTGAGGTTGATGTCGCCGGGTGCCATCACCAGCGTACCGTTGATGGTTCCGCTCTTGGGGAAGCTGACGACGATTCCGCCGGGCCAATGCGCCAGGGTGCCGGGTTTGTCGGTCCAGCCCCACACACCGACCGTGGAGGCGCCGACCATGTCGATGTCGAGCGCCGTTCCGGCCTTCGACGTCACCCGCATCCGCTTGGTCCCGCGTAGCATCTTCGCCGCGGCGCGAACACGCTTCTCGAGCGCGGGATCCGGCACCATGCGCTCCAGCGCCTCGGGATGCTCGTTGGAGATCACCAGGATCCGCGCGCCGGCTTTGAGGATCTCAGGCGTCTCCACCGCGTGCATCAGACCCTCGATGGTGCAATCCACCACGAAACCGGCCTGCTGCAATGCGCTGATCACCGGTCCAAGGCGCTGGATCGCCTCGCTCGCGCCCGTCGAACGAACCGGAACGATATTCCGGTTACGCGGCGTCGGCATCACCACATGAAACGGCCGCGCTCCCATTCGCAGCAGGGCAAGCTCCGCCAGATGCACGTTCAACGCACGCGACTGGGTTTCCGAGAGGATCGCCGCGGTATCTCCGGCCTTGACGGCACATCGCTCGAATATCTCGCAGAATGCATCAATCCATTTTGCCTCGATGCGATCGGCCAGCATGGTTCTCTCCCGGTCTTCAGAGTTCTTGTTTGTTACGCTTCAGGGAAGCCCCGGAGCAAGTACAAGCGCAGCGCTCCCAGCAGGCCGTTCAGGATCAGCCCCAGCAGCGAGATCGTGATCAATGGCACGAACATATCGACGGCCTGGAAGGTTCGGGCCGCCGTCACCAGCGCGTGCCCCAATCCGTCCGTCGACGTGATCATCTCGGCCAGAAACACCACGATGCAGGAAATGACAAGGCCGATCCGGCATCCCGTCAGGATCGACGGCATCGCGGCAGGCAGCACCACTTTGAAGAGGATTTCATAGCGCGGCGTTCCGGCCGCCATGGCCGACCAGATCAGCTTCTGCTCGACGGTCGATGCACCGTAATAGGTGGAGAGCAGAATGGGAAACAAGGCATCCGCGGCGACCAACGTGATCTTCGATCCGTGGCCGAACCCGAGCAGGAGCAGGAGCGCCGGATAGAGGGCAACCTTGGGCAACGGCGCCAATACGCGGACGATAGGACGGACCACGGCGTTGATCGCGGGGTTGGCGGCAGCCGCGATACCGATGCTCACGCCTAGCACGACCGCAATCGCGAACCCCGCAAACAGCCGGATCAGCGTTGCCGCGATCTCCTGCTGAAACGCGAACGTCACGAGCTGCTGAAGCAGCCGGCCGAAGACGAACCCCGGCGGCGGCAGCAAGACCGCGGGCGCAAAGCCGAATGACACCAAGCCCTGCCATACCGCGATCACCAGCACGATCGGGGCAATCCCAAGAAAGACGTTTGGGGAGAAAAAGCGCGACATCATGAGAAGCTCAGCGGCATGTCGAACTGCGGTTCGGACCAACGCACAAGTCTGGCACGAGCCCTTTCGAAAAGCGCGTCGAGGAAAATTCCCATCGCCCCCACGATGATGATCATCGCAAAGACGGTGTCGTATTGGCCCATGTCGAGCGCATTGAACAGGATATTGCCGGCGCCCGATTGACGGGCGATCATCTCACTGGTGATCATCGTGATCAGCGCCAGCACCAATCCTGTGCGGCACCCGGTCAGAATTTCCGGCAGCGCCGCGGGCAGCACGATCCGCACTAGGCGTTGTGCGGGCGAAAGCCCCATCGCGGCACCCGACCAAAGCATCTTCTCCTCGACCGCCTTGGCACCCTCGAAGCTGTGGTAGATCACGGGAAGGCTGACGCCCAGAAAGATCACCAGTGTCTTGGTGACGTCTCCAACGCCCAGCCAAAGCATGATAATCGGCATCAAGGCGGCCTTCGGCACCGGATAAATCACCATCAGGAGCGGATTGAAGAAGGCCGCGACGCCCCGGCTGCGTCCCATCAACAGCCCCAGTGGAATCGAAACCAGCACCGCTACACCGAACCCGATCGCCATGCGGCGAAGCGAAGCAAGGATGTTGAGCAGGGATTCCTTGTCGCCGAGAATGTCCGGAATTGCCCGGACCGCCTCAATCACCGTCGGGAAGCTGTCGTTCTTCAGTGCGACTGAGGCGACCTGCCACACCGCGAGCAATCCGATGCAGGCCAGCACCGGAGCAGCCCTCTTGATCAACGCAGCTGGTGTCATCATGAGACAGGCCCGGCTTCGTCGCTCTCATCGAACATGCGCTCGATATCGACGACGTACTTCTGATAGCGCGGGTCGAGCAACAACTCGTTGCGGCGGCGCGGCCGCGGCAGATCGATGTCGATGACTTGCCGGATTCGCCCGGGTGATTTCGACATCATGACGACCTTGTCCGAGAGGAAGACGGCCTCATCGACCGAATGAGTGACGAACAGCACCGTCTTGCGGTCGCGCTCCCAGATGGTCAGAAGATCGTTCTGCAGGCGCGTCCGGGTGTGCGCGTCGAGCGCACCGAACGGCTCGTCCATCAGCAGAACTTCGGGATGATAGGCGAGCGTTCGTGCCAGCGCGACGCGCTGCTTCATGCCGCCAGAAAGCTCTTTCGGATAGAAGTTCTCGTAGCCCTTGAGGCCGACCATCTCGATCAGGGCCCGGCTCTGCGCTTCGGCCTCGGCGGTGCGCACACCTTGCTGGCGTGGGCCATACATCACATTGCCCAGCACGGTCTTCCAGGGAAACAGGGCGAACTCCTGGAACACAGGTCCGCGATCCGGACCGGGCCCGGTAATCGCATGTCCCTTGATCTTCGCCATGCCGCTGGTCGGGCTGACAAAGCCGCCAACGATATAGAGCAGTGTCGACTTGCCGCAGCCGGACGGACCGAGAATTGAGACGAAGGCGCCCTCCTCGATCGTCAGCGAGATATCCGACAGCGCCAAATGATCCTTGCGCGCCGAGGTCTGAAAGACCTGCGAGACGCGATCGATCTCGATGATTGCGGAAGCCGGCTCTTGTGATGTCACCGGTCTCATCCATTCGCTCGATCTCGCAGCCACTACCGTCATCCCGTATCTCGTCTCACTCGCGCGAACATTCAGCAGCACGAGCTTAGCAAGAAACCTGCCAGACAGGCCTTCGCCTTCGCACACGTGCGGTGCGTCATTCGAACCACGGCCATTCTGCCGGGCCTTCATGCGTAACGGCTCCGCCCGGCGCTTGGCCGACCAGCCGCGCATATTTTGCGAGCGCACCTGCACGGTGACGCGGCGGGCGTTGCTTCCAATCGCGCCGCCGCGCGGTGAACTCCTGCTCGTCGAGCAGCACGTCCATCCGCCGATTTGCGGCATCGATCCGGATCCTGTCGCCGTCGCGAACAAGCGCCAATGGACCGCCAACAAACGCCTCGGGAGACACGTAGCCGATGCACATGCCGCGGGTCGCCCCCGAGAACCGCCCGTCGGTGATCAGGGCAACTTTTTCGCCCATGCCCTGTCCGTAGATCAGCGCGGTGACGCCGAGCATCTCACGCATGCCGGGGCCGCCGACCGGCCCTTCGTTGCGGATCACGAGGACCTCGCCCGCCTTGTAGCTGCGGTCGCGAACCGCTTTGACGCAGGCTTCCTCATCCTCGAAAACACGCGCGACGCCCTCGAAGAACTGGCTCTTCAAACCGGCAACCTTGATCACCGCACCGTCCGGACAGAGGTTGCCCTTCAGAACTGCAACGCCCCCATCTGGCATGATAGGCGCACGAGACGCGTAAACGACCACGCCATCGGGAGCATTGGCCGCATCATATTCTTCGGCAAGCGTTCGGCCCGTGATGGTGATGCAGCTGCCATCGATATGCCCGCTCTGGATCAGCTCGCGGATGACCACCGCCGCGCCGCCGATGTCGTAGACATCTTTCGCCGTGTATTTGCCCCCTGGCCGCAGATTTCCGATCAGCGGCGTCCTGGCAAATACCTCGCCCACATCGTCGATCGCGAATGCAATGCCGGCCTCGTTCGCGATGGCAGGAAGGTGCAACGCGGCGTTAGTCGAGCCGCCCGTCGCGGCCACGATCGCCGCGCCGTTCTCCAGGGACTTGCGCGTCACGATATCGCGCGGCAGCGGTCCACCACGCCCCAGCATCTCCATGATCAGCCGTCCGGCACGCCGCGAGATCTGCGCACGCTCAGCGTAGACACCGGGCACCATCGAAACGTTTGGAATGGTCAGGCCCATCGCCTCCGACACCATTCCCATGGTATTCGCGGTGAACTGGCCGGCGCACGCGCCGATCGTCGGCAAGCAGGCGCGCTCGATCCGCTCGAGCGTAGCGCCGTCGATCTCACCGGTCATGAAGCTGCCGACGGCCTCATAGGAGTCCAGCACCGTCAACGTTCGACCGTCCACGCGGCCCGGCAGCGAGCTGCCGCCATAGATGAAAATGGACGGCACGTTGCAGCGAACCATGCCCATCATCACGCCGGGAAGCGTCTTGTCGCATCCGCCGTACCCGATCAGCGCATCGTAGGCCAGTCCATGCACGACGGCTTCGATCGAATCGGCGATCAGCTCCCGCGAGAACAGGGAGAACTTCATCCCCTCGTGGTTCATGCTGATGCCGTCGGAAACCGAGACGGTCGAGAATTCGCGCGGTGTGCCGCCGGCTTCCTCGATGCCTGTCTTGGCCGCGGCGACCTGGAAATCGTGGGTCATGTTGCAGGGCGTCTGCTCGCCCTTCATGCTGACGATGCCTACCATCGGCTTGGCGATCGCAGCGTCGTCCAGCCCCATGGCGCGCATGAATGCACGATGCGGGGCCCGGTCAAGCCCGTTTGTGGTGACGCGTGATCGCAACTTCTTCATATGTGCATCTTCTTCATTCAGCGTCCCGGATGATCCGGAACGCTGCGGTCTCCTCGTCTGGGCAGCCCGCCAGGCCCCTTATTGCAGCGGTGCAACGATGGTCGGGTGCTTGAATTGTGCGACATCCAGTTTCGGCAGCATTCCTGTCTCCGCATAGATATCCAGCATCTTCTGGATCGCTGGGAAGTTTGGTGCTGCGCCTGGATCGCGACCGAAATCGTTGTCTTTGAGCAGGTAAGTCTCAAGCACCGGAACAGGCGCCTTCAGAACTTCATTGACCACCTTGAGGGTCTCTTCGCGGTTCGCCAGCGCCTTCTTCATGCCTGACGTGATGTCGCGAACATAGGCTTTGACCAGTTGCGGATTCTTGTCGACGAAATCGGCACGGCAGGCTTCCAGGATGTGCACGATGTTCGGCATGGCCTGGGACAGCGAGAACAGCTTCCTTGTGCCGCCCTTGGCCTCCGCGCGTGCGGCAAACGGCTGGTTCATGTTGACCGCATCGACGCGGCCTTGGCGCAGCGCGTCCTCGGAAACTGCAAAGCCGACCTCGACCAGCTTGATGTCCTTGGCCGGATCGACGCCATTCTGCTTCAAGAGCAGGTTGAATGGCCCTTGCGTGCCGCCACCGATCACGGAAATGCCGACCGTTTTGCCCTTGAGATCGGCGATCGTCTTGATGGGCGAGTCATCCTTGACGGCCCAATAGACCGAGAAACCGCCAGGCTTTTCGAAGACGTGTTGCGCGACGATATAGGCCTTGAGATTGCCGCCGACCACGCCATTGGAGAGCGACAGTGGCGCCTGCGTCGCGCAGTCCAGCGCGCCGGCCGCCAATGCCTGCGTCATCGGCGCGGTGCCCTGGAATTGGGTCCATTCGACGTTGTAGGTCTTGCCGATGCTGGGAAACTCGGCCGGCCTGCGCATCATCCAGTACTTGGATTCCTCGGCCGGGATCGTCCAACCGACGCGGATCGTCTGCTGCCCCCATGACGGGCTTGCCGCCGCGCTCGCGGCTGCTGCCGCCCCCAAAGCCAGGATCCATTTCGAAACGGTTCGCATCGTACCCACTCCGCTGCTCCGGCGCCGACAGGCGCCCCCAACCCGACCGCTTCAAATGTTTCATGGTTCAAACAATCAGGCAAGCCATGCAAGCCGGGCGGTTTTGCCCTCGGATGCACAATGTATGGTAAAGGGGCCGTCGCATTGCGACAGAAGGAGGCAACCTATGGCTGATGAGAGCAAGGCAAACCCGCAAGGCACCGAGAGGCTCGGCTATCTCGGCCTTGGGCTCATGGGCACGCCGATGACCCGACGCCTGCTCAAGGCCGGCTATCAGGTCGCTGTCTGGAACCGCTCGGAGGGCAAGGTGGCGCCGCTCGCCGAGGCCGGCGCCAAGCGCGCGGTCACGCCTCGTGATCTCCTGGTGAACTCGGATATCATCTTCATGTGCGTGACCGATGCGGCCGCGGTCGAGGAGGTGATCTTCGGGCCCCAAGGTCTGGCAGCGGCACCCGGCGCGGGCAAGCTTGTCGTCGACTTCTCGTCCATACATCCCGACGCAGCGCGTGATCTTGCAACGCGACTGAAAGACGCGAACGGTGCGGGCTGGATCGATGCGCCCGTGTCCGGAGGCACGAAGGGCGCCGAGGAAGGCACGCTCGCCATCATGGCGGGCGGGGAAGTTGGCGACATCGAGAGGGTGCGGCCCTATGTGCTGGCCATGGCGCGCAGGTTCACTCGCATGGGCCCGATCGGCGCCGGCCAGACCACGAAGCTGTGTAACCAGGTGATCGTCGGATGCGCGATGGCCGTCCTCGCGGAAGCGACGCGCCTTGCCGTGAATGCCGGAATCGATGCCAACCGGTTGCCCGAAGCACTCGCCGGCGGCTTTGCGGATTCCATTCCGCTCCAGCTGTTCGTGCCGCGGATGGTCCAGGGCATTCACAACCCACCGCTCGGTCACATCGCCACGATGCTCAAGGACCTCGATACGGTCGCCGATGTCGCACAGGCGACGTCGACGCCAGTGCCGATGGCCACCCTTGCCGGACAACTTTTCAGGCTGGCGAAAGCCGCGCGAGGTGCGGAAGCGGACGCGTTGGAAATCTACAAGCTATCGGCGCCGGAACGCCAGGCTGTCTAGGCGACCTGAAGCGCGTTACGGCGCCTGCTTGCGTTCATCGTCGGCCATGAAGCGGCCGAACGTCCCCCGTGCGAAGAGCAGCGGCTCCTTCGCATTGTAGGTGTAGGCCTCGACCGCGCCGAGAAAGATCACGTGGTCGCCGCCATAGTAGCGATTCACGGAGCGGCATTGAAAGTTGGCGACGCTCTCGGCGAGTACCGGCGCGTTGCCGAGGCCCGGCGCCCAGTCCACGCCGGTGAACTTGTCGTCCGATGATTTTGCGAATTTGTTCGCAAGCGCCTGTTGCGAAGCACCAAGCACGTTGACGGTGAAATGGCTGGCGTTCTGGAAGATGGTCAGGCTCGAGGAATAGACGACGAGGCTCCACAGAACCAGCGGTGGGTTCAGAGAGACCGACGCAAACGAATTGCACGTCAGTCCGTAGGGCTTGCCGTCAGGCGCTGCCGCCGTGATGATCGTGACGCCCGTTGCATAGGTTCCGAGCGCGTTGCGAAAATCGCGGGGATCGATCAGCGAGCTGTCGCTCGCGAACTCGTTGGCGGGATCGGGAGCGCGGGGCTGCTTCGGCAGATCATTCATCGGCCGGCCTCACAGCGTCAGATTCTCGGACGGCAGGCCGAGCGCCACTCGTCCATAATTGGTCCCGGCCGCATCGAAGTTGAACGCGAGATGCGAGTTGATCGCGTGCGCGTCGCGGAACTGCCGCTGCAACATGCCACTTGTGAACAGACCGCGCGCGCCACTCGCGGCAAACAGCATCGAGACCGAGTCCGTGCACAAGTTCACTGAGAAAGATCCGTCGCGCCGGTATCTGGTCTTGGTCGCCATGTCAGGGATATGGCCGCGCCGAGCGTCCGTCATGGCATCGAGGCAGGCCGACCGCATGATCAGGCGTGCGGCATCGATCTTCGCCGATGCCTCCGCGATCTTGATCTGCGTGCTTTGAAAATCGCTCAGCTTGGCACGATTGTAGGTTGAAATGCGATGACGCGCGACCTCTGTGTAATCGTCGAGGCATGCCTGCGCATTCCCCAGCGCGACGCCGGAGAGAACGTATGGGAAGAGCGAGAACACGGGTAACGCATACAGCGGATTCGGATTGACCTTGCTTCCCGGTGTCGGGCCACCTGAGAGGTCACCGACAGCGACCGTCATGTAGTCGGCCACGAAAGCGTCCCGGACTTCGACGTCGCAAGATCCCGTCCCGCGCAATCCTGCGACATTCCAGGTGTCCAGCACCGTGTAATCGCCCTTCGGCAGCAGGAAGATTCGATACTCGATGCCGTCCGCCTCGTCCTCGGAGTAGACCACGCTTGCCAGCATGTTCCATTCGCAGGAGGCAACCCCCGAGGAGAACGGCCAGCTTCCGTGCAGCCGGTATCCACCCGCGACCCGCGTAGCGCGCCCGGCGGGAAAAATGAACGAGGATGCGATTAGCGCGTCCGGATCACTGCCCCAGACCAGATCCTGCGCTTTCTGCTCGAACATGCCGAGCATCCAATGATGGCTCGCCAGATTGGCGAGATTCCAGGCTACCGACGCATCGGCGTGCCCGAGCAGCTCGGCGCAATCGACGAGGGCGACATAGTCGAGCTCGGCGCCGCCGATCCGGGCCGGCTGGAGCATCCGGAACAGGCCGGCGTCATGGAGATCCTTTTCGGTCTCCGGCGGAAGACGCCGCAGCTCCTCCGTCCGCGCTGCACGTTCGCCTAGTCGCGGCAGGAGCGCCCGAGTCTTCGCAATCATTGCCGCATAGACTTCTCCGCCGTCTTGCCGTCCGGTGGGCTGAGTCATGCGCGGCTCCTGACCGAGCGCCATTCGAGTCCCTCGCTTTCACACATTTATGCGGCGAGACCCTCGCTAAATCAAGCCGAGGCAAGGTCCTCAAGCCGGCGTCGGAGGCTTGGCCGAGCCAAAGGCGCCCTTCTCAGCAAATTGGGCGATGCGACGTTCGTCGTAACCGAGCGTATCATGCAGGACCTGCTTCGTATGCTGGCCCAACAGAGGTGCCGCAACGGGATCGATCGCGCCGGTCATGCCCATGGCAATCGGTGGCTCGATGTTTGGCACCCACTCCGCTGTCGGGTGCGGAATCCGGTTCAAGCGATGGCGCTCCCGCGCCTCGGGCGCATTGAACCCCTCCTCGACCGTGCGGAGGTAGCCGACCGGAATATTGGCCAGCTTCATCTTCGCCATCCAGTTTTCGAGCGTATCGCTTGCAAAGACCTCTGCAATGGCTGCCCGCAACAGCTCCTTGTTTTCCGAACGCGCCTTGCGCGTGGCAAACTGCGGATCGGTGATGAGATCGGGTCGGTTCAGGACCTCCACCACGAGCCGACGGTAGAGCCGGTCGTTGGCGCAGGCCATGTAGAGCGGCCCGTCGGAGGCTTCATAGACGCCGACGGTCGGAGATCCGCTCGGCGAATTGCCGAACCGGCCAGGGTTTTCGCCGTTGATGAGATAGGCCATGCCGTAGAAGCCGGTCATCCCCATCGCAACGTCGAACAGGGCGACTTCGACATGCTGGCCGCGGCCGAGCCGGTCCCGCGCCAGCAGCGCCATCAGGATAGCGTTGCAGGCGGACATCCCCGTCGCCATGTCGACGATGGGCGGGCCGGTACGGACCGCCGGGCCGTCGGCAAATCCGTTGAGCGACATGAAGCCGCTTTCCGCCTGGGTGATGGGATCGAAGCCGGGCCGCGAAGCAAACGGGCCGGTGCGTCCATAGGCGGAGATCGAGCAATAGACCAGCCGCGGGTTGAGCGGCGCGACCGACTCATAGTCGAGCCCGAACTTCTTCATCACTCCGCTCGAAAAGTTCTCCACGACCACATCTGCCTTGCGGATCAGATCCAGCGCGATCTCTCGGGCCTCCGGCACGGCAAGGTCGAGCGCAATGCCGCGCTTGTTGCGGTTCAGGCTGAGATAGGCAGCGCTTTCGCCGCCAATCTCGGCATGCTCATAGGCGCGCGTGTCGTCGCCGCCGTCGGGATTTTCGATCTTGATGACGTGGGCGCCATAATCGGCGAGCGTCTGGGTGCAGGCCGGGCCGGCGACCACGCGCGTGAAATCGACGACCAGCAGACCATCGAGCGCGGTCGGCCCTCCAGTCCCTCGCGACGAACGCACCGGCAATTGAGGCTTGGTGGGCATGATAGCGCTCCCTTACATCGGCTTATGGCCGCCGAATTTCCCGCAAGAGCGAACTTAAAGCCCGGCATGGTCGACTTCGCAAGTGCTTCGCCCGCATCGCCCAAATACGCAAAAAGGGCCCGGCAGCCATCAGGCTACCGGGCCCTTCGATGTTCCTGGCACATAGGCTGCGTGACGTCTCGCACCGGCTATTCACCGTTGCCACGTTCCGCATTACGGGAAAACCCCGCCCCATTCTCTCAGCGGAGCCACTTTCGCCAGTAAAGCGTGTGCGACCAGGCCCACGGCAATTCGGGTTCATAGAGCCGATAGCCCGCCTGGATGAAATTATTGGCAGATATCGGATTGTCCGTCGTATCGGAAACGATGCTCTCCCATCGTGCACTCGTCCACCCGCAGCGAGCCCAACAACACTCGGAAGAGAGCACCACCTTTAAGTTCTTCGGGGGACGATCGGAGGGAGATCCGACACGTCTTCGAATAACATGCCCCCTCAGGCTCGCCGACCTCCACGCACCCTTTAGAGTTCGGTCACATATGACACATTGTTTCGCCGATGACGGGCCAAGGGGCTTTCAATGCTCCAGCCGACGCACCGCGTCACCAGCCACCGCCATCCTCCTCCTTCGGAGGCGCGTCCATTGTCTTCCGTCCGAGAAACAGATCGGATCGCGGTTGCTTCAACAGCTCGCGGCATTCGCGCGCGATCCGCAGCATGTGTTCGGCCCGCTCGCGCCCGGCGGGCAACGGCCGATGGATGCGCACCTGCGCTCGCTTCGCTAGCAGGCAAGAGCGCGCCTGCTCTCTCAACCACCGCGTCCACGGACGAGAGACTGGCCGATCATGTCGTGCAACCGATCCGACGTCGCCTTTGTTCAAAAGTGAACTCAGAAATCGCGACGCCGCAAGATGAGTAAGTGGCTCAAATGGCTGAACTTGCGCCCGAAAATTTAATCTGCGGATGTATCAAATGATGTGACTCGCCTTCGCCGGAAGCGTAACCTTGGTCCATCACCGCAAGGCCCGTGGCATTCATCGGTGATGAGAACGCCAGTTGCGCTCCCGCCCCACCCCAACGAGGGAGCAGCGCCATGCTGACACGGCGTCGGTTCAAGCAGACCAGAACCCTGAACGAAAGACTCGCGGACGAAGCCGCTCGCTGTCGCGAGGAGGCGCGCGCGCTGGCGCCGGGGCGCCGCCGCGAGAGGCTGCTGCGCCAGGCGCGGCAGGACGAGACCGCCATGCAGATCGAGACGTGGCTGCGCTCGCCCGGCCTGAGGGCGCCGACATGATGCAGCAATATCGCGCTTATCTCGTCGGCGAGAACGGCGTCTTCCGCTCCGCCGAAGCATTCGAAGCCCCGTCCGATTCCTCCGCGCTGGTCGTTGCGAAGCAGTTCACGCGGCTGGGCAAGGTCGAAGTCTGGCAGCTCGGCCGCAAGGTCGCCGTGCTGGAGTCCGAGCAGTCTCGGCCGCCGCTGCCCGAGCCATCACGCCCCATGCTGACGCGTCAATGATCGCGTGACCGGGATCGCGACGTGAGATCTTCGATCTCGAAGCAGAACTTCACCTGCATGACGGGGCCGCCGGCGTCGCGAACGTCGATCGCCATCTCCTGCCGGCCGCCCGAGACCTGCGCGGAGAGCACCGCATCGCGCGCCATGTCGGCGACCGACTTGGCGGCCTCGGCCTGAACCGCGCGCGGGCCGGACAATTCCAGCCCCTCCTCGTCCAGCGCAATTCCGTTCTCGTCGCGAAGGTCGAAGTAGTATCGGGGCATTGTTGCATCCTCCGCCGTAATAGGCCGAGCGGCGGACAAAGGTTTCCAGCGGGACGAAAATATTCGCTTGGGATCAAAGGGTTTCGGGAACGGAGCGCGCGGGCTCGGCCGGGACCGGAGTACGCCAGCTCGCGCGCTCGCCTCTCACTCCTCCGCAAGCTTGCGCTCGATATAGGCGTCCACGGTCTCGGCGAACGAGCGTTGCACGCCGACCGCGGCATCGTGCTGGTCGAGCGCGTCGCGCTGGAGCACGCGCAGGCCGCGCCCGCGGGCGCTCGCCGGCGCCGTGTTCAGGAACTCATCGATGGCGCCCCTGGCGAGCGGAATGGCCTTGGGATCGCCCTTTGCGATCAGGAGCCGCAACAGGCTCTGGCATTCGGCAAGGCCCGGCATGGCTTCTCTCACCTTTGCTGCGATTTCGGCTTCGGCCGCTTGACCGGCTGGGTATGGGTGCCGAACAGCGCCAGCAAGAACGCGACTTCTTCCTTCGAACCGATCTGGATCATGATTATCTCTCCTGTTCGCTTTGTTTGGTCGGGGCCCGGAGCCGAGCAGTTCAGGACAATCGGGTTTCAGCACTGTTTCAGGCGTGTTTCGTCGAGGTCATCCGCACGGCCCCGCCTGTTTGCGTCCTCAAAATCAAAGCCCGCGACGGATTGCTCCGCGCGGGCTTTCATCGATCGCGCTGTTGCCTCGGGAGGCGCCGAAGCCCTGGCGGGACCACGGCCACCGCGCCTTCCGTCTCAGTGCATGTGACCGATTAGGTAGGCGCGCCGCCAAGAAGGATCACAGCGGGATGGCCCGAAGCCAAAGCACAGGCATTTCCTCAGTGCGAGGTGCAGACCTTGACGGTCTTCATGCCGGCCTCGGCTTCAGACCTGGTCTTGTAAACGGTGTCGCCGCTGACGACGGTCGTTTCCGTTGTCGTCGGCTTGGACTCGGTGATGGTGCACTTCTTGGTCTTGACGTCCTGCACCACGTAGAACGATTGCGCAAATGCGGGAGCCGCAACTGACGTCAGCACGGCGGCTGCAATGATCGCTTTGATATTCATCGTGTCCTCCTCCGGCAGCCTGATCATCAGGCCTGTCATCTACAAACAGGACAAATTGCCACTTGTTCCCGGTCTGAGATTCGAACCAACCGGCACCGACCGCGTTGGTGCGCCAACAGGAGGCTTCGATGTTGGACATGCGGCTCGTGACAACTTCTCTGGCGATGCTGATCGCGCTGCCGGCCGGAGCAGTAGCAGAGCCCGTCAAGGACCAGGCCGCGCCTGTTGTTCAAAGCTCCGCCGAAGCCCGCCCCATCCGCGTCATACTCCCAGCGCCCTGGGAGGCCACGAGGAGCCAAGGCGAGCCTGTGAAGTCTTCAAAGTAGCAGTCTGCTGGCGAACGTCCCTGCGGCGGTCGAGCGAAGGCCACGGCTCGCTCGACATTGCCGAGCAAACCGCCGCTGCAAACTCCACCAGCGTATTAGCAACCAATTCGAATCTCGCATGTTGTCGCCGGCACAATCACTTGCAGGAGACAAAAGCATGTCACGTCTAACTATGCTGGCCGCAACCCTGTTGCTGCTCGGCGCGGTCCCCGCGGGCGCACAGTCGCAGCCGGCGCAAAGCGGGCCCGGAAACAACGCCGTCAACAGCTCGGACCAGAACAACTCAAATGCGCCGGTCGCCGGCCGCAACAGCTTCACCGAGGGACAGGCGAAATCGCGGATCGAGGACGCGGGATATTCCAACGTCTCCGGCCTGCAGAAGGACAACGAAGGCGTCTGGCGCGGCAAGGCCGACAAGGCCGGCACCAAGAGCGATGTCAGCGTTGACTTCCAAGGCAACGTCAATCCCGCCAAGTAGGAGGAATTAGCATGACGACAACCATTTCCCGTCTCTACGACAATTATTCCGATGCGGAGCAGGCCGTCAGGCGGCTCGAAAACGCAGGCGTACCGCACTCCGACATCAGCATCGTCGCCAACAATTCGGACAATTGGTACGGCTCGTCGTCCGGCAAGGTCGACCGTGACCGCGACGGCACCGACGATCGCGCCGAAGGCGCCGGAACGGGTGCCGGCATCGGCGCCGGCCTCGGCGGCGCGGCAGGCTTGCTCGCCGGTCTCGGCCTGCTGGCGATCCCTGGCCTCGGGCCCGTCGTCGCCGCCGGCTGGCTTGCCGCGACCGCAGTCGGTGCGGCTGCCGGCGCGGCAACGGGCGGCATCGTAGGCGCCCTGACGGAAGCCGGCGTCTCCAGGGAGGATGCATCGCTCTATGCCGAGGGCGTTCGCCGTGGCGGCACGCTGGTGTCGGCAAGGGTCCCGGACCAGGATCGCTCACGCCTCGATGCGCTTCTGCACGAGAGGTCCGTGAACCTGCAGGATCGCAGCTCGGCCTGGAAGAAATCCGGCTGGACCGATTTCGATGCCGCCAGCCCGCCGCTCGCTCCCGACGACATCCGCCGCGAGCGCGAACTGTACGGCGCGGGCGGTCGGCGATAGGCCGGCAGCAGGCCCAACACGACAAAGGCCCCGCGACGCGGGGCCTTTTTTTCAGATCGAACGCCGGTCATCATTGCGACGCCGGCACTGTCCGATGGTCTCATCCTGCCAGTGTTTTGCCCGACGGGTCAAACTTTATCTTAAATGCAGCAAAGCGGATTTGGCGAAACGAAATCTCTTCGCGTCATGCTGGGACATGTCGCCTGGACGGGGCAAGCCGGGAGATCGTCAATGTACTACGTCGCCGCTGCATTGCTGGTGCTGTCGGGACTGTTCTATTCCGCGAGTCGTCATGAGCTCGGCCAATTCGGAGCGGACGTGTGCAGCTACGGCGGCACGTTCTGCGACAATCCGGTGGTGCTATTCACCGGCGCGGCGCTGGCCGCAGCCTGGGGCATGTTCGTCAGCGTGAAGTAGACGACCCGGGCCGCTTCATCCGAGACTCAGTTTGGTTTTCCCCCGCCGGTTGCGAGTTGCGGACGGGGCGACTTTCGAGACGTCTTGCGATGCTGGCAATCTACCCCTGTTTTGCCCGACGGAGCAAGTGCATTTAGCATTATCAGAAATATTCGCGCTGGCGCGGCAGGAACCTATGTTCCCTCGTTCGCATTTGTGAGGGACACACCAGTACCCCCGCGAGGTCCCCCGTTCATGCGCGACAGCGCCCTCACGCCGACGAAATCCGCGCCGACGCTGCTGCAAAGACTGGGGCCGGGCCTCGTCACCGGAGCTGCCGACGACGACCCGTCCGGCATCGCCACCTATTCGCAGGCCGGCGCGCAATTCGGCTACGGGCTGCTCTGGACCGTGTTCCTGACCACGCCGTTCATGATCGCGATCCAGCTCGTCAGCGCGCGGATCGGCCGCGTCACCGGCAAGGGGCTCGCCGCCAACGTCATGCAGATCGCGCCGCGCTGGGCGGTGCTGGCGCTCGTCGCCATGCTCGTTGCCGCGAACACGTTCAACATCGCCGCCGACATCGCCGCGATGGCCGAGGCGCTCTCGCTCGTCATCGGCGGCCTCAACCACGAGCACGCGCTGATCTTCGCGGCCGGCTCGACCCTGCTCCAGGTGTTCCTGCCTTATCGGCGCTATTCGCCGGTGCTGAAATTCCTCACCCTGGCGCTGTTCGCCTATGTCGCGACCGCCTTCACCGTCAATATCCCGTGGAGCACGGCGCTGCTCGCCGCGGTGTGGCCGGAGGCGAATGTCAGCGGCGACTATTTCATGATGGTTGTCGCCGTGCTCGGCACCACGATCAGCCCCTATCTGTTCTTCTGGCAGGCCTCGCAGGAGGTGGAGGAGATGAACCAGGGCCAGCGCGACAAGCCGCTTCGCGAGCTCAAGCGCGGCGGCGATCCGGAGCTGGCGCGCATCAGGGCCGACACCATTTCCGGCATGCTGCTGTCCAACGGCATCGCCTTCTTCATCATCCTCACCACGGCCTCGGTCCTGCATGCCAACGGCATCACCCACATCAATTCGGCGACCGAGGCGGCCGAAGCGCTGCGGCCGCTCGCCGGGGATTTCACCTTCGCCCTGTTTGCGATCGGCATCATCGGCACGGGCCTGCTCGCCATCCCGGTGCTGGCGGGCTCGGCCGCCTACGGCGTCGCGGAGATCTTCGGCTGGCGTGCCACGCTGGAGGCCAAGCCGGATCAAGCGGTGGGCTTCTACACCATCATCGCGGCGGCAACCCTCATCGGCTTCGGCCTCGGCTTCACCGGGATCGACTCGATCCACATGCTGGTGTGGAGCGCAGTGCTCAACGGCATCGTCGCCGTCCCCATCATGGCCATGATGATGCTGATCGTCTCGAGCCGCGTGATCATGGGCCGCTTCAGGGCCCGATCATGGCTGATCGCGCTGGGTTGGCTCGGCACTGCGCTGATGGCGCTGGCCGTCCTCGCCCTGCTCGTCTCTTCGGTGGTTGGCTGACGAGACCGGCGAAAGCGCCGCCGGGACGCGGTCGCTGGCTCATCGCTGCGCCCTTCACGCCGGTCCTCGGTTGGCCTAACAATGCGCTCCGCGCCCGGATCGAGCCACAAAGAAGAAGCCCGGGCGACAGGGAGCGACATGAGCAAATCATCAAAAGCAACAAGCCTCGAAATCCTTGCCTGCGATGCCGGGTGGAGAAACTATCATTTCGTCAAGCTGACGACCGAGGACGGCATCGTCGGCTGGAGCGAATTCGACGAGGGTTTCGGCTCGCCCGGCGTTGGGGCTGCCATCCAGCGCCTCTCCGCCCGTGTCATCGGGCAGAACGTCTTCCAGCACGAGCGCGTCTTTGCCGAATTGTTCGCGGCGACGCGTCCCGCCGCCGGCGGCGTGGTGGCGCAAGCCCTCGGTGCGATCGAGAATGCGCTGCTCGATGCCAAGGCGAAGTCTCTCGGCGTCCCCTGCTACGAGCTGCTCGGCGGCAAGATCCGCGACCGTATCCGGGTCTACTGGTCGCATTGCGCCACATGGCGCATCAATCACCCATCCTGGTACAAGCCGCCGATCGAAAGTCTCGACGGCGTCAAGGCGATGGGGCGCGAGGTCCGCGAGAAGAAGTTCACCGCGCTCAAGACCAACATCTTTTCCTATGACGACGGCAAGCCGACCGGCTGGCGTCCCGGCTTCGGCTCACCCTTCGCGCCCGAGATCAACGTCGACCGCAAGATCCTGCGCGACCTGCATATGCATCTGGAGGCGATCCGCGACGGCGCGGGTCCTGACGTCGACATCCTGCTGGATTGCAACTTCAACGCCAAGACCGAAGGCTATCTGAAGATCCTGCGCGCCATTGCCGACCTCGACATGTTCTGGGTCGAGATCGACAGCTTCAGTCCGGAAGCCCTCGGTTATATCCGAAGGCAGAGCCCGCACCCGATCTCATCCTGCGAGACGCTGCTTTCCTTGCGGGAATTCCTGCCCTATTTCCACGAGCAGGCGATGGACGTCGCGATCATCGACACGCCCTGGAACGGCGTCTGGCAATCGATGAAGATCGCGAGCGCGGCGGAAGCCTTCGAGGTCAACGTCGCCCCGCACAATTTCTACGGTCATCTCTGCTCGATGATGAACGCACATTTCTGTGCCGCGGTGCCGAACCTGCGCATCATGGAGATCGACATCGATCGTCTGTCCTGGGACCACGAGCTGTTCACGCATGCGCCGGAGATTCAGGACGGCCATCTGATCGTCCCGGACCGGCCCGGCTGGGGCACCGAGCCCAACGAGGACGCCTTGCGCGCGCACCCGCCGAAGACGAGCGGGGGGCTCCTCAATTACGGCCGCAAGAGCTGAGAGCTACGGCGTCACGGGATTGACGGTCGGGGACGTCTTCGGCCCCGGCCGTGCCGGCTCGACCGGTGACTTCGGTTCGGTCGGAATTACGGCGGCGCCCGCGGCGCGCGCCGCTTCTCCCGTGGTCGCGTACATCGCGACATGGGCGGGCTGGGTCTTGGCGCGGCTCCACGGCCCGTGGTCGACGATCAGCATTGCCGCAATCGTCACACCCGCCACGATCAGCGCGATCACACCGGGATGCCGAAGGGCGGTGGAAATGGAGTTTGCGAAACGACCACTCGTCATTGAAGGATCCGCTATTTTCCTGTCGCAGGTTAACTCGATCGCGCCCCACCTGGTTCCCCGCGCCCATGAAGCAAGTTCCAGGCCAGCACGTCCGACCCTGCTGCGGCGGCCGAATCCCAACTAGAATCACGCCTCCGACCGCCGCGCCTTCAGCGCACGAACGCCGACCGCCGTTTCACTCACCCGGAGCGATTGCGTTGCTCGGCGTCGGCCGGTCTGTGATCTGCTGGCCGAACAGGCTGCCGATCAGCTCGACTGCAGCACGCGCCGTCCGTCCACGTTCATCCAGGAAGGGGTTGAGCTCGACGATATCGACCGATCCTACCAGGCCGGAATCATGCAACAGCTCCATGATCAGGTGCGCCTCGCGATAGGTGGCGCCACCCGGCACCGTGGTGCCGACGCCCGGCGCCACGCAGGGGTCGAGGAAATCGACGTCGAAGCTGACATGCAGCACGCCATTGCTCGCCTTGACCCGTTCGATGACGCGCCGGATCATGACGGCGACGCCGAACTCGTCGATCTGGCGCATGTCGACGATCCTGATCCGACGCACGCGCATCAACTCCTTTTCGAGCCTGTCGATCGAACGCGCGCCGAACAGATCGAGCTTGTCCGGATCGATCGACGCGCGTGGATCGTCGCCGAGCAGACCATCGAGCCCGGGCTCGCCGCACAGGAATGCGGCTGACATGCCGTGCATGTTCGCGGTGATCGTCGTCTCCGGCGTGTTGTAGTCGGCATGGGCGTCGAGCCACAGCACGAAGAGTTCGCGTCCACGCTCCTGCCAGTGACGCGCCATCGCATTGACCGACCCCATCGACAGGGTGTGATCGCCGCCAAGGAAGATCGGCAGCGCACCTGATGTCGCGATCTCATAACCTCTGCGGCTCAGGACTCGTGTCCAGCGCTGGATTTCGCGGTAGTGATTGGCATTTTCGGGCGGCGTGTCGGTGAGGTCCCGGACGTCGGCCACGGACAGATCGCCATGATCGACCACCTCGAAATCGAGGCTTTCCAGCACCGTCGCAAGGCCTGCGGTGCGCAGCGCCGCGGGTCCCATCAAGGTGCCGCGCTGCGAAGCCCCCATGTCGATGGGAGCACCGAGCAAGGCGATGCGCCGGGCTCGATCCGTCATGGTCCGGTCGGTCACGGCTGTCTCCTGACATCAGCAAGGTTGTCCCAGCCTAACAGAGATTCGCACCCGTCGTTTCCCGGGGAGTTCGAGCGATCGGCAAATCATCCGGAACAAAATCCCGTGCGCTGAATTGCCCAACCAAGGCCGGCACCCGCCGTCAATCACGGCGCCTGTCGCGGATAGCCAAAGGTCGGCAGACCCGCTGTTCAAAACGAGCGCTCGCGCGGATAGCCAAAGGTGCCGGCTTCCATCATCACGCCCGGAGGTCGCGCCCTTGAGCACGGAGATACCGCAATCCACGTCCCAGCCCGGCATGGCCGAGCGTGCCATCGATACGGCCGCGGACGTCTCCCGTACCATCGGTGAAGTCGCCGGAGGCTTGCACGCAGCCGTCGATCGTCTGACCTCCGCAGTCGAGGAATCGCGCAAGCCCGGCGGGGCACTCGCGACGGTCGCAGCGGTCACCCGCGAAGCGCCGCTTGCCAGCCTGTTCGTTGCGTTCCTCTTTGGCATGGCGGTGGCGCGCCGGCGGTAGAAGCGAAGCCCCCGCTCAGGCAGCGCTAGCAGCCTCGTGCCCAGTCGCGAGGAACTGCCGATCGAATGCTTCTGCCGGCATCGGACGGCCGAAGAAATATCCCTGGCCTTCCTCGCATCCCATGCTGACCAGGAAGTCGGCAGTTGCCTTGTCCTCGATGCCTTCAGCCACGACTGTCAGACCGAGCTGCTTGCTGAGACCGATTGTCGAGCCGATGATTGCAGCATCGTCGGAATTCGCGAGAAGACCAAATACGAACGACCGGTCGATCTTGAGCCCGTCGAGCGGAAACGTCTTGAGATAGCTCAGGCTCGCATAGCCGGTGCCGAAATCACGACGGTTATCGCCTGAGCGACGGCCTATCGCTGACATCAGCCGGAGCCGGTGTGCGGTTCTTCTTTCCGTGCGATCTCCAGGCGGATCTCGGGGTGGCTGTCCCCTTGAGCTACCGGGCGCCGGACAACGAGCGCCGCAGCCCACGCTTCCTCTTCACACTTTCGAGCACGATCCGGGTCTGCCCCGAGCGCGGCAGGGCCTACTGTCTCTAGCTGTCCTTCCGTCGATCGAGCCGGCATGCGGCCCTTTTGCGGCCACGTCACAGACTTGCCTAAATTTAATCCCGTAACCTGCTCACGATCACTCGACCGGGAGTTCCCGATCACCATGTTCAGTCAAAGGTGATTTTGAGACAGAACCATGAGGAAGGTGTTTGCGATCCTGGCTTTGCTCTGCGTCCTCGGTGTCGGGCAGTATTTTGTCGTCAGCCAGTTCGCAATCCGCCATGAGACCCTGACCCTATTCGACGCCTCCCGCCAGCGGCCGATCTCGGTGGAGATTGCCGTGCGGCGCGACGCTGAGACCAAGGCCAATCTCGGGCTGTGGAAGCTCCCGCTCGCCATCATCAGTAACGGCAATACCGTCAAGGCCACCGAATATTCCTTCCTCGCCAATGTCCTCGCCGCACGAGGCTATCTGGTCGCCAGCATCCAGCAGGACTTGCCGAGCGATCCGCCGCTGATGACCCGTGTCGGTCAGCCATATGTCGGCCGGCGTGAAGTCTACATCCGCTGCGAAGCCAACATTCTCTTCGTATTAGGCGAACTGAAGAAGCGGCAGGAGAACGTCGGATACGACCATATCACCCTCGTCGGCCACTCCAACGGCGGCGATGTCTCCATGTACGTCGCCCATCAGCACCCGGAGCTGGTGTCGAAGGTGATCACGCTCGACAATCTGCGGGTGCCTTTCGTGCTCAGCGACCACATGAAGATCCTATCGTTTCGATCGAAGGACCCGCGTTTCGTGACAGATCCCGGCGTGCTGCCGTCCCCGGAAGAGGCCAAGGCACGCGGCATCGATATCGTCCACACCGGCGCGCAGCACACCGAGATGAGCGATCGCGGTCCGAACTCGGTCAAGGAGAAGATCCAGGAGACGCTCGACCGCTTCCTGCGTGACAGCGCCAGCAGCGCGCTTGCACCGGCGGATACGAAGAGCCCAATGATCATGAACCCAGGCGACTATTAGCCGGGAATGCTTTGCGGCAGATCAAAGGCAGCTGCAAAGCGGCACGATAGAAGAGCCATATGGCCTCGGAGAGACACGTGTCGCACTATACCGAAACTCTTGATACGAAAAGCCTTCATACGAAAGGCCTTGGCATGCCCGCGGCAAGAATGCCGTCATTCCTACGGCATCTCTATCGTTCGACCCGCAAGCTGCTGCGGTCGATCATCGCCCGAATTGACCTCTCGCAGTTTCCAGGATCATGCTGCGGATGAGCGCGGCGACCGCGTGCGAACGCAGAAAGATTGCCCTATGTCTCTGCATGTGAGACGGATTTGCCTGCTGCTTGGCGTAATCTCTGGCGTCGGCACGTCGTCCGCCCTCGCAGCTGACGCGGATCACGGCGCCGATCTCGCCAAGCGCTGGTGCGCGAGTTGCCATGTCGTGGCGAACGGGCAAACCCAGGCGAGCGCCGACGTTCCCTCCTTTGCATCCGTTGCGCGCAGGCCAGACTTCAGCCCGGAAAGGCTCGCCTTCTTCCTGCTCGATCCGCACCCGAAGATGCCGAATTTTCCCTTGAGCCGGAGCGAAGCCGCCGATATCGCGGCCTATATCTCATCGCTGCGTTAGCAGCCGCGGACGATCCCGACCCGATGCAAACGCAAATCCCTGCCGGAGGCCGGCAGGGATCAGCAGAAAGGATGACGGACGGCGAATGAGGTCATTCGGTGGCCCATCATGGACCTGCGCCTGTATCGAAGCGCGGATCTCCACGCCGCACAAGGTCAATTTGTGGGCACCCTGTGCACACACCGAGAATCAGGACTTGCCCTTGCCTTGTTGCATGAGAGTGCCGGTCATCTCGCGCATGTGATCTCCGGCGCTGGTGAACTGACTGCGCAGGAAATCCGACTGGATTCGCATCGCTTCCTGGAGATCGGTGGCATGCACCAGCTTGCGTGCATGCTCGAACGCCGACTTCATGTTCTGTTCGGTGAAAGCCAGCGCCTGCTTCGACACCTCCGTCCCCGCGCCCGGAACGGACGACATCGACTTGGTGGCGGCGTCAAAAAACATGCCGAATGCTTTTTCCGCCTGGTCAATCGTCTTCTCAGCCAGGTCGCGCAGTTCGGCCGGAACTTCGAGCTTCGGTTCGATCATGGTCGCACTCCTCCCTTTTCTTCAACTGAATACCACACTTGCCCGACCGCCTTCCAGCGGCCAGCCTAGCGGGAACGACGCCGGGGCGGCGGCCCAGGCAGAAAAATGAAGGAAACGGCGCAGGGCCGGACTTTAGGACAAGGGGTGCTCGGGAAAAGCTTCTTCCGTGGCGAGATCTTCGACCAGCTTGATCACTTCGAAACGCTGTCGAGGCGCGAGCTTCAGGAACGCGCGGAGAAGGCGCAGACTTTCGACAGTGCTGCTTGCAGGCACACCGAGCTTGAGATGCAACTCAGCCGCGAAATCGAGGTTTTTCATCTCGCACCTATGACAAGCACCGGCCTTCGTGATCCGCTCAAGAACCGAACGCCGCACCAGAACCAATCGCGACGAAGCCTCGGCCGCGGGCCGCCGAGTTCACACACTGAACTGCATCCGAACAATGGCCTCAACCGCTCGGTTGTAACTATGCCAAGGAACAACCCATCCGGCAAGCCCAACCGTGGGTGTAGCGACGCTTCGTCTGCATCGCATCACCGCGATTTCCGGATAACAGGAATATCGACCGCCGTCACCCACCTGCGTCAAGAAGTTGCATCAATCACGCACACAGCCCTGATCGCGATCAATCCGCACAACGTTTCAGCTTGTTTCCGATGTGAATGCACATCCGGCGCACGAATTGGCCGATGCTTCAGCACGCACACGTAATTGTTGAGCCCGACTTCGGCGGTTGTATCGCCGGCGCGAGAGGTCGATCTTGCAGCCGGTCCTGGTCTTGACGCCACAGTTCGCAGCCGGAACCGTCGGTCCGGGTGCAACTCCGCCGTGAACCGCCGTCCGCGAGCGAGCGACCAAGCCGTTGCGGCACGGCCACGCAGATACGGGCGCCATGGCTGGAAGACTCTTCGATTTGGGCGCGCGTCAGCACCAAAGGACAACGGCATGCTTTCTCGCTGCGATCTCATCAAGGGCACCGCGGTCGCGCTTCTCACCCTCTCGATACAAGGCGCATGGGCGCAGGAGACCAGGATGAACCTGTTCAAGATCGTCACCATCAAGGACGAAATCGTCGTCGGATTGTCGCAAGAGGAGCTTCAGGCGCTCGGCGGCAATGATGCGAGCGCCGTTGCACACGCGCTAGCACAGAAGGGCGACCTCACTGTCTGGCAATACAACGTGCATCGAGGCCCGAACGGCGAACTGCAGCAGGCGCCGACCGCCAAGATCGGGCTGCTGGCCCATGCCTCGCTGCGCGTCGAGCCCTACACCACGCCCTACCAGATCGTCCCTCACCCCTAAGCAATGGGTGGGACGCCGGCGGCCGCGACCACCGGCGCTCCACAATCATCCACGCCGGTCCCCGCGCGCCGTTCCCGTCTCCGTCGCGAAGCCGTAGATCAGCGCCAGCCGGTCCAAACATTCACGAAAACGCCGCGCAAAGTAATCGTTCCAGCGTTGCGTGCGGACGGCGCGACGCTGCCCAACCTGATCCATGGTCAGACCCAGCACCAGCACGTCGTGCACCAGCGCGGCGCCGTCGGTGCCGAGCTCTCGTTCAGCCCGGTTGAGCCGTAGCACCGCCTGGCGCTGGCTCTCGGTGACGGGCTCGCGCGTGCCCGTCCCATCGACATATTCGCGCGTCGTATCCACCGCCTGAGGGCCCCGCTCCGCCCGCTCCCAATCGTTCTGGAAGGCGCGCCCGCCGCGGTATTGCGCCTCGTCGATCTGGTGGTGTGCGTGCAGCCGGCCGAGCGGATCGTTGCGGATTGAGCGGATGGCCAGGATCTTCTCGCCTGAATCGAGCGCGAGCGGATTGTCGACCTCCACCTCCGCCACCTCGGCATTGAACGGCACCTCACGCGACCGCCGGTCGTAGATCTGCGCCAATTTGTAGGACCTGTTACGTCGGGCACGAGCCACTCGGGTACTCCTTGCAAGTCTGACGATTGAACGGACGGCTGCCGCTTCAGGCGGCCGAGACCAGCTTCAGCACGACGGGGCCTGCGGCACGGGCTAGCGCAGCCTCGGAACGGCGCGCCAGGCGGGCATGCGGCGCGCAGTAGCTGGAGCCCGGCTGGCGCGGGTGGCCGCAGAAGGTGATCTCTTCACCGTCCTTGTCGCCGCCATAGGGATAGCGGCAGTCGTCCGGCTCGAGTTCGACCAATTGGATCAGGCGCGGCTGGATGCCGACACAGCGCAACTTCACCCGCGCCGCAGGCTTCATGGCGGACTTCGGCGGCAGATTGAGGCTCGGCCACCCCACCCGGCGCGGAGAAAGCAGGCTGGGTTCACCCGGCAAGGGCGGCGCGAGCGCCGGGCTCGTCATCCATTGCGGCACGATGAGCCCGAGCCGCTTGGCGCGGCCAGCCACCGCGCTGCGCGTATAAGCCGTTCCAAACCTTGCGTTTATTTGTCTTCCGATCTCCGCATAAGACATGCCTTTGTGAAAATAGTCGCGAAGCGCGTCGGAGTGCTCCGACGGCCAATGGCCCGGTTCCATGCTGATGTCCCGTGATGCGCCTCCACCCGAGGAGGCGGGACGTACATTCCGTTATTCCGAATACAGAGTCAAGTCGTATTTCTGATATTCATAATTGCATCAATTCCGAATTTCGGATTACAAGAGGCGAGACGGCGCGCAATCGAGGGAATCACCATGTTGGACGTTGCAATGATCGAACGAGGCCTGGAGAAGACGGGCAAGAGCAAGGGCGGCCTGGCAGCAGCCATGGGCGTGCGACCCGGCGCGGTCTCGGAGATCCTCGGCGGCGAGCGTCTGGTAAAGGCATCGGAAATCATTCCGATCATGGAATATCTCGAGCTCAATCTCGCGCCGATCATGGGCCGCGTCGGAGCCGGCGCGGTGATCGAGCCGGACTATGAACAGGTCCCCCCGGAAGGTCTCGGCGACATCACATTGCCCTTCCCGATCATGGAAGAGACGGTTGCGTTCGAGATCGTAGGCGATTCGATGCTGCCCAAATACGAGAGCGGCGACGTGATCGTGGTCTACAAGGACCAGCGCCATCCGCTCTCGAGCTTCTACGGCGAAGAGGCAGTGGTCCGCCTCAAGACCGGCGAGCGCTATCTGAAGACCATCGAGCGGGGAAAATCGCCCTCCGTCGTCAATCTCACGAGCTTCAATGCCAAGCCGATCGTCGGCGTCAAGCTCGAGTGGGTGGGTGAGATCTGCCTGTCCATGCCGAAGGGGCAGCTCGAGCGGCTGCGTGCGAAATCGGCGCGCCCTCGCAAGAAGGGCAAGTAAGGACCACACGATCAGCGACTTCTGATTTATAGAAATCGCGATTGACAAAGTTCCGTTTTTCGGAAATACTCTACCGCGTCCCCGACCACGGGCGCGGCAGGATCGTTTCATGCAATACTTCGTCGTGATGATCGAATATGGGCGGCGGGGCCGCGAGGCGGTCGTCGATCCCGAAATCACGAGGCGAGAGGTCATCTCCCGCATCGCCTCGGGTGAATACCGGAACATCTCGTTCATCCACGAAATCGTGGAGAATACCGTCGAGGACGTAACCGAGGCCATGCTGACCGAGGCCGCCCTGCCCCAGATTGCGCCCGAGGATGTCGACCTCCAGGCAATCCGCCTTGATCATATCCGCGATCTGCGCAAGCACGAGCGGACGTGACGCAGGCCAAGCAGCTTGCGTCACGGCCCGGACGAGCCTCAGACCAGAAGAACGGTCGATCCCGTGGTCTTGCGCGCCGCAAGATCGGTATGCGCCTTGGCGGCGTCCTTCAGCGGATAGGTCTGGTGCACCTCGATCTTGACCGCGCCGGACTTGACGACGTCGAACAGTTCGTTCGCCATCGCGACCAGATTTTCGCGCTTGGCGGCGTAGGTGAACAGCGTCGGACGCGTGACGTAGAGCGACCCCTTCTGTGCCAGCAGGCCGAGATTGAGCGGCTCGACGGCTCCCGAAGACTGGCCGAACAGAGCCGCGACACCGAGCGGCGCGAGGCAATCCAGCGATTTGAGGAACGTGTCCTTGCCGACGGAATCGTAGACCACCGGCACCTTCTTGCCGCCGGTGATTTCGTCGACCCGCTTTACGAAATCTTCCCGCGTGTAGATGATCACATGGTCGCACCCATGTGCCTTGGCGAGTTTTGCCTTCTCGTCGGTGCTGACGGTGCCGATCACGGTCGCGCCGAGATGCTTGGCCCACTGACTCAAGATCAGACCGACGCCGCCGGCCGCAGCGTGAAGCAGGATGGTATCGCCGGCCTTCACCCGATAGGTCTGCCGGATCAGGTATTGCGTGGTGAGCCCCTTGAGCATCATTGCCGCCGCAGTCTTGTCATCGACGCCGTCGGGCAATTTCAACAGCCGGTCGGCGGGGATCAGCCGCGCCTCGGAATAAGCCCCGAGCGGCGAGGCGCCATAAGCGACGCGATCGCCCGGCTTCAGATCGGTGACACCGGGCCCGACCTCCTCGACGACACCAGCCGCCTCGCTGCCGAGCCCGCTCGGCAATTGCGCCGGATAGAGACCCGAACGGTTGTAGATGTCGACGAAATTGAGGCCGACAGCCGTGTGGCGGATGCGCGCTTCGCCAGGTCCAGGCTTGCCGACACTGACCTCTTCCCAGACCAGGACTTCCGGACCGCCGGTCTTGTGAAAGCGAATGGCATGCGTCATGGGCGTTACTCCCTTATCGTTACAGTGAAATCCAGTGAACCCGGTCGGCCTGCGAAACAGGCATTTGGTCCGCCCCTTACAGTACCATCCGTAACAAGAATGTCACAGCGAACTACAAACGCTCGCCGTTCCGCCTCTGTTCGAAAGAGTTGATGAGGGCTCTGGGGCAACCGGCAGTAGCTTTCGCGCGGGGGTTGGTGGTCGCCTGCGAAGGAGAGCCGCGATGCCAGCTTACGTTCAGCATCATCAGGACGTCGAGATCGCGCCTGTGAATTGCCCCACCTGCATGGGGTTCCTGCCGATGTATGTGCGCGAGGTCGAGCCGCATTGGAGCCTTGCCATAATCGACTTCGTCTATGAATGCGCCGATTGCGGCGCCGAGGTCAGACAGACGATCCGCAAGCCGGAGCTGCTGCGGCACTGATCGCACGAACGGCGAACCGCTTAACTATTTGCGCTAAGCGGAAAAAACGCCGTTCACGCGGGTCTGATGTCTCCCAAACGAGGCTTGTTCTTTGCCGGGAACGCAGGCAGAACAAGCCTCAACCAAGACCTTTGGGAGCGCCCATTCGTGGCTGATCAGAAGGCCTCGACGTCGATCGAGGCAGTGGAGAGCGGCCTCGCCGCGCAAGGCTATATCGCGAGCCGGCAGATCGCGACCGCCGTCTATTTGTCGCAGCAGATCGAGAAGCCGATCCTGGTCGAGGGCCCCGCAGGCGTCGGCAAGACCGAACTCGCCAAGGCGATCGCGGCCTGGCGCGGCATGAAGATGATACGCCTGCAATGCTACGAGGGCCTCGACGAGGCCAAGGCGCTCTATGAGTGGAAATACGCCAAGCAGCTGCTCTATACGCAGATCCTGAAGGACAAGCTCGGCGAGGTTCTCGGCGGCGCGCAGACGCTGCATGCGGCGCTGGATCAGCTCCACGATTTCGGAGACGTGTTCTTCTCCAAGGAGTTCGTCGAGCCGCGTCCCCTGCTCCAGGCACTGGAGCAGCCGGGCGGCTGCGTGCTCCTGATTGACGAGATCGACAAGTCGGATGCGGAGTTTGAATCGCTGCTGCTGGAAATCCTCTCGGACTTCCAGGTCACGATCCCCGAGCTCGGAACCGTGTCGGCCATCACACCGCCGACCGTGATCCTCACCTCCAACAGCGAGCGCGATCTCGGCGACGCCCTGAAACGGCGCTGCCTGCATCTTCATATCGGCTTTCCCGAGCAGCGCCTCGAGGAACGCATCGTCGAAAGCCGCGTGCCCGGCATCTCCCAGACGTTGCGCCGGCAGATGGTCGGCTTCATCCACGAGATCCGCTCGCTGGATCTGAAGAAGCTGCCGTCGGTCAGCGAGACCATCGACTGGGCGCGCGTGCTGGTGCTGCTCCAGGCTTCCGAGCTCGACACCGAGATCGTCAAGGACACACTAAACGTCCTCCTGAAATACGAGACGGACATAGAGGCAGCGGCGCCGCAGGTGACGACCTTCATTGCCAAGGCGGCACGGTCCAACGTCTTCGGTTGACGCCGATGCGCGAGAACCTCCATCGTTTCTTTCGAGCGGCGCGGGGCGTCGGCGTTCACGTCTCGCCTGCCGAAAGCATCGATGCGATGCGCGCAGTCGCGCAAGTCGGCATCTCCGACCGCGCCGTCCTGCGCGACGCGCTGCTCCTGACACTTGCCAAGTCGCAGGACGAGAAGCTCGCGCTCGGTGACTGCTTTGATCTGTTCTTCAGTCAGCCGGAGCCGCGGCAGGACCAGCCCGAGGCCGGCGAAGACGACGCTCCGCAGGACTCAGGTCAGCCGCCCTCCTCCGGCGCTCCCAGCGATGCCGGCGAAGGTCAGCCTCCCGAAGGTCTAGGCCCGCTCGCTCAGATGCTGCTGTCGCAGGACCGCAATACGATTGCGGCTGCGATTGCCAGCGCCTCCGGGGCGGCCTCCCTGTCCGACATCCGCTACTCCACTCAGCGCGGCATCTTCTCCAGCCGCATCCTCGACGCCATGGGCCTCCAGCGCCTGCGTGACGATCTCGACGGGCTGACCGCGACCAACCCGTCGCTGGCCGAGCGTCTGCGCGCCGCGCTGGACGCCTTGCGCGAAGCCGTGCGCGATACGGTCTCTCAGGGGCTTGCACTCTATGCCCGCGAGGAGGCCGAAAACCTCCGCAACGAGATCTTGCGCAATGCGCCGCTTGCCCGCATCGAGCGGCGCCAGGTCGCCGAGATGCGCGCCCTCATCCGTCAGATCGCGCACCGGCTGCGCGAGCGCTACTCGAAGCCGCGCAAACGTCAGCGCCGCGGCCATCTCGACGTCCGTCGCACGCTCCGCCGGAATGCGGCCTGGGGCGGCGTGCCCTTCCTTACGGCATGGAAGCGCAAGCATCGCGACCGGCCGAAGATCGTAGCACTGTGCGACGTCTCGGGCTCCGTTGCGCAAGTGTCCGATTTCTTTCTGCTGCTCATCCACTCGCTGCACGAGGTGGTCGACGATGTCCGCTCCTTCGCCTTCTCCTCGCACCTGATCGAGGTGAGCAGGATCCTGGAATCGAAGTCGCCGGAGGAGGCGATGTCCGAGATCATGTCCAAGGTCGGCTTCGGCTCGTCGGACTACGGTTCCTCGCTGCTCGATTTCGAGAAGGAGTTCATGAGCACGCTGACGCCGCACACCACGGTGATCGTGCTCGGCGATGCCCGCAGCAACAATCTCGACCCGCGCGCTGACATTTTGCGCCGGATCTCCGATCGCTCGAAGCGACTGGTCTGGCTCAATCCCGAGGGGCGGCTCGCCTGGGGCTTTGGCGATTCCGAGATGCCGCGCTACGCGACCTTTTGCACCGTGGTGCGCCAATGCGCCACTGCGCACCAGCTCGAGCGCGCCGTGTCCGATATCGTGGCGACTTATCAGTGAGCAATATCAGCCGCCCGCGTCAGGCGGCATTCCGCTCGCCCTGCGCGAGATTGCACTCCCGGAAGTGATAGGCGATTTCGTCGAGCGCGCGCTGCTCCCATTCCTCAGCCTGCGCGAGCCAGAATACCCGACGTTCGAAATCGCGCGCCGCGCGCTCGCGGCATAGAAATTCCTGACTACGGATTTCAACCAGCCTCTTCATGCACTCACACTCCTGTCGTGTGAAGCCATTCCCTACGGAATAACGTAGCAGAGCCCGGAACAACCCGTCTCGCCATTTCTGTGCATATCGCGACGCAGAATAGGACAGCGACCCTTCCCGTGCAGCGCGGCAATTCGCACTGCAACATCAAGCGCAGATCATCATTTAGTGATCGGTAGTTGAGACGTTATTTGCGAGCAAATGATCTTAACTCTTGTGGCGCAACGAAGTGCGGCAATTTGTGAAGAGACGTTCTAAACATCTCATCGAATTCCGGACTCATTGTCGTCGCATGGTCTTCATGCAGCGCCGATAACAGAGGCGCGTGAACGTTACGACCGCCTGAGGCAACATGAACGACGATTTCGACTTTGAGCTTTCGCCGGACCAATGGGCAGCCCTGCGCTCACTTCGCAACCCGCTGTCGAACGGCCGTCTCAAGGCCCATCTCGTCGAAAGCCTCGTCGCACTCGGCCTCGTCGTCATCAATGACGGCGTGCCTGCCATGACGCCGACCGGACGCAAGGTGCTCGTGCGCGGATCGTGCCGGCTGCTGGATCTCGTAGCGTGAGCGATACGTCACCGAGTGGATTCGTCAATCCACCGGAGGAGCGGCGTTCCATACGCCCGCCTCCAGACGGACAGGAAGCGCGGAAACCAGGAATGAGCCACGGCGCCCTTATAGGCCCAGGTGCGATACTTCAGACCCTGTTCTGAGATCAGCTCCTGATAGCCGCCGTGAACCTCGGTCGCTGTCCGAATATCCTTCAATATTCCTTGGGCGCAGGCCCGATAGGCCTCGCCGCCAGTGAATTCGTCATAGTCCAGCATGCGATCCGCGAACTCGACGTTGAACGTCGGCCAGCAGGAACGCCCCTGATAGGCTGGTGCCGCAATCCTGTGGATCATCTTGTTCCTGGGATTGTCGGCTGAGACCAGGAAATGAAACGTGCTGGGGATACGAAACCGCGGCTCCGCAATGATCAGATCCGTCGTGGCCGCGAACATCGCCCGCTCGCTCGCATCGCTCATATTCCAGAATCCACGATGCACGCTGACGAAATCCAGCGCGACCGATGAGGCCGGCGAGCTCGCCGAACCTTCCAGGGAATGCCTGATATGGCCGTCCTTGCCGAACAGGCGGAGCAGGTCCGTCTTGTACTGCGCAAGATCACGCCCGAGCAGCCGCTTCAACTCGTTCTCGTCGACGACCCCGAGCTGCACGCCCCACACGAAGGTCGTGTAGACGGAAGCATTGGTCACGAAGCGCCTGCGTTCGGCGCGGGTGTCCGTTGCGGCGGAGCGCGGCGTGTGGACATCGCAAAGCAAATACCTGGTACCGTCGTCATTGAACGGTTCGAGCTCGCTCGCGAGCTGGAGGATCGCTCGCTTCAGGTCACCGCCATACTCGGCCAGCAACAGGCGGCCTGCATGCGCGCATTGTGACATTGCCAGATAGGCGGCCGTCCTGTCTTCGGCAGAGATCATCTGCTGGAGACCGGCGAGAATGCCGAGCAGCGTGTCCGACGGGCGCGAGAAATAGTTCACGCCGAGGTACCGACCGCGTCCCGCCGGGACAATGGTCGTCGTGACGACGCCGGCGCGAACCGCCTCCAACAACAAACGGACGCTCTTTTCGAGCAACCGGACCCGCCGCACCGCATCCTGCGGATCCATGACGGTTTCGGGATCGAGAACGTCGGGATAGAACCACGCGAAGTCTCGCGGATAATAGGCGGAGGCGTGCGGGGCGCCTGTGACGAGGAAAGCCTCGGTCACCGAGAACGCGCTGTCCATCGAGTGCCGATAAAGGTCCTCGATAGCCGACAACGAATGATGCGACTTTCTCAAGAACCGATCACCGAGAAAATTGACCGCCTGGAGAGCGTTGGCGACAAGGGTCGCAACCCCGCCCTGGTAAAACCTGTTTCCGCGATGTGACGGCAGGGGAATGTCGCTCTTCATGTGCACCTGATGTCTCGCGATTCCGGCGACGGCCGGTCACCATTCCAAGTGTGACTGATTCGTGTCTCGCCACGATGACGAACGGGGCCGGCCGTTCAGCTCGCGGCGGCGCGGCTCTCCCGCGTCTGAAAATTCTCGATGACCCTGAGCAAGACCCGCGCGCCGGCGTCAGCATCCGCGAGCTCGACATGCTCGTCCGGGTGATGGCTGATGCCGCCGCGGCAACGGACGAAGATCATGCCGACATCGGCAATGTCGATCATCGCCATGCCGTCGTGCCCTGCCCCGCTCGGCAGCTCGAACACGGAGAGGCCTTCGGCTTCGATCGCCGACGCGATCTGCTCCTTGAGCCACGGCGCGCAAGGCGCAGTGCGGTTCTCGTGGGTGACGTCAAGCTGAAGGGCCAGCTGCCGGCGCTCGGCGATCGCCTCGATCCGGCGAACGATATCGGCCACCGCACGTTTGCGGTGCATGTCGGTGGGGGCGCGCAGATCGATGGTGAAGGATACTTCGCCCGGAATGACATTGGTCGCGCCGGGCCTCGCCTGGATGTAGCCGACGGTGCCGACCAGGCCGCCCTCGTCGGTGCGGCAAAATTGTTCGATCGCACCGATGCATTCGGCCGCCCCGGCGAGTGCGTCGCGCCGAAGCTCCATCGGTATGGTGCCGGCGTGACCGGCCATGCCGGTCAGCCGCGCGGCAAGGCGCGTGGCACCGGCAATCGCGGTGACGACGCCCACGGGCAGGTTCTGCGCTTCCAGCACCGGCCCCTGCTCGATGTGCAATTCGAGGTATGCGAGCAGCTCACGCCGCGCTCGCGCGGCCGCGCCGATATGGTCGGGGTCGAGCCCGAACTGCACGAGCGCATCGCGCATCGACACGCCATCACGGTCGCGCGCGTTCAGCACATTCTCGTCAAAGGTGCCGGCCACCGCACGGCTGCCCAGCAAGGTCGAAGCGAAGCGCACCCCCTCCTCATCGGCAAAACCGACCACCTCGATCGCAAACGGCAGGCGCTTGCCGCGGCGGTTGAGATCGGCGACGCAAGAGATCGCCGTAATCACACCCAGCGGTCCATCCCATTTGCCGGCATCGCGCACAGTGTCGTAGTGCGAGCCGAGCATCAGGCAGGGCGCCCCCGGCCGGTCGCCTTCGTAGCGGCCGCAGACGTTGCCGATCGCATCGAGGCGCGCGCTCATGCCGGCTTCGCGCATCCAGCCCAGGATGAGGTCCGCTGCCTCGCGCAATTCCTTGGTGAGATAGATGCGGGTGAGTTTGTCACCCTCTTCCGAGATCGTGGCCAGATCGTTGATCCGACGCACGATCGCTTCGCCGAGCGATGCATTTTGAACGGCGTTAACGGACCCCATCTCGACAAATTTCCTCTTCTCTGGACCGCGGCGACGGCCGTCCTGGCGACCGGCACCAGCTCGGTGCCAGCAAAAATCACGTACCAGCGCCTGCCCAACAACCGCGTGATTAGCATGAATGCGAGTACGCGCCACGCTGCCTCGCGCCGGTCATGCGCGCGGGAACCCCACGCCTGCAATTGCGTCTGGCATTTCTTCCCAATCAGGGATCGAACGGGCCACATTATTGATATTTTTCAATCGGTTATCCAGAAAATTCCGTTGTCAGCATCCGTCCGGCCGGCTGGTGATGTTCCACGGCAAATTGTGTATGAAGCACGGACCAGCGAAGCCGACCTTCACCTTCGTCGGCCCGGCGCATGGCGGGCATTGACCGCGGAGTAGCGATGGACGCCGCGTCCGAACGTGACGAACACTTCCTGCGCCTGTCGTTCGCGGTCGCCCGCCGCTCGCTTAGCCATGGCAATCATCCCTTCGGCTGCATCGTTGTTGCGGCCGACGGCAAGGTTCTCATCGAGAGCGAGAATGGCTACATGCCGGACCATGACGGCACCGCGCATGCCGAACGTCTCGCGGCCACCCAGGCCTGCCGCACGCTCGGGCGCGAAGTGCTGGCGAAGGCCACGCTCTATTCGTCGGCCGAGCCCTGCGCGATGTGTGCCGGTGCGATCTACTGGGCCGGCATCGGCCGCGTCGTCTTTGGCCTCAGCGAGCATCGCCTGCGCGGCATCACCGGCAACCATCCGGAGAATCCGACCCTCGACCTGCCGTGCCGCGAGGTCTTTGCCAGCGGCCAGCGCCCGACAGAGGTCATCGGCCCCCTGCTCGAAAAGGAGGCTGAATCGCTGCACGACGGCGCTTGGACGAAGTAGCGGCACATTCAGAGGGAGATGACGCCGTTTTTCTGATCGCGCCCGATGTGATGCCGAGTTGGAGCAGCTGTCGCGACCTGGTCGCTCAGCACGGTAGACGACCCGCTGGGCCGATCGCCCGCCGAAACGTTGAGCAAGGGATGATGCTTTTTCACAGCTTACAGCGCGGTTCAAATTGGCCCACTATCGAAACACGTCACGCATGCAAGCGCATCAGCGAATGTTAGATCCGACACCCAACGGCCAGCATTCCGGCGATTCCCCGCTCCTGAGGACAAGCGGCCTCACCAAGCGTTATGGCGATTTCCTCGCCAACGATTCCATCGACATCGACATCTGGCCGAGTGAAATTCACGCCCTGCTCGGGGAGAACGGCGCCGGCAAGTCGACGCTGGTCAAGGCCATCTACGGTCTGATCCAGCCCAGCGCCGGCGAGATTCGCTGGCAGGGCCAACGAATCGTGCTTTCCGGTCCCTCGGAAGCTCGCTGCCTTGGCATCGGTATGGTGTTCCAGCATTTCTCGCTGTTCGACAATCTTACCGTCGCCGAGAACGTCGCGCTCGGCCTCGACGGCAAAGAGTCCTTCAAGGACATGTCGGCGCGGCTGGAGCAGGTGTCGAAGACCTATGGACTGCCGCTCGATCCCAGGCGCGAAGTCTGGCAATTGTCGGTCGGCGAGCGCCAGCGCATCGAGATCGTCCGCGCCTTGATGCAGGATCCGAAATTCCTGATCCTGGACGAGCCCACCGCGGTGCTGACGCCGCAGGAAGCCGACCAGCTCTTCATCGTGCTGGAGCGCCTCAAGGCCGAAGGCCGTGCCATCCTCTACATCAGCCACAAGCTGGAGGAGGTGAAGCGGCTCTGCGACACGGCGACGATCCTGCGCGGCGGCAGGAAGGTCGAGACCTGCAACCCGCGGCGCGAGACCGCGGCCTCGCTCGCACGGATGATGGTCGGCGGAGAGATCAAGGAAGTGAAGGCCGCATCCGGCCGCAAGACCACCGTGCCGCGGCTCGTCGTCGACGATCTTTCGCTGCCCCCCGCAGACGCGCATGGCGTGCGGCTCGAGCACATCTCGTTCGAGCTGAAGGGCGGCGAGATCCTCGGCATCGCCGGCGTCGCCGGCAACGGCCAGGACGAACTGTTCGCCGCGCTCTCCGGCGAGCGCCTCTCGAAGGACCCTGGAACGGTGGTGATCGAAGGCATCGCCGCCGGCCATCTCTCGATCACCCAGCGGCGCAGGCTGGGCGCCGCTTTCGTACCCGAGGAGCGGCTCGGCCACGGCACCGCGCCGCGCATGAAGCTGTCGGAGAACGCGCTGCTCACCGGGCACGCCGCCAGCGGCATGGTCCGCCGTGGCTTCATCGACACCGCAGCCACGCTGAAGGCGGTCGACCGTGCGACCGAGACATTCGATGTCCGCAAGGCCAAACGCGATCCGGAAGCCGCGAGCCTCTCCGGCGGCAATCTGCAGAAGTTCATCGTGGGACGCGAGATCCTGCGCTCCCCCGCGGTGCTGGTGGTGAGCCAGCCGACCTGGGGCGTCGATGCCGGCGCCGCCGCCGTCATCCGGCAGGCGCTGCTCGATCTCGCAGCCGCAGGCGCCGCCGTCCTCGTGACCAGCCAGGATCTCGACGAGCTCGCGGAGATCGCCGACCGCATCGCCGTGATGTTCCACGGCAAGCTTTCCGCTCCGCTCGCGGCAAGCGACGCGAGCCGCGAAAAGCTCGGCCTCCTGATGGGCGGCAGCAGCCTGGAACCGGAGGAGATCGCGCATGCAGCTGGTGCTTGAGAAGCGCGTCGAGCGCTCCGGCACGATCGCGCTGGTGTCCCCACTGATCGCGATCGGCCTCACGATCCTGACCATGGTCATCCTGTTCGCGATACTGGGCAAGAATCCCCTGCTCGCCCTGCACGCCTATTTCATCGCGCCCTTGACCGACGGCTATTCGCTCCTGGAGATCGCGGTGAAGGCAACGCCGCTGGTGATGATCGCGATCGGGCTGTCGCTCTGCTATCTCGCCAACGCCTGGAACATCGGGGCCGAGGGGCAATTCCTGATCGGCGCAGTCGCCGGAAGCTGGATTGCGGTGAAGACGCAAGGCACCGACGCCGGCGCCTGGGTGCTGCCGGCCATGTTTGTCCTCGCCGCCGCAGCGGGCGCGCTCTATGCGCTGATCCCGGCGATCTGCAAGGTCAAGTTCGGCGCCAGCGAGATCCTGACCAGCCTGATGCTGGTCTATGTCGCCGACCTCTTCCTCGACTATCTCGTACGCGGGCCATGGCGCGACCCGCAGGGGTTCAATTTTCCGACCACGGCCGAATTCGATCCGGTGGCGACCGTCCCCCTGCTGATCGAAGGCGGCCGGCTGCATCTGGGCTCGATCATCGCCTTGCTCGTCGTCGCAGCAGCGGCGATCCTGCTCGGGCGCACCATCAAGGGCTTTGAGATCCGCGTGGTTGGAGCTGCACCCCGTGCCGCGCGGTTCGGCGGCTTCAATGCCAATCAGCTGATCATCCTAACCTTCGCGGTATCAGGCGCGCTGGCGGGCCTCGCCGGAATCATCGAGGTTGCAGGTCCGATCGGGCATCTCCAGCCCGGCATCTCGCCTGGTTACGGCTTTACCGCGATCATCGTGGCCTTCCTCGGCCGTCTGAACCCAGTTGGAATACTCATCGCAGGCTTATTCCTGGCATTGACCTTCATCGGCGGCGAGCAGGCGCAGATCGCGATGAAGATCCCGCTGGACGTCACCAAGATCTTTCAGGGCATTCTGCTGTTCTACGTGCTCGCCTGCGATTCCCTCATCCTCTACCGCTTCAAGCTGGTCTTCCCGAACCGAGAGGTGACTCGTGGAGCTGGTTGAAGCCATCATCCTCGCGGTGCTCGCCGCGTCGACGCCGCTGCTGATCGCGGCGACCGGCGAGCTCGTGACCGAGCGCTCCGGCGTGCTCAATCTCGGCGTCGAGGGCATGATGATCGTCGGCGCGGCCTGCGGCTTTGCCGGCGCCTGGCTGACCGGATCGGTCTTCATCGGCGCGCTGTTCGGCATGGTCGCGGGCACGCTGATGTCGCTCGTCTTCGCGCTGATGGCGCTCGGGCTCGCCGTCAACCAGGTTGCGACCGGTCTCGCGCTGACCATCCTCGGCGTCGGGCTCTCCGGCCTGATCGGCGCCGGCTTCGTCGGTGAGCGCATCACGCCGGCAATGCACCTCTATATTCCCGTCCTGACGGACATTCCGCTGATCGGCCGCGTGCTGTTCGGCGAGGACGGCTTCGTCTATTTCTCCATTGCACTCATCGTCGGCGTCTGGTGGTTCCTGTACCGTACGCGGGCGGGGTTGATCCTGCGCGCCTGCGGCGACAATCATGTCTCCGCACATGCGCTCGGCTATCCCGTGCTGCGCATCCGCACCTTCGCCGTGATGTTCGGCGGTGCCTGCGCCGGCCTTGCCGGCGCTTATCTGCCGCTCGCCTATACGCCGTTCTTCGTTCCAGGCATGACCGCCGGCCGCGGCTGGATCGCGCTGGCGCTGGTAGTGTTCTCGTCCTGGCGGCCAGGCCGGCTCGTGGCCGGCGCCTATCTGTTCGGCGCGGTGACGATCCTGCAACTGCACGCGCAAGGCTGGGGCGTCGGCATTCCCTCGCAATTCATGTCGGCACTGCCTTATCTCGCGACCATCATCGTGCTCATCCTGCTCTCCCGCGCGCGGACCGGCGGCTCGACAGCGCCAGCGGCGCTCGGCACCGTGTTCGTGCCTGACCGCTGAAATCTCGCTTCCGCGGCATGCGCGATCGGGCGCGCATGTTGCCGATCATGGCTTTCCCCCGACGTTTGGAGATCGATGATGTGGAAATCACTTCTTGCGCTGACTGCCGGGCTTTTGCTTGCCGGGAACGTCAGTGCAGCCTCCGCCGCCGACAAGCTGAAGGTCGGCTTCGTCTATGTGGGTCCGATCGGAGACCTCGGCTGGACCTATCAGCACGACCTCGGTCGTCAGGCGCTGGTGAAGGAACTTGGCGACAAGATCGAGACCACCTACCTCGAGAACGTGCCCGAAGGCCCCGACGCCGAGCGCTCGATCGAGCAGCTGGTCCGCGCCGGCAACAAGCTGATCTTCACCACGTCCTTCGGCTACATGGACTCGACGCTGAAGGTCGCCAAGAAATATCCGAACGTGCATTTCGAGCACGCCACCGGTTACAAGCGCAACCCGAACATGTCGACCTATTCGGCGAAATGGTATCAGGGCCGCTACATTCAAGGTCTGATCGCAGCGAAGATGTCGAAGTCGGGCGTGCTCGGCTACATCGGCTCGTTCCCGATTCCGGAGGTCGTCTCCGGCATCAACGCGACGATGCTGGCGGCGCAGACCATCAACCCGAACATCAAGGTCAAGATCATCTGGGCCAACACCTGGTTCGACCCCGGCAAGGAAGCCGACGCCGCCAAGGCGCTGATCGACCAGGGCGCCGACGTCATCATGCAGCACACGGATTCGCCCGCCGCCATGCAGATCGCCAGCGAACGCGGCAAGCTCGCCTTCGGCCAGGATTCCGAGATGATCAAGTTCGGGCCCAAGACCCAGCTCACCTCGATCCTGGATACCTGGGGCCCCTACTACATCGAGCGCGTCAAGGCCGAGCTCGCCGGCACCTGGAAGTCAGAAAACACCTGGGGCGGCCTCGACAGCCACATGTTCGCGATGGCGCCCTACACCAACATGCCGGACGATGTGAAAAAGATGGCCGAGGATGCCCAGGCCGCGATCACAGCGGGCAAGCTGCATCCGTTCAAATGCCCGATCGTTGGGCAGGACGGCAAGCCGGTCGAGTGCAAGGGCGGCGATCACCTCGACGACGGCCAGATCCTTGGCATGAATTTCTACGTGAAAGGCATCGACGACAAGCTGCCGGGCAAGTAGCACGCTTCTTGCATTCCCCAATTCACCTGCTCCTCCCGGAGGAGGTTCGGAGGGGGTGGCCAGAAGCACCCGGCACTTGTGGCTGCCCCCTCTTTCCATCTTGCCCGGCCTATTCCGCCCGCATGGCCCGCGCCGCGGAACCGTGGCGGCGGATGAGGTCTGCCACGTCCAGGCCCGGAATCGCGCCGTCAATCACCGTCCATTTTCCGGCCACCATCACCCGGTCGGCCCGATGCGCCCCGCACAGCACCAGGGCAGCCAGCGGATCGCCGTGACCGGAGAAGCGCAGCTCGTCGAGCCTGAACAGAGCGAGATCGGCGGCCTTGCCGACGGCGATCGCGCCGAGTTCCGGCCGGCCGACGCAGGCCGCCGAGCCCTCGGTGACCCAGCGCAGCGCATCCTTGTGACTGACTTTCGTCACCCCGTAGCGAGCCCGTTGCAGCAGGAAAGCGGCGCGTACCTCCTGCATCAGGTTTGAGCCGTCGTTCGACGCCGAGCCGTCGACGCCGATCCCGATCCCGACGCCGGCCTCCTCCATCTCGCAGACGGGACAGCAGCCGGACGCCAGCAGCTGGTTGCTGCAGGCGCAATGGCTGATGGTCGTCTTCGCCTGGCCGAGCCGCTTGATCTCATCGGCGTTGAAAAAGATGCCATGGGCGAGCCAGGTTCGCGCATTGAGCCAGCCGCATTGCTCGAGATAGTCGAGCGGGCGGCAGCCGTACATCTGCTGACAGAATTTGTTCTCGTCCTCGGTCTCGGCGAGGTGGGTGTGCAGGCGCACGTCGAGCTTGTCGGCGAGATCGGCGGTCGCGCGCATCAGCGAGGTCGTCACCGAGAACGGGGAGCACGGCGCGAGCGCGATCTGCACCATCGCATCCGCACCGCGCTGGTGATGCTGTGCGACCACGCGCGCGCTGTCGGCGAGGATCGTATCCTCGTCCTGCACGACGCTGTCAGGCGGCAGGCCGCCGTCGCGCTGCGACAGGTTCATTGAGCCCCGGGTCAGCAGCACCCGCACACCCAGTCGCTGTGCCACTGCCACCTCGATGTCGACGGCGTCCTCGAGCCCTGCCGGGAAAACATAGTGGTGATCGGTCGTGGTGGTGCAGCCGGAGAGCAGCAGCTCGGACATCGCCACCGTGACGCCGAGCTCGAGCGCCTCAGGCGTCAGCCTCGCCCAGACCGGATACAGCGCCTGGAGCCAGGGAAACAGCTGCCGGTCCATTGCAGCCGGCAGCGCCCGCGTCAGCGTCTGGTAGAAATGATGATGGGTATTGATCAGGCCCGGCAGCACGACATGCTCGCCTGCATCGAACACTGCGACATCCGCGGTTGCAGGCGCACCGCCGGCCGGCACCAGCTCGACGATCAGGCCGTCCTTCACCACGATGCCGCGTTCGGCACCATCGGCAAGGATGGCGAGGGGATCCCTGACCCAGAGGGGCTTCGCATCGCTCATGATCCTGCTTCTCCACACGCCGAATGACGACCAGCCTGCAAGGGGAACGCCAGCCCGAACACGGTATTGCTACGACTTGTTTGTTGCGGCTTGGCTCCGGTCTTGCAAGACTCGTCTCCACGATTCACCCTGGGCGGAAGCGCTGGCGCAGCCATGGATTTGAATACCATCACGACGGTGGCCCACCCGCAAACGCGCGCGCAACTGCCTGCCTGGACGACAGGTGATGCCTGGCTTGCAGGGGGCACCTGGCTGTACTCGGAGCCGCAGGTCCACCTGAGGCGACTGATCGATCTCACCGATCTGAGATGGCCGGCGCTGACGATCACGGACAGCCATCTCTCCATTGCCGCCACCTGCACGGTTGCACAGCTGGACGGTCTATCCTGCCCGCCCGACTGGCTCGCAGCGCCATTGATCGGCCAGTGTTGCCGGGCCTTCCTCGCCTCCTTCAAGATCTGGAAGACAGCCACGGTCGGCGGCAATCTCTGCATGTCGCTGCCGGCGGGACCGATGATCTCGCTCACATCGGCGCTCGACGGCGTCTGCACCATCTGGAAGGCCGGGGGCGGCGAGCAGAACATTCCCGTCGTCGATTTCGTCACCGGCAACCAGAGCAACCGTCTCATGCCCGGCGACCTGCTGCGCCAGATCGATATCCCGATTGCGGCATTGCGCCGTCGCGCGGCCTTTCGCCAGATTTCGCTGGCCCCCGTCGGCCGCTCGGCAGCGCTTCTGATCGGCAGCCTCGATCCGGACGGCAAACTGACATTGACGATCACCGCATCGACGGTGCGGCCGGTCCAGCTCTCGTTTGCCAAGGCGCCGGACGCCGCTGCGCTCCGCGCCGCCGTCTCGGAAGGGGTCACCGAGGAGTTGTACAACACCGACATCCACGGCAAGCCACTCTGGCGCAAGCACATGACGCTGCGGCTCGCCGAGGAAATTCGCTGTGAACTCCTGGGAGCAACGCGGCCATGAGCTTCGAGGTCAACAGCAAGGCATTTTCTCAGGAGCCTCGCGCCGGCCAGTGCCTGCGCACGTTCCTGCGCGAGCTCGGCCATTTCGGCGTCAAAAAGGGCTGCGATGCCGGCGATTGCGGTGCCTGCACCGTGCTGCTCGATGGGGAGCCGGTGCACAGCTGCCTGATCCCGGCGTTCCGCGCCGAGGGACGCGCCGTCATCACGATCGAAGGTCTTGGCGGAGATGACGGCACGCATCCGATGCAGCAGGCCTTCCTCGATGCGCAGGGCTTTCAATGCGGCTTTTGCACCGCCGGCATGATCCTGACCTGTGCCTCGCTGAACCAGGCCCAGCGGACCGATCTCGGCGTAGCTCTGAAGGGCAATATCTGCCGCTGCACCGGTTATCGTTCGATCGAGGATGCGATCCTCGGCAAGACCAATGTCGAGGCGAGCGTCGAGGCCGGCGCCGCGTTCGGCCGTAGCCTGCCGGCGCCGGCGGGTCCCGACATCGTGCGCGGCAAGACGCGCTACACCTTCGATACCGCCATCGACGGACTGCTGCACATCAAGCTGCTGCGTTCGCCGCATGCTCACGCCAGGATCCTCACGATCGACAGGTCGGACGCCCTTCGCGTAGCCGGCGTGCATGCCGTGCTGACGCATGAGGATGCGCCATCCGTGCTGATGTCGACCGCGCGGCACGAGAAGGACTGGATGGACCCCGAGGACACCCGAATCCTCGACGATGTCGTGCGTTTCATCGGCCAAAGGGTTGCCGCCGTCGTCGCCGAGACCGAAGCCGCCGCCGAGGAGGCATGCCGCAGGCTGAAAGTCAGCTACGAGATTCTGCCGGCGCTGAGCGACCCGGAGCAGGCGATGGATCCGGGCGCGCCCATCATTCATCCTGACCGCACCATTGCGAACCGCGTCGCGGACGCCCAGCGCAATCTCGTCGCGGAAACGCACGGCGAGTTCGGCGACGTCGCCGCGGCGCTCGCCACGTCCTCCGTGACCTACGAGGCCACTTTCCACAGTCACCGTGTACAGCATGCGGCACTGGAGACGCATGGCGGCCTCGCATGGCTCGATGACGCAGGCGTGCTCAATGTCCGGACCTCGACGCAGGTCCCATTCCTGACCCGGCGCGCGCTGTCGGACATCTTTCAGCTTCCCGTGGACAAGGTCCGCGTGTTCTGCGAACGCGTCGGAGGCGGCTTTGGCGGCAAGCAGGAGATGTTCGTCGAGGACATCCTGGCGCTCGCTGCGCTGAGGACCGGGCGGCCCGTGAAGCTGGAGCTCACCCGCGAGGAGCAGTTCATCGCGACCTCGACGCGGCATCCGATGCGGGTCCACATCAAGGCGGGCGCCGATGCCGACGGCAAGCTCACCGCGCTCCAGCTCGACGTGCTCTCCAATACCGGCGCCTACGGCAATCATGCCGGCCCCGTGATGTTCCACGCTCTGGCCGAGTCCATCAGCGTGTACAATTGCCCGAACAAACGGGTGGACGGCTTCGCCGTCTACACTAACACGGTGCCGGCGGGCGCGTTTCGCGGTTACGGCCTGCCGCAGGCGCTGATCGCGGTGGAAGCCGCGATCGACGAGCTCGCGCGTCAGCTCGGCATCAGTCCCTACGCGATGCGACGGCGCAATATCATCAAGCCCGGCGATCCTATGCTGTCGCCGCCGCCGTCCGACTATCACGACGTGCTCTATGGCTCCTATGGGCTCGACCAGTGCCTCGACCTCGTCGAGCGCGCGATGCAGGCTGATGGCCCGCAGCCGAACCTGTCGCCGGAATGGCTGATCGGTGACGGCATTGCGCTGACCATGATCGATACGGTGCCGCCGGCTGGCCACATCGCCGACGCGACGATCGCGCTCAACGATGACGGCGGCTTCGATCTCACCGTCGGCACGGCCGAGTTTGGCAACGGCACCAGCACCGTGCACCTCCAGATCGCCGCGACGACGCTCGCGACCACGGTCGGGAGAATCCGCCTGCGCCAGTCCGACACCGCCCATGGCGGCCACGACACCGGCGCCTATGGCAGCGCCGGCACCTTCGTCGCGGGCAAGGCGACGCATGCGGCGGCGATGCAGCTTGCGACCGAGCTGAGGGCGGCCGCCGCCGGCGTGTGGCTGTGCGACGTGGATACTTGCGTGCTCGATGGGGACGCCGTCGTCAGCGGCGTCCGGCGCATGCCCTATACGGAACTGGCGAAGCTCGCCCGCGAGCGCGGCCAGCCGTTCGCAGGCACCGGCAATTCCACCGGCACGCCGCGTTCGGTCGGCTTCAACGTGCAGGGTTTTCGTGTCGCCGTGAACAAGGGCACCGGCGAGCTTAGGATTCTCAGGAGCGTGCACGCCGCGGACGCGGGCGTCGTCGCCAATCCCATGCAGTGCCGCGGTCAGGTCGAAGGCGGCGTGGCGCAGGCGCTCGGCGCTGCGCTCTACGAGGAGATGGTGATCGACGCGAACGGCCGCGTCGTCAACCCGAAATTCCGCGACTACCACCTGCCCTCTTTCGCTGACGTTCCGCGCACGGAGGTGCACTTCGCCGAGACGTCCGACACGATCGGACCGCTCGGCGCAAAGTCCATGAGCGAGAGCCCCTACAATCCGGTCGCTGCCGCACTCGGCAACGCGATTGCGGATGCTACCGGCATCCGGTTCACCGCACCGCCCTTCAAACCGGACCGGCTGTTTCCGGCGCTGCACGAGAAGTTCGGCAGCTAGCTGCCGCGATAGGTCGAATAGCTCCAGGGCGTGACCAGCAGCGGCACGTGGTAATGGCTTTCCGGCTCGCTGATCGCAAAGCGCAGCGGGATCTCGTCGAGAAACGGCGGATCGGACAGCGGCACATTGCGCTCCGCGTAGTATTGGGCAACGCGGAATCTGAGCTCGTAGCGGCCGATCGGCAGCGGGCGACCGCCGATCAGAGGCTGGTCGGTGCGCCCGTCGGCATTGGTCACCGCGCGCGCGATGATGCGGCTCTCGCCAAGGCTCGCGAGCTCGACGAGCTCGATCGGGACGCCCGGCGCGGGCTTGCCAATGTGATTGTCCAGCACATGGGTCGAGAGCCGGCCGTGCACCTTCAGCCTGTCGTCGGCCATGACGAGCTGATCTAGCCGCAGCGCGGAGATGCGGCCAATTTCCTCGATCGCACGTCGCGTCTCGGTCTTGGCGATATTGAGCAGTCGCGTCTCGAAGTCGCGCAGCACGGAATCCCTGGTGTGACGGCGCACGCAGACGATATAGGGGAAGCCGAACTTGTCGCGGTAGGCGCCGTTGGCACGCTCGAACGCCGCATATTCGGCCTCCGACAACCGGTCGAGCCCGGCGCTGTTCTGCTCGTCGGTCGATTCCGCGGTGAGGCCGGCGGCGCGCTGCGTCTTGTCGGCGAGATCGGGATGCGCCCGGATCAGCGCCAGCTGCACGTCAGGCTCGGCACTCTGGATCGCCGCCATCAGCGCGGCGTGCAGCTCATTGATGCCGGCGAACGGCCGCTTTGCCGCGAGTTGCTCGGCGATCCATGGCGAATATTCGACGACATTGGCGAGCGCGGCGACGAAGTCGGCCTTGCTGGCGGCGTTGAGGTCGGCGAGCGAGATCTGCGACATCATCTCACCCGATCTCGAATGCGTTGACGGCAAGATGGGCGTGCCTGTCGTGCCAGTGCTGCGCGATCTGCAGCCGCGTCGGCACCCAGACGCGCTCGTGCTTGCCGATATAGTCGAGGAAGCGGATCAAGCCTGCTGCGCGGCCGGGCCGGCCGACGAGGCGGCAATGCAGGCCGACCGACATCATCTTCGGCGCGGTTTCGCCTTCGGCGTAGAGCACGTCGAAGGCGTCCTTCAGATAGGTGAAGAACTGCTCGCCTTCCGCGAACCCTTGCGGGTTGATGAAGCGCATGTCGTTGGCGTCCAACGTATAGGGAATGATGAGCTGCTTGCCGCCCGGACCCTTCACCCAATAGGGCAGATCGTCGGCATAGGAGTCGCAGAGATAGAGGAAGCCGCCTTCCTCCATCAGCAGCCGGTTGGTGTTGATCGAGGAGCGCCCGGTGTACCAACCCAGCGGCCGCGAGCCGGTCGCCTCGATATGCACGCGGATGGACTCGGCGATCTCGGCGCGCTCCTGCGCCTCCGTCATGTCCTTGTGCTCGATCCATTTCAGGCTGTGGCTGGCGATATCCCAGCCCGCCTCCTTCATCGCCGCGACGATTTCCGGATTGCGTGCGAGCGCGGTGGCGACGCCGAACACGGTGGTCGGCCAGTTGCGCGCGGTGAACATCCGCCACAGCCGCCAGAAGCCGGCGCGCGAGCCATATTCGAACATCGATTCGATATTGGCGTGGCGCTGGCCCGGCCAGGGCTGCGCGCCGAGCACGTCGGACAGGAAGGCTTCCGAGGCGCGGTCGCCGTGCAGGATGTTGTTCTCGCCGCCTTCCTCGAAATTGACGACGAACTGCACCGCGACCCGCGCGTCACCGGGCCATTGCGGATGCGGCGGGTTGCGGCCGTAGCCACGCAGATCGCGCGGGTAGCGGGGCTCAGTCACTCAGACTTCCTCGAACCGGATCGGCAGGGCGCCCTTCCACAGCACGCTCTTGCCCAGCGTCGCCAGATTCTCCAGGCCCGAGGTCAGCGTGATGAAATGGTTGCCCGCGAGCTGGCCCATCTTGCTCGCGAAATGCACGCCGCCATAGGCGAGCAGGATCTCGGTCTCGCTGATGCCACCCGGGTAAAGGATGATCTGGCCGGGCGCGGGATAGCTGGTGTGGTTCTCGTAGCCGACGCCGAAATCGAGGTCGCCGAGCGGCATCCATACGCCCTCACCGCTCCAGCGCACATGGATGATGTGGCTTTCGAACGGCAGTGCCTTGCGAAACGCGGCGACGGTCTTCGGCGCCAATTGCTCTTCGAAGCGGGCATCGAAGGTGAAATCGCCGGCGCTGATAACGAGTTTGCTCATCTCATCTCTCTGAATCGGGACCGGTGGCCCCACGGATAACGCTCAAGCAAAGAGCATTCCCGACAGTTTCACGCAAGTGGTGGAGTGAAGCCCGGCAGCGCCGGGACCAGAAGATGTCTCGACACCCTCGTCGCCTGAAAACTCAACCGGTTCATTGAACCGGATTGTGGCGGGCAAGTCCACCGGCGCCGCCGCCGGAATTGCCGAATAATTGGCCGCGCCCCAGGGGCCACACGACCCGATGCCGCAACATGGGCCCCGGCTCTGCAACGCACCGTCGAAGAGACGCTGCGCTGCGTCCGGGGCACGAGAGTGGAGTTTGGCGCACGCTCTCTCCTCCGCGTCATTGCGAGCCACCGGGTCGGCGCGAAGCGCCGCCCGATGACAGGCTCCGCGAAGCAATCCAGAGTCTTTCCGCGGAGGGGATTCTGGATTGCTTCGTCGCTACGCTCCTCGCAATGACGGTGGATGTGGCTGCAGACACGCCGTCGCGTTCTCGCGGCTGAACTCGCCCGAGCTTTGCTTCGTCGCTCACCCTCTCGAGCCAAGAGGGCACAGGGAAGACCGCATAGGCGTTAAGTTTATTCTTGAGTGTTGGAATCACACGTGATTCCAAAGCGGGATGGCAGACGAATCGCTTCTGAACGAGGACTGGACGAGAGTGGTTACGCAGCTCGGCGGGGCTGCGCAGCTTGAGATAAGCGCGCGCCAGACGAAGGCTTTCGTGCGGCGGCGCCAAATTCCAGATGCGGTGTCGTTACTTCGGCTGATGCTGGCCTATTGTCTGGGTGAACGAGGGTTGAGATCGACAGCCGCGTGGGCCGCTTCTGTTGGCCTTGCCGACCTCAGCAGC
>NZ_JACEGD010000016.1 GCF_016031635.1 Bradyrhizobium diversitatis
TGCTCCGGCGGCATGCGCCAGCGCATCGCGATCGCGATCGCATTGTCCTGCGAGCCCAAGCTCTTGATCGCGGACGAGCCGACCACCGCGCTCGACGTCACCATCCAGGCGCAAATCCTCGATCTGCTCGCGCGCGAGCAGCGTCGCCGTCACATGGCGATGATCATCATCACCCATGATCTCGGTGTCGTCGCCGGCCGTGCCGACGAGGTCGCGGTGATGTATGCGGGCAGGGTGGTCGAGCGCGCGCCGACCTCGGCGTTGTTCAAGCGCATGCACATGCCCTACACCGAGGCGCTGCTGGCGGCGATCCCGAAGCTTGATGCCGCGCCGCATACGCCGCTGCCTGCCATCTCCGGCCGCCCGCCCGATCCGACACGGCCGCTGCGTGGCTGCTCCTTCGCGCCGCGCTGCCGCTATGCCGCAGGACGCTGTCACGAGGCCAAGCCCGAGCTGAAGGACGCGGAGGCGCCTGGACATCTCTATGCCTGCTTCCATCCGATCCGGATGACGGAAGGGATCGGCGCATGATGCAGCTTGCCGTGCGCCCCGAGCCGCTTCTGAATGTCGACAAGCTCGTCGTCGAATATGGTCTCGGCAACAAGACGGTGCACGCCGTCTCCGGCGTCAGTTTTCAGGTCGCGCGCGGCGAGACGCTGGGGCTGGTCGGCGAATCCGGCTGCGGCAAGTCGACGCTCGGGCGCGCGGTGCTGCAATTGCGCCGCGCCAGATCCGGCCGTGTGCTGTTCGACGGCGAGGACCTCACGGCCATGGAGGGCGAGGCGCTGCGCAGGATGCGCCGCCGGGTGCAGCTCATCTTCCAGGATCCGATCGCCTCGCTCAATCCGCGCCGTCGCATCGGCGATATCGTTGCCGAGCCGCTGATCATCGCCGGCGTCAAGAATGCCGCCGAGCGCAAGCGGCGGGTTCAGGAGGTGCTCTCCGCGGTCGGGCTCGATCCCGATCTCGTGGCGGGCCGTCTACCGCACGAGTTCTCCGGCGGCCAGTGCCAGCGCATCTGCATCGCGCGAGCGCTGGTGCTCAACCCCGAGTTCATCGTCTGCGACGAGCCGGTGTCGGCGCTGGACGTTTCCATCCGCGCGCAGATCCTCAACCTGCTGGAGGAGATGAAGGCGCGCTTCGGTCTGACGCTGCTGTTCATCGCACATGACCTCGCGGTGGTCAAAGCGGTCAGCGATCGCGTCGCGGTCATGTATCTCGGCCGGCTCTGCGAGGTCGGGCCGTCGGAGCAATTGTTCGCAAGTCCCGCACATCCCTATACCGGGCTGCTGTTGCAGGCGATTCCGGTGCCCGATCCGGACGTTCGTCCCGCCGAGAGCGTAGCGACAGGCGAGCCGCCATCGCCGATTGCACCACCGTCCGGCTGCCGCTTCCGCACCCGCTGCCCGCGCGCCGATCAGCGATGCAGTGCGGAGATACCCGAGTTGCGCCAGATCGGACCCGGCCAGTTCGTGGCTTGCCATCATCCGCTGGCCTGAACTAAGACCGCTCGCGGGTTTGTCTCGTCTCGCCGGTCATGGCATGCTGCGCTGAGAACGAGAAGCATTCCGGGAGGACGCCAATGAAGAGTTTCAAGGTTGCCGATTTCAAGGCGCCGCTGCAGGAGGTCGATGAGGCGACTCCGCAGCCATCGGGCACGCAGGTGTTGATCAAGGTGAAGGCGGCCGGCGTCTGCCACAGTGATCTCCACATCTGGGAAGGCGGTTACGATCTCGGCCATGGCCGCAAGCCGTTGTCACTGAAGGACCGCGGCATCAACCTGCCGCTCACGATGGGCCACGAGACGGTCGGCGAGATTCTGGCTTTCGGCCCCGATGTGAAGCCGACCGATCAGGGCGATCTCAAGCTCGGCGACGTCGGCCTGGTCTATCCCTGGATCGGCTGCGGCAAGTGCCCCACATGCCTTGCCGGTGACGAGAACATGTGCCTGACGCCGCGCTCGCTCGGCGTCTATTGCGATGGCGGCTATTCCGACCACATGCTGGTGCCGCATCCGCGCTATCTTCTCAATCTGAAAGGGCTCGATCCCGCGACGACCGCGCCTTATGCCTGCTCGGGCGTCACCACCTACAGCGCGCTGAAGAAGGTCGAGCAGTATTTCGACACGCCGATCGTGATGTTCGGCGCCGGCGGCCTCGGCCTGATGGCGCTGTCGCTGCTCAAGGCCATGGGCGGCAAGGGTGCGATCATGGTCGATATTGACGCGAAGAAGCGCGAGGCGGCCGAGAAGGCCGGCGCGCTGGCGACCGTCGATCCCAAGGCGCCGGATGCGCTTGAGCAACTTGCGAAGAAGGCAGGCGGCCCGATCCGCGCCGTGATCGACCTCGTCGGCAATGCCGCGACGACGCAGCTCGGCTTCGACTGCCTGACCAAGGGCGGCAAGCTCGTCATCGTCGGCCTGTTCGGCGGTGGCGCGACCTGGGCACTGCCGCTGATACCGATCAAGGCGGTGACGATCCAGGGCAGCTATGTCGGCAATCTGCGCGAGACGCAGGAATTGCTCGAGCTGGTGCGAACGAAGAAGGTGCCGCCGATTCCGGTGACGCGGCAACCGCTCGCCAAGGCCAATGACGCGCTGCTGCAGCTGCAGCAGGGCGCGGTGGTCGGACGCACGGTGCTGACGCCGTAGTAACAACTCTCTCCTCCGTCATTGCGAGCGTAGCGAAGCAATCCAGAAGTTCCTCCGCGGACACAGTCTGGATTGCCTCGTCGCAAGAGCTCCTCGCAATGATGAGGCTAGACCTTCCTTCATACAGGAACCCCATGTCTGCAAACAACGCCTTCCACATTGCCGTGCTCGCCGGTGACGGCATCGGTCCCGAAGTCATGGCGCCGGCGCTCGAGGTGTTGCGCAAGGTCGGCGAAAAGTCAGGCCTGCGCTTCCGGTTCACCGAGGCGCCGGCCGGGGCCAACAATTATCTCGCCACCGGCAAGTCGATGCCGGACACCACGATCAAGCTCTGCGAGGAGGCGGACGCGATCCTGCTCGGGGCCTGCGGCCTGCCGTCGGTGCGCTACCCTGATAATACCGAGATCGCGCCGCAGATCGAGCTGCGCTTCATCTTCGATCTCTATGCCGGCGTGCGTCCGGCGCGGCTCATTCCGGGCGTGCCGAGCCCGATCGTCGGCGCCGACCGACGCGGCATCGATCTCGTCGTCATCAGGGAATCGACCGAAGGCCTGTTCGCCTCGATGGGCAAGGGCGTCGTCACCCATGAGGACGCGCGCGAGACCCTGGTGATCACCCGCAAGACATCCGAGCGCTTGTTCGAGTTCTCGTTCCGCCTGACCGAGCGGCGCAAGGCGCGGGGCAAGCCAGGAATGCTCACCTGCGTCGACAAGGCGAACGTGTTCAAGGCGTTTGCCTTCTTCCGCGGCATCTTCGACGAGATCGCCAGGAAGCATCCCGAGGTGAAGACCGACCGCCTCTATGTCGATGCCTGCTCGGCGATGCTGGTGAAGCGTCCCTGGGATTTCGACGTGATGGTGATGGAGAACATGTTCGGCGACATCGTCTCCGACATCACCGCCAGCCTGATCGGCGGACTCGGCATGGCGCCCTCGGCCGACATCGGCGACAAGTACGCGGTGTTCCAGCCATGCCACGGCACCGCGCCCGACATCATGGGGCAGGGCAAGGCCAATCCGACCGGCATGATCCTGTCTGCGGCGATGATGCTGGACTGGCTCGCCGACAAGCACGGCATCGAGAGCGCGGCCGAGGCGGGCGAGACCATCGAGCGTGCGGTGGACCAGATCTATGCCGGCGGTATCAAGCCGATGGAGTTCGGCGGCAGCAACGGCACGGCGGATATCACGAAGGCCGTGTTGGGGGCCCTGTAATGAAAGGAAAGGGGCCCGAGGGCCCCTTTGTCGTTCACCAGCGACGCCAGTGATGGTGATGACGCCAGCCCCACGGACGCGGGCCGTAGAAGCGCGGGCCGCCGTAATAGCCGTAGGCGCGATAATAGTTCGGGCGCCACCAGCAGCGGCCCCAGGGGTTACACACCCAACGCACCTGCTCGATGTCGGCGGACGGACCGATTGCAATCTTGTCGGCCTGCGGGATGCCGTTGGGCATTGCCGCGAGGGTCGGTCCCGAGGCGAGGGCCACACTGCCGACGGCAGCCAGACCAAGAACAGCAGATTTCAGTGTCATCGTAATCTCCCTCGTTGGTGGCGGGAGAACTTTCGCGACATCAAGTGGTTGCGGCTGTGTAAAGTTGCACGAGGAATTTAATCTACCTGAACGCCGGTTCAGCTTCAGCGCCCCCGGAACTTCGGCTTGCGCTTCTCCATGAAGGCCTGCCGGCCCTCGCGGAAATCCTCCGAGTCCATGCAGGCGTTGCCGATTGCCTTGATCGCCTCCATGTCGCGCGCGCTTTCGTCCTTCAGCACCTGCGCGATGGTGATCTTGGCGGCCTTGATCGCGAGCGGGGCGTTCTGCGCGATCGTCTCGGCGATCGTCATGGTCTCGCCCCAGAGCTCACCCGCCGGGAACAGGCGCTCGACGAGACCGATGCGCAGCGCCTCGGCGGAATCGATCCGCATGCCCGTGTACATCAGAAGCCGCGCCCAGGCCGGACCGGCCAGCGACACCAGATGCCGCAAGCCGTCATAGCCGTAGGCGATACCGAGCCTGGCTGCAGGAATGCCGAACTGGCTGCCGTGCGAGGCGAGGCGGATGTCGGCGAGCATCGCGACCTGCATGCCGCCGCCAAGGCAATAGCCGTCGATGCAGGCGATGGTCGGCTTCGGATAGTCGGCGAGCAGCGCGCGCTGGGCGGCGCTGCGCTTGGCGTACTCCTCCGACGCCGCTGCATTGTGCCGCGTCTTTTCGAACTGGCTGATGTCGGCGCCCGAGACGAACGCCTTGCCGCCGGCGCCGCGCAGGATCACGACGCGCACGGTGTCGTCGTCGCGCAAGGCCGCCAGCGCCTCGCCAAATCCCTCCCACATCTCCAGCGACATCGCATTGCGCTTGTCGGGATTGTTGAAGGTGACCACGCCGACACCATCGGCCGCGTGCTTGAGGATCTTGCCGCCGGCGTAAGGAGTTCCGGTCGTGCTGGAAATGTCGGGCATCGCGCGCTCGCTTGTCGGTGGCCGAGCGCAATGTGCGGCGTCGCCGCTGCCGCGGTCAACCGGCACAGGGGAGGAGAGCTTGCATCCGCCTGTGCTGCGATTGCATGGCGCGCGGAGTTCGGCAAATGGCGGCAAACCGCCAAGAAGAAAGGGCCACCAGGCCGCCCCGAGACAGGCCACCCGAAGACAGACCTCGCGCAAGCGCGCGGGCGCAGGCATATCCCGTCGGCTCTCGTTCAATCCGGCCGCGCCCCCGTGACGCGGCGGATTGAACATCGGCCGTAAAGGCCAGAGCGCCGACCGACCTCAGCTCTCGTTCGCCGCGATCGATTCCATCAGCGAGACGAGCTGACGCTGCACCGTCTGGTCCTTGATCTTGCTGTAGGCGCGCAGCAGGCGGAGGCTAAAGGCGCTGTCGAGGAAGAGCAGGCTCTCGACTTCGCGGGCCTTGTTGTCGCCGTCGTAGAAGAAGGTCACGGGCACATCGAGGGCGGAGGCGATCTGCTGAAGCCGAGCCGCGCCGACGCGATTGACGCCCTTCTCGTATTTCTGAACCTGCTGGAAGCTGACACCCAGCTTCTCGCCGAGCTCGGCCTGCGAGATCTTCATCTCGACGCGCCGCAGACGGATCCGCTTGCCAAGCTCAATGTCCGGCTTGCCGGCACTGCGCTGCTTCATTCTTTTGGCCGCTGCTTTCATATTCGTCTCACCTTTGTTCTTCGGTTGAAAATCCCCCGAAGAGCTGGGTCAGGGGTTCGCCCATATACGAGTCCTTGAATTCATGCGGGTGCACGAACTCTTCCTTAAACCACGGGAAGCGAGCCGGATTGAAAGCGTCGATCAGCCAGTCAATCATGTGCCGCACGCGGGGAATGCGGCCGCTACCGGGATGGTAGGACAGCCAGATATCCAGCGGTCGGTTCAGCTCGACCTCCAGTGGAATCAACTTCCCGCCAAGCGCAATGGCATAGCTCGGGAATACGCCTATGCCGGCGCCATTCGCGACCGCCCAGTAGTTGGCGCTCGAGACGTTGGTCTTCATGACCAGGAGGTCGCGTTCCGAAACGCCCGGGAAGAAGCTCTCGAATGTCTCCTTGGCGGCAAGCTGGTCGGCGAATTGCAGCACCAGGCGGTGCTTGATCAATTCCGCCGCCGAGCGCGGCGCGCCATGTCTTGCGATATATTTCTCCGAGGCCCAGAACATCAGATGCATGCGGCCGAGCCGCACCAGCTTGACGTCGAGCGCCGAGGGACGCGACAGATGGATGGCGACGTCGGCCTCATGGCGGGAGACGTCGGCCGAGCGCATCGCGCAATGCAGGTCGACCAGGATCTTCGGATAAGCTTGCTGGAATTCGACCAGCCGCGGGGCGAGCCAGAACGTCCCGAGGCCTTCGGTGACGGCGACGCGGACCTCGCCGGACAGGACGTTGGCGGTCGAATCGCTTGTTCGCAGCACGTCGAAGGCCGCGGCCTCCATGCGCTCGACGGCGGAGACCACCATCGCACCTTCGTCGGTCAGATGGGTGCCGTGGACGTCGCGGGTGAACAGGGTGGTGCCGGTCTGACGCTCGAAATCATCGATCCGGCGGCGGACGGCGTTGATCGACAGCGACAGGCGTTCGGCCGCCGAGCGGAAACTTCCGCATCGGACGACTTCCAGGAAAATGCGGGCCGCATCCCAATCGGAGAGGCCGCTGATAATTGTCTTTGGGCGTTCTTCCAGCGGAACGCCCCTTTCCGCCAAGGAGTGCATACAATTTCCTTCAGGTAGCTAAACTGGCAGAATCTGACGCAAACCACAACCACGGCGGGTTGGGGAATGACGAGTTTTGAACGTCATCCTTATCAACTTGTGGGCGGTATTGGGGTGCTGTCTTGGGGTGGGATTGGGCAGGCTATCGCCCGTTGAGGGGAATGTGGCGTGAGTTCCGTTGCGAGCCGTGAAATGGCTGCGGGATGGCCGGCGCTGTCCGTGATGGAAATTCATGCGCGAAGGCAAATGCCGTCTCACGCGATGGATCGATCGCACCGCGCAAGACGTTCGCTCCTGGACCAGTTCGGCGATCGCCAATGCTGCTGCGGGGCGAGTGCGGCCGGAACCGCGGTCCCACGGCAGAAACACACTGAAATCAGGTTCGGAGGCGCAGTAGCCTCGTGCTATCTTTGGTCGTCCATGCGGGCCAAAGGGGGCGCCACAAATACGTCTCGCAGGCCGAATTAACGGAAAGAGCGCAAGTGTCGCATTCAGACGAACAGTTGCAGTCGGTGCTGGGAACGCTCGAGGAGTGCCGCAGGGCTCTCAACGAGTGCAACAACCGTGAGTCGGCCGAGATGCTGTCCATTGTCATCCTTGACGTGCGGATGAAGCTGAAAGGAATTGACAGTGCCGATCTCAAGGCGCTGTGCGACGAAATGCTGCGGAGCGCTGCGAGCGAGCCGCCGACCCCTTCCAAGCAGACGCAGGACCAGCCCCGGCGTCCGCTGCTCCGCGTGGTGAAGTAGCCGCGCCGCCGAATCTCGCTTTTTGGCGAGGTTTGTGCGCGTCCCGATGCCGCATCTGTGATCACGGATGGCATCGGGAGGAGCCCTGGTTTTCGTGCGCCTCTGTTGCGCATTCTCAGCCATCGGCTACACCAGAGCCGGTTCGGCTCCGGCCGGGCGCATTCCCTTGCGCGCCGTTCCGGTGCCTGAGATGGCTTCGACTGCATCATGCAAAATGTTTCGATCCCGGCGGCGCTGATTGCCGGCCTCGTCAGCTTCCTCTCGCCCTGCGTCCTGCCTCTGGTTCCGCCCTATCTGGTCTACCTGACGGGCGCCACGATCGAGCATGTTGAGAGCGACGAGCCGGCCGCGGCCTCCAAGCGCGCGATCATGATGTCGGCGCTTCTGTTCGTGCTCGGCTTTTCCACGGTGTTCGTGGCGCTCGGCGCCAGCGCTTCGCTGGTCGGCGGGCTGATCCGAGCCTGGTCGGCGGAGCTGTCGATTCTCGCCGGCATCGTCATCATCATTATGGGCCTGCACTTCCTCGGCCTGACGCGCATCGGCCTCTTGATGCGCGAGGGACGGCTGCCGATCCCCAAACCGGTCGGCCTCTGGGGCGCCTATATCATGGGTCTCGCTTTCGCCTTCGGCTGGACGCCCTGTATCGGCCCGATCCTCGCCGCGATCCTCTCGATCGCCGCGGCCGAAGCCACGGTGACGAAGGGCGCCGGCCTGCTCGCGGTCTATTCCGCGGGCCTCGGCATTCCCTTCCTGATCGCCGCGCTGATGATCGAACAGTTCTCCGCGCTGTTCGCACGCATGAAGGGCCATCTCGTCAATGTCGAGCGCGCCATGGGCGTCTTGATGGTGATCACCGGCATCGGCTTTCTCACCGGCGCGGTCTCGAATGTGAGCATCTGGCTGCTCGAGACGTTCCCGGCACTGCAGACGATCGGTTAGGACGCGGAGACCGGGTTTTCACGGACAAGAAAGTAGAGGAACCGTTGAAATCCGTCAGGCATGCTGTCGCGGAACGACGATGCCAAACCTTTCCAGTCCCGAGGCGTTGCATCGGGGGACACTCGCATGGTGGAGATCACGTGAACAAGACACTGCGCATAGAACCCTTGTCGGACAACGCTGCTTTGGTTGCCTGGCAGTTTTTGGGACAGCCGTTGCAGGAGTGGCCGAGCTGGGTTCAGTCGAATTGCTCGCTGCAGAAGGATGCCGATGGAAAATTCGAGCTTCGGCACGAGCGGCGCAGCGGCACCCAGATCGTCTATCTCGGCGAGTGGCTGGTGAGAGATCTCGATGGCGGCGTGGACTTCTACACGGACGCCGAGATCTGGTCGCGGTTCGCAGCCAAACGCTGACGCGCAAAGGAGATTGAGCGGGCGCGTCGATCGCGCCTTAGTCTTTCCCGCTCGAGCTCAAGACGATCAAAAGCCTGTGTCGTTGGTGGGGCAAAAAGCCTCGTCGGTGGGACTCACTGACAGAATGCAATCTGTAGTAATATTTCGTTGTACTACACCCTGAGGGGCAATTCTTCTGAACATATACTGAAACGAGAATTTTAGACCAAGCGACATCTTCGGCGCCCCTCTCCCTTAAGCATTCTGAAGCAGGAGCAAGCGATGGGAACCGACGTGAATGTTCATCCCGGTCATGGCAAGGCCGGACGTCAGCCGACGCGACAATTTCTGGATACGCTTTCCGGACACGACGATCCGGGCATGTTTGGCCGGATGTTTCCGACCCTGGAGCCGCTGGCTGTCGACGACGGTCCGCTGCATGAGCTCGCCGACGCGATGAAGGATCCCGCCCCCGGCGACGCCGCGGGAAACAATCTCAACGTCCCGGCGGGATTCACCTATCTCGGCCAATTCGTCGATCATGACATCACGCTCGATCTGACCTCCTTCGGCGAGAAGGAAGCCGATCCGACGGCGGTCACGAATTTTCGCACGCCCGCACTCGATCTCGACAGCATCTACGGTCTCGGTCCCGACGGAAGCCGTCATCTGTACGCGCGCAATTCGGCGAGCGACAGCGGCAAGACACCGGGTCCCAAGCTGCTGATAGGCAAGACCGTCAACGTCGACGCCATCACCGGCAATCATCGCAACGACCTGCCGCGCAATCCGGAGGGGTTTGCGCTGATCGGCGATCACCGCAACGACGAGAACCTTCTCGTCGCGCAAACCCATCTTGCGATGCTGAAGTTTCACAACAAGGTCTGCGATCAGCTCGCGGCGTCCGGCAAGCCGGCGGGCGAGATCTTCGAGGAAGCGCGCCGCATCGTGACCTGGCACTACCAATGGATGGTCCTGCACGATTTCGTGGAGCGGATCACCGAGAAGGGCATCGTCGCAAAGATCCTCGAGCAGGGTCGGCGCTTCTATCGCTTCAAGAAGATTCCCTACATGCCTGTCGAGTTTTCAGGGGCGGTCTATCGTCTCGGTCATAGCATGGTTCGCCAGGTCTATAGCCACAACAGGATCTTCACGCCCGGCCCGGGCGGTATTCCTGCAACTCTCGATTTGCTGTTCAGGTTCACCGGTCTTTCGGGAGGAATCATCGGAGACCTCGCACCCAATCCGATTCAGCCGCCGCTCCCACTTCCGGTGCTTTCAAGCAACTGGATCATCGACTGGCGGCGCTACTTCCAAGTGCTGCCGAACAATCCTGCGGGCGTGACGCTCAATCCGTCGCGCAAGATCGATCCTTTCATCGTGCCGCAACTCCACACACTGCCCGGTGACGGCGGCAGCCTGCCGTTCCGCAATCTCAAGCGCGGCGTGTTGCTGGGATTGCCGTCGGGGCAGGACGTCGCCAAGGCCATGAAGATCAAGAATCCACTGTCTCCGGAAGAGATCTCCAAGGGGAGCGACGGTGCCGTGGCGAAGAAGCATGGCCTGCACCAGCACACCCCGCTCTGGTACTACATCCTCAAGGAGGCGGAGCAGCGGGGAGGCGGTGAACGGCTCGGGCCGGTCGGCGCGACGCTGCTCGCCGAGGTCTTCATCGGCCTCGTCCACGGCGATCACCAGTCGTACCTGTGGCTCAAGGGCAAGACCTGGAAGCCGACGCTTCCATCGCAAGTGCCGGGCGAATTCACGATGGCCGACCTGCTGCGCTTCGTCGGCGATATCAGCCCGATCGACGGCATTACGACGGTCTAGATCTCCCGCCCGGCGATCGCCGGGCGCATCGATGCAGTCGGGCCTGGAACGTTTCCGTCCTTGCTGGCGATGGCCCAGACCGGCGCGCATGGCGCGCCGGTCTGGGCGTGCAGGACGCTCGTGTTGCGCTTGCGCCCTGGATCAGGGCGCCTCGTCCAGCGTGCAGATCACGGTGCAGACCACGCCGCGCGGCAGGAAGTCGACGGTTGCCTCACCGTCGAGCTGGTCGCGCGCGCTGCGCTCGATCAGGCGCGAGCCGAAGCCGCGTTGCACCGGCGCCGTCACCGGCGGCCCGCCGGTCTCGGTCCATATCAGCCGCAGTCGCGGCTTCGGCGCATCAGCGATGACCTCCCAGTCCAGCGTCACCCGGCCGGTCTCGTTGGACAGCGCGCCGTATTTCGCGGCGTTGGTGGCGATCTCGTGCACGATCATCGACAGCACCACGGCGAGCCGCGGCGACAGCGGCACGGCCGGGCCGGCCATGCGGATGCGGTCGTGATTGCTCATCCGGAACGGCTGGAGCGCGCGGGTGATCACGTCCCGGAGTTCCGAGCCCGCCCATTTCTCCTGGCTCAGGAGATTATGCGCCTCGGCCAGCGCGCCGAGCCGTCCCTCGAACTTGGTCCGCTCGTCCCGACTTGCGCTGCGGAAGGTCTGCACCGCGATCGCCTGCATCAGGGCCAGCGTGTTCTTGACGCGATGGTTGAGCTCCTCGATCAGGAGATCGTGCAGCATCTCGCCGCGTGCGATCGTGGTCGCCATCCTGACTGCAAAGGTGAGGCCGACCAGCAGCAGGATGCCGCCGATCAGGCCGGTGATCGCGATGTCGCGCCAGAGCGGCGCGATCAGCGAGCTCTCGCTGACGCCGGCCACGACCGTCCAGCCGGTCAGCTGCGATCTGGTGAAGGCGGAGGAGAGCGCGACGCCGTCGAGCGAAACGGTCGAAAGCGCGGCCTCCGGTGTGTGGGACATCGCATCGTAGAGTGCGCCGGAAGCCTGCTTGCCGAACGTCTCGGCAGGGTTGGGTGTACGCGCGAACACGCGAGCCTTGGTATCCAGCAGCGACACCGTCCATTGATCGTTTGGCCGCTGCTGCTCGACCAGTTTCTGGAATATCGCGATCGGCGGACTGAAGGAGAGCGCATAGGCCACTTCGCCATTGCGAAGCACGGGAACTTCCACGGTCACGATCGGCCGTTTCTCGGTCGAACCGACGAACAGGTCAGAATATTGCGGCGCCTTGCTTGCAAACACCCGCTCGACGATCTCTCGATTGTTGCGCGGCGGCAGGCTCGCTGCTTCCGTCGTCACGGTCGAAAACAGCTGCCGGCCGGATCTGTCGGCCAGCAGCAGGACGCTGTCTCCGCCATACTGGCTCGTGAATTCGACCGCCAGCCGGCGGAAGCCGTCGAAATCGCCGCTTTGCAGGGAATCGCCGAGCGCGAGCACCTGCAAGCCGCCCGTCATCCGCTGCACCTCGGAGTCGAGCACGAGGCGCATGCTTCGCACGGTCTCCAGCACCCGGCGCGTTGCCTCGCTGCGATCCTGGCGATAGTTGGAATAGGCGAGGCCGACGGCAAAGACGATCAGCGGCAACATCGTTCCCGCGACCAGGAGGGCGAGCCGGACCGGCAGGGTAAGCTTTGACAAGCGTGGGCGTCCCGGTTCCAGCGCAGCGGCGCCGGATCATGATTTTGGGAGAACCATAAGGGCAGTACTTGCCCGGTGCCACGATTTTCACGGCCGGAGCGATCCCGCGAAAGACGCTGCGACGCAGTCTGGAGTGGCGTCAGATCATCGCGATCGCGGCAGTGCAGCAGGCGGCACCGGCGGAGCTCTGCGACGAAGAGGACGTCCAGCCCAAGCGAAATGACTTCCGTCCCGCCGTAGTTTTTCATACGCTCCATGAATGCAAGCCGCATAGCGGCTGCGCTCACGCCCCGGCGACAGGGGCGGAGCCTCAAAGGGAGGGGAGACGGATGAAGCGAAGGTCATTTCTCGCTGGTATCGGTGCGACCACTGCGGCGGCTGCGCTCGGCATGCCGTCGATCCTCAGGGCGCAAGCCCCGATTACGCTGAACGGCGCGGTCCAGTTCAATGACGACCATGCCTTCAACCGGGCGCTGATCCGGTTCGAGGAGCTGGTGAAGAAGTACTACGGCAAGCCGGTCAACTTCACCCTGCACAAGAACTCCTCGCTCGGCCTCGAGAAGCAGTATTTCGAGTACATGTCGCAGGGCAAGGCTGTCGATTACGGCATCGTTTCCCCGGCTCACATGTCGACCTTCGCCAAGGCGGCCCCGTTCATCGACGCGCCCTTCGTGTTCAAGGGCATCGATCACATGAACAAGGTCGTCGAAGCCAACATCCTGGCGCCGATCGCCGACGAGGTCGCCGCCAAGGCCGAGGTCGTTCTGATCGGTTATGCCGGCGGCGGCATCCGCAACATCTTCGCCAACAAGCCGCTCAAGAATCTTGCCGACCTCAAGGGGCTCAAGGTCCGAGTGCAGGGCGCGCCGATCTGGTCGAAGACCTTTGCGGCCGTCGGCATGAGCCCGACCGTGATCGCCTACAACGAAATCTACAACGCGATCCAGAACGGGGTGATCTCGGCCGGCGAGAACGAGGCGGCCGGCGTCGAGGCGATGAAGTTCTATGAAGTGGCCCCGCATCTCAACCTGACCCAGCACGCCGTGTCGATCCGGCCGATCTGCTTCTCGGTGAAGACGCTGAAGACCTTGCCGAAGGATCTGCAGGACGCGATCATGAAGGCCGGCAAGGAGGCCGGCGACTACGGCCGCCAGCTCGAATCGAGCGAAGAGGTCGTCAAGCTCGACACGCTCGAGAAGGCCGGCAAGCTCAAGCGCGTTCCCTTCGAGGAGCGCGACGCCATGAAGAAGCTCGCCGATCCCGTGATGGCCACCTACGCCAAGGAAATCGGCGCCGAGGGCATTTTCGAGAAGATCAACGTCGTCTGAGGTCGATTGATCCGCCGTCGGCATTCCGGGCAGGCCCCGCTTCCTGCCCGGACATGGCGGATGAGTCGCCGCACGGAGCTCCAATGTCCGAAATGCACGTCCCGTCCACACCGTCGCTGTGGCGCCGCATCACGGCGGCCTATGCGAAATTGCTGGAAATCCTGCTGGCCGCCTGCGTCGGCATCCTCGTTGTTCCGGTCACGCTCCAAATCATCTCACGCTACACGCCGTTCATTCCGTCCTACATCTGGACCGAGGAAATGGCGCGCTTCCTGTTCATCTGGACGATCATGATCGGGGCCATGGTCGGTGTGAGGGAAGCGCAGCATTTCGAGGTGGATGTGTGGCCCGACCTGTCGCGGCGGTCGGAGGCCGCGGTGCGGATCCTCGCGCGACTCGGCGTGCTGGCGCTGGCGCTGGTGTTCGTCACCGCCGGCATCGAGTTCACCCGTTTTGCCTGGAACAGAACGTCGGAATTGGCCGATCTGCCGCTCTGGCTGATCCACGTCGCCTGGCCGGTGGCCGGTCTTACGTGGATCGTCTTTGCGGGTGAACAGATCATCGATGAAATACGCGTTCTGGTCGGGGCACAGAGATGAGCGGCACCGTACTTTCTGCCGGACAGGCTGCGATGGTGCTGTTCGGGGCCTTCATCGGCCTGCTCATCGCACGCGTGCCGGTTGCCTTCGCGCTCGGCCTTGCCTGCGTGCCGATCCTGCTGATCGAGCCGCGCCTGTCGCTGATGATGCTCGCGCAGGAGACCTTCAATGCGTACAATTCATTCATCCTGCTCGCGGTGCCGTTCTTCCTGCTGACGGCGAACCTGATGAGCATCGGCGGCATCACCGATCGCCTCGTGACGCTGTCGCGCTCGATGGTCGGGCACTGGCCGGGATCCCTGGCGCAGATCAACGTCGTGCTGTCGGTGTTCTTTGCCGGCATCTCGGGCTCCTCCACCGCCGATGCGGCGAGCCAGTCCAAGATCTTCATCGATGCGCAGAACAAGGAGGGCTATGACCTTTCGTTCTCCATCGCCATCACCGCGGTGTCGGCGGTGCTTGCAGTCATCATTCCGCCGTCGATCCTGATGATCGTGTGGGGCGGGCTGATCTCGACCTCGATTGCGGCGATGTATCTGGCCGGCATCGTGCCGGGCCTGCTGATCGCGGGCGCGCAGATGGTGACGGTGCACATCTATGCCGTGCGCCGGGGCTACCCCACCTACCCGAAATCGACCTGGGTCGAGATGGGATACGCCATCTGGCGGTCGATACCGGCGCTGACGACGCCGTTCATCGTCGTCGGCGGCATTCTGCTCGGCTGGTTCACCGCGACGGAGTCCGCCTGCGTCGCGGTGCTCTATTCCGTGGCGCTCTCGACGTTCTTCTACCGCGAGACGGGCCTGCGCGAATTGTACAAGGCCTTGCTCGACACCGGGCGCCTTGCCGGCGTGGCGCTGTTCTGTGTCGGCACCGCAAGTGCATTCGGCTGGCTGCTCGCCTACTACAAGATCCCGCAAGAGCTGCTGGCCAACGTCTCGACCTGGGGCATGGGCGCTGTTGCGGCCGGTTTCTTCATCTCGTTCTGCTTTCTGGTCGTGGGCTGCTTCCTCGACGCCATCCCGGCGATCATCATCGTCGGCACCGTGCTGGAGCCGCTCGCCAAGTCGGTCGATCTCCATCCGGTCCAGTTCGCGATCATTTCCATCGTATCGCTGGCCTTCGGACTGGTGACGCCACCCTACGGCCTGTGTCTGATGATCGCCTGCTCGATCGCCGGCGTGCGGCTGCGCTATGCCCTGAAGGACACGGTGATCATGCTGATCCCGATGCTGCTGGTGCTGGCGGCCGTCATCGTCTGGCCCAGCGTATCGTTGTTCCTGCCGCGTCTGATCGTGCCGGAGATGCTTAAATGAGATGCGATCCCGCGGACGACGGCCGCGGGATCGGCCGCGATTGGTTACAGATTGCTCTCGGTGATGGCCGCGTAGACCATGCTGCGCAGCTCGCGGCGGATCGGATAGGCGCTCGACGGCAGCACCTGCGTCATGAAGATCGTGATCAGCTCCTCGGCCGGATCGATCCAGAACGAGGTCGTGGCCGCGCCGCCCCAATTGTACTCGCCGGGGCTGCCGGCGATCAGCGTCTCCGCCGGGCGCATGGTGACGGCGAAGCCGAGGCCGAAGCCGATGCCGTTATAGGTGGCTTCGGAGAACAGCGAGCGCGACACCTCGGGCAGCGCGCGTCCGCCCGGGATGTGGTTCGTCGTCATCAGCGCCAGCGTCTTCGGCCCGATCAGCCTGACACCGCCGAGCTCACCACCATTGAGCAGGGCGCGGCAGAAGGTGAGATAGTCGGCGACCGTCGAGCACAATCCGCCGCCGCCGGAGATGAAGGAGGGCGGTGACAGGAACGAGCTCGTCGTCGGATCGTCCTGCAGCGTGATGCCCTCGCGGCGCTGGCCCGCATGGAAGGTCATGCCGCCGCCGGGATCGGCGGAATAGCAGGCGGCGAAGCGATGCGCCTTCGACGCCGGCACGTGGAAATCGGTGTCGGACATGCCGAGCGGATCGAGAATCCGCAGCTTGAGAAACTGCTCGAAAGGCATCCCCGAGATCTTGCCGACGAGGTAGCCGATCACGTCGGTTGAGACGGAGTAGTTCCAGGATTCGCCCGGCGAGAATTCCAGCGGGATCTTTGCCAATCCCTCGATCATGGTCTGGAGCGTGCCTGACTTCTCGACCTCACCGATCTTCTCGCTGCGATAGGCGGCATCGACATTGGAGCGCTGCTGGAAGCCGTAGGTGAGGCCGGAGGTGTGGCGCAGCAGGTCGACGATCAGCATCGGCCGGGACGGCGGCCGGGTCAGGAAGGCCGGGTAGGTGCCGGCGACGAAGACGCCGAGATCCTTCCATTCCGGAATGTATTTGGCAACGGGCTCGTCGATCGCGACGAGGCCTTCCTCGACCAGCATCATGAAGGCGACGCTGGTGAGCGGCTTGGTCATGGAATAGATGCGGTAGATGGTGTCGTCCTTCACCGGCGCCTTGCGCTCGACATCGGCGAAGCCCTGCACCGAGCTGTGGGCGACCTTGCCGCGGCGATAGACGAGAAGCTGTGTCCCCGGGAAACGGCCGGCATCGATGTACCGGTTCTTCAGATGGGCATCGACGCGGTCAAGCGCGGCCTTGGACATGCCGACGGATTCGGGCGAGGCGGGGGTGGGGGCGAGCATCAGTTCCTCCGGGGCGTTTTGTCGGAAAGTTGATACCGAAATGGCGGCCCCATTCCAAGTCGGTTGCGCTTAACGCGGCTGGGGCGACTGGTGTAGGCTCGGCGGCGGAACGCCTCCAGGGAGCCCGGCCGGGCCAACGAGAAAAACGCGAGGGCAACGCATCATGACGCAGTTCAACGAGACCGAACTCACCGAAGCCGTCGTTCGGAGCTTCGACCAGACGCCTGATACACGGGCAAAATTCCTGCTGCAGGAATTGGTGAAGTCGCTGCACGATTACGTGAGCAAGACCGGCCTGACCTTCGAGGAATGGGAATACGCCATCGATTTCCTGACCCGGACCGGGCAGAAATGCACCGACACGCGCCAGGAGTTCATCCTGTTGTCCGACGTGCTCGGCGTCTCCATGCTGGTCGACGCCGTCAACCACCGCGACCGCGAGAGCGCGACCCAAACGACAGTGCTCGGTCCGTTCTATGTCGGCGAGCACAAGGTGACCGCGCACGGCACTGACATCTCGCCGAACAATCAGACGGGCGAACGGATGTTCGTGCGGAGCCGCGTCACCGATCTCAAGGGCAAGCCGCTCGCGAACGTTCCCGTCGACGTCTGGCATGCCGACGATGACGGCTTCTACGACTCCCAAAAACCGAACTATGACGAGATCGGCGCCTCGGCGCGGGCGCGTTTCATCACCGATGACGACGGCCGCTTCTTCTTCCGCACTATCCTGCCGTGCAGCTACCCGATCCCGACCGACGGGCCGGTCGGCGAGATGATCGTGCAGACGGGTCGCCACCCGATGCGCCCGGCGCATGTGCACTTCCTGGTCAATGCGAAGGGCTACGAGCCGTTGATCACCCACGTCTTCATCGGGGGCGACAAATACCTGGACTCGGACGTGGTGTTCGGCGTCAAGGACGAACTCATCGCCAAGGTCGAGCCGCGCAACGATCCTGAGATGCCCGACGGCAGCAAGGCAAACGGGCCGTGGCACCTGATGACCTACGAATTCTACCTCAAGCCCGGCGGCGGCATGGCGCCGAAGCCGCTGGGGGTGAAGGCGGCGGAGCCGGCGTGAGGGCTCCCCGCCGGCGGTGCGTGACAGCAAGCTGGCGGCCAAGAGCGGCAATCGCCGCTCGCGTGAACCGGCGCGGAGTGCTTAGTCGACCCGTGCCGGAATATCCACGGCCTTCTCTCGTCTCGGGGCATCCGAGGTCCGTTGGTCGGCGCTCCACCTGCGGCCCCATCCGATGAGCGGCGCCTCAATGATGATGTGCAAGACCCAGGCGAGGCCGATGGAGAGCACAATGCTGGCGACGATTGTCGCGGCCGTCGATAACAGCCACACCTCGGTAAAGTTGATCATCCATCGTATCACCAGGTAATGGACGATATACAGCGAGTACGAAATCTTGCCGAACCATTGCAGGATCGGCGAAAAGGACCGCCCTTCGATCTCGGCAGACACCACGGCATGGATGAGCAATCCCGCAGCGAGGCCGTAGGTTGGCACGCGCGCGAATTGCGGGTCGGCCGATCCGGACACGAATATCCAGTACCAGCCGACGGCGAACAGGCCGGCTGAAGTTGCCAGAACATGGCGCGAAAAGTGCAATCGACCGTTCCTGTGGAGATAGGCAATGCCGACGCCGGCGCCGAATTCCAGGACCAGCGGATGGGAATAGATGCCAAGCTGCAGGCGGAGTACGAGGGCAATAACGACCATGCCGAGCCCTGCGAACAGCAGTTCGAACAACCGGTTCGGCGCGATGGCGAGGATGGCCGCAACTGCGGCATAGAAGTGCAATTCGAAAGCAATCGACCAGGCCGGGCCAAGGTACCAGTTCGGATATGTCCACGCGAAGATGAGGCCAAGGTCGAGCGGCGGACGTTTCTCCGGCGACAGATCGATCCAGGACGAACTGGCGAACGCCGCCAGCAACACAAGCCAGTAGACCGGATAAATTCGAACCGCTCGTCTGAAGATGAAGCTCAACGGGTCGCGGTGCGCCGTCGCCGTGGTTGCTATGATGAAGCCGGAAATGACAAAGAAGATGTCGACGCCGCTTGCAAGAATGGTGAGGACGCCTTCGGCAACGGCCGGGCCGACCATGTCGGGTCGCGCGCTGACCGCGTGTCCGCAGACCACCGACAGCGCAGCAACGCCGCGCATTGCCTCTACACCCGCGAAGATGCGCAAAACGCCCCTGCACAGTCAATTACAAGTTGAAATCTATCTGCACGCAAGGATACTAATAAATGGTTGCGTGGGGCCGAGAAACTCTACGCTAGGATGTATTAAGTGGGCTGGGGCGGGACGGCATCTTGCCAGGACCGCTCGGAGGCAGGGAGCGACTGTGCGCCGACCAGCCCCAGATTCCGTTTGGCCGCCAGACGCTCACGTCTGCGCCTCATGAGCGCACACTCTAGCGCGCGTGCAGCATAGCCAGCAGCACGATGACCGCGCAGGCGAGCGCCGCCGACGTCACCTTCCAGAACATCAGCGGGTTGCGCTCGAGGAGCGGCGTCATTCGCGTGTCGAGATAGGCCGGGTTGGGCGTGCGAAGCTCGTGGACGAATTCGGACAGGTCCTCGTGTCGTTTGTAGGGATCGGGATGGAGCGCGCGCCTGAGCGCGCCATCGACCCAGGCCGGCACATTGCGGTCATCGTCGGCCGGGCGATACTGGAGCCTGCGCACGTCCGCCTTGCGCCGGATCCTGGCGACCTGTGTGCCGTAGGGCAGCTTTCCCGTCAGCATCTGGTAGCAGATCACGGCCAGCGAAAACATGTCGGAGCGCGGCGAGCCGCCTTGCCCGAGAAGATACTCCGGCGCCGTGTACTGCATCGTTCCCAGGATTTCGTTGGCCTCGTCCGGCGGCGCGGCCTCCGCGACGCCGGCCACCCTGACCGATCCGAAGTCGATGATCTTGGCGGTGCCGGTCTTGTCGACCAGGATGTTGTCGGGCCTGAGGTCCTGATGCAGCATCTCCATGCGGTGGAAGGCGCGCAGGCCCGCCGCGATCTGCTCGACCAGCCCGCGGACGGTTTCGAGATCGGGGCGCGGATTGTCGATCATCCACTGCTTCAGGGTCTGTCCCTCGACGAATTCAGTCGCGACGTAGAGGTAGCTGCGCCGCCTCGACTGTGACCGCGGCTTCAGCACGTGCGGGCTGTCGATGCGGCGCGCGATCCACTCCTCCATTAGGAAGCGCTTCAGGTACGCGGCATTGTCGCGCAGGTCGACCGACGGCAGCTTGAGCGCGACCGGCTCCCCGGTCTCCACATCGACGGCAAGATAGATGTGGCTGCGGCTGCTGCCGTGAATCTCGCGGACGATCCGGTAGCCGTCGAAGATCGCGCGGGGTTCCGGCAGCGAAGGCAGCGGCAATTGTGCGGTCTGATTGAAGATGCCGGCCGGCTCGCGCTGCGGCACCGCATCGATGCGCAGGATCTGGACGGTGATGTTGTCGTCGCTGCCGCGCCGGTAGGCTTCCTCGACGATGGCCTTCGCCGCCGCGTCGAGATCGCCCGCATGCTCGTTCAGCGCGCTCGTGACGAAGCGTGCGTCGACGAATTCGTAAGCGCCGTCGGTTGCCAGCAGAAAGGTGTCGCCGGCCTCGACCTCGAACGCCTGATAGTCGATCTCGAGCTGCGGATTGATGCCGAGCGCGCGGCCGAGATAGGTCTGCTCGGACGACACGATGATGCGGTGATCGTCGGTCAGCTGCTCGAGCGCCTTTCCGGCGACGCGGTAGACCCGGCAATCGCCGACATGGAAGATGTGCGCGGTGGTCGCTTTGATGACCATGGCGCTCAGGGTGCAGACATATCCCTTGTCGCGGTCATAGGCGTATTGGCTCTTGCGCGTCTGCGCGTGCAGCCAGGAATTGGTCGCGTCCAGCACGCGGCGGGCGGAGGTCTTCACCGTCCAGGATTCCGACGTGCAGTAATAGTCCATCAGGAAACTCTTGACCGCCGACTCGCTGGCGATCTGGCTCACCGCGCTGGAGGAGATGCCGTCGGCGAGAACCGCCGCGATGCCCTTCAGGCTGAGCAGCGGCTCCTCCGGAATCAGGACGCCGTGAAAGTCCTGGTTGACGGGCTTGCGACCCTTGTCGGAATGCTGGCCGACGGAGATCTGGAGTCCGCGGGTCATCGTCATAACCTGCAAAGCGGAGCCTCACCCTGATCGGGCGAGGCTCCCCTGTCGAGATGGGTTCGATCAGGCCGCAACGCGGGGCTTCGCAGCCTTGGCGGCCTGGCGCTTCGGCAGGGTCATGACGTGCGTGGCATAGAGGGTCATGCCGGTGAAGGCGAGGCCGCCGACGAGGTTGCCGAGCACGGTCGGGATCTCGTTCCAGATCAGATAGTCCATGATCGAGAACTTCGCGCCGAGCAGCAGCCCGGACGGGAACAGGAACATGTTCACGACGGAATGCTCGAACACCATGTAGAAGAACACCAGGATCGGCATCCACATCGCGATGACCTTGCCGGGGACCGAGGTCGAGATCATGGCGCCGACGACGCCGGTCGAGACCATCCAGTTGCAGAGCATGCCGCGCATGAACAGCGTCGCCATGCCGGCCGCCCCGTGCGCGGCGTAGCCCAGCGTGCGCCCTTCGCCGATATTGCCGATGGCGGCGCCGACCTTGTCGGGCCCCTGGGTGAAGCCGAACGTCGTGACGAAAGCCATCATGAAGGCCACCGTGAAGGCGCCGGCGAAGTTGCCGACGAACACGAGACCCCAATTGCGCAGCACGCCACTGAGCGTGACGCCCGGACGCTTGTCGATCAGGGCGAGCGGGGAAAGCACGAAGACGCCGGTGAGGAGATCGAAACCCAGCAGATAGAGCATGACGAAGCCGACCGGAAACAGCAGCGCGCCGATCAGCGGTTGGCCCGTGTTGACGTTGATCGTCACGGCGAACCAGGCCGCCAGCGCCAGGATGGCGCCCGCCATATAGGCTCGGATGATAGTATCCCGGGTGGACATGAAGATCTTGGACTCGCCCGCATCCACCATCTTGGTGACGAATTCCGAAGGCGCGAGATACGACATCAATGGTTCCTTTGCTTCGTAAGGGAGATCGACACGCTCCGGAGAGCGCGGCTGGACGTGATCGGCCGTGCGGGCTGGCCCGCCGCGCACGAGGGCTATGGAAAATCTGGAAGCTTTGGGAATCGCGTCACGAGGACTTTGAGCCGGGAGGGCCGCGAAGCAGTTGAGCTTCCGGGATGCGGCCGCCAGAGGCTGCATCAATGCGGCAAGCCGCAGTCTTCGTTGACGGCGAAAGAAAAGCAAGTTGCGTGCCGGCGCGTAGGGTTAAAAATACCGAGTAATATCAGTGTGATGCCGCTCTGCCCGATCTGATTCTGACGTCGCCTCGGCCTTTTCCTTAAGCTGTTGCACAAGCTTTGTGCGCCGCACAAGCAATGTGCAGGTCGCAAATTTCGCATGCGGAACTGACCTGCGACAGTCTGACGCGACCGCTATAATGCATTGATTTCTTTGTTCTTTTCATAGCGCCGGGCTTGGCATGAAGCTTGAATAGTTCCAGCCGACGCCATTGAAGCCGTCCCGCGAGAATTCTCATCCGATTTGCTGACGCCACCAGACGGGGGTCATCCCCGTCGCGTTTGCATGCGCCAAATTCGGCGCCACCGGACGGACGGGCTGCTCGCGCACACAGCCGCAAATCATTCCGCAAAGACGCAAAGGACGACACAGCCTATGACCAAGCGCATTCGCCGGCCCTTCAAGACTGGCATCAACCGCCGTCAATTGTTGAAAGCCACCGGCGCGACCGCCGCACTTCTCGCTGCCGCAAAACTGAATTTCCCCGCCGGCGCCTTCGCGCAGGACGCAGGCCCCGAGGTCAAGGGCGCCAAGCTCGGCTTCATCGCGCTGACGGACGCCACGCCACTATTCGTCGCCAAGGAAAAGGGCTTCTTTGCCAAATATGGCATGCCCGATGTCGAGGTGCAGAAGCAGGCTTCCTGGGGCACCACGCGCGACAACCTCGTGCTGGGCTCGGAAGGCAATGGCATCGACGGCGCGCACATCCTCACCCCGATGCCGTATCTGATCTCGGCCGGCAAGGTGACGCAGAACAACCAGCCGACGCCGATGTACATCCTGGCGCGCCTCAACCTGAACGGTCAGTGCATCTCAGTCGCCAAGGAATATGCCGATCTCAAGATCGGCGTGGATACCGCGCCCTTCAAGCCGGCACTCGAGAAGAAGAAGGCGTCAGGCAAGGCGGTGAAGGCGGCGATGACCTTTCCCGGCGGCACACATGACCTTTGGATTCGCTATTGGCTCGCCGCTGGCGGCATCGATCCGGACAAGGATATCGAAACCATCGTGGTTCCGCCGGCACAGATGGTGGCCAATATGAAAGTTGGCACCATGGACTGCTTCTGTGTCTGCGAGCCGTGGAATCTGCAGCTCATCCACCAGAACATCGGCTACACCGCGATCACCACCGGTGAGCTCTGGGACAAGCATCCCGAAAAGTCGTTCGGCTTGCGCGCGGCCTGGGTCGACAAATGTCCGAAGGCAGCGAAGGCGCTGCTGATGGCAGTGATGGAAGCGCAGCAATGGGCCGAGAAGATGGAAAATCGCGAGGAAGCCGCGGTGATCTGCGCCAAGCGCCAATGGATCAACTGCCCGGTAGAAGACATTACCGATCGCATGAAGGGCAAGTTCGACTACGGTACCGGCCGAGTGGTCGACAACTCGCCGCAGCAGATGCGCTTCTGGAAGGATCATGCCTCCTATCCGTTCCAGAGCCACGATCTCTGGTTCATGACCGAGGACATCCGCTGGGGCAAATACGAAGCCGGCTTCGACACCAAGGCGCTGATCGCCAAGGTCAACCGCGAGGACCTCTGGAAGGACGCGGCCAAGACTCTCGGAGTCGCGGCCTCGGACATCCCGACCTCCACCTCGCGCGGTAAGGAGACCTTCTTCGACGGCAAGGTGTTCGATCCGGAAAATCCGGCCGCCTATCTGAAGTCGCTCGCGATCAAGCGCGTCGAAGTCTGATGGAGCCAGCGGCCGCTTTCGGGCGGCCGCATCGTCCCTTGGAGCCGGAGAGATATTGCGATGAACATGACTGCCACCAAGATCGAGGTTGAGACCGCGACGCCCGCCGCAACGGTTGCGCCAGTCGTCGCGCTGACGCCGAAGCGTCCCCCGCGCACTGAGGCTTACGCTCGCATGGTCCGGGAGACGGCCGTGCGCGTGATTCCGCCGCTGGTCGTGATCGCGCTGCTGACGCTGATATGGGAGCTGATCTGCCGCCGCGCCGGCTCGGCGCTGCCGCCGCCGTCGAAAGTTTTCAGTGATACCAAGGAGCTGATCTTCGATCCGTTCTTCGACAACGGAGGCATCGACAAGGGGCTGTTCTGGCATCTGTCCGCCAGTCTCCAGCGCGTCGCCTTCGGCTACTCGCTGTCGGCCATTGCCGGCATCGGGCTTGGCGTGCTGGTCGGGCAGTCGGTCTGGGCCATGCGCGGGCTCGATCCGTTGTTCCAGGTGCTGCGCACGATTCCGCCGCTGGCCTGGCTGCCGCTCTCGCTCGCGGCCTTCCGCGACGGCCAGCCTTCGGCGATCTTCGTCATCTTCATCACGTCGATCTGGCCGATCATCATCAACACCGCGGTCGGCATCCGCAACATCCCGCAGGACTATCGCAACGTCGCCGCGGTGGTGCAGCTCAATCCGCTCGAATTCTTCGCAAAGATCATGATCCCGGCGGCGGCGCCCTACATCTTCACCGGCCTTCGCATCGGCATCGGCCTGTCGTGGCTTGCGATCGTCGCGGCGGAAATGCTGATCGGCGGCGTCGGCATCGGCTTCTTCATTTGGGACGCCTGGAACTCCTCGCATATCAGCGAGATCATCCTGGCGCTGTTCTATGTCGGCATCATCGGCTTCGTGCTGGATCGCCTGATCGCGGGGCTCGGCAAGTTCGTCACCCACGGTACCGCGCAGAACTGAGGAGAGGGGACATGACCGCTTATCTGAAGCTCGACCACATCGACAAGGTCTTCACCCGCGGCGCCGCCACCACGGAGGTGCTGAAGGACATCAACCTCACGATCGAGAAGGGCGAGTACGTTTCGATCATCGGCCATTCCGGCTGCGGCAAGTCGACCCTGCTCAACATCATCGCGGGGCTGACCGGCGCCACCACGGGTGGCGTGCTGCTGGAAAACCGCGAGGTGAACTCGCCGGGGCCGGATCGCGCCGTGGTGTTCCAGAATCACAGCCTGCTGCCGTGGCTGACCGTCTACGAGAACGTGAGGCTCGGCGTCGACAAGGTCTTCGCCAGGACCAAGTCCCGTGCCGAGCGCGACGCCTGGGTGATGCACAATCTCAACCTGGTGCAGATGGCCCATGCCAGGGACAAGCGTCCTTCGGAGATCTCCGGCGGCATGAAGCAGCGCGTCGGCATCGCGCGGGCGCTGGCGATGGAGCCGAAGGTGCTGCTGCTCGACGAGCCGTTCGGCGCGCTCGACGCGCTGACCCGCGCGCATTTGCAGGACTCGGTGATGGCGCTGCATCAAAAGCTCGGCAACACCATCCTGATGATCACCCACGACGTCGACGAGGCCGTGTTGTTGTCCGACCGCATCGTCATGATGACCAACGGGCCGAGCGCGCGCATCGGCGAGGTGCTGGAGGTGCCGCTGGCGCGGCCGCGCAAGCGGCTCGAACTCGCGACCAACACCACCTATCTGAAGTGCCGCCAGCGCGTGCTCGAATTCCTCTACGAGCGCCACCGCTTCGTCGAGGCCGCGTAAACGAAGAGTTCAACGCGACCACACGTGCGCGCCCAAATAATCGTCATCTCGCTCAATCCTTGTGCGTCGCACAAGGATTGAGCGAATCGCAAACCAAGCGTGCGAATAAGCCCTGCGAACATTTCGGGCGAGACGAACAACATCCTGAAATCCCTGCGTTTCCAGGATGCACGCAACTGGCACGGAAATTGAAGCGCATTTGCGCGACGCCAACGACGACGTCCCTCAACATCATCAATCAGCATCGTGAACTCGCCACCGGGGTGAAGCCTCGGAGCGCGCCTCCCTGTCTGGAGGCTGAGCCTGCAACGACGCAGCGGTGAGACTGGAAGGGATATGCAATGACGAAGAGTCCCACTTGGATTTCTGACTGGCGCCCCGAGGATGAGGCGTTCTGGAATACGACCGGCAAGTCGATCGCGCGGCGCAATCTGATCTGGTCGATCGTAGCCGAACATATCGGCTTCTCGGTCTGGCTGATCTGGAGCATCGTCACCACCAAGCTGCCGCAGGCGGGCTTCCATTACACCACCGACCAGCTGTTCCAACTCGTCGCCGTGCCGGGGCTGATCGGCGCCTTGATGCGCTTTCCCTACACTTTCGCAGTGACGACGTTCGGCGGCCGTAACTGGACCATCTTCAGCGCGGCGATCCTGTTCATTCCGACCTTGTCGCTCGCCTATTTCGTGAGCCAGCCCGACACGCCGTTCTGGCTCATGCTGCTGGTCGCCTCGACCGCGGGTCTCGGCGGCGGCAATTTCGCCTCCAGCATGACCAACATCTCCTTCTTCTTCCCCGACCGGATGAAGGGATGGGCGCTCGGCCTCAACGCGGCCGGCGGCAATATCGGTGTCTCCAGCGTGCAGCTCTTGACCCCGATCCTGATGACGCTCGCCGTCTTCAATCTGTTCCAGGCAACGCCCGTCGACGGCATCTTCCTGCAGAATGCCGGCCTGATGTGGGTGCTGCCGATCGCGATCGCGGTGTTCGGCGCGGTGTTCTTCATGAACAATCTCACCACGGCGAAATCGTCGGTGAAGAACCAGCTTGCGATCGTCAAGCGCAAGCACACCTGGATCATGGCGTATCTCTACATCGGCACGTTCGGGTCTTTCATCGGCTATTCCGCGGCGTTTCCGCTTCTGATCAAGACGCAATTCCCTACCGTGACGATCTCGATCGCCTTCCTCGGCCCGCTGGTCGGCTCGCTGTCGCGTCCGCTCGGCGGCTGGCTCGCAGACCGGGTCGGCGGCTCCATCATCACCTTCTGGAACTTCATCGCGATGGCGGGCGCCACGGTCGGCGTGCTCTACTTCGTCGGGCAGAAGGATTTCATCGGCTTCCTGTCGATGTTCCTGATCCTGTTCGTGACGACCGGCATCGGCAACGGCTCGACCTACCGCATGATCCCCTCGATCTTCCGCGAGGAGAACCTGTTCAAGGTGCGCGGCAAGGGCGATGCGGCACGTAGCGCCGCGCTGAAGACCGCGAGCATCGAAAGCGGCGCTGCGGTTGGCTTCATCGGCGCGATCGGTGCCGTCGGCGGCTACCTGATCCCCAGCGGCTTCGGCAAGTCGATCGCCATGACCGGAGGGCCGCAGCTCGCGCTCGCGATCTATCTCGCCTTCTACGCCTCGTGCCTCGCTCTGACCTGGTGGTTCTACCTGCGTCGCAGCCCGCAGGGTGAAGGCGCGCCGAGCCTCGCCGAAGCGCGGGTGTAGAGCATGATCCGGAAAAGTGTGAAGCGGTTTTCCGACTAGATCATGCTCAGAAGATAGTACTTGGCACGAATGTCGCTTCTCCCCGTACGCGGGGAGAAGTTCTCTGATGACGTTTGACCCATGAACTTTTTCCGCAATGGCGCGGACGAAGGCAGACCGAAACAGACAGGAGAACATCATGACGCCAGAACAGATTACTCTCATTCAGCAGAGCTTCTCCAAGGTCGCGCCGATATCCGAGCAGGCCGCGGTGCTGTTCTACGATCGCCTGTTCGAGGTGGCGCCGTCCGTGCGCGCGATGTTTCCCGAGGACATGACCGAGCAGCGCAAGAAGCTGATGGGCATGCTCGCCGCCGTGGTCGGAGGCCTGTCGAACCTCGAGTCGATTCTTCCCGCGGCCTCCGCCCTCGCCAAGCGACACGTCGCCTACGGCGCCAAGGCCGAGCACTACCCTGTGGTCGGCGCGACCTTGCTGTGGACCCTGGAGAAGGGTCTTGGCGAAGCCTGGACGCCAGATCTCGCCAAGGCCTGGACCGACACCTACGGCGTGTTGTCCGGCTACATGATATCCGAGGCCTATGGCGCACAAGCGCAGGCCGCCGAATAGGAGTTGCGTCGTGAGTGAACCGCTGGTCATCGTCGGTAACGGTATGGCGGCCGCGCGTCTGGTCGACGAGCTCGCCAGGACCGCGCTCGGCCGCTATGCGGTCGCCGTGATCGGCGAAGAGCCGCGGCTCGCTTACAACCGCGTGCTGCTCTCCTCCGTGCTGGCGGGCGAGACCGGCTCGCACGAGATCGAACTGCGGCCGGCCGAGTGGTGGCGCCATCGCGGCGTCACGGTGCGCTACGGCTATCGTGTCACCGAGATCGATACCGGCCGCCGCGAGCTGAAGATCGCAGGCGAGGAGAGCATGGAATATTCCAAGCTCGTGCTCGCCACGGGATCGACGCCGCTGCGGCTCAACGTGCCGGGGGCCGATCTCGCCGGCGTGCACACCTTTCGCGACACCCGCGACGTCGACCTGCTGCTGACGCTGGCCGCGGCGAAGAAGCGCGTCGTGGTGGTCGGCGGCGGCGATGCGGTGATCTTCGCCGCCGGCATCAAGCCGAACGTCGCGCTGGCGAAAGAGGCGGGGATCGCGGTCAACCGCGGCGTCGTCGTCAACGACGTCATGCAGACCTCCTCGTCCGACATCTTCGCGCTCGGCGAATGCGCCGAGCATCGCGGCACCTGCTATGGCCTTGTCGAACCCGCTTATGAGCAGGCGCGCGTGCTGGCACGGCATCTTGCCGGCCGCCCCGCCGCCTATCAGGGCAGCGTGGTCTCGACCAATCTGAAGGTCTCCGGCGTCAGCGTGTTCTCCGCCGGCGACTTCATGGGCGGGGAGGGCAGCGAGAGCCTCGTGCTGTCGGACCGCAGCCGCGGCACCTACAAGAAGCTCGTGATCGCCGACGGCCGGCTCACCGGCGCCGTGCTGATCGGCGATACCGTCGATGCGCTCTGGTACCTCGAGCTGATCCGCAACCGCGACAAGGTTGCGCCGATGCGTACAGACATGATGTTCGGCCGCGCGGTGGCGCAGCCTTCGAAAGCGGCGTGACATGACGGCGATCGATCCAAATCTCCGCACCACCAAGACGACGTGTCCCTATTGCGGCGTCGGCTGCGGCGTGCTGGCGACGCCCGACGGCAAGGGTGGTGCAGCAATCGCGGGCGATACCGATCATCCCGCCAATTTCGGCCGGCTGTGCTCGAAGGGCTCGGCGCTCGGCGAGACCGTCGGGCTCGAAGGCCGGCTGCTCTACCCGATGATCCGCTGCAAGGGCTTGTTGGAGCGCGTCGCCTGGAGCGATGCGCTCGATCATGTCGCCCATCGCATGCAGCACATCGTGGCGCGCGACGGCGCCGACGCGGTCGCCTTCTATCTCTCCGGCCAGCTCCTCACCGAGGACTATTATGTCGCCAACAAGCTGATGAAGGGGTTTGTCGGCACGGCGAATGTCGACACCAATTCGCGGCTCTGCATGTCCTCTTCAGTTGCGGGCCATCGCCGCGCCTTCGGTGCCGACACCGTGCCCGGCTGCTACGAGGATCTCGACCAGGCCGACCTGCTCGTCTTCGTCGGCTCGAATGCGGCCTGGTGCCATCCCGTCCTGTTCCAGCGCATGCTGAAGAACCGTGGGGAGCGCGGCGCGCGCATGGTCGTGATCGACCCGCGCCGTACCGACACCGCCGGCGATGTCGATCTGTTCCTCGGCCTCAAGCCCGGCACCGACACGGCGCTGTTCTCCGGCCTCTTCGTCCATCTCGCCGACAATGGCGCACTCGATCGGGACTACATCGCGCAGAACACCAGCGGATACGACGACGCGCTGGCGCGTGCGCGCAACATCGCCGGCAGTGTCACTGCGACGGCGCTTGCCACGGGCCTCTCCGAGCAGGACGTCGCCTCCTTCTTCAGGATGTTCCGCGACACCGAAAAGGTCGTCACGCTCTATTCGCAAGGGGTCAACCAGTCGGCGCAGGGCACCGACAAGGTCAACGCCATCCTGAACTGCCATCTTGCGACGGGGCGTATCGGCAAGCCCGGTGCTGCGCCGTTCTCGCTCACCGGCCAGCCCAATGCGATGGGCGGCCGCGAGGTCGGCGGCCTCGCCAATATGCTTGCCGCCCATATGGGTTTCACGCCGCCCGACATCGATCGCGTCAGGCGGTTCTGGAAGGCGCCGCGCATCGCCACCCATGAGGGGCTGAAGGCGGTGCAATTGTTCGAGGCCATCAACCGCGGCGAGATCAAGGCGCTCTGGGTGATGGGTACCAACCCCGCGGTGTCGCTGCCCGATGCCGACATGGTCCGCGATGCCCTAAAGAAGCTCGAGCTGTTCGTGGTCTCCGAGAACGTGCTCTCCAACGACACCGTCGCGGCCGGCCCGCATGTGTTGCTGCCGGCGCTGGCCTGGGGCGAGAAGTCGGGCACCGTGACCAATTCCGAGCGGCGCATCTCGCGCCAGCGCGCCTTCCTGCCGGCGCCCGGCGAGGCGCGCCCTGACTGGTGGATTCTCAGCGAGATCGCAAAACGTTTCGGTTTCGGCGACAGCTTCAACTACAAATCCGCCGCCGATATCTTTCGTGAGCATGCCGCACTCTCGGCCTTTGAGAACAATGGCAGCCGTGATTTCGACATCGGCGCGCTGAGTTCGGTGTCCGACGAAGCATTCGACGCCTTGGAGCCGGTGCAATGGCCCGCGCGCGAGGGGCAGACGCCCGGCGAGCGCTTCTTTGCGAGCGGCGGGTTCTTCACCAATGACGGCAAGGGCCGCTTCGTCGCGCCGGAGGTGCCGGCCCTGCGCGGCGAGACCGGTCCGTCGCGCCCCTTGCGGCTCAACACCGGGCGCATCCGCGACCAGTGGCACACCATGACACGCACGGGGCTCAGCCAGCGGCTGGGCGCGCATTTGCCGGAGCCCTTCGTCGAGATTCATCCCGATGACGCCAGCAAATACGGCATCGCCCATGACAGCTATGCCCGCATCACCACCGATCATGGCAAGTGCATCCTGAAGGCCGTCGTGAGCGACCGGCAGCAGCGCGGCACCCTGTTCGTGCCGATCCACTGGAGCGCGATGAATACCTCGCACGGCCGCGTCGGCGCGCTGGTGCAGTCCTTCACCGATCCGTTCTCGGGCCAGCCGGAGGCGAAGGCGACGCCGTCCGCGATCGCTCCTTACGAATTCGTCTTCCGCGGCTTCGCGCTGTCGCGAAAGCAGATCGACCTGCCGGAGAACCTGTTGTGGACCCGCGTCACGGTCGCCGGCGGCTTCGGTTATCTCTTCGCGGACAACGGCGATCTTTCGCGCTGGCCCGCCTGGCTCGAGAACGTCGCGGGCGAGGACGTTGCCGAGTACCGCGACTTCGGCGGCGGGGTCTATCGCGCCGCCTCGTTCGCAGGCGACCGCATCGAGACCTGCCTGTTCGTCGGACCCGCGCACGATGCCGGCGATTGGGAGGTGGTGAAAAGCGCATTCGCCGCCGACCAGGTGACCGACGAGCAGCGCCGTATGCTGCTGTCCGGCAAGTCGATAGAGGGCGCCGCGTCGACCGGGCCGATCGTCTGCGCCTGCTTCGGCGTCGGCCGCGGCACCATCTGCGACACAATCGCAGGCGGCGCCCGCACCGCCGCCGAGATCGGCGCTAGGCTCAAGGCCGGTACTAATTGCGGCTCCTGCATCCCCGAGATGAAGCGCCTGATTGCGACGACCGAAGCGCCGGTGAAGCCGGCCAAGGTCGTGGGCGCGGCGGGGTAGGGCTGGCTCTCTCCAGCGTCATTGCGAGCGCAGCAAAGCAATCCAGGGTCTTTCCGCGAAGATAGTCTGGATTGCTTTGCTGCGCTCGCAATGACGGTTTGGATGCAGGTGTGTGCCAAAACTACGATCTCGTGCCCCGGACGCAGCGCAGCGTCTCTCCGACGGTGCGCTGCAGAGCCGGGGCCCATGCTACGCCGAGTTGCGTGGCTTCTGTTGGGTCCCGGCTCTGCGCCGCAACGCTTGCGCGTTGCAGCGCGTCCGGGACACGAGAGTGGTATGGGCTGGCACGCAGCCATGCCGCCCGCGCCAATCGACGCGCCCGCCATTGTGCCCTATGTTGCCGCGGCTTCCACCTCAGCAGCCATAACAGCAATGATGTACCTGGAAACGCCGCCGCGCCTGATCGAGACCGCGATCTTCTCCGTCATGCCCGACAAGTTCCGCCGCAAGGGCGTGCGGACGGATTGGGCCGATGCCAACCGGCCGGGCATTGCCACCGACAGCTTCATCGAAGGTCCTTCATTCGACAAGGATGGCAACCTCTATGTTGTCGACATTCCCTTCGGCCGCATCTTCCGTATCGCGCGTGACGGCGAGTGGTCGCAGGTCGCCGAATACGAGGGCTGGCCGAACGGGCTGAAGATCGCATCCGACTGCCGCATCCTGGTCGCTGACTACATGCACGGCATCATGGAGCTTGACGCGAATGCCGGGCGGATCAAGCCGGTGCTGACGGCGCGCAATTCGGAATCGTTCCGCGGCTGCAACGATCTCCACCTCGCCAGCAATGGTGACGTCTATTTCACCGGTCAGGGCCAGACCGGCCTGCACGACCCCAGCGGCCGGGTCTATCGTCTCGCGTCGAACGGCCGGCTCGATTGCCTGATCGATACCGGCATCAGCCCGAATGGTCTCGTGCTCGACCCGACCGAGACCGTGCTGTTCGTCGCGATGACGCGCGACAACGCGGTGTGGCGGTTGCCCTTCATGAAGGACGGCAGCGTGTCCAAGGTCGGCCGCTTCTGCTCGCTGTTCGGCACCAGCGGTCCTGACGGCATGACCATGGATGCCAAGGGCCGCCTGTTCGTCGGTCATGCCTCGCTCGGCCATGTCTTCGTGTTCGCGCCGAACGGCGAACTGATCGCGCGGATCAAGTCCTGCGCGGGGCCGAACTGCACCAATGTCGCGATCGGTGGCGCAAAGAAGGATCGGCTCTATATCACGGAGTCGGCGACGGGCAGCGTGCTGGTTGCCGACATCAGTGATCTCTAGAGCCTCTGAGGGAATAACATGAACACACATCCCTTCGGCCAGACCGGCGCCAACGTCTCCGTCATCGGGCAAGGCACCTGGTATCTCGACCACGGCGATCGCAAGCGCGCGATCGCGGCGCTTCAGCGCGGGCTTGATCTCGGCATGACCCATATCGACACCGCCGAAATGTATGGCGATGCTGAACTCGTCATCGCGGATGCGATTGCGGGCCGTCGCGACGAGGTGTTTCTCGTTTCGAAAGTGCTGCCGAGCAACGCCTCGCGCCGCGGAACCATAGCGGCCTGCGAGCGCTCGCTGAAGCGGCTCAAGACCGACCGGCTCGACTGCTATCTCCTGCATTGGCGCGGCTCTTATCCACTGGAGGACACCGTCGCTGCGTTCGAGGAACTGGTGCAATCAGGCAAGATCAAATCCTGGGGCGTCTCCAATTTCGATGCCGACGATCTCGACGAGATTCTCGAAGTCGCAGGCGAGAGCCGGATCGCCTGCAACCAGGTACTCTATCATCTGAAGGAGCGCGCGATCGAGCATGAGGTGATCCCGTGGTGCGAGCGGCACAATGTCGCCGTCGTCGCCTACTCGCCGTTCGGTCATGACGATTTCCCGGCGAGCAGCAGCAAGGGCGGCGCGGTGCTGGCGCGCATCGCGGAGACGCGCCGCGCGACACCGCGTCAGGTCGCGCTGAGCTTTCTCACCCGTGCGACTACGGTGTTCGCTATACCGAAAGCCTCGTCTGCGGAACATGCCGGCGAGAATGCGGCAGGCGACCTCGTGCTGACGAAGGACGAGATTGCCGCGCTGGACGCGGCGTTTCCCCGCGGGCCGAAGCCGCGCGGCCTGCCCATGCTGTAGTGCACAATTGGCAATGTTAACGGAGCATTGACGCGCGCGGCGGCTCGCGCATATCGGCATCCTGTTTTCGGAAGTTGTGAACGGGGCGCATTTGTCGTTTTTTACGGCCGTTCTCGATTCGCATTTTGCCCGGGTTCCAGCCGTGACACCGCCGCCCGCCGCAGCCGCAAGGCTCGACAGTATTCCCATGCCCGCACCGGAGAAGAAGCAGCAGGCTCGCCGCGCGCCTGCGCGCGTCGATCATCCCTTCAAGGGCATTGCGCTGATCCTGCTCTCGACGGTGTTTCTCGGCTGCTCCGACGTCACTGCGAAATATCTCTCGACCAGCCTGCCGTCGATCGAGATCACCTGGATCCGCTTCCTCACCTTCACGCTGCTGTTCACGCCGGTGATGCTGCCGGCCTCGCCGTTCTATGCGATGCGGACCAAGCGTCCCGGCCTGCACGTGATGCGCGGGGCGGCGCTGCTCGGCTCCTCGCTGTTCTTCATCACGGGTCTCGGCTTCCTGCCGATCGCGGAGGCATCGGCCACCGGCTTCGTTGCGCCGCTGTTCGTCACCGCGCTCTCGATCGTCTTCCTCGGCGAGAAGGTCGGCATGCGCCGCTGGCTTGCCACCGCGCTCGGCCTTATCGGCGTGCTGATCATCCTGCGCCCGGGCACCAGCGCATTTCACCCCGCCGCAGTCTTTCCGTTGGTCTCAGCCGCGTGCTGGGCCGGCACGTTGATCCTGACGCGCATGATGAGCGGGCGGGAAGCCGTCGTCACCACCATGGCCTATTCCTCGCTGACGGGCCTTGCGATCCTGACCGCGCTGGTGCCGTTCGTCTGGGTTACGCCATCCTGGACCGCGATCGCGCTCGGCATCTTCATCGGCGTCGCCTCGACCGCGGGCCAGTGGATCGTCGTGCTCGCCTATCGCTACGGCGATGCCTCGGTGCTGGCGCCGTTCTCCTACACGCAGCTGCTCTGGGTCAGCATTCTGGGCTTCTTCATCTTCGGCGAAGTGCCCGATGTCTTCACCATCACCGGCGCGGCCTTCATCGTGGCCAGTGGCCTCTACATCGCCCATCGCGAGCGTGTCCGCCGCGCCCAGCTCCTGGTGCTGGAGGAGCGTTCCCCGAACGCCTGACGCAAGTTCGCTCCTCGTGCTTTGTGGTATCAGCGCTCCAAACAATATGGGAGGAGCCGGATGCGGGCCGCGATTTTCAGGAACGGAGAGATCGTCGTCGACCGGATCGCCGAGCCGAAGCCGGGGCCCGGCCAGGTGCTGGTCAGGACGCTCGCCTGCGGCATCTGCGGCTCCGACCTGCATGCGCGCCAGCACGCCCATCGCATGGTGGAGATGGCACGGAAGGTCGGGCGCAAGCCGATGGACCTCTCCCGTGACGTCGTGTTCGGCCACGAGTTCTGCTGCGAGGTCGTCGACTACGGCACCGGCACCGAACGCAAGCTCAAGCCCGGCACCCGCGTCTGCTCGCTGCCGGCGCTGCTGACGCCTGAGGGCATCGAGGGCATCGGCTATTCCAACGACAATGTCGGCGGCTATGCCGAGGCGATGCTGCTCAGCGAAGCGCTGCTGCTTGAGGTGCCCAACGGGCTTGCGCCCGAGCATGCCGCGCTCACCGAGCCGCTGGCGGTCGGCGTCCACGCCGTGGCGAAAGCCAACATCAGCGGCGGCGAGGTGCCGCTCGTGATCGGCTGCGGCCCGGTCGGCCTCGCGGTGATCGCCGCGCTGAAGCTTAGGGGCTTGCACCCGATCGTCGCCGCCGACTATTCGCCGGCGCGCCGCGCGCTCGCCGCCAGGCTCGGTGCCGACATCGTCGTGGACCCGAGGGTGTCGCAGCCCTATGCGACCTGGGCCGAGCACGCGCGGATGTCGGAGGCGGAGAAGGCGGCGCGCCCGCCGTTCCAGGCGATGCTGCCGGCGCTGAAGCCGGCGATCATCTTCGAATGTGTCGGCGTGCCCGGCCTGCTGCAGCAGGTGTTCGAAGGCGCGCCGCGCGATGCACGCATCGTCGTGGTCGGCGTCTGCATGGAGACCGACAAAAGCGAGCCCATGCTCGGCATCATGAAGGAGCTGAGCGTCCAGTACGTGCTCGGCTACACGCCGGACGAATTCGCAAGCTCATTGCGCCTGATCGCGGAAGGGCAGGTGGATGCGGCCGCGATGGTGACCGCCGAAGTCGGCATCGACGGAGTCGCCAAAGCATTCGCCGATCTCGCCAATCCCGAGATGCATACCAAGATCATCGTGCAGCCGTGGCGATAGCAACTTGGCAGGGTGCTGTAGGGTGGGTTAGCCCTACGACTGCGCGAAGCGCAGTTCGCACGGCGTAACCCACCACTTCTCTTGCGGCGGAGACAGAAGAGGGGGGTACGCCGAGCAAATGCGCTGCGCGCATCAGCCCGTCTAACCCACCCTACGAGATCTCGCTCAATACTTCGCCGGCACGTACATCTCCGGCGGGACCGGCCCTCGCTGATAGTCGGGATTGCGCACGCGCGGCGGCAGCGTCACCGGAGCCCGCACGACCTCCTGGTACGGGATCTGAGTCAATAGATGTGCGATGCAGTTGAGCCGGGCGCGCTTCTTGTCCACGGCATCGACGATCCACCACGGGCTATCCGGCAGATGCGTGTGCTCCAGCATCGTCTCCTTGGCCTTGGTGTAAGCCTCCCAGCGACTGCGTGACTCCACGTCCATCGGGCTCAGCTTCCACTGCTTCAGGGGATCCTTGATGCGCATCGTGAAGCGGAATTGCTGCTCGTCGTCGGTGATCGAGAACCAGTACTTGACCAGGATGATGCCGGAGCGGATCAGCATGCGCTCGAACTCCGGCACTGTCTTGAAGAACTCCTGATATTCGTCCTCCGAGCAGAAGCCCATCACGCGCTCGACGCCGGCGCGATTGTACCAGCTACGATCGAACAGCACGATCTCGCCGCCGGCCGGCAGGTGCGCGACGTAGCGCTGGAAATACCATTGCGTGCGCTCGCGCTCGTTCGGCGCCGGAAGCGCCGCGACGCGGCAGATGCGGGGATTGAGGCGCTGGGTGATGCGCTTGATCACGCCGCCTTTGCCGGCGGAGTCGCGGCCCTCGAACAGCACCACGACCTTCTTCTTCTCGCTCTGCACCCAGTCCTGGAGCTTGACGAGCTCGCCCTGGAGGCGAAGCAGTTCCCGGAAATAGAGCCTGCGATCGACCGTCGGTTTCAGTGTTCCGGCCTCGTCGAGGAGCTCGTCGAGACGGGTATCATCCAGCTCCATCTCCAGTTCCTCGTCGAGATCGTCGGCCATTTCCTGGATGATGCGGGCGCGCTTGGAGATCTCGGATTTGCGATCGGCTGCGGTCATGGGTGCTTCTCTCGGCTCGAATACCAGTCACAACGACCATCGGCGGGGTTTGTTGCGACCATGTGACAACGTGGGATCCCGCTGACGCAGGTCACACCGGCAGCGCGATCGAATATTTCACCTGGCTGAGCGCAAAGCTCGACTCGATCGAGGCGATGCCGTCGAGCCGGGTCAGCTTGGTCTTGAGGAACGTCTCGTAGGAGGCGAGGTCGGCCGCCACCACGCGGAGCAGATAGTCGCGGTTGCCGGTCATCAGATAGCACTCCAGGACCTCGTCCCATTTCGAGATCGCGCGGGCGAAGCGGTTGAGGTCCTCCTCCTTCTGCCGCGCCAGCTTGATCGAGATGAAGACGCTGACATGCAGGCCGAGCGCCTTCTGGTCCACGGTCGCGATGTAGCGGCTGATGACGCCGCGTTCCTCCAGCAGCCTGACCCGGCGATGGCAGGGCGAGACTGAGAGCCCGACCTTGTCGGCAAGCTCCTGCATGGTCATCCGGCTGTCGTTCTGGAGATGGCTGAGGATTTTCCGGTCGATGGCGTCGAGCTCTGGCATTGGGAAGGGACCTGGGTCAGGAGGCGTCTGATTGGTAAAATATCCCAATATCGGCCGGTATGGCGCGAAAAATTGAGAAGTTTGGCGCGGCCCGCGGGCGTATGATCAGTGCTTATTTCCCGGAGCATCGCCATGCCCGTTGACCCTGCTCGCCTCGACACCCTGACCGCGCTCGCCCGCAAGGCACTGTGGCTGTCGTCCTGGACCATCCACCACGCCAACCACATCCGCGCCAATGCGGACGGCCTCAAGGTCGGCGGCCACCAGGCCTCCTCCGCCTCGCTCGCGACCATCATGTCCGCGCTGTACTTCCACGTGCTGCGCCCCGAGGACCGCGTCGCGGTGAAGCCGCATGCGAGCCCGGTGTTCCACGCCATCCAGTATCTGTTCGGCCGCCAGACCCGCGAGAAGCTGGAGAATTTTCGCGGCTTCAAGGGCGCGCAGTCCTATCCGTCGCGCACCAAGGACGTCGACGACGTCGATTTCTCCACCGGCTCGGTCGGCCTCGGCGTCGCGCAGACGCTGTTCTCTTCGCTGGTGCAGGACTACGTCAAGGCGCATGGCTGGATGAAGGACCGCCGCGAAGGGCGGATGATTGCGCTTGTCGGCGATGCCGAAATGGACGAGGGCAACATCTTCGAGGCGCTCGCGGAGGGCTGGAAGCACGGCCTGCGCAACACCTGGTGGGTGGTCGACTATAACCGCCAGTCGCTCGATGCCGTCGTGCGCGAAGGTCTTTGGGAAAAGTTCGAGACCATGTTCCGCAATTTCGGCTGGGACGTGGTGATCGTGAAATATGGCCGCCTGATGCGCGAGGCGTTCGCGGAGCCAGGCGGCGAAGCCTTGAAGCGCTGGATCGACAACTGCCCGAACGCGCTTTACGCGGCACTGTGCTTTCAGGGCGGCGCGGCCTTCCGCAAGCATCTGCACGACGAGATCGGCGACCAGGGCCCCATCACCAAGTTAATCGACAGGCGCAGCGACGAGGAACTGCTCGCGCTGATGTCGAATCTCGGCGGCCATGACATGGCGAGCATGCTGGAGGCATTCGACGCGATCGATCACGATCGTCCGGTCTGCTTCATCGCCTACACCATCAAGGGCGTCGGCCTGCCTTTCCAGGGCCACAAGGACAACCATGCCGGCCTGATGACCGTCGCGCAGATGGAGAAGTACCGCGACAGCCAGAACATCCGGCCCGGACACGAATGGGACAAGTTCGAAGGGCTGACGCAGGATGCGGCCGAACTGGAAGCGTTCCTCGCGCGGGTGCCGTTCAACCGGGACGGCCGCCGGCTGACGGCGCCCGTCGTCGAGGTGCCCCAGCAGCTCGCCTTCAAGCCGTCGCCGCAGATGTCGACCCAGCAGGGCTTTGGCCTCGTCCTCAACGAGATCGCGCGCAGCGACGGCGAGCTGGCAAAGCGCATCGTCACGACCTCGCCCGACGTCACGGTCTCGACCAATCTCGGCCCCTGGGTCAACCGCCGCGGGCTGTTCGCGCGCGCCGAAAAGGCGGATTTATTCCGCAGCGAGAAAATTCCCTCGACCTACAACTGGGACGCCTCGCCCAGGGGCCAGCATCTCGAGCTCGGTATTGCCGAGATGAACCTGTTCATCATGCTCTCCGCGCTCGGCTTGTCGCACCAGATCAACGGCGAGCGGCTGCTGCCGGTCGGCACGCTCTACGATCCCTTCATCGAACGCGGCCTCGATGCGCTGAACTATGCCTGCTACCAGGATGCCCGCTTCATGGTGGCGGCGACGCCGTCGGGCATCACGCTCGCGCCGGAGGGCGGCGCGCACCAGTCGATCGCGACGCCCTTGATCGGCATGGCGCAGGACGGCCTCGCCTCATTCGAGCCGGCCTTTGTCGACGAGCTCGCCGTGATCATGGCTTTCGGCTTTGAGCACATGCAGCGCGATCCCGGCGAGGGCGGTTCTGTGTATTTGCGGCTTTCCACGCGCAGCATCGAGCAGGCGCAGCGGATCATGACGCCGGAGCTGAGGCAGGGCATCACCGACGGTGCTTATTGGTTGCGCAAGCCGGGCCCGAATGCCGAAGTCGTGATCGCCTATACCGGCGCAGTCGCGCCGGAAGCGATCGAGGCCACCGGCTTCATCGGCGAGAGCCGTCGCGATATCGGGCTGCTTGCGATCACCTCGGCCGACCGTCTCCACGCCGGGTGGACCGCCGCGCGAAAGTTGCGGCGCGACCGCCGCGGCGTGCAGCATCTCAGCCACATCGAAAAGCTGCTGGCGCCGCTGCCGCGTGACTGCGGCATCGTGACCGTGATCGACGGCCACCCGTCCGCGCTCGGCTGGCTCGGCAGCGTCCGTGGCCACCGCGTCGAGGCTCTCGGCGTCGAGCAGTTCGGCCAGACCGGCAGCATCGCGGACCTTTATCGGCACTACGGCATCGATGCCAACGCCATCATCGATGCGGCCGAAAGCCTCACCACCGGTGCGCCGGTGCTGCACCGGAAGATGGCGGTGTAGTCGAGGTAACCACGCGCATGGGCCCCGGCTCTGCAGCGCATCACTGAAGAAGTGCTGCGCTGCGTCCGGGGCACGAGCGTGTTTGCACTCGCTCCAATCTCGTGTCCCGGACAAGGCGCGACATGAAATGTCGCGACGCCGAGCCGGGACCCAGAGCCGCTTGCCTCGCTTCAAATCGCGTCCCATATTCCGCGCGCTCGCCGCAACGCTGGCCCCGCATATGGCGGGTTCAATTGCCGGCGCTTTCGTGCAAGGATGCCTGCCGAAACGCCCCCTCCAAGCCCCCAAGAAGAGGTTAACGATGGTCAATCGCATGCAATTCTACATCGACGGCGCCTGGGTCGATCCCGCCGTCAAGAAATCCACCGCCGTGGTCAATCCGGCGACGGAAGAGGCGATGTACGAGGTTGCGCTGGGCTCCAAGGCTGACGTCGACAAGGCCGTCGCCGCCGCCAAGCGCGCCTTTGCCACCTTCTCCCAGACCAGCCGCGAGGAGCGCGTCGCGCTGCTGTCGAAGGTCATCGAGGTCTACAAGGGCCGCCTCAAGGAGATCGGCGCTGCCGTCTCCGACGAGATGGGCGCGCCGCTGCCGATGGCGGAAAAGCTCCAGGCCGGCGCCGGCCTCGGCCATCTCATGACCACGCTCGACGTGCTCAAGAACTACCATTTCGAGGAGCCGGTCGGCACCGCCATGGTGCTGCGCGAGCCGATCGGCGTGGTCGGCATGATCACGCCCTGGAACTGGCCGCTGAACCAGATCGCCTGCAAGGTCGCGCCCGCGCTCGCCGCCGGCTGCACCATGATCCTCAAGCCCAGCGAGTTCACCCCGACCTCGGCGCTGATCTTCGCCGAGATCCTGCATGAAGCCGGCGTGCCCAAGGGCGTGTTCAACCTCGTCAACGGTCTCGGCCCCGAGGTCGGCGCCGCCATGAGCGAGCATCCTGATATCGACATGATCTCCTTCACCGGCTCGACCCGCGCCGGCATCGACGTGGCCAAGCGCGCGGCTCCCACGGTCAAGCGCGTCAGCCAGGAGCTCGGCGGCAAGTCGCCGAACGTCATCCTCGAAGGCGCCGACCTCACGAAGGCGGTGACCGGCGGCGTGATGCACATGTTCAACAACTCCGGCCAGTCCTGCAATGCACCGTCGCGCATGATCGTGCCACTGTCGAAGATGAAGGAAGTCGCAGCGATCGCGAAGGCCGTGGCCGACAAGACCAAGGCCGGCGATCCCCGCGCCGAAGGCACCATCATCGGCCCGGTCGTCAACCGCGGCCAGTGGGACAAGATCCAGGGCCTTATCAAGAAGGGCATCGACGAGGGCGCTACCCTCGTCGCCGGCGGCCCGGGCCTGCCCGAAGGCGTCAACAAGGGCTTCTATGTCCGTCCGACCATCTTCGCCGATGTCACTCCCGAGATGACAATCGCGCGCGAAGAGATCTTCGGACCGGTGCTGACCATCATCGGCGCCAAGGACGAAGCCGACGCGGTCAAGATCGCCAACGATACGCCGTATGGCCTCGCCGGCTACGTCACGGGTCCGACGGTCGAGGACGCCAAGCGCGTCGGCCGCCAGATCCGCGCCGGCAACGTCAACCTGCAGGGCGTGCCCAACGACCGAACCGCGCCGTTCGGCGGCTACAAGCAGTCCGGCAACGGCCGCGAGTGGGGCAAGTTCGGCCTCGAGGACTTCCTCGAAGTGAAGGCCGTCGCGGGCTTCAACGCGGCGTAAGTTCGAGCGGTTGGAAAGAATGACGCCGGAGCGGGAGGCCGCTCCGGCGTTTTTGTTTTGCGGAGTTCGTAGGGTGGATTAGCGAAGCGTAATCCACCATGTATGTCGCCGTGGAGACCAAAGAGGTGGGTTACGCCTTCGGCTAACCCACCCTACGATTTCGAACTATCCCCCCGCCGCGCCCTGCGTGTTCACATACAGCGCATAGATCGACTGGCTCGCGGCCATGAACAGGCGGTTGCGCTTGACGCCACCAAAGCAGAGATTGGCGCAGCGCTCGGGCAGCGCGATGCGGCCGATCATGACACCGTCGGGTGCGAACACCACCACGCCGTCGAGCTCGGGATCGCCCATGCCCCAGCCGCACCAGAGATTTCCGTCGATGTCGCAGCGCATGCCGTCGGGCGTGCCGGGACCTGCATCGATGTGGACGCGCTTGTTGGAAATCGTGGTGCCGTCGGCCGAGACGTCATAGGCGAGGATCTTGCGGTTCGGTACCCCGCGCGACTCCACGACGTAGAGGATCGTCTCGTCCGGCGAGAAGCACAGCCCGTTTGGACCGAGCACGCCTTCGGCGACGATTTTCGCCCTGCCGGTCGCGGGATCGAGCCGGTAGACGTTCGGCTCGATCTCGGGTTCTGCCGTGTAGCCTTCGTAGTTGCCGAGCAGGCCAAAGGTGGGATCGGTGAACCAGATCGAGCCGTCGGATTTTACGACGACGTCGTTCGGCGAGTTCAGCCGCTTGCCCTCGAACGAGTCCATCAGCACGGTGATGCTGCCGTCGTATTCAGTGCGGGTCACGCGGCGGCCGCCGTGCTCGCAGGTGATCAGCCGACCCTGGCGATCGCGGGTGTTGCCATTGGCGAAGTTGGAGGGCTTGCGGAACACGCTGACTGCGCCGGTCTCCTCCTCCCATTTGAGGATGCGCTGGTTCGGAATGTCGCTGCATAAGAGATAACGCCCGTCGCCGAACCATACCGGACCCTCGGCCCAGCGCAGGCCGGTCGTCAGCCGCTCCACCGCCGAAAGTTTCAGCCAGTATTTTTCGAAGCGGGGATCGAGTGCGTGAATGGCCGGGTCAGGATAGTAGCTCGCCGGGCGCCAGCCAAGCTGTTCTGGAGTGTGGGACGATGCCTCATTCATGTCGATTCTCTCGTTTCGTTCCCTCTGGACAATCCTGCTAACATTGGAGACATGTGACCGCAAATCGGTAAACACAGGCGAGGAAGACATGCCGCGTATCTTGATGACGGGAGCTTCGGGCGGAATCGGCACCAGCCTGCGGAAACTGCTGCCGCCGATCTATCCGGATCTGCTGCTGTCCGACATCAAGCCACCGGCCGATCTCGGCGCAGATGAAAAATTCAAGATGGCCGACCTCGCCGATCTCGCGCAGTGCGAGGCCATGTGCGAGGGCGTCGACGGCATCCTCCATTTCGGCGGCTATTCGGTCGAAGGCACCTGGGATCAAATCCTCCAGGCCAACATCATCGGCGGCTACAATCTGTTCGAGGCCGCACGCAAGAAGGGCGTCAAGCGCGTGGTGTTCGCCTCGTCGAATCACGCCGTCGGCTTCTATCCGCGCCACCACAGGATCGGCACCGACGTCACTGCGCGGCCGGACAGCCGCTACGGCGTCAGCAAGGTGTTCGGCGAGGCCGTCGGCGCGCTCTACGCGGATAAGCATGGCCTCAAGGTAACTTGCCTGCGCATCGGCAATTTCGGCGACATGCCGCTGGACCAGCGTCGACTCTCGATCTGGCTCAAGCCTGAAGACCTCGTGCAGCTCTGCCGCATCGGGCTCGAACATCCCGACATCCATTTCGAAGTCTTCTACGGCGCCTCCTTCAACGAGCGCGCCTGGTGGGACAATCACCGCGCCTACGAGCTCGGCTATCGCCCGACCGGCCGCGCCGAAGACTTCCGCGAGCACGCGATGGCCGAGCAGGCCAAGCTCAAGCCGGATCCGGTCGGCGATTACTTCCAGGGCGGCACGTTCTGCAGCATGGAGTTCGATGCCGACCCAGACCGCGTGATCGACTGGACCAAGCGGTAGAAGCGGCTCACCGGCCGAGCGTCAACAGCGGCTTGCCTGTCTCGACAATATAGGTCGCAAGCTCCGCCGCGTTGCCGCTGCCGACGTTCGTCACCGCATGGTGTACGCCGTGAGGAATGAGCAGCACGTCGCCGGCCTTCAGGGTCACCGGCGGCCTGCCGTCGAGCCGATATTCCAGCTCGCCTTCGATCATATAGACGAGCTCTTCGCCCGGGTGATTGTGCCTGACGGCGACAACACCCGGAGGAAAATCGACGCGGACCTGGACGACCTCGCGTCCGGGGACGCTCAGAGCTTCCTTCATGAGATGTGTGCGCTTGATGTCTCCCAGCCGTGGCTCTTCGGATCGGGCGGCGAGCGAAGTCAGGCTGGTTGCGGCGATCAGCGCCGCCGCAACGATGATTCCATATCTCTTCATGTGAATGGCCTTTCGGTTGTGCGCGACGTTGCGCTTGTGTCGATCAGGCGGCGGCCGCTGCCGCGGGTGTTGCGCGGAAGCTGATGGCCATGCGGTTGTAGGCATTCATCAGGCTGATCGCGATCGTGAGGTCCACGAGCTCACGCTCCTCGAATATGGCGCGTGCGGCCTGATATGCCTCGTCGGGGACGCCGGTTTCGGCAACCCGTGTCACCGTTTCCGCCCATGCCAGGGCGGCCCGCTCGCGTTCGTCGAAGAGATTGCCGGCCTCGCGCCAGGCCTGCAGCAGCGCGATCTTCTCGACCTTCTCTCCCATCTTGAGCAGGTCGCGCGTGTGCATGTCGATGCAGTAGGCGCAATTGTTGATCTGGGAGATCCGCAGATAGACCAGCTCAATCAGCGTGGCGGAAAGGCGGCTCTGCAGGATGTAGCCGTAGACGCCGCCGAGCGCCTTGATGCCTGCCGGCGCGATCTGGTTGTAGTCGAGACGCTTACTCATGGTCTTCTCCTTGATGAGTGGCCGGTTTCTTGGCCGGCATTGACGACGAACACCGCTTGTGTGCGCCTGTTCACCTGCGGATGACGGCCTTCAGCGAGTCCGTGAACACCCAGAAGGAAGCGGCCAACAGGCCGACGTCCTTCAGCAGGAACTGCCCCGGTGCGACCGTGATCGCGGGCGCCCCGAGCTCCGGCACGACGACGCCAGGCGTCGAGATCATGAAGCTCAGCGTCGTGACGAACAGCCCGGCCGAGAGAAGGCCGCCGGCTGCGGAATAGATCGGGCTTGCCAGCCGAAGCGCGATCAAAGACCCGATGCTCAGTTCGACGAAGCCGAGAAAGGTGGAGAAGCCGCGGACCGAGAACAGCGCGTAGAACCAGCGCAACAGTGGGCTGTTCTCCACCAGGGGAACCAGCCCCTGCGCTTCGTAATCGGTGAACTTCATCCCGCCGAACCAGGCGTAGATGATTGCAAGCGATGCATAGAGGCCGATCCGGCTGACCGGTTCGGCGTAGGCGAGCAGGCGTTCAGACTGGTCGCGCCAACTGATGGTGCGGCGCAGGGCGATGGATGAGGTGGGCGAGTGGCTGATGATGCGTGACATGGTTGTCTCCGTTTTGATGCTGGGTTTCGCTCACGCATTCACGCGCGTGTGCAGGTTGTAGCGAGGGGCGGGAATGGCGCTCGAGAGCTTGTTCGTCATGGCGAGCCGCGTGCTCTCGTGGCGATCCCACGCGGACCTGTCGGCCAGCGCCGGGATCGTCAGATCGCGGCGATGGAGGCGATGTTGATGATCGTGCCGTGGCCGCGGTCGATGAATCCGGGGACCGCCGCGTAGGTCAGGCGCGTTAGCGCGCCGACGTTGAGGCGGATCATGTCCTCCAGCTTGTCGATGTCGGAGGCGATCAGCGGGGCTGAGGCGCCGACGCCGGCGTTGTTGACCAGCACCGAGATGCCGGGCTCGGTTCTGAGGAGTTGCTCGACATGGCGCAGGTCGGACGGGGATGTGAGATCGGCTTGCACCGTCTCCATCTTGCGGCCGCTTTCATTGGCGAGCCTGCGCGCCAGCGATGCGAGCCGCTGCCTGTTGCGCGCAACGAGGATGAGGTCGTGGCCGCGCTTCGCCAGGCGGTCGGCGTAGATCGCGCCGATTCCGGTCGAAGCACCGGTGATGAGGGCGGTGCCTTTTCTGGTCTGGGTCATTTTCGTCTCTCCGTTTCGGTGCGGAGAGGAATAGGCACTTCCGGAAATGATGGGTATCTGGCAAATTCGGGATCTATCCTTCCAGAATATGGAAGTGCCCCATGGATCGTCTCGAAAGCATGTCGGTCGTTTTGGCGGTGGCAGAGGCCGGCAGCCTGTCCGCCGCCGCACGCCGCCAGAAAATGCCGCTGGCGACGGTGAGCCGGAAGGTCTCGGAGCTCGAGGAGCACCTCCAGACCAAGCTGTTTCATCGATCGAGCCGCGCGCTCGTCCCAACGGACGCCGGGCGCTCCTACGTCGCCGCGGCCAAGCGAATTCTCGCCGATCTCACCGAAGCCGAGCGCGTTGCCGCCGGCGAATACACCACGCCGCGTGGAGATCTGAGCATCACGACGCTGGTCGCGCTCGGTCGCCTCTGCTTGCAGCCGATCCTTGCCGAGTTCCTTGCGGCGTTTCCGGAAGTGGACGTTCAGCTCATCTTGCAGGACCGGACGCTCAACCTCCTGGACGAGCACATTGATGTCGCGCTTCGCGTCGGCGATCTCGCCGACAGCGGCCTGATCGCCGTACGGGTGGGGGACATTCACCGCGTCGCCTGCGCAAGCCCGTCCTATCTGAAGCTGCGGGGAACGCCGAAGGCTCCCGATGATCTCTCCGCCCACGACTGCATCAGCTATCCTGCGCTACAATCACCGGGCACATGGCGATTCAAACGAGGGCAGACCGAATATGCTGTCCCGGTGCGGTCGCGCTTCATCGCGAGCAATCTGGAATCGGCCATCGATGCCGCACGCGCAGGCATCGGGATCACCGTCGTGTTCTCCTACCTGGCGTCGGATGCGCTGCGGTCCGGAGAGCTGATCGCGCTTCTGCAGGACTTTCAGCCGCCGCCGCAGCCGGTCAACTTCGTCTATTCGCCCAACCGCTTCATGCCGGCCAAACTGCGAGCCTTTCTCGATTTTGCAGTACCGCGCCTGAGGGCGCGCTTGGCCGACATGCCCCGGGACGTGGCGTCGCGGAAGCAACGGGCGTGACTGTGTCGGGCGCGGACATCAGAAATGCAGATTGATCCTCAGCAGCGCCTGGTGCCGCTCGAATTGCTCGAGGTTGAGGCTCCGGTTGTCGCCGAGTGCTTTGCCCGCGACCTGCATCTGCCAAGTGCCGGAAATGCCGACTTCCTTCGAGATACTGTAGGAGAAGGTCGGGCCGGCGAAGACTGCGTCTCCCAAAAAGCGGTCGAGGCCGCTGCCATCATAGGCCCGCGCGTAGCGTATGCCGAGGCCGAACAAGAGCTCGGGCTGCACTGCGTACGAGATCGCCGCCTGGAGCTGCATCTCTGAATCGTGTCGCCAGAGATTGGTGACGATCTCGCGGGTTCCGCCGGTCCCGTACCAGACGTTGAAGGCCGCAAACAGCCTGTCCTTGACCAGCTCGCGATCGAACAACGCGGCAAACTCCGCGCCATATTGCGCGATATTCATGCCGGTGGCGTCGTCGATCCGGCTCCAGCCGGGCTGTGCATGGAGAGTCAAACCGAACGGCGCGACAGCACGATCGACCAACTTGTAGCGCAGTTCGAGCGCGGCGCCGCTGAAAGCGACGTCCCGATGATCGGCAAGTCCCGGAACGCCGCTGATGTGCTGCCCGCTCAGCGAAAATCCCGGCGCGATCCGGAAATTGTCCGAGACCGTGTATTTGACTTGATTGAGATTGGCCAAGGCTGCGTAGCTGCCGGAGCGCTTGCCGAACGCGCCGACATTCTCGAACTCGACCTCGATCTCGCCGGGCTTGCCGATGTCGGAGCCCATGCTGAAACCGAAAATGTGCTCGGTGTCGATCTCCGCGTGAGCTGACGGCAGGTTCTGCGCAGGCTTCGAGGCGGCATGGCTGAGCGGGCCGCGAGGCGTGCCATATGTGCGCCCCGGCTTGTCGTCGGCCAAGGCCAAGGCACAGCTCGCCAGCTGACTGGCCACGATCGTTGCCGCCGCTACGGCGTGCGGGAAGCTCAATATTCCAGACACGAACAATTCACCTCTAAGCCGGGACTCGCTGATGGACGGAAGGTCTCAGGCAAGCGCCGACCGTATGCAAATGCAAGTCATTCGCAAGACATTCCATGAAATTGCCCCCGATGCAATTGTTGCGACTCGTTCTTAGTTGCGTTCAAGTGTCGCGGCTGGACTGAGCTCCAGCGCAAATCGCCTTGGGGAGGCGGGGGGCCGGGAATTCGCGCGGGTCGGGCCCCAATTAATGCAAGATCAGGTGGCCGCACCGACTATGCCATGCCAGTGCGGATCGCGAGCGGCTGGGACGATTGAGCGGTTCTTGCGCGCTTGCGGGCCACGGCGTGCCGGCCGGAGGCATTGACCGTGCTGCCGGCAAGAGGCTGCGAAAGGACGTCTGCCGGACCAGTCAGGCTTATCGAAATCAACCTCTGGCGATGTCCCGGCTTATCTTCTGCAATCGTGCAAAGGCGGCCCACGCGTTTGGATATTGGGCGTCTCTTGAATCGATCGTGAGCAGCGCGCGGCAGGCCTCGTTGATGTCGTCCGCTGAAGGACGCATGGAGATGTCGCCCGATGACTCCGCCCGCTTCCAGCGGTCCTCGACCTCTTTCGCCAGGGCCAGCGCTTCCGACGGGGTTTGCTTCCGGGTTGGCTTCGCCAATGCGTGGTCCGGAGGGAATGTGGGCCAGGCGGTGGGAGGCCGATCGGCGCGCCAGTCGCCTTCCTTGGTGGCCTCGCGCTTCGCGGGCGGATTTGCCTGTCCAGGTACGGCATCAGGCGGAACGGTCCGGCCGGCCAACTCGCGGATCTGCTGCTCCATTGTCCCGCCAGATGACGATCCGCCCGCCGAGGGCGCTGTCAGGACGGGCGCAATCGACGTCTGCACGTCGGGGGCAATCTTCTGGACGGTCTTGACGACAGCCGACGCGCCGGGTGACAGAGCCGGTCGCTGTTGCGCGACCTTGTCGTCCTCGGTGGGGCAGGGCCGGTATCCCGAACGCTGACGTGTGATGCGTCCGTCATCATCGATGCGGGCAAAATCAATGGCCACAGTGTAGACGAAAGCGGCGTCGATGACCTGGCCGGACTTGTCCCTTGCCTTGACACCGCCGCAAACATACCTCGCCGCGCCGGCTTCGACTGAACGCAACGCGCCGAATGTGGCCGTCCCTGGATCGATCAGCGCATGTCGAACGGCTGCGCGAGCTTTCATGTGTTCGGTCGATAGCGCGCTGATCAGGACGTCAGGGTTGATCAAATCGGGCTGGTAGTACCACACATACTCGACGGCAAAAAAAGCTGCGCCGAAAGCGGCTGCGATCAGGACACCGGGTACATTCATGGGATTTCTCCGGGTGAAGGAACCCGGCATGGTTGTTATTTGTTTCAAGAACCATTTGCGCTAGAGTCTTCTAACAAGGCGTTAATCGGTTGTGCGATCGAGGAGAATCTATCAGACGATGGTCCTCGGGAGGGATGAGCTCCGCCGGATCCATCTGCGCGCCTTGTTGACAATGCGGGGCGAGGCGGTACCACCATGGCAAAATGGACGGAGCAACCTGATGACGAGTGGCTTGCGCAAGGGTTTGACGAGCTATGGCGATGCCGGCTTCTCGCTGTTCCTGCGCAAGGCGTTCATCAAGGCGATGGGCTATTCCGACGACGCGCTGGAGCGCCCGATCGTCGGCATCACCAACACCTATAGCGACTACAATCCGTGCCACGGCAACGTCCCTGACATCATCGAAGCCGCCAAGCGCGGCGTGATGCTGTCCGGCGCCATGCCTTTCGTGTTTCCGACCATCTCGATCGCCGAAAGCTTTGCGCATCCGACCTCGATGTACCTGCGTAACCTGATGGCGATGGACACCGAGGAGATGATCCGCGCCCAGCCGATGGATTCGGTGATCGTGATCGGCGGCTGCGACAAGACGCTGCCGGCGCAGGTGATGGCGGCGATCAGCGCCGATTTGCCTACGGTGGTCATTCCGGTAGGTCCCATGGTGGTCGGTCATCACAAGGGCGAGGTGCTGGGCGCCTGCACCGATTGCCGCCGTCTCTGGGCCAAATATCGCGCCGGTGACATGGACGACGCCGAGATCGAGGCGGTGAATGGGCGCCTGGCGCCGTCGGTCGGCACCTGCATGGTGATGGGCACGGCCTCGACCATGGCCTGCATGATCGAAGCCATGGGCCTGTCGCTGCCGATGAGCGCAACGATCCCGGCGCCGCACGCCGAGCGTTTCCGTCTCGCCGAGGCGAGCGGCAAGGTGGCCGCCGAGATGGCGAAGACCAAGGGGCCGAAGCCCAGCGAGTTGTTGACGCCTGCCTCTTTCAGGAATGCGCAGGTCGTCCTCCAGGCGATCGGCGGATCGACCAATGGCCTGATCCATCTGACCGCGATGGCGCATCGCTCGCCGCACCGGCTCGATCTCGAGGTGTTCGACCGGATCGGCCGCGAGGTGCCGGTGCTGGTCGACCTGAAGCCGTCCGGCGAGCACTATATGGAGCACTTCCACCACGCCGGCGGTGTGCCGAAGCTGCTGGCGCAGCTCGGCGATCTCATCGATCTCGATGCCAGGACCATTTCGGGCCAGACGCTGCGCGATGTCGTCGCGAATGCGGAGGACGTGCCCGGCCAGGATGCGATCCGTCCGCGTGACAATCCGATCAAGAAGGAAGGCGGCCTCGCCATCCTGCACGGCAATCTCGCGCCGCGCGGCGCCGTCATCAAGCAATCGGCGGCGAGCCCGAAGCTGCTCAAGCATACGGGCCGCGCGGTGGTGTTCGAATCCGTCGAGGACATGACGCTGCGGGTCGACGATCCCGATCTCGACGTGAACTCCGACGACGTGCTGGTGCTGCGCAATGCCGGCCCCAAGGGCGCACCCGGCATGCCCGAGGCCGGCTATCTGCCGATCCCCAAGAAGCTCGCGCGCGGCGGCACCAAGGACATGGTGCGCATCTCGGATGCGCGCATGAGCGGCACCGCGTTCGGCACCATCGTGCTGCACATCACCCCGGAGTCCGCCGTCGGCGGGACGCTGGCGCTGGTCGAGAACGGCGACATGATCCGCCTCGATGTCGAAAAGCGCAGCATCGAGCTTCTGGTCGATGCCGCCGAGCTGGAGCGGCGCCGCGCCGCGCTGAAGCCGGCCGCCGTCCCCGAGGAAACGCGGCGCGGCTACGCCTGGCTGTTCAACGAGACCATCATGCAGGCCGACGAGGGCTGCGACTTCGACTTCATGCAGAGGACCGGGAAACAGACGGAGAAGCATTGATCGGCCGCGCGAACGAACGCTCGGATCGGCTGCTTCAAATTGCCGGCGGAGACAGGCTGCATCTGTCCTAGGTAACGACCTGCTCGATCCGCCACTGCGCGTCTTCGTGCAGGTAGCGGAACGGCGTGCCGTGGCTGTTCTTGAAATAGCTGCCACATAGTGCGTTTGCCATGGCTTGCATCACGGCGTCGTGGCAGACGAACAGGAAATTGTCGTCGGGATGGCGCGCGAGCCACCCCGAGACGCAGGCCAGCGACCGTCCGGCCATGGCGTCCCAGCTTTCGCCGTCGGCCGGCAGGATCGACACGAGACCCGTCGCGGATTTGACGCCGTGCTTGATCATGAGGTCGCGGACGGGAAGGCCTTCAAAACTGCCGAAATCGAACTCAATGATGCCGTCGTCTATCGCGAGCGGCACCGCGATCACGTCCGCGATGATCTCGGCCGTCCGCGCCGCGCGTACCAGGGGGCTTGCGACGATGCGGCTGATGCCGACGCCGTGCAGCGCGTGCGCGGCCTCGCGCGCTTGTCGCAGGCCATCGTCGTTCAGCGGATTGTCGGTGCGGCCCTGGAATCGCCCCTCGCGATTCCAGTCGGTGGCGCCGTGGCGGAGGCCGTAGAAACTGCGCGCGGGCCTCGTCACTTCGACTTGCTCGTGAACTTCTTCACGGCGGAGCGAAACGCCTCCGTGTTCATCGCCATGATGATCTTGTGCTCCTCGGCATCCAGCTGCTGCTTCACCGGCGTGGTGGCGGCCTGGTCGACCAGCTGCTTGGTGCCGGCGATCGCGGCCGGCGGGTTCTGCGCCAGCCGTTCGGCAAGCTGCCGCGTCGCCGCCTTCAGCTCGGTTGCGGGAACGGTCTTGGCGACCAGGCCCCATTCATAGGCCTGCTGCGCGGTAAAATTGTCCTCGGCGAGAAAAATCTGCAGCGCGCGGCGCGAGCCCACCGTGCCGACGATGCCGACCGTCGAGCCGCCGTCCGGCGACACCCCGATCTTGGCATAGGCGGGCGTGAACCTGGCATCATCAGCGGCGATGCAAAGGTCGGTGACGAAGGCGAGGCCCATGCCGGCGCCGGCGGCCGAGCCGTGCACGCTGGACAGCGAGATCTTCGGCATGCGCCTGACGATCTCGATGAAGGCATGATAGTGCTTGAGCAGCTCGCCGACGACTGAAGTCACCGTGCCGGCTTCGGCGGCGGCTCCGATCGTCTGCAGATCGCCGCCGGCGCAGAAGGCGCGGCCTTCGCCTTCGAGGACGACGACGCGGATGTCGTCCGCGCCTTCGATATAGGTGGCGAGCTGTTCGAGCTTCTGGGCAATCGCAAGGTTGATCGCGTTGAACGCAGCGGGGCGGTTCAGCGTGATGGTTGCGATCGGGCCGTCGATCCGCAGCAGGGCGGGATCATCGGGCTTTGAGACGGGAGCGGTCATCTGGAAAATCCCCGGCAGGAGGTCGAGACTCGAACTAAATCGCAGAAGGGCAGGGGTGACAATCCCCGGCCGCCGCTCTTGCGCCGGGCGGAACGATCGGCTCAAATGGGGCTGCCTTCGTCAAGGGACGGACACGAGCGCCGGCTCCTCCTAAGGCCAGCAACCAGAATCAGCGAGAGAGGAGACGGCATGGGTTACGCTCGTGTCTTCCGGAAATGGGCTGTCCAATGACGGGCGGTCCTGTGATCATCGTCGGCGCCGGCCATGGCGGCTATCAGGTCGCAGCATCGTTGCGCCAGGCCGGCTTTTCGGAGCGCATCTGCCTGATCAATGACGAGGCGCATCTGCCCTATCAGCGCCCGCCACTGTCGAAGGCCTACATCAAGGGCTCTGCCGGACCGGAGAGCCTGATGTTCCGGCCCGAGAAATTCTATCAGGACCAGAAGATCGAGCTGATCGCGGGCCGCGCCGCCTCGATCGACCGCGCCGGGCACAAGGTGCATCTCGCATCCGGCGAGACGCTGGCTTACGGCCACCTCGTGCTGGCGACCGGCGCGCGCAACCGCCTGCTCGACCTGCCCAATGCCAACCTGCCCGACGTGAGATATTTGCGCATCCTCGACGACAGCGAGGCGCTGCGCAAGATCATGCCGTCGAAGACACGTGCGGTGATCATCGGCGCCGGCTTCATCGGCCTCGAATTCGCCGCGACCGCTCGCATCAAGGGCCTCGAGGTCGACGTGCTCGAGCTCGCCCCGCGCGTGATGGCGCGGGCGGTGACATCAGAGGTCTCGGAGTATTTTCAGGAACGCCATCGCGAGGCCGGGATCCGCATTCACCTTGGCGTGCAGGCCACCTCGATCGAGGCGGAGGGCGGCAAGGTCACCGGCATCTCCTTGAGCGACGGCCAGCATCTGCCGGCCGACCTCGTCGTGGTCGGCGTCGGCGTGCTGCCGAATATCGAGCTTGCGGCGGAGGCGGGGCTTCCAGTCGCCGCCGGCATCATCGTCGACGAATATCTTGCGACGGCCGATCCTGATATCTCCGCGATCGGCGATTGCGCGCTGTTCGCAAGCCCGCGCTTCGGCGGATCGCTGCGGCTGGAATCAGTGCAGAACGCCACCGATCACGCCCGCTGCCTTGCAGCAAAGCTGACCGGCGACAAGAAGCCCTACGACAGCCATCCCTGGTTCTGGAGCGACCAGGGCGACGACAAGCTCCAGATCGCTGGCCTCACCACCGGCTACGACCGCGTCGTGCTGCGCGGAGACCCCGCCAAGAAGGCGTTCTCGGCGTTCTGCTATCACGGCGACAGGCTGCTCGGCATCGAATCCATCAACCGCGCCGGCGACCACATGTTCGGCCGCCGCTTGCAGGGCATGGACCGCTCGATCACGCCGGAGCAGGCCGCGGACGAGAGTTTTGACCTGAAGAGCGCGCTGGCGTGAGTGCTTAGCGCGGCAAAACCGCCGCCACCTCCGCGGCCGTCGGCATCGACGGCCCGGCGCCCATCCGCTGCACGCTGATCGAGGCGGCGGCATTGGCGAAGGCGAGGGCGGTGCGCAAGGGCACATCGTCGGCCAGTTGCGCGGCCAGCGCGCCGACGAAGCAATCGCCGGCGCCCGTGGTGTCGAGCGCCCTGACCACGCGGCCGGGCACGGCAATATCCTCGCGCCCCGCGAGCGCGAGCACGCCGCGCTTGCCGAGCGTGACGCAGATGGTCTGGTCCTCGCGCGCCTGAAGCTGCCGCGCCACGGCAATGATCCTTGTGGCCTCGTCGTTCTCGGAGAGCCCGCTGCCTGCGAGGAAGCCGAGTTCGGTCTCGTTCAGCACGAGGATGTCGACGAGCGCGAGCAGCTCGCGGGACATGGCCTGCGCCGGTGCCGGATTGAGCACCGTCGTGGCCCCGGCGGCGCGGGCGCGTCGGAAGAACGCGGCGATCGTCAGCAGCGGAATCTCGAACTGGCTGACGGCGACGTCGCCCGCCAGCAGCGGCACGACCTCGACGTCGTCGGCGCCGACCAGCCCGTTCGCCCCGGGAATGACGACGATGGTGTTGTCGGCCTCCGCCACCGTGATGATGGCGGTGCCGGTGTGGGCCTCCGCCGTGTCCTTGACGTAACCGAGATCGATGCCCTGGCCGCCGAGAAAGGCCTTCAGCTCGCCTCCGAATGAATCCTTCCCCAGCCGCCCGATCAGCGTGGTCCGCGCGCCAAGCCGTGACGCCGCGACCGCTTGGTTCGCGCCCTTGCCGCCCGGGAAATACAGCACCTGCCGGCCGGCGACGGTCTCGCCGACGCGTGGATGGCGATCGGCCGTCGCCACCACATCCATGTTGATGCTGCCGGCGACGAAGACGCGCCCCATAGGAGACCTCGGCGACCGCTAGACTCTGACCTCGAACTCGTGCCTGACCTTGGCGATGTCGACGAGTGTCGGCAGGCCGGCCTCGTTGCCGAGGCGCTGGATCTTGAAGGTCGAGGCGGCGCGGGCGAAATCGAAATGCTCGCGCCAGCTCTTTCCGGGATGGGCGAGGTAGGAATAGACGTAAGCGCCGTGGAAGACGTCGCCGGCGCCGTTGGTGTCGATCACGCGCTCGCGCGGGATCGGCATCGCCGGCATCACCTGCACCGTTCCTGTCTCGTCGTACCAGAAGAGGCCCTTCTCGCCCATGGTGACGCCGCCGATCCTGCAGCCGCGGCCCTTGAGGTAGTCGAGCATCTTCTCCGGCGTCAGGTCCATCTGCTCGCACAGCCGTTCGGCGACGATGGCGACGTCGATATATTCGAGCAGCTCATGCGTGTTGGTGCGCAGGCCGCCGCCGTCGAGCGAGGTCAGGATGCCCGCCTCGCGGCACACCTTGGCGTAGTGGATCGCGGCGTCCGGCTGGTGGCCGTCGACGTGCAGCGCGCGGCAGCCGCCGAGATTGAGCATCGGGAAGGGGTGGATGTGCTCGTCGTCGCGGCAGCGGACGATGGCGCGCTTGCCGTCCTTGGGCATGATGAAGGAGAGCGAGGACTGGTTGACCTTGCGCCCGTGCAACGAGATGCCGTACTTGGCGCACATGTCCTGGAACATGCGCCCCAGCCAGTCATTGGCCGCCGTGGCGATGAGATCGGGCACGATGCCGAGCTTGGCGCAGCAGAACGCCGCCGTCACCGCATTGCCGCCGAAGGAGACCGCGTAGTCCGAGGCCACGTGCTTCTCGTCGCCGGTCGGCATGTGGTCGGTGATGAAGACGACGTCGATATAGGTCTGTCCGATGAAGAGAGCCTGCATTGCTTGTCCGTGATGCGCTTGTGGTCCCGGCCGGCGGGATTACTCTAGCACCGGTTCCGCTCCGGAGGGACGCTGAAATTATTCGCAAAACTGCCGCCCGAAGCGCTTGAGGTCAGCATGGTGCCGGAATACGACCATGTCGGCCCAATGCCAAGCCCGGACAAACGCCGTCTGTCGGTCCCTGGGTTCCAAGTCGATCAAAAGGGTGCAGGATGATCACCGGCCTCGATCACATCGTCGTTCTGGTGAGGGATATCGGTGCGGCCAAGGCGGCCTATCAGACGCTGCTGGCCCGCGCGCCGGCCTGGCAGAATTCCGGCGAGGGCGCTGACCGGGTGCTGTTCACCCTCGACAACATGACGATCGAGCTGATGGCCCCTCACGGCTTCAGCGCCACCGGCGACCGCATGCGCGCACTGCTCGAGGACCAGGAGGGCATGCTCGCCAGCCTGTGCTTTCGTGTCGCGGACATCGGCAAGATGCACCGGCGGCTGGAGCGGGTGGCCTTGAGGCCCGACCCGGTTGCGGAAGTCGAAAGCAGCGATGCGGTCAGCGATGCCGTGCTGCACTGGAAGCGCACGCGGGCTGCCACGGAGCTCACGCGCGGCGTGCGCATGTTCTTCCTTGAGCTTGCCGACGAGCGTCCGAAGTCGGTCGCGACCGACATCGCGCCGATCGACGCGCTCGACCACGTCGTCATCACCACCGAGGATTCCGAGCGCGCCGCCGCGCTCTATGGAGCGCGGCTCGGGCTCGACCTCGCGCTCGACCGCTCGCACCAGGACTGGGGCCAGCTGATGTTCTTCCGCTGCGGCGATCTCATCGTCGAGGTGGTGCGCCGGCCCGTGGCCGGCGGTGACCTCACGCATGACCGGCTCTGGGGCCTGAGCTGGCGTGTCGCCGACATCGACGCCACCCGCGCCCGCCTGATCGCCGCCGGCCTCGACGTCAGCGAAGTCCGCAATGGCCGCAAGCCGGGCACGCGCATCATGACGGTGCGGAACGGGACCTGCGGGATTCAGACCGTGCTCTTGGAGCGCTCGCCGAAGCCGGTGGAATAGGGCAGTCTGTCCTCCGTCATTGCGAGCGCAGCGAAACAATCCAGAATCCCTCCGCGGTGGCAGTCTGGATTGCTTCGTCGCAAGGGCTCCTCGCAATGACGGCTTCCTCGTGTTACACGCTGACCCGAGAACCTCCAGCGAGCAACCGGTTTGGCGAAGGCAAAGCGAACTCTGAAATGGCAGCGCGATCCCGAGGGGATGCGGCTGCGCATTCTCGAAGCCGCCAAGCAGGAGTTCTCCGCCCATGGGCTCGCCGGCGCGCGCGTCGACCGCATCGCGGCCAAGGCCGGCGCCAACAAGCGCATGCTGTACTATCACGTCGGCAACAAGGACGAGCTCTATCTCGCGGTGCTCGAAGGCGCCTATGACAAGATCCGCAGCGAGGAGCGCGGGCTCGATCTCGAGCATCTCGATCCGCCCGAGGCCATCCGCCGCCTGATCGAGTTCACCTGGAATTACTTCCTGCGCAATCCCGAGTTCCTGTCTTTGCTCCAGACCGAGAACCTCGCGCGCGCAAAGCACCTGAAGAAATCGACCAAGGTCAAGTCGATGCACTCGCCCTTCGTCGAGATGATCCGCACCGTGGTGCGCCGCGGCGTCGATAGCGGGGATTTCCAGGTCGCGGTCGATCCGGTGCAGCTCTACATCTCCATTGCGGCGCTGAGCTTCTTCTATCTCTCCAATTCGGCCACGCTCAGCGTGATCTTCGGCCGTGATCTCCTGGACAAGAAGGCCAAGGACGAGCGGCTGGCTCACATGTCCGGGCTCGTGCTGGCGGCATTGACCGGCAAGTCCGTCGCGCTGTTCGAGATCGCGAAGGCCCCGAAGCAGCGCAGCGCGGTGGCGCAGACGGTTTAGCGCTCCATTCTCTCTGCTGTCATTCCGGGGCGGTCCGTAGGACCGAACCCGGAATCTCGAGATTCCGGGTCGATGCTTCGCATCGTCCGGAATGACGACGATTTCGGGGGGCGGAACCCCGGCGCAAAACGTCACAGGGAAAGCTCTGGACAGTATTTATCCAACGGGTTAATTTCTCCCCACAACCAAGAAGACTGCCGGGAGTGAAAATTGGCCGAGCCCAAGCCGCAAAACGCTGTTTCCAAGCTGCTGAATGCGGCCTGGGTTCGGCCGTTCCTGTTCCTGGTCTTCATCGTCGTCGCCTGGGATCTCGCGATCCGAATCTTCAGGATTCCCGCTTACCAGATCCCGTCGCCGCTCGATGTCGTCGCCGTGCTGCGCACCGAATGGCCGGAGCTGCTGCGCCAGTCCTGGCCGACCACCTACGCCACCGTCTGCGGCTTCCTGCTCTCGGCGCTGTTCGGCATTCCCGTGGCGATGCTGATCGCGGGCTCCAAGACGGTGGAGAGCTACGTCTATCCATTGCTGGTGTTCTCGCAATCCGTGCCGAAGATCGCGATCGCGCCGCTGTTCGTGGTCTGGTTCGGTTTCGGCATCATTCCCAAGGTGATCTCGGCGTTCCTGCTCGGCTTCTTTCCAGTCGTCGTCTCCGCGGTCCAGGGCTTCAAGTCGGTCGACCCCGACATGGTCGATCTCGCCCGTGCCATGCAGGGCAGCCGTTTCCAGGTGTTTCGCGCGGTGAACCTGCCGCATGCGCTGCCGGCGATCTTCTCCGGGCTCAAAGTGTCGGTGACGCTCGCCGTGGTCGGCGCCGTCGTCGGCGAGTTCGTCGGCTCCAATTCCGGCATCGGCTACGTGATGCAGCGCTCGATCGGCACCTTCGATCTGCCGACGATGTTCGCGGCGCTGGTGATCCTGGCGCTGCTCGGCGTGGTCCTGTTCTGGATCGTGGACCGGATCGAGAAGCTGGTCATTCCCTGGCACGTCAGCCAGCGCGAGGACGTGATCTTTGCATCCTGACTAAAGCAACGAGCGGCCACCAACGGCCGACGCAACCAACGGGAAGGGAGAGAAACGATGAAGCGGTGGATTGGAGCTGCATCCGTGGCACTGATGGCGTTCGCAGCCATGCCGGCGCAGGCAGCCGATAAGGTCGTGCTGATGCTGAACTGGTACGTCTATGGCGAGCACGCGCCGTTCTATTACGGCAAGGCCAAGGGCATCTACGCGGCCGAAGGCATCGAGCTCGAGATCCAGGAAGGCCGCGGCTCGGCTGCGACCACGCAGGCGGTTGCCGCCAAGACCGCCGATTTCGGCTATGTCGACGTCCCCACCATGATGCGCGCCGCGATCAAGGGCGCGCCCGTGGTTGCGACCGGCGTGCTGCTGCAGACCTCACCGATGTCCGCGATGGGCTTCGCCGACAAGAACATCAGGAAGCCCGAGGACATCAAGGGCAAGACGGTGGCGATCACGCCGGCGGACTCGATGACGCAGATCTGGCCGCTGTTCCTGAAGAAGACCGGCCTGAAGGAGAGCGACTTCAAGACCGTCGCCGGCGACGGCCAGACCAAGCTCAATGCCGTCATCAACGGCCAAGCTGATCTTCTGCTCGGCTACGTCATGGACCAGTCGATGAAGATCAAGGACGCCACCGGCAAGGACGTCTATCCGATCAAGTTCGCCGACTACGGCATCAACATGGTGTCGTCCGGCATCATCGCCAACACCGACTATGTGAAGGCCAACGCCGATCTCGTCCGCCGCTTCATGTCGGCAACGACGAAAGCGGTGGAAGCCGCCGAGAAGGAACCGAAGGCCGCGGCGCAGTCGATCCTCGATGCCAATCCGAAGGGCGGCAAGATCGACACGCTGACGCAGGGCTTTGAGCTGACCATCCCGCTCTACCGGACCGCGGAGACCAAGGGCAAGCGTCCGTTCCAGGTCACCGACCAGAACATGACCGAGACCGTCAATCTGCTGGTCGAATATGGCGGCCTCGATGCCAAGGCCAAGGAGAACCCGAAGGCCTTCTACACCAACGACTACCTGCCGAAGAGCGGCTCGTGAGCAATCAATCTCCACTGTCGTCCCTGCGAACGCAGGGACCCATAACCACCGGCCTTGATGGTTACGGAAGGTCTCAACCCGCGTGCCCGAACGCTCCGGCGCGGCGTATGGGTCCCTGCGTTCGCAGGGACGACGCGTGGAGAGGGTTATGATGAACCCTGCGACCAAGCCAGTCGATATCAACCAGCCGGCCGCGCATCTGCGCCTGGTGAGCGACCGGGCGGGCGATGCCTCGGGCATCAAGCTGTCAGGCGTGTCGAAGACCTACCGGACGCGCGACGGCGATGTGCCGTCGCTGCGGCCGCTCGACTTCCACATCAATGACGGCGAGTTCTTCGTCGTGGTCGGCCCATCCGGCTGCGGCAAGTCCACGCTGCTCAAGCTGATCTCGGGCCTGCTGGCGCCGACCACGGGCGAGATCCTGGTCGAGGGCCAGAAGGTGACGACGCCGCACGGCGGCATGCAGCAGCGCGCCTCGATCTGCCGCGCCCTGGTGCACGATCCCAGGATCATGCTGATGGACGAGCCGTTCGGCGCGCTCGACGCGCTGACGCGCGAGCGCATGAATGTCGAATTGATGCGGATCCAGCGCGAGACCAAGAAGACCGTGCTCTTGATCACGCATTCGATTCCCGAGGCTGTGTTCCTCGCCGACCGTGTCCTGGTCATGACCGAGCGCCCCGGCGCGATCGCCGCGATCTACGACGTGCCGCTGCCGCGCCCGCGCTCGCTCGACGCGATGGCCGATCCTGTCTTCACCGAGCTCGTGCAGCGCATCCGCAAGCACTTCTTCTCGCAAGGCGCATTGGATTAGGAGCGAGTGATGTTCTCTGGAGCCGCCACAAGCACGGTGCGCTCCCTCCCCCGCTTGCGGGGGAGGGGTGGGGAGAGGGTGTCTCCGCATCGGGAGTGTCCCGTTGCGGATAGAACCCTCACCCGGCGCTGCGCGCCGGCTTCTCCCGCAAGCGGGAGAGGCGAGTCGCCCGCGGTCATGCCTGTCGCACCACGTTCAACTCGTTTCGTTGTGAGATCATGTCCCCCCGCCTGAAGCTGCGAGACATCGCCTTCTTCGAACGTCCCGTGCAATTCGCGCGGCCGTTCCGCTTCGGCGCGATCACGATCAACGCGACGCCGCAGCTGTTCGTGCGGGCCGAGATCGAGATCGAGGGCAGGGGGAGCGCAGTCGGCGCCAGCGCCGAGCTGCTGGTACCGAAATGGTTCGACAAGCGGCCGGAGCTGTCGCCGGCACAGACGGTCGATGGGCTGCGTCGCTCGCTGGGGATCGCGCGCGGACTCTATCTGGCTCGCACCGGATATCAGACCGCGTTCGATCTGCATGCCTCGTGCATCGGTGCCCAGATCGCGACCTGCGCGAAGAAGAACATCCCGGCGCTTGCTGCGGCTTATGGCCCCGCGGAGATCGACAAGGCCATCCTCGATGCGCTGCTCCGCGCCGTCGAGACCAATTTCTTTGACGGGATGGCCGGCAATATCGCGGGTATCGATGCGCGGCTTTCTCCTGATCTGAGCGAGAGGGACATCAGGACGTTTCTCTCCGGCCGGGTGCCGCTGGAGCGTGTTGCCATCAGGCATACCGTCGGCCTTGATGATGTCGTGGAAGGCGAGGGCGGCGTTGCCGATCCGCGCGAGAATACCGGCGCGCGCTACTTCAAGCTCAAGCTGTCCGGAGATCCGGCTGCCGATGCGGTGCGGCTGGCGCGGATCGGCAAGGAGCTCGATACGCTGGGGTATGACTACAGGGTGACGCTCGACGCCAACGAGCAGTACGCCGACCTCGCGGCGTTGCGGGCGTTGATCGACCGGCTTGATCATGACGCCGCGCTGCGCCAGATCGCGGCGCGATTGCTTTATGTCGAACAGCCAATGCCGCGCGACATCACCCGGCAATCGCCGCTGGGCGCACTGGCAGATCGCGGTTTCATCATCGACGAAGCCGACGATTCCTACGATGCTTTTCCGGCCGCCCGAGCCCTCGGCTATCGCGGCATCTCCTCCAAATCCTGCAAGGGTCTCTACAAGTCCATCGTCAATGCCACGCGCGCGGTGAAATGGAGCGCGGAAGGCGAGGCCTTCTTCGTGACCGGCGAGGATCTCACCTGCCAGGCCGGTCTCGCCGTGCAGCAGGACCTCGCGCTCGGAGCCTTCATCGGCGTCACCCATGCCGAACGCAACGGCCACCACTATGTCGACGGCTTTGGCGAGACGCCCGCCCCTGAAGCTGCGGCCTTCGCGGCCGCGCATCCCGATCTCTACGCCGATGCCGGTCAGGGCATCCGCCTCTCCATTCACGACGGCGATCTCCTGACGGGATCGCTTCACACAGCAGGCTTTGCCACCGCGGTCCATCCGGACTGGTCGGCGCTGCGCCCGCTCGAACAGCCAAATTCACTTCAGGAGCAGTTAGCATGACCACCCAACGCCTCGGCCTCATCATGAACGGCGTCACCGGACGCATGGGGCTCAACCAGCATCTGATCCGCTCGATCGTCGCCATCCGTGACCAGGGCGGCGTCCGCCTGAAGAACGGCGATCGCGTCATACCCGACCCGATCCTGGTCGGCCGCAGCGCCGAGAAGGTCGAGGCGCTGGCCAAGCGCTTCAACATCACGCGCTGGACCACCGACCTCGACGCCGCGCTCGCCGACAAGAACGACACCATGTTCTTCGACGCCGCGACGACGCAGGCGCGCCCCGGTCTTCTGACCCAGGCCATCAACGCCGGCAAGCACGTCTATTGCGAGAAGCCGATCGCCACGAACTTCGAAGAAGCGCTCGAAGTGGTCAAGCTCGCCAATGCCAAGGGCGTCAAGCACGGCACGGTGCAGGACAAGCTGTTCCTGCCGGGTCTGAAGAAGATCGCCTTCCTGCGCGACTCCGGCTTCTTCGGCCGCATCCTCTCGGTGCGCGGCGAGTTCGGCTATTGGGTGTTCGAAGGCGGCTGGCAGGAGGCGCAGCGGCCGTCCTGGAACTACCGCGACGAGGACGGTGGCGGCATCATCCTCGACATGGTCTGCCACTGGCGCTACGTGCTCGACAACCTCTTCGGCAACGTCCAGAGCGTGGTCTGCATCGGCAACACCGACATCCCCGAGCGCTACGACGAGCAGGGCAAGAAGTACAAGGCGACCGCGGACGATTCCGCCTACGCGACGTTCCAGCTCGAGGGCGGCATCATCGCCCACATCAACATGTCCTGGGTGACGCGCGTCTATCGCGACGACCTCGTCACCTTCCAGGTTGACGGCACCCACGGCTCGGCGGTCGCAGGCCTCACCGACTGCATGATCCAGGCGCGGCAGGCGACCCCGCGGCCGGTGTGGAATCCGGACGAGAAGCGGCTGCATGATTTCTACGGCGACTGGCAGAAGCTGCCCGACAACGTCACCTACGACAACGGCTTCAAGGAGCAGTGGGAGTTGTTCATCCGCCACGTCTACGAGGACGCCCCCTACAAGTTCACGCTGCTCGAAGGCGCCAAGGGCGTGCAGCTCGCCGAATGCGCGCTGAAGAGCTGGAAAGAGCGGCGCTGGATCGACGTCGCCCCGATCAAGGCGTGAGGTCGTTCGGATAAACCCCGATGTCCACCAAGCCGTCATTGCGAGCGAAGCGAAGCAATCCAGGATCTCTCCGCGGCAACAGTCTGGATTGCTTCGTCGCTTCGCTCCTCGCAATGACGGGGAGAGGTCTGAGCCATGAATAAACCCGTCCAGCCGATGTCGTCATTGTCGCTCAAGCTGCCCAAGGCCGATCGCTCGATCGAGACCTACCGGTTAGCTGCCTCACGCACGTTCCCCGCAAAGCTCGAGGGACCGCTGAACCGCATCGCCTTCTCGGCCGTACACACGGTCGCCGATCCCTTCGTCGACAACGATCCCTGGCTGTCGGTCGCCGTCGACTGGGACAAGACCATCGCTTTCCGCGAGCACGTCTGGGATCTCGGCCTTGGCGTTGCCGAAGCCATGGACACCGCGCAGCGCGGCATGGGGCTGGACTGGCCGACCTCGCTGGAGCTGATCACGCGCTCGGTCGCCGCCGCCAAGCGCCGCAACGCGCTGGTGTTCTCCGGTGCAGGCACCGATCATCTCGCAGTGGAAGATGCGAAAAGCCTCGATGACGTGATCCGCGCCTATGAGGAGCAGATCTCCGCAGTCGAGAAGGTGGGTGGCCGCATCATCCTGATGGCGTCGCGCGCGCTGGCCAAGCTCGGCCGCAACGCCGACGATTATGCCAAGGTCTATGACCGCGTGCTGTCGCAGGTTCGCGAGCCCGTGATCATCCACTGGCTCGGCGACATGTTCGATCCGGCGCTGACGGGATATTGGGGCACCAGGGATCTCGATCAGGCGATGAACACGGCGGTCGCCATCATCAATGGCAACGCCGCCAAGGTCGACGGCGTGAAAGTCTCGCTGCTGGACAAGCAGCGCGAGATCGACATGCGCCGGCGCCTGGACAAGCGCATCAAGATGTACACCGGGGACGATTTCAACTACGCGGAGCTGATCGCCGGTGACGAGCAGGGCTTTTCGCACGCGCTGCTCGGCATCTTCGACGCCATAGCGCCGGCGGCGTCCTACGCGTTGTCGCGGCTGGCAGCCGGTGACGAGGCCGGCTTTCACGACGTGCTCGGGCCGACGGTGCCGCTGTCGCGCCACATCTTCAAGGCGCCGACGCGCTTCTACAAGACTGGCGTCGTGTTCATGGCCTATCTCAACGGCCATCAGGATCATTTCACCATGGTCGGGGGACAGGAGAGCACGCGCTCCATGCTGCATCTGGCCGAGCTATTCCGTCTGGCCGACAAGGCCGGCCTGCTCGCCAACCCTGAGCTCGCGACGCGGCGGATGAAAACCGTGCTCGCCACCCACGGCATCGAATCCTGATGCGCGACTTCTCGTCCGATCATCGCTGGCTGTCGCTGAACACGGCGACGGTCCGCAAGCAGGGTGACCTCGTCGCGATCATCGAGGCCTGTGCGGAGCACGGCATCCGCGCCGTCGATCCCTGGCGCGACCAGGTCGCGGCCGTCGGTCTCGAGCGCGCCGCGCGCGCAGTGCGCGAGACCGGCCTCGAGCTGTCAGGCTATTGCCGCGGCGGCATGTTCACCTCGGACGCCTCGCGCCGGGGCGAGGTGCGCGACGACAACAGGCGCTGCGTCGACGAGGCCAAGGCGCTGGGCGCCTCCTGCATCGTCCTCGTCGTCGGCGGCCTGCCGCAATATTCGCGGCCGGGCAGCGAGGCCTCGAAGGATCTCGTGGCAGCGCGCGGGCAGGTCGAGGAAGCTCTTGCCGAGATGCTCGACTACGCGAGGCAGGCAAAGCTGCCGCTGGCGATCGAGCCCCTGCATCCTGCCTATGCGGCCGACCGCGCCTGCGTGAACACCACGAAGCAGGCGCTCGACATCTGCGACCGGCTCGACCCTGATCGCACCGGCATGCTCGGCGTCGCGCTCGACGTCTATCACATCTGGTGGGACCCGGAGCTGATGAGCCAGATCACGCGCGCCGGCCAGGATCGCCTGCTGGCGTTCCATGTCTGCGACTGGCTGGTACCGACGAAAGACATCCTCAACGACCGCGGCATGATGGGCGACGGCGTCATCGATATCAAATCGGTGCGTCAGGCGGTCGAGGCGCAGGGCTTTGCCGGCTATTCCGAGATCGAGATCTTCTCGAACGACTGGTGGGCTAAGCCGATGGACGAGGTGCTACGCACCTGCATCGCGCGGCATAAGGCGGTGGTCTAGGTCGCGCGCGCGGGCTTCACGGGCTTGCGAGCTGTTGCAGCGTGTTGAAGCGCGCCTTCTGCTCGCTGCTCAGCGTGGCGTAGAACTCGTCCAGTGCGGGTTCGACCAGCTTGGCGGCCGTCAGCATGGCCTCGAGACGGCGATGCATCGCCTCCAGCCGTCCGACCGGCGTCAGGGGCACATCGTTCGGACAGGCCGCCTGCAGGCCGTCAACGCCCTTCGCCGTCGCTTCGCTCAGGCGGTCGAGCGCCTCCTTCTGCTTGCCCGCAGGGTGGAGCACGGCCTCGATCCTTTGGATCGGCAGCTGCGTCAGGCTGGACTTGGGATCGCCGCAGCCCTCGGCACTGGCCTCCTGCTGCTGCGAGCGCTCGCCGACATTGGGGCCGAGCGCGTTGAAGCGGGCCTGCTGTTCGTCACTTAGCGAGTTGTAGAAGTTCTCCAGTGCTGGCCGCACGATCTTGACGGCCTCCAACGTCGCGCTGATGCGGTTCATCATCGCGCGCAGGCGGCCGGGCGGAGTCAGTGCATAGGTTTCCGCACAGGAGTCCTTGAACACGGCGGCAGCGTTTGCCGCCGCGGTCTTCAACTCGTCGAGCAGCGCGCGTTGCTCCGGCGTCGGCTGCACGGCTCGCGCGATATCGGCAAGCGGCCAGGCGGTGACGCCCTTGTCCGGCGTGCTGCACAATTGCTGGAGCGTCTGCGGGCTCACGCTGGCGCGCAGCCGCGTGCGTCCGCCGCCGGCTTGCGGATAGTCGTACGGATCGGTGCTGGCGTAGGCGGCATAGGGGCCGTCGCCACCCCAGAACACGGTATCGACGAAGTCGTCATAGGCGTACGCCCAATAGCCGGGCTCGTAAGCATAGGACCAGAACGTGTAGTTGAAGATGTCGGAATAGGCGTAAGGCCAGAACACCGGCCCAAGCCACGCCACGAACGCGGCGGGATGGCGGTGACGCCAGGCCTGCCGGGGAGCCCAGCCGCTTTGGCGCGTGGTGAGCGCCGCCTGGGCTAGAGCAGGGGCCTGCTCGCGGAAGGGCTCGGCAAACCGTCCACGCTGGGCGGCCTCCACTGCGGCCGCAGCCGCCCGCCCGGCGGGAGCCTGGAGTCCAAGCCGCTGCTGGCGCGCCAGATCGCTTTGCTGCGCGCGCTGCTCACGCTGAAGCAAGCGGTTCTGCGTCTGGAGCGTGCGCTGTTGCTCGCGCAACGCCCGCGCGCTTTCCGGTTTCTGCGTCTGGAGTTGCTGCACGCGCTGCTGCAGGCGATCGATACGGGCCTGGCGCTCCGTGGTCTGCCGCGACAGCATCTCGCGCTGCCGCTGCTCGACTTGCTGCGAGCGCTGTTGGATACGTTGCTCGCGTTCAAGAAGACGGCTCTGCGACTGCAGCAACCGCTGCTGCTGGTGTTGTGCCCTTGCGCCTTCCGGCTTCTGCGATTGCGATTGCAATTGCTGCACGCGCTGCTGCAAGCGATCGATACGGTCTTGGCGTTCCGCGGATTGGCGCGAAAGCATCTCGCGCGGCGGTCCCGCTCGCTCGCTCGCGGCCGGGGGGGCACTTGGGCGCGACGGGGCGGCGATATGCGGCGTCGGCCGCGGCGCCACGGCCGGACGTTGCGGCGATTCCGGCGGGCGATGGAATTCGCGCCGCGGCGCCGCCACCTGGGGGGCGGCTCGCGGGGCACTGAATTGTGGGCTCGAGCGCGGTGGCGGTGATGCCATGTGCGGCGCCGGACGTGGCGCCATCGCTGGCCGCTGCGGCATGGCTGGCGGTGCTGCCGGCCGAGCCATAGCCGGTGGCGCTGCCGGGCGGGCCATGGCCGGTGGTGCTGATGGCGGCGCTGCCGGCGCTGCGGCGGGGCCGGGCGGCCCGCCTCTTCCATGTCCCTGGCCGGGTCCTTGGGCGAGCGCGCCGGCACTCGCCGCCAGCATCGAGACACCGACTAAAACAGCCGTAAGGCAAACGCCACGCGGAAGCATGATCTTAGCTCCCAGCTCATAATCGCCCACAACGTTTCAACGCGCAGGTTGCGGAATCGTTCGTTGCTGGCGGCGGCCGGCATGCGATCTTCGGACGCAGGCAGTCTCAGGAGAAGTCCTGCGTCAGGGTGGTGGCGAGCCGCTCCAGCGCCCAGTCGACCTGGTCGCTTGTGATCACCAACGGCGGGGCGATGCGGATCGTTTGCTCATGGGTATCCTTGGCGAGGATGCCCTTGCCCTGAAGCGCCTCGCAGTAGCGGCGAGCGCGGCCAGCTTCGGGATGCAACTCGACCGCCAGCATCAAGCCGCGCCCGCGAACCTCGCGGATCGTATTCGCACGAATGTCTTGCAAGCCTTTCAGAAAGCGCTCGCCCTGCCTGGCCGCGTTCTCGATCATGCCTTCCTCGACCAGCACGCGTATCGCTGCGCGGGCCACGGCGCAGGCAAGCGGGTTGCCGCCAAAGGTCGAGCCATGCTGCCCGGGTCGCAAAGTCCCGAGCACGTCGTTGTTCGAGAGCACGGCCGACACCGGATAGAAGCCACCGGACAGGGCCTTGCCGAGCAGCGTCACGTCCGCCTCGATTCCCTCGTGCTGTTCGGCGAGCAGTTTACCGGTGCGACCGAGCCCGGTCTGGATCTCGTCGAGCACCAGCATCACGTTGTTTGCGATGCAGAGCTGGCGCACCTCAGTGAAGTAGCCGGCCGGAGGAATGATGACGCCGGCTTCGCCCTGGATCGGCTCGACCAGAAAGGCGACCGTGTTTGGGGTGATCGCCTCCTCCAGCGCCGCGGCGTCGCCGAACGGGATGATCTTGAAGCCAGGCGCGAACGGCCCGAAATGTGTGCGTGTCTCAGGGTCGGTTGAAAAGCCGACGATGCCAAGCGTGCGCCCGTGAAAATTGTTGGCGCAGACGATGATCTCGGCCGCACCGTCCGGCACGCCCTTCACCTCGTAGCCCCATTTGCGAACCGCCTTGATCGCGCTTTCGACCGCCTCGGCGCCGCTGTTCATCGGCAGCACCTTGTGGGAGCCGGTGAGCGCGGCGATCTCTTCGTAGAACAGGGCGAGCTGGTCGTTGTGGAAGGCCCTCGAGGTGAGCGTCAGCCTGTGCGCCTGTTCGATCATCGCCGCCAGGATCTTGGGGTGGCAGTGGCCCTGGCTGACCGCCGAATAGGCCGAGAGGCAATCGAGATAGCGGTTGCCTTCGGTATCCCAGACCCAGACACCTTCGCCGCGTGACAGGACGACCCCGATCGGCGCGTAATTATGGGCGCCAAAGCGTGCTTCCGTTGCGATGAGATCAATGACCGACGCGCTCATCTGTCGTCTCTCTCCATTGCTGCGCGCCGGCGTCAACCGACCGCTCCGGCGGCCCTCAACCTGATTTGGGTATCGCTCTGCCGTCTTGGAAGCCTTCATGCCCCGATCGCGTGGTGGGGCCCGATCTGCTCGAAATGTCAGATGGTTCTGCGGAACCACAGGGCCTCGTTCGCCGACACGCCCTCTACTGTGCATGGGGTTGTTTTCGACATTTTGCTCTGGACCCCTCAGTCGATCGCGCAGGGCACGCTCAAGAACCCGCGGAACCGGACCCGTCCGCCCCGGACCGGCTGCCCGCTCACGGCATAGTTCGGGAAGCGCGCCAGGAAGCGCGAGATCGCGATCGCGCCTTCCAGCCGCGCCAGCGCCATGCCGGCGCATTGATGTGCGCCGGTGGCGAAGGCGAGGTGCCGGTTCGGCGTGCGCGCAATATCGAAGCGCTCCGGGTCTGGAAACTGCGCGGGATCGCGGTTGGCCGCGCCAATGCACAGCGTCACCGACGTGCCGGCATCGAGCACGACGCCGCCGAGCTCGACGCGCTCCGTGGTCATGCGATTGCCGAGCTGGTTCGAGCTCTCATAGCGCAGCATCTCCTCGAGCGCCGTCTTGATCATGTCGGGGTTGTCGATCAGCCGCTGCTTCTGGTCGGGATGACGGTCCAGCGCCACGAGGCCGTTGCCGATCAAATTGGTGGTGGTCTCGTGCCCGGCGTTGAGCAGGAAGATGCAATTGTGCAGCAGCTCCTTCTCGCTCAGCCGCTCGCCGTTCTCCTCTCCCTGGATCAGCCGCGTCAGCACGTCGCGCTCGGGGTTGCCCGGCTTTGCGCGCCGCCGCGCCACCAGCGTCTGCAGATAGGCGAGGAAGTCCGCCACGGCCTTGTTGCCGCGCGCGCCTACCTCGGGCGACACCACGGGTTCGAGCGCGCCGAGGATCGCCAGCGACCAGTCGCGCAGCGGCCCGCGTTCCTCGTGGGGAACGTCGAGCAGATTGCCGATCACCTCGATGGGAATGGAGGCCGCGAAATCCTCGATCAGCTCGAAAGCGCCCTTGGCGGCGATGGTGTCGAGCAGGCCGTCGACCAGCTTGATGAGGTCGGCCTCCATGCCCGCGATCGCGCGCGGCGACAGCGCCCCCATGATCAGGCGGCGCACGCGGGTATGGGACGGCGGGTCGTTGAAGACGAGACTGGTGGTGTGGTGCTCGTAGAGCGGGGTGTCGCCGTATTTCGGCGCGAACTCGCGCTTCTTGTCCGAGCTGAACGATTTGGTGTTCTTGTAGGTGGTGACGAGGTCGTCGTAACGGGTCAGGAACACGGTGCCGTTCGGCAGGCGCTTGACCGGCTCGTTCTCCCGCAGTGCACGATAGGTCGGGTAGGGGTCGTCGTAGAACTCCGGCGTCAGCTTCTCGAGGTCGAAGCTGGCCGCCAGCGCCTTCGCATCTGCGTTCATCCCGTTATACTCGCCGGTTAAAGCCGATATGCCGTTTTTGTTGTTCTGGTCGGCGCATGCATGCGTCTACAGTCTTTGCACCTTGCTAGCCGACCGGACAGGAAAATGCACGCACGCGCTGACGCTGCCGACACGGCCCCGAACTGGCCCGACGATATCTTCGCGACATTGCAGCGCTTCGACGTCCGGCAGGTGCCTTATGTGCCGGACGCCGGCCATTCCAGGCTGATCCAGTGCGTGCTGGACTCCTCCACGATGCGCGGCATTCCGCTGACGACGGAGGAGGAAGGGGTGGCGCTGCTCGCCGGCGCCTGGGCCGGCGGACAGCGTGGCGTGCTGCTGATGCAGTCGAGCGGCGTCGGCAATTGCATCAACATGCTGTCGCTGATCCCGATCCTGCGCTTTCCGTTCCTCACGCTCGTCACCATGCGCGGCGAATGGGGCGAGTTCAATCCGTGGCAGGTGCCGATGGGATCGACCACGCAGGGCGTATTCGAGCTCTCCGGCGTCAAGGTGCTGCGCGCCTCGAATGCCGCCGAGGTGCCCGCGGTGCTCGAAGCGGCCGCGGCGCAGGCTTACAACGCGCTCACCCCGACTGCCGTCCTTCTGTCGCAGCGCCTGATCGGCGCCAAGGTTTTCACCAAATGAGCAAGGCCAATCTCCTCGACCGCCGCCAGGTGGTGTCCGCGCTGCTCGCGGACCGCAAGGACGTCGTCGCGATCGGCGGCCTCGGCGCCTCCACCAACGACATGTGCGCCGCCGGCGACCATGCCCGCAATTTCTACCTGTGGGGCGGCATGGGCGGCGCCGCGATGATCGGGCTCGGCCTCGCTCTGGCGCAGCCGAAGCTGCCGGTGCTGGTCATCACCGGGGACGGCGAAATGCTGATGGGGATGGGCAGCCTTGCCACCATCGGCCTGCAAATGCCGCCCAATCTGTCGATCGCAGTGCTGGACAACGAGGCCTATGGCGAGACTGGCGGGCAGACCAGCCACACCTCGGCCGCCGCCGACCTTGTCGGCATCGCCAAGTCATGTGGCATTGCGGACAGCCAGGCCGTCACGACCATGGCCGAGGTCGAGGCCTTTGCCAAAGCCGTCCACGACGTTTCCGCCGGCCCGCGCTTTGCCAATGTGAAGATCGACAGCGCCAGCCTGGAGCGGATCCTGCCAAGCCGGGATGGGACCTACATCCTCAACCGGATCCGCGGCGACCTCGGCTTCCAGCCGATCTAGCGAGGCGCTGTTCTCAGAGCGGGCGCCCTGCAAGCAGCCCGAGTGGTGGGGCGAATTTCCCCTGAATTTGCAACGCATTCAGGTTGCGATGCAACATAGTGCTTGACTTCTGCGTGGGTGAGTGTTTACTCACCCACCATGAGCTCATTGCGTATGACGAGTGACCTGAGGCGTCAATTGATCCTCGGCGCCGCAAAGCGCTGCTTTGCCCGACATGGTTACACCGGCACCACGACGAAGAGCGTGGCGGCCGCCGCTGCCATTTCCGAGGCGCTGCTGTTCAAGCATTTCCCGTCCAAGGCCGCGCTCTATGCAGAAATCCTCAGCGACGAATGCGAAGCGGATCCGGCGTTCATCGAGCTTCTCGAGCGGGAGCCCTCGACCGCCACGCTGGTCGAGGTGATCCGCAGGATGGTCGGGCATTTCCTGCACATTGCTGACGGTCCCGATCAGGAAGAGGCGCAGCGCCTGCGGCTGATGGCCACGAGCCATCTGGATGACGGCGAATTCGCGCGTTTGCTATATGCCAAGATCGAGACATTGATTGGGGCGGCTTTTGTCGGCTCGCTCGAGCGCGCCGTGGCCGCCGGGGATGCGCGGCCCTACGCTGGCGATCCGCTCAACCTGTTCTGGTTTGCGCATCATGCGGTGATGACCGCGGCGCTGACCAGGCTGCCGGCCACGCCTTGTCTCGCTTACGGCAAGGCGAACGACCTGGAGCGGCAGCTCTGTGAGTTTCTCCTGAGGGGTATCGGACTTAACGACGCCGCAATTGCTTCGCATCTGGGCCGCGATCAGGCCGCGGATGCCGGCAAGGCGGCGATTGCAGAAAGTGCATGACATGAACATCGTAACCGAACACAAGATTTCGGGCGAACCGATCGACAAGGCTCCCAAGCGTCCGGTCCGGCCGGTGCTCTGGTTCATCATCGTCGGCACGCTTCTCGCCGCGCTGGTCGGTGGACTCGTCTGGTTCAACTATTTCCGCGGCCAGATGATTCAGCAGTTCTTCGCCAACAACAAGCCGCCGCCGACGGCCGTCAGCGCGGCCGAGGCGAAGTCCGAGGTGGTGCCGAACCTGCTCACCGCGGTCGGCAGCCTTGTCGCCGTGCATCAGGTCGACGTCAGCGCCGACGTCAACGGCCGCGTCACGGAGATCAAGTTCGAGCCGGGTACGCGCGTCGAGGCCGGCACGCCGCTGGTGCAGCTGTTCGACGCGCCGGAGCAGGGCGACCTCGCCAATTACAAGGCGCAGGCGACCGTCGCGCAGCTGTCGCTTGACCGCGCCAAGCAACTGGCCGCGCGCCAGTTCGGTCCGCAGGCGACCGTCGATGCCGCGCAGGCCTCCTACGACCAGGCGCAGGCCGGCATCGCCAAGACCGACGCGTTGATCTCGCAGAAGCTGGTGCGCGCGCCGTTCTCCGGCGATCTCGGCATGCGCAAGGTCGAGGTCGGCCAATACCTGACGGCAGGTACGGCGATCGTGTCGTTGACCGATCTGTCGGAGCTGTGGGCCAACTTCACGGTGACGGAAAAGGATTCCGGCAACCTCAAGGTCGGCCAGACCGTCCGGCTGAAGGTCGATGCCTATCCGGGCCGCACCTTCGAGGGCAAGATCACCACGATCGAGCCGCAGATCGCGACCGATACCCGCAACATCCGCGTGCAGGCGACGATCGCCAATCCGGAGAAGATCCTCAAGCCCGGCATGTTCGTGACTACCACGGTCGTGCTGCCGGACAAGCCGGCCGTGATCACCGTGCCCGAGACGGCGGTCGACTACACCCTGTACGGCGACTCGGTGTTCGTGATCGCCGAGAAGAAGGAAGCGGACGGCAAGACCAGCCTCTCGGCGGTGCGCACCTTCGTGCAGACCGGCAACCGTGTCGATGGTCGCGTCGAGATCCTCAAGGGCCTGAAAGCGGGCGACAAGGTCGTCGCCCTCGGCCAGCTCAAGCTGCAATCGGGTGCACCGGTATCGATTTCGACCGACCCGACTCCGCCGATCCCGGCGCAGCCGCCGCGCTATTGACAACATCCTCACGTGATCCGGCCCCGCCGGATCACGTCTCTTGAGACCTAGAAATCCAGATCGGAAATCGAGATCGCCGCGATGGCCCTTACCGATATTTTCATCAAGCGCCCGGTCCTGTCGGTCGTCGTCAGCCTGCTGATCCTGCTGATCGGCCTGCGCGCGGCGATGGTGCTGCCGATCCGGCAATACCCGAAGCTGTCGAACACGGTCATCAACATCACGACCGTCTATCCCGGCGCGTCCGCGGACCTGATCCAGGGCTTCATCACCACGCCGATCGAGCAGGCAGTCGCCTCCGCCGAGGGCGTCGACTACATCACCTCGTCCTCCGTGCTCGGCACGTCGACGATTCAGGTCTACATCAAGCTGAATTTCGATCCGAACCAGGCGCTCACCGAGGTGCTGGCGAAGACGAACTCGGTGAAGTACCTGATTCCGAAGGAATCCAACGACCCGATCGTCACCAAGACCACCGGCCAGACCACGGCCGTGATGTATCTCGGCTTCTCGTCCGAGGAGCTGTCCGGTTCGGCGATCTCCGACTATCTGACGCGCGTGGTGCAGCCGGTGCTGTCGACCGTCGACGGCGTCGCCTCGGCCGACATTCTCGGCGGCCAGACCTTCGCGATGCGTCTTTGGCTCGATCCCGTGAAGATGGCCGGCCGCAACGTGTCGCCGGCCGACGTCGCCGCGGCAATCACCGCCAACAACTTCCAGTCAGCGGCGGGCCAGACCAAGGGCTATCTCATCGTCTCGAACGTCTCGACGAATACCGGCCTCACCGACGTCAACCAGTTCAAGAAGATGATCGTCAAGGCCAAGGACGGCGGCTTCGTGCGGATGGAGGATATCGCCACCGTCGAGCTTGCCGCCCAGAGCACGGACGCCAGCGTCGCCTTCAATGGCGAGCACGCGATCTTCATCGGCGTGCAGGCAACGCCGCAGGGCAACCCGCTGACGCTGGTCAAGGGTGTGCGCGCGCTGTTCCCTGAACTCGAGCGGAATTTGCCGCCGTCGATGAAGATGAAGGTCGCCTACGACTCCACCAAGTTCATCCAGTCCTCGATCGACGAGGTGGAGAAGACGCTGGGCGAAGCCGTGATCATCGTGATCGTGGTCATCTTCCTGTTCCTGGCTTCGCTGCGGTCGGTCATCATTCCCGTCGTCACCATTCCGCTGTCGATGATCGGTGTCTGCACCCTGATGCTGGCGCTGGGCTTCAGCTTCAATCTCCTGACCCTGCTTGCGATGGTGCTGGCGATCGGCCTCGTCGTCGACGACGCCATCGTCGTGGTGGAGAACATCCATCGCCACCTTGAGGAGGGCAAAACACCGGTTCAGGCCTCGCTGCAAGGTGCGCGCGAGATCGTGGGTCCCGTCATCTCGATGACGATCACGCTCGCGGCGGTGTACGCGCCGATCGGCTTCCTCGGCGGCCTCACCGGCTCGCTGTTCCGCGAATTCGCCTTCACCCTCGCGGGCTCGGTGATCGTGTCGGGCGTGATCGCGCTGACATTGTCGCCGATGATGTGCTCGATGCTGCTGAAGAACACCGAGGAAGGCCGTTTCGCGAAGCTCGTGAACCGGGTGTTCGGCGCGATGACGCGCTGGTATGGCCGCAAGCTCGATCGCTCGCTCGACTACAAGGCCATCACCGGCCTGTTCGCGGTGACGATCCTCGGGCTGGTCGGCTTCCTCTACATGCATACTTCGAAGGAGCTGGCCCCCGAAGAAGACCAGGGCATCGTGTTCGCGGTGACCAAGGCCCCGAAATACGCCAACATCGATTATCTCGATTTCTACGGCGAAAAGCTCGACAAGGAATTCGCGAAATTCCCCGAGACCGACCTGCGCTTCGTGCTGAACGGCATCAACGGCCCGCAGGGCGGCATCGCCGGCATGCTGCTCAAGCCCTGGGACGAGCGCACGCGTTCGTCGATCCAGCTCAAGCCGCTGGTGCAGGCCGAACTCTCCAAGATCGAGGGCGTGCAGGCCTTCGCCTTCAACCTGCCGCCGCTGCCGGGCGGCCCGGGCGGCCTGCCGATCCAGATGGTGATCAACTCCACCGCCGGGTTCCAGACGGTCTATGAGCAGATGGAGAAGCTGAAGGAAGCTGCGCGCAAGAGCGGCATGTTCATCGTCTCCGACAGCGACCTCGCCTACAACCAGCCGAACGTGACGGTGACGATCGACCGCACCAAGGCACAGGATCTCGGCGTCAACATGCAGAACCTCGGCGCTACGCTCGCGGTGCTGCTCGGCGGCAACTACATCAACCGCTTCAATCTCGAGGGCCGGTCCTACCAGGTGATTCCGCAGGTGCCGCGCGCCAAGCGGCTGTCGCCGGAATCGCTCGGCGGCTACTATGTGACGACCAATACCGGCCAGCAGCTACCTCTGTCGACGGTGGTGTCCATTGAAACCAAGACCGACCCGAATTCGCTGACTCACTTCAACCAGCTCAATTCGGCGACGTTCTCGGCGGTGCCGATGCCGGGTGTGACCGTCGGTGCGGCGGTGGACTTCCTCGAAGGCGAGGCCAAGAAGCTGCCGCAGGGCTTCAGCCACGACTATCTGGCCGACTCCCGGCAATATGTGCAGGAAGGCAATCAGCTCGCGATCACCTTCGGCTTTGCGCTGATCATCATCTTCCTGGTGCTGGCCGCGCAGTTCGAGAGCCTCCGCGACCCGCTGGTGATCATGATCTCGGTGCCGATGGCGATCGTCGGCGCGCTGATCCCGCTGTTCTTCGGCGCGGCGACCATGAACATCTATACCCAGGTCGGTCTGCTCACCCTGGTCGGCCTGATCACCAAGCACGGCATCCTGATGGTGGAGTTCGCCAACGAGCTCCAGGTCAAAGAGCGGCTCGACCGCCGCTCCGCCATCGAAATGTCGGCCCGCATCCGCTTGCGGCCGATCCTGATGACGACGGCCGCCATGGTCACCGGCCTGATCCCGCTCCTGACCGCGACCGGCGCAGGTGCGGCCAGCCGTTTCTCGATCGGTCTGGTCGTCGTGGCGGGCATGTCGATCGGCACGCTGTTCACGCTGTTCGTGCTGCCGGCGGTCTATGTGGTGCTGGCGACCGACCATCGCGCGGCGGCCGATTCGGAGCGGAACAAGCAGGTCAACGAACTCGACCTCGGCTCCAAGGCGCTGCGGCCGACCTGAGGCCGCAAGGCAACCCAGTCCAGGGGCGGCAGCGGTCATCCGCTGCCGCCCCTTTCGTTTGTTTCTCGCAAACCCTTTGCCGCGCTTGCGAGAGACAAGGTCCGGTCTTCTTGCTAGGTTCCGCGGGATGAGCCTTTCCGTCCACTCCGACACACCTCGAGCCGGGCCGCTGCCGAGCGCGGCCCAAGGCAAGGCGGCGTCCGGCGGAACGGCGGGCCGCGGAATCAGGATGCGGCTGTTCACCAAATACGTCGCGCTGTTCGTGGCCGTCGTCGCCATCGCTTTGCTCGCCAATGGCTTGTTCGAGGTCTTCTTCTATTATCGCGAGCACAAGGCTTCCCTGATCAGAGTCCAGCACGAGCAGGCCGAGGCGGCCGCGGCCAAGATCGGCCAGTTCGTCAAGGAGATCGAGAGCCAGCTCGGCTGGACCACGCAACTGCCCTGGTCGGGAAGTTCGATCGAGCAGCGCCGGTTCGATGCGCTGCGCCTCCTGCGTCAGGTGCCTGCCATCACCGAACTTGCCCAGGTGGATTCGACCGGCAAGGAGCGGTTGCGGGTCTCGCGGCTGGCGATGGACGCGCTCGATAGTGGGATCGACCTGTCGGCCGACCCGAAGTTCACCGAGGCGGTCGCGCACAAGGTTTATTACGGCCCGGTCTATTTCCGCCGGGAGTCCGAGCCCTACATGACGCTGGCGCTGGCCGGCGCCCGCAAGGATGCCGGCGTCAGCATCGCGGAGGTCAATCTCAAGCTGATCTGGGACGTTGTGTCCCAAATCAAGGTTGGCGAGCACGGACACGCCTACGTGGTCGGTCCGGAGGGACGACTGATCGCGCATCCCGACATCAGCCTCGTCCTGCGAAATACCGACATGTCCGGACTCCCCCAGGTACGTGCCGCGCTGGCCGGGAGCGGTACCGTCCCCGGCGCGCTTTCCGAAGCGCGCAACATCCAGGGCCAGCAGGTGCTGACCGCATCGGCCCCGATCGAGCCGCTGCATTGGACCATGTTCGTCGAGTTGCCGGTCGAGGAGGCCTATGCCGCGCTCTATGCTTCATTGCAGCGGCTTGCGATCGTGCTGCTCGCAGCATCGATTTTCGCGGTGCTCGCCGGGATCTTCCTGGCGCGCCGCATGGTCGTGCCGATCCAGGCCCTGCGCAGCGGCGCCGAGCGGATCGGGGGCGGCGATTTCTCCCAGCGCATCTCGATTAGAACCGGCGACGAGCTTGAAGGGCTCGCCGACCAGTTCAACGACATGGGTGCACGCTTGCAGGAATCCTATGCCGACCTCGAGAACAAGGTCGAGCAGCGGACGGCGGAGCTCCGCCAATCCCTCAACGATCTGCGCACCGCGCAGAACCGCCTGATCCAGACCGAAAAGCTTGCGTCTCTCGGCCAACTCACCGCCGGCATCGCTCACGAGATCAAGAACCCGCTCAACTTCGTCAACAATTTCTCCGCAGTGTCGACGGAGCTGATCGACGAGCTCAACGAAACGTTGCGATCCGCCGCTCTCGACGGCAAGACGAAGGAGGAGGTCGAGGAGCTGACCGGCATGCTCAGGGGCAACCTCGAGAAGGTGGTGCAGCACGGCAGACGCGCCGATTCCATCGTGCGGAACATGCTGCTGCATTCACGCGAAGGCTCCGGCGAGCATCGCGCCGTCGACATCAATGCGGTTGTGGAGGAAAGCCTCAATCTGGCCTATCACGGCGCGCGGGCCGAAAGGCCGGCATTCAACGTCACGCTCGAGCGCGCGTTCGATCCCGCTGCCGGCATGGTCGACATTTATCCGCAGGAGATCACGCGCGTCTTCCTCAACCTGATCTCGAACGGCTTCTACGCGGCGGCCAAGCGCAAGGAGACCGAGGGGGACAGCTTTGCGCCCACCTTGAGCGCGACAACGAAGGATCTCGGCGGCAGCGTCGAAATCCGGATCCGCGACAACGGCACCGGGATTCCGCCCGAGGTGAAGGAGAGGATGTTCAACCCCTTCTTCACCACCAAGCCGGCTGGCGAGGGGACGGGGCTCGGTCTGTCCATGAGCCATGATATCATCGTGAAACAGCACGGCGGCACGATCGACGTGAACACCGAGCCCGGCGTATTCACCGAATTCATCGTCACCCTGCCGCGGGCGATGGCAACAGGCGGCACGACTGACAGCACACCTGACAGCACACCTGGCAGTACACTTGGAGGCAAGTCTTGAACGTTTACATCCTGGTCGTCGATGACGAGCCCGACGTCGAGGCGCTGTTTCGGCAACAGTTCCGGCGCGACCTGCGCGCCGGCCGCTTCCAGATGGAGTTCGCGCTCTCGGCCCCCGAGGCGCTGAAGCGCGCGGCCGAGGTTCGCGATCCCTCACTGATCCTGATCCTGTCTGATATCAACATGCCCGGCATGAGCGGGCTCGACATGCTGCCGAAGGTGCGTGCCGCGCATCCGGATGTGCCCGTCATCATGATCACGGCCTACGGCGACGCCGAGACGCGCCGGAAGGCGATCGAGCGCGGTGCCGTCGGGCTTCTCACCAAGCCGATCGACTTCGCGCTGCTGCGGCAGGAGATCGACACGAGGCTCGAGCAAGCCGCATGACTGCGACCATCCTCTTCGTCGACGACGAGCCTGACCTCGAGGCGCTGATCCTGCAGAAATTCCGCAGGCAGATTCGCGATGGGAAGCTCGCTCTCATATTCGCGCGCGACGGCCTGGAGGCGCTGGAGTCGCTCGAGCTGAACCCGCAAGTCGACATGGTGGTTTCCGACATCAACATGCCGCGGATGGATGGGCTGTCGCTGTTGGCGAGGCTCCAGGAGGCCGAGGACAAGAAGTCGACCATCATCGTCTCGGCTTATGGCGACATGAGCAATATCCGCATCGCCATGAACCGCGGCGCTTTCGACTTCCTGACCAAGCCGATCGACTTCGCCGATCTGGAGACCACGATCGAGAAGACCATTCGTCATGTGGAGATGCTGCGCGAAGTGCGGCGGCGCCAGATGGAAGCCGAGCGCGCTTATGCCTCGCTGTCGCGCTTCTTCTCGCCGGAGATCGCAAGGCGCTTGGCGGCGGATGTCCAGGGTGACGGCATGGAGGTGCATTGGCGCGATGTCGCCACCCTCTTCACCGACATCACCGGCTTCACCTCACTGGTCGAGTCCGCGGCCCCGCAGACACTGGGCGAGCTTCTCAACGAATATTTCGGCGGCATGACCGAGATCGTCTTCGCTCATGAGGGGACGGTCGCCAAGATCATCGGCGATGCGATCCAGGTGCTGTTCAATGCGCCCGGCGACCAGCCGGACTATGCGACGCGTGCAGTCGCCTGTGCCCATGACCTCGACGCCTGGGCGGAGGACTTTTCGGCGCGCTGGAAGGCGAGGGGCGTGAATTTCGGGACCACCCGCATCGGTGTCCATGCTGGCCCCGCGCTGGTGGGCAATTTCGGCGGCAACCGCTTCTTCGACTACACGGCCTATGGCGACACCGTCAATACGGCAGCGCGGCTGGAGGCGGCCAACAAGTATCTTGGAACGCGTATCTGCGTCAGTGCCAGCGTGGCCAAGGGGGCCGCGAACTTCCATGGTCGGCCCGTGGGCGACCTGATGCTGCGCGGGCGCAGCGAGCCGCTGCGTGCGTTCGAACCGCTGCCCCAGGCGAAATTCGAAGCCCCGGCGACGGCGCAATATTCCGAAGCTTTTGCCAAGATGGAGGCAGGCGATGCCGCCGCCATGCCGGCCTTTGCCGCGCTGGTCGGGATGCACGCCGACGATCCGCTGGCCGGTTTTCACCTGAGGCGTCTGCTCAACGGCGCCAAGGGCACTCGCATGCAATTGGAATAGGAGTCCGTCATGACGCGCGAATTCTCCGCCGGAAACTATCGTTTCATTCCATCTGTGTTCCAGTATTCCGCCGGCGCCGTCGCGGACGAGGGTTATGAGATCGAACGCGTCCGGTTCGACCGCCTGGTGCCGCTCGCTGAAGGATTTGCGCTGGCCGCAAAATTCATCCAGGAGGCGGGGCGTCCATTGACGGCATTCTGTGCCTGCGAGCTGCGCTCGCCGGCGGCCTTCAGCGAGGAGGGCTTTCGTGCGTTCAACCTGCACTATGTGAAGACGTTGTCCGAGTGGGGCATCTTTGACGGCACGACCAATCCGGTGGCGCGCAGCAATGTCTGCCCGGAGATCGATCCGCCGTCAGAGCCGTCCTTCTACGCATTCTCCTTCACGCGACCGACGCGATCAAACACGCCCAGCTTCGTCATCGCCGGCGGCGCGGAGGCACGCGAGGGTAGCGGTACCTATGTCGAGCGCACCGTGCGCTACCGCGACCTCAGTCCGGAAGGCTTGCGGGAAAAGGTTCGCTTCACCACGACCTCGCAGATGGAGAGCCGGATGGCCGCCTTCGGCTTCGGCTGGAAGGACACGACCGGCGTGCAGGCCTATTCCGTGCACGACTTCCACCACGCGCTGGTCGACGAACTGGTCCGCCGCGGCGCCTTGCGCTCCGGCCTGACCTGGCATTTTGCCCGGCCGCCGGTCGTCGATCTCGAATACGAGATGGATTGCCGCCGCGTGATGCGCGAGGTTGTGATCTAGAGCGTTTTCGAGCGAAGTGGACACCGGTTCGCGTCAAGAAAACGCGTCCAACCAAGAATCTAGAGCCCCGTTCCGATTCCATCGGAACGGAAAAGGCTCTAGCGCTGCCGCGGATCGAGCGCGTCGCGAAGGCCGTCGCCGAGCAGGTTCAGCGACAGAACCACGAGGAAGATCGCGAGGCCCGGCCAGATCGCCATCCAGGGCGCCTGCGTCAGGAAGCGTTGCGCGGCGTTGAGCATGCTGCCCCAGGACGGCGCGGGCGGCTGCTGGCCGAGGCCCAGGAACGACAATGCGGCTTCCGCGATGATGGCGGCGGCGATCGAGAGTGTCGCCTGCACCAGCAGCGCCGGCAGGATGTTCGGCAGGATATGGGAGAACGCGATCCGCCACGGCGGATTGCCAAGCGCCCGCGCGGCCTCGACATAGTCCTCGGCCTTGACGACCAGCACCTGGCCACGGGTCAGGCGGATGAAGATCGGGGTCGCCGAGATGCCGATCGCGATCATGGCATTGCCGAGGCTCGGCCCGAGGAATGCGGCGAGCGCGATCGCCAGGATCAGGAACGGGCAGGCCAGCATCGCATCGGTGATCCGGCTGATCAGCGCGTCGGTGAAGCCGCCGCGATAGCCGGCGAGAAGGCCGAGCGGCACGCCGATGCCGAGCGCGATCGCGACCGAGATGAGACCCGCGAGGAGGGAGGCGCGCGCGCCGTAGATGACGCGGCTCAGGATGTCGCGGCCGAGCTCGTCGGTGCCGAACCAGTGCGCCGCCGTCGGCGGCTTGCGCACCAGGCTCCAGCTCGTCGCGATCGGATCGTAGGGAACGACGAGTGGCGCGAGCGCCGCAAGGAGGATGAATACCGTGATCACGACGAGCCCGAACACGGCCGCCTTGCGCTTGAACAGCCGCCGCCGGGCGCGGCGCGCCGGGCTGTCCAGCTCGTAGGCTTGGGCGGCGGGGCTGGCGGGCAGCGCAGTGTCGGTCATCGCCTAGCCCCTCAGCCGCGGATTGACGAGGACATAGGCGACGTCGGCGACGAGGTTCAAGGTAATGTAAACCGTGGCCGTCACCAGCACCACGCCCTGCACCACGGCGTAGTCGCGATTGAACACGGCGTCCACGATCAGCTTGCCGAAGCCGGGAATGGAGAAGATCTGCTCGGTCAGCACCGCGCCCGACAGCAGCGTGCCGAGCTCGAGCGCGCCGAGCGTGATGATCGGCGTCAGCGCATTGCGCATGGCGTGCTTGAGGATGACCGAGCGCTCGGAAAGACCCTTCGCGCGAGCGGTGCGGACATAGTCGCTCTCCAGTACCTGGAGCATGGCGCTGCGGGTGTGTCGCATCAGGATCGCGGAAATCGCGTTGCCGAGCACGAAGGCCGGCATGATGGTGGCGGCGAGACTCGCGCGCCAGTCCTCGGTTAGCGGCACGTAGCCCGAGGCCGGCAGCCAGCCGAGCTTGATCGAGAACAGGAAGATCAGGAGGATTCCGAGCCAGAAATTCGGCGTCGAGATGCCCCAAAGCGCGAAAAGATTGGCGCCATAGTCCCATGCCGTGCCTTTCTTCACAGCGGAGATGATTCCGGCGGGAATGCCGATGCAGAACGCGATCAGGATCGCCATCGAGCCGAGCTGCAGCGTCACCGGCAGTTTCTGTGCGATCAGCTCGCGCACCGGCATCTTGTTGCGCAGCGACTCGCCGAAATTGCCTGTCAGCACGCCGCTGAGCCAGTAGACGTACTGCACCGGGATTGGCTGATCGAGCTTGTACTGCTGGCGGATCTGCTCGATCACGGCGGGATCGCGCTCCTCGCCGGCCATCACGAGCGCGGGATCGCCGGGCAGCAATTGCTGCAGCGAGAAGATCAGCACCGACACGAAGAACAGCGTCGGTACGATCTGCGCGATCCGGCGGGCGAGGAAGTTCAGCATGGTGCGGCTTGTGTCCCGGGCGCTGCGTGACATGCAATGTTGCGCTGCTGAACCGGGACCCAATGGCCGCGGTTCGCTGCTGCCGTGGGTCCCGGCTCCGCGGAGCAGCGCTTATGCGCTGCACCGCGTCCGGGACACGCCATCGTCGTCATCAGATCGATCACTTGAACTTCAGCCCGACCACGCGCACGAGCCCATCGGGCATCTGCCGGTAGCCGTCGAGCTTCTTGGTGTGCGCGATCAGAAGCGTGCGGTGATAGATGTAGATGATCGGCAGGTCGTCGAGCAGGATCTTGGTCAGCTTGGCGTAGATCGCCTTGCGCTCGTCGACGTTCGCTGTCGCTCGCCCTTCTTCCAAGAGCTTGTCGGCCTCGGGGTTGGAATAGCCTCCGTCATTCTGAGGCGCCTTGCTGCGCATGAAGATGTAGGAATTACCGTCGGGATCGATGCGACCGCTCCAGTTGATCTGGAACACCTGGAACTCGCCAGCCTGCGCCTGCTTGAACGTGGTCGCGAACTCGACGGCACGGATCTTGATGTCGAAGCCGGCTTCCGCCGCCATCGACTGGACGACCTGGGCGACGGCCTCGTTCTCCGCGCCCTTCGGGATCATGTAGTCCACCGTCACCGGCAGGGTGACACCCGCTTCCTTCAGCAGCGCCTTGGCCTTGGCAACGTCGCGGCCGCGAACCGGGAATGCCTTCTGGTAATAGGGATGCGTCGGGCTGACCCATTGATTGCCCGGAGTGAACTCTCCGTTGAACACGACTTGGTTGAGAGCCTCGCGGTCGATGGAAAGGTCGAGCGCCTGACGGACTTTCGCCGACTGGCTCAGCGGGCCCTTGTTCTTGTCGTTACCGATGTTGATGGTCAGGCCGAGATAGCCAAGCTCCGGCGCGGTCGACAATACGAGCCGGGAATCGGCGCGGACGTCCTTGATGTCGGTGGCGAGCACGCGTTCGATCAGGTCGAGAGCGCCGGATTTCAGATTGGCGAGGCGCACGGTGGCGTCGACGATCGGCTGGAACACGACGCGGTCGATGTGGATGTTGTCCTTGTTCCAGTAGTCGGCGAATTTCTCGAACACCATGCGGTCCTGCTGGACGCGTTCGACGAACTTGTATGGACCGGCGCAGACCGGATGCAGGCCGAACTTGTCACCGGCCTCCTTCGCAGCCTTGGGCGAGACCATCATGCCGGAGCGGTCGGTGAGCTGGGCGATCAGCGGCGAGTAGGGCGTCTTCAGCACCAGCTTGATGGTGAGAGGATCGACCACCTCGACGTGGTCGACGCTGGCGAGCTCGGACTTGCGGAACGAGGTCGGCAGCGTCATGTGACGCTCGATCGAGAATTTCGCGGCTTCCGCGTCCAGCGGTTCGCCGTCGTGGAATTTGACGCCGGGCCGAAGCTTGATCGTCATGGCCTTGCCGTCGGCCGATGTCTCGTAGGACAACGCCAGCTGTGGCACGATGTTGAGCTTCTCGTCGATGTCGAACAGCTTGTCACAGAACGCGGAGAAGACGATGCGACCGACATAAGTGCGGCCGATGCTGGGATCGAGGATGTCGGGGTCTTCGGCGATGCCGATGCGAAGCGTGGTCTGCGCCTGGGCTGTGCCCGCGAGTGACGTCAGCAATGCCGACGCCAGGATTGTCAAACGCATAAAGCTCATCGTTCTCAACCTCTGTTTCACGGCGATGTTGGGGCCGCCCCCAATGAACGAACCCGGCCGCCGCGTGCTGCTTCCGGCCCGCCGCTGAAGGCTGCGACCAGTTTTTCCAGGACCGGCGAGAAGCCGCCGTCCATGGGGACGATCGCCTCCGAGGAGGGCAATTCCGATGTTCGGTGGCAGGCCGTTGCATGTCCGATGCCATCCGGCTTGAGCTGGGGCATTTCGCTGCGGCAGCGGTCGATGACATAGGGACAGCGGGTGTGGAAGCGGCATCCCGGCGGCGGATTGAGCGCGCTGGGGATCTCTCCCTGCAGCACAATCCGGCTGCTCTTTGCTCGCGGTTTAGGCACGGGGATCGCGGACAGCAGCGCCCGGCTGTAGGGATGGCGCGGCGCGGCGAACAGCGCGTTCGCCTCCGCGGTCTCGACGATCTGGCCGAGATTCATCACCGCGACGTGGTCGGCGATGTGCTTGACCACGGCGAGGTCGTGCGAAACGAAAATGTAGGCGAGACCGAGCCGGTCCTGCAGCTCACGCAGCAGGTTCAGGATTTGCGAGCGGATCGAGACGTCGAGCGCCGAGACCGGCTCGTCGCAGATGATTAGCTTCGGCTCGACCGCGAGTGCGCGCGCGATGGCGATGCGCTGGCGTTGACCGCCGGAGAATTCGTGCGGGTAACGCCGGGCGAGGCGCGGCTCCAGCCCGACCAGCCGCAGCAGCTCGGCGACACGCTCGGATCGGCGCGACGCCGGAACGAGATAGTGCAGCGTCAGCGGCTCGGTCAGGATCTGCCCGACCGTCATGCGCGGATTGAGGGAGGCGTAGGGATCCTGGAAGATGATCTGCGCCTCGCGGCGGAAGGCGCGCAAGCCGTTGGCGTCGAGCGAGAGCAGGTCGCGGCCGTCGAAGCGGACCGCGCCCGCATCCGGCTCGATCAGCCGCAAGACCAGACGGCTGACGGTGGACTTGCCGCATCCGGATTCGCCGACGAGGGCCAGCGTCTTGCCGGCGTCGAGCGAGAACGAAACGCCATCGACGGCCTTGACGTGCGCCAATGCGCGGCCGAACAGCGAGCGCTCGGCGACGAAATGCTTGACCAGGCCCTCGACCTCGAGAAGAGAGCTCATTGCTTCTGCACCCCGCAAGTACCGATCTCGTGTCCCGGGCGCGGCGCAGCACGAAGTGTTGCGACGCTGAACCGGGACCCAGATTGCCGCCACATGGGCCCCGGTTCAGCAGCACACCACCGCGCTGCGCTTGTGCTGCGCTGCGCCCGGGGCACGAGACGGGAGAACGAGGCCATCACGACACCAGGAGTTCGAGCGGCGCGCGGATACAGCGCGAGAGGTGACCGGGGCCGACTTCCAGCAGCGGCGGCGGCGCCTTCGTACAGGCATCCAGCATGAAGGGACAGCGCGCGGCGAAGCGGCAGCCGGCGGGAGGCTGCGCCATGTTCGGAACCATGCCTTCGATCGTCGCAAGCTGCTCGGCCCGATGGTCGAGCCGCGGGATCGAGCCGAGCAGACCGACCGTATAAGGATGCTGCGGAGCCGAGAACAGCTCGTCCACCGGCGCGCGCTCGACGATCTCGCCGGCATACATCACGGCTACCTCATCGCAGACCTCGGCGACGACGCCGAGATCGTGGGTGATCAGGATGATCGCGGCGCCGCTCGCCGCTTTCAACTCGCGCATCAATTCCAGGATCTGGGCCTGCAGGGTGACGTCGAGCGCGGTCGTCGGCTCGTCGGCGATGAGGAGGCGCGGGTCGCAGGCCAGCGCCATCGCGATCATGACGCGCTGGCGCATGCCGCCTGAGAGCTTGTGCGGATACTCGTCGATGCGCCGCTCGGGCGATGGGATGTGGACGCGGCGCAGCAGCTCGAGTGCGCGGTTCCGCGCACTCTTCCGCGAGCCGCCGCGATGGCGCAGGATCGTTTCGGTGATCTGGTCTCCGATCGTGAAGCTCGGGTTGAGCGAGGTCATCGGTTCCTGGAAGATCATCGCCAGCCGGTTGCCGCGGAGGTCGCGCAGGATCTGGTCCGGGGTCTTCAACAGGTCGAAACCGTCGAAGCGGATCGCGCCTGATATCTCGGCGCTCTGCTTCGGCAAGAGGCCCATGATGGCCAGCGACGTCACGCTCTTGCCGCAGCCGGATTCGCCGACGAGGCCGAGCGTGGCGCCATGGGCGACACTGAGATCGACGCTGTCGACGGCGTGCGTGACGCGGCCGTCGTCGCCGTGAAAGCGGATGCGCAGATCCCTGATCTCGATGAGGGGACTTGGGCTCATGATCGCCTTGCCCGCGCTGCTGCGATGCTGGCGTCGATGACGCTGCGATCGGTGTTGCCGGCCGGGTTCTGCCGCGTCGGCATGGACGCGCGGAAATGCACCCAGAGCTCGTGGCTGACTCGCTCGAGCCGTTCGAGTTCGCCCAGCGGATCGGGATGATCGTCGGCGCGAATGTCGAGCGCCGGCCATTCCTCCTCGCCGTGGATCAGGAGCGCGGCGGACTGCTTGCCGCGCTTGTCCCCGCCGGCGGCTTCGCCCGCGCGCATCGCCGCGAGCAGGCGGCGCGGGAAGGGGAGGCTGTCATTGGCGATGTAGGTCTTTGCCGTCTCATCGAGCACGTCGGCGCGGGCGAGCATGTTGCCTGCGATCGAGAAGCCGCTGCCCGCGATGTGACCGCACCAGTCGACACAATCGCGCCCGGTATGCGCGGCGATCTCGCCGCTGGCATCCATGATGTGGATCTGGCGGCTCTCGCGGCCGTCGTCGGTCGCGAGCAGGGTGGCGAGCACGTCATGCGCGTTCAAACCTTCGCGCAGCAGCTTGACGCCGTCGATGCCGTAATAGGGGTTGACGAAGGCCTGCGTTGCGATAGCGCCGACACCGGCGGCGATGTAGGGGACCCTCGCGCCGACGGCGAAGAAGCGGGTCGCTACCGCAATGCCAAACTGGCCGGTGGCAGGGTCTCGCGCGATGATCGACCAGGTCATGTGCTACCTTCAGCGTCCTGCGGCGTAGCCCTGCATGCCGCGGGGATTGGCGGCGGCGCGGCGGCGCACGCCGACGCGCGAGGCCGCGGTAAGGCGGCCTTCCGACCAGTCGGGACCGACCTCGACGATATGCCCGCGCTCGCGCAGGTTCTCGATCGTCGCCTTCGGCACGCGGTTCTCGACCACGAGCACGCCGGGGCGGGCGGTGCGCGGCCAGAACGAGATCGGGAAATGCTCGGAGTGCCAGGCCGGCGCGTCGATTGCCTCCTGGAGATTCAGATTGCAATGAACGTGGCGCAGGAAGAACTGCGTGATCCACTGGTCCTGCTGGTCGCCGCCGGGCGAGCCCCAGGCGAGATATGGCTCGCCATCGCGCAATGCCATGGTCGGCGACAGCGTCGTGCGTGGCCGCTTGCCCGGCGCGAGCGCGGCGGGATGACCTTCCTCCAGCCAGAACATCTGGGCGCGGCTGCCGAGGCAGAAGCCGAGCTCGGGAATGATTGGCGAGGATTGCAGCCATCCGCCCGATGGCGTCGAGGACACCATGTTGCCGGCCTTGTCGATGATGTCGAAATGCACGGTGTCGCCGCGCACCTCGCCGAAGCGCCCTACCGTCGGCTCGCCGGCACCGAGCGCGCCGACGGCCTCGCGCTGGCCCTCGGCGCGGCGCAGCTTGACCTCGCCGCCAAAGCCTTCGACTGAACCGGGGAGGAGATCGAGCGAAGCCTTGTCGGTGATGAGCTTGCGCCGCTCGTCATTGTAGGCATCCGACAACAGCGTTCCGATCGGAATCTCGTTGAACTTGGGATCGCCATAGAATTTCTCGCGGTCGGCGAAGGCGAGCTTGGCACATTCGATCTGGAGATGGATGAATTCCGGTCCGGTCGGGTCGAGCCCGTCGAGCGCAAAGCCCTTCAACAGAGCGAGCTGTTGCAGCGTCACCGGCCCCTGGCTCCAGACGCCGGCCTTGCAGACGGTGTAACGGCCGTAATCGTAGGTGAGCGGCGCCTCGATCGTCGGCTGCCAGCGTGCCATGTCGTCGGCCGAGAGCACGCCGCGATGCGGCGAGCCGCTGACGTCCATCACCTCCTGCGTCCGGCAGAACTTGTCGATGGCTTCCGCGACGAAACCTTGCGACCAGGCTTTGCGCGCGCGTTCGATCTCGGCGTCGCGGCCCCCACCGCCGCTCTCGGCTTCGCTGAGGATGCGGGCGTAGGTTGCGACCAGCGTCTTGTTGGTGAAGAGCGTGCCGGGCTTCGGCACCTTACCGTCTGGAAGATACACCGCGGCCGAGGTTGGCCAATACTTGCGGAACAGCTGCTCGACGGTCTGGATCGTGGCGCAGGCGCGTTCGACCAGCGGATAGCCGTCGCGGGCGTAGGAGATCGCAGGCTCCAGCACGTCGCGCACGCGCATCGTGCCGTAGTCTCGCAGCAGCATCATCCAGGATTCGAAAGTGCCGGGAACGCAGGCGGCGAGCAGGCCGGTGCCGGGCACCATGTCGAGGCCTTCGCTTCTGTAATGTGCGATGGTGGCGCGCGCGGGTGCCGGGCCCTGACCGCAAATCACCTCGGGGCGGCCGCGCTTCACGTCGTGAACGATGATGGGGACGTCGCCGCCGGGACCGTTCAAATGCGGCTCGACCACCTGGAGCGTGAAGGCGGTGGCGACGCCGGCATCGAAAGCATTCCCGCCCTTTTCCAGGATGGCCATGCCGACGGCGGTCGCAATCCAGTGCGTGGTGGCGACGACCCCGAACGTGCCTTCGATCTCGGGCCTCGTCGTGAACGGATCGGGATTGATATTGCTGCCCATGAACTTCACCACCTTATTTCCGGCGCGCGCAATTGATCACAGGGCCACGCTGCCGCCAAATGCGCAGGCTGCATGGCACGCGCGCGTCACGCCGGGACCGGCGCGGTGTTGACGGCGTGGCAGGCGACGCCGTCGATCAGTTCCGGCGTCTCCTTGCGGCAGAGATCGAACGCCAGCGGACAGCGCGGATTGAAGGCGCAGCCCGGGGGCGGATTGATCGGGTTCGGGATCTCGCCCTTGACCGGAATGCGCTGGCGGCCGCTCATGGCGAGATCGGGCACCGCGCCCAGCAGCATCTTGGTGTAGGGCATGCGCGGGCGGGCAAACAGCTCGCGTCCTTCCGCGATCTCGACGATGCGGCCGAGATACATCACGCCGACGCGGCTCGCCATGTGGCGGACCACGGCGAGGTTGTGGCTGATGAACATGTAGGTCAGGCCGAACTTGTCCTGGAGGTCGCGCATCAGGTTCAGGATCTGCGCCTGCACCGAGACGTCGAGCGCCGAGGTCGGCTCGTCGCAGACGATGAACTCGGCGTCGGAGGCGAGCGCGCGCGCGATCGCGATGCGCTGGCGCTGGCCACCGGAAAATTCATGCGGAAACTTCAGCCGGTCGTCGGGATGCAGGCCGACGAGGCTGAGCAGCTCGCCGACGCGGGCCTGGATGTCACGTTCGCCCTGGATCAGGTCGAAGGCGCGGATCGGCTCGGAGATGATGGCGTCCACGCGGAAGCGCGGGTTCAGGCTTGCATAGGGATCCTGGAAGATCATCTGAATACGGCGACGCAGCTTGCGCCGCGCCGGCGCCTGCCGCGGATCGGTCATCGAGACGCCGTCGATCAGGACATCGCCGGAACTTGGCGGCAGGAGACCGACGACCATCCGCGCCACCGTGGTCTTGCCGGAGCCGGATTCTCCGACCAGAGCAAACGTCTCGCCCTTTCTGATGTCGAAAGTGACGCCATCCACCGCCTTGAGGTATTCGAGGTGACCACCTTCGAGCACGCGGTTGAGCCAGGGTTTCGAGACGTCGAAAACGCGCCGCAGATTGGTGGCCTGGACGAAGGGAATGCTCATGCCGCGCTCTCCGCCGGCATAGTGTCGTAGAGATGGCACGCGACCGATTGCGCGCCGCGCGGCAGCGGCTCCGGCCGCTCCACGCGGCAGCGATCGAAGGCGAAGGCGCAGCGCGGATTGAACGAGCAACCATGCGGGATCGCCGACAGCCGCGGCATGGAGCCGGGAATCTGCACTAGGCGCTTGTCCTCGCCCGCAAGCGTCGGGATCGCCCCCATCAGGCCCTTGGCGTAGGGATGCAGCGGGTTCCGCACGACATCCTGCACCGGGCCGATCTCCGCGATGCGGCCGGCATACATCACCGCGACGCGGTCCGAGGTTTCCGCGATCACGCCCATGTCGTGGGTCACCAGCATGACCGCAGTGCCATGGTCGCGCCCGAGCCGCTTGATCAGCGAGATGATCTGGGCCTGCACGGAAACGTCGAGCGCGGTGGTCGGCTCGTCCGCGATGATCAGCTCCGGCGCGGCACAGATCGCGAGCGCAATCACGACGCGCTGGCGCATGCCGCCGGAGAATTCGTGCGGATAGCCGTCGATGCGCTTTTCGGGTGCGGGAATGCCGACTTCGGCGAGCAGGTCGATGGCGCGGCGGCGCGCCGCCTGCTCCGACAGATTGAGATGCGTCCGGATCGTCTCCACGATCTGGTCGCCGACCCTGTACAGCGGATTGAGCGAGGTGAGGGGATCCTGGAAGATCATCCCGATGCGCTTGCCCCTGATCCGGCGCATCTGCTCCGGCGGCAGATTGTCGATGCGCAGGCCCGCGAGACGAATCTCGCCGCCGGCGATGCGGCCGGGCGGATCGATCAGCCCGATTACCGAGAGGCCGGTGACGGACTTGCCGGCGCCCGATTCGCCGACGACGCCGAGCACCTCGCCCTTGGCGATGTCGAAGGAGACGTCGTCGATGGCGCGCAACGTGCCTCGGCGGGAGGCGAACTCCACCTGGAGGTTGCGCACGGAGAGAACGGGTTCGGTCATGGGCGAGGCGTACTCATCGAAGCTTCGGGTTGAGCGCGTCGCGCAGCCAGTCGCCAAGCAGGTTGATGGAGAGGATCAGGGCGGCGAGCGCAAAACCGGGGAAGGCGACGATCCACCATTCGCCGGCGAACAGGTAGTTGTTGCCGATGCGGATCAGCGTGCCGAGCGATGGCATCGTGTCGGGCAGGCCGACGCCGAGGAAGGAGAGCGTCGCCTCGGTGATGATGGCGAGCGCAAGGTTGATCGTGGCGATGACCAGGATCGGCCCCATCGTGTTCGGCAGCACATGCCGCAGCATGATCTTCGGTGCAGGCAGGCCGATCAGCTGCGCGGCAGCCACGTAGTCCTTGTTCTTCTCGACCATCACGGAGCCGCGCACCGTCCGCGCGTACCCCACCCAGAAGCTCAGGCCGATCGAGATCACCAGCACCACCAGCATGCTGGTGGCGTCGAGCCGGTTGCCGAGGATCGATTTCGCGATGCCGTTGACCAGCAGCGCGATCAGGATGGCGGGGAAGGTGAGTTGCACGTCGGCGATCCGCATGATCACGCCGTCGACTGCGCCGCCGAAATAACCGGCGATCAGGCCGAGCGCAATGCCGAGCGCGCCGGCGAAGATCACGCCGGCGACGCCGACGGCCAGCGAGATGCGCATACCGTAGAGAATGGCAGAGAACACGTCGCGGCCCTGCTCGTCGGTGCCGAGCAGGAACGGGCTCTGGCCGTCGGCGGTCCACAGCGGCGAGATCCGCGAATTCATCAATTGCAGCTGCGCCGGATCGAACGGGTTCTGCACCGCGAGCACGGATGCAAAGATCGCGAGCAGGAAGAATAAGACCGTGATGGCCGCCGCCACCATGGTGAGCTTGGAACGGCGGAACGAATAGAAGATGTCGCTGTCGAGCGTGCGGCTGAGCCAGCCGCGGGCCGCATGCGCCGGCTGCGCGTTCTGCTTGTCGGAACTGGAGACGACGGCGTCGGACATGCAGGCTGCCTTATGAGGCGCGACCGACGGTCGAGCGCAGGCGCGGATCGACCACGGTATAGAGAATGTCGACCACCAGATTGATGGTGACGAAGATCAGCGAGACCATCAGCAGGTAGGCGGCCATGATCGGGATATCGACATTTTGCACGGCCTGGACGAACAGAAGTCCCATGCCCGGCCACTGGAACACGGTTTCGGTGATGATGGAAAATGCAATAACCGAGCCAAACTGAAGACCGGCCACCGTGATCACCGGAATCAACGTGTTCTTCAGCGCGTGGCCGAAATGGATGGCACGGGTGGTCAATCCCCTCGCTCGGGCGAAGCGGATATAGTCGGTCCGCAGCACTTCCAGCATCTCCGCGCGCACCAGTCGCATGATCAGGGTCATCTGGAACAGGCCGAGTGTGATCGAGGGCATGATCAATGCCTTCAGTCCTGACAGCGTGAGCAGGCCCGTCGTCCACCAGCCGAGCTTGACCACCTCGCCGCGGCCGAACGAGGGCAACCAGCCCAATGTCACCGCGAACAGATAGATCAGGAGAATGCCGATCAGGAAAGTCGGCAGCGAGATGCCGACAAGCGAAACGGCCTGGAACAGTTTGGCCAGCACCGTGTCGCGTTTGAGCGCCGAATAGACGCCCATCAGGATGCCGAACACCATCGCGAAGACGGTCGCGCAGATCGCAAGCTCCAGTGTGGCGGGCATACGCTCCATCAACAGCGCCGAGACCGGCTGGCGGAACTGGTAGGAGACGCCGAACTTGAATTGCGCGGCATCGGCGAAATAGCGCGCGAACTGTACCGGCACGGGATCGTCGAGGCCGAGCGATTTGCGCACGATCGCGCGCTCGGCCGCCGAAGTATCGATCGAGACGATCTGGTTGACGGGGTCGCCGGCGAAGCGGAACATCGAGAACGCGATGATGCCGACGGCGAACATGACGCCGAGGGCCTGAACGGCGCGGCGAAGAGTGAAAGCGAGCATGCCTTCCACTGTCCTTGGGTGTGCGTGCGGCTGACCTCTTTGTCGGCCGGAAAAGGAATGGTCCCGGACGCCTCACGCGACCGGGACCCTGTGTTCAACTGACGCTATTCCTTCTTGGTCGCCCAGTGGAACATGACCAGATTGTCGGCGCGCTGCGGCAGGTTGACCTTTTTCGATACGCCCCATGCCAGCGCCTGCTGGTGCAGCGGAATGTAGGCCCAGTCCTTCATGCCGATTTCATAGGCCTGCTTGATCAGCTGGTTGCGCTTGGCGGTGTCGGTCTCGACCAGCACCTTGTCGGTGATGGCGTCGAACTCCTTGTTGCAGTAGCCGCCGAGATTGGCCTCGCCGCGCGAGGATTTCGCATCATCGCGGCAGCCCATGATGTCGTAGAGCACGTTATGGGAATCCATGGTGCTCGGCGTCCAGCCCAGCAGGTAGAACGAGGTCTGGTAGCCGCCCTGCTTGAGCACCTTGGCGAAGTACTGCGCCTTCGGCTGCGCCAGCAGATTGATCTTGACGCCGATGCGCGCGAGCATGCCGACGACGGCCTGGCAGATCGCGGCGTCGTTGACGTAACGATCGTTCGGGCAGTCCATGGTGACCTCGAAACCGTCGGGGTAACCGGCCTCGGTCAGAAGCTTCTTGGCGCCGTCAGGATCGAATTTCGGCCGCGTGAAATCCTTGGAGAGCGCGAACAATTCCGGCGCGATCATCAGTGCCGACGGCGTCGACAGGCCGCGCATCACGCGCGTCTTGATCAGCTCGATGTCGATGGCCTTGTAGAAGGCTTCGCGGACGCGGGCGTCCTTGAAGGGGTTCTTGCCCTTGATGTTGGAGTAGAGCAGCTCATCGCGAGTCTGGTCGAAGCCGATGAAGATGGTGCGCAGCTCCGGTCCCTTCAGCACCTGGGCATTCGGGCTGGAATCGACGCGGGAGATGTCCTGGATCGGCACCGGCTCGATGACGTCGACTTCGCCCGAGAGCAGCGCGGCGACGCGGGTGGCGTCGGAGGCGATCGGGGTGAAGATGATCTCCTTCAAATTGCCTTCGACCTTGCCCCAATAGTTGGGGTTGGCCTTGAACACCGTCTTCACACCGGGCTGATGGCTCTCGATGATGAAGGGACCGGTGCCGTTCTCGTGCAGCGAGGCGTAGCTCGGCGTGGTCGCCGCCACCGGCGTCGGATCGACGACGTTGTTCTGCTCGGCCCATTTCTTGTCCATGATGTACCAGACATCCCACGAGTTATGCAGGATGGGATTGGGCGAGGGCAGGATGAAATCGACGGTGTAGTCGTCGACCTTGACCACCTTGACGTCGGGCGCAAGGCGGGTCTGCATGTTGGACCCCTTCTTGCGGACGCGGTCGGCCGAGAACAGCACGTCGTCGGCGGTGAAGGGATCGCCGTTGTGGAATTTCACGCCCTTGCGCAAATGGAAGCGCCAGCGGGTCGGCTCCGGCGTTTCCCAGCTTTCCGCCAGTGCCGGAATGATCTTGAGGTTCTTGTCGCGCGCGGTGAGGCCCTGATAGACGTGGCCAAGATGGGCGTGGGTGGTGCTCTCGTTCAGGGTGTAGGGATCGAGCGACTTCAGGTCACCCTGATTGGCATAACGTAGCGTCTGGCTTGACGCCGGCGAGACCGCCAACGCAAGCGCACCGGCGAGCGCCGCCGCAAACAGACTTTGACCGATTGACATTCTTGACCCTCTCCGCACTGCCACGCCGGTGATTTTTGATTGTTCGGCGGGGCTGACTGATCCATGTTGCCCAGAGTTATCGACCCGTGCAAGCGCCATTCCAGCAAGGAACGCGCCAAGTTGCGCCGCTGTGCAGCAATGCTGACCGTGTCGCCAGGCATGGAGGGCCGTGCCTTCCGACTTTGGTTGACCATGCCGGCTGATTGCCGGACGGAGCATGTCGCGCCGGCATCAGGTCGCTTGCGTTGCACCACAACTCGCGGCGATACTCCGACAGGCCGCTCGAATCTCATCTGGAGGGGACATGAAGGTTAACATCGAAATCGACTGCACCCCCCTCGAGGCCCGCCAGTTCTTCGGTCTGCCGGACGTGGCGCCGATGCAGGCTGCGGTGATGGACAAGTTGCAGCAGCAGGTTCTCAGCAACATCGAGAAGGTCTCGCCGGAATCCCTGATCCAGAGCTGGTTCACCTTCGATCCCAAGATCGCCGAGCGATTTCAGGACATGTTCGTCGCGATGGCCGGCCTCGGCGGCACCCGCAGCGGCGACAAGAAAAAATAGTGTCGACCGGACCGGACGGGGCGCTGGAATCGGGGCGGCTTCGTCCGCCAGGTCTCGGCCTGCTGCTGGCCGAAGCCCGTGGACTGTTCGAATTGAATGCGAGCCTGCTGCTGTCGCCGCTCCTGATGCGCGCGCCGAGGGGCGACGGCCATCCGGTGCTGGCGCTGCCGGGCTTTCTCGCCAGCGACCTGTCGATGGTGCCGATGCGGCGCTATCTCAGCGAGCTCGGTTATGAGGCACATGCCTGGCGGATGGGCCGCAATCTCGGTGGGCTCGGGCGGATGCGAGATTCGCTGCGTACTCGCCTGGCCGAAATCCATGCCGCGAGCGGACGGAAGGTCAGCCTGGTCGGGTGGAGCCTCGGTGGCGTCTATGCCCGCGACCTCGCGCTTTGGGCACCCGACAAGGTCCGTTACGTCATCACGCTCGGCAGCCCTTTCGCCAACGACGTGCGGGCGACCAACGCCACGCGGCTTTACGAGGCGATGTCAGGCGAGCGGGTCGAGGATTTTGCCGAAGCGCGCGAGGCGATCGCCGGAGATCTGCCGGTGCCGACGACGTCGATCTATTCGCGCGCCGACGGCGTCGTGAACTGGCGGACCTGCCTGCTTCGTCCTTCCGCGCGTGCCGAGAACATCGAGGTGCACCTGGCGAGCCATATCGGGCTTGGGGTCAACCCCGCGGCGCTGTGGGCCGTGGCGGACCGCCTGGCGCAACCGGAGGGGGAATTCCGTCCATTTGACCGGGCCGGGCCGTTTGCCATTGCATATGCCCCGCCGGAACAGGCAGTATCGGCCTGACGAGAAGCGCCGTCCAAGGTGCCCGTCAGATCCTGCGGGAGGGAACCATGGCCGACGGGAAGAAGCTGTCGTCGCTGGACGCGTCGTTTCTCTATCTGGAAACGCCGGAGATGCCGATGCATGTCGGCAGCATGGCGATCTTCCGCCTGCCCGACGACTACAAGGGCGACTTCTTCGAAGACTTCAAGGCGATGATCCTCTCGCGCCTGCACATCGCGCCGATCCTCAAGGCGCGGCTGGAGAAGGCGCCGCTCGACATCGATCATCCCTCCTGGGTCGAGGACGACCAGTTCGACATCGACCGTCACATCTTTCGCGCCAGCCTGCCGCAACCGCGCGACCGCGCCACGCTCGAACGCATCGTCGGCTGGATGCACGCCAAGCCCCTGAACCGCGCCCGCCCGCTCTGGGAGTTCTACGTGTTCGAGGGCATGAAGGACAATGAGGTCGGGCTCTATTCCAAGATGCATCATGCCGCGATCGACGGCGGCGCCGGCGCGGCGCTGACCAACATGATCTACGACATCTCCCCGATCCCGCGGAAGGTCGATCCGCCCACGGCTGGAAGCAAGCCCGGACAGGAGCCGCGCGACATCGCCGCGAACCTGCTCGATTCCTATCAGCAGCTCTTCTCTCAGCCGCTCGACGCTTCGCAGGCCGCGAAGAACCTGCAATTGCCCCGCACTGGCAAGAGCGACATCGGCTCGATCCTGTTCGACAACGCGATGTACCAGATCGAAAGCGCGGTGCGCTTCGCCGGCAATATGCCGACCGTGCTGAAGAGCGTCTCCGACGTGCTCGGCAAGGTCGCCGATCCCAAGTCGCGCGAGAGCCTCGCCAGCATGGTGTCGCCGCCGACCATGCTGAACAAGACGATCTCGTCGGAGCGAAGCTTTGCCGGCGTGTCGATCCCGCTGTCGCGGGCCAAGGCCCTGGCCAAGCGGGCCGGCGGCAAGCTCAACGACGTGGTGCTGGCGCTGGCCTCCGGCGTGGTCCGGCGCTACCTCCTGCAATATGGCACGCTGCCGGCGAAATCCCTGACCGCCGCCGTGCCGATCTCGCTGCGCGAGGAAGGCAACACCGAGGCCAACAACCAGGTGTTCGGCATGATATGCGCGATCGCGACCAACCTCGAGGATCCCAAGGCGCGGCTGGAGGCGATCATCGCGCAATCGACCAAGTCCAAGGAGATGTCGCACCCCTTGCGCGCCCTGATGCCGCAGGTCTCCAACATCTCGATGCTGGGCGCGCCGATCATGGTGCAGATCCTGGCGCTGCTCTATAGCCGCTCAAATCTTTCCGACGTGCTGCCGCCCGCGGCCAACATCACAGTGTCCAACGTGCCCGGGCCGCGGCAGACGCTCTATGCCGCCGGTGCCGAGCTATTGCATATCTTCCCGGTCTCGATCTCGACGCACGGGCAGGCCCTCAACATCACCGTGCAGAGCTATCGCGACCAGCTCGACTTCGGTTTCATCGTCGGTGCCAACATCATTCCGCATGTGCAGGTGATGTGCGATATGCTGCCGGAGGAGTTTGCCGCGCTGGAGGCCGCCTATGCGCCGCCGGCCGCCGACATCAAGGGCGCGGCGGAATAGGAAGCCATGATGATTGAAATGCCGCCGCTCAAGTTCGCACAGACGAACGGAATCCGCATGGGCTATTACGAGGCGGGCCCGGTCGACGACAAGCCGCCGGTCGTGCTGTGCCACGGTTGGCCGGAGCTCGCCTTTTCCTGGCGTCACCAGATCAAGGCGCTGAGCGAGGCCGGCATCCGGGTGATCGCGCCCGACCAGCGCGGCTACGGCGCGACCGACCGACCCGAGGCGGTCGAGGAATATGACATGGAGCATTTGACCGGCGATCTCGTCGGTCTGCTCGATCATCTCAACATCGGCAAGGCGATCTTCGTCGGTCACGACTGGGGCGGCTTCGTCGTCTGGCAGATGCCGCTGCGGCATCCCACGCGTGTCGCCGGTGTCGTTGGAGTCAACACCCCGCACTGGGACCGCGCGCCGATCGACCCCATCGCGCTGTTCCGGCAGCGCTTCGGCGATCAGATGTACATCGTCCAGTTCCAGGACCCCGCGCGTGAGCCGGACAGGATCTTTGGCAGCCGCGTCGAGCAGACCTTTGACGCCTTCATGCGCAAGCCGGCCGCGCGCCCGCCGGGTGCGCCCGAGGAACAGCCGATTGCCGGCATCGGCGCTTCGCCCCGCATCAACCTGGCCTTCCCGCAGATGATCGCGAATTACGACGCCAGACATGATCCGCGCAAACCGATCCTGTCCGCCGACGAGAAGAAGGTCTTTGTCGATACCTTCACCAAGACCGGTTTCACCGGCGGCATCAACTGGTACCGCAACTTCAGCCGCAATTGGGAACGTGCGAAGGGGCTCGACCACTACATCCATGTGCCGTCGCTGATGATCATGGCCGAGAACGATGCGGTGCTGCCGCCTTCGGCGGCCGACGGCATGGAGAAGCTGATCGGCGATCTCGAGAAATATCTGGTGAAGGACAGCGGCCATTGGACACAGCAGGAGAAGCCGGAAGAGGTCAGCGCCAAGCTGATCGAATGGCGTAGAAGGCGGTTTGGGTGAGGATCCGGTCGTCCACGTAAGTCAGACGTCATTCCGGGACGGGCCGAAGGACCGGACCCGGAATCTCGAGATTCCGGGCTCGATGCTGCGCATCGCCCCGGAATGACGGCAAGAGGGGGGAAGCGCTTCAAATGTCATCCAAGAATCGTCTGGACCCGATTCCGCATCCGCCGACCCAGCCCGTGGTCGGCAACATGCTGTCGCTGGATTCGTCCGCTCCCGTGCAGCACCTGACGCGGCTTGCGAAGGAGCTGGGTCCGATCTTCTGGCTCGACATGATGGGCTCGCCGATCGTCGTCGTCTCCGGCCACGATCTCGTCGACGAGCTCTCCGACGAGAAGCGGTTCGACAAGACGGTGCGCGGCGCGCTGCGGCGCGTGCGTGCGGTCGGCGGCGACGGCCTGTTCACGGCCGACACCAGAGAGCCGAACTGGAGCAAGGCGCACAACATCCTGCTCCAGCCGTTCGGCAACCGCGCCATGCAGTCCTACCACGGGAGCATGGTCGATATCGCCGAGCAGCTCGTCCAGAAATGGGGGCGGCTCAACGCCGATGACGAGATCGACGTCGTCCACGACATGACCGCGCTGACGCTGGATACGATCGGCCTGTGCGGCTTCGAATACCGCTTCAACTCGTTCTACCGGCGCGACTACCATCCCTTCGTCGAATCGCTGGTGCGCTCTCTCGAAACCATCATGATGACGCGCGGCCTGCCATTCGAGCAGCTCTGGATGCAGAAGCGCCGCAGGACGCTGGCCCAAGACGTCGCCTTCATGAACAAGATGGTCGACGAGATCATCGCCGAGCGTCGCAAGATCGCGGAGGGGATCGACGACAAGAAGGACATGCTCGCGGCGATGATGACCGGCGTCGACCGCGCGACCGGCGAGCAGCTCGACGACGTCAATATCCGCTACCAGATCAACACGTTCCTGATCGCGGGCCACGAGACCACCAGCGGCCTGTTGTCCTACACGCTCTATGCGCTGCTCAAGCACCCCGACATTCTCAAGAAGGCCTATGACGAGGTCGATCGCGTCTTCGGCCCCGATGTCAATGCGAAGCCGACTTATCAGCAGGTGACGCAGCTCACCTACATCACGCAGATCCTGAAGGAGGCGCTGCGGCTGTGGCCGCCCGCGCCGGCCTACGGCATCTCGCCGCTCAAGGACGAGAGCATCGGTGGCGGCAAGTACAAGCTCAGAAAGGGCACTTTCACCACCATCCTGGTGACCGCGCTGCATCGCGATCCCTCTGTCTGGGGGCCGAACCCGGACGTGTTCGATCCCGAGAATTTCAGCCGCGAGGCGGAAGCGAAACGGCCGATCAATGCGTGGAAGCCGTTCGGCAACGGCCAGCGCGCCTGCATCGGCCGTGGCTTCGCCATGCACGAGGCTGCGCTCGCGCTTGGCATGATCCTCCAGCGCTTCAAGCTGATCGACCATCAGCGCTATCAGATGCACCTGAAGGAAACGCTGACGATCAAGCCGGAAGGCTTCAAGATCAAGGTGCGTCCGCGCGCCGATCGCGAGCGCGGCGCCTATGGTGGGCCGGTCGCTGCGGCGGCTTTGGCGCCGAAGGCGCCGCGTCAGCCGACCGCGCGCCCGGGCCATAACACGCCGATGCTGGTGCTCTACGGCTCCAATCTCGGCACGGCCGAAGAGCTGGCGACGCGCATGGCGGACCTCGCCGAGATCAACGGCTTTGCCGTGCATCTCGGACCGCTCGACGACTATGTCGGCAAGCTGCCGCAGGAGGGCGGTGTGCTGATCATCTGCGCCTCCTATAACGGGGCGCCGCCCGACAACGCCACGCAGTTCGTCAAATGGCTCGGTGAGGATCTGCCGAAGGACGTCTTTGCCGGCGTACGCTATGCGGTGTTCGGCTGCGGCAACAGCGACTGGGCCGCGACCTATCAATCGGTGCCGCGCTTCATCGATGAGCAATTGTCGAAGCATGGCGCGCGCGCGGTCTATCCGCGCGGCGAGGGTGATGCGCGCAGCGATCTCGACGGCCAGTTCCAAAAATGGTTCCCGGCGGCAGCCCAGGTCGCGACCAAGGAGTTCGGTATCGACTGGAATTTCACCCGCACCGCCGAGGACGATCCGCTCTACGCGATCGAGCCGGTGGCGGTGACCGCCGTCAACACCATCGTCGCCCAGGGCGGCGCGGTGGCGATGAAGGTGCTGACCAACGACGAGCTTCAGAACAAGAGCGGCCCCAATCCGTCGGAGCGTTCGACGCGTCACATCGAGGTGCAGCTGCCCGCCAACATCACCTACCGCGTCGGCGATCATTTGAGCGTGGTTCCGCGCAACGACCCGACGCTGGTGGATTCGGTGGCCCGCCGCTTCGGATTCCTGCCCGCCGACCAGATCAGATTGCAGGTCGCCGAGGGCCGTCGTGCGCAATTGCCGGTCGGCGAGGCCGTGTCGGTCGGCCGCCTGCTCAGCGAGTTCGTCGAACTTCAGCAGGTCGCGACGCGCAAGCAGATCCAGATCATGGCGGAGCACACCCGGTGCCCTGTGACCAAGCCGAAGCTGCTGGGCTTCGTCGGCGAGGAGCTTGAAACGCTGGAGCGCTATCACGGCGAGATATTGGCCAGGCGCAAATCGGTGTTCGATCTGCTGCTCGAATATCCCGCCTGCGAATTGCCGTTCCACGTCTATCTGGAGATGCTCTCGCTGCTGGCCCCGCGCTATTACTCGATCTCGTCATCGCCATCGGTCGATCCGGCGCGTTGCAGCATCACCGTTGGCGTGGTCGAGGGGCCGGCCGCCTCGGGCCGGGGCACTTACAAGGGCATCTGCTCGAACTATCTCGCCAACCGGCGTGTGGGCGACGTGATTTACGCCACCGTGCGTGAGACCAAGGCCGGTTTCCGGCTTCCCGATGATCCCTCCGTGCCGATCATCATGATCGGACCGGGCACGGGGCTTGCGCCGTTCCGCGGCTTCCTCCAGGAGCGCGCCGCGCGCAAGGTCAGAGGCGCCGCGCTCGGCCCGGCCATGCTGTTCTTTGGCTGCCGTCACCCGGATCAGGATTTTCTGTATGCCGATGAGCTGAAGGCACTGGCGGCCGACAGCATCACCGAGCTCTTCACGGCATTCTCGCGCGCGGATGGACCGAAGACCTATGTGCAGCATGTGCTCGCCGCCCAGAAGGACAAGGCCTGGCCATTGATCGAGCAGGGCGCCATCATCTATGTCTGCGGCGACGGCGGCAGGATGGAGCCCGATGTGAAGGCCGCGCTGGTTGCGATCCAGCGCGAGAAGACCGGCAGCGACGCTGCCGCGGCTGCGCGCTGGATCGAGGAGATGGGCGCGAAGAACCGGTATGTGCTGGATGTCTGGGCGGGTGGGTGACGGCCCGCCCGATCGTGCTAAACGTCTGGCATGATTCCCTGGGAAAAGATCGACACCGCCAAGATCCCCGGCTCCAACGAGGAGCTCCGCCTGATGCGGCGGGGCAAGGAGTTTTCCATCAAGCTCGGCACCAACGAGCTGATGAACAATCGCCTGTCGGGCTCGGAGGCCGCGCTTGCGACGCTCGCGGCAAAGCAGATCGAGCAGGTCGCGAAACCCGTCATCCTCATTGGTGGCCTCGGCATGGGGTTTACACTGCGTGCGGCGCTCGCTGTGCTCGGAAGCAAGGCGAAGATCATTGTCGCCGAGCTCGTGCCCGCGGTGGTGGCCTGGGCGAAAGGTCCGATGGCGGAGGTCTTTGGCGACAGTCTCGATGATGCCAGGGTGAGCATCCGGGAAACTGACGTCGGCGAGATTATCCGCGCGCAGCGCTCGGCGTTCGATGCCATTCTCCTCGACGTTGATAACGGGCCGGAAGGGCTGACCCGGAAAGGCAACGATGCCCTCTATGATGCGAGCGGGTTGAAGGCGGCGAAGACGGCGCTGCGTCCGGGCGGCGTGCTCGCGGTGTGGTCGTCGGGCCCCAACCCGGCCTTCACCAAGCGGCTCGGCAGCGCCGGCTTCCACGTCAACGAAATCAACGTCCGCGCCACCGGCAGAGGCGGCGGCGCGCGCCACGTGATCTGGATCGCGCGGAAGACCTAAGCCGCCTGCGCCGCTGCCCCGTGCGCGTGCTTGTCGATCGCGTCGATGATCTCGGGCCAGAACCGCATCGGCAGGGCATGACCCATACCTTCGATCATCAGCAGCTTCGCATTCGGGATTGACGCCGCTGTGTCCTTGCCACCTTCGGGATGGACCAGCGGATCGACCGTGCCGTGGATTACCAGCGTCGGCGTCTTCACGCTATGCAGGCGTTCCTTGCGGCTGCCGGAGGCAAGCACGGCGCGGAGCTGGCGGCCGACGCCGGCCGGATTGAGCCCGCGCGCGAAGACGCGCTCGGCGCGGCCAGGATCGAGCGCTTCCTCTTCCGGGAAATGCCCGGCGCGCAAAATCTTCCAGGTCTGGCCGAAGCGGACGATGAACTCCTCCTTGCTGCGTGGCGGCGGCGCCATCAGCATCGCGGCGGCCTCGCGGGTTGGCGGCGGTATGCGTGGATTGCCCGTGGTGGACATGATCGATGTCAGCGAATGCACGCGGTGCGGAAACGATAGCGCCACCTCCTGTGCGATCATGCCGCCCATGGAGGCGCCGACCAGATGCCCCGACTTGATGCCGAGTGCATCCATCAAGCCGACCGTGTCCTTGGCCATGTCGATCAGCTTGTAGGTTGCGGCCACAGGAATCCTGAGGAAACGCAGCTTCAGCAGCTCGAGCGGGGTCAGGCGCTTGCCGCCCGTGAGATGGCTCGACTTGCCGATGTCCCTGTTGTCGAAGCGGATCACGCGGAAGCCGCGCGCGGCGAGCTGCTCGCAGAACGCATCGTCCCAATGGAGCATCTGCGCCCCGAGCCCCATGATCAGCAGCAGCGGCTCGGCATTGTCGCTGCCGAAGGTCTCGTAGCAGATGTCGATGCCGTTGGCGCGGACGGTGTGGGGCGGCTGATGGGCGGTCACGGGCGCGGTCCCTCCTGCTGGTCGCCGCTGTATCGCACGGTTTCGTTCCGCGAAGAAGCCGCGAGCGCGACACGGCGCCCGCTGCTTGCCGGTTGACCGGCATCTCGCAACGGTGTGGTATGGCGAGAAAAGAAGGGTGAAAAGCCCTCCACATGGGAGGATGCTGATGACCGACAAGATCACCGATCCGGTCGCCTTGTGGCAGAAGATGGTCGGCGAGATGGAGAAGGGTTTCAACTCCTTCGCGACCAAGGCAATGGAGACGCCCGAGTTCTCGCAAGCCGTGAACCGCGCCGGCGGCGTTGCTGCAGGTGCTCAGAAGCAATTTGGCGATCTCATGGAGAAATACCTGCTCTCCATGAACCTGCCGAGCCGCGAGCAGATGACCGGTATCGCGGAACGGCTTCAGTCGATTGAAGGCCAACTCGGCGAGATCAAGTCGATGCTGAGCCAGATGTCGGCCGGTTCGGGTGCGCAGCAGGGCGGCGCTGCTCCGCGGCCGCCGCGGACGAAACGTCCGCCGTCCGAAGGCGGAGACCAAAAATGAACGCGCCGACGGGACTCGATTTCGCGTCCATCCCGGAGCGCATCCAGTCCGAGGTGCAGCGCGCGATCCAGCGCAGCATCAAGGGCGTCGAGTATTTCTCGACCTCGGGCCCTTCGCTCGGCTCGACACCGAAGGACGTGCTGCATTCGCGCGGAACCATGAGCCTCTATCACTACCGGCCGATGTCGGACGAGATCTACCGCGTGCCGGTGCTGATCGTGATGGCGACGACCAACCGCGGCTATATCCTCGACCTCGTGCCCGGCCAGAGCTTCATCGAGTTCCTGCTGAGGCGCGGCTACGACGTCTACATGCTGGACTGGAGCGCCCCGCGGCCGGAGGAGAAGAACCTGCGCATGGAGGACTACGTCCTTGATTTCATCCCAGACTGCATCCGCCGCGTGCAAGCCGATTCCGGCGAGCAGGACGTCTCCGTCATCGGCTATTGCTTCGGCGGCGTGCTGTCGCTGCTCTATGGCTCGATCCACAAGGATGGGCCGATGAATAATTTGATCTGCTTCACCACGCCGATCGACTTCCGCGAGATGAAGTTGTTTTCGAATTTCTCCGATCGCCGCTATTTCGACGTCGATCGTCTCGTCGACAGCGTGGGAAACGTGCCGCCAGAGATGATCCTGTCCTCGTTCGAGATGCTGCGCCCGGCCTCGCGCACGGCGAGCCAGATCCAGCTTTGGGAGAACATCTGGAACGACGAGTTCGTCAAGTCCTACCGCATGTTCGACCGCTGGGCGACCGACACGCTGCCGCTGGCGGGCGAGTATTTCCGAGCCATCACCAAGGACCTGATGTGGGACAACAAGCTGTTCAACGGCACCATGTCGGTTGGCGGCCGGGCGGCGCGGCTGGACGATATCACGGTGCCGATCCTGCATGCGGTCGCCGAGCACGACCACATCGTGCCGTATGAGGCCGCCAAGCATCTGATCGCCAAGGTCGGCTCGGCGGATAAGGAGGAGGTGATCCTGAAGGGTGGTCACGTCTCTCTCGTCGCGGGCGCCAACGCGGTGAAGCGACTATGGCCGAAACTGGATTCCTGGCTGGGAAAGAGATCGACATGAGTGAGCAGCGTTCCTACCCGCGTCAGGTCGAGACCGAGGCCGGCGACATCGAGATCCGCTTGATGTCGCCTGCGGACGAGGCCGCCGTGCTGGCCTTCGGCAAGGGCCTGCTGACCCACGATCTGCTGTTCCTCCCCCGCAACATCAGCGAGCCGAAGGTCCTGTCTGCATGGGTCAAGGAGATCCAGCGCGGCGCGATCCAGAGCCTGCTCGCGGTGAGAGAGGGCAGGGTGGTCGGGTGCGGCACGCTGGTGCGCGATCCGCATTCCTGGTCGCCGCATGTCGGCGAGATCCGGATGGTGGTCTCGCCCGATGTCCGCGGCAAGGGAGTGGGCAAGGCGCTCTCGCAGGAGACCTTTGCACTCGCGCTCGGCGCCGGCCTGGAGAAGCTCTCGGTCCAGATGACCGTCGATCAGCAGGCGGCGATCGCCCTGTTCGAAAGCCTCGGGTTCAAGGCCGAGGCGCTGCTGCGCGACCATGTCCGGGATGTCGACGGCAAGACCCACGACATCGTCGTGCTCGGTCACAACATCGCGCAGGTCCAGGCCCAGATGGAGGCTTATGGGGTGCCGGGCGCTGTCCAGCACTAGGAGCGCCCGCTCAGCATTCGGCTCAAATCGGGCCGATCATCGGACCTGTTGGCTAAAGAGGCATCATGATGCCTCTTGTCGAGGCCTATCACATTTTTGTGATGGTGCGTCGCAATATGAATGTTGCGTCGCACAATTAACTATGCCATAGAAATGGTTGCCCCGGGCCAATGAGGACGGGGTGAGCCCATAGCTCAGATCAATGAGGATGGAGAGGACCCCATGACCACTGAAACCAACACCGCTTTCGAGGGCTTCAAGGACGCTTTCAAGAACATCCAGAATCTGGAAGTTCCCGAGGCCGCCCGCGAATTCGTCAAGAAGACTGCCAACACTGCCAAGGACCGTGCCGCGGAGGCCTTCGCCGGCTCCGAGCGGGTAACCGCCGCTGTCGAGAACGCAGTGGCCGAATCCGTCGCCGAGGCCGGCAAGATCAGCCGCAATATCCAGCAGGCGATCTACGAGGACGCCGAGGCGTTCTTCTCGGGCATCGACAAGCTGGCATCGGCAAAGTCGATCAGCGAAGCCGTCGAGATCCAGTCGAGCCTGCTCCGCTCCCGCGGCGAAGTGTTCGTCTCGCGTGCCAAGGCGACCGCCGACTATCTCGGCAACCTCGCCGCCAACGGTGCGAAGTCCGCTCAGGACAATTTCGCCAAGGTCTACAACAAGACCGCCTGATTTGACCCATGAGTAGAAACTGAATTTGAGGCCCGCTTCGGCGGGCCTTTTGTTTGAGCTGCCGTAAGCACATCCACCGTCATTCCGGGGCGCCCGAAGGGCGAACCCGGAATCCAGAGGTTGTGGAGCGAGATTCCGGGTTCGATGCTTCGCATCGCACCGGAATGACGTACTCTCAAACCGTCATGACTCCACCCGACACCTTCTCCTTCGACGCCCCCGGCGATGCCGAACGCGCGGCCGAGTTACGCCGTGTGAAAGCGCTGGCGACGTTGGTGCTGGCCTCGACACTCGCGCTGTTCGTGGTCGCGAAATGGCTTCTGCCCGTGCATCCCGTGTTCGGCTTCGTTGCAGCCTTCGCGGAAGCGGCGACCATCGGTGGTCTCGCCGATTGGTATGCGGTGGTCGCGCTGTTCAAGCGGCCGCTCGGCCTGCCGATCCCGCACACGGCGATCATCCAGAGCAATCAGGCTCGCATCGCCGACAAGCTCGGCGAATTCATCCAGGTGCATTTCCTGGAGGCCGGCCCCGTCGAGGCCAAGCTGAAGGAGATCGATTTCGGCTTCTTCGTTGCGGACTGGCTGCGGGACCGCAAGCGCAGCGATGATCTGGCGCGGTTCGCGTTGCGCCTGCTGCCGGAGGCCGTTTCCGCCACCGAAAGCTCCGGCCTGATGAGCTTCGTCATCCGCCGCATGTCATCGCAGCTCCAGGCGATCGATCTGGCGCCGCTCGCGGCCGGCACGCTGCGCGGCTTCGTGGCGGAGGGGCGGCACCAGATCCTGTTCGGCGATCTCCTGCGCGTGATGCACGACACGCTGAACCAGAAGGAAACGATGGCGATGATCCGCGAGAAAGTGCGCGCGGAATTGCCGACCCTGCTCAAGCTCTATCGCGCCGACAAGTTTCTGGTGAACAAGATCGTGGCCTCAGCCACCGCTTTCTTCAATGAGGTGCGCAGCGATCCCAAGCATCCGTTCCGCGGCGAGTTCGATCGCATGGTGCTGAGCTTCGTCGATCGGCTCGGCACCGATCAAGCCTATATCGATCGCATCGACGGCTTGAAGCGCGATCTGCTCGCGCGTCCCGAGCTTGCCGAACTCGCCCGCACCGTCTGGGCCAACACGCGCTCCTTCATCGAGCGCAGCGCGAGCGGCGAGACGCAGGTGCTGCAGCATCATCTCGCCGGCATGTTCGTCGCGGCCGGCGAGGCGCTCGCAGGCGATGCCGAACTGCGCGGCGAGATCAACAAGGGCCTGGTGGCGATGCTGCGCAGCTTCGTGGCCGACCAGAAGAGCGGCGTCTCCACCTTCATCTCCGATCAGGTCAAGGCGTGGAATATGACGCAGCTGATTACGCTGATCGAAATCAACATCGGGCGCGACCTGCAATACATCCGCTTCAATGGCTCGCTGATCGGCGGTCTCGCCGGTCTCGCACTCTACTCCGCAGAATTCCTGCTTCGATTGCTGTGACTTTCGCGTCACGGCCGTCGGCATTACCGCGCGGGCCTATTGCCGCCGCGCATCTCTCCCGCTTGAATGTCTGGAACCGGCCACCTAGCTGATTCATGTTGCGCTGCGGAACGTTCGAGAAGCCGGTGCATTGGAATTCATGCCGATTGCCGGCATCGCAGCCGGCGTCCTTTCCAGAAGTCTTCCCAGAGGGAAACATCGATGACCGCAACTGCCCAGACGCTGCGTCCGCCGTCCCGTACCCTGATGTTTCTGGAAGGGCGCGCGATCCACGAGTTCGGCGCATTCCTCGGCGCGCTGCCGCTGTTGAGCCTTGCGCCGCGCGGAGATGGGCATCCGGTGCTGGTGCTGCCGGGCCTTGTGGCTTCCGATGCGTCGACGCGTGCGCTGCGCGCGTTTTTGACGAGCAAGGGCTATGCGGTGAGCGGTTGGCGTCAGGGTCGCAATTACGGCCTGCGCGAGGGCGTGCAGGATGCCATGGTCGATCTGGTCCAGGAGCTCAACGACAAGCACGGCCGCAGGATCAGCCTGGTCGGCTGGAGCCTCGGCGGTCTCTATGCCCGCCAACTCGCCAAGATGATGCCGGAGCGCGTGCGCCAGGTGATCACGCTCGGCAGTCCCTTCGCCGGCGATCCGCGCTCGACCAACGCCTGGCGCGTCTACGAATGGGCGAGCGGGCGGAAGTCCGACGAGGTCGATCCGCGTTTCGGGGGCGAGCTTGCCGCTCCGCCGCCGGTGCCGACCACCGCCATCTTCAGCCGCACCGACGGTGTCTGCGCCTGGCAGGGCTGCATGGAGAAGGCGGGCGCGCAGACCGAGAGCATCGAGGTCGAGAGCAGCCATTGCGGCATGGGCCATCATCCGGCCGTCGTCTATGCCGTGGCCGATCGCCTCGCGCAGAAGGAAGGCCAGTGGCGTCCGTTCGACCGCAGCGGCTGGCGCAGCCTCGCCTACCCCGATTCGCATCGATAGCGCTCCTCTTCACCTCGCCCCGCTTGCGGGGAGAGGCCGGAATTTGCGAATAGCAAATTCCGGGTGAGGGGGACTCTCCGCGAGTCCGTCTGTTACCGTGTTTGCCGAGGCGGCCCCTCACCCCAACCCTCTCCCCGTAAGAACGGGGAGAGGGAGAGAAAGTGCGTCGTCCCCGTCCATTGTCGCGCCCGCATCAAACGCGCTATGGCTCGTGCATGGCGCATCCGCTCTCCCGCATCATCGACCAGCTCAAGCGCGAGCCGTCGCGCACCGGCTCCATCGTCATCACCGTGTTCGGCGATGCCATCGTGCCGCGCGGCGGCTCGGTGTGGCTGGGGACGCTGCTGGAATTCTTCGAAGGCTTGGATATCGACAGCGGCGTTGTTCGTACCGCGATGTCGCGGCTTGCTGCCGACGGCTGGCTGACGCGCGAGAAGGTCGGTCGGAACAGTTTCTATCGCCTGGCCGACAAGGGCAGGCAGACGTTTGAATCTGCCACGCGCCACATCTACGATCCGCCGCCGTCCGACTGGACCGGGCGTTTCGAGCTGCTGCTGATCGGCAATGGCGAGGACCGCGACGCCTCGCGCGAGGCGCTGCGCAATGCCGGCTTCGGCAGTCCGCTGCCGGGTGTGTGGGTCGCGCCGTCGGGCGTGCCGGTGCCGGACGAGGCTGCGGGCGCCATCCGCCTCGAAGTCTCGGCGGAGGATGACAGCGGGCGGCGTCTGCTCAGCGCGAGCTGGCCGCTCGATCGCACCGCGGATGCCTATCTGAAATTCATGAAGACGTTCGAGCCGCTGCGCGCCGCGATCGCGCGCGGTACTGAATTGTCCGAGGCCGATGCCTTCACCGCGCGGATCCTGTTGATCCACTACTATCGCCGTGTCGTGCTGCGCGACCCGCTGCTGCCCGAAGGCCTGTTGCCCGCGGATTGGCCGGGAAGGGCGGCCCGCGCGCTCTGCGCCGAGATCTATCGTGCGCTCCTCGTTGCATCGGAACAATGGCTCGACGGCCATGGAAGCAACGAGAAGGGGCCGTTGCCGGCGGCCCGGAAGCTCCTGGAACGGAGGTTCGATGCTTGATCTTTATGTTACAGAAATATCTTGCATGATGTAATTTTTGTTATATATTATCTCCCTATAAATCGGGAGGATGCGCATGTATACCCAGGCGCTGAACACGGCCGAGACCGAGGATCGCGGTCTCGAGGACGCGGCGAAGGCTGCGGAGTTCCAGGCCCGCATCGATGCAGAGGAACGCATCGAGCCGAACGACTGGATGCCGGCGGCCTACCGCAAGACGCTCACACGCCAGATCTCCCAGCACGCGCATTCCGAGATCGTCGGCATGCTGCCCGAAGGCAACTGGATCACCCGTGCGCCGACGTTGCGCCGCAAGGCCGCGCTGCTCGCCAAGGTGCAGGACGAGTGCGGCCACGGGCTCTATCTCTACGCGGCAGCCGAGACGCTCGGCGCCTCGCGCGAGGAGCTGGTCGACGCGATGCTCGCGGGCAAGGCAAAGTACTCCTCGATCTTCAATTATCCGACGCTGACCTGGGCCGACATCGGTACGATCGGCTGGCTAGTCGACGGCGCCGCGATCATGAACCAGATCCCGCTGTGCCGCTGCTCCTATGGCCCCTATGCGCGCGCGATGATCCGCGTCTGCAAGGAGGAATCCTTCCATCAGCGCCAGGGCTACGAGATCATGCTGACGCTGTGCCGCGGCTCCGACGAGCAGAAAGCGATGGCGCAGGATGCGCTGAACCGGTGGTGGTGGCCGGTGCTGATGATGTTCGGCCCGCCGGATGTCGCGAGCCAGCACAGCGACACCTCGACGAGGTGGAAGATCAAGCGCTTCTCCAATGACGAGCTGCGCCAGAAATTCGTCGATGCCACCGTGCCGCAGGCGCAATATCTCGGCCTCACCATTCCCGATCCCGGCATGACGCAGGATGCGGACGGGCACTGGCGCTACAGCGAGATCGACTGGACCGAATTCAAGCAGGTGCTCGCCGGCAATGGCCCCTGCAACCGCGACCGCATGGCCGCGCGCCGCAAGGCACACGAGGAGGGCGCCTGGGTGCGCGAGGCGGCAGCCGCCTATGCCGCCAAGCGCGCTCGGCGTCAGACCGCGCAGGCTGCAGAATAGGGAGATCAAGATGGCCACGCCGAACACCCCGCTGTGGGAGGTCTTCATTCGCAGCCGCAACGGGCTCGCGCACAAGCATGTGGGATCGCTGCATGCCAGCGACGCGACCATGGCCCTGCAAGCCGCCCGCGACATCTATACCCGTCGCGGCGAGGGCCTGTCGATCTGGGTCGTGCCGTCGAGCGCGATCACCGCGAGCGATCCCGCCGAGAAGGGCATGATGTTCGAGCCGGCGGAGTCGAAGATCTACCGGCATCCGACGTTCTACGAGGTGCCGGAAGAAGTGGGGCACATGTGATGGCCGTCGCCAACATCCAGGTCTCCGAAACGCCGCTGGTGCTCTACGCACTGCGCCGCGCCGACGATGCGCTGATCCTCGGTCACAGGCTGTCGGAATGGTGCGGGCACGCGCCAATGCTGGAAGAGGACATGGCGCTCTCCAACATCGCGCTCGACCTGATCGGCCAGGCACGGGAGCTCTACGCCTTTGCTGCGAAGGCCGAACGTAGGGATAACGACGAGGACAAGCTCGCTTACTTGCGCGACGTGCGGCAGTACCGCAATCTGCTCTTGGTTGAGCAGCCGAATGGCGACTTTGCCCAGACGCTGGTGAGGCAGTTCTTCTATTCCGCCTTCGCCGACCTTTGCTGGCGTGCCATGATGAGCTCGCGCTATACGACGCTTGCCGCCATTGCCGCTAAGTCCGAGAAGGAGAGCGCATATCACCTGCGCCACGCCTCGGAATGGATCATCAGGCTCGGGGACGGCACAGACGAAAGTCACCGGCGGGCGCAAGCCGCGATCGATCATCTCTGGGCTTTCACCGGCGAGATGTTCTCGGTCGACGACGGCGAGCGCGCCCTGATCCAGGCCGGCATCGCCGTCGATCCCGAGACCTTGCGCGGTCGCTGGCTGCAGACGATCTCCGATGTCGTCAGCGAAGCCACGCTCGTCTTGCCGCAGAACAACTGGATGCAGCAGGGCGGCCGTACGGGTCGGCACAGCGAACATCTCGGCCATCTCCTCTCCGAGCTGCAATCGATGCAGCGCACCTTTCCGGGGTTGACATGGTGAGCGTGCTGGAGCGCGACAGCGAGCTGCGCCGGCGGGCCTGGGATGCTGCGGCAAGCGTGGTCGATCCAGAAATCCCGGTGCTGACCATCGCCGATCTCGGCGTGCTCCGTGAGATCGTCCTCGACGGCGACCTGGTCGAAGTCAAAATCACCCCGACTTACTCGGGTTGTCCGGCGATGAACATGATCGCGCTGGAAATCGAGCTGGCGCTGGAGCGCGCCGGTTTCCGTCATCCGAAGGTGCGAACCGTGCTGTCGCCGGCGTGGACCACCGACTGGATGAGCGAGGACGGGCGCCAGAAGCTGCGTGCCTACGGCATCGCGCCGCCGCAAGCGTCGAGCTCGCGCCGCGCGCTGTTCGGCGGGCAGGCCGTGGCGTGCCCGCAATGCGGCTCCGACAAGACCGAATTGCTGTCCGAATTCGGCTCGACCTCCTGCAAGGCGCTCTGGCGCTGCAAGGCCTGCCGCGAACCCTTCGATTACTTCAAGTGTCATTGAGGCGCACGATGCCAACCCCGTCGTCATTGCGAGGAGCTCTTGCGACGAAGCAATCCAGACTGCTTCCGTGGAAGGACTCTGGATTGCTTCGCTTCGCTCGCAATGACGACAGAGAGACCGAACAAGGGTGTCCGTAATGTCCGCAGCCGCACCGCGCTTCCATCGCCTGGCCGTCAATGACCTCCGCCGCGAGGCGTCCGACGCGGTCTCGATGACCTTCGCCATTCCCGGCGAGTTCGCTCGCGATTACGCCTTCACGCCCGGCCAGTATCTCACGCTCCGCACGATGCTGGATGGCGAAGAGGTGCGCCGCTCCTATTCGATCTGCTCCGGCCCCGACGACGGCGAGATCCGCATCGCCGTGAAGAAGGTCGACGGCGGGGCGTTCTCGAGCTGGGCGGCGGACGAGCTGAAATGCGGCGATGAGCTCGACGTGATGACGCCGACCGGCCGCTTCGGCGTGGTCCCGCCGGCCGATCGCGCGCGCATCCATGTCGGCTTTGCCGCCGGCTCCGGCATCACGCCGATCCTGTCGATCGTGAAGGGTGTGCTTGCCCGCGAGCCGGACAGCCGCTTCTTCCTGTTCTACGGCAACCGTACCACCGACAACATCATGTTCCTCGAAGCGCTCGAGGAGCTGAAGGATCGCTTCATCGATCGCCTCTCGCTCTTCCACGTCATCTCCGGCGAGGAGCAGGACATCCCGATCCTGCATGGCCGTCTCGACGGCGACAAGGTGAGGGTGCTGCTGCGCTCGCTGGTGCCGGCGGGGAGCGTCGATCACGTCTTCATCTGCGGCCCGCTTGGCATGAGCGAGGAGATCGAGGCGACCTGCCGCGATCTCGGCATTGCCGAAGAGCGTATCCACGTCGAGCGCTTCGTCTCTGAATTCGGCGGCAAGCCGCGGCCGAAGAAAGCCGCTGCGCCGGATGCGCCGCCGAAGGCGATTGCGTCGCTGATCATCGACGGCAAGCGGCGCGACGTGCCCGTCGCAGAGGATGAGGCGATCCTCGATGCCGCGCTGCGTGCCGGGATCGATTTGCCCTTCGCCTGCAAGGGCGGGATGTGCTCGACCTGCCGCGCCAAGCTGGTCGAGGGCGAGGCGCCGATGGACATCAACTATTCGCTGGAGCCGTGGGAGCTGAAGGCCGGCTTCGTCCTGACCTGCCAGGCAAAACCATCGTCCGAGCGTGTCGTCGTCGATTATGACCATGTCTGATCGGGCAGATCAGACCCCATGAATGCAAATGCGTCGCATTATTTGACAGCTTGAGCCAACCAGCAGAACATCATGTGCGAGCATCTGGCCCGGAGAAGCGCGTGAACGTCAAAGCCGCCCTGTCGCCTGAGGATATTGCCCGCGCCTGCGCTGACGCGATGTGGGCGGAGGACGATGCGTCCAAGGGTCTCGGCATGGAGATCGTCGAGATCGGCCCGGGCTTCGCAACGCTCGCCATGACGGTGCGTCCGGACATGGTCAACGGCCAGCGCATCGCTCATGGCGGGTTCATCTTCACGCTCGCCGACTCCGCCTTCGCGTTCGCCTGCAATTCGCACAATGAGCGCGTGGTGGCGGCGCAGGGCCAGATCACCTTCATCAAGCCGGGCAAGCTTGGCGATCGTCTCATCGCCAAGGCGCGGGAGATCACTCGCGGCGGCCGTTCCGGCATCTACGACGTGCGCGTGACTGCGCGCGACACTGTCATCGCGGAATTCCGCGGACATTCTCGCGTCATTCCCGGCACGTGGCTGCCGGCGCCAGATCAATAAGACCAAAGGAAAGAACAAACCAATGTGGGGAAACGAGGATGGCTCTGACGAGGCTCAAGGAAGGTGCCGGTACCTATAGCGCCGAGATGGACGCACATGAGCGCGCCTCGCGCGACGAGATCATGGCGCTGCAGAAGCAGCGGCTGGCCTGGTCGCTGAAGCACGCCTACGACAATGTCGCGCATTATCGCAAGGCCTTCGACAACGCCGGCGTGCATCCGTCCGACTTTCGTGAGCTGTCCGATCTCGCGAAATTTCCGTTCACGGCGAAGACGGACCTGCGCGACAACTATCCCTTCGACATGTTCGCCGTGCCGCGCGAGAAGCTGGTGCGCGTGCATGCCTCTTCCGGCACCACGGGCAAGCCCATCGTCGTCGGCTATACCCAGCGCGATATCGACACCTGGTCGGAGGTGATGGCGCGCTCGATCCGCGCCGCCGGCGGGCGCACTGGGATGATCATCCACAACGCCTACGGCTATGGGCTCTTCACTGGCGGGCTAGGAGTGCACTACGGCGCAGAAAAGCTCGGCTGCACGGTGGTGCCGATCTCCGGCGGCATGACCGAGCGGCAGGTGCAGCTCATCAACGACTTCCGGCCTGACATCATCACGGTGACGCCGAGTTACATGCTGGCGATCCTCGACGAGTTCAAGCGCCAGAAGCTCGACCCGCGCCAGTGCTCGCTCAAGATCGGCATCTTCGGCGCCGAGCCCTGGACCAATGCGATGCGCGGCGAGATCGAGGACGCCTTCGACATGGACGCGACCGATATCTACGGTCTTTCCGAGGTGATCGGCCCCGGCGTCGCGCAGGAATGCATCGAGACCAAGGACGGGCTGCACATCTGGGAGGACCATTTCTACCCCGAGGTGATTGACCCCGAGACCGGCGCGGTGCTTCCGGACGGGGAGAAGGGCGAGCTGGTGTTCACCTCGCTCACCAAGGAAGCCTTTCCGGTGGTCCGCTATCGCACCCGCGATTTGACGCGACTGCTGCCGGGCACGGCGCGGCCCGGCATGCGGCGGATGGAGAAGGTGACCGGCCGCTCCGACGACATGATCATCCTGCGCGGCGTCAACCTGTTTCCGACCCAGATCGAGGAGGTGTTGCTCGCGACCGACTGGTGCGGCGGGCACTTCATCCTGGAACTGACTCGCGAAGGCCGCATGGACGAACTGACCATCATCGCGGAGGCGCGGCCCGAGAGCTGGGATGGCCGGGGTCTGCTCGACCATGCGGACCGGATCTCGACCCACATCAAGAACACGATCGGGATCAGCTCCAGGGTGCAGGTGGTCGCGCCCGCCACGCTGGAACGTTCGCTCGGCAAGGCCAAGAGGCTCTACGACAAGCGGCCCAAGGATTGACTTGACCGCGCCCAGGGGCGACAAGGCCCGCGAGAAATCGCGGGTCTTTCCATGTCGACAGCCGAAGCCAAAACCGTCGAAGCACGCTGTGTGCGCCTTGCCTCAAAGGCTGAAAGCGCCGCCGCGCTTGCGCCAGTCGAGGAGCGCCTGACACTCACGCGCGGTCCGAACGATGTTCTGATCGAGGTGAAAGCCGCAGCCGTCAATCCATCCGACGTCAAGGCCGCGACCGGGCTGATGCCCTATGCCGTGTTCCCCCGAACCCCTGGCCGCGACTACGCCGGCGTGGTGATCGACGGGCCGGCCGAGACAGTCGGCCGCGAGGTGTTCGGCTCGTCCGGCGATCTCGGCATCCGCCGCGACGGCACCCATGCGAGCCATCTCGTCGTCGAGGCCGATGCTGTCGTGGAGAAGCCCAAAACCGTGTCCTGGGAGGAGACCGCCGGCATCGGCGTGCCCTTCGTTACCGCGATGGAAGGCTTTCGCCGCGCCGGCGTTCCGAGGAGCGGCGAGACCGTGCTGGTGATGGGCGTCAATGGCAAGGTCGGCCAGGCCGCAGTGCAGATCGCGACCTGGCAGGGCGCGCGCGTCATCGGCGTGGTGCGCAAGGCGGAAGCCTACGAGGGGCATAGCAGCGCGCCGGTCGAGGTGATCGACGCCTCTGCCATTGACGTTGCTACACGCGTGCGCGAATTGACCGGCGGGAAGGGCGCCGACATCGTCTTCAACACGGTCGGCGATCCCTACTTCCAGGCCGCGCACAAATCACTTGCGCTTCGCGGCCGCCAGATCCTGATCGCCGCGATCGACCGCATCGTGCAGTTCAACATCCTCGAATTCTACCGCGGCCAGCACACCTATGTCGGCATCGACACGCTGGGCCTGCCGTCGGCCGCCACAGGCGCGGTACTGCGCGACCTTGGTCCGGGCCTTGCGAGCGGACATCTGAAGCCGTTTCCGATCAAGGCGAGTGCCGTCTATCCGCTCGAGCGCGCCAAGGAGGCCTATGTCGCCGTCGCCGGCTCCTCGCGCGACCGGGTCATCCTGAAGCCGTAACCCACCGTTATTGCGAGCGCAGCGAAGCAATCCAGAAAAGCATCCGCGGAGACAGGTTGGATTGCTTCGCAGCGCTCGCAATGACGCAGAGTGTCGAGAGATCTGAGAACAGCCGATGGAAGTTACCCAGATCGTCATCCTCGCCGGTCTCGTCATCGGGCTCGTCTACGGTGCTGTCGGCCTGCTCAGCGGCTTCTGCCTGATGAGCAGCATGCGCGGCTTTCTGGCGAAGGGAGACGGGCGGCTGGTGCGGAGCTATGCGTTGGCTATCGCGGTGGCGATCGCCGCCAGCCAGCTCCTTGCCGGCAACGGCATGGTCGACCTCGGCAAGTCGATCTACCTGCAGCAGTCGTTCTCGGTACCTGTGCTCTTCCTCGGCGGCCTGCTGTTCGGCTACGGCATGGTGCTGTCGAACGGCTGCGGCTCGCGGGCGCTGGTCCTGCTCGGCCGCGGCAATCTCCGTTCCTTCGTCGTCGTGATCGTGCTCGCCATTGCCGCGCAGATGACGCTGAAGGGCCTGATCGCGCCGGCGCGTATCGCCCTGGTCCAGGCCTCGCAAACGACTGTCGGCGCAAATTCGCTGCCGTCCGTGCTGATGATGCTCGGTCTCACGGAATCGCTTTCGCGCGCGCTTGCCGCCGCCGCGACGGTCGTCGCGCTGATGCTGTTCGCCTTCGCGCACCCAGCGTTTCGTCGTTCGCCGGGTCAGATCGCGGCAGGTGTCGTCGTCGGCCTGCTCGTCGCCGGCGGCTGGTACGTCACCGGCTGTCTCGGCGCAGACGACTTCAACCCCGTCCCGGTGACCTCGCTCACCTTCATTGCGCCGATCGCGGATGCGCTGCAATACGCCATGCTCTCGACCGGTCTGACGCTGAATTTCGGCATCGCGACGGTGGCCGGCGTCTTCGCCGGCAGTCTGGTGACGGCGCTCGCTACGGGCCGGTTCAAGCTCGAAGGCTATTCCTCACCGCGTCACATGCTGCGCTCAGGCAGCGGCGCGGCGCTGATGGGCATCGGCGGCGTGATGGCGTTCGGTTGCTCGATCGGGCAGGGGCTCACCGGCATCTCGACGCTTGCGCTCGGGTCGTTCGTGGCGCTCGCCGGCATCCTGCTCGGCACGACGGCGGGTCTGCGCGGTGCGCTGCGGGTTCAACCCCTCGCAGTGGCCTGACCGCGCAGCAGTCGGTCGCCGAGCGTCGCAAGGCCGATGCCGCTGACGATCAGTCCGGCCGCGATGGCAAGGCTCGCGTCGATCGGCTCGCCCAGCAGGATCGCGGCACTGGCGATGCCGACGAGCGGCGTCGCGGTGGTCCCGAGCGACGTCGTCAGCGCCGAGATGCTCTTGTTGACCATCGACATCGCCCAATAGGCCAGCACCGTCCCGATCAGGCCCGAATACAGGAACAGCGACACGAGCCGCCATGACCAGTCGACTTGCGGCAGCCCGTCGATGATCATCGCCAGTGTCGACAGCACGACCGTGGCCACGAGCACCTGCCAGAGCAGGAGCTGGAGCGGGGACGCGATCCAGCGATGCGCGCGGATATAGATGATGTTCGCGGCCCAGGAGATCGCGGCCAGGATGACCATGCCGGCGCCGAGCAAGACGCCTGCATTGGTCCAGTCGATCGAGAACGGATTCAGGATGACGGCAAGCCCGAACAGCCCGAGCAGGGCGCCGGCAAGCATCGGCGCGGTCAACGTGCCCTGTCCGAGGATGGGCGCGGCGAGTGCGACCCAGAGCGGCGTGGTGTAGCCGAGCACGACGCCCTTGCTCGCGGGCAGGAAGCGCAGGCCCGCCGCGACGAGGATCGAGAACAGCGTCATGTGCAGCAGCGCGACGCTGAGGATGACGGGTATATCGCGCCGTTCCGGGATCACCAGATTCTTGCTCAGTCCGAGGATCACGACGAGGCCGACCAGAGCGATCCAACTCCGGATCGCGGCGGTCCACAGCGGCGAGACAAATTCCACGAGTTGCTTCGTCACCGACCAGTTCACACCCCAGGCCAGCACGACGATGAGGAACAGGCCGACGGCCGCGCGGGGGGAAAGTGAGTTCATCTCGGAGTCCTTGAAGCAGTCCGGTTAGCCGGATAGCATCGCCGCTGGCACCGGAAAAAGCGCCAGATCGGAGAATAATGAGATGCCAGTTTCGGAAGAGGTGATCTCCGCTCTGATCGACTTGAAACGGACGGACGACGCCGGGCTGGTGACGCAGCTGACGGGCCAGCTTAGAGACCTGATCGCGAGCGGCCGTCTCGGGAGGGGCCGTACGCTGCCGTCGAGCCGTCGGCTCGCGAGCGATCTCGGTGTCTCCCGCAACACCGTCACTTATGCGTACGAACAGCTTGCCGCCGAGGGATATGTTGCGGCATCGCACGGCCGCCGTCCGGTGGTCACGGTCGATGGTGGCGGAGATCGTCTAGGAGCGGGTGCTGCTGTGGTGCGCGAACGCTCCGGTAAGCCGCGACTGTCGCCCTGGGCCTTGAATCTCAAGCAAACCGACTGGCCGATGTCCTATCAGGCATCACTGAGGCCGTTGCGCCCGGGGCATGGCGATTTCAGAGAGTTTCCGGACGAGGTCTGGGCGCGTTGCTTGCGCCGCAATGCCGTGCGTGCAGCCAGGCGCGAGCTCGGCCCGGTCAACCGGACGCGCCTGCGCAAGGTGCTCGCGGATTATCTGGCGACCAGCCGGGGTGTCCGGGCCGCCGCAGGCCAGATCATGATCCTGCCGAGCGCGCAGGCTGCGTTGACCTTGATTGCCGCGACCATCATCACGCCCGGCGATGAGGTCTGGGTCGAGGATCCCGGTTATCCCGGTGCTGCGGCCGCCTTCCGGGCGTCCGGCGCACGCGTGAGCGGTATCGGACTGGACGAGCAGGGTATGCAACGGATGCCGGGCCTTGCGGCGCCAAAACTGATCTTCATGACGCCCTCGCATCAGCATCCGACGGGGCGGCTGATGTCGCTGGCCCGCCGCGCCGAGTTTCTCAGCCTGAGCAGGCCCGGCAAGACCTGGATCGTGGAGGACGATTACGACGGCGAATTCCACTATGACAGCAGGCCGGTGCCGGCCTTGCAGGGACTCGATGCCCATGGCCGCGTGTTCTATGTCGGCACTTTCTCGAAGGCGATGACGCCGGATATCCGGCTCGGCTATCTCGTGGCGCCGCCGGCACTGGCCAGCACCCTGGAGATCGCGCAGCGGCATATCGGGCTGATCGCTTCGAGTCACATCCAGGAAGCACTCTCCGAGTTCATCGCCGATGGGCATTTCCTCGCACATCTGCGCCGGATGCGCCGGCTCTATCACGCGCGCCGCGATCACCTCGTCGAGGAACTGGAGCGACAGCTCGGCGGGATGCTCTCGGTCGAAGTGCCTCCTGGAGGCATCCAGCTCGTCGCCCGACTCAAGCGCGGGCGCACTGATCAGGCGGCGGTGAAGCGGCTGGTTGCGGCGGGGGTCGAGACGCGCGCCCTTTCGAGCCTGGCGGTTGGCCGGCCCCGCGATCGCGGCCTGCTGCTCGGCTTCGCGGCGTGGCGCGAGAGCGAGATCAGCGCGGCCGTGCGGACGATGGCATCGTGCTTCTAGTGCAGGCGCCTAGTCCACCGCCTTCGTCACGATGCGGATCTCCGACGTCAGTGTCCGGTGCACCGGGCACTTGTCGGCGATCTCCATCAGCTTCTTGCGTTGCTCGGCATCGAGGGCGCCGTCCATCGTGATGTCGCGCTCGATCTGGTCGAGCATGCCGTCGCGGGTCTCGCATTCTTCGCAGTCCTTTGCGTAGATCTTGGAATGCTTCAGCGTGACGGTCACGCGCTCGAGCGGCAGTGACTTGCGGTCGGCATAGAGGCGCATGGTCATGGAGGTACAGGCGCCGAGGCCGGCGAGCAGGAAGTCATACGGGCCGGGCCCCGCATCGGCGCCGCCGGCCGCGACCGGCTCGTCGGCCACCAGATGATGCGGCCCGACGGTGATGATCTGGTTGAACTTGCTCTTGCGGGTCTCCTGCACCACGACCTTTCGCGGATCCTCGGGTAGATCCATCGCTTTTGCGGGCTTTGCTGCGTCAATGTAGCGGCTCGCCCAGGCCGCGATCACGTCGGCCGCGTAAAGCGCGTCGGTGGGCTTCGTCAGCAGATGATCGGCATGATCGAGCGAGACGAAGCTCTTGGGATGCTTCGCCGCAACGAAGATCTTCGTCGCATTGTCGATGCCGACGGTGTCGTCGACAGGCGAATGCATCACCAGCAGCGCCTTGTGCAGGCCGGTGACGTCCTTCATCAGCTCGTGCTCGGCGATGTCGTCGAGGAATTCACGCCTGATCCGGAACGGACGTCCCGCAAGCGAGACTTCGACCTCGCCCTCGGCGCGGATCTTGTCGATATGCTCCTTGAACAGACCGGTGACGTGGGCGGGATCGGACGGCGCCGCGATGGCCACGACCGCCCTGGCTTCGGGGATCTGTCCTGCTGCCGCGAGGATCGCGGCACCCCCGAGGCTGTGGCCGATCAGGATCGACGGCGCCTTGCGGATGCTGCGCAGATGATCGGCCGCGCGCACGAGATCGGCGACATTGGAGGAGAACGTCGAATTGGCGAAATCGCCCTCGCTGGAGCCGAGCCCGGTGAAGTCGAACCGCAGCACCGCAATGCCTTTGGCGGCGAGCGCGACCGCGATGCGCTTGGCCGCCAGCGCGTCCTTGCCGCAGGTGAAGCAATGCGCGAACAGCGCGAACGCCGCGGCCTCGCCGTCAGGCAGCTCCAGCGCGGCCGAGAGCTGATGGCCGCCTTCTCCGGTGAATTGAAAGCGTTCGGTCGGCATGGGCTTCCCCCGTCCTTGCTAGAACTTAATCGCCCGAATAGCGTTGTTCGGCCCAGGGATCGCCGCGGTTATGATAGCCGCGGACTTCCCAGAAGCCCGGCGCGTCCTCGGTCAGGAATTCGATGGCCTGGAGCCATTTGGCGCTCTTCCAGAAATACAGATGCGGCACCACCAGCCGCACCGGGCCGCCATGCTCCTCGCTCAGGGGCTGGCCCGACCAGCTATGGGCGAGCAGCGCGTCCTCGGCGGCGAAGTCTTCCAGTGGGAGGTTGGTGGTGTAGCCGTCGTAGGAATGCAACACGACGAAGCGCGCATCCTCGCGCGGCTGACAGGCCGCGAGCAGCTCGCGCGTCGCGAGTCCCTCCCATTCATTGTCGTAGCGCGACCAAGTCGTCACGCAGTGGATATCGGAGGTGAACCGCGCCTGCTTCTGTGCGATGAACTCGTCGAAGGTCCAGAACACGGGGGTTTCGATCGCGCCGTAGACGTCGAGCCGCCAGCGCTCGCGCGAGACCGGCGGTACGACGCCCAGATCGAGCACCGGCCAGTCCTTGGTGAGGTGCTGACCGGGCGGCAGGCGCTGATCTTCCGGACGCGTGATCTTGCCGGTGAGGAACCGGCCCTCGCGCGCCCACTTCTCCTTGGTGCGCGTCAGCTTGCTGTCGGATGGCGTCTCGTCGGTCATGGCCTACTCGTGCCGATGCATTGCGGAGGCGTGCTTGGTATCGCGCATGGTTGAATAGATGATCAGCGACAGGCAGATGATGCCACTGAGATAGAAATAGAACCATTCCTCGTGCCCGATGCTTTTGAAATAGAGCGCGATCGCCGGCGCCGTGCCTCCGAAGATCGAGACCGTGATGGCATAGGGCAGGCCGACGCCGAGGGCGCGGACGTTGGTCGGGAATAATTCAGCCTTCACCACGGCGTTGATCGAGGTGTAGCCAGCAACGAACAGCCAGGCGGCGCAGATCAGGATGAACGCCATGAAGGGCGATTTCGTCTCCTTCAGCGCCATCAGCAGCGGAACGGTCGCGAGCGTGCCGGCGACGCCGAAGAAGATCAGCAGCGGCTTGCGGCCGATCTTGTCGGAGATCGCGCCGTAGATCGGCTGGAGGATGGTTGCGAAAATCAGCGTGCCGAAGATCACGAAGGTGGTCTGGTCCTCGGTCAGCCCGACCGAAAGCTTGACGAAGGTCTGCATGTAGGTGGTGAAAGTGTAGAACGCCGCGGTGCCGCCGGCGGTGAGGCCGACGACCAGCAAGAGCTCGCGCGGATAGCGCAGCAGATTGGTGATCGAGCCGGTCGTCTTCACCACCTTCCTGGCCTCTTCGAAGGCCTCGGTCTCGTGCAGGCCGCGCCGCATCACTGCGGCGAAGATCGCCAGCAGCGCGCCGATCGCGAAGGGGATGCGCCAGCCCCAGGCCTTCAGCTCTTCCGGTGTGAGGAAGACCTTTTGCAGGAGCAGCAGCACGATGATCGCGGTGAGCTGGCCTCCGATCAGCGTGACGTACTGGAAGCTAGAATAGAAACCGCGATGCTTGGGATCGGCGACTTCGCTGAGATACGTGGCGCTGGCGCCGTATTCGCCGCCGAGGCTCAGGCCCTCGATAACGCGGGCGAGCGCGAGGATCACCGGCGCGGCGAAGCCGATCGTGGCATAGGTCGGCGTCAGCGCGATGATCAGCGAGCCGAAGCACATGAAGACGACGGACAGGGTCAGCGAGATGCGCCGGCCGAAATGGTCGGCGAGATAGCCGAAGAACCAGCCGCCCAGGGGCCGCATCAGGAAGGTCGCCGCGAACACGACGGCGACATTCAATTGCTGCACGACAGGGTCGTTGCCGGGAAAGAAGGCGGGAGCGAAATAGAGCGCGAATGCCGTATAGGCGTAGAAATCGTACCACTCGACGAGGTTGCCGATGGAGCCGATGAAGATCGCCTTGATCCGCCGCTCGGCGTCGGCGACGTCAAAAGTCTCGGAGGCCGGTTGGATTGCTTGCTCTGTCACGTCCGGCCTTCCGCTTCCTTTTGTCTGGGGAAGGCCTACATCGCCTTTCCCAGCAAAAATGGCAACTGTCGGGGGCCTCTCACCGTGCCCTGTGACCAGGTCACGGTGCCTGCCGGATCGAGGCGGAAGTCCGGAATCCGCTTCAGCCATTCCTCCAGCGCAACCTGCATCTCCATTCGCGCAAGGTTGGAACCGACGCACCGATGAATGCCGAGGCCGAAGGCAGCGTGGCGGTTCTCGCGGCGGTCGATCACGACTTTGTCAGCGTTCGGAAACATCTTGGGGTCGCGATTGGCGGCCGGGAAGGACAACAGCACCATGTTGCCGGGCTTCACCGGACAACCCGAGACCGTGGTTTCCTTGACCACCTCGCGCGCCATCGTCACCGGCGAATAGGCGCGCAGCAGCTCCTCGACCGCGGTCGGGATCAGCCCGGGCTCGGCGATCAGCCGCGCGCGGTCGGCCGGCGTCTTCGCAAGATGCCAGAGCGAGGAGCCGATTGCGCTCCATGTGGTGTCGATGCCAGCGATCAGAAGCAGGCGCAGCGAGCCCAGCACATGGGAGTCTTCGAGCGGATTGCCTTGCTTGTCCCTGGCGTTCATCAGATAGGAGATCAGGTCGTCGCTGGGCTTGTTCTTGCGCGTTTCGATGTGGCCGCTGAAATAGGCGGTCATCTCCTGCACGGCCTGGAGCAGCTTGCTCTCGTCCTTGATGCCGAGCTCGAGGATCATGTGAATCCAGTTGATGAAAAGGTCGCTGTCGCTCTCGGGAATGCCGAGCATGTGCGCGATCGCCCGAACCGGGATGTATTTGCTGTAACGTGCGGCGGCGTCGACCTTGCCGTCGGCGATAAACTCGTCGATCAGTTCGTTGCAGATGGCACGAACCCGCGGTTCGAGCTTCTTCATCGCGTCCGGCGTGAAAGGCGGCAGCAGCAATTGCTTGGCCGGCTTGTGCTCGGGCGGGTCCGAGGTGATCGGCGGCGCCGCGTTCCTCGCGACTTCGGGGCGCACATCGCGGACGATGATGCGGCGTGAGGAGAAGTGCTGGGTGTCGTTGGCGATCTCGCGCACGGCTTCATAGGTCGTCGGCAGGTAGCAGCCGAGGAAGCGTTCCGTGTGCACCACGGGACTCGCGGCGCGCAGCTCGTCCCAGATCGGGAACGGGTCCTCCGTCCATTGCGGATCGGTGTGGTCGAAATCATGGATCCAGTCGGTCACGGGTGGATGGGCGGTGGGCTGGTTGACGTCGGTCATGGCAGGGAATCCCTCGGCTCGTGTTCGCTGAAAGCGCAGGTGGCCGCGCTACTCCTCGGTCACATCGATTGCGATTTCCGGGCAGTTGGCTTTCGCAAGCCAGGCCTTGTCCTCGAGCCCCGGCGGGACGGTGCCGTCGCCGGCTTCGTGCGCATTGCCATATTCGTCGAGCTCGAAAAGCTCCGGCGCGAGGGCCTTGCAGCGGGCGTGGCCCTGGCATTTCTCCGGATCGACGTGAACCCTTAGTCGCTCTGACATTGCGGCTTCCTCGGTCGTGTGCGCGCGGGGCCCGAAGCGGCGCGTTCCTCATCTGGGATTGTTCTAAGTTATATCCTATTACATTCGCGGCGGGCTTCCCCTGTCAAGCGCAAACTCATAGGCTTCTACTCAACATGCGTTCACAATTCGCTCGCAAATCCGAGAAGACCTATCACCATGGCGATCTCCGCGACGCCTTGATCAAGGCCGCATTGCGCGAAGCGGAACGGGGCGGCGCCGAGGCGATCAGCATCAAGGCGCTTGCCAGGCAGCTCGGTGTCTCGCAGCCAGCGCCATACCGGCATTTCGCCGACCGCGAGGCGCTGCTCGCGGCGGTCACGGCGGAGGCGTTCCGGCAACTCACAGCGGTTCTGCGCGAGGCGATGGCGGAGCCGTCGAAGCAATCGAAGCTCTCGCGACTCGCGCAAGCGACGCTCGATTTCGGTCTGCGCCGTAACGGTATCTACCGCTTGATGTTCGCCTCGCGCACCGTGTCCTGCGCGGCCAAGGGCAGCGAGCTGCACGAGGCGACGCGGGAGACCTTTGCGCTCGTGATCGAGGCGCTGGAGGCCCCGGCAGTCGGCTACTTGCGCGAGCGGCAGGCGCTCAAGATCTGGGCCGCGCTGCATGGGGTGGTGATGCTGGCCGAGCAGGGCCTGTTCACCGGCGAGGCGGCGCATGCCACGCGTGAGGAATTGGTCGAGGATTTCGTCAATGAGACGAAGGCTGCGCTCGCGGTCGCGATCAAGGATGCGCGGCGCCGGACAAAGGCCGGCGCCTAAGCCTTGGCCTTCAGCAGCCTCATCAGCTTGTCGACGGCACTGTCCGGCGTCGTCACGACCGGGCGGCCGGTGGCCTCTGCAACCAGCGGCGCAGTCGCGGCGATGCTGAATTGCGCGAGCGCGATGACGTCGCAGTCGCGCAAATCGCGAGATGCTTCCGCGATCAGCCGGTCGTGCGTGGCGCGGTCGCCGCGATCGAGCGCGGCCAGCGCGCCCTCGGCCAGTTTCGGCACGATCTGGACGGAGGTAGGGAACTCGGGCGGCATCGAGGCCAGCGTCGGCGGAAAGCTCGAGAGCAGGCCGATGCGCTCACCCATGGTTACGGCACGTTCGATCATGGCCTCGTTCGGCTTCAGCACCGGCATCGAAGCATGTGCGCGCGCGACCGCCTCGATGCAGGGGCCGAACGCGGAACAAGTGAACAAAATTCCATCCGCCGCCGTCGCCGCTGCGTAATCGCCCAGCGCGAGGAAGCGCTCGGTCATGGCCTCGGTGAGCGCGCCGTCGCGCGCCAGATCCGCAGACAGGCTGTCGTCGAGCAGGTTCATCAGCCGCGCCTCAGGCCACGCCGTCGCGAACGCCGCCTCGATCGGCGCGATGGAGTGCTTGAGGGCGTGGATGAGGGCGATGCGAGGCGGCGTCGTCATCAGGTATATGTCAGTTCTTCACTTTCGGATCGATCGGGGTCGTGCCGCGCAGGTCCAGAATATCCTCCAGCACCTTCGCGCCGGCGATCACCTGTGCGTCGGCCCGCGGTGCGCCGACGACTTGCACGCCGACCGGCAGGCCCGACGCCGTGAAGCCGCACGGCAGCGAGAGCGCGGGACAGCAGGCGAGCGTGATGGCGTAGACGATGCCGAGCCACTCGACGTAATTGTCGAATCTCTTGCCGGCGCATTCGGCGACATAGCGGTGTTCGATCGGGAAGGGCGGCACGATCGTCGTCGGCACCAGCAGGAGATCGTAGGACTTGAAGAACTCGACCGCCCGCGCAGTCATGCCGACGCGCTGCGCCTCGGCGCGCGCGAGCTGATCGACCGTGAGCTTGAGGCCTTCCTCGATGTTCCAGATCACCTCGGGCTTGAGCATGTCGCGCTTGGTGCGCAGCAGGTTGGCCTTGGTGATCGCGAAATCGAACGCGCGCAGCACGTGAAAGCATTCATGCGCCTCGCGCCAGTCCGGATGCGCCTCCTCCACGATCGCGCCGGTCTCCGCGAAGCGCTCCGCGGCTTTGCGCGTGATCGCCTTCACTTCTGGATCGACCGGCGTGATGCCGAGGTCGGGTGAATAGGCGACGCGCTTCGGCTTCTTGCCTGCCTGTGCCGCCGAAAGGAACGAGGTCGTCGGCGCGGGCAGCGACAGCGGATCGTCCGCATAGTCGCCGCTCATGGCGTCCAGCAGCAGCGCGAGATCCTCGACGTTGCGCGCCATCGGGCCGACCACGCCGAGATTGCGATCGATACCTGACTTCGGGGTATGCGCGACGCGGCCGATGCTCGGCCGCATGCCGACGACGCCGCAGAAAGCCGCCGGGTTGCGCAAGGACCCGCCCATGTCGGAGCCCTGCGCGAGCCAGGCCATGCCGGTTGCGAGCGCCACGGCCGCCCCGCCGGAGGAGCCCGCGGCCGATTTCGTCGTATCCCAGGGATTGAGGGTCGCACCGAACACCTCGTTGAAGGTGTTGGCGCCGGCGCCGAATTCCGGCGTGTTGGATTTGGCGTAGACCACCGCGCCGTTCGCCTCGAGGTTCTCGACCATGAGGTCGGACTGCGCGGGGATGTTGTCCTTGAAAATCGGCGAGCCCTGCGTGTTCAACACGCCCGCGACGTCGGTGAGATCCTTGATCGGCACCGGCAGCCCTGCGAGCAGCCCGCGCGCCCCGGCCGGCTTCTGCATCAGCGCCTTGGCGCTATCCCGTGCGCGATCGAAGCACAGTATCGGCAGCGCGTTCACCTTGCCGTCGACCTCACCGATGCGCTTCTCCAGCACATCCAGGAGCTCGAGTGGCGAGACGTCGCCGGAGCGCAGCTTGTCGACGACGGCGCATGCGGTTTCGCGGATCAGGTCTTGAGACAATTAGTTTACTCCTACCTCTTGATTGTCATTCCGAGGGCGGCCGAAGGGCGAACCCGGAATCTCGATGTTCCGGGTTCGATGCTTTGCATCGTCCCGGAACGACGTGAGCAATTAACCCCACCCGGCGCTGATGCCGCCGTCGACCGTGTAGATCACGCCCGACGTGTAGCCAGAGCGATCCGACGCCAGGAACGCCATGAGGTCGCCGATCTCGCGTGCATGCGCTGGCCGGCCGAGCGGCAGGCTCTTCTGGAATTCCTTGTAGCGGCTCTCGTCGCCGAACTGGTGCTTGGCCCGCGTCTTGAGCAGGGTGACGTGGCGATCGGTGCCGACGGGACCGGGATTGATGCCGACGACGCGGATGTTGTCGGCGAGGCTCTTGCCGCCGAGCGCGCGTGTGAACGCCATCAGCGCGGCGTTGCCGGCGCTGCCGCAGATGTAGTTGGCGTCGAATTTTTCGCCGGCCGCGCCGATGTCATTGACGATGACGCCGCCGCCCCTGGCCTTCATCTGCGCATAGATATGCCGCGTCAGGTTGATGTAGCCGAACACTTTCAATTCCCAGGCGTGCCGCCAGATCGCCTCGTCGATCTTGTCGATCGAGCCGCCGGGGATATCGCCGGCATTGTTGACGAGCACGTCGATGTCGGCGGCTTCTTTCGCCAGCCGCGCCACGTCCTCCTCCTTGCGCAGATCGACGATGCTCGTTGCGGCGTCGATCTGGTGTGCGGAGCGCAGCCGGTCGGCCAGCGCCTTCAGCGCCTCGCCACTGCGGGCGGCGAGCAGGAGATGCGCGCCTTCCTCGGCAAACGCCTCGGCGGCGGCTGCGCCAATGCCCTTGGACGCGCCGGTGATCAGGACGCGCTTGCCACGCAGATGCAGATCCATGGGAGTACTCGCGGGATAGGAACAGGATCAAATCAGTAGGCGCTCGGCCGCGCCATGGTCAACATTGCAGTGCAGCGTTGCACCATCAGCGACTTTGGTCCATTGCAGTGCGGTCAAAACGCGGCGGCTGCCGGACCAACCAAGGACGTTCTCGATGAGCAAGAAACAATACCGGATCGCGGTCATTCCCGGCGACGGCATCGGCAAGGAAGTCATGCCGGAGGGCCTGCGCGTTCTGGAGGCTGCGGCGAAGAAGCACGACGTCTCCGTGCATTTCGACCATTTCGACTTCTCGTCTTACGACTATTACGAGAAGCACGGCCAGATGATGCCTGATGACTGGAAGGAGAAGATCGGCAAGCACGATGCGATCTATTTCGGCGCGGTCGGCTGGCCGGCCAAGATCCCGGATCACGTCTCGCTGTGGGGCTCGCTGATCAAGTTCCGCCGCGAGTTCGACCAGTACGTGAACCTTCGTCCGGTGCGCCTGATGCCCGGCGTGCCGTCGCCGCTGGCGGGCCGCAAGCCCGGCGATATCGACTTCTGGGTGGTGCGCGAGAACACGGAAGGAGAATATTCCTCCGTCGGCGGCCGCATGTTCCCCGATACCGACCGCGAGTTCGTGACGCAGCAGACGGTGATGACCCGCACCGGCGTCGACCGTATCCTGAAATTCGCCTTCGAACTCGCGCAGTCGCGGCCGAAGAAGCACCTGACCTCGGCGACCAAGTCCAACGGCATCTCGATCACCATGCCCTATTGGGATGAGCGCGTGGAGGCGATGGCCAAGAAGTTTCCGGGCGTGAAGTGGGACAAGTACCACATCGACATCCTGACGGCGAACTTCGTGCTGCATCCGGACTGGTTCGACGTCGTGGTCGGCTCGAACCTGTTCGGCGACATCCTCTCCGATCTCGGGCCGGCCTGCACCGGCACGATCGGCATTGCTCCGTCCGGCAACATCAACCCCGAGGGCGATTTCCCCTCGGTGTTCGAGCCGGTGCACGGCTCGGCGCCCGATATCGCAGGCCAGGGCATCGCCAACCCGATCGGCATGATCTGGTCGGGCGCCATGATGTTCGAGCATCTCGGCGAGAAGGAAGCAGGAAAATCGATCGTCGACGCAATCGAACGCACGCTGGCCGAACGCACGTTGCGGACGAAGGATCTCGGCGGCAATGCCGATACGACCGCCTGTGGCAAGGCGGTTGCGGATATGGTGGATTGACGGGCGACTTTCCCTCTCCCCTTGTGGGAGAGGGCGGCTCGCCGCGGAGCGGCGAGACGGGTGAGGGGTCTGCCTCCGCGGAGACAGACCTCCATCACTGCACGATTGCTCGCGGTGAAAACCCCTCATCCGGCGCTTCGCGCCACCTTCTCCCACAAGGGGAGAAGGAAGGAAGTATTGCGCGTCGAGCCGTTCAGCCCACGATCTTCTCGATCGCCGCCTGGTCCAGCCCGAACTTCTTCCCGGCCTCGAGAATCTCCTGCCAGGTGGTCGGGTCGACCGGAATGCCTTCGGCGAGGCGCTTCTTCTTGGTCTCGCGCTCTGGCTCGCCCGCGATCTTGACCTTGTCAACGCCGGGGCCGGGCGGCGAGGCCGTGTGCCAGGCCACGAAGCTCTCGACTTCGCGCGCGAGGTTCTCGCCGGTGCCGAGCTTGCCCGGGTCGATGACGATCGAGAGCATGCCGTTGAGGACGTTGTGCTTGCCGTCGGACGGGCCCTTGACCACCTGCCCGCCTGAGAGCGCGCCGCCGAGGATTTCGCACACCAGCGCGAGCCCCGAGCCCTTATGCTCGCCGAACGGCAGGATGGCGCCGTACGGCGGGATCACGGTGTAGCGCGGACTGACGGTGGGTTTGCCTTCATTGTCGATGATGGTACCGGGCTCGAGTTCGACGCCCTTGTTGTGGGCCACGCGGGTCTTGCCTTGTGCGATCCTGCTGGTGGCGAAGTCGAGCACGATCGGCTCCTTGCCCCTGCGCGGGATGCCGACGCAGAACGGGTTGGTGCCGTGGCGAGCATCGCTGCCGCCCCAGGGCGCCACGATCGGCCGCGAGATCACGTTGACGAAATGGATCGAGACCAGCCCATGGTCGATGCACTGCTCGGCCCAGTGACCGATGCGGCCGATGTGATGCGCGTTGGAAAGGCCGACGAGGCACACGCCGTTGCGCTTGGCGCGCTCGGCCGCCAGCTCCATCGCTTCATGGCCGATCACCTGGCCATAGCCCGTGAGGCCGTCGAGGGTGAGAAGCGGACCGGTGTCGAGCACGATCTTGACGTGCTGGTTCACGGCGAGGCCGCCATTGGTGACGCTCTGGACATAGCGTGGGATCATGCCGACGCCGTGGGAGTCATGTCCCTTGAGATTGGCCTCGACGAGATTGGTGGACACGAGCTCGGCCTCGCGGTCCGAGGAGCCGCCGGCCTTGACGATGGCGCGGACGGCGCTGGTGAGCGCTTCGGCCTGGATGGTGCGATAGTCAGCCATTTGTTGTGCTCTTATCCCTTCACGATCCGGCGGCAGTGGACCCAGGCCGCTTCAATCAGGTTCTCACTCGCCTCCGGCGTGCGGAAGGCGGAATGCGCCGACAGCGTCACGTTCGGCAGTTTCGTCAGCGGATGATCGCCGGAGAGCGGCTCCGTGTTGAAGACGTCGAGGCCGGCATGGCGGATGTGGCCGGACTTCAGCGCGTCGATCATGGCGGCTTCGTCGACGATCGCAGCGCGGGCAGTATTGACGAGGATGACACCACGTTTCATCGCGAAGATCTTGTCGCGCGTGATCATGCCGCGGGTTTCGTCGTTGAGCAGCAGATGCAGCGACACGACGTCGCTCTTCGCCAGCACCGTATCGAGATCGGTGAATTCGACACCGGGATAGCTCTTCGGCGAGCGATTCCAGGCGATCACCTTCATGCCGCCTCCCGTGGCAATGCGCGCAACTTCCGCGGCGATGCCGCCGAACCCGATCAGGCCGAGCGTCTTGCCGGTGAGCTGCATGCCGTCCTCGCGCAGCCAGTTGCCGGCCCGCATCTCGCGGTCCATCATCGCGATGACGCGGGCGGAGGCCCACATCAGCGCGATCGCGCATTCGGCCACCGCCGTGTCGCCATATCCCTTGATCAGATGCACGGAAATGCCGAGCTCGGCGAGCTCCTCCGGGTTCATGTAGCTGCGCGCGCCGGTGCCGAGGAACACGACGTGCTTCAGCCCCGTGCATTTCCTCGCCACTTCGGTGGGAAGCGCGGTGTGGTCCACAATCGCGATCTCGGCGCCGTCGAGGATTTCCGGGTATTGCTCGGGCTTGATGTCGGGGTCCCTGTGGATCAGCACCTTGGGATCCCCGGGTTTCTCCAGCCGCTCCATGATCACGGCGAGGGCTTCATTGGCGTCGACGAAAACTCCGCGCATGGCTCTCTCCGATCAGGACGCGACGCCGGCAATCGCCAGCACGGTGTGCATGAGCACGTTGGTGCCCGCAGCGCAGTCGGTCTGCGTGGCGTCCTCCAGCTCGTTGTGACTGATGCCATCCTTGCAGGGTACGAACACCATCGCCGCCGGCATGACGGTGTTGAGGTTGCAGGCATCATGGCCGGCGCCGGAGGTGATGCGGCGAGAGGAGTAGCCCAGCGTCTTCGCGGCGTTCTCGACCGCCGCGATCAGCTTCGGATCGAAATGCGTCGGCGGCTTGCGCCAGACGAGATCGATCTTGACCTCGACCTTGCGGCGCGCGGCGATCTCGGCGATCGCCGCACGCAGATCGCGATCGAGCGCATCCACGATGGCGCCATCGGCACTGCGGCAGTCCATGGTGAAGGCGATCTCGCCGGGAATGACGTTACGCGAGGGATTGGCGATCACGGCCTCGCCGATGGTGCCGACGGCGTTCGGTCCGTGCTTCTTCGCAATCGACTCCATCGCCAGCACGATTTCGGACAAGGTCGCCAGCGCATCGCGCCGCAGCGGCATCGGCGTGGAGCCCGCATGGCTCTCGAACCCAGAAATCTTGCCGTCATACCAGAGCACGCCCTGGCCGGAATCGACCACGCCGATGGTCTTGGCTTCCGCTTCCAGAATGGGACCCTGCTCGATGTGCAGTTCGACGAAGCATCCGAGCTTCTGGAAGCCGACCGGTTTGTCGCCGCGATAGCCGATGCCGTCGAGCGCCTGACCGACGGTGATGCCTTCGGCGTCTTTGCGCGACAGAATGTCGTCGGTGGTGAAGTCGCCGACATAGGCGGCGGAGGCCATCATCGCAGGTGCGAAGCGCGATCCTTCCTCGTTGGTCCAGTTGACGACGCAGATCGGAGCCTCGGTCTCGATGCCGGCGTCGTTCAGCGTCCGGATCACCTCCAGCGCGCCGAGCGTCCCCAGGATGCCGTCATATTTGCCGCCGGTCGGCTGGGTATCGAGATGCGAGCCGATGCCGACGGGCAGCTTCGACATGTCGCGGCCCTTGCGCAGGCCGAACTGTGATCCGAGCGCGTCGACGTGGACGTCCAGTCCGGCATCCTCGCAGGCCTTGCGGAACCAGTCGCGCACCTGCTTGTCTTCCGCGCTCAGTGTCAGCCGCCGCACGCCGCCCTTGGCGGTCGCGCCGAACTGTGCGGTCTCGTGGATGGAGCCCCAGAGGCGGGCGGAATCGATTTGCAGATTGGTGGCGGCTCGGCTCATGCGGTCAGTCTCTCAGTTGTCATTCCGGGGCGGCTCGAAGAGCCGAACCCGGAATCTCGAGATTCCGGGTCTGGTGCTGCGCACCATCCCGGAATGACGTTGAAGGTTGTCCGGCGCTGTTTCAATGACGCGCCTGCGCGGGCGCGTCAACCGCGAGGCTGCTCTGCGCAATCTGCCTTGCCAGCTCGGCGACGCGCTCCACGGCGACGACGTCGGGCGAGGCGAGCCAGCTCGCCGTGAAGGTCAGCGGCGCGATGGCGAGATCGGTGTCGAGCAGTTGCAGCCGTCCGTCGGCGAGCTCGTTCTCGACGATGGCGTCGGGGATCACGGCGATGCCGAGTCCCTCGACCGCCATGTGGATGACGGTCGCCAGCGAGGCAGAGGCATGCAGGCGGATCGGCGGCAGCTCCGGCCGGTCGAACACCTCGCGCACGACCTCGTAGGGCTTGGTCTTGCGCGGGAAGGTGATGATCGGAAACCGCGCGAGCTCCGCCGGCGTCACCGGCCCCTTGCCGAGCCCGAGCGAGGGGCTTGCGAGGAATCCGATCGGATAATCGGCGAGCACACGATTGTGCACGCCGGAAGCCGACAGCGGCCCGACGACGAAGGCGAGCTCGATTTCCTGCGCGAGCAGGCGCGCGGTGAGGTTCGGCGTGATGTCGACCTCGATCTCCAGCGACAGGTTCGGATAGACCTGGTTCACGCTTTTCACGAGACGAGGCAGCCAGGTGTGCACGATGGTCTCGGCGACACCGAGGCGCATCACGCCGCGCATCGCCGACCGGTCGCCGATCTCCGCCATCATCGCGGCACGCAGACCGATCAGCTTCTCGGCGTAGACCATCATCTGCCGGCCGCTCGGTGTCGGCGAGGCGATGCGATGATCGCGATTCAGGAGCTTCACGCCCATCTCGCGCTCGAGCTGTGCAATGCGCTGCGAGATCGCCGGCTGGGTGGTGTTGAGCCGCTGTGCGGCGCCACGGAAGCTGCCGAGCTTCACAACCCAGAGGAACGTCTCGATCGACCTGAAGTCCAGCATTGGAAGGATGTTCCCGTCGATAAATTGGATTTATCGACATTGATTAGAAACGACGATTAGACTTTATAGCACGCTTGGTGTTGGCTTGTCTTTGTCGAGTTTATAGGCAGGTCGATCACATGACTGTTTTGGTGGCAGCGCAGCAAACTGAGACGCCCGACGCCCTTCCGAGCCGCAAGGCCCGGCTCGCCTATCGCGAGGGGCTGGTCGCCTCCACCGCCGGCGTCGCTTCGGGTTTTGTCCAGGGCAATCTGGCGATCCTGCCGGCGGACTATGCCGGCGCCTTTCACCGCTTCTGCCAGCTCAATCCCAAGCCGTGCCCGATCATCGGCATGTCCGACGTCGGCAGCCCGCACATCCCGTCCCTCGGCGCCGATCTCGACATCCGCACCGACGTGCCGCGCTACCGCGTCTGGCGCGACGGCGAGGTCGTGGACGAGCCGACCGACGTGAAGAGCTATTGGCGCGACGACCTCGTCACCTTCGTGCTCGGCTGCTCGTTCTCGTTCGAGGAGGCGCTGCTCGAGGAGGGCATGCCGATCCGCCACATCGAAAAGAACGTGCGCGTGCCGATGTACCGCACCAACATCGCCTGCGGCGAGGCCGGGCCGTTCGCCGGTCCGATGGTCGTGTCGATGCGCCCGTTCAAGCCGGCCGATGCGATCCGCGCGGTGCAGATCACCTCGCGCTATCCCGCCGTGCACGGCGCACCCGTGCATCTCGGCCATCCGCATCTGATCGGCATCAAGGACATTGCCAAGCCCGACTACGGCGATCCGGTGCCGGTCGCCGCCGACGAGATTCCGGTGTTCTGGGCCTGCGGGGTGACGCCGCAATCGGTGATCAACGCCGCGAAACTCCCGTTCGCGATCACGCATTCGCCCGGCCTCATGCTGGTGACGGATCTGAAGAACAGAAACATGGCCGTGATTTAGTAGGCAGCGCCTGCTGCTTCTTCAAGGCTTTACCGCATCCATCAATCGCTTCATTCGATCAGCCGAAATTCAGTAACAGGGGACTTTGCCATGACGATCACTCGCCGCGACGTGTTGTTGGGAGCCACCGCCACTGCCGCTCTCGTGCCGCTGGCAGCGCGTGCACAGACCTCGGAAGTCGTGATCGGCGTGATCTATCCGTTCTCCGGCGGCAGCGCGCAGCAGGGCGTCGACGCGCAGAAAGCCTATGAGACTGCGCTCGAAGTCATCAATAAAAACGCCGATTTCGACCTGCCGCTGGCGAAAGGCGAAGGCCTGCCGGGCCTCGGCGGCGCGAAGATCCGTCTCGTGTTCGCCGATCACCAGGCCGATCCGCAGAAGGGCCGCGCCGAGGCCGAGCGCCTGATCACGCAGGAGAAGGTCTGTGCCATCATCGGCACCTACCAGAGCGCCGTCGCCGTCACCGTCAGCCAGATCTGCGAACGCTATCAGGTCCCGTTCGTGTCCGCCGACAATTCCTCGCCCAGCTTGCATCGCCGCGGCCTGAAATATTACTTCCGCGCCGCGCCGCATGACGAGATGTACTCGGCCGCGATGTTCGACTTCTTCGATGCCATGAAGAAGAAGGGCACCAAGATCGAGACGCTGTCGCTGTTCCACGAGGACACCATCTTCGGCACCGACTCCGGCAATGCCCAGACCAAGATCGCCGGCGAGCGCGGCTACAAGATCGTCACCGACATCAAGTATCGCGCCAACTCGCCCTCGCTCTCGGCCGAGGTGCAGCAGCTCAAGACCGCCAATGCCGACGTGCTGATGCCGTCGAGCTACACCACCGACGGCATTCTCCTGGTCAAGACCATGGCCGAGCTTGGCTACAAGCCGAATGCGATCGTGGCGCAGGACGCCGGCTTCTCCGAGAAGGCGCTCTATGATGCCGTCGGCGACAAGCTCGAAGGCGTGATCTCGCGCGGCACCTTCTCGCTCGACCTCGCGCAGAAGCGTCCGATGGTCGGCAAGATCAACGACATGTTCAAGGCGAAGTCGGGCAAGGATTTCAACGATCTCACCTCGCGCCAGTTCATGGGCCTGATCATTCTCGCCGACGCCATCAACCGCGCCAAGTCGACCGACGGCGAGAAGATCCGCGACGCGCTTGCCGCGACCGACATCCCGGGCGATCAGACCATCATGCCCTGGAAGCGCGTCAAGTTCGACGAGATGGGCCAGAACAACGACGCCGACCCGGTGCTGCTGCAATATGTCGGCGGCAAGTTCGTCACCATCTTCCCGCCGCAGGCCGCGATCGCCGAGGCGATCTGGCCGATGAAGTAAGAGTGGGAAGCGGGAGCTCAGATGTAGCTCCCGCCCTCATCCTGAGGAGCGGGCGTAGCCCGCGTCTCGAAGGACGAGGGCTGGGCCATCCTTCGAGACGCGCGCTGGTGCGCGCTCCTCAGGATGAGGATCTATTTCGGGGGACAGACTTTTGACAGCCCAAGCCATAATCCAAAGTCTCGCGAGCGGCCTCCTCATGGGCCTGCTCTACGGACTGATCGCGGTCGGCCTCGCGCTGATCTTCGGCCTGATGGACGTCACGAACTTCGCCCATGGCGAGTTCCTGATGCTCGCGATGTACCTGTCCTTCTTTCTGTTCGCGTTCTTCGCCATCGACCCCTTGCTGTCGGCGCCCTTGGTCGCCGCGGCGCTGTTCGTTTTCGGAGCAGTGATCTACCTGCTCATTGTACGCTTCGCCATGCGGGCCAAGGCCAATGCCGGCATGGTGCAGATCTTCACCACCTTCGGCCTTGCCATCGTCATGCGCGGCCTCGCGCAATACTTCTTCACGCCGGACTATCGCAGCATTCCGCAGTCCTGGCTCGGCGGCAAGACCATCTCGATCGGCGGCATCTTCCTGCCGGAGCCGCAGCTGGTCGGTGCGCTGGTGTCGATTGCGGCCTTCGCCGGTCTCTACTTCTTCATCCACCGCACCGATTTCGGCCGCGCGATCGAAGCCACCCGCGAAGATCCCGGTGCGGTGGCTCTCGTCGGCATCGACAAGAACCGCGTGTTCGCGTTCGGCTGGGGCCTCGGCGCTGCGCTGGTCGGTCTCGCCGGCGCGATCATGGCGGTGTTCTTCTACATCTATCCCGATGTCGGCGCGTCCTTCGCGCTGATCGCCTATGTCACGGTGGCGCTGGGCGGCTTCGGCAGCGTGTTCGGGGCCTTCGCCGGCGGCATCATCGTCGGTCTCGTCGAGGCGGTCACGGCCTTGGTGCTGCCGCCGTCGCTGAAATCGGTCGGCATCTACGCCGTCTATCTGCTCGTCGTCTTCATCCGGCCACGCGGCCTGTTCGGGTCGATGTGATGGACAAGAACTTTGCAACGCGGCGCCGCCGCGACCTCATCATCGCCGCAGGACTGGCCGGGATCGCCGCACTGGCGCCGCTGTTCGTCAAGGACGTCTACGTCCAGAACATCCTGATCCTGACGCTGATGTACGCAGCGCTGTCGCAGAGCTGGAACATCCTGTCCGGCTATTGCGGACAGATCTCGCTCGGACACGCGCTCTATTTCGGCATCGGCGCCTACACCACCGAGCTGCTGTTCACCAAGTTCGGCGTGCTGCCCTGGTTCGGCATGCTCGGCGGCGGCGTGATTGCTGCGTTGATCGCGATGGGGCTCGGCTATCCCTTCTTCCGCCTGCGCGGCCATTACTTCGTGATCGCGACCATCGTCATCGCCGAGATCGGTCTGCTGCTGTTCCAGAACTGGGAATGGGCGGGAGCCGCGATGGGCATCACCATTCCGATCCGCGGCGACAGCTGGCTGAAATTCCAGTTCCTGCGCACCAAGCTGCCGTATTTCTATTTCGCGCTGGGCCTGTGCTGCCTCGCCTGGTTCGTCACCTGGTGGCTGGAAGATTCCAAATGGGGCTTCTGGTGGCGCGCGGTGAAGGACAATCCCGAAGCGGCCGAAAGCCTCGGCGTCGTCGTGTTCAATTCCAAGATGGGCGCGGCCGCCGTCTCGGCCTTCCTCGTCGCCATCGGCGGTGCCTTCTACGCGCAGTTTCTCGCCTATATCGATCCTGAAAGTGTCATGGGCTTCCAGTTCTCGCTGCTGATGGCGTTGCCGGCCGTGCTCGGCGGCATCGGCACCCTCTGGGGCCCGGTGTTGGGGGCCGCCATCCTGATCCCGATGACGGAGCTGACCCGCTCCTATATCGGCGGCTCCGGGCGCGGCGTCGATCTCATCGTCTACGGCACGCTGATCGTGCTGATCTCGCTGGCCCTGCCGCAAGGTCTGGTGAGTCTGTTCTCCCGTTCGAAAGCAAAGGGAGCAACGCGATGACGGCGCTCCTTGAAACCCGCGGCGTCTGGCAGCGCTTTGGCGGCCTCATCGCCAACAGCGACGTGTCGATCTCGGTCGGCCGCGGCGAGATCGTCGGCCTGATCGGCCCGAACGGCGCCGGCAAGTCGACCCTGTTCAATCTCATCGCGGGCGTGCTGCCGCCGACCCAAGGCTCGATTCTATTCGACGGCGAGGATGTCACCCGCATGCCGGCGGCCGAGCGCTGTCAGCGCGGGATCGGCCGGACCTTCCAGGTCGTCAAGAGCTTCGAGACCATGACGGTCATCGACAACGTCATCGTCGGTGCGCTCGTACGCAACACCGTGATGCGCGAGGCGCGCCGCAAGGCGCACGAGGTGCTGGAGTTCACCGGTCTTGCCGCGCGCGCCGACGTGCTCGCCAGCGACCTCGTGCCGGCCGAGAAGCGCCGTCTCGAAGTTGCCCGTGCGCTCGCGACCGAACCGAAGCTGCTGCTGCTCGACGAAGTCCTCACCGGGCTCACGCCGACCGAGGCGCAGACCGGCGTTGCCTTGGTGCGCAAGGTGCGCGATGCCGGCATCACCGTCTTGATGGTCGAGCATGTCATGGAGATCGTGATGCCCTTGGTCGACCGTGCCATCGTGCTCGACCTCGGCAAGGTGCTGGTCGAGGGCAAGCCCGCCGACGTCGTCCGCGATCCCAAGGTGATCAGCGCATATCTGGGAGATCGTCATGCTGTCGGTGCGTGAAGTCACGACGGCCTATCAGGGCCTGGTCGCGATCTCCGCGGTCTCGATCGAGGTCCAGAAGGGCGAGATCGTCTGCGTCGCCGGGGCCAACGGCGCGGGCAAGTCGACGCTGCTGAAATCCATCGCCGGTGCCGAGCGTCCGCGCTCGGGCACGGTGACGTTCGACGGCAAGCGCATCGACGGCATGGCGCAGCACCACATCACCGCCGCCGGCATCGCCTATGTGCCGGAAAACCGCCGCCTGTTTCCACGGCTGTCGGTGCGCGACAATCTTCGCCTCGGCAGCTACCTCTACCGTGGCGAAGCCAACCGCGAAGAGCCGCTCGATCTCGTCTTCAAGCTGTTCCCGCGTCTTCAGGAACGTTTGGAGCAGCGCGCCGAGACGCTCTCCGGCGGCGAGCAGCAAATGCTCGCGATCGGCCGCGCGCTGATGACACGTCCGCGGCTTCTGATGCTGGACGAGCCGTCGCAGGGCATCATGCCGAAGCTCGTGGACGAGATCTTCCAGGCGGTGAAGCGCATCCGCGACGCCGGCATGACCGTGCTGATCGTCGAGCAGCGTATGGCCGAGTGCCTGGAGATCGCCGACCGCGCCTACATCCTGCAAACCGGCCGCGTGCTGATGCAGGGCGCCGCAAGCGAAATCAAGGGCAATCCGGACGTGCGGAAGGCGTATCTGGGGCTCTAAGCCGAGTCAGAGATCAAATTAGGCAACAATGCGCTCGGAGCCATCAAGTCTGCCTCGTCTTCGTGGACAAGGAGTCTGCCTCCCAGAATGAAGCCTTTCCATCCTCGTCCCGAAAGCGCGTAGACGTTGAGGCCTTGCTCGAGCAGATCGATGGGATTGCTCGGGAAACCCTGCAGGTAGCCATGGTCAACTTGCCTAATTTCGATCCCCTCGAACCAAGATCGAATCTCCATCGCACGCACGTCGAGGATCAGCACGTCGAGCCGAGTAGGGTAATTGTCCGTCTTGCCACTCCTGAGCAGCAGTGGCCCATGGCTGGCCGCGTAGCTCATCAAGGAAAACTTCCTCTCTGACTTGAAGTGAGCATGGTTGCTTTGCATCGTGCCTACTTGTGATCGTGGTGCTCCGGCAGCGTCACCCCAAACACCTTCACCAGATCGTTCACCTGCTCCGGCGACAAGTACCGCGGGTTCATCCCGCGCAGCAACAGGTACAGCTTCGCCGTCTCCTCCAGCTCCTCGGTCGCGAACACGGCGGCCTCCAGCGTGTCGCCCGCAACCACCGGGCCGTGATTGGCGAGCAGCACGGATGAATATTTTCCCGCCAGTCCCTTGATCGCATCCGCAACCGCGGGATCGCCCGGGCGGTAATAGGGCACGAGCGCGGTGGCGCCGCATTTCATCAGGTAGTAGGCCGTCATCGGCGGCAGCGCGGCGCGCGGGTCGATCTCGGGCAGCATCGACAGCGCGACCGAATGGGTCGAGTGCAGGTGCACGATCGCCCGCGCACTCCCACGCGTCTCGTAGAGCGCATTGTGCAGCGGAACTTCCTTGGTCGGCGCGTCGCCCGACAGCAGCCGGCCCTGATCGTCCAGCCGCGACAGCTTTGCGGGATCAAGAAAGCCGAGCGAGGCGTTGGTCGGCGTCACCAGCCAGCCGCCATCGTCCAACTTGACGCTGATATTGCCGGAGGAGCCCGGCGTCAGCCCGCGCTCGAGCAGGGAGCGTCCGAAGCGGCAGATATCCTCACGCAGCAATGTTTCGTTGCTCATGGCCGTCATGCCTGCTTGTCTCACGCTTTGGCAGCGCGGCCAAGCCGTGATATCGGTTTCGCTGAGCCGCCGCAAAGGCGGACCATCCGGGAAACGTTCGCAAGGGTCAGTTGCATGTCCTCTACGTCACCAAATCAGCGCATCGCCGTCGTCGGCCTCGGCTCGATGGGATACGGCATGGCGAGCTCGCTGAAGCGCGCCGGCCACACCGTGACCGGCTGCGATGTCTCGGCTGACGCGGTGGCGCGCTTCGTGAACGATGGCGGCGCGGGGGCAAGGACTCCGGCCGAAGCGGCCAGGGAGGCCGATATCGTCGTCAGCGTTGTCGTCAATGCCGCGCAGACGGAGGCGATCCTGTTCGGCAAGGATGGGGCCGCCGAGACCATGCCGAACGACAGCGTCTTCGTATCCTCCGCCACCATGGACCCGGACGTGGCGCGGCGCCTTGCCAAGCAGCTCGAGGAGAGCGGCCGGCATTATCTGGATGCGCCGATCTCCGGCGGGGCGCAGCGCGCAGCGCAAGGCGAGCTGACGATCCTCGCCTCCGGCAGTCCCGCCGCTTTTGCGAAGGCGCGGCCCGCGCTCGATGCCATGGCCGCAAAGCTCTACGAGCTCGGCGATGCCGCCGGGCAGGGCGCTGCGTTCAAGATGATCAACCAATTGCTCGCCGGCGTGCACATCGCCGCCGCCAGCGAAGCCATGGCGTTCGCGGCCAAGCAGGGCCTCGACATCCGCAAGGTCTACGAGGTGATCACGGCGTCCGCCGGCAATTCCTGGATGTTCGAGAATCGCATGCCGCACGTGCTCGACGGCGATTACACGCCGCGCAGCGCGGTCGAGATCTTCGTCAAGGACCTCGGCATCATTCAGGACATGGCACGCACCGCCCGCTTCCCTGTGCCGGTTTCCGCCGCCGCGCTCCAGATGTTCCTGATGACGTCGGCCGCCGGCATGGGCCGCGACGATGATGCCTCAGTGGCGCGCATGTATGCGCAGGTCACCGGCGTCAAGCTGCCCGGCGACAAATAAGCAAGAGGAACTCCAATGCCCCGTTTCGCCGCTAATCTCTCGATGATGTTCACCGAGGTGCCGTTCCTCGACCGCTTCGACGCCGCAGCGCAGGCCGGCTTCACCGCCGTCGAGTTTCTCTTTCCCTACGAGCATCCGGCGGAAGCGATCGGCGAGCGGCTCCAGCGCAATGGTCTGACCCAGGCGCTGTTCAACCTGCCGCCGGGCGACTGGAACGCCGGCGAGAAGGGCTTTGCGGCGCTGCCCTCGCGGTTCAACGATCTCAAGGCGAGCCTGGAGACGGCGCTGCCTTATGCCAGGGCGACCGGCGTCAAGCGCCTGCACCTGATGGCCGGCATCGCCAATCGCGGCGAACGCGTGGCAATCGAGGCGTTCTACAAGTCGGTGGCCTGGGCCGCGGAATTCTTCGCTCCGCACGGTATTGACGTCGTGATCGAGCCGATCAATGCGCGCAATGTGCCCGGCTACTTCCTCAACGATTTCGGCTTCGCGCGCGACCTGATCCAGGAATTGCGGCTTCCGAACCTGAAGCTCCAGTTCGATATCTATCACTGCCAGATCATCCACGGCGACGTCACCATGCGCTTGCGCGAGATGATGCCGATCGTCGGCCACATCCAGATCGCCAGCATCCCCTCACGCAACGAGCCCGACGGCGAGGAGCTGAACTATCCGTTCCTGTTCGCAGAGCTCGACCGGCTCGGTTATGCCGGCTTCGTCGGCTGCGAGTACAATCCGCGCGGCAAGACCACCGATGGGCTCACCTGGTTCAAGCCTTACGCTGGAGTGAAGTCGTGACACTTGCGTTGGGCTGCATCGCCGACGACTACACCGGCGCCTCCGATCTCGCCAACACGCTGACGCGCGCGGGCCTGCGCACCGTGCAGACCATCGGCGTGCCCGCCGACGATCTCGCGCTGCCCGAAGTCGATGCCGTCGTGGTGTCGCTGAAGAGCCGCTCGATCGAGGCCGGCCTCGCGGTGTCGCGCTCGCGCGCGGCGGAGACGTGGCTGCGTGGCCGTGGCGCGCGCCACGTGCTGTTCAAGATCTGCTCGACCTTCGATTCCACCGACGCCGGCAATATCGGCCCGGTGATGGACGCGTTGCGGGCCGATTGCGGCGAAGCCGTCGTGCTGGTGACACCGGCGTTCCCCGAGACCGGCCGCACCGTCTACCAGGGCAACCTGTTCGTCGGTGCCGTGCCGCTCAACGAGAGCCCGCTGAAAGATCACCCGCTCAACCCGATGCACGATTCCAACCTGGTGCGTGTGCTCGCGCGTCAAAGCGGGACGCAGACCGGTCTCGTCGACCTCGCCACCGTCGCACGCGGCGCGGAGGCCGTGCGGGCGCGATTGGCCGAGCTCGCGGGCAAGGGCATCGGCGCCGCGATCATCGACGCCGTCTTCGACCGCGATCTCGAGACCATAGGTCTCGTCGCCGCCGAACATCGGCTGTCGGTCGGCGCCTCGGGCATCGGCCTTGGGCTCGCACGGGCTCTGGTATCGACTGGAAGGGTCAAGGCAGCGGCAACCAGTGATGCAGGCGCTCCGGTCGGCGGGCTGGCGGCCTGCCTTGCCGGGAGTTGCTCGCAGGCGACGCTTCAGCAGATCGCCAATGCCGAACGCATCATGCCGGTGCTTCATCTCGATCCGGATCGTATCATTGCGGGGGCAGATGAAGTGCAGCGCGCGCTGGGCTGGGCAGCACCGCGACTGGCCGAGGGTCCAGTGCTGATCGCATCGAGCTCGACACCGGATCAGGTCGCCGCGTTGCAGGCACGCCACGGTCGCGACGCCGCAGGCCATGCCATCGAGCAGGCGACGGCCGATATTGCAGAGAGCCTTGTAAAATCGGGCGTCCGGCGACTGATAGTTGCCGGCGGCGAGACGTCCGGGGCCGTTGTCGATCGGTTGAAGATTCCCGGATTTCTCGTGGGAGTAGAAATTGCCGCAGGCGTTCCGGTGCTGCGCGCGGTGGGTGCCGAAAGCGACATGCTGCTCGCTCTTAAGTCCGGAAATTTCGGCGGAGCAGAGTTTTTCTCCGACGCACTTAGGCTCATGCGCTGAGCGCAGAGCATTTTTAGCTGCCTGTTCATTTCTTTCGGGCTCCGTGCTCGCATGGAGCCGTCGTTAACATCTGCACAAGTGCTCTGGTGTTGGATGTCGGCGCTGCTCCCTTTGGTTGATTCGTAGAATTCCGACGCGCGCCGGCGCCAATACAGCGAGACCCGATTATGTTCGCCAAACTCTCCATCCGCACCAAGATCATCAGTGTCGTGGCATTCCTGCTGGTTGCGATGGCCGGCATGGGCCTGCTTGCCGTCATGAAGATGCGATCGATCAACGCCAGCACCGTGGACATCACCACGAATTGGATGCCTAGCGTGCGGACAATCGGGGATTTGCGTGCCAGCGTCATCACCTACCGCAACGTGGTTCGCCAGCACATGCTTGCCGAGTCGCTGGACGACAAGCTCGCGACGGAGAAGACCGCAGCCACCGTGACCGAAGCGCTCGCCAAGGTGCGCGCCAAGTACGAGCCGATGATCACCTCCCCGGAAGAGCGGGCGCTTTACAGCCAATGGTCCAAGCTCTGGGATGACTACAAGAAGGGCACCGAGGAGGTCATGGCGTTGTCGCGCAAGGAGGCCGGCAAGCTCCCGCGCGAGGCGCAGGAGCTCAACTCCAAGACCGTCAACAAGATCGGGCTCCAGGCCGACGAGGTCCTGAACAAGGACATCGAGCTCAACACCAAGGGCGGCGATCGGGCCGCTCAGGATGCTGCCGACAGTTACGCCTATGCCTTCATGCTGGTCTCGGTCATTCTCGGCGCCGCTGTCGTGATCGGCCTTGGGCTCAGCTTCTATCTCGTCCGAGACGTCTCCAGCGGCATCAACTCGATCATCGAACCGATGCAGGCGCTGGGCAAGGGCAACCTTTCCGCAGAGGTCCCCCACCGCGGCGAGAAGACCGAGATCGGCGCCATGGCCGACGTGCTCCAGATCTTCAAGGAGGCGCTGATCGCCAAGAAGGCCGCCGACGAAGCCGCCGCGGCGGACGCCGAAGCCAAGATCGAGCGCGGCCGCCGTGTCGACAATATCACCCGCGAATTCGAAACGATGATCGGCGAGATCGTTCAGACCGTGTCGTCGGCCTCGACTCAACTCGAAGCCTCCGCCTCGACGCTGACTACGACCGCGGACCGCTCGCAGCGGCTGGCAACCACGGTAGCCGGCGCTTCGGAGGAAGCCTCGACCAACGTGCAATCGGTCGCTTCGGCGACCGAAGAGATGGCTTCGTCGGTCGGCGAGATCAGCCGCCAGGTGCAGGAATCGGCGCGGATGGCGGGCGATGCCGTCGGCCAGGCGCGCGCCACCACCGAGCGCGTCAGCGAGCTCTCCAAGGCCGCCGCGCGCATCGGCGACGTCGTCGAGCTGATCAACACCATCGCCGGCCAGACCAACCTCCTGGCCCTCAACGCCACCATCGAAGCGGCGCGCGCGGGCGAAGCCGGCCGTGGTTTCGCCGTGGTCGCTTCCGAGGTGAAGGCGCTCGCCGAGCAGACCGCGAAGGCGACCGGAGAGATCGGCCAGCAGATTTCCGGCATCCAGGCCGCGACCAACGATTCGGTCGGCGCCATCAAGGAGATCTCCTCGACCATCGAGCGTCTGTCGGAGATCTCCTCCGCGATTGCTGCCGCGGTGGAAGAGCAGGGGGCCGCGACCCAGGAGATCGCCCGCAACGTGCAGCAGGCGGCGCAGGGCACGCAGCAGGTGTCGTCGAACATCACCGATGTGCAGCGCGGCGCCACCGAGACCGGCACGGCCTCCTCGCAGGTGCTGTCTGCAGCGCAGATGTTGTCGAACGATTCGAACCGGCTCAAGACCGAGGTCAGCAAGTTCCTGACCAACGTCCGCGCGGCGTAAACCGCGGTCCATCCATCAAACCCATCCATCAAACCCATGAGCGGCGCCGAAAGCGCCGCTCATTTTTTTCGGTAGCATGATGTCGTTTGAAGGAGGCGTCCGAGGCTTTCCCAGTAATCTTACGGGCGCGCCGTTTCATGGATGGTTAAACCGGATTCACGAATGTTGGGCGAGGGCAGCCCAGCAAGGGGCGAGGTTCCCATTGGAATGATTTCACACTGAACCGGTCTTTTTGGGGAATCCGATGCGCAAGAATTTTCCGGTCACGGCCGTCGAATATCCCGTCAGTGACGAGACGCTGATCGTTTCGCGAACCGATCTCAAGGGCAAGCTCACCTACTTCAATGAGGATTTCATTGCCGCTGCCGGCTTCACGTCGGCGGAACTCATGGGCCAGCCGCACAACATCGTCCGCCACCCCGACATGCCGCCGGAGGCGTTCGACAATCTCTGGGACACGCTGAAGGCCGGCAAGCCCTGGCTCGGCGCAGTGAAGAACCGCCGCAAGAACGGCGACTTCTACTGGGTGCTGGCGACGGCCTCACCGATCCGCGAGAATGGTCAGGTCAAAGGCTATACCTCGATCCGCACCAGGCTGCCGGCCGACCAGCGCAAGCTCGCCGAGGAGGTCTACGCTGCGATCCGCGAGAAGAAGCCGCACGGCTATCGCATCGATGCCGGTATCATCCGTCGCCGCTCGCTGCTCGACCGCTTCAGCATCTTCACCGGGACGCTGAAGGCCCGCCTGGTCACGACGATGGTGCTCCAGGCGCTGTTCATGCTTGCACTCGGCATCGGCGGGGCCCTCTCCACCGGCGGTTCGGCCGGTCTGATCCTGTCGCTGCTGGCTGTCGTCGGCGCCGCCACCGTCGGCTTCGCCGGCCTTGCAACCATGCGAGCGATCCAGGGGCCGATGCGGCAGCTCAATGACACCTTGATCAACCTCGTGCAGGACAAGTTCGACAACCGCATCGTGATCGAGCGCGACGACGAGATCGGCGAGGCGCTGCGCAACCTTCAGACCGTGCAAACCATCATCCGCTTCAGTCGCGACGAGGTGCAGGCGGTGCAGCGCCGCGCCGAGGCGCAACGCAAGGCCGACATGACCAAGCTCGCCAACGGCTTCGAGGCAGCGATCGGCGAGATCGTCGAGACCGTGTCGTCGGCGGCGACCGAGCTCGAGGCCTCGGCCTCGACGCTATCCTCGACCGCGGGCCGGGCGCAGGAATTGGCGACGGCGGTCGCAACCGGCTCGGAAGCCGCGTCGACCAATGTCCATTCGGTGGCCTCGGCCGCCGAAGAGATGTCCTCCTCGGTGCGCGAGATCGGCCGGCAGGTGCAGGATTCTTCCCGGATTGCGAGCGAGGCGGTCAGTCAGGCCCACGCGACCACCGAACGTGTCAGCGAATTGTCGCGGGCCGCATCGCGGATCGGCGACGTCGTCGAACTGATCAACGCGATTGCCGGCCAGACCAACCTGCTGGCGCTCAATGCCACGATCGAGGCGGCGCGGGCGGGCGAGGCCGGTCGCGGCTTCGCGGTGGTAGCCTCCGAGGTCAAGGCGCTGGCCGAGCAGACGGCCAAAGCCACCGGCGAGATCGGCCAGCAGATCGGCGGCATCCAGGCGGCGACGCAGGATTCCGTCAGCGCCATCGGCGAGATCAGCGGCACCATCGCGCGTCTGTCGGAGATCGCCTCGGCGATCGCCGCGGCCGTGGAGCAGCAGGGCGCAGCAACCCAGGAGATCGCCCGCAATGTTCAGGAGGCGGCCAGGGGAACGCAGCAGGTGTCGTCCAATGTCGGCGACGTCCAGCGCGGCGCCTCCGAAACCGGCTCGGCGTCGTCGCAGGTGTTGACTGCGGCGCAGATGCTGTCGCGCGACTCCAACCGCCTCAAGCTCGAGGTCGGCAAGTTCCTGAACTCGGTCCGCGCCGCCTGAGGCGCGCGGCCGCATGGCTGCGATGTCGGTTTCGCAGTGCGGTAGCAGGGAAGTGAATGCGGGATAGCCGCCGGGGGTTAGCGTTTCCGGCGGTGCTCAGGTAAAGGAGGAAGGGGATCGCCGTGGGGGCGGATTCCATATCCTCGCTTGACCTGGAATTGCCTGGCGCATGATTGCTCTGGTCCGTATTGCCCTGAGCCGGCCCTATACATTCGTGGTACTGGCGCTGCTGCTGCTGATCATCGGACCGCTCGCGGCGCTGCGAACCCCGACCGACATCTTCCCGGATATCCGTATCCCCGTCATCGGCGTGGTCTGGCAGTACACAGGCCTGCCGCCGGACCAGATGTCCGGCCGCATCACCACGCCGTTCCAGCGCGCGCTGACGACCACGGTCAACGACATCGAGCATATCGTCGCCAATTCCTACAACGGCTTTGGCATCATCAAGATCTTCTTCCAGCCCAACGTCGACATCCGCACCGCCAACGCCCAGGTCACCGCGATCTCGCAGACGCTGCTCAAGCAGATGCCGCCGGGCGCGACGCCACCCTTGATCCTGAACTACTCGGCGTCCACCGTGCCGATCATTCAGGTGGCGCTGTCGGGCGACGGGCTCACCGAGCAGAATCTCGCCGATATCGGCATCAACCAGCTTCGTACGCCCTTGGTCACGGTGCCGGGCGCGGCGATTCCCTATCCGTTCGGCGGCAAGCAGCGCCAGGTCCAGATCGACCTCAATCCTACAGCGCTCCAGGCCCGCGGCCTCTCCGGCCAGGACGTCGCCAATGCGCTGGCCGCCCAGAACCTGATCACACCGGTCGGCACCCAGAAGATCGGCCAGTTCGAGTACAACATCCAGCTCAACAACTCGCCGCTCCGGATCGACGAGCTCGGCAATCTGCCGATCAAGACCGTCAACGGCGCCATGGTCTATGTGCGCGACGTCGCCACCGTGCGGGACGGCAATCCGCCGCAGACCAACATCGTTCATGTCGACGGCAACCGCTCCGTGCTGATGATGGTGCTGAAGGCGGGCGCGACATCGACGCTCGATATCATCGCCGGCATCAAGCAGAAGGTGATCGACGTCAAGGATCAGCTGCCCGACGCACTGAAGATCGGCTTCATCGGTGATCAGTCGGTGTTCGTCCGCGGCGCGATCCAGGGTGTCGCGTTCGAGGGCGTGATCGCGGCGCTCCTCACCAGCGTAATGATCCTGCTGTTCCTCGGCAGCTGGCGCTCGACTATCATCATCGCGGTCTCGATCCCGCTGTCGGTTCTGGGCGCCATCATCATGCTGTCGGCGATCGGCGAGACGCTGAACATCATGACGCTCGGCGGCCTCGCACTCGCGGTCGGTATCCTCGTCGACGATGCCACGGTGACGATCGAGAACATCAACTACCATCTGGAGCAGGGCAAGCCGGTCGAGCAGTCCATCCTCGACGGCGCCAACCAGATCGTGACGCCGGCCTTCGTTTCGCTGCTGTGCATCTGCATCGTGTTCGTGCCGATGTTCTTCCTGACCGGCGTCGCGCGCTTCCTGTTCGTGCCGATGGCGGAAGCCGTGATGTTCGCGATGATCTGGTCGTTCATCCTGTCGCGCACGCTGGTGCCGACCATGGCGAACTATCTGCTCAAGGCGCATGTCCATCACGAGGGCGGGCCACCGAAGTCGCGCAATCCGCTGGTCTGGTTCCAGCGCGGTTTCGAGGCGCGGTTCGAGCGCATCCGTGGTGGTTATCGCGGCCTCCTTGGCCTGGCGCTGGCGCACCGGGCGGTGTTCGTCATCGGCTTTATCTGCGTCGTCGGCGCGTCGTTCGCGCTGGTGCCGTTCCTCGGCCGCAATTTCTTTCCGGCCGTCGATGCCGGCAACATCCTGATGCACGTCCGCACCCAGGTCGGCACCCGCGTCGAGGAGACCGCGAACCAGCTCGCCGACGTGCAGAAGGCGGTGCGCAAGCTGATCCCGGGCGAAATCGAGACCATGACCGACAATATCGGCATGCCGATCTCCGGCATCAACATGACCTACAACAACACCGGTGTGATCGGCCCGCAGGACGGCGACATCCAGATCAAGCTGAAGGAAGGCCACAAGCCGACCGAAGAGCATGTCCGCGTGCTGCGCGAGCAGTTGCCGCGGCTGTTTCCAGGCGTGAGCTTTGCGTTCCTGCCGGCCGACATCGTCAGCCAGATCCTGAATTTCGGCGCGCCGGCGCCGATCGACCTGCAAATCCGCGGCGCCAATGTCAGCGCGAATTTCGCCTATGCCAACAGCCTGCTGGCGAAGGTCCGCAAGATTCCCGGCGTTGCCGATGCGCGCATCCAGCAGTCGCCGAACAACCCGACCTTCAACATCGATGTCGACCGCACCCGCGCGCAATATGTCGGCCTGACCGAGCGCGACGTCACCAACAGCCTCGTGGTCAATCTCGCCGGCTCCTCGCAGGTGGCGCCGACTTACTATCTCAATCCCGACAACGGCGTGTCCTATTCGATCGTGATGCAGACGCCGCAATACCAGATCGACTCGCTCAGTGCGCTGCAGACCCTGCCGATCACCGCGGCCAGCAATGCGCAGTCGCCGATCCTCGGCGGCATCGCCGACATCAAACGCTCGACCTCGAGCGCCGTGGTCTCGCAATACGACATCCAGTCCATGGTGCAGATATTTGCCACGACCTCGGGCCGCGATCTCGGCGCGGTTGCCGCCGACATCCGCCAGCTGATCGCCGACACCGCCAGGGAGGTACCGAAGGGCTCGTCCGTGGTGCTGCTCGGCCAAGTGCAGACCATGAACAGCGCCTTCACCGGCCTGCTGTTCGGCCTGCTCGGGGCCGTCGTGCTGATCTACTTCCTGATCGTCGTGAACTTCCAGTCCTGGTCCGACCCGTTCGTGATCATCACCGCGTTGCCGGCCGCGCTCGCCGGCATCGTCTGGATGCTGTTCATGACCGAGACCACGCTGTCGGTGCCGGCGCTCACCGGCGCAATCATGTGCATGGGCGTTGCCACCGCCAACAGCGTGCTCGTGATCTCCTTCGCCCGCGAGCGCTACGAGGAACTCGGCGATCCCATCGCCGCCGCGCTCGAAGCCGGCTTCGTCCGGTTCCGCCCGGTGCTGATGACCGCGCTCGCCATGATTATCGGCATGGCGCCGATGGCGCTCGGGTTGGGTGAGGGCGGCGAGCAGAATGCACCGCTCGGCCGGGCCGTGATCGGCGGCCTGATCTTTGCAACCTTCGCCACGCTGATGTTTGTTCCCGTGGTGTTCAGCATGGTTCACAAGAAACAGGGCGCCGAAGCCGCCGCCTCATTGGAGACTCCGCATGTCGCCCACTGAACCCCGCTCCCCGGTCTCGCACCGGAAACTGGGCATCTTCGGCGTGGTGGCGCTGATTGCGGCAGGCCTCGTCGTGGGCACCGGCATCAGAGCCCGCGAGGAGCAGGGCTCCAAGCTGAAAGAATGGACCGACGACCAGGCCATTCCCAGCGTGGCGGTGACGCTGCCCAACGCCAAGGACCTCAATGCCACCATCGAGCTGCCGGGCCGGTTGGAAGCCTACTACCGCGCCCCGATCTTCGCGCGCGTGTCGGGCTACCTGACGAGGTGGAGCGCCGACATCGGCGCGCGCGTCAAGGCCGGCCAGGTGATTGCCGAGATCGAGGCGCCCGACCTCGATCAGCAGCTGCTGCAAGCCCGCGCCGACCTCGCCAGCCAGCAGGCCAGCGCCAGGCTGTCGGAGGCAACGCTGAACCGGCGCAAGACGCTGGTCGCCTCCAACTTCGTCTCCGCGCAGGAGATCGACGAGCGTACTGCCGACCTTTCCAACAAGAAGGCCGCCGTCAATTCGGGGCAGGCCAATGTCGAGCGGCTGGAAGCGCTCGCCGGCTACAAGAAGATCACCGCGCCGTTCGACGGCGTCGTCACCGCGCGCGACACCGACGTCGGCGCGCTGATCAATGCCGGCGGCGGCTCGGGCCCGGCGATGTTCGTGATCTCGGACATCACCAAGCTGCGCGTCTACGTCAACGTGCCGCAGAACTACGTGCCGGCGATCAAGATCGGGGCCAAGGCGATCATCACGCTGCCGGAATATCCCAACCGGACTTTTCAGGCGACGGTGGAGGCTTCATCGCAGGCCGTCGACGTCGCCTCCGGCACCACGCGCATGCAGCTCGGGCTCGACAATTCCAAAGGCGAGCTGATGCCCGGCGGCTATGCCAGCGTGAAGCTGAGCCTCCAGCGCGATTCCGCGCCGCTCAGCATCCCCGCCAGCGCCCTCATCTTCAACGGCAGCGGCCTGCGTGTGGCGACGGTCGGTGCGGACGACAAGGTGCTGTTCAAGCCTGTGACGATCGCGCGCGATCTCGGCCGCGAAATCGAGCTCGCGTCGGGCATCGCGCCGGACGATCGCGTCATCACCGCCCCGCCGGATGGTCTCTCGGATGGCGATGCGGTCCGCGTCGTCGGCGCCAAGGGCAAGCCGGCAACGGCGTCCGAGAAGCAGGCACCGAAGAGCTGAGACGGTCTCGTGCCCCGGACGCAGCGCGGCATGCAATGATGCGCTGCTGAGCCGGGGCCCATCTCTTCTTCTGTGCCGTGCTGCCTTTTTGAGTCCCGGCTCTGCGGAGCGGCATTATATGCCGCACCGCGTCCGGGACACGAGAGCGAGATCACGCCACCCGCCACTCCGGCACGCCATCCGCCGCCATCGCGATCTCGCCGATTGAGCCGACCGGCGTGCGATCCATGTCGAGCAGATGCGCGAGCGTCGCGCCGTCGGTCGCCGGAATCCGCGCCAGCGTGCGGCGGTCGTCATCCGTGCGCAGCATCACCACGCCGTGCTCGACATCGCCGCTGCGGCCATAGAGCACCGTAAAGCTCTCGACCTTGCCTTTGCCTCCGGCCTCGGTGACGAACTCCGGCACCGCGCGCCTGTTGCGGTCAGCCTCCGTTTGCACGCTCGTCTCCTGTACCAGCGCCTCGCGCGGCGGGGTCTTCGACACCACCAAGGCATGATGCTTGGTGACGAAGCCGCCCTGGCCGTAGAGCAGGCCGAGCTCGGCGCCGCCGCGCAGGCGCCGCACCATCGCACAGGCTGCATGCGTCATGTAGGTGTTGAGCGGCGCCCCGAAGAAGGTGAGCCCGCCGGTCACGGTCGGCTGCACGTCCGCGCCCAGGCCAAGTGTCCGCCGCGCCATCTTGGGCACGCAGGGGAAGCAGCTATAGAGCTCGATCGCGTCGAACTTTCTGCCGTCGCCGCCGGCGAGGTCCATCACGGCGTTCAGCACCGCGTTCTGCGGATGGCTCTCGTAGAACTGGTCGCGCAGAAGATAATCACGCGGCTCTTCGGCCGAGGCGCCGCCGAGCGGGTAGACCAGCCTGTCCTCGGGAATCCCCGCGGCGCGCGCCTTGGCAAGGCTGGTGAGCAGCAGCGCGCCGCCCATATTTACGCTGGGGTTGGCGACCATGAGCTTGTTGTAGGGCCACGCGATCAGGCGGTTGTCGGCGGTCGGCGTCGTGATCTCCTCGGGCGCATAGCGCCGCTTCAGCCAGGCATTGGGATTTTGCGCGGCATCCTCCGAATAGCGCGACCACAGCGTGCCGGACTCCGCCATCGCCTCTCGCGGCGTCTGGCCCCAATGGGCAGAGGAGGCCGCCTCGTAGAACGGATAGACCGTGACGGGACGGAACACGCCGAGCTTGACCGCCAGCGGCTTCTGGAACGCCGCGCCGCGTTTGGGCTCCTCGACGTCATGCGCGAACGGGGTCCATGGCAGCTTCGCGCCGGCGCGCTCTGCCTTGGTCGCGCTCGACTGCGCCTCCGCCCCGCAGACTGCCGCGACGCTGCACTCGCCGCGCGCGATGCGCTTTGCCGCCTCGTGGATGTAGCGGATCGGGCTCTCGCCGCCGACCGGGCCGTAATAGCAATGCGTGGGCGCGATCCCGAGCCGTTGCGCCAGAAGCTGCTCCGGATCGCGATAGCGCCAGCTCAGGAAGTTGACGACGTCGAGCGACTGCACCTCGCCGAGCAGTTTTGCGCCCGCATCGGCCTCGGCGCGCCGCAGCGCCTGTTCGAGCAGGTCGAGCGGCTCGAGACCCTCGGTGATCGCTTTCGGGCGGTCGACGATCTCGCCGACGCCGACGATGACGGGAATGCGGTATTCGGGATTCTTGTTCTTGTCTGTCATGCTTCAATTCACGATGTCAGTTGTTTCGTCATTGCGAGCGCAGCGAAGCAATCCAGAATCTTTCCGCGGAGGCAGTCTGGATTGCTTCGCTGCGCTCGCAATGACGGGTGGGATTGTTACTCCGCCACCAGCGCATTCATGTGCTCGACGGCCTCGACAAAATCTTCCTTGAATTCCTGCACCACGGCGCCTGCCGACTTGACGCTGTCGATCAGGCCGACGCCCTGGCCGACGAAATAGCTGACGAGATCGCGCGCCCTCGCATTCCCACTCGCCGCCGCGCGGTCGATGGAGTTGAAGGCGTCGCGGCTGATGATGCTTTGCAGCGGCATTGGCAGCGCGCCGGGGCTTTCCGGCGAGCGATCCCAGGCATCGGTCCAGACCGAGCGGAGTTGCCGGGCCGGCTTGCCGGTGCGGCCCTTCGAGCGCACAGCGTCGCGCGAGGAGGCCGCGATCATCTTCTCGCGAAAGATCTCCGTGGTCTCGGCCTCGACAGTCGCAAGCCACACCGAACCGGTCCAGGCGCCGGCCGCGCCCATCGCCATGCAGGCCGCCATCTGCCGTCCCGTCATGATGCCGCCGGCCGCCAGCACCGGCACGTCGCGGATCTTCTTGATTGCCTTGATCACCTCCGGCACCAGCACCATGGTCGAGACCTCGCCGCAATGGCCGCCGGCCTCGGTGCCCTGCACCACGAGGATGTCGACGCCGGCTGCGACCTGACGCAGCGCGTGCTCCTTGGCGCCGACCAGTGCCGCAACGGGGACGCCGTGTTTCCTGCCCATCTCGATCATCGCCGTCGGCGGCACGCCCAGCGCGTTGGCGATCAAGCGGATCGGATGACGAAAAGAGACCTCGAGCAGCTCAAGCGCGGTCTTGGCGTCGAACGGCTGCGGCTGGTCATCCGCGACCTCCGTGGTGGTGAGTTCGATGTCGTACTTCTTCAGGAGATCGCGCGTATAGTTGCGATGCTCTTGCGGCACCCGCGCTTCCAGGCTCTTCCAGGTGACGTCCTTCTCGCCCGCGGTCGAGATGTTCTCGGGGATCAGCACGTCGATGCCGTAGGGCTTGCCGTCCACATGCGCATCGATCCACGTCAGCTCACGCTCGAGCGTCTCAGGCGTATGCACGGTCGCGCCCAGCACGCCAAAGCCGCCGGCGCGGCTGACGGCGGCAACGACGTCGCGGCAATGGCTGAAGGCGAGCAGCGGGAACTCAACCCCCAGCATGTCGCAAATCGGCGATTTCATGATCCCTCCCGACGGCTTTCGCGTTGCTTTCGCTCGCCAAGCGAACTGACGCTAGCCGATCGTCGCTCACGATGACATGCCGAATTCTGCGAGGCATCTTGTGTGCAGGCGTTGCGGCCTGCCGTCTAGAGGCTGACATTCCGGGGCTCGCGTCAGCGAGAACCCGGAATCCACGTCTCCGAGCATCCTTGCGGCCCAATGGATTCCGGGCTCGCCCTGCGGGCGCCCCAGAATGACGGGGAGGGAGCTTGCCATGACGAAACGGTGAGATGCCCCGCCCGGCAATGCGTCTAGGAGGGCTTGCCATCGGCCGATCACGGGCTAATTAATGCAGACGCATCCTTTTTCCCGGAGCCCCGCATGACCGACGCCCCCGCCTACGTGCCGCCCAAAGTCTGGACCTGGAACAAGGAGAACGGCGGGCAATTCGCCAGCATCAACCGCCCGATCGCCGGGCCCACGCACGAGAAGGAGCTGCCGGTCGGCAAGCACCCCTTGCAGCTCTATTCGCTGGCGACGCCGAACGGGGTCAAGGTCACCGTGATGCTGGAGGAACTCTTGGCGCTCGGCCACAAGGGCGCTGAATACGACGCCTGGCTGATCAAGATCGGCAACGGCGATCAGTTCGGCAGCGGCTTCGTCGATATCAATCCGAACTCGAAAATCCCGGCGCTGATGGATCGCTCCGGTCCGGAGCCGATCCGCGTGTTCGAGTCCGGCTCGATCCTGTTCTACTTGGCCGAGAAGTTCGGCGCCTTCCTGCCGAAGGACATCAAGACACGCACCGAGGCGACGTCCTGGCTGTTCTGGCAGATGGGCAGCGCGCCGTATCTCGGCGGCGGCTTCGGACACTTCTATGCGTACGCGCCGTTCAAGATCGAATACGCCATCGATCGTTTCGCGATGGAAGTCAAACGCCAGCTCGACGTGCTCGACCGCCGCCTCGCCGACAACGAATATCTCGCGGGCAAGGAATACACCATCGCCGACATGGCGGTGTGGCCCTGGTATGGCGCGCTCGCCAAGGGGCTGGTCTATGGCGCCGGCGAATTCCTCTCGGTGCAGGACTACAAGAATGTGCAGCGCTGGACCGACCAGATCGCCAAGCGTCCGGCCGTGAAGCGCGGCCGCATGGTTAACCGCATCTCCGGCGATCCCGCCAGCCAGCTCCACGAACGCCACGACGCGTCCGATTTCGAGACCAGGACGCAGGACAAGCTCGAGGCGGCAACGTAGGGCGGTTCTCGCCTCTCTGGACCTTCTCCCCGCAAGCGGGGAGAAGGGGAAGAAGACGATCACGCCATGCTCAGCTCGTGGCGTCCCACCACCATCCAGTGCACCTCGTCCGGACCGTCGGCGAAGCGCAGATGCCGCACGTCCTGGTACATCTCCGCGAGCGGGGTCCAGTGCGAAATGCCGGTTGCGCCGTGCATCTGGATGGCCTGGTCGATGATCTTGCAGGCGCGCTCCGGCACCATGGCCTTGACCATGGAGACCCAGACGCGTGCTTCCTTGTTGCCGAGCACGTCCATCGCCTTGGCGGCCTTCAGCACCATCAGCCGCATCGCCTCGATCTCGCAGCGCGCCTGCGCGATGATCTGCATGTTGCCGCCGAGATGGGCGATCTTCTTGCCGAAGGCCTCGCGGGTAAGGCCACGCTGTACCATGAGGTCGAGCGCCTTCTCGGCCTTGCCGATGGTACGCATGCAGTGATGGATGCGGCCAGGGCCAAGGCGGAGCTGCGAGATCTCGAAGCCGCGGCCTTCGCCGAGCAGGATGTTCTCCTTCGGCACGCGGACGTTGTTGAAGCGCATGTGCATGTGGCCGCGCGGGGCGTGGTCCTGGCCGAACACGTGCATAGGCCCGAGCACCTCGACGCCGGGCGTGTCGCGCGGCACCAGGATCTGCGATTGCTGCTTGCTCGGCGCAGCATCCGGGTTGGTCTTCACCATGACGATGAGTATCTTGCAGCGGGGATCGCCGAGACCCGAGATGTAGTACTTTTCGCCGTTGATCACCCATTCGTCGCCGACGAGTTTCGCGGTGGTCGAGATGTTCTTGGCGTCGGAGGAGGCGACGTTCGGTTCGGTCATGACATAGGCCGAGCGGATCTCGCCGTTGAGCAGCGGCTTGAGCCACTTCTCCTTCTGCTCCTTGGTGCCGACGCGCTCCAGCACCTCCATGTTGCCGGTGTCGGGCGCCGAGCAGTTCATGGTCTCGGAGGCCAGCGGGCTCTTGCCGAGCTCGGCCGCGATATAGGCGTAGTCGAGATTCTTCAGGCCCTGGCCGGTCTCGTCATCGGGCAGGAAGAAGTTCCAGAGACCTTCCTGCTTCGCCTTGTTCTTGGCCTTCTCCAGCACCTCGAGCTGCTTCGGCGTGAAGCTCCAGCGGTCCTGCTTGCCTTCTCCCGCCTTGGCGAACTCGATCGACATCGGCTCGACGGTGTCGCGGATGAACTTCTTGACGTGGTCATAGAGCGGCCGGACCTGCTCCGACATCCTGAGGTCGTTGAGCTCGTCGCCGGGATTGAGGGTGTAGTTGGTGGTACGGGGAATGTAGGCGTGTTTTGTCATTGTTCCTCCCGGGGTCACTGAGATCGCATTGGGCCGGAGAATAGTCGCAGCGCAGCCAAAGCGCGAGCGCGCATTTTTCACGCGCACCATGCCATGCGATGGAATTTCGTGAGGGCGTTTGAAATGTTGTTTGAATGGAGGGGCGCGCTGGGCACGCCCGCGCCACACTCTCCGCAGTCATCGCCCGCGCAGGCGGGCGATCCAGTACTCCGAGACAGCGATGATTGAATCGAGAAGCCGCGGCGTAGTGGATTCCCCGCCTTCGCGGCGAATGACAGCGGTGGATGTGGCTAGCTCGCCATCCGATGCATCGCGCAGATCTTGTTGCCGTCGAGATCGCGCAAGTAAGCCAGATAGAGATTGCCGCCCGGGCCCTGGCGAATGCCGGGCGGATCCTCGATGGATTTTGCGCCGGCTGCGATACCAGCCGCGTGCCACGCGTCGACCTGCTCCGGGGAATTGCAGGCAAAGCCGATCGTGCCGCCATTCGCGCAGGTCGCCGGTTCGCCGTTGATCGGCTTCGACACCGAGAACACGCCGGTCTTGGTGATGTAGAAGATGCGATGGCCGTCGACCCTGGCCGGCCGCACTTCGAGCGTGCCGAGCAGTTGGTCGTAGAACGCCTTTGCCTTGTCCAAGTCGTTGGTGCCGATCATGACGTGCGAGAACATTTGCCCATTCCCTTCTGCGCTCACAAGACGAGGTGCCGTAGGGTGGGCAAAGCGCAGCGTGCCCACCACGACATCCGAAAAATGCTCATGGTGGGCACGGCGCAAGAGCGCCTTTGCCCACCCTGCGAAATCTCAAAACGCCGTATAGCCGCCGTCGATCACGAAGGTATCAGCGGTGTGATACGACGACGCCTTGCTCATCAGATACACCGCGATGCCGCCGAAATCGGATGCTTCGCCGAAGCGCCGCATCGGAATGCGCGGCATGACGTTGGCGACGAACTTGTCGTTGGCCATGAGCCCCGCCGTCATGTCGCTCTTGATCCATCCTGGCAGGATCGCATTGGCGGTGACTCCGTGGCGCGCCAGCTCGACGCCGAGTGCGCGCACCAGCGCGTTGATGGCGGCCTTCGTCGCGGCATAATGCTCGTTGCGTGCCGTGCCGAAGATCGAGGCGAGACTCGAAGTCGCGACGAGGCGGCCGAAGGGATCGCCGGCATTGGCGCGATCCGTCATGTGCTTCGCGGCGGCCTGGAAGGCGTGGAACACGCCGTCCAGATTCGTCGCGAACATCGCGCGCCATTCCTCCTCGGTGCGCTCGATGAAGGAGCGCCGGCCGCCGCCGCCGATGCCGGCATTGGCGAAGCAGCCGTCGACCCGGCCAAACGCATCGAGTGTCGCCTTCATCGCGGAATTCACCGACGCGGGATCGGTGACGTCGCAGACGCGGGTCTCGACCTTGCCGGCAAGGCCGGCCATGCTGGCGGCCGCAGCCTTGTTCTTGTCGGCATTGCGGCCCCAGATCGAGACGTTGCAGCCCTGGGCCGCGAGCGCCTGCGCGATGCCGAGCCCGATGCCGCCATTGCCGCCGGTGATCACGGCGACGCGGCCGGTAAGGTCGAAGAGGTTCATGGCGTTCCCTGCTATTGGCAAGTTCTCAGCAAGTCATCCTGGCATGCCGCAGCATCAGCCGCTGCGCACAAGATTGCTTGCCATGCTGCGATCACCATGGACAAGGTCGCGACAAAAATCAAATATGCGCCCCGGCAAAAGTAATTCCGGTCTGCGAAACTGACGCAGGCCGCAACCGACGAGGAAACCATGCAGTTCAAACACGTCACGCTCGATTTCGATGGCGCGGTCGCGATCCTCAAGCTCGACCATCAGGAGGTGATGAACGCGGTCTCAGTGGACATGCTGGGCGGCCTTTCCGAGGCGCTCGATGCGATCGAGGAGAAGAAGGACGAGGTGCGCTGCGTGGTGCTGACCGGCGCGGGCCGCGCGTTCTGCACCGGTGCGAATCTCCAGGGCCGCAACAACCAGTCGAAGAAGACCAAGGCCGGCCTGACGCTGGAAACCGGCTTCCACCCTTTCCTGCGCCGCATCCGCAATCTGCACTGCCCGATCGTCACCGCGGTCAATGGTCCCGCCGCCGGCGCCGGCATGAGCTTCGCGCTGCTCGGCGACATGATCCTGTGCGCGCGCTCGTCCTATTTCCTGCAAGCCTTCCGCCGCATCGGCCTCGTGCCGGATTGCGGCTCGACCTGGCTCCTGCCGCGCCTCGTCGGGCGGGCGCGCTCGATCGAATTGTCGCTGATGGGGGAGCGGCTGCCGGCCGAGAAGGCGCTGGAATGGGGCCTCGTCAATCGCGTCTACGACGACGGCGTACTGATGGAAGAGGCGATGAAGCTCGCGCGCGATCTCGCTAGCGGCCCGACCGTCGCCCTCTCCCTGATCCGCAAGCTCTATTGGGACAGCCCGGAAAATTCCTTCGAGGATCAGCTCAATCTCGAGTTCCAGTGCCAGCTCCGTGCTGGCGACACCCAGGATTTTCGCGAGGGCGTCGGCGCGTTTCTCGAGAAGCGTCCCGCGCAGTTCAAGGGCAAATGATCGAGGCCGAACTCTCCCGCAGCGTCGCGCGCTGGTGCAGCGGGGCGAGCGGCGTCACTGGAGCGGCCAAGCTGTCGGGCGGCGCCAGCCAGGAAACCTGGCGCTTCGATATCGTGCATCCTGATGGACCGATCGGCGCGATCCTCCGTCGCTCACCGAAGGGCTATGGCGCAGCACCGACGCGTGCGGCGGGTCTTGCCGCGGAAGCGCAGCTGATGCAGCTCGCCTACGAGGGCGGTGTGCCGTCACCGCGCGTGATGCATGTGCTGGTGCCGGAAGACGATCTCGGCACCGGCTTCATCATGCAGCGGGTCGAGGGCGAGACCATCGCGCGCAAGATCCTGCGCGACGACGAATACGCCACGGCGCGGCCGCTTCTGGCGCGGCAGATCGGCGGCATTCTTGCGGCCCTTCACAGGCTGCCGCGGAACAGGCTGCCCGAACTGCGCAGCCGGGGCGCGACCCAGGAGATCGCCGAATTCGAGCGCGACTATCGCAGCCTGAACTGGCCCAAGCCCGTGTTCGAGCTGGCGCTGCGCTGGCTGCGTGACCACGATCCCGGTCCCGCGGCCGAGACCACGCTGGTGCATGGCGATTTCCGCAACGGCAATCTCATCATCGGCGCCGACGGCGTCCGTGCCGTGCTCGACTGGGAGCTCGCCCATCTCGGCGACCCCATGGAGGATCTCGGCTGGGTCTGCGTCAACTCCTGGCGCTTCGGGGAGATCGACAAGCCGGTCGGCGGTTTTGGAACACGCCAGGAGCTGTTCGCCGGCTACGAGGCGGCGGGCCGAAAAGTCGATCCGGCGCGCGTGAAATTCTGGGAAGTGATGGGCACGCTGCGCTGGGGCATCATGTGCGGCGGCATGATGCAGCGATTCCGCGAGGGGCCCGACCATTCGATGGAGCGGGCCATGATCGGCCGCCGGGCCTCCGAGACCGAGATCGATCTGTTGCGGCTCTTGGTGCCGCGCGGGAGCTGACGCATGCAGGACGAACCGACACCGATCGAGCTGACGAAAGCGGTCGCCGATTTCCTTCGCAACGACATCGCGCCGCTGATCTCGGGCCACCAGGCCTTCAAGCTGCGCGTCGCCATCAACATCCTCGATCTCGTCACGCGACAGCTGACGCGGGAGGAGGGGAGTGATGCCAACGAGGTCGAGCGCTTGCGCGCGCTGCTCGGCGAGGACGGCTCGGTCATGGAGCTGAACCGCGCACTCGCCGAGCGGATCGCCAAGGGAGAAATCGATCTCGCAACCCCGGGCCTCGCCGAGCACCTGTGGGCGACCACGATGGACAAGCTCGCCGTCGATCAGCCGAACTATGCGTCCTACAAGCGGGAGCTGGAGCGGGGCGGGTAAACGACGCTCCATCCGCCGTCATTCCGGGGCGTCGCACAGCGACGAACCCGGAATCCATTCATCTGCGCGTTCTGCCGCCTAATGGATTCCGGGCTCGCGCCTGTCGGCGCGCCCCGGAATGACGAGCGGAGAGAAACGCGGTCACCTCCCCACCCATTTCGGCGGCCGCTTCTCCGAGAACGCCTTCGGGCCCTCGATATAGTCCTGCGAGGCCACCATCGCCTTGACTGCCGGATACTCGCGCTGCTCCTCGATCGCCTGCTCCAGCGACACGCCAAGCCCCTTCTGGATCGCCTGCTTCGAGGCGCGGATCGACATCGGCGAGTTCTTGGCGATCGTCTCGGCCCAGCGCAGGGCGGCGTTCAGCGCCTCGCCCTGCGGCACCACCTCGTTGACGAAGCCGAGCTCATGGCCCTCCTTGGCGCTGACATGGCGTGCGGTCAAGATCATGCCCATCGCGCGTTTCAGCCCGATCTGGCGTGGCAGCCGGTGCAGGCCGCCGGCGAGTGCGGCCAGGCCAACGCGTGGCTCGGGCAGGGCGAAGGTGGCGTTCTCCGAGGCGATGATCAGGTCGCAGGCCAGCGCGATCTCGAAGCCGCCGCCCATCGCGACGCCGTTCACGGCGGCGATGATCGGCTTGTCGCAGTCGAAGCGGGAGGTGAGGCCGGCAAAGCCGCCCTTGTCCCAGCCGCGCTTGCCGCCGGCCGCCTGCCACTTCAGGTCGTTGCCGGCGCAGAACGCCTTGTCGCCGGCGCCCGTGACGATCGCGATCCACTGCTCGGGATCCCCTGAGAAATCGTCGAACACCTTCTGAAGCTCGAAATGCGCATCTGTGTGCAGCGCGTTGTAGACTTCGGGCCGCGACAGCGTGACGATCGTGATCGGCCCCTTGCGTTCCACCTTTGAGAATTTCAGCTCCATCGCGCGCTCCCGCATTTTCTCGTGAAGGAATATTTGACGACATACTACCGCGCGCTGGCGGCGGAGTACCATCGAATTGCGCTGGTGCGCCTTGCGCGCGCCACACGCCTCGGCTTGCTTGACTTGCACGCGCTCTTCTCACCTTAATCATGCGAAACATGAGTGCGCCTAGCGCCTTAACGCAAAACGACAAAATCAATCCGGGAGAGAAGCTTTGGATTTCTCATTGCCTGCCGATCTCGTCGCCTATCTCGGAGAACTCGAACGTTTCATCGAACGCGAGATCAAGCCGCTGGAGGAGGCCGACGACAACATCCGCTTCTTCGACCACCGCCGTGAATGGGCACGTACCGATTTCGAGAATGGCGGCCTGCCGCGCCACGAATGGGAAGCGCTGTTGCGCAAGGCCAAGGATCTCGCCGACGCTGCCGGCCATCTGCGTTTTCCGGTACCGAAGCAATATGGCGGCAAGGACGGCTCCAATCTCTGGATGGCCGTGATCCGCGAGCACTTCGCGGCCAAGGGCCTCGGCCTGCACAACGATCTCCAGAACGAGCATTCCATCGTCGGCAATTTCCCCGTCGTCACCATGCTCGACCGCTACGGCCGCGACGACCAGAAGGCGATGATCGACGGCTCGATCAAGGGCAAGTACCGCATCACCTTTGGCCTGACCGAGCCGCATCACGGCTCGGACGCGACCCACATGGAGACGCGCGCGGTGCCCGCGACCCGCGACAACGTCAAGGGCTGGATCATCAACGGCGAGAAGATGTGGACCACCGGCATGCACGTCGCCACGCACTGCGCGCTGTTCGCGCGGACAAGCGGCAATGACGGCGATGCCCGCGGCATCACCTGCTTCCTGGTGCCCGCGAAGAGCCATGGCGTGAAGGTCGAAGAATATATGTGGACCTTCAACATGCCGACCGATCATCCCCGCGTCAGCTTCACCGACGTCTTCGTGCCGGAAGATGCGCTGTTCGGCGAAGTCGGTCGCGGCCTGTCGCTGGCGCAGTGCTTCGTGCACCAGAATCGGATCCGCCAGGCGGCGAGCTCGCTGGGCGCTGCGGTCTATTGCATCAATGAGAGCGTCAAATACGCGCGTGAGCGAAAACCGTTCGGCAGGGCGCTCGCCGAGAACCAGGCGATCCAGTTCCCGCTGGTCGAGCTCGCGACGCAAGCTGAGATGCTGCGCCTTCTGATCCGCAAGACCGCCTGGGAGATGGACCAGCTCACCGAGGAGCAGATCGAGCGTACGCTCTCCGACCGCGTCTCGATGTGCAACTACTGGGCAAATCGCCTCGCTTGCGAATCCGCCGATCGTGCCATGCAGGTCCACGGCGGCATGGGCTATTCACGCCACAAGCCGTTCGAGCACATCTACCGCCACCACCGGAGATATCGCATCACCGAAGGCAGCGAGGAGATCCAGATGCGGAAAGTGGCGGGGTTCCTGTTCGGCTATATGGGGCCGGGGAAGCATTGAGTCGTTACCGCGCGTTATCTCTCCCGAGTCGTCCCCGCGAAGGCGGGGACCCATAACCCCAGGGAGAAGTGTGGCGCGGGAAAGCAATTCCGTGTCGTCGCCAAACTCTACCCTGTGGATGTGGGTCCCGGGCTCGCGCTGCGCGCGCCCCGGGATGACGAAATGGATAGACCGCGGTTCAATTCACCCTTCGATCCTTCTCCGCCCAATAGGGCTCGCGCAATTGCCGCCGCAGGATCTTGCCTGAGGGATTGCGCGGCAGTGCCGGCAGGAACTCCACGCTCTTCGGGGTCTTGTAGCCGGCGATGCGCTCGCGGGTGAAGTTGATGATGTCGGTGGCGCTCGCCTGCTTGCCCGGTTTCATCACCACCACCGCCTTCACCGCCTCGCCCCATTTGTCGTCGGGCACACCGATCACGGCGGCCTCGGCAACGTCAGGATGATCGCACAGCGCGCTCTCGACCTCGGCCGGGTAGATGTTCTCGCCGCCGGAGATGATCATGTCCTTGATGCGGTCGTGGATGTAGAGATAGCCGTCCTCGTCCATGTAGCCGGCATCGCCGGTGCGCAGCCAGCCGTCGCTGCGCAGCGTCGCGGCGGTCGCTTCAGGCAGGTTCCAGTAGCCCGCCATGTTCGAGCCCGAGCGCGTCGCGATCTCGCCGACCTGGCGCGGCGGCAGCGGCTTGCCGTCCGCGTCCAGGATCGCGATCTCGACGCCCGGCAGCGCCTTGCCCGCCGAGCGCATCCGCTCGAGCCCCTCGACGTGATCCTCCGGCGGCAGTGCCACGATCGTTCCTGTCGTCTCGGTCATGCCGTACATCTGCACGAAGCCGCATTTGAAGACGTCGATGCACTCCTTCAGCAGCGCCGCCGGAATCGGCGAGGCGCCATACAGCATGTATTTCAGCCGCGAGAAGTCCACCGTCCTGGCGCGCGGCTGCCGCACCACGAACTGCATCGCCGCCGGCACCATGAACAGCTTCGTGATGCCCGATTGCTCGAAGAAATCCAGCACCTTGGTCGGATCGAATTCGCGCGCGATCACGCCGCGGGCACCGTGATAGAGACCCATCACGCCCCAGCCGGAGCCGCCGATGTGGAAGACCGGCATCGCGACCAGCGACACGTCGTCGGTCGACCACCGGTTCCACTCGGGCTTGTCCTCGGCATTGCCGGTCTGCACCAGGTTGAGGAAGTTCGCATGGCTCAGCATCGCGCCCTTCGGCTTGCCTGTCGTGCCCGAGGTGTAGAGCTGGATCGCGATGTCCCTGGTGCCGATCGGCACCTTCGGGTCGTCGCCACTCTGCGCATCGCGCCAGGCCGCAAAATCCTGCCATTCCGGTGCGCCGCCTTCGGTGGTGATGACGGTGCGCACGCCGGGCAGCCGGTCCCTGATCTGGCGGACCTGTGTGATGAACTCCGGCCCGACGAACAGCACCGGCGCTTTGCAGTCTTCGACGATGAAGGCGACTTCGGGCCCCGCGAGCCGCCAGTTCACCGGCGCCATCACGATGCCGGCTTTCATCGCGCCCATCAGCAGCTCGAAATAGAGGTCGCTGTTCTTGCCGAGATAGGCGATACGGTCGCCGCGTCTGACGCCCATTGCAAGAAGCGCGTTGGCGACCTTGTTGGTCCTGATATCGAACTCCGCAAGGCTGGTGAGGCGGCCTTCGAACTCGTAAGCGATGGCATCGCCGCGGCTCTTCGCGCGCTCGCGCACGATGTCGGCGAGGTTCGCCAATGGCTGTGTGGACATGTTTCTCCCGTGACGTCTTGCTTTTATGCTCGGGAGTGTGGAGTCAATTGCGGGTAAAGACAATACGAGAGAGCCCCGCTGCGCGGGAGACCTCCGCTGTCGTCCCGGACAAGCGCGCCCTAAGCGCGCGCAGATCCGGGACTCATAACCACAGGGAGAGATTTTGCGAAGACTCGGAGTTACTTGTCTCGCACCACACTGCTCCCTGTGGTTATGAGTCCCTGCTTCCGCAGGGACGACAGGTGCGGGTGGGGGAAAAGTGTCAGCCCCTTACATGCCGCCGCTTTCGTGAAACACCATCACCCCCGCTTCGCCCGGTCCTTCTCGTTCTGCGCCATGATGCTCTCGCGCGCGGTCTTCCAGTCGTCGTCGCTCCAGTCGCGCAGCTGATAGAAATTGCCGCCCATGGCGAGGGCCTGCGCGCCGTCCATGGCGATGGTCTCGCCGTTGATCCAGTCGCAGCCGCCGGAGATCAGGAACACCGCGACGTTCTGCAGCTCCTCCATGGTGCCGACGCGGCCCATCGGGTTCATCGCCTTGGTGCGCGCGCCGGCCTCGTCACCGGGCTTGATGCGCTTGCTCATGCCTTCGGTCGGGATCTCGCCCGGGGCGATGGTGTTGAGGCGGATGCCGTAGCGGCCCCATTCGGTCGCCAGCGACATCGTCATGGCGTGGATCGCCGACTTGCTCATTGCCGACGGCACCACGTAAGGCGAGCCGTTGCGCACCCAGGTCGTGGTGATCGAGACGACATTGCCGGGCTGCTTCAAGGCGATCCAGCGCTTGCCGACCGCATGCGTCACGTAGAACGTGCCGTGCATGACGATGTTGGCGACGGCATCGAAGCCGCGCGGGGACAGTTCCTCGGTGCGCGAGATGAAATTGCCGGCGGCGTTGTTGATGAGGTCGGTCAGCGGAGCCTCGCGGAAGATGTTTTCCACCATCTCCTCGACCGCGAGCGCATTGCGGATGTCGACGCCGTGGCTTGTGACGCGGCCGCCGTGGAGATCCATCAGCTCGGTTGCGGTCTCGTCGCAGACGATCTTGCGTCGGCCGCAGATGTGCACCTCGGCGCCGAGCTGGAGGAAGCGTGCAGCCATCGACTTGCCGAGACCGGTGCCGCCGCCGGTGACGAGAATGCGCCGGCCGGCCAGAAGATTTTCCTTGAACATGGGTGTTTCCCCCGTAGGGATTGTCAGTTAATTGGTCGATTGACTAAATCCGGCCGCCGGCGTCCTGTAAAGCGGCACTGAACAAGAACAGGGGAGAATTCGTCCATGGAAGAGCGCGTCTCGATCTCGATCTCGGAAGGCGTCGCCGACGTGCGGCTGGTGCGCGCGGACAAGATGAATGCGCTCGACCAGGCGATGTTCGAGGCCCTTGTCGCCGCAACCGAGCGGCTGTCCAGGGAGAAAGGCCTGCGCGCCGTCGTGCTCTCGGGCGAAGGCCGCGCCTTCTGCGCCGGCCTCGACATGGGGCGTTTTGCCGCCATGAAGGAGAAGGGCGGCAACGGAATTCCGGGTGGCGAAAATCGCGATCTCACCAAGCGCACGCACGGCCAAGCGAACTTTCCGCAAGCTGCGGTGTGGGGCTGGCGCCAGCTTCCGGTACCCGTGATCGCGGCCGTGCACGGCGTTGCGTTCGGCGGCGGTTTCCAGCTCTCGCTCGGTGCCGACATGCGCTTTCTCTCGGCGGATGCGCGGATGTCGATCATGGAGATCAAATGGGGCCTGGTGCCCGACATGGCGGGCACGCCGATCCTGGCCTCGCTCGTGCGCGACGACATCCTGCGCGATCTCACCTACACCGGCCGCATCTTTTCCGCCCAGGAGGCGATGGCCTACGGCCTCGCCACGCGCATCTGCGACGACCCGCGTGCTGCGGCGCTGGATGCCGCGCGCGAGATCGCAGGGAAGAGCCCCGATGCGATCCGCGCGGCAAAGCGCCTGCTCAACAATCTCGCGGTCGATCCCGGCCCGGCGCTGCTTGCCGAGTCCGTCGAGCAGCAGAAGCTGATCGGCAGCGCCAACCAAACCGAAGCGGTGCGCGCCAATCTGGAAAAGCGCGCGCCGAGATTCGCGGATTAGCAGTTCGCCGTCATTCCGGGGCGATACGAAGCATCGAGCCCGGAATCCATAACCACGATCGGGAGTATGGATTCCGGGCCTGCGCCTTTGGCGCATCCCGGAATGACGACGGTAGGTTTGGCCGCATTCTCGAACCCGACGAAAGATCGGAAAACAACAATGAGCGAAACGTCCCACTTCCTCGGCATCGTCTCCGGCGAGCGCCGTCGTGCCCATGCCGAGGTCGCAGACCGTAGCGACCGCATCGCCTCCGGCCTCGCCAAGCTCGGCGTCAAGCCAGGCGATTGCGTCTGCATGCTGATGCGTAACGACATCGCCTTCCTCGAAGCCGCCTATGCCACGATGCGCCTCGGTGCCTATGGCGTGCCGATCAACTGGCACTTCAAGCCGGAGGAGATCAACTATATCCTAGAGGACTCCCGCGCGTCGGTGCTGATCGGCCATGCCGACATGCTGCACGGCTTGCGCGATGCGATCCCTGAGGGAGTCACCGTGCTCAGCGTGCCGACGCCGCCGGAGATTCTGTCCAATTACAAGATCGATCCGGCTCATCTGACGACGTCTGACTTCGCGATCGACTTCGAAGCCTGGCTCGTGCAACACCCGCCCTATGACGGCCCGGTCGTGCCGCAGCCGATGAACATGATCTATACGTCAGGCACGACCGGCCATCCCAAGGGCGTCCGCCGCAACGCGCCGACGCCGGAGCAGCAGGCCGCCGGCGAGCGCATGCGCGCGATGATCTACGGGCTCAAGCCCGGCGCCCGCGCGCTGCTGCCGGGGCCGCTCTATCATTCCGCGCCGAACTCGTTCGGCATCCGTGCCGGCAAGCTCGGCGGGGTGCTGGTGCTGATGCCGCGCTTCGAGGCAGAGGAATTTCTGCAGGCGATCGAGCACTACAAGATCGACACCATCTTCATGGTGCCGACCATGTTCATCCGCCTGATGAAGCTGCCGGAGAAGGCGCGCAAGCAGTACGACGTCTCCTCGCTGCGCCACGTCATTCATGCCGCGGCGCCATGCCCGGCAGACGTCAAGCGCGCCATGATCGAATGGTGGGGACCGGTGATCTGCGAGTTCTATGGCTCGACCGAATCCAGCGCCGTGACCTTCGCGACCTCCGAGGATGCGCTGAAGAAGCCCGGCACCGTCGGCAGGATTTCGCCGGGCGCCGAGCTGCGCTTCATCGGCGAGGACGGCCGCGCGCTGGGCGTCGGCGAGATCGGCGAGATCTATTCCCGCATGGCCGAGATGGCCGATTTCACCTATCACAACAAGCCGGAGAAGCGCGCCGAGATCGACCGCGACGGCTTCATCACCTCTGGCGACGTCGGTTACATCGACGAGGACGGCTACGTCTTCATCTGCGACCGCAAGCGCGACATGGTGATCTCGGGCGGCGTCAACATCTACCCGGCCGAGATCGAGTCGGTGCTGCATGCCGTGCCGGGCGTGCATGATTGCGCCGTGTTCGGCATCCCCGACGCTGAATTCGGTGAGGCGCTGATGGCGGTGGTCGAGCCGCAGGCCGGTGTCACGCTCGATGAAGCCGGAGTCCGCGCCGCGCTGAAGGCGCATCTGGCCGACTACAAGGTGCCCAAGCACATCGAGATCCGCACCGGCCTGCCGCGCGAAGATTCCGGAAAAATCTTCAAGCGCCGCCTGCGCGATCCTTATTGGGAGCAGGCGGGTCGGAAGATCTGACGGTGCGTAGCCCGGGTGAGCGCAGCGATATCCGGGACGACCAGCAACCACTGTCCCGGATGTCGCTGCGCTCATCCGGGCTACGAGACCGAGGGGCTTTCATGAGCGACACGACAGATGGGGACATCACAAGCGAAGTCCTCTACACGGTCGCCGACCATATCGCGACCATCATGCTGAACGCGCCGGAGCGCATGAACACGATCTCCGGGCCGATGCTGAACGATCTCGCTCGCCTGTTGACCGAGGCCAATGAGGACAGGAACGTCCGCGTCGTGATCCTCACCGGCAAGGGCAGGGCGTTCTGCGCCGGCCTCGACCTGCGCAAGGAGCGCGACGGTAACGGCCTCAGCGCGGCGTCCTCCCCGACCACGATCAACCTCCGCAACACCCCGCCCACGGTCCTGCATGCGATGGACAAGCCCACCATCTGCGCGGTCAACGGCGGCGCGGCTGGTTACGGCATGGACACCGCGCTGGGCTGCGACATCCGCATCATGGCCGAGTCGGCAAAGCTCGCCGCAGCCTTCGTCAAGCGCGGCGTGGTGCCGGAGTCCGGCGGCACCTGGCTGTTGCCGCGCATGCTCGGCTGGGCCAAGGCGTCAGAGCTGATCTTCACGGGCCGTACGCTGAGTGCGCGCGAGTGCCTGGAATGGGGGCTCGCCAACGAGGTCGTGCCGGACGCCGAGCTGATGGGCCGCGCCATGGCCATCGCGCGCGAAATCGCCGCCAATGCGCCGCTGGCGGTGCAGGCCTCCAAACGCATGATGCGGATGGGCCTCACCGAGAACTTCCAGGACCACGTCCACCACGTCTATCTGCAGCTCCTGCCGCTGTTCAAAACGGAGGACATGGCCGAGGGCATGAAGGCCTTCATGGAGAAGCGCGCGCCGAAATTCGAGGGGCGGTAGCCGGTTGTCCGTCCCCAGAGCAATCGCGTGTGAGAGCGATTTCGCCTGCGGCCATCCCGCGAGACGCCCGCCGTCGGCGGGCCCTCAGGATGAGGACCTGGTGTGCGGCGCCACTTCCAGCGGGCGCCAATGCTGCTTAGCCTCATCCTGAGCCCCAGCGCCGAAAATGGAGAGGGGACCGCGAAGCCGTCGTCTCGAAGGACGAGGCGTGCGCTCAGCTCGCGCAAAATGCGATATTCGCGTCATCAGGGCTACGCTGTCTTAGCAGAGACAGATTTCGTGCCTATATGAGCGGCGTCACTGACTTCCGGATCATCCCATGGCTCCCGTTTCCATCCTGCTCAACCTGCTCTGGATCCTCTTCGGCGGCGCCTGGATGGCGTTCGGCTGGGTGATCGCCGCGGTCATCATGGCCATCACCATCATCGGCCTGCCCTGGGCGCGGGCGGCGTTCAACATCGCCGTCTACACGCTGCTGCCGTTCGGCTCGCGGGCGGTGCGCCGCGACGAGGTCACCGGCATGAGCGATATCGGCACCGGCCCGCTCGGGGTAATCGGCAACATCATCTGGTTCGTGCTCGCCGGCTGGTGGCTGGCGCTCGGCCATGTCCTGACCGCGCTGGTCCTCGCGATCACCATCATCGGCATCCCCTTCGCCTGGGCACACCTGAAGCTCGCGGGCATCGCGCTCTGGCCGATCGGCAAGGTGATCGTGCCGGCTTGAGGCGCGGACGCGTCAATGTCGGTCGCTGGGGCCGGTGCGCTCCGGCCGAGCAGACTTTGGAGCTTCGCGGCGATCGACGCTCCTGTGGGACTCTCGCATCATTAGGCTCGCGGCGAATTCTCTCGAAACTCGCGCGGCGTTATGCCCGCCATGCGGCGGAACGCACGGGCAAAGTGAGCCGGGTCGGTGTAACCCGTGGCGAAGGCAACATCGATTATCCTGGCGTCCGTCTTGCGCAGCAAGTCGGCACCTTTCTCGAACCTGACCTGATCGAGCAAGCGAGAGTAAGTCAGTCCTGCGCTTGCGAGGCCGCGCTGAAGGCTTCTCACGCTGGTCCCGGCGATCTCCGCCACCTCGGCGATGCCGGGGGGGCCCTTATCCAGGTACGATGGAAGCATCATCTTGAGCGATGTTATGGCATCGGTGCCGATGCGCTGAAACTCGCGCTCCGTTGGGCCTGATGCCGCGGGCTTCACCGGATTGGGCAAGCTCAGCATTGAAATGGGCACATCAATCCATGAAACCTTCTGACCCGACAGGAAGCGCGTGTGGGGCCACCGAGATTGGGTCTCGGGACCAGGCGTGTATCGAGCTTCAAAGGCGATGGTCGCCGGCGCCCAGTTCGGCCCTGCAAACTGGCGGATGGCGTACACCATCATCACGTTCTGCAGCCATTGCGTATGCTCGAGATGCAGAGTTCCAGCAGTTCCGGAGATGCTGTTGCAAACCCTCAAGAGGTCATCATGACGCTCGAGCCAATAGCGGACGAAGTTGTCTTCGATCTGGATAAGCTGACACCATTGCTCCAAGACGGAAAACAGGGTCGGCGCGTGGCGAACCGCAGCTTGAAGTTGGTCACTCATATGACCAAAGTGCATTCGTTGGACGGCCCGAAATCCAAGATCCGTAATCCCCTGCGATGATTGTGCAATCGTTGCGAACTGAAGTGCGGGAATGAGTGGGAAGTAGTCATTGGGCTTCTGTTCGGGATGTGCTGGCAGGCCGAACCTGCTCAGCATCCGTTCAGCCGGGGCCCCGACATCGTTCAAAACCTCAACGAAAGGGGCAAGCAAGGCGCAGCGCGCCACGACAATGGCCTTCATGGTCGTGCCCCGGGACGTCACGGCTTTCCGCTGTCCCGGCCTCCCAAGGTGATGCAACCGTGCGCCTTGCTCGTGATGCTACTTTAGACTGAGTTCAAGATCAACCTTGCCACGCTGCGCTGCGGCATCATGCCGGTGCTACCCTTCGCAACGGTTGGCGAAGTCGCGCTTTGGCGCGCGATGGCCATACGTAGCGGCGCCTTCTGCGTAAACATTGGCGAATATGTCGGAAGAGCGGAGGTTTTGCGCCGCATCATGAAGCGAGTCTCCACGCCGTCCCGATACGCTGTCCGAGCGGCCATCGCCGCGTCGCTGCGCCAGGACCGTGCGGTGCTCCCCCAAACGGCGCACCGGCTCGGCATCAGTGCCCGCTCGCTGCAGCGCCGCCTTGCCGAGATGGGCACCACCTACGCTGAGCTCGTCGCGGAGGTTCGGCTCGACACCGCCTGCCATCTGCTCGCGGAATCGGACGAGAACATCGCCGACATCGCTGCGCGTTTGGGTTTCGCAGGTGCCAGCAGCTTCAGCCGCAACTTCGCGCGCTTGATGAAGATCCAACCCAACGTCTATCGGCGACAGCAGTCAAACCGGACGAATGGCGCGAAATGCGGTCCTTTTGCCCGAAAGCCGGCAGGTAAGCGCTTCTCAGGACCTCGAAATGACTAACTCGACCTCGGAATGATTGGCGCGAAATGGCAAGACGCGGCGACATCGAGAGATCATTCTGCACGCTGTGCGAGCGTGCCTCGATTGTCAGTGAACCGGGAAGCGCGTCATGCAGGCATTTGGAATACCTGCCGTTAACCAATTGGGTTTTGGCAGGCAACAGCCAACGAAAAAGACGAGCGGCAAACAGGAGTGAACGTCACATGCGGATCGCTGGACTAGATCGGATTATCGCAATTCTCGCCCTGGCCATGACGTTTTGCAGCGCCAGTGCGTCGCTCGCCCAGAACGCGGCGGCACCGTCGTCCATGAAGACCATCGGCACGCCAGCAGCCTCAGCCAAACCCGAGATCGTGCCGTCGCTGTTCGTGCTCAACTCCCGCGGCGCCACGTTGCAAGGCGACACACTCACTTTGACCGGCGTATCGCCCAGCTCCATCATATTTGCCGACCGTCCAGTACGGTCCGCAGGCCACCAGGCGACCGCCGACGTGATCGCGGAGTGGGGATCGGGTGACGACAGTTTCACCAAAAATCCTCCGAACGCGACCGTTTCCGTGCTGGGCAAGGATGGTTCGGTCAAGGACGCCGTCGTGGTCCTCAAGAACCCGAAGCTCGAGGGCGACAAGCTCACCTTCCATGTCCAGACTCTGGAAGGCGATCTTGCCGGCGCCGACGGTGGCGCTGCCCTCTTCATCGACATCATCGGGCGGCCATTCACGCCGATGTCGTTCGCCGGCGTTGCCCGGCGTAGCGCGTTCCGCGGCGCGATGTATGCGGGCGCCGCATATGGCGCGGCTGCGTACTATCACCCCTACGCGCGGCCGGCATGCGGCTATTACCCGTATCCGCCCTGCTATTGAGACGAGGGAAGCGGGTTTCCCCTTAGCTCGGTGAATTGAGCGACCAACGCATCGAAAGATTTCCAGTTCTTCATTTCAACGGAGTTCGTATCATGGATATCACCCGTCGCAACGTAACGATCGGCGGCATGAGCCTGCTCGCTAGTTCCTCGATAAGCACAATGGGCCACGCCGAGCTCGGCGAACTTCTCGGCATCGGCGAGGGACTCGAGGAGTTCGCACTTGCCACCGACGCCTATATCTTCGGCTATCCGCTCGTGACGATGGAGATGACGCGCCGTGTCATCACCAACGTTGCAACGCCGGTCGGCACGCGCGCGCCGATGGGCCAGATCATCAAGCTGCGCAAGTATCCTGATGCGTCCTTCCGCGACGTGACGGCACCAAATGCAGACACGCTTTACACCAGTGCGTTCTTCGACGTCGGCAAGGAACCGTGGGTGCTCAGCATCCCGGACATGAAGGGCCGTTACGCACTCTTCCCGATGCTGGACGGCTGGACGACGGTGTTCCAGGTGCCGGGCAAGCGGACGACCGGTACCGGCGCGCAGACCTACGCCATCACGGGCCCGGGATGGAAGGGCACGCTGCCGTCCGGCGTCAAGGAATACAAGTCGCCCACCAGCATCGTGTGGCTGCTCGGCCGCATCTATTGCACCGGCACGTCCGAAGACTACGCCGAGGTGCACAAGCTGCAGGACGAATGCAGGCTGGTCCCGCTGAGCTCCTATGGCAAGCCCTACACGCCGCCTGGAGGCAAGGTCGATGCTTCCATCGACATGAAGACTGCTGTTCGTGATCAGGTCAATCGCATGGATGCGACGGCCTATTTCACGTTGCTCTGCAAGCTCATGAAGGACAATCCGCCGGCGGCCGCCGACGCGCCGCAACTCGCCAAGTTCGCGAGGATCGGAATCGTGCCAGGGCAGGATTTCGACGCAAGCAAGCTCAAGGCCGACTTCGTCAAGCGCGTTCCGGAGATCGGATTCGATCGCATCATGCTTCAGTTCAAGATCAACAAGGACATGAAGGACGAGAACGGCTGGGGCTTCACCACCAAGACCGGCATCTACGGTACCGACTATCTGATGCGGGCGCTGGTTACCGCCATCGGGCTCGGCGCCAACCGGCCGCAGGACGCCGTATATCCAACATCGCTGAAAGACGCTGAGGGCCGCAAATACAACGGTGCCAACAAATACGTGCTGCGATTTGCCAAGGGGCAGCTGCCGCCGGCGCTCGGGTTCTGGTCGCTGACGATGTACGATTCGAACTATTTCTTCGTGAACAATCCACTCGACCGCTACTCGATCAGCGCGCGACAGAATTTGAAATCGAATCCTGACGGCTCCACCGATCTCTACATTCAGAAGGACTCGCCGGGGAAGGACAAGGAATCCAACTGGCTTCCCGCACCGTCAGGCGATTTTGTCCTGATGATGCGGCTGTATTGGCCGAACGAGAAGAACCCCTCGATCATCAATGGATCTTGGAAGATTCCGCCGGTCAAGCAGGTCACCTGAGCCGAAGGCATACGACGGCACAAACTCTCAAATACCTCGGCTGGTCCGGCCTGCGGCTATGACCTCATCCGCTCCGCCATCGACGCCAGCGCTTTGGCGCTGGCGTCCGCCGAATAAAAGAACAATGGTGACAAAGGAGAGCATCCCATGTTGACGAAACGCGATCTGCTTCGCTCCGCTGCAATGACCGCGCTCGCCGTCACAACGGCGAGGTCCACCCCGGCAATTGCGCAGAACAAAGCCGATTGGCCCAGGCTGTTAGAGGCCAAGGACATCGCCGAGGCAGGTTTCATCTACGGCCTGCCAATCGTGATGAACTATGCAATCATGTACGAATACGCGGTCGACCGCAATTCGGGGCAGTTCAAGGCACCGTTCAATCAGATCAAGAACGAGCCGAATGTCTACACCTACAAGGATACGGCGATCGTCACGCCCAATAGCGACACGCCCTATTCCTTCGTGTGGCTGGATTTGCGGGCGGAGCCGGTGGTGCTCTCGGTGCCGGCAATCGATCCGAAGCGCTACTACTCGGTCATGCTCTGCGACGGCAATACTTACAATTACGGGTATATCGGCACCCGAGCCACAGGGAGCGAGGCCGGCGACTACATGGTGGTCGGGCCCGACTGGAAGGGCGACACCCCGGCGGGCATCAAGCGAGTGTTTCGTTCGAGCACACAGTTATCCCTCGCGGGCTATCGCACCCAGCTTTTCGGCCCGGATGATCTCGACAACGTCAAGAAGGTGCAAGCTGGCTACAAGGTGCAGATGCTCTCGGCTTATCTGAAACAGACGCCGCCGCCGGCCGCGCCAGCCATCGACTTCCCCAAGATCGACAAGGAACTCGTGAAGACCAACTTCTTCGATTATCTCGACTTCGCGCTACAATTCGCGCCGGCACAGGATAATGAGAAGGAGATACGCTCCAAGCTGGCACGCATCGGGGTCGGGCCGGGCAAGACCCTCAACTTCAAGGACCTGCCACTGGAGCACAAGCTGGAGCTTGGCCTCGGCATGAAGGAGGGGCAGCGGAAGGTGGACGAGGCCGTCGCATCTGCCGGCAAAGCGATCAACGGCTGGCGCGTTAGCGGTCTTCCAGGCGATAGCGCCCACTACAATGGCGACTGGTTGAAGCGAGCCGTCGCCGCTCAGGCCGGCATTTACGGCAATGACCCGGCGGAAGCGACCTATCCGTTCACGCGTGTTGACAGCGACGGCCGGACGCTCGACGGCAGCAAGCACAATTACACACTGACCTTCCGGGCGGGACAACTGCCACCGGTGAACTCCTTCTGGTCGGTGACGATGTATGACGGCAAGAGCCAACTCCTGGTCGAGAACCCGATCAGCCGCTACCTCATCAACTCGCCGATGTTGCCCGGCATGAAGAAGAATGAGGATGGCTCGCTCACCCTCTACATCCAGAAGGACAGCCCCGGCGCGGACAAGGAAGCAAACTGGCTGCCTGCGCCCAATGACACGATCTATCTTGTCATGCGCCTGTACTGGCCGAAGAGCGAAGCACCTTCGATCCTGCCGGCCGGCGAAGGGAGCTGGCAGCCGCCTGGCATCAAGCGGGTTTGACAGACGTCCGAATGCAGATCGGTTCGGCAAATGGTCCGGTCAGATCGGATGCCGCATACTTTTGGCGCGGACCGTGACCACCCGTTGCAGTTCAGCGACGGCCATTTTGGGTTCAGACACAATTGGTGTCGGGGGTAGAGAATGACGCCATCCAGGCAAGAATCTCGGGTTCGGTTCATCCGCTCGAGTCTCGGCGCGGCCATGGTGCTGCTCGGCTGCGTGCCCGAAGCGGCATATGCCGATGAGGGTGGGGTTTCGTACTGGCTTCCCGGCCGGTTCGGCAGCCTCGCGGCGGCCCCGGCGGTGCCGGGCTGGTCGATAGCGGCGGTGTATTATCACACGACCGTATCCGCATCCGGAGCCACAGCCGCGGCGAAGGAAATCCAGATCGGCAGGTTTCCCGCGACGGTGAACAGCAGCCTCAATCTGCATCTCAATGCGCAGGGCGACCTCGTTCTGCTCAACCCCACCTACACCTTCGCAACTCCGGTGCTCGGAGGACAATTGGCCATTGGCGTAACCGGCCTGTTCGGGCGGTCGAGCGCCGACCTGAGCGGGACGCTGACCGCGGTACTCGGACCGCTGGTGATAACGCGCAACGGCACCATCGCCGACTCCATCACATCGGTCGGCGACCTCTATCCGCAGGCGACATTGAAGTGGAACGCCGGGGTCCACAATTTCATGACCTATGTGACCGGGGACATTCCGGTCGGCGCCTATTCGCCAATCCGACTTGCCAATCTCGGTATCGGCCATGCTGCTATCGACGGCGGCGGCGGCTACACCTACTTCAATCCGCAGACCGGCCACGAGTTTTCGGCTGTCGCGGGACTTACCTACAATTTCAAGAACCACGACACACAATATCAGAATGGCATCGACTTTCACTTCGACTGGGGCGCCTCCCAGTTTCTCTCCAAACAGCTTTTTGTCGGACTGGTGGGGTACGGCTATCAGCAGATCACCGACGACTTTGGACAACACCCGATCCTCGGTGGTTTCCGGTCACGGGTCGTTGGCGTAGGTCCGCAGGTCGGATACCTGTTTCCGGTTGAAGACATGCAAGGTTATCTCAACCTGAAGGCATATGGCGAATTCGCGGCGGAGAACCGGCCGGCAGGATGGAATGCGTGGTTGACGTTCTCGATTTCGCCGATGGCTCCTGCCGGCACGGTGGCGCCGACCCGGCGGATGGTGACGAAATAGGCCATGGTCGCACGCGATTCCTCGCGTTGCCCGGTCGGGCAAAGCACGCCACATGCAGGTCAAGGGGCCAGAACCGTCCTCAGATTTCGCAGCTGGTCAGATTCAATGCCTTGCGCAAGCCACCAAACGCCTTGAGCCGACAGGGCTCGGTATTGTCGGCGGCCTTTGAACGCTGGACATTGGCAGTTCGCTTGATAACGGCTGCCTTCGGTTTTGGCTTGGGACGTTCGGCGGTCGCGATCTTCTTCGAATGGTGCCGATGACGGGTGATCGCTTCCGGCTCGCGCGAACCGAGATGGATGTCTTCCGGCGGAGCAACGGGCGGTTCGACCAAAGCAGCCTGTGTCGGCATCTCGCTGCTCACAGCGACGACGTCAAGGCGATCGGCCTTCGCCAATACGTCATGTGCAGCCGGGATGGCTGCGTTTTGCTCGGCAAGCGGCTGGACGATCGCGCGACGCGGTGGAGTTCTCAGCTCCATTGCCGAGAGCATTCCTACGCTCAACAGGATAAGGAGGCCCAACAACGCCATTCTCAGCATAATGTGCCTCTAACCAAGGTTAGTGCCGCTGAAAATTCTCCGCTGCAATAAGGCAACTTGTCGGCGGCTGCCGCCTCACAACGAATCATTTGCGCGACAGGGTTAACGTCGGTGATGCTCCTGCACGTGCCGAAAACGCCGCCGCTCACTAGCCTGTAGGATGGGTAGAGCGTGGCCGGCCGCAAGACCGCGAGACGATGTCCATTGGTGAGATTGCAGCAATCTCTCGTGCCCCGGACGCAGCGCAGCGCGCCGCGTCTTCGCGGCGTGATGCGCTGCAGAGCCGGGGCCCATGTTGCGGCAATGCGCTCTGTGGCTTCTGTTGGGGTGGACGGCCCCCGACGGCATCAGTGTGCCAGAATGAGGTCGGTCTAGAGTCCCGGCTCGGCGGAGCAACGCTTGCGGCGTTGCTGCTTGTCCGGGACACGTGATCATCACCCCAGCCCTGCCGCGCCGCCACCAAGTTCATCTTGCACTGCGGCGGAAAAATATCGCACACTCGCGCTTGCCGGGCATCCAAGCGAGCTCGAACCAAGGAGCGAGCCATGTCCCTCCAGACCGTACCATCCGACAGCACTGAACCCCGCGCCAACCGCCCTGATGACGTCCAGGCGCTCGAGGCCGACGCGCGCATGCGGGACGACATCCGCCTGCTCGGGCGCATCCTCGGCGACACCGTGCGCGACCAGGAGGGCGCCGAATTGTTCGACCTGGTCGAGCGCATCCGGCAGACCTCGATCCGGTTCCACCGCGACGAGGACCGGCTCGCCCGCCGCGAGCTCGAGCAGATCCTCGACAGCATGTCGACCTCCGAGACGGTGCGGATCGTCCGTGCCTTCAGCTATTTCTCGCACCTTGCCAACATCGCCGAGGACCAGAACAACATCCGCCAGATGCGCGCGCGTGCTGCCAAAAGCGGCGGCTCCGGCGTGCTGGCGGACACGCTGGCCCATGCCAAGGCGGCGGGCATTGGTCCCGATCAGCTCCGCAACTTCTTCAAGACCGCGCTGGTCAGCCCGGTGCTGACCGCGCATCCGACCGAAGTCCGCCGCAAGAGCACCATGGACCGCGAGATGGAGGTCGCCGGCCTGCTCGACCGCCGCGAGCGGGTCGCGTTGACCGCGGAGGAAGCGGCCGCCAGCGACGAGCAGCTTCGCCGCGAGGTGCTGACGCTGTGGCAGACCAATCTGTTGCGCCGGACCAAGCTGACCGTGCTCGACGAGGTCGCCAACGGCCTGTCCTTCTACGACTACACCTTCCTGCGCGAGGTGCCGCGGCTTGTAAACGCGCTCGAGGACCGGCTGGAGGAGGACGGCGCACAGGCTGCCGGCGAGCTCGCCTCGTTCCTGCGCATGGGCAGCTGGATCGGCGGCGATCGTGACGGCAACCCCTTCGTCACCGCCGACGTCATGCGCGGCACGCTGCGGCTGCAGTCGAGCCGGGTGATGCAGTTCTATCTGAACGAGCTGCACGTGCTCGGCGCCGAGCTGTCGATCGCGGCTCATCTTGCCGACGTCTCGGAGGAGCTGCGCAACCTGGCGGAGCGCTCGCCGGACACCTCGCCGCACCGAAGCGGCGAGCCTTATCGTCTCGCGGTGTCCGGCATCTATGCCCGGCTCGCCGCAACGGCCGAAATGCTGGAGGTCGAGATCACACGCCGGCCGGTCGGCAAAGCGGCGCCTTACGCCAGCGTCAAGGAGCTGCAGGCCGATCTCGACGTGCTGCACCGCTCGCTGATCTCCAACAACGCCCGCGTCATCGCCCGCGGCCGGCTGCGGCTGCTGCGCCGCGCAGTGGACTGCTTCGGCTTCCATCTCGCCCGGCTCGACATCCGCCAGAACTCGGCCGTGCACGAACGCACCATCGCCGAGCTGATGGACGCCGCCAATCCCGGCATGTCCTATCTCGCGCTCGGCGAGGATGCCCGCATCTCGCTGCTCACCAACGAATTGCGCTCGACGCGCGCGCTGGTCTCGCCCTTCGTCAAATACAGCGACGAGACCATGGGGGAGCTCAACGTCTTCCATGCCGCCGCGGAAGCGCATGCGAAGTTCGGCTCGGACGCCATCCCCCAATGCATCATCTCGATGTGCAAGGGCATGTCGGACATGCTGGAAGTGGCCGTGCTGCTCAAGGAGGTCGGCCTCGTCCATCCTTCCGGCCGCAGCGCCATCAACATCGTCCCGCTGTTCGAGACCATCGAGGATCTGCAGGCCTCATCCGGCATCATGGATCGCATGCTGTCGCTGCACGACTACCGCCGGCTGGTCGACAGCCGTGGCAGCGTGCAGGAGGTCATGCTCGGCTATTCCGACTCGAACAAGGACGGCGGCTTCGTCACCTCGGGCTGGGAGCTCTACAAGGCCGAGATCGGCCTCGTCGAGGTGTTCGAGCGCCACCACGTGCGGCTGCGCCTGTTCCACGGCCGTGGCGGCTCGGTCGGCCGCGGCGGCGGGCCGAGCTATGACGCCATCATCGCGCAGCCCGGCGGCGCCGTGAACGGCCAGATCCGCATCACCGAGCAGGGCGAGATCATCTCGTCGAAATATTCCAACGCCGAGGTCGGCCGCAACAATCTGGAGATCCTCGCCGCCGCGACGCTGGAGGCGAGTCTCCTGCATCCGCGCCAGAGCGCACCGCGCCGCGAATATCTGACCGCGATGGACGAGCTTTCCAATCTCGCCTTCAAGGCCTATCGCGGCCTGGTCTACGAGACCGACGGCTTCGTCGATTATTTCTGGGCTTCCACCGTCATCAACGAGATCGCGACGCTGAACATCGGCAGCCGTCCGGCCTCGCGCAAGAAGACCCGCGCGATCGAAGACCTTCGCGCCATCCCCTGGGTGTTCTCCTGGGCGCAATGCCGCCTGATGCTGCCGGGCTGGTACGGCTTCGGCAGCGCGGTCGAGCAATGGATCGCCGAGCATCCCGACAAGGGCATGCCGTTCCTGAAGGAGCTCTACCAGGAATGGCCGTTCTTCCGCATGCTGCTGTCGAACATGGACATGGTGCTGGCGAAAAGCTCGATCGCGATCGCCTCGCGCTACGCCGAGCTCGTGCCCGACGAAGCCTTGCGCGAGAAGATCTTCGGCCGTATCCGCCGCGAATGGCATTCCTGCATCGAGACGCTGCTCGACATCATGGGCCAGGACCGGCTGCTCCAGGGCAATCCGCTCCTGGAGCGCTCCGTACGCCACCGCTTCCCTTATCTCGACCCGCTCAACCACGTGCAGGTCGAACTCTTGAAAGAGCACCGCGCGCAGAACCCGGACGAGCAGGTGCTGCGCGGAATTCAGCTGACCATCAACGGCATTTCGGCGGGGTTGAGGAATACGGGGTAACCTCACCCGTCGTTCCGGGGCGCCCGAAGGGCGAACCCGGAACCTCGAGATTCCGGGTTCGATGCTGCGCATCGCCCCGGAATGACGGTGTGCCCCTCAACAGAAATGCGCGCCCTGCGTTTCCACATAGACCGCATAGAGCGACTGGCTCGCGGTCATGAACAGGCGGTTGCGCTTCTTGCCGCCGAAGCAGACATTGGCGCAGGTCTCAGGCAGCAGGATCTGCCCGATCCGCGCGCCGTCGTTCGGTGCGAACACCTGCACGCCGTCATAGCCCGGGCCGACCCAGCCGGCGCCGACCCAGATATTGCCCTCGGTGTCGACGCGAAGGCCGTCCGGAAAGCCTGACTTGCCGTCGAGCTTCATGTCGATCAGCTTCTTCGGGTTCGACAGCTTTGGGCCGTCGACGTCATAGGACCACACCACGTTCTCCGCTTGCGGGTAATGTGTGATGCCGGTGTCGCAGACATAGAGCTTCCTGTAGTCGTGGCTGAAGGCGATGCCGTTCGGCTTGAACGGTTCGTCGGCGACCTTCGCGACTTGACCGGTCTGGGGGTCGAGACGATAGACCGCTTCCTTCTGGTGGGGCTGGAGCGAGCCCGTCTTGGCGAGCTTGCCTTCGTAGATGCTGATCGCGCCATAGCCGGGATCGGTGAACCAGATCGCCTTGTCGTTGGGATGGACCACCATGTCGTTGGGGCCGTTGAGCGGCTTGCCACCCGCCTGCTCGGCCAGGGTCGTGACCGAGCCGTCGTGCTCGTAGCGCACGAGGCGGGTGCGTTCGGCGCTGAGCTGGCGGCCCTCGGTGTCGAACGAGTTGCCGTTGGATTCGTTCGACGGCTTGTGGAACTGCTCGGAGATATGGCCGTCATCGTCGAGATAGCGAAGCTGGCGGTTGGCGGGGATGTCGCTCCAGACCAGATATTGCCCCTGCGCATTCCACGCCGGCCCTTCCGCCCAGAGGCAGCCGGTGTAGAGCCGCTTGATCGCGGTGTTGCCGACCTTGGCCTTGAAGCGTTTGGGATCGATCACGACGATGTCGGGGTCGGGATAGCGCTGCGGTTCGGCATTGGCGCCGAAGTCGCGGGCATTGGCCTGTGAGGCAAGGATGGTGGACGCCGCGAGAGCCGCGGTGCCTTTGAGGAGAGTGCGGCGTCCAAGGCCGCCGGTCGCAGTGGTGTAGTCGGTGTTGGTCAGTATTCTTGTCATGGTTTCCTCCCAAAGTTTGTTGGGAGGACACCATTCGCCCCCATTCGGGCGTAAAGCGGGGCGATCTCAGGCGGAGACAACCAGAGATCGCAGGGCAGGGATGCCGGAAATGCAGCTAGACCGGATCCCAGGTGAAGATGTCGGCGGAGCGGTCGAGCTTGTAGAACGAACCCTTGAGCGCCGGCATGCCATGTTCCGCGATCGATTGCGGCGTCCAGCCTTCGCTCCGCTGCACCGAGCGGATCGGCCGGTTCTGGCTGAACAGGAAGATCTCGTTCATGCGCACGCCGAAGATTTGGCCGGTGACGTCCTTGGCGGAATCGCCGAGCAGATAGCCGCAGAGCGGGGCGATCTTCTCCGGTCCCATCTGCTTGATCTTCTCGACGCGCGCTTTCTCGGCCTCGGTCTCGGTCGGGATGGTCCCGATCATGCGGGTCCAGGCGAACGGCGAGACGCAGTTGGAGCGCACGTTGAAGCGGCCCATGTCGAGCGCGATCGACTTCGACAGGCCGACGATGCCGAGCTTTGCGGCGGCGTAATTGGCCTGGCCGAAATTGCCGATCAGGCCCGAGGTCGAGGTGAAGTGCACGAAGGAGCCCGACTCCTGCTCGCGGAAGACGCGGGCCGCGGCGTGGCTGACGTAGAATGAGCCCATCAGGTGCACCTTGATGACGGCCTCGAACGCTTCCACGCTCATCTTGTGGAAGATCATGTCGCGCAGGATGCCGGCATTGTTGACGACGCCGTCGAGCCGGCCGAAATGGTCGGTCGCGGTCTTCACGATCTTGCTGGCGGGGATCGCTTCCGCCACCGACTCGAAATTGGCAACCGCCGTGCCGCCGCGCTTCTTGATCTCCTCGACCACCTCCTCGGCCGGAGCAGCGTTCGCGCCGGCGCCGTCCGCGGCACTGCCGGGATCGTTGACGACGATCTTGGCGCCCTCTGCCGCGCACAGCAGCGCGATCTCGCGCCCGATGCCGCGGCCTGCGCCGGTGACGATGATGACCTTGTCTTGCAGTGATTTCGACATGTGGGTTCTCCTGTTGGTCCGTCATTCCGGGATGGTGCGACGCACCAGACCCGGAATCTCGAGATTCCGGGTTCGCGCCAAGAGGCGCGCCCCGGAATGACGGTTAGCTACCTCTCGTTCGTAAACACGATCGTGCCGCTTGCGGCGAACATGCCGCCGACGCCGTGGCACACCGAAATCTTCGCGTTCGGCACCTGTGCCGGCGCGATGCCGCGCATCTGGCGGACGCTCTCCTGGAGCGCGTACATGCCGTACATGCCCGAATGCATGTAGCTCAATCCGCCACCATTGGTGTTGAGCGGCAGCTTGCCGCCCGGCCGCGTGTTGCCGTCCGCGATGAACTGGCCGGTCGCCTCATAAGGCATGAAGCCGAGATCGCCGAGGCCGAACAGCGGCAGATGCGCGAACGCATCGTAGATCATGAGATGATCGACGTCCTTGTGGGCGATGCCGGCCTCCTTGAACGCCAGCGGCCCTGCAGTCTTGAACGCGCGCGAGGAATTGAAGGTCTCCATCTGGCTGACCATCGGCGTCTCCACGCTCTCGCCGGTGCCCATGATGTAGACGGGCTTGCGCGGAAAGTCCCTGGCGCGGTCCGCCGAGGTCAGGATCAGCGCGCCGCCGCCGTCGGTGACGAGGCAGCACTGGAGCAGGCGGAACGGATAGGCGATCATGCGCGAGTTCAGCACGTCGGCGACCGTGATCGGGTCCTTCATCATCGCGCGCGGGTTCTTCGCCGCCCATTCCCGCTGCACCACCGCCACCGAAGCCAGCTGCTCGTGGGTGATGCCCCAGGTCTTCATGAAGCGCAGCACGGGGATCGGAAACATGCTGGGCGGACCGTAGACGCCATAGGGCGCCTCGAACTGGCCGTTGAGGCTGTCCGGCGGGGTCGAGCGCGGCAGCTTGCCGATCATCGACTTGCCGCTCTCGGCATGGGTGATCAGCACGGTCTGGCACAGGCCTGCCTCGATCGCCGCGGCGGCATGGCGGACGTGGAGCATGAACGAGCAGCCGCCGACCGAGGTGCCGTCCACCCAGGTCGGCTTGATGCCGAGATAGTGGCAGACCTGCTGCGGCGTCTCGACCGCGGTGGCAAAGCCGTCGATGTCGGACAGCTTCAGCCCGGCATCCGCAATGGCGTTGAGCGCGGCGTCCGCATGGAGCTGGAGCTGCGAGGCGTTGGGGATGATTCCGAGCTCAGTGGTCTCGGCGGCGCCGACGACGGCAACCTGGTTCTTGCGCATGGCTTATCCCTTCGCCGGACGGAAGACGGGGAGGGTGATCTTGTCGTCGAGCTCCTGGAACGCGACCTCGAGCTTCATGTCGAGCTCGAGCGCCTCCGGCGTCTGCGGGCAGTCGATGATGTTGCTCATCATCCGCGGGCCTTCGTCGAGCTCGACCACGGCGATGGCGTAAGGCGGCGTGAAGCCCGGCGCGGCGGGGCGGTGGTTGATCACGTAGCTGTAGAGAAAGCCCCTGCCGCTCGCCTTGAAGATGCTGACCTTGCGCGAGGCGCAGGAGGGGCAGAACGGGCGCGGCGGGAAGTAGACATGCGCGCAGGCGTCGCAGCGCTGCAGCCGCAGTTCGCCCGCTTTCGTGCCGTCCCAGAAATGCTGGGTCTCCGGCGTCGGTTTCGGTCGCGCGCGCTGCGGTTCGGCCATGTCAGGGGCTCCTCCCAAAAGACAGGCTTCGCGCCCGCCTGATCTTGATGCGACAATCGACTATGGTGCGTCAACGGTCCAGCAATACGCATGCATGCCATCATGCGCACAATGCTTGTGTCGAACTGAGCCAGCGCTATAGATTGCGCGCGCCAATATTCCGTGAGACAGACATGCCCGATTTTCCGACACTGGCGAAACTCGCCGAAGACCTCGAAAGCGGCCGCACGACCGCCCGCAAGCTGGTCGAGGCGTGCATCGCCAGGATCGCCGATCCCGCCGGCGAAGGCCAGCGCGCCTTCATCCATGTCGACAAGGACGCCGCGCTGGCGGCGGCCGATGCAATGGACGGCTTGCGCAAGGTCAACGCGGCGCCGTCGCGCTTTGCCGGCATCCCGATCTCGATCAAGGATCTCTTCGACATCAAGGGCCAGGTGACGCGCGCCGGCTCGCGCGCGCTGGACGATTCGCCGCCGGCCGAGCAGGATGCCGCAACGGTGGCGCGGCTGCGCAGGGCGGGGTTCGTCGTGATCGGCCGAACCAACATGACCGAGTTCGCCTATTCCGGCATCGGCATCAATCCGCATTACGGCACCCCGAAGGGCGTCTGGAATCGGAGCGAGGGCCATGTGCCCGGCGGCTCCTCCTCGGGTGCGGCCGTTTCGGTGCTGGATGGCATGGCGCATGGTGCGCTCGGCACCGACACCGGCGGCTCCTGCCGGATTCCGGCCGCCTTCAACGGCATCGTCGGCTACAAGCCGACGCAGCGCCGCGTGCCGCTCGACGGCTCCGTGCCGCTCTCGTTCTCGCTCGACAGCATCGGCCCGCTGGCACGATCGGTCAGCTGCTGTGCCATACTCGACGCCGTGCTCGCGAACGAGCCGATCGTCGCATTGAAGCCGCGGCCGATCCAGGGCATGCGGCTCGCGGTGCCCACCACGATCGCGCTCGACGACCTCGACGCAGAAGTGGCCAAGACCTTCGAGCGCGCGTTGAAGACGCTTGCGGATCACGGCGCTATCATCGAGCGTATCGAGATGGCGGAGTTCCACGATGTCGGCCCGATGAATGCCAAGGGCGGTTTTGCGGCCTCTGAAAGCTATGCCTGGCATCGTTATCTCATCACGTCCAAGGGCGACGTCTATGATCCCAGGGTCGCCGTGCGCATCATGCGCGGCGAGTCACAGAGCGCGGCCGACTACATCGATCTCCTCAACGAGCGCCGCTCGCTGATCGCCCGCGTCAATGCGCGCATTGCACCCTATGACGCGCTGGTGTTGCCGACCACCGCCAACACGCCGCCGAAGATCGCCGATCTCGCCGACGACAAGGCCTTCACCACCGAAAACCTGCGCGCGCTACGCAACTGCACCCTGATCAACATGATCGATGGCTGCGCCATCTCGATCCCTGCACATCGTGACGGCGACGTTCCCGTTGGCCTGATGCTGGCGGGGGCGGGCGGATCGGACCGTCGCATTTTCGAGCTTGCTGCCGGCATGGAGGCCGTCATTCGTGTTTGACCTGACTTTCACCGTCGATGCCCAGGACACCACCACGCCGCTGACACTGGCGATCGACCAGATGGTCATCGCCGGCTGGACCGGCCGCGATCCCGTCGCCCGCGACAAGCACATCGCCGAGCTGCAGGAGATGGGCATCGCTCCGCCGGCGTCGACCCCGATCTACTACCGCGCCTCGGCGCGGCGACTGACCCAGGATGACCGCATCGAATGCACCGGCGGCGATTCCAGTGGCGAGGTCGAGTTCGTGCTGATCGGCTGGCAGGGCCGCATCTTCGTCGGCTGCGGCTCCGACCACACCGACCGCAAGGTCGAGGCCTACAACGTCACGGTGTCCAAGCAGATGTGCGACAAGCCCATCGCCTCCACTTTGTGGGAGCTCGAGGACATCATCGCCCATTGGGACAGGATGATCCTGCGCTCCTACGCCACCATCAAGGGCGAGCGCGTGCTGTACCAGGAAGGCACGCTCGACGCGATGCTGCCGGTCACCGAGCTCATCGCGCGCGGCTTTGACGGCGGCAAGTTCCCCGACGGCTGCGCCATGTTCGGCGGCACCTTCGCCGCCAAGGGCGGCATCCGCCCCGCCGACCGCTTCGACTTCGAGCTGGAGGACCCCGTGCTGAAGCGCACGATCAAGCACGGCTACGACGTGGTGACGCTGCCGGTGCGGGGTTAGGTCCCCTGCGTTGCGACGCGACTCTCTCCCCGTCATCGCAATGACGGGGAGAGAGTCGGAAATCGGGTGGCGGCGGACGGATGGGTTTTGCGAGAGTCATGGCCATGACAGCAACAGCACGCAAGTCGCCCGCCAACTCGCCCGTGGATCTCGCCACCCACATCGAAGCTCTCGACTGGCCGCAAATCACCGCCGAGCTCGACTCCCAGGGCTGCGCCGTCCTGAAGGGCCTGCTCACGCCCGATCAATGCCGCGACATCGCCGCGCTCTATCCCGATGACGCGCACTTCCGCAGCCGCATCGTCATGGGCCGTCACGGCTTCGGCCGCGGCGAGTACAAGTACTTCTCCTATCCGTTGCCCGGCCTGATCGCGCAGCTGCGCCCGGCGCTCTATGCGCATCTGCAAGGCGTCGCCAATCGCTGGAACGAGGCGATGGGGATCGACATCCGCTATCCCGAAAGCCATGCGGCCTTTCTGAAGCGATGCCATGGGGCCGGACAGGCGCGGCCGACACCGCTGCTGCTGCAATACGGGGACGGCGACTACAATTGCCTGCACCAGGACCTCTATGGCGAGCACGTGTTCCCGCTCCAGGTCGCGATCCTGCTCTCCGAGCCGGGCCGCGATTTCACCGGCGGCGAGTTCGTGCTGACCGAGCAGCGCCCGCGCATGCAGTCCCGCGCCGAGGTCGTGCCGCTGGCGCAAGGCGATGCAGTCGCCTTCGCTGTGCATCACCGCCCGGTGCAGGGGACACGCGGCATCTACCGCGTTAATCTACGCCATGGCGTCAGCCGCATCAGGTCCGGCCAACGCCACACCCTGGGCGTGATCTTTCATGATGCCAAATGAGCGCTGCGATTGACGGGTGATCTGTTCGACAGTGTTGCCGAGGCGCAGCCGTCGCGTGAGGAGATCGCGGACGGCGCCGTGCTGCTGCGCGGCTTCGTCAAGCCGATCGAGAGCGAGCTGATCGACGCGGTGCGCGCCATCGTGGCACAATCTCCGTTCCGGCGGATGACCACGCCCGGCGGGCATCTGATGTCGGTGGCGATGACCAATTGCGGCGAGCGCGGCTGGATCACCGATCACACCGGCTATCGCTACGATCCCGTCGACCCGCGCACCGGCGCGCCTTGGCCGGCGATGCCGCCTGTGTTCCGAGATCTCGCCCGCCGCGCTGCGGAGCAGGACGGTTTCGCCGGCTTCGCGCCCGATGCCTGTCTCGTCAACCGCTACGAGCCGGGCACGCGGCTCTCGCTGCACCAGGACAAGGACGAACTGGACTATTCGGCGCCGATCGTCTCGGTCTCGCTCGGCCTGCCCGCGACCTTCCTGTTCGGCGGCCTGGCGCGCAGCGACAAGCCGCGCCGCTTCCGGCTCGTCCATGGCGATGTCGTGGTCTGGGGCGGGCCGAGCAGGCTCGCCTATCACGGCGTGGCGCCGCTCGCCGATGGCGAGCATTCGCTGCTCGGACGGCGGCGCATCAACCTGACCTTTCGCAAGGTGCTCTGAGGCATTCCCAAGAGGCATCGCCGTCGTCTAAGCTGCTGCGAGGGGGCGGCGACATGACTACTGCACAGGTCTCGACTGGCGCGAGCACGAGCGCATCGCGCACGGGGCTCTATCTGGCAGTTCTGCAACTCGTGTTCACGCTGGGCTGGACGACCTATGTCGTCTACCTGCCGAAGCTCGCAGCGGATGTCGGCCTTGCGCCGGCGGCCGTGATCCTCATCCTGATGTTGGACCAGGCGATCTTCACCATCGCCGATACCGCGATGGGGATCGCGGCCGACAAGCTCGCGCCCGTCGTCGGGCGGCTCGGCCTGTTCGTCGGCGTGCTGGCGGCGATCTCCTGCGCCGCCTTCGTTGCGCTGCCTTTCGTGGCCGGCATCGGCGCGGGCGCGCAGGTATGGTTGATCGCGCTGATCGTGGTCTGGTCGATCACGTCATCGGCCCTGCGCGCGCCGCCGCTGACCTTGCTCGGCAAGTACCGCGCTATGCCGCAGGTGCCGTTCCTCGCGGCGCTGGCCATGCTGGGCTATGGCGTCGCCGGCGCCGTCTCGCCCTATCTCGGCGTAGTGCTGCGCGAGCACGATGCGCGGCTGCCGTTCGTGATATCGAGCGCGGTGCTGCTGCTGACGGCGCTGGGGCTCTCACGGATCGAGTACGACGTGGCGCGCGACACCGTGCGGCCGGTGCCGGCCGAGGCGGCCAAGCCGCTGGGCCTCGTCCCGATCGCCTTCATCGTCGCGATGGTGGCGCTGGCGCTCGGCTATCAGCTGCACTTTTCCATGAACAGCGCGCCGTTCTATCTGCGATTCGCCAAGCCGGATGATCTGCAATGGCTGATGCCGGTGTTCTGGATCGGTTTCAACATTGCGATGTTTCCGGCGAGCCTGGTCGTCAAGCACCGGGGCGGCCTGATCGTGCTGGGTGCCGCCGGCCTGTTCGGTGCGGTGGCGATTGCGACGGCCGAATTTGCCGGCAGCCTCAATACGCTGATCGTCGCCCAGTTCCTCGCCGGAGCCGCGTGGGGCTGCATGCTGATGAGCGCAGTCTTGGCCGCGCTTGCGATCGGCTCGACCGGCGCGGAGGGAAAGGTCACGGGCCTCGTGTTCTCGGCGCTCGCGCTCGGCACCTTTGCGCGCATGGCGGCGGTCGTGGGCGGCCTGCAGAAGATGCCGGAATACACGCCGCTGCTGCACTGGGCGCCGGTCGCCTGCTGGTCGGTCGCAGGCGCGGGCCTGCTGGTGATTGCGGCCGCGCGGCTCCAGGGCGGTGCTCAGCTCAAGGCTTCGGCGGGTGGATGAAGGCCCAGGGGCTCACTTCCGAATCCCTGGTTACCTCGACCGAGATCAGATATGGCCCGCCATGAGCCAGTGCCTTCTCCAGCACGGCCCTGAACGGATCCGGCGCGGTGACGCGCGCGGCCGCGATGCCAAAGGACTCCGCGAGCTTGACGAAATCCGGGTTGACGAGGTCCGATGCCACCACGCGGCCGTCGAAACGTTCGCGCTGGTCGCGGCGGACGTTGCCATAGGCGTTGTTGTTGAACACCAGCGTCACCACGCCGATGTTGAACTGCACGGCGGTCGAAAGCTCCTGCACGCCGAACATGAAGCCGCCGTCGCCTGTGATGGCGACCACCGGCTTGTCGGGATTGGCGACCTTCGCACCAAGTGCGGTCGGAAAGCCCGAGCCGAGCGTGCCCTGGTAGCCTGAGGTGATGAAGGTGCGTGGCTGATAGACCGGGAAGCCGTACCAGGAAGCGAAGCCGACCTGCGACAATTCATCCGTGACGATCGCGTTCGCCGGCAGCACCTCGCGCAGGATGTCGAGATAGGCCATCTGCGGCTGGATGCGCTGGATCTCGGCTTGCGCGGTCGCGGTCGCCTCGCGGATCGCCTCCCGCCGGCCACGGGTGCGCGCATAGCCGGCTTTCTTCACGGCCGCGACGAGATCGGCCGTACCGGCCTTGGCGTCGGCGACGATGGCCGCATCGGAGGTGATCCGGCGCATCTCGGCCGGGTCGATATCGATCCGAATGGATTTCAGTCCACTCGGTTGATAAGGCCAGCGAAAGCCCGAGGCCGGCAGCTCCGCGCGGGTGCCGATTGCAATCATCAGATCGGTTGTCGGCCAAAGCTTGTAGGCCGCGGCCATGGTCAGGCCGAGTTCGTGCGCGTTGGAGACGATGCCGCGGCCGCTGCGGAAGGCGACCACGGGCGCATCGATCATCTCGGCGAGCTCGAGGATCTCCTCGCCCGCCTCGATCGCGCCGCTGCCGACGAAGATCATCGGCGCCTTGCTGGTCTTGATGCGCGCGGCCGCCTGCCTGACCAGGTCGGGATCGGGCGGCGGTGCGGGCAGCGGCTCCAGCACTTGAGCCGCCGCCGTCTCCGCGCGCTGGGTGAAGACGTCCCAAGGCATCTCGACGGAGGCGGGGCCGCGCCGCCCCGACATCATCTCCTGGAACGCGCGCGCCACGACCGTCGGTGCGTTGCCGGGATATTCGATCCGGTCGGCCCATTTCACATAGGTGCGCAAGGTCGCGAGCTGATCCGGCATCTCGTGCAGATGACCGCGGCCCTTGCCGAGGAATTGCGTCGGCACCTGGCCGGTGACGCACAGCACCGGCTCGTTGCAGCCGAACGCCGTGAGCAGTGCCGCGCTGGCATTGAGCACGCCGGGGCCGGGCACGACGCTGAACACGCCGGGCCTGCCGCTGGAACGCGCGTAGCCGAACGCCATGTAGCCGCAGGCCTGCTCGTGCCGTGCGCCGATCACCTTGAGCTGGGCCTGGTGGAAGGCGTCGAACAGACCGTAGACCTGCGCGCCGGGCAGGCCGAATACTGTGTCGACGCCGTGGGCGACCAGGCCGCTTACGATCGCTTCGCCGCCGGTGAGGGTGGTCATCTGGTTATTCCACTTCGATGATTGTTCAGGCTTCGTCGACGACGCCGTTGCGCAAGCGGCCGATACCCTCGGCCTCGACCTCGACGACGTCGCCGGGCTTCAGGTACCGCGGCGGATCGAACCGTGCGCCCGCGCCGGTCGGCGTGCCCGTGACGATGATATCGCCGGGCACGAGGGTTGCGAAGGTCGAGATATAGTTCACGAGATAGCGGAACGGAAACATCAACCGGCTGGTGCGATCGTCCTGCCTGAGTTCGCCGTTGACATGCGTGGTGAGCCTGATGTCCGCAATCTGCGATTCCGATGTGTAGGGCACGAGCCACGGACCCAAGCTGCCGCTGGAGTCGAAGTTCTTGCCCTGGGTGACGTTGAACTTGGCGTGGCGCAGCCAGTCGCGCACCGAGCCCTCGTTACAGAGCGTCAGCGCGGCGATGTGATCGAGCGCGGCACTTTCGGGAATGTGCCGGCCTTGCTTGCCGATCACCAGCACGATCTCGCCCTCATAGTCGAGCTGCGCGGACGCGCGTGGGCGCACCAGCGGCGTGTCGTGCCCGACGAAGGAGCGCGGCGAGCGCATGAACATGCTGGGATATTTCGGCGCGTCCTGGCCGTCTCTGTACTCGGCGTTGCGGTCGGGATAGTTGACGCCGATGCAGATGATTTTCTCCGGCGCGGGCACCGGCGGCAGCCACGTGATCTCGCTGAGCGCGTGATCGGGTGCGCGCCCGGCAGCCTCTTCGGCGAGGTTCAAGAGCTTGCCTGCCGCGATCACCTCGCGCAGCGTCGGATAGTCCTTGCCGTAACGCGCGGAGAGATCGACGAGGCCGCCGTCCACGACGGCGCCGTAGCGGGTGTCACCTTTGAAGGAATAGGTGGCGAGGCGAGGGAGTTTCATAGGCAATCTATCTCTCTTGTCGTCCCGGCGAACGCCGGGACCCATACCGCGTGATCTATCGATAGCGCGCGATGGCAATCCCGAACGACCAAACTTCGCCAAACTCCTCCCTGTGGTTATGGGTCCCTGCTTTCGCAGGGACGACGGGGAGAGAGGCTGAGCCTGTCACCGGCATCAGTCCGCCACCAGCACGTCGGCCACGAATTTCGGCTCGCGCACGGCCTGGCCCGAAAACGGCGAGCCCTGCTCGAACCAGGAGCGCGGCGCGGGTGCGCCCCACAGCGTCTGGCGGCGCGGATCGCGCAGCGACCAGCGCAGCGGCTCGTGGTCGTGATCCCCCGTGAAGTAGTCGCTGGTGTAGAGCTCGAGGCGGTGTCCGTCGGGATCGCGCACATAGAGGAAGAACGCGTTCGAGATGCCGTGGCGTCCCGGTCCGCGCTCGATGTTCTTCACGAAACCTTGCGAAGCCATGACATCGCAGAGATGGATGATGTTCATCGCCGTCGGCGTCCAATAGGCGAAATGGTGCAGGCGCGGACCCTTGCCGTTGGTAATGGCGAAATCATGGACGTTGCCCTTGCGATGCATCCAGGCCGCGGCGATGCGCCCGTTCGGGCCGTCCTCCTCGGCATATTCAGTGAGGCGGAAGCCGAGCCGGGCGTAGAATTCCATCGTGTCCTGCACTTCGGCAGCGAAGACGTTGAAATGATCGAGCCGCTGCGGATGGCACCCCCTGTAGAGGTCGTAGCGGCGCAGCATATGAGGCCGCCGGTCCATCGAGGCGTAGAGCTCGATCTGGAAGCCGAAGGGATCGGTGAACTGCAATGTGCGGGCCTGGAACGGCTGATCGACGAAGGCGTAGGCCAGGCCGTTCTCCGAGAGAAACGCGGCGGCCTTGTCGAGATCCCCGTCGTTGCCGACCTTGAAGCCGAGCCGCGCGCAGGCCGGCGCTGCCGCCTTGCGCAGCACCAGCGAGTGATGCTGGTGCTCCTCGGCCGCGCGCAGGTAAACGACATCGTCGTCGGCATCCTCGGCATGTAGGCCGACGATGGTCTCGTAGAACTCCCGGCTCAGCTTCAGGTCGGTGACGTCGAGCACGACGTGGCTGGAGCGGATGATGTTGAACGGCGGCTCGAAGACGTGTTGCGGTACGGGCATTGGCGTTTCCCCTCGTTAGGCCCCGTCATCCGGGGCGGTCCGCAGGACCGAACTATGGTGCGCAATTGCGCACTTGAGAATCTCGAGGTTCCGGGTCCGATGCTTCGCATCGTCCCGGAACGACGGCGGTTCTACGTTCCCAATCTCTGAATCTTGTGCGTGCCCCGCGCCAGCGAGACGTGCTTGGTTTCCATGTAGAAGTCGAACGAGTAATCGCCGCCGTCGCGGCCGATGCCCGAGGCCTTCATGCCGCCGAACGGCGTCGGCAGATGGCGGACGTTCTCCGAGTTCAGCCAGATCATGCCGGCCTCCAGCGCATCGGCCACGCGCAGCGCCCGGCCCATGTCGTTGGTCCAGACATAGCCGGTGAGGCCATAGCGGATGTCGTTGGCGATCTCGATCGCGTCCGTCTCGCCCTTGAACGGCAGCACGGTGAGGAACGGCCCGAACACCTCCTCCTGCGCCACGCGCATCTTGCCGTGCGCGCCGGTCACCAGCGTCGGCTCGACGTAATGTCCGCCGCCGGGGCCGTCATAGGCCTTGCCGCCGACAGCGATCGTCGCGCCGTCCTCGCGCGCGACGTCGAAATAGGAGCAGACCTTGGCGAGGTGCCGCTCGTGGATCAGCGGCCCGATCTCGGTGGCGGGATCAAGGGGATGGCCGACCTTCAGAGCCTTCACGCGCGCCGTCAGCTTCTCGACGAACTTTTCCGCGATGCTCTGCTGGATCAGCAGGCGGCTCGACGACGTGCAGCGCTCGCCGTTGAGCGAGTAGATCATGAACACGACGGCATCGAGCGCGCGGTCGAGATCGGCGTCGTCGAACACGATGACGGGGTTCTTGCCGCCGAGCTCGAAATGCACGCGCTTCAGGGTCGGCGCACCCTGCATCATGATGGCCGAGCCCGTCGCGCTTTCGCCGACGAAGCCGATCGCCTTGATGGCGGGATGCTCGGTCAACGCCTTGCCGGCCTCTTCACCGAAGCCGTGCACGGTGTTGAGCACGCCGTCGGGCACGCCGGCTTCCTTCACGAGCTTCGCCAGGATGGAAGCCGTCACCGGCGACCATTCGGCCGGCTTGTGCACGACGGTGCAGCCCGCAGCGAGGGCAGGGGCGATCTTCCAGGTCGAGAGCATGAACGGCGTGTTCCACGGCGTGATCACGCCGACGGGGCCGATCGGCACGCGCGTCGAGACGTTCCAGTGCTCGTCGCTCGGCGTGTTGAGGCCGTCGCGCGCCTCCGCGCATTTGTCGGCGAAGAAGCGGAAATTCTCGGCGGCGCGGATCGCGGCCTTGGCCATGAAACGATAGGCCTGGCCGGTGTCGATGCATTCGAGCACCGCGATGTCTTCGGCATTGTCCTCGATTGCATCGGCCACCCGATGCAGCAGTTTGCGCCGCATCGCCGGTCCCATGTCGCGCCAGGACTTGAACGCAAGCGCAGCCGCGGTTGCCGCAGCGTCGATGTCCTCCGCATTGCCGCGGGCAACGCTCGCGAGCACGGCGCCATCGACCGGCGATTTCGTCTCGAACGTTGCGCCCGAGATCGAGGCGACGACCTTGCCGTCGATCATGTGGCCGATGCCGTTGGCCCGCAACGTCTTCAAGAGCGGTGCGACGCGGTCGCGATTGGCCTGGAACACATCGGCTTTCGGCGTGGGCTTATCCATGGGCGGCCTCCGCTTTCAGGGCGTCGTGGATGTTGTTGCGCTTCCAGCTGGTTTCCTTGTCGTTGATCTGCATGTCGAACGACAGGGCGAACCTGCCGGCGGCAAAGACGGGATCGAGATGTCTTGAGAGCGCCTGGAAGATTTGCTCGCCGGCCTTCTGGCGCGTTTCGAGATCGCGGCCCTCGCCGATGCGCAGCACCATGTCGAGAAAGCCGTAATCCTGGCGGGCGTCCGCGATCGCATAATGCTCGCACCTGACGGCGCGAACGCGGATGCCGCCGAGCGGGAAGATGCCGGTCTCGCTGGCTGCCTTGCGCACGACCTCACACACCGTGCCGATGTCGAGACGGCCGTCGAGATTGGCCGAATATTCGATCGTGAAGTGCGGCATCGCCGTTTCACTCCCTGTCTTGTTGTTCGCCTTAAGCGAAGTAGCAACTCACCGAGCCGTAGGCGCCATAATCGGCCTGAATTGTGTCGCCCTTGCGGGTCTCGATCGGACGGATAAAGGATCCCGCGAGCACGACCTGGCCGGGCTCCAGCGCAAGGCCGAGCGGCGCGATCTTGTTGGCGAGCCAGGCCACGGCCGTGGCGGGATGATTGAGCACGCCGGCGGCAAGGCCCGTCTCTTCCAGCTGGCCGTTCTTGAAGCACAGCGCACCGATCCAGCGCAGATCCGCGTCAAGCGGACGGATCGGCCGTCCTCCGAGCACGATGCCGGCATTCGCCGCATTGTCGGCGATGGTGTCGAAAATCTTCCGCGTCGCTTTCGTGGTCGGATCGACGCGTTCGATCCGCGTGTCCAGGATCTCCAGCGCCGGCACGACGAAATCGGTGGCGTTGAGGACATCGAACATCGTGCAATCGGGCCCAGAGAGCCGTTTGCTCATGACGAAGGCCAGCTCGGCCTCGACGCGCGTCGCGATGAAGCGCTCGGTCGGAACGATCCCGCCATCGGCGAAGAACATGTCGTCGAGCAGCACGCCGGAATCGGGCTCGTCGATATTGAGCGCGCTCTGCATCGCCTTCGAGGTGAGGCCGATCTTGTGGCCCTTGACGATGCGCCCTTCGGCGATCTTGACCTCGACCCAGGCCTTCTGAATCGCGTAGGCATCGGCGATGGTGATCTCGGGAAAATCCCGCGACAGCTGCCGGATCTGCGTGCGGGTCTTCTCCGCCTGGTGCAGACGCCTCGCGCAAGCTCGGATATCGTCGTCGGAAAGCGCCATCTCTAGTCTGACAAATCGTGGTGGCCGGAGATACTTAACATGTTAAATGAATGCGTCAAGCACAATTCGGGCTTGCTGCACTGCAAACATTCTGCGGATTGAAGGGATGTCATGACGAAGAAATCCGCCGATCCCGCCAACGGAGGCGCGCCTGCCGCGGGACCTGCCGCGAGACAGGTGCCGATGCGCGACTTCTCGCGCTCGCTGCCGATGTCGCTGCTGCGGGCCCGCGAGGCGGTGATGCGGCAGTTTCGTCCCTCACTGCGCGAGCACGGCTTGACCGAGCAGCAATGGCGCATCCTGCGGGCGCTCGCTTCCATCGAGGCGGTCGAGGTCACGGAACTCGCGCGCACGGCGTTCCTGCTGGGGCCGAGTCTGTCGCGCATCCTGCGCGATCTCGAAGCGCGCAATCTGATCGAGCGCAAGACCGCCAAGGCGGATCAACGCCGCAGCGTGGTCTCGATCTCGAAGGACGGCGTGAAGCTGATGGCCTCGGTTGCGCCGACGTCGGAAGCGATCTACGCGGAGATCACGCGCCGCTTTGGCGCACGCAAGCTTGCCGAATTGCAGGAGATGCTCGGCGAGCTCGAACGGAGTCTCGCGGGGCTCGGCGCCAGCGAGGAAGCAAGTCCCGAGGAGTGAGAGCAGATATGCGCTCCCATGCGGCAGCGGCCATAGACATGGTCGCGTTTTTTCGCTCAAGTGCCGCCGAAGCCGATCGCTGCAAAGTCGGCGCCGGGGAGAGGCAGACAGGCCGTCATGGTCACCATTCAGGTCCAGAAGCTGATCGACTTCGTCACCGAAGTCTTCGCGCATGCGCAGTCTTCGCCGGAGGAGGCCAGGCGTATCGCCACCTATCTGACCACGGCGAACCTGACCGGCCATGACAGCCACGGCGTGATCCGCATTCCCGTCTATATCCGCTGGCAGAAGACCGGATCGGTCGTCCCAAATCAGAACGCGGAGGTCGTGCTCGACACGCCCTCGCTCGCGGTGATCGACGGCAAGTTCGGCTACGGCCAGACCGTGACGCCGCAGGCGGTCCAGATCGGCATCGAGAAGTGCAGGAAGGCCGGGCTTGCCGCGGTCGCGCTGCGCAACGCCGGCCATATCGGCCGTGTCGGCGACTGGGCCGAGATGGCCGCGGCCGAAGGTCTCGTCTCCGTGCATTTCGTCAATGCCGCAGGCTCGCTGCTGGTCGCCCCGTTCGGCGGCGTCGAGAAGCGGCTGTCGACTGCGCCGTATTGCGTCGGCATCCCGCGTGAGGGCCGGGACTCGATCGTGCTGGATTTTGCAACTTCGGTCGTCGCCGAGGGCAAGGTGCTGGTCGCGAGCCGCGGCGGCAAGAAGCTGCCGAAGGGCGCACTGGTCGATTCCGACGGCACCTTGAGCGAGGATCCGGCCGTGCTCTACGGACCCTATACGCCGGACGGGCCGCGCGATCACACCAAGGGAACGGGCGCAATCCGTGCCTTCGGCGAGCACAAGGGATCGGGCCTCGCCTTCATGTGCGAGCTCCTGGGCGGCGCGCTCACCGGAACCGGCGCTACCTCGGGCGGGCGGCGCTTTGCCAACGGCATGCTGGCGTTCTATGTCGATCCGAAAGTCGTCGACACCTCCAGCCTTTTCGACGCCGAAGTCACGCGCTATGTCGATTTCATCCGCGCCACCAAGCCGATGGCCGGGGTCGATCAGGTGCTGATTCCGGGCGATCCGGAGCGAAAGACCCGCGCTGAGCGGACCCGGAACGGCATCCCCTTGCCGGATGACACCTGGGCGGCAATAGTGAACACCGCCCGCGAGGTCGGCGTCAGCGAAGTCAGCATCCAGAGGGCGACGGCTTAGACGTGTTTCGTCATTGCGAGGCGCGCCAGTGACGGAGCAATCCAGAGTGTCATGGCGGAGAAATTCTGGACTGCTTCGCGGAGCCCGTCATCGGGCCGCGCTCCGCGCGGGCCCGGTGGCTTGCGACGACAGTGAGTGAGTTCAACAAAGAAGGAAGGCAACGTGGCGAATAAAGTCAAAGAGATCTGGAAGTCGGGTAAGGCGGTCGTCAACGCGTGGCTCGCGATTCCCTCCGGCTTCTCGGCCGAGATGATCGCGCAATGCGGCTTCGACAGCGTCACCGTCGACATGCAGCATGGCGTCCAGGATTATCTGTCGATGGTGCAGTGCTTCCAGGCCATGGACAAGCATCCGATCACGCCGATGGTCCGCGTGCCCTGGAACGAGCCCGGCATCATCGGCAAGGTGCTCGATGGCGGCGCCTATGGCGTGATCTGCCCGATGGTCAACACGCCGCAGGAAGCCCGGAACCTCGTCTCTTACTCCAAATATCCGCCGAAGGGCGTCCGCTCCAACGGCCCAATCCGCGCCGGCATGTACGGCACCGCCGGCTCCTACCAGAAGACGGCCAACGACGAGATCGTGCTGCTGCCGATGATGGAGACCAGGACCGCAGTCGAGAACATGGAAGCGATCCTCGACGTCGAGGGCATCGACGGCGTCTATATCGGCCCGTCCGATCTCGGCTTCTCCTACGGCCTCGAGCCCAAGCTCGACCGCAGCGAGCCCGAGATTCTCGCGATCTATGAGAAGATCATCAAGGAGTGCGGCAAGCGCGGTCTGAACCCGGGCATCCACTGCAGCGGCGCGGAGGGCGCGGCGCGCGCCATCAACATGGGCTTCAAGCTAGTGACGCTCTCCAACGAGGTCGGCTTGATGACGACCTACGCCAAGATGCAGGTGAACGCCACGCGCAAGGATTCAGGCGGCAAGGCCTGAGGTCTCTCGCGAATGGCGAATGGGGAGTAGCGAATAGGGCTACTCCCTTTTTCCATTCGCTACCCACCATTCGCTACTCGCCTCCGAAGGAGACTCCCATGACCATCAGCCCCGTCATCCGCCTGCATCCCGATGATGGCGTGGTCATCGCCCGCGCGAGCCTGCCGCCAGGAACAAGCGTGGCTGACGGCGTGACCACGGTCGATCGCGTTCCCTCCGGCCACAAGGTCGCGATCAAGCCGATCGCGGTAGGAGAGCCGATCAAGCGCTACGGCCAGATCATCGGCTTTGCCACGGTGCCGATCGCGCCGGGCCAGCACGTTCACACCCAGAACTGCGGCATGGGCGATTTCGCCAAGGACTATGCCTATTGCGCCGACGTCAAGCCGACGCCGAATTTCGACCTGCCGGCGACCTTCGAAGGCATCCGTCGTCCGGACGGCCGCGTCGCCACGCGCAACTATATCGGCATCCTCACCTCGGTGAACTGCAGCGCGCATGTGGCGAGCCTCGTCGCCGACGTCTTCAAGAAGAATCCCTTCACCGGCGACAATCCGCTGGCCGATTTCCCCAACGTCGACGGCGTGGTCGCACTGACTCACAAGACCGGCTGCGGCATGACGCAGAACGAGCCGCTGGCGTTGCTCCGCCGTACCCTTGGCGGCTATGCGCGGCACGTCAATTTCTCCCATGTCATCGTGCTCGGCCTCGGCTGCGAGGTGAACCAGATCGGCGGCCTGATGGAAGAGCAGAAGCTCGCCGGTCGCCTCCGCGCGATGGACATCCAGGAGGTCGGCGGCACCCGCAAGACGGTGGAGGCGGGCATCGCCTTCGTGCGCGAGGCGCTGGCTGACGCCGACAAGGTCAGGCGGGAAACGGTGCCGGCCAGCGAGCTCACCGTGGCCCTGCAATGCGGCGGCTCGGACGGCTATTCCGGCGTATCCGCCAATCCCGCGCTCGGCGCGGCCAGCGACCTCGTCGTGCGCCATGGCGGCACCGTGATCCTGTCGGAGACGCCGGAGACCTACGGCGCCGAGCACCTGCTCACGCGCCGCGCCGTCAGCCGCGAGGTCGGCGAGAAGCTGGTCGATCTCATGCGCTGGTGGGACGAGTACACGACGCGCGAAGGCGCCGAGATGAACGCCAATCCCAGTCCCGGCAACAAGGCCGGCGGTCTCACTACCATCCTGGAAAAGTCGCTCGGCGCGATGGCCAAGGCCGGCACCACCAACCTCGTCGAGGTTCTGCGCTATGCCGAGCCCGTCACCAAGAAGGGGTTCGTGTTCATGGACACGCCCGGCTACGACCCCGTGGCCGCGACTGGGCAGGTCGCCGGCGGCGCCAATCTGGTCTGCTTCACCACGGGCCGCGGCAGCGTGTTCGGCTGCAAGCCGGCACCCTCGATCAAGCTCGCCACCAACACGCCGATGTACAAGCGCATGGAAGAGGACATGGATGTCAATTGCGGCACGATCCTCGAAGGCGAGGAGAGCGTCGCGCAGTGCGGCCAGCGCATCTTCGATCTGATCCTGAAGACGGCTTCGGGAAAGCCCACCAAGAGCGAGAGTTTCGATTTCGGCGGCGCCGAGTTCGCGCCCTGGGTGCTCGGCGCGACGATGTAGTCGCACCGGGACCGCGGTGTAATCGCAACGCAGTCGCAATTGAGATAATTGATGACAGCGACGCGTGTAGTTGCAACCGGTGCAACGATCCCTCGCTAAGTATTGGTACGGAGGCGCCGATATCGCCTGCCGGTTCCCGAACTTACATCTGGTTAACACTGTTGCCGTAGACAGGAGGTGATGCGGCTCCACATCGTGGTGGGGCCGGCCGGCTTTGTTCGAGGATCAGACATGCAAGCGATACGTCCCACTGGGGTGGAAAATCTCCTCGGTGAGGAGGAGCTGATCGTATCGAAGACCGACCTCAAAGGCCGCATCACCTACGCCAACGACGTCTTCATCCGGATGGCGAAGTACTCGTGGAAGGAGCTGATGGGCGCCCCCCACAGCCTTATCCGCCATCCCGACATGCCGCGCGCCGTCTTCAAGCTGCTGTGGGACACGCTCCAGTCAAAGCAGGAGATCTTCGCCTACGTCGTCAACCTGGCGAAGGACGGCAGTCATTACTGGGTGTTCGCCCACGTCACGCCGACATTCGACGAGCGCGGCAATATCGTCGGCTATCACTCCAACCGCCGCAAGCCCGACCCTGCGCAGATCGAGCGCATCAAGCCGATCTACAAGACGCTGTGCGCGGAAGAGGCGCGGCATGCCAACGCCAAGGACGGCATGCATGCGAGCTTCGAGGCGATGGTCGGGCTGCTCAAGCAACAGGGTGTCGGTTACGATGAATTTGTGCTCTCTCTCTAAGGCGCAGGGAGCGACCGCGCTCGCGTGTGTTCTTGCCGTCGTTGCGTTCGTTCTCTCGCTTCTCGGTGCAACCGGAATCAGCAGTGCTGCCTTGCTCGGCGCGACGGTCGCGTTACTCGGCTACGCCGTCTGGTGCCAGCATCGCACGGCGGTGGCTGTCGATGAGGTGGCCGATGTGTGCCGCAAGGCGGCGCATGGCGATCTCGAAGCGCGCATCATGAGTGAGCGGCAGGCCGGGCGGATCGGCGCGATCCAGAAATCCGTCAACGACATGCTCGACATCACCGACGCCTTCGTCCGCGAGGCCTCGGCGTCGATGGACTATGCCAGCCGCGGCAAGTATTTCCGCAAGATTCTCGCGCGGGGTCTGCCCGGCTCGTTCCGTCGCTCGGCGGTCGTCATCAACGCCGGCACCGACGGCCTCGGCCGCCGCGTCGTCGAGATCGCGGAGCTCGCCAAGCAGTTCGGCACCCACCTCGATGAGGTCGCAGGCGGCCTGATGAGCGCCGCGACCGATCTCGAATCCGACGCCGGCCAGATGGCCGCGGCGGCCGAGACGACGAACCGTCAGACCTCCGGCGTGCGCAGCGCGTCCGATCAAGCCTCCAGCAACGTCGCGACGGTGGCGAGCGCGGCAGAAGAACTGGCGTCATCGATCGCCGAGATCGGCCGCCAGGTGGCCGGCTCGACCGCGAGCACGGGACGGGCGGTGAACGAGGCCAATCGCGCCGGCAGCGAGATCCGCTCGCTCGCCGATGCGGCGCTGCGGATCGGCGACGTCGTCAGGCTGATCAGCGAGATCGCCGAGCAGACCAACCTCCTGGCGCTCAACGCCACCATCGAGGCGGCGCGGGCAGGGGAGGCCGGCCGCGGCTTCGCGGTGGTGGCCTCCGAGGTCAAGAGCCTCGCCAACCAGACCGCGAAGGCGACCGAGGAGATCAGCGCCAAGGTCGGCGAGATGCAGCAGTCGACGACCAACTCGGTCGCGGCGGTCGAGGCGATCGCGCAGACCATCGCCGAGATCGACGGGATCACCGCCGCGATCGCAACCTCCATCGAGCAGCAGGGTCTCGCCACCCGCGAGATCGCCCGCAATGTCCAGGAGGCCTCGGCCAGCACCACGCAGGTGTCCTCCAACGTCACCGGCATCAGCGAAGCCGCCGCCGACACCGGCCGTGTGGCAAGCCGCGTCAACAGCGCCTCCGAACGCGTCCACGGCGAGGTCGAGACGCTCCGGCGCGAGGTGACGCAGTTCCTGCAGCGGCTGACGTCGGCCGCGTAGGGCTGCGCGACCCACCGCCGTCGTCCCGGACAAGCGCGCCCCAAGGCGCGCGCCGATCCGGGATCCATAACCACAGGCAGTGGTTGGGTGCGAGCTGATAATTACCAGCCTTCGTCAAACGACTTCCTGTGGTTATGGGTCCCGGATCAGCGCTCCGCTCCGGGCAACGCTGCGCGTTGGCCGGAGCTCTGCTTGTCCGGGACGACGTGTGTAGGAAGAGCGCGGCGTAGCCACAATCTCCGTCGTCGCCCGGCAAAACCGGAACGACGGGGATACTTCCTAGGCACCCCGTGCCCGTTGTTAGTGCTTGATCGCACCCCCCTCAGGTGTTCTGCTCAAAAAAGCTGCTGGAGCATCGCATCCCGTGTCGATCTACGTCGCACTACACCACGTCACGCACTACAAATACGACCGCCCGATCGACCTTGGCCCGCAGACCATCCGCCTGCGGCCGGCGCCGCATACGCGCACGCCGATCCTGAGCTATTCGCTCAAGGTCACGCCATCCAATCATTTCGTGAACTGGCAGCAGGATCCGCAAGGCAACTGGCTCGCGCGCTACGTCTTCCCGGAGAAGACCACCGAGCTGAAATTCGAGGTCGACTTCACGGCGCAGATGACCGTGGTCAACCCGTTCGACTTCTTCGTCGAGCCCTATGCCGACAGTTTTCCGTTCGAATACCCGAAAGATCTCAAGACGGAGCTGGCGCCCTATCTCGAGACCATCAAGCCCGATCGCCTGTTCGCGCAATATCTCGACTCGATCCCGACTGAAGCCCCGAACACCGTCAACTTCCTGGTCGATCTCAATCGCGAGCTCCAGAAGAAGATCCGCTACATCATCCGGATGGAGCCGGGGGTGCAGACGCCGGAGGAGACGCTTGCTTCCTGCGCGGGGTCATGCCGCGATTCCGCCTGGCTCCTGATCCAGACGTTCCGCCATCTCGGCCTCGCCGCGCGTTTCGTGTCCGGCTATCTCATCCAGATCCGTCCCGACATCGATCCGATCGAGGGACCGCCCGAAGTCGAGAACGACTTTACCGATCTGCACGCCTGGGCCGAGGTCTATCTGCCGGGCGCGGGCTGGATCGGATTCGATGCGACCTCCGGCATGCTCGCGGGTGAGGGGCACATTCCGGTCGCCGCCACGCCGCATTATCGCTCCGCGGCGCCGATCTCGGGCGGTGCGGGCTTTGCCGAGGTCGAATTCGCGTTCGATATGAGCGTGCGGCGCATCCGCGAGGCGCCGCGCATCACGAAGCCCTTCTCCGATGAGGCCTGGGCGCGGCTCAACGATCTCGGCGAGCAGGTCGACGGCGATCTCGCCGCGCAGGATGTTCGGCTCACGATGGGCGGCGAGCCGACTTTCGTCTCGGTCGACGATCTCGAGGCGGCGGAATGGAACACAGACGCCGTCGGCCCGACCAAGCGCGCGCTCGGTGACGATCTGATCCGCCGCTTGCGCACGCGCTTCGCGCCGGGCGGCCTTTTGCATTACGGCCAGGGCAAATGGTATCCGGGCGAGAGTCTGCCGCGTTGGGCCTTCGGCCTTTACTGGCGCAAGGACGGCGTGCCGATCTGGAAGAATGCCGACCTCATTGCCAAGATCGAAAATCCGCGCCGCGCCGAGGTGAAGGACGCCGAGGCCTTCATGGAAGGCACGGCGGCCCGGCTCGGCCTCGATGCCGGCTACATCATGCCGGCTTACGAGGACACCGCGTACTGGCTCCAGAAGGAGGCCGAGCTTCCCGTCAACGTCGATCCCTCCGATTCCAAACTGTCGGATCCGGAAGCCCGCGCGCGGATGGCGCGCGTGTTCAACGAGGGCCTCAACACACCGCGCGGCTTCGTGCTGCCGGTGCAGCGCTGGAATGCGCCGCCGCGCTGGCGCAGCGAGCAATGGCAACTCCGGCGCAATCATCTGTTCCTGATGCCAGGCGATTCGCCTCTCGGTTTGCGCCTGCCGATCGGCTCGCTCGGTTACGTCCCGCCCGACCAATATCCCTACATCGTCGAGCAGGACCCGATGGAGGTCAGGGACAAGCTCCCGGTGTTCACGCTCGCCGCGCGTCCGGAATCCCCGCCGCGGGCGGCGCCCGAGCAGCTCAACACCTCCGTCCCGGTGCGCACCGCGATGTCGGTCGAACTCCGCGACGGCGTGCTTTGCGCCTTCATGCCGCCGGTCGAGCGCATCGAGGACTATCTCGAACTGGTCGCTGCGCTCGAAGCTACCGCGGAGGAGATGCAGCTGCAGGTCCATGTCGAGGGCTATCCGCCGCCGTTCGATCCGCGCATCGAGGTCATCAAGGTGACGCCCGACCCTGGCGTCATCGAGATCAACGTCCAGCCGGCGAAGAGCTGGCGCGACGCGGTGGAGATCACCTCCGGACTGTACGAGGACGCGGCGAAGGTGCGGCTCGGCGCCAACCGCTTCCTGGTCGATGGCCGTCACACCGGCACCGGCGGCGGCAATCACGTCGTGGTCGGCGGTTCGAGCCCGCAGGACTCCCCGTTCCTTCGCCGCCCCGATCTCCTGAAGAGCCTCGTGCTGTACTGGCAGCGGCATCCGTCGCTGTCCTATTTCTTCTCCGGCCTCTTCATCGGCCCGACCAGCCAGGCGCCGCGCATCGACGAGGCCCGGCACGACAGCATCTATGAGCTCGATATCGCGCTCTCGCACGTGCCGCCGCCGGGCACCCAGGCGCCGCTGTGGCTGGTCGACCGCCTGTTCCGGCATCTGCTGGTCGACATCACCGGCAACACCCACCGTGCCGAGATCTGCATCGACAAGCTCTATTCGCCGGAGGGGCCGACCGGGCGGCTCGGCCTCGTCGAATTCCGCGCGCTCGAAATGCCGCCCGATCCGCGCATGTCGCTGGCGCAGCAGCTCCTGATCCGGGCGCTGATCGCAAGATTCTGGCGCGAGCCGCAGGCCGGCAAGTTCGTGCGCTGGGGCACCGCGCTGCACGACCGCTTCATGCTGCCGCACTTCATCTGGGACGATTTTCTGGACGTGCTCACCGAGCTGAAGCAGTTCGGCTACCCGTTCGAGCCGGAATGGTATCTGGCCCAGCTCGAATTCCGCTTCCCCGCCTTCGGCCGCGTCCATCATGGCGGCGTGACGCTGGAGCTGCGCCAGGCGCTGGAGCCCTGGCACGTGTTGGGTGAGGAGGGCTCGGCCGGCGGCACCGTGCGCTATGTCGACTCATCGGTCGAGCGGCTTCAGGTCAAGGCGGAGGGCTTCGTCGAGGGCCGCCACATCGTCACCTGCAACGGCCGCCGCCTGCCGATGACCCCCACGGGCCGGTCGACTGAAGCCGTGGCCGGCGTCCGCTTCAAGGCCTGGCAGCCGGCCTCCGGCCTGCACCCGACCATCCCCGTTCACGCGCCCCTGACGTTTGATCTGATCGATACCTGGAATGGCCGCTCGCTCGGCGGCTGCGTCTATCACGTCGCCCATCCCGGCGGGCGCAGCTACGACACCAAGCCGGTCAACACCTACGAGGCCGAGGCGCGCCGGCTGGCGCGCTTCCAGGATCACGGCCACACCCCGGGTCCGATGCAACCGCCGCCCGAGGAACGCACAAATGAGTTTCCGTTGACCCTCGACTTGCGGACCCCGCTCCTGCAATGAGTATGATGCGGGGGCAGGGAGACGCGCATGGGCGAGGGCGCAGCCGAACAGGATGACAAGGCGGAGAAGGCGCAGGGCCAGCGTGAAGGCCAGCGCCGCCTCGCGCAATGGGTCCGCGACTATAGCCGGCTGCCCGGCATCCCCGACGAGTTCTTAGGGCCAGACGGCGCCCCGCGCGCGGTCTGGAGCCGCTTCTTCGACGCCTTCGGCGCGCTGGCGCCCGACGAGATCGAGCGGCGCTTCGGCATGGCCGACCGCCATCTCCGCGAGGCCGGCGTCACCTACCGCGCGCCCGGCGACAGCGCCGACCGCCCGTGGTCGATCAGCCATCTGCCGCTTCTGATCGACGAGGCCGACTGGCGGCAGCTTTGCGCCGGCATCACCCAGCGCGCCGAGCTGCTGGAACGCGTGCTGCGCGACATCTATGGCGAGGGCCGGCTCGTGGCCGAAGGCGCGCTGCCGGCGGCCGCGATCGCCGGCAGCCCCGAATATCTCCGTCCCGTCTGCGGCGTGCCGCCCCCCGGCGGGCGCTATCTCTCGCTCTATGCCGCCGATGTCGGCCGCGGCCCCGACGGCCGCTGGTGGGTGCTCGGCGACCGCACCCAGGCGCCATCGGGCGCGGGCTACGCGCTGGAGAACCGGCTGGTGCTGTCGCGTGCCTTCTCCGACCTCTACAAGTCGATGAACGTGCCGCGCGTGGCGCCGTTCTTCGAGGCGTTCCGCGACAGCCTTCGTGCGCGCGCCGACCGCGACGAGCCCAGGATCGGCGTGCTCACCCCCGGCAGCTTCAGCGAGACCTATTTCGAGCATGCGACGCTGGCGCGCTATCTCGGCTTCCTGCTGGTCGAGGGCGACGACCTCGCGGTCAGCGACAACCGCGTCCACATCCGCACCGTGGCCGGCCTGAAGCGGCTCGACGTGCTGTTGCGGCGGGTCGATTCCAACTCGCTCGATCCGCTCGAGCTCGATGCCTCCTCGCGGCTCGGGGTCCCCGGCCTGATCGACGTGCTGCGCAAGGACGGCGTCGTCGTCGCCAACATGCCGGGCTCGGGCGTCCTGGAGGCGCGGGCGCTGCTCGGCTTCCTGCCGGCGCTGAGCCGCCGCCTGCTCGGCGAAGACCTGAAGATGCCGCACATCGCGACCTGGTGGTGCGGCCAGCGCGCGGCGCGCGACGAGGTGCTGGCGCGGCTCGACGAGGTCGCGATCGAAGGCGCCTACCGGCGCGGCGTACCCGGCTTCGACTCGAGCGGTCCGGTGCTCGCGAGCGAGCTGGACGCCGCCGACCGCCGGCGCCTGGTCGACGCCATTACTGCGCGCGGCATGGACTATGTCGGCCAGGAAGTGGTGCGGCTCTCGACCATGCCGGTGTGGGAGCAGGGCCAGCTCACGCCGCGTCCCTTCGTGCTGCGCGTGTTCGCGGCCGCCACGCCCGACGGTTGGGCCATCATGCCCGGCGGGTTCTGCCGGATCGCCGAGCAGGCCGATGCGCGCGCGGTCTCGATGGGCGACGGTGCGCGCGCCGCCGACGTCTGGGTCGTCTCCGACAAGCAGGTCCCGACCGCGACGCTGTTGCCTGCGACCGACAAGGTGCGCATCCGCCGCATCGCCGGCGTGTTGCCGAGCCGTGCCGCCGACAATCTGTTCTGGCTCGGCCGCTACCTCGAGCGCGCCGAGGCGACGCTGCGGCTGGTGCGCGCCTTGGGCTCGCCGAGCGGGCCCAACAAGGGGACTGCGGCCTCGCTGCAATCGGCCGAACGCATCCAGCGCCTGCTGGTGGCCTGGGGCGCGATCTCGCAGACGTCGCGGGCGGCGCCCGGGCGTATCACGGCCGAAGCGTTGCAGAGCGCGGAGCGTTTCGGCTCGGCACTGTCGCTGGTGCGCGCGGCACAGCGCACCGCGACCTCGTTGCGCGAGCGGCTGTCGCCCGATGCCTGGCAGGTGATCACCGAGATGGCCGAGCGCCTCGCCATCGAGGTCGAGGACGACGACAGCGTGCTGAGCGCCGCGGAGCTGACCTTGCAGGAGCTTGCGAGCTTCGCGGGCCTCGCGCAGGAGAACATGAACCGCGCCGCCGGCTGGCGCTTCCTCGACATCGGCCGCCGCATCGAGCGCGCCATCAACACCACGCGCTTCACGCGCCAGTTCGCCTATGACGAGGCCGGCGACGAGGATCTCGACATCCTGCTGACGCTGGTCGATTGCCAGATCACCTACCGCTCGCGTTACCTGCTGGCGCCGATCCTGGCGCCGGTGCGCGACCTCGCGGTGCTCGACGGCTACAATCCGCGGTCGGTGGCGTTCCAGGTGACGACGCTGAACGAGCACATTGCCGCGCTGCCGAGCTTGAAGGAACACGGCCTGATCGAGAAGCCGCAGCGGCTCGCGGTGGCGATGCAGGCGATGCTCGCGACCGCGGAGGCCGAGAAGCTCGAGGTCAAGACCCTGTTCGCGCTGGAGCAGGATCTGCTCAGCCTCGGCGAGGCGATCGGGCAGCACTACTTCCCGCACGGTCCCAATGCCAGCCGGCCGGAAAAGCTGACGGGGCTGGCGTGATCTACGACATCCGTCACGTCACCACCTACGAATACGAGAATCCCGTCAGCTTCGCCCGCTGCACGCTGCGGCTGCAGCCCAGAAGCGGCGGCGGCCAGGAGCTGATTTCGCACAATGTCGAGATTCATCCGCGCCCGGCCGAGCGCAATGTGCGGCGCGATTTCTTCGGCACGCTCACCGAGAGCGTGGTGATCGAAGCCGCGCACCGCAATCTGCGCATCGACTCGCGCTCGCGCGTGTCGGTGTCGCGCCGGCCGCCGCCACGTGATGCGTCGAGCCCGTCCTGGGAGAGCATTCGCGACCTTGCCTTCGAGGCGACGAGCCTCGGGCCGGCTTCGCCCGTCGGCTATGTCTTTGCCAGCCCCCTGGTGCCGGTGCTGCGCCCGGTCAGCGCCTATGCCGGGATAAGCTTTGCGCCCGGCGCGGGCATCCTCGAAGGCGCGGTCGATCTGATGCATCGCATCCGCAACCAGTTCCGCTACGACCCCAAGGCCACGGTGATCTCGACGCCGCTCGACGAGGTCTTCGACAAGCGTCACGGCGTCTGCCAGGACTTTGCCCATGTGATGATTGCAGGGCTGCGCGGGCTCGGCCTGCCGGCGGCCTATGTCAGCGGTTATCTACGCACCATGCCGCCGCCGGGCCAGCCGCGGCTGCAAGGCGCCGACGCCACCCATGCCTGGGTCTCGCTCTGGTGCGGGGCGGAGCTTGGCTGGATCGATCTCGATCCGACCAACGATGTCCTGATCGGCAACGACCATATCGTGCTCGGCGTGGGACGCGACTTTTCCGACGTCTCGCCGGTCGACGGCATCATCGTCGGCTCGCCCAAGCAGAAGCTCAGTGTTGCCGTCGACGTGCTGCAGGTGGAGTAGGGCGGGTACTCATCAGCGTCGCATTACCGACGCAAAGCGGAGGGCTGCCATCTGGAATTTGATCGGCAGTTTGTGACCCCAAAGCGGACGTTAGTCGAACCGTGCGGCCGACGTGCCAAGGGCTTTTGGATGAATCGGACTTGGTCGCGGAAGCCGGTTTCGCTGTCTTCGCCGTGTTGGATGGGGCACTGGATCAAGATCGTGTGGAGGAAGGGTGTTAGTCGTCCGTTAAGAAGCCGAATTGAGCGGGGCCGGACAGGCGCGCGTGCGCCAGAGCTGGATCAGGAACAGGCACAAGAGTTCTCTGATCCAGGCGAGGATGCGGCGGAAGTTGTGGCCGACGGCTGAGAGGATGACGTTGGCCGCATCGCCGGCGCGGCCTTTGAGGTAGCAGCGGCCGAGGTGGCCATCGGTCTTCAGGTGTCCGATGATGGGTTCGATGGCGGAACGGCGGCGCAGCTCGCGCTTGATGACACCGAAGACGCCGCGCTTCTGGCCAGAGATGAAGATTCG
>NZ_JACEGD010000017.1 GCF_016031635.1 Bradyrhizobium diversitatis
GGCCCGGCGTGTCTGCACTGCGTTGGCCTCGATGATCTCGAATTTCGGCCGGCAGGCGATGCCCTGCTCACGCGGCGCGTGAAGGCGAACAGCACCCGATATGCCGTCGTCGTACGCTTCAGCAGAACGCGCCGCCGTTACGAACGACAGGGCCTGCTCGTCGAGCCGCGGGCCCTTGCGGACGCGCGGTGATCGAATCTCGATCGATGCGCTTTGTCGAATACCACTGGAACGTCAATCACATACGAGTTCGCAGTTTTGTGCTGAGTGGCGCACCATTCTTACGCCGGCGACCGCGCATGCGGTTGAAGCCCTGATGTAATTTCCGGGGATAGGATCGAGGCTTGTGCACTTGGCTCGCCTTTGTTGCAGCTTGATCCATCGCGGTCGCCAGCGATTCCGCCTGGTTTTTGCCATGCGCCTCTCGCTCGCCGCGACCTTCGAGGGTGAGTTCTCCGATGTCGCGCGCTCCGGCAAAAGCATGGCGCGTTACCGGTGGCGAGAGCGGCGCGGGCCGGGTTTCAAACAGACATGCCGCGCGATGCCGGTTCGAGATCGTTGATGACGTCCTTCGCTGCAGCGGCCGTGATCGGGCGGCTGTCGAGAGGCGGCGCGCCCTCCTGCGCCGGCAGGCTGATGACCGCGTGCAGTCCCTTCGGCCCGTTGGTCAGGACGATGTCTCCGCCGTGGTGGCGGACAATGGTCCGGGCAATGGAAAGACCGAGGCCCACGCCTCCTGTTTCGCGATTTCGCGAATTCTCAATCCGGAAGAACGGTGCAAAAACCTGCTCGCGGGCGCTGTCGGGAATGCCGGGTCCATCATCCGAGACGATGATTTCGATATTGTCTGCGCCTCGCTCCATGGTAACGCGCGCCCGCTCGCCATAACGGATGGCATTCTCAATGAGGTTACGGCACGCGCGGCGGAGTGCGTCTGGCCGGCAGCTGTAGCCGAACTTCTGTCCGTTCGAGAAGGAAACGTCATGACCGAGTTCTGCGAGATCGTCGCAGAGACTTTCCACGAGAGCCGAGAGATCCAGGGTTCGCGTATTCTCCGCGGTTGCGTCTTCGCGGGCGAATGCGAGGGTCGCCTCTGTCATCGTCTGTATTTCGGCAATGGTGGACAGCATCTTCTCGCGGACCTCCTCGTCGCGGACGAATTCCGCACGCAAACGGAGCGAGGTCAGAGGTGTGCGCAGGTCATGACCGATGGCGGCCAGCATCTTGGTGCGGTCGTCGACGAAACGATGTAGGCGCGCCTGCATGCGATTGAATGCCTCGGCGGTGCGTCGGATGTCGTCGGGGCCGGTTTCCGGCAGCGGCACGACCTCTTGGCCACGGCCGAGCGCCTCGGCCGCTACGGCGAGGCGGCGCAAGGGTTGCGCAATGCCGCGTGCGGCAAACACGGCGATAATGGACAACGACAACGCCGAAAGGCCGAGCGCCAGGGTGGATTTGGAGGTCCAGAAGCCGTCTTGTGCGGGCTTGGCAAAGGCAGTGTTCAGCCATGTCCCATTCGCCAACTGAACGGCCAGCCCCATGCCGGTGGTATCATCGAGATAAAGGAACTTCGCCGGCCGCGAGAGTGGCCAGGCTTCCGGCTTCAGGTCGACCCACTGGGAGGAGGTGGCGCCGCTGCTCTCGGCTGTGTTTCGGGTGAAGTCCGGCCTCACCTCGGCGGGCACGTTGTGACCGGGAAAGGAGACGCGCGGCAATGGCTGCGCCAGGCGCTCCCATGCCTCCTCTCGCCACTCCGAAGCATCCTTCAGGCCGTTGGTCGATATCCAATATCTCGCCGAGCTCGTGTTGCTGGCATTGAGGATGTCGGTCTGCAGCGATTGAGGCGTCGCTTCCAGGACCCGGGCCAGCGAGGCACACCTGCTGAGTATCTCGCCCTTGGCGGCCTTCCGGATCGATTGTCCGTGCTCGTCCCAGGAAATGAAGAATACGATTGCCTGCGACAGCACGAGAGACAGCAGCGTGAAGCAGATGAAACGGGCCGCAAGGCTGCGCGTCCACAAGCTCGTCATGGTTGCCCGATCTCCGCGACGAGGCTGTATCCGCCACCCCAGTGAGTCTTGATCAAGGCTGGTACTTTCGGGTCGGCCTCGATCTTCTTCCGCAAGCGGCTGACCTGATTGTCGATGCTCCGGTCGAACGGATCAGCATCTCGGCCGACTGTCAGGTCGAGGAGCTGGTTGCGGCTGAGCACCAGGCCCGGATGATCGAGAAATGCGCACAGGAGACGAAACTCGGCCGTGCTGAGCGGCACGGCAACACCGTCGTTTCCCAGCAATTCGCGCCGGTTGACGTCGAAGGTCCACCGGTCGAAGCGTACGATCTTGCTCGCTAGACGGCCTCTTTGCGGCGGCAGGCTTTGCACTCGCCGAAGCACCGCCTTGATGCGGGCGAGCAGCTCGCGGGGATTGAATGGCTTGGACAGATAGTCGTCGGCGCCCACTTCCAGGCCGACGATGCGGTCGGTCTCCTCCGCCATGGCGGTCAACAGGATAACGGGAAGCTCGGTGGTGCTGCGCAGATGGCGACAGAGGGACAATCCGTCCTCGCCCGGCATCATGATGTCGAGAACGATCAGGTCCGGAGCACTTCGTTCGAGCAAGCGGCGCAGTGCGATAGCGCTCTCCGCGAGGCTGATCCGGTAGCCATGCTGCATCAAGTATTTGCCGACCAGATCGCGGATGTCACGGTGGTCGTCCACGACGGCGATGTGCGGTGCCGAGTCCATCCGATTGCTCCGTTCCGCATCAAAATGAATTCCAGTAGCCAGCCCATCGGAAGAGCACAAAAGAATGTACCGGCCGGGTACGATCGGCTGAAATCACATCCTTGCGGGATGGCATCCCTGAAAGGAACGTGGCGTCAAATCGCGATCGCGGGGGGCCGGCTTGTTCCGGGGAACTGCCCTCATCTGCAACGATTTCCAAGCGTTGGCCGAAGCATCTTGGCCACAAGCTGTCGCAAAACTTTGTCCCGGCAGCCCGTTTCTGTCGCAAATTGTCGCAAGCTCGCATGTCCATCAGGTTCCGATGCGATCTCGAAAAGCCGCACTGAAAGCAACGTGATCGACGAAGGACAGATGAGGGAGCCGGGAGGTCAAGAGGGCCAAGTTGTCGCGAACTATGCAATGCAGCATGCCTGAGACAGATCGCGACAATTCCCGGTAGCCGTCGGCAAAGTTCTGCGACAACCGGATTCCATCGTGCGCATGTTCAACCGAGCAGGAGCGCTGCATGTGCGCGATGGACGCCGTTTCTCACGGAGTAGTTCGGGCAATCCCGAAAGGCTCAACGGTCGGGAACGATGATGGCGACGCCACGAGGGGACGGCTTCTTCGCAGGGCCGCATTTCGGATCACCTGCCTGCTCGTTCTCGTACTGCGAAATACGTCGTCATCGGCCGCGCTCGTTGATTTGACGCAGGGCACGAGCCGCATGGCCATTTCGCGTCTCGTCGCGGATAGCGACCGTTTGACGCCCGAGCCATATCTCAGGTCCGTAGGCGGAGAGCCCAAGGAAGTCGTTCTCTCGGTCCGAAAAGATGTGTGTACACAATTTCGTACTTCAGGGGACCGAACGACACGAACGTCGTGATGGCGAAGATCTGTATCGTGCGCCACTCACGCCGTCGTGCCGTCGATCGAGCGGCGGATCACCTGCTGCACCTCCCCATTCGACAGGAACAGATCGTGGTTGACGATGCCCCAGCCTTCCGCTGACGCATCGATCACGCGCACGCCGAGCCGCGCGATGGCGGCTTTCTCGGCGGCGCCGACCCTGGTCATTCCACCTGCGATCTGTCCGGACAGCGCCAGCGCGCGATCGTTCGTCGAGGCAATGACGGTGATCTTGCCGGCCAGCGGGCCGATGCGCTGGATCGCCGACGAGAACACGTCCATGTCGATGTCGGGCGCGGCAAACACCACCGCGCCGATTTTGCTCGTGACCGTCTCGCCGTATCGCGCATGGAGCTGGCGCAGGCTTTCGAGCGTCAGCATGGTTCCCATGCTGTGCGCAACGATGTGCACGCGGCCCGTCCCCGGCGCCGACACCAGCGCAGAGAGCACGCGCTCGAAATCGTCGCGCGACCACATCGCGCTGTCGCGGTCATAGGCGTAGTCGAACAGCCCGGCCTTGGAGGGCCAGGCGAATACCATGGTGCGGCCGCGGAACTTGATCGCATCGGAGAGATAGGCGCCATCCAGCACCGCCGTCTCGAACGTCTGCTTGAAGCCGTGCACATAGATCAGCACGTCGCCTCCGCCGGCCTGCGCGGCGAGGTCGCCGGCGTCGGCCGGCACCGGTTCGATCCGATCAAGGCGCCAGCCGCCAAGCCCGACCGAGGCGAGCGACAGGCGGCTCTCGTCGGGCGCCACCAGCTTGGCCCGCGCGACCGTCATGCTCGTCGCGCGCTCCGGACCGAACCACGGCTTGGCGCGAGCCCCATTCACGGGCTTGCGCGTGGTGGCGACAAGCAATGTGGAGTCGACCGAGAGCGACGAGGCATCGAAGCGCGCGCCGGTCGCGCCCAGGCCGGCGCATCCCCCGAGCGCGAGGGCACTGCCTGCCGACATGAATCCGCCGAGGAAAGCGCGGCGCGAAATGGAATGATTTGTTTGTAGAGGACGTCGACGTATCACAAGGAACCCATGGGAACTTTGCCCCCGACGGCGCCGCCCCATCTGCTCTCTGAATGACAATGGGGGCGAGATAGCGGCGGAGCCGCGTCGCGGACCTCGTGGCATTCAGGTGAATGCCAAGGTCAGTCGACGATCTCGATGGTATGGACCTCGCACCAATCGCGCAATGCCCGCTCTGTCGCCTGGTTCCGGTAGTCATGCCAAGCATCGATCGCTCCCCGTCGGGAGAGCAGGGCCTTGAACTTCTGATAGGCGCCTCGCTTGCTGAAGAAATAGCGAACCTCGTCCAAATCATCAGGCAGGAACTCGCGGACAAAGGCGATCACAAGAGGCTTGCCGAGGTCGAGGTCTCGTGTATTCGGGATCCGCAGGTATTTGGTCTCGTCGTCGATATCGTCAGGCAGTTGGTCGTCCTCGAGCTCCTGCAGGGTGTCATCGTCGAACTGGTAGTAGATCTTTCTGCCTGCAGACGAAGGTGTGGCACTCCCCATGCCGCCGCTGACGTCGGCGAACTCGAAAGCCTGGATAATGTCTCCGAATTTTACGGGCATTGGATACCCCGCTAGCGAAACGACGCCGCAATGTCTGCGATCGACCTGAAGAGTACAAGAGGATCATCCTTCGAGGCAATGAACCCTCGCCGCGTCCAGAAGGCAGCAGCCTCGGCATCGACCGCATTGACGATCAGCGCGCGGCCTCCAATCAGGCCCGCTGCCGTGACGCAGCGCTGGAGCGCATGCTTGACCAAGCCAGTGCCGATACCTTTGCCAATCCAACTCTGGTCGGTCGCAAGCTGCCCCAGCAGCAGACAGAGCACAGGATCAGGCGGCTGGCCGGTCCGGATGGAACGCGGCAGGGAGGAGGAGATGATCGCCGTCGGCGCAAGACCGCAATAGCCGACGACACGATTCACCTCAAGAACGACCATGACCGCCGTGAAGCCCTTCTGCTGCTTGGACAGTGCGCGCGTTTTGAGCCATCGGTCGAGGGACGGCTTGCCGCAGGAGAACTCGTCGAGATGGTGAACCGGCGTCAGCGGTTCTGGGGCTGAAATCGCCAAGCTTCAGCGCCTCTTGCCTGCACGGGACTTTCGTTTGGACGCAGCTGCTGCAGGCGGACCGGCGTCAACGTCACCCAGAGACGCTTTGCTCTCCCATGGCGCAGCGCGCTTGAAGAGCTCGACCATTTCCGGCACCGGGGCCGCCGGTCCTGATAGTGTCGCCATGAACGCCTTGAAGCCGGCCGGACTCATGCGAATGGGTGCCGTCTCCATCAGCACGTCCTTGGCGGCGCGCACGGCTGCATCCCGCACGAAGTCCGTACGCGAGCGCCCGCGCAGCGCCGCGGCCCGGTCGATGATGGCAATGTCGGTCTCCGGCATCCGCATCGAAAGCGGATGCTCCTTGCGTTCTGCTCGCGACATGATGAACACCTCCACAGGCGCCAATATACTTTGTAGCGCATTTTGCAATATGATCGATGCAAACAGGTCCATTGCCCATTTAAGCGAAACACCCCAACCGGCTGTCAACCCCTCTCCGCGAAAATATTCCACTTTACCGAAATTCGGATTTGTCGTATGTCTCGGCCATCTCAGCCCACCTAAGGGGCGGTCGTACGTCGTTTCGAGCGCGGGCTGGGAGTTGCGGTGGACGCGGGCGGCGTTAAAGGCGGAGCTTGCGCGTGCAGGGCGAGATGAACCTCGTGAGCATGTCGCTTCCTGCGAAGACGAACGGCGCTCAATGTCTTGCGAAGCCTCTTGGCGACGCAGGATCGCCTGCGTACGGCGAAACCGTGTGGTCCTGGCCGTCGTTGCTACGGTCAAGCCTCGGCGAAGGCGTCACTCGCGTCAACCGGCGCGGGTCGCGTAAATTTCGCGGAGGTGACGGAGGCCAGAAGGAATTCGGCTCCGGGGAGAGCGCGGCATAGGCCGTCAGACCATCGCGCAGGGAAGGCTTGGTTTCGGCTGCCCTGTGTCTCCCCTGTGCAATTGCGTGTGCATTCGTTCAGCGCAGGGGTCTTATGGGTGCCAGCCGGCGCCCGGCCTTCCCTGCGCCCTTTCCTTGAAAGGGGGCGAAGCGAAGCACAGCTCGGGCAGATCATGCCGCGAGGACGCGAGCGCGTGTCTGCGAGTTACCGCAATCAATTTCGGAGAGCGTCATTTCCGGCTCACAGCAACTCAAGCGCCGTGCGCGACGGCGCGACCGGCAGCCAATGCGGGATGCGCCGCTTGGCGAGCCAGTACGGCCGCCAAAGCGATGGCCAACTTTCGCGGTCGATCGGTGCTGTACCCCAGTCAAATTGCCTCATGTCGATCTGCGACAGATCGTGTTTGTGCAGCCATTGGCGAGCGACCCACCACAATTCGCGCGATACTTCAATGTTGCCGGGGCCTTGGAGCTCGATGAGGTTCGGCAGCGGATCGCGATATCGGCGGGAAATCCGCAACGTCGCGATCCGCTCGCCGTCTTTCCGGATGCTCCAGAGTCGCGAATGATTGTGTGCGAGGCTGCTGCCAAGGGTTCTGAGGCAATTCCGCATCGCTTTAGCCTCTTCGACGACGGTGGCAATCGAATCCAGCGGCATGAATTCGTAGCCGGCCATCCGGCCGGGCCGCAGCCACATGTCGGCGATCGGCATGCGGCCGAGATTGGCATGCAAGGCAACGACCGTTCGCCACTCGCGCGCGGCCGAACATGCGGCATCGATGCGCATGTCCGGCGTCCATGGCTTCTCGATCAGATCGTGCCCCAATGTCGTGGGCTGAGAGGAGAACCACGCCCAGAGACAGATGAGCCGCACCCGCGCAGTCGTTACACGCCGCGGCTCTCGGACGAACTCACGCGCGATCCACGCAGCCATCGGCTCATGCGCAAGCTCGGCGGCTTCGGCGACGAGTTGAAGCCAGCACGGCGCGAGCTTGAGCGAGCGCGGAAGGTGGTTCGCGATTTGTCGGCGAAACAGCTCGCCGTCAGGCAAGCGCGGGATCGGACGCACGAATGCCTCCGGCGGCAGCTTGCGCAGCCACAGGGGCAGATCGGCAGGTGCGGCGGCTTGCGCGAGGGGAGCGCCGTCGACCACGCATGCTATCGCGCGTGCTGGATCGAGCCGTGTCCGCGGAACAGCCAGCGCGAAGAGGAGCGCGGGAAAGCTCGCGGCGAGGCCGGCCAAGCGCGGGTGCCGCGCGGCCAGGGCACGTACGGCGTCCTGGAAGCGCGGATGATATCGCCGAAGCCGCCGTTCGAGCAGCTCGGAACGTCCGGCCACCTGAAGGGGCCGGCAGGACATTGAGTGTCATGACACAAGTTCACAATCGCGCGCCGACAGGCCGCGGAAAATTCGATCTGATATGGGGTTTTGTGATCTCACCCGGGAATCAATCCCGGGGGACGCGCTAGGTATCGCGCGGCGAACCCGGGAAGCGTGCAGTCGTAGACACGGTCGCCTCCAGAAATTGAAATTGCGTGCATCCCATAGCTTGGCATTGGCGAAGATGCAACCCGAGACTGCATCCTGCCTGCACGCTTTCGCGATCGCTGCGCGGCAATACGCATGCAGCATCGGCATCCGCAGCGGTGGTCGTTCCCTCCAGAATCTGCATCATGCGCGCCGGAACGGTCCCGCGACGCGGCCGGTCTTTCGCCTCCGAAGCGGCCGCCGGGCCTTTGGAGGTTCTGGCAATAGCTTTTCGGAGTGGTGATATGAGCGGATTGGTGATCAGCGGCGGCCGGGTGGTGGATCCCGCGAGCGGGATGGACGCCGCTGGTGACGTCGCGGTGGTGGATGGCAAGATCGCCGCTGTCGGCACGGGTCTCGGCGGCGCCGAGCGGGTGATCGACGCGACCGGGCTTGTGGTGGCGCCAGGTTTCATCGACCTGCACGCGCATGGCCAGTCAATCCCGGCCGACCGGATGCAGGCGTTCGACGGCATCACGACGACGCTGGATCTCGAGGCCGGCGTGCTGCCGGTCGCATCCTGGTACGAGCGCCAGGCGCGGAAAGGCCGCGTGCTGAACTATGGCGCGGCCACCAACTGGGCCTTTGCCCGCATCGGCGCGATGACGGGCTCCAATGCGGAGAGCTCGCTGGAGGCATTCGGCAATGCCATGCGCGATCGGCGCTGGATGGACAACGTCGCGACCGATGCGGAGGTATCAGGCATTCTCGATCGCCTCACCCGCGGCCTGAACGAGGGCGGCATCGGTATCGGCATCCTGAACGCCTATGCGCCGGGCGCCGGCGTGCAGGAGCTGACGGCGGTCTGCCAGCTGGCTGCGGCCAAGGACGTGCCGACCTTCACCCACGTCGCCTTCATGTCGCGCATCGACCCCGAGAGCGCGGCGGAAGCCTATATCCGCCTGATCGGCTATGCCGGCGCCACCGGTGCGCACATGCACATCTGCCATTTCAACTCGTCGAGCAAGACCGACGTCGAACGCTGCCGCGTGCTGATCGAGAAGGCGCAGGCGCAGGGTCTGCCGATCACGGTCGAGGCCTATCCCTACGGCACCGGCTCCACCGTGCTGGCCGCCGCCTTCTTCAGCGATCCCGAGTTTGTCGAGCGCAACGGCACCGGTTATGATTCCGTGCAGCGCGTCACCGACGGCTATCGCTTCCACGACCGCGAGGAGCTGCTCAAGGCGCAGGCCGAGGAGCCGTCGTCGCTGGTGCTCTGGCACATCCTCGACACCGAGAACAATGCGCATCACCGCGACCTGCTCGACATGTCGGTGCTGTATCCCGGCGGCGCCATCGCCTCCGACGCGATGCCGTGGACACTGTCCGACGGCAGCACCTATACCGGCGAAGCCTGGCCGCTGCCGGATGATGCCACCTCGCATCCGCGCTCGGCCGGCTGCTTCACGAAATTCATCCGCGAATGGGTGCGCGAGCGCAAGACCGTGTCGCTGCTGGAAGGCGTGCGCAAATGCGCGCTGATCCCGGCGGAGATCCTGTCGCGGAGCACGCCCGCGATGCGCGCCAAGGGCCGGCTCGCGAAAGATGCGGATGCCGACATCGTCGTGTTCGACTATGAGAAGCTCTCGGATCGGGCGACCTTCACTGCGATGAACCGTCCCTCGGAGGGCGTGCGGCACTTGGTCGTTAGCGGCCAACCGCTGATCTCCGACGGCGTGCTGGACGTGGCGGCGCGGCCCGGTAAGCCGGTGCGCCGCCCCGTCGTCGAGGGCTGACCCATGCCGGTCCCCATTCTCCTGGTGACGGGCTTTTTGGGGGCGGGTAAGACCACGGTCGTCAACCATCTGCTGGCGCGTGCGGAGGGGCGGCGCATCGCCGCCGTGGTCAACGATTTCGGCGCGATCAACATCGATGCTGAGCTGATCGCGGGCGCTAGCGACGGCGTGGTCAGCCTTGCCAATGGCTGCATCTGTTGCTCGCTCGAAGGCGATCTGTTGCGCACGCTCTCGACGCTGCTGCGGCGTGATCCCAAACCTGAGTATATCGTCATCGAGACCAGCGGCGTCGCCGATCCCGCCGACATCGTCCGCAATCTGATGGATCCGGTGATCCTGCGCGAGGCGCGGCTGGAGACGGTGCTCTGCGTGATGGACGCGACGGCGCCGCCCGCCGCACTTGAAGATGCGCTGCATCGATCACAGCTGCGCGTCGCCGATATCGTGGCGCTCAGCAAGCTGGATCTGGCCGACGCGGGCGCGGGAACACGCATGCGCGCGGCGATCCGCGCGCTGCGTGTTCCCGCCGTCGTAGTCGATGCGCAGCATGGCGAGATTCCTGCCACGCTGCTGTTTCCCGCGGAAATCGATCGCCCGGCCGCGCCGCGTGACGTGGGCTCGCGGCGACCGGCAGAGGAGCGCTTCGAGACGTTGAGCTGGACCTCGGACAAGCCGATCTCGCTGCCCCGCCTGCAGCAGGCCATCAACCGCTTGGCGCCGAAGCTCGCGCGCGCAAAAGGCTTGTTCGAGACGATCGAGCAGCCCGGACGCCCGATGGTCTTCCAGTTCGCCGGCGGTCGCGCCACGCTCGCACCGGGCGATGCGCCGGCAGCGGGCGCGGCACGGACGCGGATCGTCTTCATCGCCGAGCTTGGGGTGCTCTCGAAGGGGGAGCTCGACGGCATCATGGAGGCGTGCGTTGCGGGCGGGTAGCGCGATCCGCACCGATCGCACGCGCATCAGCTCAAATCGGGCGCCGCCTCAATCCTCGACCGGCAGCGCATCCCCATGCGCATACCGGCTCCCGCGGAATGCGGCCATGTCACTCCCCCTCCGGCTCGACCGGCTTCTCGGCGGCCTCTTCGTGGACCGGCGGAGCACCGTGCGCGCCGCGCAGCCGGATCATGGTGTCGATCACGTCGACGTCGATCTTCAGCATGTCGAGATCGCGCGTCATCTCGCGTACCTCCTGCCCCTTGCGCGCCAGTTCTTCCGACACGTCGACCGCCATCTTGCGCTCGGTCACGTTTCCCTGCGTGTTGACGAACATTGGCACGCATCCATTCCAGCCGCGCCCGCTGGGTGTCGCGCTCGAACTTCTTCTCGGCGTAGCGGCGCCGCGCCTCGGCATAGGCGCCGATCAGCGCGGTCTCCGGCAGGCTCCACAATTGCTCGACCGACATAGTCATGCCGCTCAGGTCCTGGGTTGCATTGGCGGGAGTCCTCTCCCGCACCACCCCATCAGACCTTTCCGGCGGTCAATTCTCAAGAGGGGACCGCCCCAATCGTGCGGTGCCATCCAGAACGACGATCGCAGCGGTGGTTGCGCTGGGATCGTCTGGAGGTTTCATGGAGGGCATCGAGCACTGCGCCTCCATCGCGACATGATAGCGCAAGGCCGCTCCAGATGCGACTGGAACCCGTCCAAACGTCAGCAGAACGCCAGCGCGTTGACCGCCCGCGTGGTCGCAATCTCGTTCTCATTGCCGACGAACTGGCAGACGACGGATTCGAGTTCGCCCGGCTGCTTGCGGCGGGCCGCCGCCAGCAGCCGCATCAACTCGGTTTCGTCCTTCGACAGGCGCCGGCAGGACGGCGGCATGAAGCACAGCTCGCACGGCCGGCCGCTGCGGAGGATCCTGACGAGTGCGGCAGCCCGTGCGACCAGCAGCGGGCTGTCGGCAACGCCGGGGGTCTCGTCCGCGAAGCGATAGGCTGCTTCCCAGCAATCGGAAGCGCCGGTGGTGTAGGCCGCTCCGATGAACCGGCACAGCGACAGCGCGATACGGCAGAAGTCATCGTAGCCTTCGACGCTTCGTGGCGCCGCAAGCGCAGCCTGAAGCGGACAGAGCTGCGACCGGCCGGCGTCCGGTACTGCAAGGGACTCGCACGCATCCTGCATCATGAATGTTCCCGTCAGTGCAGCGTCGGGCTACCGACCAGCCAGGTCTTCATCGCCATCATCCGGTCTTGGTCGAAAGACCGCACCTGCCGGTCGGGCAGGATGAGACCGGCCATGCGGAAGATCGTTGCAAGCCCCTGAACCGGCGCAAGCGCCCAATCGGCGCCGACGGGCGGCAGCCAGCACTCGAACTGCTCGCGGGCGACCTCGATACGTTCCTGCTGCGCAGCGGCGATGGCACGCAGAAGTCCGTGCTCGCTGTCCGACATGCGCGGACACGTCGGGCAATGCACTTCGATGGCCGTGTGGGCCGTGCAGGCGAAGATCTCGATGATGGACTCCAGCGAGGGCACGGCGTCGCCCACGCGGAAATGGTCGTACACCTCCTTGATGTCGGCCGCGGTCGGAACGGCACCTCCGCGGCGTGCCTTCGCCCTGAAACCCCAGATGAAGAGCCGCTCCGCTGCGCTCAGCGCAGGAAGATCGAGCGGCCTGGTATGTGTCGATTGATGCATTGAGCCTCTGGCCTTTGACTGCGCGCGCGGCAGAGCTGGCGCGGATGATCTGCGCCGATGGTTCCGCCAGAGACCCTTCCAAGTCAACGCTCGGAAAGGCGATGTCGAGGTGTTCTAGATTGGAAGCACTCGTATCTCGGAAGGAGCGATCGCTGCAGGACGAGGTCAGCACCCTCGCTGCGGGCGTGCGGGCGGCCTAGCGCGCGACTTTGCGAAAATGCGCCGCGATGTCGGCGCGTGTTGCGACCCAGACCCGGCCCTCCAGCCGCGCCAGCTCGGCCAGAATGGCCTTCACCGCGCGGAAGCGCGCGGGCCGACCGCAAATGCGCAGATGAAATCCGATCGACAGCATCGCGGAGCGGCCACGCTCCGCCTCCTCGACCAATGTGGCGAGTGCGGCGCTGACATAGTTTGAAAAATCCTCCGGCTGCACAAAGCCGTTCGGATGGAAGAACTTCATGTCGTTGGTGTCGAAGCCATAGGGCAGGATCAGCATCGCTCCCTGTGGCGACGGGCTCCAATAGGGCAAATCGTCGTCGAGTGCGTTGGAATCGTATGCGAAGCCGAGCCCGATCAGGATATCGCGCGTCCATGCGCTCTGGCCGCCGCGCGACATGAAGCCGACCGGCGTGAGACCGGTCGCGCGGGCGATGACGTCGCGCGTCTTCTCAATGTCACGGCGTTCCGTCTCGGCATGCCGATAAAGCGCGTGCGGCAGCCAGCGCCAGCCATGCACCGCCGGTTCGTGGCCGGCCTCGACCACGGCGCGGGCAAGGTCCGGCACACGCTCGACGGCGCGGCCGCACATCATGAAGGTGGAACGGATTCCGGCCTCGGTAAAGGCGTCGAGGAATCGCCACAGGCCGGCGCGCATGCCATAGTCGAACACCTGTTCCTGCACGAGATCGCGCACGCCCGGCGGCGATGTCGAGGCGACCTCGCCATAGTGCTCCGTCTCCGCATCGCCTTGCTCGACAGCGAGCTCGGCGCCCTCCTCGAAATTCACCACCAGCGACACCGCGACGCGGGCGCCGTTCGGCCAGACGATATCGGGACGGGCCCTTCCATACCCGCGAAGATCGCGTTCGATCGGCATGATCAGCGGCTCCCGATCTGGCGGCTGACGCCGCCGAAGATCTCGGCGCAGACGAGGCCGGCAAGGGTCAGCAGCACGATCACCCCGGAGACGGCGGCGACGCGCACGTCCAGGCTGCCTTCGAGGATCGCCCACAGCTTGATCGGAAGGACTTCGGTGCGGGCATCGGCGAGGAACAGCGACACCGGAACATTGTCGAAGGAGGTGAGGAACGCGACGAAGCAGCTCGCGACCATGCCACGGCGGATCAGCGGCAGCGTGATGCGCCGGAAGGTGTACCAGCGGCTGGCGCCCAGGCTGAGCGAGCAGGTGATCAGCACCGGATTGAGCTGCTGCACCGAGGCGCTGACCATCCGGATGACGAATGGCACGCAGATGATGGTATGGCCGAGCACCAGCGTCGCCGCCGACAGGCGGACGCCGAGCAGGTTGAAGACCAGCAGCAGCGACAGGCCGAACGCCATCGCCGGCAGCACCATCGGTGACATGAACAGAGCGTCAAGGACGCGCGCGATCTTCAACCGGCTTCGTGCCAGTCCGAGTGCCGCGGCGCCGCCCAGAAGTGCGGAAAGAATCGTCGCCGCCGCTGCGACCTTGAGACTCGTCAACGCGGGCTCGATGATGTCCTGCGATTGCAGCAGCTCGACATACCAGCGCAGCGACCAGCTCGGCGGCGGGAATTTCAGCGTGATGCCGCCGGTGAAGGAAATGATCAGCACGACGAGCGTCGGTGCCAGCAGCAGCAGCATCCCGAAGCCGGTGATGGCGCCAATGATGCCGGAGTAGACGCGATCGATGAGGCTACGCTGCATCGACGCCTCGCACATAGCGGCGCGACAGCGCACCGACGGCAAACACAATGCCGGTCACGGCCAGCGTGAAGATCAGCGACAGTGCCGCCGAGAACGGCCAGTCCTGCACGCCGACCGCCTGTTGGTAGATATAGGATGGCATCAGGATGATGCGCCCGCCGCCGACCAACGTCTGGGTGATGAAGGCGGTCGCAGCGGCAGCGAAGACGAGCAGCCAGCCGGCGATGGCGCCCGGCAGCGTCAGCGGCAGGATGATGGTGATGAAGATGCGGGCGCGGCTCGCGCCCAAACCTTCAGCCGCGCGCGTCAGATTGCCGTCGAGCCGCAGCAGGCTGTTGATGACTGGCAACGCCATCAGGGGGAGCTGGATCTGGGTCAGCGCCAGAACCATGCCCTCCCAGGTATAAAGCAAGCGAGCCGGGGTCTGCCACAGCCCGAGCGACAGCATCGTCGTGTTGATGATGCCGTCGCGGCCGAGGAGCACGATCCAGGCGAAGGTGCGCACCACCGTGCTGGTCAGGAGCGGCAGCATGATCAGGAACGTGATCAGGGTACGCATGAGCTGGCCGCTCGCGGCGTAAACCAGTGCGAGAGGGTAGGCGAGGATCAGCGTCGCCAGTGCGACCTCCGTCCCCAGCCAAACCGTGTCCGTCAGCACCTTGATGCTGAACGGGTCCGAGAAGAAGCGCAGATATTGCGCCAGCGACAGCTCTGCGAACTGTGGTGTGCGGAACAGACTGATCGCGACAAGCGCGATCAGTGGCAGCACGAAGGCGGCCAGGAACAACGCCGCCAGTGGGATCACCGGCAGCATTTGTCGTGATGCGGTCGTGCTTGCCGGCGTCATCTAGATCTTCACCTCCTTGCTGAAGCGGGTGATCCATTCGCCGCGCAGCGGCTGGAACTTGGTCCAATCGAGCAGCACATTGTTGGCAATGAGGTCGTCGAGGCTCTTGGCGACCGTGAGATTGGCGCCGGTCAGCGCCACCTTGCCGTTGGTCGGCATCATCATCCAGGGCGCCGCCTCGAGGCCTTTCTGCGTTTCGACCGACATCACGGTGTCGAGATAGTCCAGCACCGCCTTCGGATCCTGGTTGTTCTTGACGATCTGGGCGCTGGTGCGGATCACGACGGCTCCGGATTTCGGCTTGGCGAAGGCGATGTCGACGCCCTTGGCGGCGAGCAGCGCCACGTTGTTCCAGAAATTGAAGGCGATATCGATCTCGCCCTGCTGGAACAGCGCAGCCAGCGCGCCGGGCGACGCCGCGATCGCACCGACGTTGGGCAGCAGCTTCTTCATGGCCTCGAAGGCCGGCTCGATATTGGTCTCGGAACCGCCGTTGAGCTTCGCGATCTCGACCATGAAGGCGGTGCCGAGGCTCGACCCCAGACCGGTGATGCCGACGCGGCCCTTGTATTCCGGTCTCCACAGATCCTCCCACGAGGTCGGCGGCGTCGTGATCTTCTTCGGATTGTAGGCGATGCCGATCAATTGCGCGGTGATGACAGGGGCGTAGCCGTCGGGATGGCGGAATACGCCGGGGATATCCGCATATGACTTCGACCGCTCGACCGGAAATTTCTCCAGCACGCCGCTCGCGATTGCCGGGATCAGCGGTCCCTCGTCGAACAGCACGACGTCGAAGGGGGGCGTGTTGCGCGATGCCTGGATCTTGCCGATCTGGTCGACGCCGAGCAGGGGCGTAAAGGTGACACCGCCGTCGCTGGACTTCTTGAAGGCCGGCCCGACCACCGCGCGGAAGGCTTCGTCGAAACTGCCGGGATAGGTCGTCGCCACGATCGAGGGGGCCGCGCGTGATGATGTCGGCCATCCGAGACCAGCTGCCGCAAGTGCGGCCGAGCCTGTGGTGAGCAGCGATCTCCGGGATAGGCTCATGTCAAACACTCCTTTGCTGATGCTTGGAAACGTCGTCGACTGGCGTGCTGAAGATGCTGACGCGCGAGACATCTGAGATCGCGAGCCAGGCCGTCTCCCCGACCTGCGCTTTCGCGAGGCCGGCGGCGCGGGCCTGGCTGACCTTCACGGCTTCGCCGCTCGCGGTGACGCCCTCGGTGACGCTGACGGCGCCGAGCGGCACGGTGGCGCGGATCGTGACGAGGATGGCGCCGGGCCATTCGGCGCCGAACGTGATGTTTTCAGGCCGGACCGAGATCGTCACCGGCGTGCCGCGCCTGCGCTGAGCCGAACGGCCGAGATCGATCTCGGGCCCGGCGTCCAGCTGCACGCGATCGGCGTCGGTGACGGTGCCGCGCAGGAGATTGGTGTGGCCGATGAAGCTCGAGATGAACAGGCTCGCCGGGCGGTCGTAGAGCGCGTCCGGGCTGTCGATCTGCTCGATGCGTCCCTTGTTCAGCACGACGATGCGGTCGGCCATCGACAGCGCCTCCTCCTGGTCGTGCGTGACGATGATGGAGGTGACGCCAAAAGTCTTCAGCAGGCTCTTGATCTCGATCTGCATGTCGAGGCGCAGATTCTTGTCGAGCGCCGAGAACGGCTCGTCGAGCAGCACGAGACCGGGATCGATCGCAAGCGCCCGCGCCAGCGCGACGCGCTGCTGCTGTCCGCCGGAGAGCTCTCCGGGCAGCCTTCGCGCGAACGACGCCATCTGGGCGAGGCCGAGCATCTGTTCGACCTTCGCCGCCACCACGTCCTTCGCCGTCTTGCGCGCCCGCAGGCCGTAGGCGACGTTTTCGAACACGGTCAGATGCGGAAACAGCGCATAGTTCTGAAACACCATCCCGATGCGGCGTCGATTGGCCGGAATATGCTCGACCCGCGCGCCGTCGAAACGCACCTCGCCCCGGGACGGGCGCAGGAAGCCCGCGATGATCTGGAGCATCGTGGTCTTGCCGCAGCCGGACGGACCGAGGAGGGCGATCAACTCACCGGCTGCAACGGTGAGATCGATCTCGTCCAGCGCAACGGTCGCGCCGAAGGCGTGGCCGATGCCTTTCAAATCCAGCGAGAGTCCGCGTACATCGCTCAACGCCAGCTCCATCCTTCGCGTTGTCCTGCGCGAGGGGAGTTAGCAATCGCCGTGCCAGCGCGCCTCGTTCGCTAAGGCCTTGCCAGCGTTGCGATAGTTCTTAGGCGCCAAATATTGGCGCCAATTTATTGGACATATTGTAAACAGTATAGCCGCCAGTTTGTATAAAAAATGGGCTCCGGCGGCACTCCAGAATCCTGTAAAAGCGACGCATGAAGCGAACCCGTCCCCTCAAGCGCAAGCCGAAGCGCACCGAGCCGAAGCTCAGGGAGCCGGAGGCCGCGGATCCGCGCAGCATCGACGACGATCCGGTGGTCCAGGGCATCCTGACCGCGATCAGCCAGAAGCGGCTTAAGCCGGGCGCCAAGCTCGGCGAGGACAAGCTCGCCGCGGCCTTCGGTACCACGCGGATTCACATTCGCCAGGCGTTGTCCCATCTCGCCTCGCGCAAGGTGGTGATGCAGATCCCCAACCGCGGCGCCTTCGTGTACCGGCCGAGCTGGGCGGAGGCGCAGGACATCTTTGCGGCGCGCCGGATCATCGAGACCGCAGCGGTCAGCGCCGCGGTCGACCGGCTGGACAAAGCCGGCAAGGCGGAGCTGAAGGCGCATATGGAGCGCGAGGCGCGTCACGATCGCAATGACCGCTGGGCCTCGCTGTCGTTGACGGCCGAGTTCCACATCCTAGTCGCCAAGCTCGCCGGCAACCGCGTGTTGCTGGAAATGTCGCGCGAGCTGATGCTGCGGACATCGCTGGCGATCGCGACCTTCGAGCAGCCGGGAGAGCCGGATTGCTCGCCCGATGCCCATCCCGACATCGGCGCGTTGATCCTCGCCCGCGACAAGGCCGGCGCGGTCCATGCCATGCGTCATCACATCGAGGAGATGGAGCAGCGCATCCGGCCGAAGGAAGGCAAAGACGAGGTTGACGAGCTCACCGCGATCTTCCAGGAGATCGGCGCGCGGGCGCGGGCGGGCGGATAGCATGACCGGCCGCCGCATCCTCCTGATCAATCCGAACAGCAATGAGGCGACCACCGCGATGATGGTGGCGATTGCCAGGTCTGCAGCCGCGGACGGCTTCGACATTGCCGGTGCCACGGCAACGCGTGCGCCCACGATGATCGTCTCGGCGGATGAACTGGAGGCAGCAGCGCCGGAGGTCGAGGAGATCGCGCGCGCCCGCAGCGGCGAGTGCGACGGCATGATCGTCGCGGCATTCGGCGATCCCGGTCTCGCCGGGATCAAGGTGACGACGAAATTGCCCGCCGTCGGCATCGGCGAGTCCTCGATGCTGGAGGCCGCGGAGAACGGCCGACGCTTCGGCGTGGCGACCACGACGCCGCTGCTGAAGGCGAAGATCGATGCGCTGCCGGACGCGTTGGTATTGCGGTCGCACTACACCGGCACACGCTTTGCCGAAGGCGATCCGCATGAGTTGATGCGTGATCCATCGCTGTTGCGCACCGCTCTGGCCGGCGCGGTCGAGGCTTGCATTGCGCAGGACGGCGCGGAGGCGGTGATCATCGGCGGCGGTCCGCTAGGTGAAGCAGCAGGCGCGCTTCAGCCGATTTTCACCGTGCCTGTCATCGCGCCGATCCCGTCAGCCGTGCGGCGGATCATTCGCCTCGTCGCGGCGTAACGTCTGGTTTTTCCGCGCCGCGGCATCGGCCGTGCTGCGGAAAACTGTTTTCCTTGACATGAACTCTGCCGTGCTCGACGTGTAACGAGGTCGCGTGACGGCACGTTGCGTCTCTCGCGACAAGAAAAAGCAGCACGGGAAAGACGCCATGAGTGCAGGCCTCGACGAAAGCGACTACCTCGTTGCCTTGCGCGGGTTGTGGGACAAGGCCTGGCCGAAGGGCATGCCGCGCTCGCCGAACTATCTGCACGGTGAAGTTCCCCTGACGGAATATCTGCGCGCCTGGGCGAAGCGGAGTCCAGAGCGTCCAGCGGTGATCTTCTACGGACACGTCACCAGCTACGCGGAGCTCGACCGGCAGAGCGACCGCTTTGCGGCGTTGTTGCTGGCTAAGGGCGTGCGCAAGGGCGACCGCGTCGCCGTCTTCCTGCCGAACTGCCCGCAATTCCACATCGTGTTTTTCGGCATCCTGAAGCTCGGCGCGGTTCACGTTCCCGTCAGCCCGCTGTCGCGCGCGTTCGAGCTGTCCTACGAGCTGAACGATACCCAGGCCGAGGTGATCGTCGCGCTGGACCAGCTCATGCCGGTCGTCGAGCAGGTCAGGGGCGAGGTGCGACTGCGCGAGATCATCGTCACTAGCTTTGCCGATGTCGTGCCGCCAACGCCGGCATTTCCGGCGCCGGACTCGATCCGCGCGCCGCGCGTCGCGATCGCAGGCGCGACCGATCTGCTGCCGGCGCTCGCTGCGCTGCAGACACCTGTGCCGCTGCCGCCGCCCGGCCTCGATGATGTCGCGGCGCTCAACTACACGGGCGGCACGACCGGCATGCCCAAGGGCTGCGTGCACACCCATCGCGACATGGTCTACACGGCCGCCGCCAATTACGGCATCTCGGTCCTGTCGGACGAGAGCAGCGTGTTCCTGTCGTTCTTTCCGGAATTCTGGATCGCGGGCGAGAATTTCGGCCTGATCTTCCCGCTGTTCTCCGGCGCGACGCTGGTCCTGCTCGCCCGGTGGGATGTCGTCGGCGCGATGGCCGCGATCGACAAATACAAGGTCTCGATTATCGCGATGCCGGTCGACGGCGCGGTCGAGTTGATGGATCATCCGCGCTGGAGTGAGTTCGACCTGTCGTCCTTGAAGCAGGTGCGCGTGGTCTCCTTCGTCAAGAAGCTCAATGCCGACTATCGCAAGCGCTGGAAGGATCTGACCGGCACGATCCTGATGGAGGCGGCTTGGGGCATGACGGAGACCCATACCTCCAACACCTTCACGGCCGGCTTCCAGGACGATGATTTCGATCTCAACAACCAGCCGATCTTCGTCGGGCTGCCGGTCCCCAGTGCCGAGTTCAAGATCACCGATTTCGAGACCGGTGCGCTGTTGCCTCTGGGTGCGGAAGGTGAGATCCGCGTACGTACGCCGTCGCTGCTCAAGAGCTACTGGAACAAGCCGGAGGCGACCGCGGAGTCTCTGATCGATGGCTGGCTGCGCACCGGCGACATCGGCACCATCGACAAGGACGGTTTCCTGCACTTCCTCGGCCGCCGCAAGGAGATGCTGAAGGTCAAGGGCATGAGTGTCTTTCCGCCGGAGATCGAGGCACTGCTCGGGCAGCATCCGAAGGTGCTGGGCTCGGGCGTGGTCGGGCGCGACGATCCCGACAAGGGGCAGGTGCCGGTTGCCTTTGTCCAGCTCAAGCCGGAGGCGGTCGGCACCCTCTCTGCGGACGACCTGCGCAGCTGGTGCGCCGAGCGCATGGCCGTCTACAAGGTCCCGGAGATCCGCATCATCGAAGCCCTGCCGCTGACGGCCACGGGCAAAGTGAAGAAGCAGGACCTCAATCCAAGCCTGCCTGCTGCTGTCTGAGTGAGAGAGATCATGTCGTTCAAGAAGCTCCTGATCGCCAATCGCGGCGAGATCGCCATTCGCATCGCTCGCGCGGCAGCCGATGCCGGCATCGCGACGGTCGCGATCCATCCTGCGGACGATGCGCTGTCGCTGCATGTGCGCGTTGCGGACGAGGCGATCGAAATTCTCGGCCGGGGGGCGCGGGCCTATCTCGACATCGACGCCGTGGTGAAGGCGGCCAAAGCGGTGGGTTGTGACGCCGTGCACCCCGGCTATGGCTTTCTCAGCGAGAACGCGGCCTTCGCAAGGGCCTGCTCCGACGCAGGGATCACTTTTGTCGGTCCCAAGGCGACAGCGCTCGAACTGTTCGGCGACAAGGTCGCGGCGCGGCAACTGGCCAAGCGCTGCGGCGTGCCGATCATCGCCGGCACCAGCGGCCCGTCGAGCCTCGAGGAGATCACGGCCTTCTTCGCGTCGCTGGGCAGCAACGCGGCGATCGTCATCAAGGCGATGGCCGGCGGCGGCGGGCGCGGCATGCGCGTGGTGGAGAACGCGCCCGATCTCGCGGAAGCCTATGCGCGCTGCCAGTCCGAGGCCAGGGCGGCGTTCGGCTTCGACGGCGTCTATGCCGAGCGGCTGATCCGGCAAGCGCGCCACATCGAGGTGCAGATCATCGGCGACCGCCATGGTGCGATCTCCCATCTCTGGGAGCGCGAATGCACCATCCAGCGCCGTCACCAGAAGCTGATCGAGGTGGCGCCGAGCCCCTCGCTGAGCGACGCCTTGCGCGGCCGCATCATCGAAGCGGCGAAGCAGCTTGCGGCGGCGGCTTCTTACGACAATCTCGGCACCTTCGAGTTCCTGGTCGACGGCACGGCCGAGGACAGCTTTGCCTTCATCGAGGCCAACCCGCGGCTCCAGGTCGAGCACACCGTGACCGAAGAGGTGCTCGGGCTGGACCTCGTCCGCGCCCAGCTCGCGGTCGCTGCAGGCAGCACGCTGGCCGCGCTTGGCCTTGCGCAGGGATCGATCCCGAAGCCGCGCGGCTATGCCATGCAGCTTCGCGTCAACATGGAAACGCTGGACGAGACGGGGGCGACCCATCCGACTGGCGGCGTGCTTGCTGTGTTCGAACCACCGTCGGGCCCGGGCGTGCGCGTCGATAGTTTTGGCTATGCCGGCTACAAGACCAGCGCCGCCTTCGATTCGCTGCTGGCCAAGGTCATCGTCCATACCCCGGGCGAGGCCTGGCATGACGTGGTCGCGAAAGCCTCGCGGGCCCTGCGCGAATTCCGGATCGACGGCGTCGTCACCAACATCGCTTTCCTCCAGGCGGTGCTCGCGCATCCCGATTTCAGGATCAACCGCATCGCGACCGATTTCATCGACCGCAACATCGGCAAGCTCGTCGGGGCGGCCGAAGGCGCGGCAAAGCCGCTCTATTTCGCTGCGACCGAGCGAAGCGGCGCGCACTCCGCGGAGTCCCACGTCGCGCAGGCCGTGCCTGAAGGTGCGGTGATGGTGGCAGCGCCCCTGCAAGGAACCATCGTCACTATCCAGGTGACGGAAGGCGAGATCGTCCGCCCTGGCCAGCAGCTCGCCGTGATCGAGTCCATGAAGATGGAGCATCTGGTCATGGCCGAGCAGGGCGGCCGGGTCACGAAGCTTCTTGCCGGTGACGGGGCCACGCTGATGCATGGCGAGCCGATCCTCTATCTCGAGCCGCTTGATGTTGCGGCTGACAGCACGGCGGCGGAAGCCGACATCGATCTCGACCACATCCGCCCCGATCTCGCCGAGCTGATCGCGCGCCAGGCCAATACGCTCGACGAGAACCGTCCGGCCTCGGTCGAGCGCCGCCGCAACACCAACCAGCGCACCGCGCGCGAGAACGTTGCCCAGCTCGTCGACGACGGCTCGTTCATGGAGTACGGCAGTCTCGCGATCGCCGCGCAGCGCCGCCGGCGCAAGCTCGACGATCTCATCAAGAACACGCCGGCCGACGGCCTCGTCATGGGTGTCGCCACCGTGAATGCCGGGAAATTCGGCCCCGAGGGCGCGCGCTGCATCGTCGTGGCCTATGATTACACCGTGCTCGCGGGCACGCAGGGCCACATGAACCACAAGAAGATCGACCGCATGCTGACGCTCGCGGAGGATTGGCGCGTGCCGCTGGTGTTCTACGCCGAGGGCGGCGGCGGCCGGCCCGGAGACACCGACCGGCTCGGCATGACCGGGCTCGACGGTCCGTCCTTCGTGCAGTTCGCGAGGCTCTCGGGCCTCGTGCCGGTGGTTGGCGTGGTCTCCGGCTATTGCTTCGCCGGCAACGCCGCGATGCTCGGCTGCTGCGACGTCATCATCGCCACCAAGAACGCCTCGATCGGCATGGGCGGTCCGGCCATGATCGAGGGCGGCGGGCTCGGCGTCTATCACCCGGCCGAGGTCGGCCCCGTCTCGTTCCAGGCGCCGAACGGCGTCATCGACATCCTGGTCGAGGACGAGGAGGAAGCGACGTCCGTCGCGCAGAAATACCTGTCCTATTTCCAGGGCGCGTTTACGGATTGGGAAGCCGCCGACCAGCGCCTGCTCCGCCGCGCCATCCCCGAGAACCGGCTGCGCGTCTACGATATCCGCAGCGTGATCGACCTCGTCGCCGACAAGGACTCCGTGCTGGAGCTGCGCCGCGACTACGGCGTCGGCATGATCACCGCGCTGATCCGCATCGAGGGCAAGCCGTTCGGCCTGATCGCCAACAATCCGCGGCATCTCGGCGGCGCGATCGATGCCGATGCCGGCGATAAGGCCGCGCGCTTCCTCCAGCTCTGCGATGCCTTCGATCTGCCGATCGTCTCGCTATGCGACACGCCGGGCTTCATGGTCGGCCCGGAGGCCGAGAAGACCGCGATCGTGCGCCACGTCTCGCGCATGTTCGTCACGGGCGCGAGCCTCACCGTGCCGCTGTTCGGCATCGTGCTGCGCAAGGGCTATGGGCTCGGGGCGCAGTCCATGATCGGCGGTGGCTTCCACGCCTCGTTCTTCACCGCGGCCTGGCCGACCGGCGAGTTCGGTGGCATGGGTCTGGAAGGCTATGTCCGCCTCGGCTTCCGCAAGGAGATGGAGGCGATCGCCGATCCCGCGGAGCGCGAGACTTACTACCGCAACAAGGTCACCGAGCTCTACGCCAACGGCAAGGCGGTCTCGATCGCCTCCGTGTTCGAGATCGACAACGTCATCGACCCCGCCGAGACCCGGCGATGGATCATGGCGGGCCTGCGATCGGTGCCGAAGCCCGAGCCGAGGACGGCGAAGAAGCGGCCGTGCATCGACACGTGGTGAGGGCGGTGCAGCAATTTTGATGATTCACTCCCCGTCATTCCGGGGCGGCTCGAAGAGCCGAACCCGGAATCTCGAGATTCCGGGTTCGATGCTTCGCATCGCCCCGGAATGACGAGAAGAGACAGCACACCGAGTCCCCGTTCCCGGTTCCCAATTGACATCCCGCCCCGTGGTGCCAGACTTTGCACAATAATACAGGGTGGAGACGTCCGCGATGGCCAGCCTTTCGGCCTCGAACCATGTCGCCCGTGTCTTGTCCGTCGCCAATCAGGTCACGGACCGCTTGGCCGACGTCGATGCCTCGTCGCGGATCGCCAGTTCCTGGCGGCGCTGCCTGGTCAATCACAAGCTCGATCCGGCCCGCCAAGGGCCGCCACAGACGCTGACCGAAGCCGAGATCCGGCACGCCGCCGAGCCGATGGAGCAGATGATCAGGCTCGCAATGCCCGAGCTCGACGATCTCGCCCGTGTGCTGCGCGATGCCGGTTACTGCGTCAATCTCGCGGATGCGAACGCGACCATGCTGTTCAGCCGCCTGCCGGGCGAAGCCGATGCCAAGATGTTTCTGGACTGGAAGATCTACACCGGCTCGAACTTCGCCGAGACCTTCGAGGGCACCAATGGGCTGGGGACCGCGCTCGCGGAGGAGAAGCCGATCCTGGTGCATCGCGACGAGCATTTTCGCGCGCAGTGGCACATGTTCTCCTGTGCCGTGGCGCCGCTGTTCGACCAGGCCGGACGTCTCGCAGGTGCGGTGAACATCACTTCCTGCCGGGAGGATCTCGAACGTGCCGCGCACCAGCTTGCGCTGGCTGTGACCATGGAGGCGACGCGGCGGATGGAGGGCGCGATCTTCCGTGGCCATTTCCACAACGCCTGGATCGCCACCGTGCCCGGCGACGGCGGCAGTGGCCTCATCGCCTATGATGACGACCGTCGCATCATCGGCGCCTGCCGTTCCGCGCGTGCACTGCTGGGCCTCACCGACGGCATGATCGCCTCCGGCATTGATCTGTCGCGCTACATCGAGTTCGACCATCAGGCCGAGGGTGGCGCGGAGGATGTCGTTCGGCTGCGCCGTGCCGACGGCAGCGCCCTGGGTCAGGGCCATGTCGCGCCGCCACTGCGCAGGAGGGTGCGTCCGCTCGCGCCGCGTCGCGATGCGCCAGTCGATCGCTTCGATGCGCTGCATCGGCTCGCCGGCCGCGATCCCGGCCTGATCAAGAGCGTGAACCGGCTCAGGCGCATCGGGGATCACAATCTGCCGGTGCTGCTGCATGGCGAGACCGGTGTCGGCAAGGACGTGTTCGCGCGCGCCATTCACGCCGCCAGCAACCGGGCGCGTCACAACTATGTCGCGCTCAATTGCGCGGCGATGCCGGAGAGCCTGATCGACGCCGAACTGTTCGGCTACGAGGCCGGCGCCTTCACCGGTGCGCGCCGCGACGGCTCGAAGGGCCTGATCGTGCAGGCGGACGGCGGCACGCTGTTCCTCGACGAGATCGGCGACATGCCCATCGGCTTGCAGACCCGCCTGCTCCGTGTGTTGGAAAACCGCGAGGTCTGGCCGCTCGGCGCGCTCAAGCCCGTCGCCGTCGACATCCGCCTGATCAGCGCCACACATCGCGACCTCGGCCGCATGGCGGAGCAGGGCGCCTTCCGCGCCGATCTCTATTTCCGCCTGCGCGGCATCGAGGTGCGGCTGCCGGCGCTGCGCGAGCGCGCCGACCGCGACGATGTCATTCGCCAGATCGCGCGCGAGGAGGCGCCGAATTGTCGTCTGTCGGACGAGGCCTGGTCGCAGCTCGCGGCCTATCCGTTCCCCGGCAACATGCGCCAGCTCCGCCACGTGCTGCGGCTCGCCGGCTGCACCGCGGAAGACGGTGTCATCACGGATGCCGATCTCGATCTGCCGCCGTTCGGTGGACGGGCGGCGGAGCCTGATCTCGCGGCCGCCGAACGCGGGACGATCGTCGGCGCCCTGCGCGCGCATGGCGGCCGCGTCGCCGAAGCGGCTCGCGCCCTGAAGCTCAGCCGCGCGACGCTGTATCGGAAGATCAAGCAATTGAAGATCGAGTCCGTCTGACCCTTGGCCCGGCGCGACGTCCCACTTCCGCCGAAACAGGCTCGGAACGTGGCGGCGCTAGGAACGCCCCGCCGGATGGGCCGTCGCGAACGGGCATTGCCGCAAATTTGCGAGAGAGGAGGAGGCTCGATGGAGGAGATCGAAGTCTTTCTGGCTGTCGTCGAAGCCGGCAGCCAGACCGCGGCTGCGCGGCGGTTGGGGCGCTCGCTCCAGTCGGTCAACCGGGCGCTGTCTGCGCTGGAACGTAGCGTCGGGGTCGAGTTGGTGCGGCGGACCACGCGGCAGTCGGTGGCGACGGAGGCGGGGCTTGCGTTCTATCGTCGCGTCAAGCCAGCCTTTGCCGAAATCAGTGAAGCGCGCCTCGAGGCGGCAAACCGGCGCGTCGAGCCCTCCGGGCTGCTCAGGGTCGCCGCGCCAATCCTGTTCGGGGCCACCCATGTCGTGCCGGCCATTGCCGAGTTCATGGCGCGCTTTCCGCAGATCGAGGCCGACGTCAACATGTCCGACCGGCCCGTCGACGTCGTCGGAGACGGCTTCGATCTCGCAGTCCGGATCAGGGAATTGCCGGACTCTTCGCTCAAGACTCGGCGGCTGGGAGAGCTGCGCACCGTCGTCTACGGTGCGCCCGATTATTTCAAGCGCCACGGCCGCCCGCGTCAGCCCAGTGATCTCGCCGATCACCAATGCATCCTGCGCAGGACGGCCCAGGGCGAAGCCGATGCATGGCGGTTTCGGATCGACGGCCGCTTGACCACCGTGCAGGTGAATGGCCGTTTTCGCACCGACAGCACGACGGCGGCGCATGCTGCCGCTCGTCATGGCATCGGCGTCGGATATGGTCCGTTCTGGCAGATCCGCGATCTCGTCGACCAGGAGGCTCTCGAGATCGTGCTCGAGCATTTCGAGGCACCGCGAACGCCCGTGCGTGCAGTGTTTCCACCCAGCGCGATACCGCCGGCCAAGACGCATCTCTTCGTCGATCTCCTGGCGGAGAGGCTGAAGCTCGAGCGGCTTTGAGCGACGTTTCGGGAACTCATTCTACCGGCTGGCGGGAATGTCTATCTCGCGCCACGCCGGTTGTCCCGGCGCAGGGGCCATCGCAGCTTGAAGCGCAAGGGCACTTTCGCCCCGCGAGAAGGACTGCGCCATGACTCCCAATCGACGGACACTCCTCCATGCGGGCGTCGGCGTCACCGCGACGCTGGCCTCCGCTACTCTTTCCGGACAGTCGTCCGGCGCCCACGATTCGCGATCGCCCGAGCCCTTGCTCGCCAACGACGCAGAATCTCGCGCGGCAGCCGCGCAGGATTTCGGCCACATCGTGGATAGACGGCCTCGGGCCGTCTGCAAGCCTGCGACGGGCGGCGAGGTCGCCGACATCGTGCGCTGGGCAAAAGCCCAAGGGCTGAAGGTTGCGGCGCGCGGACAGGGGCACGCAATCTATGGCCGGGCTATGGCCGAAGACGGCATCGTGATGGATCTTGGCATGTTGGCCACCATCCATCGGATCGAGCCAGATCGCGTCGTGGTCGATGCCGGTGCGACCTGGCACAAGGTGTTGGATGCGACCTTGGCCAAAGGGCTCGTTCCGCTGGTCTTGACCAATTACCTCGATTTGTCCGTCGGCGGCACGCTTGCCGTCGGGGGAATCGGGGGATCCTCATCCCGGCACGGTTTCCAGACCGATCAGGTTCTGGAACTCGACGTCGTCACCGGCGAAGGCGTGGAACTGACCTGTTCGCCGACCTCGCATCCCGAGCTCTTCGATGCGGTTCGAGCCGGCCTTGCGCAATGCGCGATCATCGTCAGAGCGACGCTTCGCTTGATGCGCGCACCCGAGCGGGTTCGCCGATTTCAGCTGTCCTATCCCGATCTTGCCTCGCTCACGGCAGATCAACGGCGCGTTCTGGAAGAGGCGCGCTTCGATCAGTTGCAGGGGGCTGTCGTGCCCGACGGCACCGGTGGCTGGCGCTATCAACTGGAGGCGGGTGTCTTCTACGACGGCAAGATGCCTCCTGACGACGGGGCCTTGCTCGCGGGCCTGGTGGACAAGCGCGAGACCGTCTCCGACCTGACGTTTGGCGAGGACGCGAACGCATTCGCCAAGCTTGAGAAGATCCTGCGGGCGAACGGCCAGTGGCTCAATCCGCATCCCTGGCTCCTGACCTATCTGCCGGGCAGCAACGCGCTGAAGATCGCGAGCGATGTCATTGCCGAACTGAGCAGCGATGATCTGGGCCCGTTCGGGCGCATCACCTACTATCCGATGTTCACCGACGTATGCCGCACGCCCCTGCTTCGGCTTCCTGACGAACGCGTTGTGTTTCCGTTCAATCTCATCCGTATCCCGGCGTCGGCGGACAGGGCGAATGCGGAGCGGCTGGTCATGCGAAACCGCGAGCTCTATGAGCGTCTTCGCAGCGCGGGTGGGGTGTTGTATCCAGTGAGCGCGTTTCCGATGTCGCCCAACGATTGGGCTGATCATTTCGGTGTGCGATGGTCGCTCTTGCGCGAAGCCAAGGAGAGGCATGATCCCGCTGGCCATCTCACTCCGGGCTATGAGCTGTTCTAGATCGCCGGATCCGGCATCGGCCACGGCATCGTCAGGAGAAATCCGTCCAGCTCAGATGCCGCGCGTCGAGGTCGCCGATCGTCACGCCCTCGCGCATCTCCCGCGGCGTATGGAAGTTGCTGCGCAAGTACACGAGCGGCGTCGCCATGGCCGAATGCGAGACGTCACGCACCTCGCCTACGAAGATCGAATGCGTCCTGGTTTCGAATTCCTGCGCCAGCACGCAGTCGAACGCGGCAACCGCGTCGCTCAGCACCGGCGCGCCGGTAGCTCCACGCGTCCACTGCCCGAATGCGAAGCGGTCGTCGCCATTGACGCCCTTCTGGCCGCTGAAGGTGAGCGCGAGCAGCGCATGATCCTCGTGCAGGAAGTTGATCGCAAACGCGCCTTCCTCGCGGATGCGCGCGTGGGCGCTGGCGTTGCGGTTGACGCAGACGATCAGCGAGGGCGGTGAGTCCGACAGCGAGCAGGCCGAGGTCACCGTCAGCCCGGTGCGCTTGCCGTGCTCGGCACCCACCGTCACCAACGCGACGGCGCCGGCGCATTGGCGCATCGCCTGCTTGAAGTCCTTGGCATCGACCGTCACGCGGAAATCTCCGAAATGAATGCGGGTGCGGCACGATCGCGCCGCACCCGCTGAGCGTCAAGCCGCCTTCTTCGCCGAGCCGAGATGCGCAAGGCGCGGCATCACCTCGTTCTTCAGCAGCGAGAGCGAATGGTGCCAGGCTTCGGCCTTGTGCTTGTAGTCGAAGCCGAACACCAGGAGCACGCCGAAGCCGCCGACCTCCTCGTAGATCTTCTCGATCTTCTCGGCGACCGTCGCGGGCGAGCCGACGATCCAGTTCCGCTTGGCGCAATATTCGACCGTGACGTCGCTGTCGGGCACGTCGGGCGCGTGCTTCAGATAGTCCTTGAAGCCGAAATGGCCGAGCAGCGGCAGGAAGTACTCGCTCATCATCCGGCCCATCATGTCGCCGGTCGAGAGCCTCCAGGCCTCTTCATCGGTGTCGGCAACGAACACCTCGCGCACCAGCCGCCAGTCCTGCCGGTTCGGCTTGCGGCCGGTCTTGGCAGCACCGAGCTCGACGGAGTCCCAGTGGCTGGAGACATAGGCCGGGTTGAGGTTGAGGCTCATCGGGATGAAGCCGCGCTCGCCGGCGAGCTTCAGCGTGTCCGAGTTCTTCGACAGCCCGGCGACGCCGATCGGCGGATGTGGCGCCTGCAACGGTTTGATATGGGGTTTCAGGAAGTCGAACATCGTGTCCGGCTTGGTCACCGTCCAGAACTTGCCCTTGTAGGTGAAGGGCGCGGGATCGGACCACAGCTTCAGGATGATCTCCAGCGCCTCGCGGGTCATGTCGCGGTTCTGCCCGCTCATGCCGTCGACGTTGAACATCGCCCAGTCGCTCGGCAGGCCGGATGCGGCGACGCCGAAATTGAGCCGGCCCTCGGAGAGATGGTCCAGCATGGCGACGCGGTTGGCGAGCTCGGCCGGATGATGATAGGGCAAGAGAAAGCCGCCCGGCCCGATGCGAAGCTTTTTCGTCTGCATCAGCGCCTGTGCGATCAGGAGGTCGGGTGTAGGATTGGGTTCCCAGGGCGCGGTGTGGTGCTCGCCGACCCAGGCTTCCTGGTAGCCGAGCTCGTCGAGCCAGCGCATGACTTGCAGGTCCCAGTCGTTCCCTTCCTTCAGGCCGCACTCCGGCGGATGCGAAGGCATCGTGAAATAGCCGATCTCCATGGGTTTCCTCATCTGATGTTGACGCGTCTTGTCGCGCGTTGACGGCGTTGAACGACCAGTCTTCAGCAAGCGGTGTGCCAGCGCGGCGGGACTTCGAATCGAAGAGAAAGCGCTGGTTTGCCTGCGCAATAGCCGGTATCTCGACGGGAGCCTGCAAGACATCGTCTCGTTTGTCGCGAGACGGCGTCTCAGCCGTGAGACGAGGACGAGACCTGACATGACCGAACCCGCTTATGTCGCGGTGGACTGGGGCACCAGCAGCTTCCGGCTCTGGCAGATCGATGGCGCCGGCCAGGTGCTGGCCGAGCGCCGCAGCGGCGAGGGCATGCTGGCCGCGGCGAAGGTCGGGTTCCCGGCGGTGCTGCGATCGCATCTCGCGGCGGTCGAAGCGCCGGATCATCTGCCGGTGCTCGTCTGCGGCATGGCCGGTGCTCGCACCGGCTGGGTCGAGGCCGGCTATGTCGACGCGCCGGCGCCGCTCTCTGCCGTTCTGAAGCAGGCCGTGCGTGTGCCGGGCGAGGCGCGCGATATCCGGATCCTGCCGGGCATCGCGCAGCGCGACGCCGAGGCGCCGGACGTCATGCGCGGCGAGGAGACGCAACTGCTCGGCGCCCTCGGCCTCGATGCCGCGGGCGAGGCGCTGGTCTGCATGCCCGGTACGCATTCGAAATGGGTTCGCGTGAAGGATGGCACGGTCGCGCATTTCTCCACTTTCATGACCGGCGAGCTGTTCAGTGCTGTCTCGCGCGAGACGATCCTGTCGCTCGCGGTCGCCGGCGCAGACGACGCCGAGGATGTCGCGAGCTTCAGGGCGGCAGTGAAGGCTGCGTACGAGGCACCGGCCTTCGCCGCCAATCTTCTGTTCGGCGCGCGGTCGCGACAGCTTCTGTTCGGCGGCACGCCGGCCGCGGCGCGCGAGACGCTGTCGGGCACGTTGATCGGTGTCGAGCTGGCGGCAGGGCTCTCCGGCACCGTGCCGCAGTCGGGTGTCATGCTGATCGCCTCGGGACGGCTCGCGCGGTTGTACCGGCTGGCTTTCGAGGCGCTGTCGATGACCGCAAGGCCGATCGATGCGGATGAAGCGGTCCGCCGCGGTTTGTCGATGGCGGCTGCCGCGATCTGGACGAAGCAGAAGGATTCTTGAGATGAGCGTTGCTTTTCCGCCGATGAAGCGGCCGCTGGTCGCGATCCTGCGCGGCGTCAAGCCCGAGGAGACGGAGGCCATTGTCGGCGTGCTGATCGAGGCCGGCATGACGGCGATCGAGATTCCCCTGAACTCGCCCGATCCGTTCCGCTCCATTGCGATGGCGGTGAAGCAGGCGCCATCAGGCGTATTGATCGGCGCGGGCACGGTGCTGACCGCGGCAGATGTCGATCGTCTCGATGACGTCGGCGGCAAGCTCATGGTCTCGCCCAATGTCGACACCGAGGTGCTCGCGCGCGCGCATCAGCATGGCATGGTGACGATGCCCGGTGTGTTCTCGCCGACCGAGGCGCTGCTTGCCGCGCGCTCGGGTGCGTCGAGCCTGAAATTCTTCCCGGCGAGCGCGCTCGGCGCCTCCGGCATCGCCGCGATCAGGGCCGTGCTGCCATCAGGCGTGATGATCGCCGCCGTCGGCGGCGTCTCCGACCAGAACTTCGCGGAGTACATCAAGGTCGGTGTGACCGCGTTCGGGCTCGGCTCTAGCCTCTACAAGCCCGGCATGACGGCAGCGGACGTCGCAGCTCGCGCGAAGGTGACGGTCGCGGCCTACGATCGGGCGATTGCGTAAAATTGAGCAGGAACAGACAAGCGGTGATCGTGTCATAGCTTATTGTCCCTCGCGGTGTCGCAACCGATGTTTGCGCATCGTGCACATGTGACTGGCTGAAGCAGGAGACCGACAATGGCGATCAACAACGTAGCCGATCTGTTCGTGGCAACGCTCGAACAAGCGGGTGTCAAGCGCATCTACGGCATCGTCGGCGACAGTCTTAATGCGCTCACCGAGGCGCTGCGCCGTCGCGGCACCATCGAGTGGATCCACGTCCGGCACGAGGAGGTTGCAGCGTTTGCAGCGGCCGGCGAAGCCGAGATGACCGGGAGCCTCGCAGTCTGCGCCGGCTCCTGCGGCCCGGGCAATCTGCATCTGATCAACGGGCTGTTCGATGCTCACCGCAGCCGCGTTCCGGTGCTCGCGATTGCGGCGCAGATCCCGACCGCCGAGATCGGTGGCGGCTATTTCCAGGAGACCCATCCGCAGAACCTGTTCCGCGAATGCAGCCACTATTGTGAGCTGGTGTCGGATTCGAGCCAGCTTCCCTACGTGCTGGAGAACGCGATTCGCGCCGCCGTCGGCCTGCGCGGCGTTGCCGTCGTTGCCATGCCCGGTGACGTCGCCTTCCGCAGTCCCCCGAAGCGTGAGCTGTCGACGGCGCGCGGCCTTGCCTTGTCGGCGCCGAAGGTCGTGCCGGAGGCCGATGAGCTGAAGGCGCTGGCGGACCTCCTCAACGCCGCCGAGCGTATCACTCTCTTCTGCGGCCGAGGCTGCGCCGGCGCGCATGCGCCGCTGATGCAGCTGGCGGAAGCTCTGAAGAGCCCGATCGTGCATGCGCTCGGCGGCAAGGAGCATGTCGAGTACGACAACCCTTACGACGTCGGCATGACCGGATTCATCGGCTTCTCCTCGGGCTATGCCGCCATGCACGCCTGCGACGCGCTGGTGATGCTCGGTACCGATTTTCCGTACAAGCAGTTCTTCCCGACCAACTGCCAGGTCGCGCAGATCGACATCCGCCCGGAAAATCTCGGCCGGCGTTGCAAGATCGATCTCGGCCTCGTCGGCGACGTCAAACTCACCATCGAGGCGCTGCTGCCGCTGCTCAAGACCAAGACGCAGCGCAAGCATCTCGACGATGCTGTCGCGCACTACAAGAAGGCTCGCGAAGGGCTCGATTCGCTCGCCAGGGGCACGCCGGGAAGCAAGCCGATCCATCCGCAATATCTCGCCAAGGTCATCAGCGACCATGCGTCCGAGGATGCCGTGTTCACTGCCGATGTCGGCACGCCGACCGTGTGGGCCGCGCGCTATCTCGACATGAACGGCCGCCGCCGGCTGATCGGCTCCTTCGCGCACGGCTCGATGGCCAACGCGATGCCGCAGGCGATCGGCGCGCAGGCCGCACAGCCCGGCCGCCAGGTCATCTCGCTCTCCGGCGACGGCGGCTTCACCATGCTGATGGGCGATCTGATCACGCTGACGCAAGAGAAGCTGCCGGTGAAAGTCGTCGTGTTCAACAACGGCGTGCTAGGCTTCGTCGCGCTGGAGATGAAGGCGGCGGGCTTCGTCGACACCGGTGTCGATCTGGAGAACCCCGATTTCGCCGCGATGGCGCGCGCGATGGGTATCTTCGCGAAACGCGTCGAGGATCCCGGCGAACTCCCGGGCGCGATGAAGGAGATGCTGGCGCACAATGGGCCGGCATTGCTCGACGTCGTCACCGCCAAGCAGGAGCTGTCGATGCCGCCGACCATCACGGCCGAGCAGGTCAAGGGTTTCAGCCTCTGGGTCCTGCGCGCGGTGATGAATGGCCGCGGCGACGAGGTGCTGGACCTCGCCAAGACCAATCTCTTGCCGCGCTGATTTCAGCCGAGGCGGTTCGGTTCACCTCTCCCACCGGGCGAGGTGAACCACGGACTGCGCGGGCCTCAGCCCCGCTTCACCGATGGCACGGGCATCTGCTCATGGCGGCGTTGGAAGCGTTGCCAGTGCAGCGCGATGCCGACCAGCAGCGCCGGCACAAAGCCGAGCCCGATCAGGAAATGCGGCAGCGCCTTCGCTGAGACGAAGGCAATCGCAATATCCGAGATCAGCCACAGCGCTGCGAATATGACCGCAAAGTCCGTGCGCGGGCAGCGCAGGTAATAGAGCACGGCAGTGATAACGATGGCAGGACCGATGGCGATCGCGAATATGATCGCCGTCAGCTCCTTCGGCGTCAGCGCGTCGAGCACCATCGATGCCAGCAGCCAGAGCGCGGCGAACATGGCGACGATATCGAGCGGATGCCGCAATCTAATACCTCTCGCGGGGACGTGTGCTATCGTTGTGGCCGAAACTTCGGCCGTCAAGTCAAAATGCGCTTATTCCTCGTCACTTCCCGGCGTCGGGCGCAGCATGAAGTGACCGAAGGCGGTGGCGATCGGCTTGGTGGCATCATCCTGCCAGGCCCGCGCCTCGAAGGCCACGATTCGCCGGCCCTGCTTCACGATCGAGACGTCGGCGAACGTGTCGAGGGCACGGCCGGAGCGCAGATAGTTGACGGTAAGGCCGATCGGCTTGGGCGGCGCGGCAGCGCCGAGCTCGCGCGCCACGCCGACGATCGCGGTGGTCTCCAGGAAGGCGCCGGTCATGCCGCCATGGATCGCGGGCAGGATCGGATTGCCGATGATCTTCGGCGAGAACGGCATCGTCAGCGTGCCGTCGTCGTTGACGCGGATGCCGAGACACCGCGCGAACGGGCTGCGCGCAAACGGCCCATCCGGAACCTCAGGAGCCTCCAGCGATGGGATGCTGCGCGTATCCATACGGCGGTCGGCAAGCATGTTGGTGCGGTTGGCGCCGATCATGAAGCAGGCGGTGGCGGTCGCGACCGGATCGTCCTCCGACTCCTGATAGGCGGTGGAGCGCACGAAGGCAATCGAGCGTGTGGTGCGGTAGCAGACCGAATGCGCCTTGATGTCGAGGCCCGGCGTCGCCGGCTTCTGATAGTCGATGCGCAAGTCCAAGGTTGCGATCGCGCGCGTGCCGTCGAGCGCAAGCTGCACGGCCATGCCGCAGCTCTCGTCCAGCATTGCCGTGACGACACCGCCGTGCAGCATGCCGGTCTCGGTGTCGCCGACGAAGACGGGCCGGTAGGGCAGGCTGGACCAGGCCTCGGCTGGCGCGAAGCGGTCGAGCTGGAGCCCGCTGATATGGCCGTAATCGGAGCGGCGGCCCTTGATGGCTTCGGCGAGTTCCTCGAATGGGAGCGTGACAGGTACAGTGGACATGGCGATGTTCTAAACCAGTGCCGAGCGCCGCGCAAAACCCCCAAACGTGCCTTGTCCGGGACGCCCTGCCGGGGGCGGTTTGGCCTCGACAGGCCGGGCCAAAGCAAGGATGGTGGGCGCTTCGTTCGTCCCATGCCCGCAAGGAGCGCCCATGACCGACCCCGAGACACCCGGCACCAATCAGGGGCCCGTCACGATTTCCACCTCGAGCTCGGAGCGGGCGCCGATCATCTATTTCGACGGTGCATCCTGCTTCGGTCACCACAACGGCGCGATCCAGATCGAGCTCGCCGCGAACCTGTTGATGCCGGTCGGCGCCGCCGTCAGGGTCGACGTGGTCCAGACCGCGCACCTGCGTTGCAGCGTGGCCGCGGCGCTGGCGCTGCGCGAAGCGCTCGACAAGGCGCTCGCGATGTACCAGCAGGGCCAGCAGCAGCCGCGACCGGAGGAAATTCCGGCGGTGAAGAACTGAGATCGCCGTACGGCCTGCATGGTTCGAGATGCGCCGCAAGGCGGCGCTCCTCACCATGAGGGTCTAAGAGATGGCCAAGAAATCAGACCTCATCCTGAGGGCCCGCCAACGGCGGGCGTCTCGAAGGATGGCCCCAAGCGCGGGGTCTACGAGAAATAGGCCTGCTTCAGCAGACATGCACCTTCGGCTTCTTGCCGCCGTTCCACTTGCCATCGAGCGCGCGCTCGATCTGGGCTGCGAGTTGCAGCAAGAGGCCGTCATTGGCCTGCTTGGCGATGGCCTGGATGCCGAGCGGCAGGCCGTGCTCCTGGGTTGCCATCGGCATTGAGATCGCCGGCATGCCGCAGAGATTGGCGAGCGGCGTGAAGGCGAAGTTGCGCCAGAGATTGCCGAACCAGTCGAGCACGTCGGGATTGTCGGAGATGGTGAGGTATTCCCTGGTGCCGACCTTCGGCGTCGGCAGCGCCGTGATCGGCGTCAGGATCACGTCCCACTGCTCGAAGAAGGCGCCGAAGCCGCGCGAGGTCGTGTTGAACACGCCCTGCATCTTCGCCCGCTCGGCGAAGCTCGTGTGCCGGCCGGCTTCCCAGATGCGGATGTTCATGGGTTCGATCAGATCTTCCGGCGGTTTTTCCAGCCCGCGCGCAGCGAGCATATTGGAGATCACCACCGCGAAGTTCGAGATGTAGCAGGTGGTCTGCGCCGCGAACGCGGCACGGAAATCGACCTCGGGCAACGCGTAGTCGACGTGATGGCCGAGGCCTTCGAGGAAGCGGCCGGCCTTCTCCAACTCGGCGGCGATTTCCGGCGTGGCGCTATAGTCGCCCCATGTGTGCGACACCGCGATGCGAAGCTTTGACGGGTCGCGCTTGATCATCTCGCAATAGGGCTGCGCCGTGGTCCAGAACGGCATGAATTCGCCGGGTGCCGGTCCGCGGGCATGGTCGACGAAGGCGGCGGTGTCGCGCACCGAGCGCGACTGGCAGCCCTGGATCGAGACGAGGCCGGTGAGATCGGACATGTGCGGCGCGAGCGAGAACACGCCGCGCGAGACCTTCAGCCCGATATTGCCATTGACGCCGGCGGGAATGCGGATCGAGCCGCCACCGTCGGTCGCATGCGCGATCGGCACCACGCCCGCGGCGACCATCGCCGCGCTGCCTGCGGACGAGCCGCAGGTGGTGTAGTCGGTATTCCAGGGATTGCGCGTGACGTAGACGGCGGGATTGTCGGCGGAACTGCACACGCCGAATTCCGGCGTCGTGGTGCGTCCGATCAGGTTCAGTCCGGCCTGGCGGAATTTTCCGGTCAGGAACGTGTCCGCGCCGGCGCGATTGCCGCGCATCAGCAGCGAACCCATCTCCTGGAGCCGTCCCTTCATGGTCGGCCCGAGGTCCTTCATCAGGAAGGGCAGGCCGGCGAAGGGACCTGCGAGATTGGTACCGTCCTTGGCGGGATCGACGATCACGTCCTCGAACAGCTCGACCACGCCCGACAGTGCCGGATTGACCTTGGCAACGCCGGCCGCGGCCTGCCGCGCCAATTCCTTCGCCGTCAGCTCGCCCTTGCGGACACGCCCTGCCAGCGCGACTCCATCGTGCTGCGCCCATTCATTCCAGCTCATCGGCAAAGTCATGACGTCAAAATCCTCTTGGAAAGCGGCTATCTTCCTTTCGCAAGGAACGGTCCGAATCAAGCGAGCCGGCGCGAGGGGCAGGGTTGCGTGGGGCGGACAGGTCGCAAGTCCCGGAGATGCCGGCTCGTATCAATCCGACAGTCGTGCAATCGCTGCAACCGGCCCGCCGCCCGGCGGACCCTGGTGCTCGGCGCCGCCGGACACGTAGACCGCCCCGGTGCCGGCAAGGCCAGCGATCAGGCCGCCGACCGCTGCGCGGGCGTGGCGTGTCGAGCTGATGTCGGTGTCTTCCAGCATGGTGTGGCGAAAGCCGCGCACGCTGCCATCAGGCGAGGCCTCCGCCTTGGCGAAGACGTTGACGAGCTCGCGGCCCTTCGTTGCCTGCGACGCGATGCGGAGTCCGACGTTTTCCAGCGCCGCGGTCACCGCGACGGCGTCGATGGCGTCGCGCATCACGGCATGACCAATCTCGAATTCGCTTACCGATGCCGCCGAGTTGCCGAGCACGATGACGACGTTGTGCATCAGCTCAATGCCTGACGAGGTGGAGGCCACGGACGAGAACAGATCATAGCGCCGCAGCACGTCCTCATCGCGGAGATCGGCTGCGATCTCGCCGAGCGCGACGGCGACGCCGAGCGCGGAGGCGCCGCGGGAATAGGCCATCGAGGCGTAGGCGCTGGTCGTCGCTGTCTTGTTGCCGCGCGCCGCTGCCGCCGCGACGCGATCGCCGGTGAGCAGCGGGCACTTGATCTGCACGAAATGGATGTCGGCGGGATCGCTGATGCCGGCATCCGCCATGGCGGCCTTCACGGCTTTCGCCGTCTCCGTGATCTGCGCGGAGCGGCCGAGCTCCTCGGGCAGGAAATCCCGCGTCTGCGCCATGCCGATGCTCAGCCGCTTGCCGGTGGGGCCTGCCGGACGGGCGTCGACATTTCGGCGCGTGAACACCGTGATGTGCGGACTGAGCACGCCCTCGGTGCCGCCGGACATCACGAAGGCGATGCGCTGCTCGACCTCGTGTGGCGGCAGGTCGAGGTGGGGTGCCAGCGCCGCGCACAGCGCGCTGACGGCGTATTCCCGCGTGAAATCGTTGACGCCGCCATTACCCTCGGTCTTCCCGAGGATCGCCAGGATCTCGCGCGGGTCGATCGCGCCCGAACCGATCATGGCCATGAGACCGGAGACGTCGCCGGGGCCCGTGGTGGCGATCCTGAAGACGCCGACCGATGTTGTACGCATGACTGTCCTTGTGGAGTTCAGGGCCCGGCGGCGCAAACAGCCGCTGAACGGCGGCTCCTGTCAAGCGGGATGACGGGCCGGCTATCCTGGTCTGCCGCGACGCAAGAGGGAAGCCGCGCGTCCCCACGAATGTGGCGAGATCGCATCGATCCGGCAAAAAAATCCTCTGTCGACGGTTGCGCGCCGCACCTTGATGAATCAACCTCGGTTGGTCCATAAGCGGCGTCCCGCGTCCGGTGCTTTTCGCCCTGCGTCGCGTGCTTTGATAGAGGGAATCTCGCGTGGCAAATATCAACCACAAAATTGCGCAGGAGCTTGGGGTTCGCGCCGAGCAGGTCGAGGCGGCGGTGACGCTGCTCGACGGCGGCGCCACGGTTCCCTTCATCGCCCGCTACCGCAAGGAAGCGACCGGTGCGCTCGACGACGCGCAGTTGCGCACCCTGGAGGAGCGCCTGGTTTACCTGCGCGAGCTCGAGGACCGCCGCAAGGCCATCCTCGAATCGGTCCGCGAGCAGGGCAAGCTCGATGCAGCCCTCGAAGCCACGATCATGGCCGCCGACAGCAAGGCGCGCCTCGAAGACATTTACCTGCCGTTCAAGCCGAAGCGCCGCACCAAGGCGGAAGTTGCCAAGGAAGCCGGACTCGAGCCGCTCGCCAATCAGTTGCTGGTCGAACCCGGCAACGATCCGAAGGTCGTTGCAGAGGGCTTCGTCAACGCCGAGAAGGGCGTTGCGGATGCCGCTGCCGCGCTCGACGGCGCCCGCGCCATCCTGGTCGAGCGCTTCGACGAGGACGCCGACCTCATCGGCGCATTGCGCGAAGAGATGTGGACCAACGCGCGCATGGCCTCCAAGGTGCGCGACGGCAAGAAGACCGAGGGCGAGAAGTTCGCCGACTATTTCGATTTCTCCGAGCCGCTGGCCAAGCTGCCATCGCACCGTATTCTCGCGATGTTCCGTGGCGAGAAGGAAGAGATTCTCGATCTCCAGATCCAGGCCGAGGCGGAGGCGCCGCCGCCGGGCGTGCCGAGCGCGTATGAATTGAAGATCATGAAGCGGTTCGGCATCGCCGACCTCAAGCGACCCGGCGACCGCTGGCTGGTCGACACCGTGCGCTGGGCCTGGCGCACCAAGATCCAGGTGCATCTCAACATCGACCTGCGCATGCGGCTGTGGAATTCGGCCGAGACCGAGGCCGTGCGCGTGTTCGCCTCGAATTTGCGCGACCTGCTGCTGGCTGCGCCCGCCGGCACCCGCGTCACCATGGGGCTCGATCCCGGCTACCGTACCGGCGTCAAGGTCGCCGTCGTCGATGCGACCGGCAAGGTGGTCGACACCATCGCGATCTATCCGCACGAGCCGCAGCGGCAGTGGAACGAATCGCTGGCAACGCTCGGCCGGCTCGCGATCAAGCATCGCGTCGAGCTGATTGCGATCGGCAACGGCACTGCCTCGCGCGAGACCGACAAGCTCGCGACCGAGCTGGTCAAGGGCCTGCCCGAGCTGAAGATGAACAAGATCGTGGTGTCGGAAGCCGGCGCCTCGGTCTATTCGGCCTCGGCCTTCGCGTCCGAGGAGCTGCCGGGCCTCGACGTCACCCTGCGCGGCGCGGTCTCGATCGCGCGACGGCTCCAAGATCCGCTCGCCGAGCTCGTCAAGATCGAGCCGAAGGCGATCGGCGTCGGCCAGTACCAGCACGACCTCGGCCAGGCCAAGCTCGCCAAGTCGCTCGATGCGGTGGTCGAAGACTGCGTGAACGCCGTCGGCGTCGACGTCAACACCGCCTCGGCGCCGCTGCTCGCCCGCGTGTCAGGCGTCGGTTCTGGCCTGGCGCAGAGCATCGTCGCGCACCGCGACGCCAATGGTCCGTTCAAGTCGCGCAAGGCGCTGAAGGACGTGCCGCGGCTCGGGCCGAAGGCGTTCGAGCAATGCGCGGGCTTCTTGCGCATCCTCGGCGGCGAGGACCCGCTCGATGCCTCCGGCGTGCATCCGGAAGCCTATCCGGTGGTGCGCCGGATTCTCGCGGCGACCAAGAGCGACATCAAGGCGCTGATCGGCAGCAGCGAGATCGTGCGTACCCTCAAGCCGAAGGATTTCGTCGATGAGACTTTCGGCCTGCCGACCGTCACCGACATCCTGCGCGAGCTGGAAAAACCGGGCCGCGACCCGCGCCCCGCGTTCAAGGCCGCGGTGTTCAAGGAGGGCGTCGAGGAGATCAAGGATCTCAAGAAGGGCATGATCCTCGAGGGCACCGTCACCAACGTCGCCGCCTTCGGCGCCTTCGTCGACATCGGGGTGCACCAGGACGGTCTCGTGCACATCTCGGCGATGTCCAAGACCTATATCAAGGATCCGCGCGAGGTGGTGAAGCCGGGCGATATCGTCAAGGTGAAGGTGCTGGACTTCGAGGTCGCCCGCAAGCGCATCTCGCTGACGCTGCGCCTCGACGACGAGGTCGGGCCCAAGAAGGACGCACCCGGCATGCAGCGCGACAACAGCTCACGCAACCCCGCCCGCATGACCTCGTCGGCTCCGCGCAAGCAGGAGTCTTCGGGCGGCGGTGCGCTTGCGGAGGCGCTGCGACGCGCGGCCGAGAAGAGTGGCGGCAAGCGGGTGTGAGTCCTTGACCTCTCCCCGCTCGTTGCGGCGAGAGATCAGATCAAGCTCTCTCCACGTCGTGGGGAGGGCGGTGCCTTCCTGACACCCGCGTCAGAATCTGGCGTGTTTGTAAGTTGAAGGTGCCGGTCCGTTCCTTTCATCTGACCATCCTCGTGCGGCGCGGTGATCGCCGCACTGCAAGGAGGATGCTTCGATGAACAACAGGCTTCTCAAAGGCTTCACCGCGGTGACGGTCGTCGCCGCGATGGCGCTCGCTTCACCGGTGCTCGCCCGTGGCGGCGGCGGTGGCGGAGGCCATGGCGGTGGTGGCTTTGGCGGTGGCGGTCATGGCGGCTTTGGCGGTGGCGGCCATTTCGGTGGCGGCGGCCATTTCGGCGGTGGCATGCACGCCGGCGGCTTCGGCGGCATGCGCGCCGGTGGTTTCGGCGGCATGGGTCGCGCACGCTTTGCTGGCGGCCCGCGTTTCGCGCACGCGGCGATCGGTCCGCGCTTCGCCGGCGCAGGCTGGCACGGCCGCCACGGCTTCCGTCACCACCATTTCCGTCGTTTCGCCGTCTTCGGCGCGCCCTATTTCTACGGCGGCTACAATGACGGCTGCTGGAGCAGGAGCTGGACGCCCTATGGATGGCAATGGGTCAATGTGTGCGGAGACTACTGGTAATCGCATCGCCGTACCGCACCATTGTCGCGATCGCCACCGGGCGGTTCCGCTCAGCCCCGGAACGGGATAGTCTGGTGGCGATCGTCGCGCGGAGCTTGTCATGAGCGGAGGTCACCGTCGCATCCTGGTCGTCGAGGACGATCCGGAAACCGCAGGTCAGCTCGTCGAGGAGCTGACTGTTTCGGGCTACGACGTCGACCTCGCAACCAATGGCCGCGAAGCCCTGAGCCACGGCGGTGCGCGCGACTATGCCGTGATTACCATCGACCGCATGCTGCCCGATATCGACGGCATCAGCGTGATGCGCCAGTTGCGCGACGAGGGCATCGCCGCGCCGTTCCTGATCATCTCCGCGCTCGGCGAAGTCGACGACCGCGTGCGCGGCCTGCGCGCCGGCGGCGACGATTATCTCGTCAAACCGTTCTCCTTCACCGAATTGCTGGCGCGCCTCGAAGCGCTCGGCCGCCGCAGCGAGACCATCGCCAAGGAGACGCTTCTGCGCGTCGGCGATCTCGCGATCGACCTGATCGCGCGGGCTGCCTCCCGCCGCGGCCGCAAGATTCCGCTGCTGCCGCGCGAATTCCAGCTGCTCGAATATCTCGTCCGCAACGAGGGCCGCGTCGTATCTCGCGCGATGCTGCTTCAGCACGTCTGGGACCTGCATTTCGATCCGTCGACCAATATCATCGACGTCTATGTGGGGCGTGTTCGTCGCAAGGTCGACGATGCCCAGGACTATCCGCTGATCCACACCATCCGCGGCATCGGATATTGCCTCCGTGCTCCTGGCTAAGACCCTTCGCTCCTCGACCTTCCGCCTCGCGCTGATCGCGATCGCGGCGTTCGGGTTGATCGTCGCGGCGATCATGGCCTACGTCTATTTCGGGACGCTCGCTTACGTCGAGCGCCGGCTCGGCGGGGCCGTCGATCATGACGGCTTCACCGGCATGATCGAGCTCGCGATGGTCGCGGTCGCCATGCTGCTGCTGGTGCTCGCCGGGCTCGCGGCCGTGCTGGTGACGCGGCGCACCGTGGGGCGGATCGAACAGATCAACGCCACCAGCCGCGCCATCATGCTCTCCGGCCTCGATCAGCGTATCCCCTTGCGCGGCAGCAACGACGAGTGGGATCGCGTCGCCGAAAACCTCAACCAGATGCTCGACCGCATCGAGACGCTGATGGGCGAGGTCAAGCAGGTCAGCGACAACGTTGCGCACGATCTGCGGACGCCGCTGACGCGCATGCGCGGCCGGCTGGAAAAGGCCTATCACCACGAGCGCAACAGCGAGGCCGACGCCGCGCTGATCGGGGACACCATCGCCGATCTCGATGCCGTGCTCGGCATGTTCGCCTCCATCACCCGGATCTCCGAGATCGAGACCCGCGCCCGCACCGGCGCCTTCCGCGCGCTTGATCTCGCCGAGATCGCCGGCGAGGTCGTCGAGCTCTACGATGCCGCCGCCGAGCAGGTTGCCACAAGGCTCAGCCTTGCCGGAGAACGCGACGTGGCGATCACGGGCGATCGCGACTTGCTGTTCGACGCCATTGCCAATCTCGTCGACAACGCGATCAAGCACGGCTGCAAGGGCGGGCGGGTGACCGTGACTTGCCGCAGAGCCGATGGCGCTGCGGTGATCGCGATTGCCGACGACGGTCCGGGCATTCCCACCGAGCAGCGCGATCACGTCTTCAAGCGCTTCTACCGGCTCGAACGGAGCCGCTACACGCCGGGCAATGGCCTCGGCCTCAGCCTCGTCGCCGCGGTCGCGCACCTTCATGGCGCCGAGATCGCGCTGCATGACAATGCGCCGGGCCTGACGGTCAGGCTCAGCTTCCCGGCGGCGTCAGCGCCGTGAGGCCTGGGCGGCGTCAAAGCTCGATCACGCCGCGACGCGCGGCGTGCGCGACTGCATCGGTGCGGCCGGTCGCGTCCAGCTTGTCGAGCAGCGAGCCGACATGGAACTTCACGGTGTGGACGGAGATGCCGAGCTGACGCGCGATCATCTTGTTCGAGGCACCTTCCGCCATTAACGCCAGCACGTCGAGCTCGCGCTGCGTCAGCGCGATGTCCTCGGGCATGATGCGCGGATCGCGCGCGACGATCGCCGCGGCCGCCTGCTCGCCAGGCGCAGCAAGACGAAGCCCCGGGATATTGCTGAGCAGCGCCGTCAGGCGATCGGCGAGGGCGGGGGCGTCGATCTCCAGCGCGAGCACGATCTCGGCCGTCTTGTCCTCGCTCACGTCTCCGGCCTCTCGCCGACCGTGACCTTGAAGCTGGCCGGCTCGTCGCCGCGACGCACCGCGACATCGACCACCGTGCCGACGCTCGAAGGTCCCAGCGTCCGCGACAGCGCACGCACGCCGGACAGTTTCTGGTCGTTGACTGCGACGATCACGTCGCCCTGACGGATGCCGGCCGCGGCCGAAGGGCCGGCCTTGTCGACATTCATCACCATGGCGCCGATGCCGTCGTCGAGCCGCACCGGCTGGAGCCCGAGGCCGAGATATCCCCGCGCGATGCGGCCGCGCGCCTCCAGTTGCGCCGCGACGCGCTCGATCGTCGCCGCCGGGATCACCAGCACGCGCCGCGGTCGGAGCACGGCCATGCCGAAGGCTTCGCCCGATGCATCGAGCGCGAGGCCGCCCTGCTGGCTGCCGCGCAGACGGACGTCGAGCTCGATCCGGGCATCGATGTCGCCGCCGCGCAGGGAGCGCCAGCTCTTGCCGGATGTCGACACCATCCCGAGCGCGGCGCTCGGCGTCTCGCGATTGGTGGCGACCACCACCGACAAGGCGCCGAGCGGCGGGACCGTCGCGGCGAGCTTGACCGGCGCGACGGCGGCATCGACGCGCAGCAGCGCGATGTCGGTCGTATGGTCGCGGCCGGCGATCGTGGCGGCCGCGGTGCTTCCGTCGGCAAGGCCGATCTCGACCGCGCCCTCGTCCGCCAGTGCCTCGTCGGCCGTGACGATCAGGCCGGGTTTCCAGGCGAAGCCGGTGGCGCGGGAGCGGTGCGAATGCACGGAGACGACGGACGGCGCCGTGCGCGCCGCCATGTCCGCGAGGGCGGACGACAGCGAAGACAGGGGAGTAGGGGCGGTCATGGCAGGCTCCTGTAAGCTGTCCTCAATCTGGGATATTGCGGGCGCCTGCGAAACTGGCCGGGTGGCCAGGACTTCCCTCCGCGCGACCGACGAACATGTGATTGGGACCCGCTCACGGGAACGTGTAGCAATCGGCCGACATTGCGCCGCATGGCCCTCAACCATTTTGACCGAGCCCTGACCGATGACCATCGATCTCACCCGCCGCACCCTGCTGCAACTCGCCGGCGCAACCTCGCTCGCGATGGCGGCCGGAGCCGCGGCGCGCGCCGAGGGCGTTCCTCAAGGTGCCGGGCCGACCTTTGCCAGCCGCACGCCGATGCGGGTCGGCATGGTGACGCTGCGGGTGAAGAATCTCGACAAGGTTGCGGACTACTACCGCGACGTGATCGGGCTTGCCGTGATGGAGCGTTCGGCGACCGCCGCAAAGCTCGGCACGGCCGGCATAGCGCTGCTGGTGCTGGAGGCCCGTCCCGATGCGGAAATCGAGCCGCGCAATGCCGCCGGCCTCTACCACACGGCGTTCCTGATGCCGACGCGAAAAGACCTCGCGCGCTGGCTGGTGCATGCCGCCTCGCATCGCGTGCCGCTGTCGGGTTTTGCCGATCACCTCGTCAGCGAGTCCGTCTATCTCGACGACCCCGAGGGCAACGGCATCGAGATCTATGCCGACCGCGATCCCTCGCAATGGCAATGGAGCGAGGGCAGCGTCAAGATGGCGACCGACGAGCTCAACATCCCCGACCTGCTGTCGCTGACCAATCCTCGCGTCGCCGACTATGCCAGGGCGCCGGACGGCTTGCGCGTCGGCCACATGCATCTGCGCGTCGGCGACCTCGCGCAGGCCGAGAGCTTCTATCACGGCACGATCGGCCTTGATCCGACGCGCAAGCGCAGCGGCGCCGCGTTCCTGTCGTCGGGCCGTTATCACCATCACCTCGGCTTGAATGTCTGGCAGAGTCAGGGCGCCGGACGGCGCGACGATGCCACCACGGGCCTTGCATGGTTCTCGCTGGTGACGGCGAAGCAGGACATTCTCGCCGCACAGGAGGAACGCCTGCGCAAGGGCGGTGCGCAGCTCACCACGCTTGCGAATGGCGTGGAGGCGATCGATCCATGGGGCACGCGGGTGCGGCTGCTCAAGGCGTGATCGAAAGCGGCAGCTTCAGCCCGCTGCGCGTTCCAGCTCGGCGCCCTCATCCGACCAAGCGCAACGGCCGCCTCCGGCACGTTTCGCCGTATAGAGCGCACGATCGACCCTCTCCATGAGCTGCGACGTTGAGCCGGCGGTGGCCGCATCAGCGCTGACCAGAATGCCGGCGCTTGCGCCGATGCGGACCGGAATGTCCGTAAGCAAGAACGGCATCGAGAGATCGCGAATGGCCTGGCGGGCCAGCGCGAGCGCTTGGTTACAGCCGGCATCGCCTGAAGCAACCGGTTTGAGCATCATGAACTCGTCGCCGCCGAACCGTGCGGCTATGCCTGGATTGCCGATGCAGACCGACAGCCGCTCCGCCACCTGCCGCAACAGATCGTCGCCGACGTGATGGCCGTGGCGATCGTTGACCGGCTTGAAGCCGTCGAGATCGATGGCGATGATGGCGAAGTTTCCGCGGGTCTCCGCCAGCGCCTGGAAGAACGCGGCGCGGTTCGGCAATCCCGTCAGGAAATCGTGGGTCGCCTGGCGCGCCAGCCGGTGCTTTGCTTCGAGCCGCTCGACGAAGGCGGCGCTGAGATGCTTGGACGCCTCGCGCAATGTGAGCCAGAAGAACACCAGCATGATCGCGCCGAGCTTGTAGGCGAACTCGGGACGTAGCAGGCCGGCCAGGATGGTCGGCGTCAACAGCACCGCGGCAGTGGTCAGGATGATCCAGGGGCGGATCGCCGCGCGCGAGACCATGCCGACGCAGAAGGACATCGAAAGGCCGAACGCGATCCAGGCGCCGGGTCCGTCGTCGAGCTCGAGCGCGCGATACGACAACATGCCCAGCGCAAGGCCGAAGGCGGTCGCGCCGGCGCCGTAAAGCCCTTCCCAGCGGATCACGTCGGCATCGGAGAATTGCGTCGCGCGCGACTTGTAGCGGAACAGGGATGCGATCCGGACTGCGGCCGTGATGGAGATGAAGACCGAGATCACCGCATAGCCGGTATCGCCGCTCATGAGCGTCAGCGTGGCTGCACCGGTCACCGACGTGACGCCAATGGCGGACACCTGCGGAAGCGACGTGTACAGGAGATCCACGAGTTCGCGCCGGATGCGCGGATCGGGATGCAGGAATCTGGACAACATTGTCAGAGTCATGGCCGGCACCATCTCTGCTTGTTCCTAACAAGGGGTAGGGGAAGGGGCGCGAGACGATGTTGGTGCGCATCGTCCTTAAGAAGTGGTCAATGCACAGGCTTGCTGGCGATTTTGCCCCGTGTTAGCAGCGATCGAGGCGCGCCATGGCGGCCTGATGTCCCGAATGCACCTGACATGTCCGAATTCCACGGTGTCTTTCCCTATCTCGTCTCGCCCATCGATGCCGACGGCACGGTGCGGACCAATGTGCTGGCAAAACTCTGCGACGACCTGATCGGCGCCGGCGTGCACGGCCTGACGCCGCTGGGCTCGACCGGAGAATTCGCCTACCTCAACGCCGAGCAACGCACGGCGATCGTGCAGACCACGATCGAGGCCGCGCAGGGCCGCGTGCCCGTCGTTGCCGGCGTCGCCTCCACCTCGACGGCGGATGCGGTGGCGCAGGCAAGGGCCTGCCAGAGGCTCGGCGCCGCTGGCATCCTGGCAATCCTGGAAGCCTATTTCCCGCTCACTGACGCCCAGGTCGAATCCTACTTCCGCGCCATCGCTGAAGCCGTGGACATCCCCGTCGTCATCTACACCAATCCGCAATTTCAGCGTTCCGATCTCACCCTCGACGTCATTGCGCGCCTCGCCGAACATCCGCGCATCGGCTACATCAAGGATGCTTCGACCAACACCGGCCGGCTGCTCTCGATCATGAACCGCTGCGGCGATGCCTTGCAGGTCTTCTCCGCCTCGGCTCATATCCCCGCCGCAGTGATGCTGATCGGCGGCCGCGGCTGGATGGCGGGCCCGGCCTGCATCATCCCGCGCCAGAGCGTCGCGCTGTACGACCTCTGCAGGGCCGGCCGCTGGGACGAGGCCATGGCGCTGCAGCGCCGGCTGTGGCGCATCAACGAAGCCTTCGCCCGCTACAACCTCGCCGCTTGCATCAAGGCTGGGCTTTCGATCCAGGGCTACGACGTCGGCGATCCCGTCCCGCCGCAGGCGCCGCTCACGGCCGAGGCAAGGAAGGTCGTGGAAATGGCGCTGCGCGAGCTCACCTAGCTGTTTGGCACGCGGCAATATGCCCCGGCACCCGTGTATCAGCCAGAAAAGCCCTTACCTGCCCAACCGGGAAACTTCCGTTCGTTTGCGACGTTGCTGCGTAAGCCGGATCTGTCGCCCCATGCATATGTATCCCAAGGCCGTATTCAGCACTGAAGACGGTGATCACCGATGAATCGTCGCTACGCGATTGCCGCGGCAGCCTTGGCCGCCCTGCTGCTTGCCGTCACTGCCGCGAAGATCCTGCATGTCCCGATGCTGCATGTCCCATGGGCGGCGCCCTCCGCGCGCGCGGTCGAGCAGCGCGGTCCGCTGTCCGATGGCGAGAAGGCGACCATCGAGATCTTCGAGCGCGTGTCTCCTTCGGTCGTCCAGGTGGCGGTAAAATCCGCAGCCAATCCTCTCATGGGTGAGGAAGGCCAGGGCGGCTCTTCCGGCACGGGATTCGTATGGGATCGCGACGGGCATCTCGTGACGAACAATCACGTCGTCGCCAGTGGCGGCGAGATCGCCGTGCGCTTTGCCTCGGGAGAGGTGGCCGAGGTCGACCTCGTCGGCACGGCTCCCAATTACGATCTCGCCGTGCTGCGGATTCGCAGCGTGCGCGAGCTTCCGCCGCCGGTGGCTCTCGGCAGTTCGAGCGACCTGAAGGTCGGGCAATCCGCCTTCGCGATCGGCAATCCCTTCGGACTGGATCAATCGATGACGAGCGGCATTATCAGCGCGCTCAAGCGCAGGCTTCCGACCCATGGCGGTCGGGAGATTGCCAACGTCATTCAGACCGATGCCGCGATCAACCCCGGCAATTCGGGCGGACCGTTGCTCGACTCCGCCGGCCGGCTGATCGGCGTCACCACGGCGATCATATCGCCGTCCGGTTCGAACGCCGGCATCGGCTTTGCGGTCCCGGTCGACGTCGTGAACCGGATTGTGCCCGAGCTCATTCGCAACGGTCGCGTGCCGACACCCGGCATCGGCATCGTGGCCGCCGGCGAGGATGTTTCGACCCGGCTTGGCGTCGAAGGGGTGATCGTGGTGCGGACGGCCCCCGGCAGCCCTGCCGAGCGCGCGGGGATCCGCGGTGTCAATTTTTCGACCGGAGCGGTCGGAGACATCATCACCGCGGTCGAGGGCAAGCCGGTGCGGCGCCTCTCCGACCTGACCGATGCGCTCGAGCAGGCCGGCGCCGGGAAGACCGTTCGCCTCACTGTCAAGCGGGGCTCGGACATCCGTGACGTGAATATAGGCATCATCGACATCGATAGGTCCTAGCCGGCCGATCCGCGCCAGCAAAGGGCTCTGACGCGCATTGCAGATGTGCCAGGGCTCGGTTGTCTGGCCCGCAAAATCGGTTAAAACCGCCGCGGTCGTTTTCCGGATTTCGAGGACATAACGGAATGAACATTCTTCCCGGCAATTTGCGTTTCGGAGCGGGCCAGCCCGTCAAGCGTTTGGAAGACCAGAGGCTGCTCACCGGGAAGGGGCAATTCATCGACGACAAGCCGGAGGACGGCGCGCTGTGGCTGCACGTGCTGCGCTCGCCGCACGCCCACGCGAAGATCGTCTCGATCGACACCAGCGCCGCGGCCGGAATGCCCGGCGTCACCGCAATCTACACCGGCGCCGACCTCGTCAAGGACGACGTCGGCACCATCCCGACGCTGAACATCTTCAAGCGCCCCGACGGCAAGCCGATGACGGTGCCGCCGCGCCGGCTGCTCGCCCACGAGGTCGTGCGCCATGCCGGCGAGGCCGTGGCCGCAGTGGTGGCCTCGTCGCGGGTCGAGGCGCAGAGCGCCGCCGAAGCGATCGTCGTCGAATACGACGTTCAGCCCGCGGTGGTCGATCCCGTCGAGGCCGTAAAGCCCGGCGCGCCCGTGGTGTGGCCGGAGGCGCCCGACAACATCGTCGGCGCCATGAGCTATGGCGATGCGGCCAAGGTGGACGAGGCCTTCGCCAAGGCCGCGCACACCGTCGAGCTCGATCTCGTCAGTCAACGCCTCGTGCCGTCCGCGATGGAGCCGCGATCGACCATTGCCGAGATCGACAAGAAGTCCGGCCGTCTCCTGCTGCATGTGCAATCGCAGACGCCGGCGTCGACCCGCGACGTGCTGGCGGAAGCCGTGCTGAAGCGTCCGAAGGACAGCGTCCGCGTGCTGGTCGGCGACATCGGCGGCGGTTTTGGCCAGAAGACCAATCTCTATCCGGAGGACGGCATCGTGGCCTACGCCGCGACCAAGCTGAACAAGAAGATCCGCTGGCGCGGCGACCGCACCGACGAATTCGTCGGCGGCACCCATGGCCGCGATCTCACCTCCACGGCGTCCTTCGCGCTGGACGAGAAGGGCAAGGTGCTGGCCTATCGCGTCAAGTCGATCGGCTGCACCGGCGCGTACTCCTCGGGTGCGGCGAACATCATCCCGCTGGTGCTCGGGCCCTTCGTGCAGACCGGCGTCTACGATCTGCCGCTGGTGCATTTCGAGGTGAAGTCGGTGATGACCCATACCGCGCCGGTCGGCGCCTATCGCGGCGCGGGGCGGCCCGAGGCTGTCTTCATCGTCGAGCGCCTGTTCGACGCGGCTGCGCGAAAAATCGGCATGGATCCGCGCGCGATCCGCAAGGCCAACTACATCAAGCCGGCGCAGCTGCCATACACGAATGCGGCGGGCCAGGTTTACGACTCCGGCGCCTTCGCGCACATGCTCGATCGGGCCGTGACGCTCGCCGACTGGGACGGCTTTGCCGCGCGCAAGAAGGCGGCGAAGAAGAAGGGCCTGCTCTACGGCCGCGGACTGACCTCTTACATCGAGTGGACCGGCGGCCGCGCGCACACCGAGAAGGTCAGCCTGCACGCGACCTCGCAAGGGCGCGTCGTGCTGCATTCCGGCACCATGGCGATGGGGCAGGGCTTGCAGACCACCTACACGCAGATGATCTCCGACACGCTCGGCATTCCCATGGACAAGATCGACGTGGTCCAGGGCGACACCGATCTCGCCATGGGCTTCGGCAGCGTCGGCTCGCGCTCGCTGTTCGTCGGCGGGACGGCGGTCGCGGTTTCCTCCAATGATCTGATCCAGAAGGCGCGCGAGAAGGCCGCGAACGTGCTGGAGACCTCGGTCGAGGACATCGAGTATCAGGGCGGCATGCTCACCGTGGTCGGCACCGATCGCCGCATCAGCCTGTTCGATCTCGCCGAGAAGGAGAACGGCGCCAGGCTCAGCGTCGATTCCGAAGGCGAGGTCGACGGGCCGAGCTGGCCGAACGGCACGCATATCTGCGAGGTCGAGATCGATCCCGAGACCGGCGTCTCCAAGGTCGTGCGCTACACCACGGTCGACGACGTCGGCGTCGCCGTGAACCCGATGCTGGTCACCGGCCAAATCCATGGCGGCGTGGCGCAGGGCATCGGCCAGGCGCTGTATGAAGGCGTGTCCTACGATGCCGACGGCCAGCTCCTCACCGCCAGCTATCAGGACTACTGCATCCCGCGCGCCGACGACGTCCCGCCGATTGTGGTGACGCTCGACGACACCGCGCCCTGCCGAACCAATCCGCTCGGCGCCAAGGGCTGCGGCGAATCCGGCGCCATCGGCGGCCCGCCCTGCGTCACCAACGGCGTCATGGACGCGCTCGCCGAGCTCGGCATCACCCAGCTGAATACGCCGCTGACGCCGCAGAAGATCTGGCAGGCGATCCGGGAGGCCAAGGCGGCGGGTTAGTGTCGAGTTATCGCGCTGGCTGCTGCCACACACTCCGCTGTCGTCCCGGACAAGCGCGCCATAAGCGCGCGCCGATCCGGGATCCATAACCACAGGGAGTGGTTGTCGCGCGGAGTGATCAGTCCGAGTCCCCGTAACCACATCTTCCTGTGGTTATGGGTCCCGGATCTGCGCTCCGCCCTGGACAACGCTACGCGTTGCCAAGAGCTGCGCTTGTCCGGGACGACGCCGAGTGTGTAGCGTCAGCCCGGCTAAATCCCCAGCATCATCTTCGCGATGATGTCGCGCTGGATCTCCGACGTGCCGCCGAAGATCGTATAGGCGCGGCCGTTGAGATATTCCGGCATCACCGTCAGCATCTCCTCGGGCATCGCCGGCTCGTGGTTGAGCTTGTAGAGCGGGCGCATCGGCTCGACGGCGAGGGCGTCGTGGCCGATCACGTCGGCGCCCAGCCGCGTCACGGCCTGGCGGATCTCGCTATTGCGCAGCTTCAGGATCGACGACACCGCGCCGGGATTCTGCCCGGTCTGCAGCGCCGAGAGCACGCGCAGCTCGGTCATCTCCAGCGCGTCGATGTCGACCTCGACCTCGGAGATGCGCGTTGCGATGTCGGGGCTGTCGATGGCGCGGCCCGTGAGGTCGGACTCGGCGAGATCCGCGATCGCCTTCAGCCCCTCGCGCAGCTTGGCCGAGGCGATGCCCGCGCCGCGTTCGAACTCGAGCAGATATTTGCCGTAGGTCCAGCCCTTGCCTTCCTCGCCGACGCGGTTGGCGACCGGCACGCGCACGTCGTCGAAGAACACCTGGTTGACCTCGTGGTCGCCGCCGATTGTCAGGATCGGGCGCGTGGTGATGCCCGACGTCTTCATGTCGATCAGGATGAAGCTGATGCCGTCCTGCTGCCGCGGCCCATCGCTGGTGCGCACCAGCGCGAACATGCGGTTGGCGTGGTGGGCATGCGTGGTCCAGATCTTGGTGCCGTTGATGATGTAGTCGTCGCCGTCGCGCACCGCGCGGGTCTTCAGCGAGGCGAGATCGGAACCGGAGCCCGGCTCGGAATAGCCCTGGCACCAATAGTCCTCGCCGGAGAGGATGCGAGGCAGGTAGAAGTTCTTCTGCTCGGGGCTGCCGAAGCCGATGATGACGGGACCGACCATCTTCACGCCCATCACGTTGACATTGGGCACGCCGGCGCGCGCGCATTCGGTCTCGAAAATCCAGCGCTGTGCCGGCGTCCAGTCCGGCCCGCCATGTTCGACAGGCCAGCCAGGAGCCCCCCAGCCCTGGCGGTGCAACGCGCGCTGCCAGGCCATGCCGATGTCAGGGTCGGAGAACACCGACGGCGTCAGCGCCGTCGCGCGCTTCATCTCGTCGGTGAGGTTCTTGGCAATGAAGCCGCGCACCTCGTCCTGGAAGGCACGCTCCTCGGCATTGAACGAGAGATCCATGATGCGCTCCTTGTGTCAGGCCGGGACGGCCCTGCGGCTCAGCTCGGCGTGGCGGCCGTAGTGATGGGCGCTGCCGCCGAACAGCGTGTCGAAGGCGACGAGCCGCTTGAAATAGGCGCCGACCTCGAGCTCCTCGGTGACGCCCATGCCGCCATGGAGCTGGATCGACTGCTCGCCGATGAAGCGCGCGCATCTGCCGATCTTCGCTTTCGCGCCCGATGCCGCGCGGGCACGCTCGATCGGTGCAGCATCCACCTGCAACGCGGCCCGCAGCGCCATCGAGCGGGCCTCGTCGACCTGCATCGCCATGTCGGCGAGGCGGTGGCGGATCACCTGGTTGGCGGAAAGCGGCCGGCCGAATTGCTTTCGGATCTTGGTGTATTCCAGCGTCGTGTCCAGCAGCGTCTGCATGATGCCGACGGCTTCCGCACCCAATGCTGCCATGGCGCGGTCGACGGCCCATTCGATCGCCGGCAGAGCATCGCTGCCGTCACCGAGCAGCACGTCTTCCGGCAGATGCACGTCGAACAGCTCGATGTTGCAGGCACGTCCGCCGCCAAGACGCGGATAGTCGCTGATGACGAGGCCTGGCGTCGTCGCCTGCACGAGGAACAGGCCGATCCGCCCCGACGGTCCCCGATGGTCATGTATATGCGCGGAGACGATGATCTGGTCGGCGGCGTGTCCGTCGAGCACGGCGACCTTGCTGCCGGCGAGGCGCCAGCCTTGCGCCGTCTTGTTGGCGCTGGTCGTGACCTTGGCAAGATCGAACCGGGCCGCGCGCTCGGAATGCGCAAAGGCCAGCTTCAGTGATCCGTCCGCCACCTTGGGCAGGCTCGCCTGATTCTGCTCGATGGTGCCGCATCTCGCGATCAGCGCCGCGCCTAGCACCGCGGTTGCGACATAGGGCTCCGACACCAGCCCGCGACCGAAGGCTTCCATCAAGATGCCGATCTCGACCGCGCCGCCGCCGAGCCCGCCGAACTCCTCGGGAAGCGGCAGCGCCAGCCAGCCGAGCTCGGCGAATTGTTTCCACACCGACGGGCTGAAGCCGAGCGGGTCGTTCGCCATCTTGCGGCGGTGATCGGCATCGTAGCTCTCGGCCACGAAGCGGTCCGCGCTTTCGCGCAGCAATCTTTGTTCGTCACTCAGATTGAGGTCCATCGCGTCTACTCCGCGACCGCCGGCGGCTCACCGCTTCCTTGGTCAGCTTCAGAGCGAAGGACGGTTTTGTCGCGATCCGGCGCGCAAGCTCTAGCACGCGCGAAGACAATTCCGCGCGCGGCACGACCTGGTTGACCATGCCGAGCTGGTGCGCCTCCTGCGCACTCCAGCTGTCGGCCGTGAACAGGAATTCCTTGGCCTTGCGCGGGCCGAGCTCCCAGGGGTGCACGAACCATTCGACGCCGCAGACGCCCATGGTGACGACGGGGTCGCAGAACTGCGCATCGTCGCTGGCGACGATGAGGTCGCAGGCCCAGGCCAGCATCAGTCCGCCGGCGATGCACTTGCCATGCACCTCGGCGATGACAGGCTTGGCGAGGTTGCGCCAGCGCCGCGTGATCTGGAGATATATTTCCTGCTCGCGCGCGAAGCGGCCATGGGCGCCGGCTTCGGCGAAACCGCCCCAATGTCCGATCGGCGGAAAATCGACGCCTGCGGCATTCTTGCCGCCCGCGCGCAGGTCATGGCCGGACGAGAAGTGCGGCCCATTGCCGGCGAGGATGATGACCTTGACCGCATTGTCCTGCACCGCCGCGTCGAAAGCGGCATTGAGGTCGTATGTCATTTGCAGGTTCTGCGCATTGCGCGCCTCGGGCCGGTTCATCACGACCCGGACGATCGCCGGCTCCGGCCGTTCCACGAGGATGGTCTCGAACGAGCTCATCGCGTTTCCCCTGGCATTTCCGCTTTTGTTTTGCCGGAGTTGACTATGTCGGCCTGCGATAGGCAAGAGGCTTGCGTCAGGCGGCTGCTTTTCAAGCGCTCTGGCGTCTCGCGTGCTCGATCTGGTAGTTTGCGCCGGATTCCACCGGGAGAAATTTGATGCGCAAGATCCTGACCGTGCTGGCGGCGCTGGCCTCGCTGAGCCTGACCAATTGCGGCTACAATGCGATCCAGAGTGAGGACGAGCAGATCAAGTCTGCCTGGTCCGAGGTCGTGAACCAGTATCAGCGCCGCGCCGATCTCGTGCCCAACCTCGTCAACTCGGTGAAGGGCTTTGCCCAGCAGGAAAAGGACGTGTTGCTCGGCGTCACCAACGCCCGGGCCAAGGTCGGCAGCATCCAGGCGACGCCCGAGGTGCTGAACGATCCCGCCGCCTTCCAGAAATTCCAGGCCGCCCAGGGCGAACTCTCCAGCGCGCTGTCGCGACTGCTGGTCGTCACCGAGAACTATCCGCAGCTGAAGTCCGATGCCTTGTTCAAGGACCTGATGTCGCAGCTCGAGGGGACGGAGAACCGCATCACGGTGGCGCGCAACCGCTACATCAAGTCGGTGCAGGACTATAACGTCACCATCCGCTCGTTCCCGAGCAACCTCACCGCCATGATGTTCGGCTACAAGGAGAAGCCGAACTTCTCGGTCGAGAATGAGAAGGCGATCTCGACCGCGCCGAAGGTGGACTTCAACCCGGCTCCGGCTCCATCGAAGTAAGCGCGTTCGGCCCCGATGCGCATCCCACACACCGCTGTCATTCCCCGCGCAGGCGGGGAATCCAGTACGCCGCGGCTTCTCCGTATTCCGCTGGTGTCTCTGGAATACTGGATCGCCCGGTCAAGCCGGGCGATGACAGCGATGCTGTGGCGGGCTTGTTCGACGCTCGCTGCGCTTGTGCTCGCTATCGCGCTCTTCCTTGCCTTCACGCTCCCCACCCACGCCGACGTCGCCGTCCCCCAGCTCACCGGCCGCGTGGTCGATCAAACCGGCACGCTTTCTGGCAGCGACGTCGCTACGCTGTCGCAGAAGCTGCAGGACTTCGAGAGCCGCAAGGGCAGTCAGATCGCGGTCCTGATCGTCCCGACCACGCAGCCGGAGACGATCGAGCAATTCTCGATCCGGGTCGCGGAGGCCTGGAAGATCGGCCGCAAGAAGATCGACGACGGCGCGATCCTCGTCGTCGCCAAGAACGACCGGCATTTGCGCATCGAGGTCGGCTATGGCCTCGAGGGCGCGCTGACCGACGTCACGTCAAGGCGCATCATCGACGAGGTCATCACACCGAAATTCAGGACCGGCGATTTTGCCGGCGGCATCTCCGACGGCGTCGATCGAATGATCCGGGTGATCGACGGCGAGCCGCTGCCGGTTCCCTCGCGCAGCGTCAACTTCGCCCACAATCTGGACGATCTCGCGCCGCTCTTCATCGTGACGTTGTTCGCCTCGATCGGGGTTGGCGGATTCTTCCGGGCCGTGTTCGGGCGGCTGCTCGGCTCGCTGGCGGTCGGCGGCATCGTCGCGGCGCTGACTTGGCTCATTCTCGGCTCCTTCGCACTCGCCATGGCGCTCGGCGCTCTCGGCTTCGTCATCGGCTTCGTCGCCGACCTGTTTTCGGCGATGGCGCCGGGCACCGGGCGCTCGCGCGGCGGCTCCTGGTCGAGCGGCTCGTCGGGAGGCGGCTGGAGCAGTGGATCGTCGAGCAGCGGCGGCTTCAGCGGCGGAGGGGGCAGTTTCGGCGGCGGCGGCGCCTCGGGGAGCTGGTAGCGATCATGAGCATCAAGCGCATTGCCAGGCATCTCGTGCAGCATCATTGGCGGGCGAAGCAGATTTTCCCGCAAGCCGTGCTCGATCGCGTCGAGCAGGCGATCAAGCGCGGCGAGGCCGCCCATTCCGGTCAGGTCCGCTTCGTCGTCGAAGGCGCGCTTGACGGCGCGCCGCTGTTCCGAAACCAGCCGGCGCGCGAGCGCGCACTCGACGTGTTCTCGCATTTGCGTATCTGGGATACCGCGCACAACAACGGCGTCCTGATCTATCTGCTGCTCGCCGACCGTGACGTCGAGATCGTCGCTGATCGCGGCATTGATGCGAAGGTCGGTGCCGAAGGGTGGGAGAGCATCTGCCGCGCAATGGAGGCCGAGTTCAGGTCGGGCCGGTTCGAGCGCGGCGTGGTCGGCGGCATCGAGGCGGTGTCGCGCGAGCTGGCGCGGCATTTCCCGCCGCAGGGCCCGCAATCGAACGAGCTGCCGGACGCGCCGGTGGTGATGTGACGGACTGTGATCTGGGACTGCAGGTGGTGGCCCCTCCGTCGTAGTGACGATGTGGAGGCAGCGGGCATTCGCTCCATCGCGGTTACCCTGAGGCTCGAGCGCGACGAGGCTCGAAGGGCGACGGCCCGGGCGTTGCGCCGCCGTTCATCTTCCCCCGGTTACAAATTGTTTCACACCCGCCACGCCGGTTCCATTTTCCCGGCCCAATTCGGCCCCGGATCAATTCCTAAAGTTTCGGTAAGCGGGTCCGAAGGTAAGGATTTCGCAAGCAATGAAAGTTACCAAAAGGTCAATCCAGACTGGAGTATTTGAGCCGTGAGCGAACCAATGCCCGACCAGGCCGCCCAGGATTCCGGTGCTGCCGACGCAGCGCCGCAGGCCCTCGCGGCTGCCGCCGGTATCGACGCCCCCTCGATCGCCCCCGACCACGAGGCGCCGCCCAAGCCGGATCCGGTCAAGGCGGATGCTCCCAAAGTCGAGCCGCCGCGGATCGACGTGCCGAAACTCGAAGCGAAAGCCGAACCCGAGCCCGAGGCAAAGCCGGGCAAGCTGATCGTCATGGCGCCCTCGGACCGGTACTGGGACCGCGAGGACTTCGCCCCCCATGTGAAGGCGGACGAGCCGCGCGAGACCGGCGGCAAGCGCCGCTTGTCTGCGATGGCCGCGGTGGTGGCGATCGCCGCCAGCGTCGGCGCAATCAGCGGGGCGCTTGCGACCGCCGGCATGATGCGTTTCGCCGCCCCGGCCCAGGCGCCGGTGCAGGTCGCCGACACCAGCGCGCTGGATGCTTCGGTCGCCCGGATCGATGCCGACCTTGTCGCGCTGAAGGCCAATGTCGAGCAGAGCTCGAAAACCGGCGTCAGCCAGTTCAACCGGACCAACGACCGCCTCGACAAGCTCGAGAAGGCGCAGGCCGAGCCGCTGGCCAAGATCGCAAAACTGTCCGAGACCGTCGATAAGCTCCGCGCCACGCCGCCCGCAGCGTCCGCGCAGGCTGCAGCAGCTCCTGCCAGGGAGACCACCGGCTCGATCGCGCCGACCCAGGTTGCGACCGCCGCCGCGGCACCGGCGCCTGCCGCGCCCAAGACCGAGGTCGGGCGTCTGCCGACGATCGAAGGCTGGAGGCTGCGCAATGCCAGCAATGGCGGCGCGCTGATCGAGGGCCGCGACGGGCTCTACGAGGTCTATCCCGGCGATCCCATCCCCGGCGTCGGCCGCGTCGATGCGATCCGTCGTCAGGACGGCCGCTGGGTGGTCGTCACCAGCAGGGGCCTCATCGTGTCGCGCTGAGCGTTCGCTACCGACTTTCAAAAAGGCGCTTCACCACCATGTGAGGCGCCTTTTTACTTGAATAGGCGTCCCTGCGCGGTGTTACCTGAGGCATGAGCCGCGCGTTGCGAATTCTCATTGCTGCCGCCGCATTGTTCGGCGGCGTCGCTTCGCTATTCGCGGCGGAGACTACTGCGCTGACGCGCGGCACTGCGATCACCGATCCCGATCTCCTGCGCAAGCTCGACCAGAACAATACGCTGACGATCTCGCGTCTGCTCTCGCCGGAGCGGAACACGGACGTCCCGCTCACGACCGACCTGATGTTCGCGTCGCTGCCGCAGCTGAAAGCGATTCCGCCGGCGATCGATGCGGAATTCGACCGCTACATCGCGCGGTACAAGGCGACATATCCGACCGAGACCATCGGCGTCGGCGAGGGCTTCGACGTGCAACTGTTCGACCTCGCCAACCTGAAATCGCGCGATACGCGATTCGTGCTGGCCGGGATAGTGAACCGCATGGACCGCGCCTATGTGTCGGACGAGTCCTGCGGCGAGATCCGGCTGATCTACCGTCTCGCACGTTTCGACGGCAGGCCGGATGGCGGCAAGACCGCAACGCGCTTGCCGATGACGTTCAATCTGGTGATGAAGGCGCGCGATCCGCGCCAGACGGATGCGAACGGCAAACCGGTCACCTGTGCCGAGGTCGCCCGGCGCTGGCTCGACAATGGCGACTGGCAAGGCCTGATCGGCAGTCGTATTCCCCCTTACGACGCCATGCTCGACCGCATCGAGACCAACATCCAGGTCTCGGTCGCGCCGAAATCGGCGCTGCACGATTTCCGCTCCGACTATCTGCTCAAGGTGTTCAGGTACGACGCTGCCACGAAGACGTTCGAGGAATCGACGCTGGAGAACCAGATCGACCGCGACAGGATCCTCGCCGACGATGCGCTCCGGCGCGACTTCAAGGCCTGGCTGCTCGCGCCCGATCATCTTCGCGAGTTCGATCGCGGCACCGTGCTGATCCCGGAGAAATTCCTCGCCAGGGCCGCGGTGGTGCCGACCCCCGCCGGCCTCGATGCCTCGGCGCTGCAGCCCGAGTTCGGCATGATGCAAGGAGAGGGACAAGCGGAAAGCAAAGGCGATCCCGTCTTCACTGATAGTGACGTGGTCAGCGCGCTGAAGCAGGCAGCCGCGCGCGGCGCCGACATGCAGAACGTCCGCTCGGTCGCCGGTTTCCAGCGCCGTCTCAACGACGTCACCTGCGCCGGCTGCCATCAGACCCGCGGCATCGGCGGCTTTCATTTTCCGGGCGTCGACTGGCTCGCGGACAACCCGTCCAATTCCGCCATCGTGCCGGCCTCGCCGCATTTCTTCGGCGACCAGCTCCGCCGCCGCGACATTCTGACCGCGTTCGCCTCCGGCAAGCGGCCTGATTTCTCACGCGGATTTGCCAGCCGGCCGCAGACCCGCGGCGGTAAGGAACTCGCCGGCACCGAATATCAGGACGGCTGGGGCGCGCATTGTTCCCTGCAGGATGCGGGATCGGGAACGCCGGACAGGAGTTTTACGTCATGGAGCTGTGCTAACGGTCTCACCTGTCAGGCTGCCGCGGCCTCGCGCCGCATCGGCATGTGCTTCATCAAGACGCGTTAGCGCGTGATCCGGAAAAGTGTGTAGCGGTTTTCCGAAAAGATCACGCGCAAGATAGCACCAACAAGCGATTTGGATGACCCATGACAGATACCAGCGAGTCCACGAAGGAGCGCAATCGCGAGATCGCGCGCAATGAGGAAGCCAAGCAGGTCACCGGCAGCGTCCGCGTCAGCACCTGGGCGGTCGCGGCGGCTGTCATCATGGGCGGGATCCTGTTCACGCTCGGCTGGCTGTCGCTGCGGTAGCCTCCGCTTTCCTTCGTGATACCCGGACAAGCCCGGCCATTATGGCACCGAGGCTTTGGCTCTCTCATTTGGCGTAATTCGTCATCCGCTTGCCCGGCAGCAGCTCATAGGCCGGCTTCCAGCCGGGCAACGCGGCCATGCGGCCGAGCCAGGCGTGGATGGCGGGATGGCTCGCCGCGAAATCGAAGCCGTGCTCGTCGCTCGGATAGTGCAGATAGGCCATCATCGAGATGTCGGCGACCGTCGGCCTTGCGCCGATCGCGAAGGCGTTGTGCTGGAGGTGCCCGTCGAGGATCCCGAGGAAATCCTCGAGCCGGCGGCGAAAATGCTTCAGCACCTGCGGATCGTTTTTCTCGGTGAAGGCGCGCATGAAGCGATACGTCGCCATGTAGCCGGTGAGCTTGTGGTTGTCCCAGAACAGCCAGCGCAACAGCTCGAACTTCTCATCCTCCGTCTCGGCGCCGAAGCGCCCGTACTGCTCGGCAAGCTTGAGCAGGAGAGGCGCGGTCTGCGTCATCTTCATGCCGTCGATCTCGAGCACGGGAATCTCGCCCATCTCGTTCACGGAATTGCGCCACTCCGCCGTGCGCGTGACGCCGCCGGCGAAATCGGTCCAGACGGGCTCGAACGTCTCGCCGCAGAGCGTCAGCATCAGCGCCAGCTTGTAGCTGTTGCCGGATTCCGGGAAGTAGTGCAGGCGGTAGCTCGGCATGGGACCTCGCGAGGCGTGATGTTGCCCTAGGTTTGTAGCGGGATCGTCCGGCATCGTCATTGCGAGCGCAGCGAAGCAATCCAGCCATGCATCCGCGCGCGAGCTATTTCGCTATCGTCGTCCCGGACAAGCGCAGCTCTTGGCAACGCGTAGCGTTGTCCAGGGCGGAGCGCAGATCCGGGACCCATAATCACAGGGAAGTGTTTGGCGAAGACTCGGAGTGACCAGTCGTGCCCGATAACCACTCCCTGTGGTTATGGGTCCCGGGTTCGCGCTATGCGCGCCCCGGGACGACAGTGGGGCGCGAGGCGCCGCCTTACCCCACCGCTCCCGACCCCCGCAGCGCCTTGATCGCCGCTTCGTCATATCCCGCGCCGCGCAAAATTTCGTCACTGTGCTCGCCGACGGCGGGCGGCTTGCGCGGCTGCACCTTCTTCGCGCCGTCGATCCATATCGGGCTGTTGATGGTGAGCATAGTGTCGTTCTCGAACGGCACCAGCACCTCGTTGTCGAGCATCTGCTTGTCGTTCGGGATGTCGTCGAGAATGGCAACGACGCCGAACACGAGGCCGTTGCCGTCGAGGATCTCCCGCCATTCGGCGAGATTCCTGGTGGCGAAAGTGTCGTCCAGGATCTTGATCAGCTCGACCGAGCGGGCGTGACGGTCGGCCTTGGTGGCGAAGCGGGGATCGTTGATCAAATCCTCGCGTCCGAGGCAGCGGGCCAGCGTCGGAAACTGCTTCTCCTCGCTCAGCAGCGACAGGATCAGCCAGCGGCCGTCCTTGCACTGATAATGATTGGCGACCGCGTTCAGCGCGCGCTCGCGCGGCCGCCGCTCGCCGAACTTGGAGCCGCAGAGCTTTGCCTGTGCCAGCACGCTCGCCGCCCACACCCCGTTCGCCATCAAATTGGAGGCGACGTGCGAGCCCTTGCCGGTCTTCTCGCGCTGATAGAGCGCGGTGACGATGGCGCCGTAGAACGCCATGGCGCAGGGATGATCGCCCATGCCGGCGACCGAACGCGCCGGGGTGGTGTCGGTGTCGGCGCGGACGAGGTCCATCAGGCCCGATCGCGCCCAATAGGCATTGCTGTCGAAACCGGGCTTGTTGGCTTCCTCGCCCTTCTCGCCATAGCCGGTGAAGGAGGCGTAGATCAGCCGGTCGTTCAGATGGGCGAGATGGTCGTAGGTGATGCCGAGCTTGGCACGCACCGGCGGCGGCATGTTGGTGATGAAGACGTCGGCCTCCGCCACCAGCTTGTAGAGCACGGCCTGCGCTTCGCTCTTGGAGAGGTCGAGCGCGATGCTCTTCTTGTTGCGGGCCTCCAGCAGCCAGGCGAAATTGTGCTCGCCGGTCGGATAGCCCGGCAGGTTCGGCAGATTGCGGTAGGGGTCCCCGGTGCCGGGCGGCTCGATCTTGATGACGTCGGCGCCGAAATCCGACAGCACGGTGGCGGCTGCGGGCGCTGCGATGAAGCTCGCGCAGTCCAGAACCTTCAGCCCCGCAAAAATGCCCTTGTCCATCGCGGCGTTGCTCCCTCGCTCTTGTCGTTTCCCGCGCGCTGGAATTGGCGCGGGCCAAGTCGTGGCAGCATTAGACCGATGTTTCCGCGGGATGCAACGGCGCCTGGCGCAGGGCCTCACTCCTCCCCCGCAAGCAGGGCAGCGTTGCCACCGGCCGCGGCGGTGTTGATCGTCACGGTCTGCTCGGTCGCGAAGCGCGACAAATAGTGCGGGCCGCCGGCCTTCGGGCCGGTTCCGGATAGGCCGTTGCCGCCGAAGGGCTGCACGCCGACCACGGCGCCGATCATGTTGCGATTGACGTAGATGTTGCCGACCTGGGCGCGGTCGATGATCGCCTCGATCGTGTCGTCGATGCGCGAGTGAACGCCGAGGGTCAGCCCGTAGCCGGTGCGCTCGATGCCCTGCAGGACGCGTTCGAGGTTCTCGGCGCGATAGCGTACGGCATGGAGGATCGGGCCAAACACCTCCTCGGTGAGCTGGCCGGGCTCCCTGAGCTCGAAGATGTGCGGCGCAACGAAGCAGCCTTCCGGTGCGTGGCCTGCAAAGTGCAGCCGTGCCTCGTGCTTCATCCGCGCGATATGCGCGTCGAGGCGCTGCTTGGCCTCCTCGTCGATGACCGGCCCGACATGGGTTGCGACGTCAGAGGGATCGCCGATTATCAACTCGCGCGCGGCGCCCGCGATCATCTCGATCATGCGGTCGGCGACGTCCTCCTGCACGAACAGCAGCCGCAGCGCCGAGCAGCGCTGGCCGGCGGAACGGAACGCGGAGGTGACGACGTCATCAGTGACCTGCTCGGGCAGCGCGGTGGCATCCGCGATCATCGCGTTGATGCCGCCGGTCTCCGCGATCAGCGGCACGATCGGCCCGTCCTTGGCGGCGAGAGTCCGGTTGATCAAGCGTGCCACCTCGGTCGAGCCGGTGAAGACCACGCCCGCAATGTCAGCGTGCGCGGCCAGCACGGCCCCGATGCGGCCATCGCCGGTGACGAGGTGCAGCGCGCTCTTGGGGATGCCCGCCTCGTGCAGCAGGGCCACGGCCTCGCGCGCGATGCGCGGCGTCTGCTCGGCGGGTTTTGCGACGACGCTGTTGCCGGCCATCAGCGCGGCCGTGACCTGTCCCAGGAAAATCGCCAGCGGAAAATTCCAGGGCGAGATCGCGACGAACACGCCGCGGCCGCGCAGGGCGAGCGCGTTGCTCTCGCCGGTCGGGCCCGGCATGGCAGCCTCGCCCCCGAACAGCTTGCGGCCCTGCGCGGCATAGTAGCGGCAGAAGTCGGCGGCCTCGCGCAGCTCCGACAGCGCGTCGTCAAGCGTCTTGCCGCCCTCGGCTTGCAGCAGCGCGATGAAGTGAGCGCCGCGGCTCTCCAGCAGATGCGCGGCCTGCTCCAACGCCGCCGCGCGCCCACCTGCCGGCGTGCGGCTCCAGGCGGCAAAGCCGGCGCGTGCCGCGGCGACCGCCGCACTGGCCTGATCCGGCGAGGCATCGGCGATCACCTCGAGGCGGGCCGTCTCGGCCCTGACGTCGGTCAGCAACCGGTCGAGCGCGGCACGTTCGCCGAATTCGATGCCGCGCGAATTACGCCGGTCCGGCGCGAAGAGATCGCAGGGCAATGGGATTTTTGGATGGGCCGCCGCCTGCGGCCGGACGATGGCATCTGCCGGACGCTGCAACAGCGCCGACACCGGCACGCGATAGTCGGCGGCCTGCGCCACGAAGGACGAGTTCGCGCCGTTCTCGAGCAGCCGCCGCACCAGATAGGCGAGCAGATCACGATGGCTGCCGACCGGCGCGTAGGTGCGGTAGGCGATGTCCGGGTGATCTTTTGCCAGCTGCTCGTACAGCGCTTCGCCCATGCCATGCAGGCGCTGGAATTCGAAGCCGCCGCTCCCGGCGGCAAGCTCCAGCACGGTCGCGACCGTCAGCGCGTTATGGGTGGCGAATTGCGGGAAGATGCGGGGCCGCAAGGCCAGCAGCTTCGTCGCGCAGGCGACGTAGTTCAGATCCGTCATCGCCTTGCGCGTGAACACGGGATAGCCGCCGAGCCCACGCTCCTGCGCGCGCTTGATCTCGGTGTCCCAATAGGCCCCCTTGACCAGCCGCACCATCAGCTTGCGATCATGTGCGCGGGCAAGCGCATCGACATAATCGATCACCGCGCCGGCGCGCTTCTGATAGGCCTGGATGGCCAGGCCAAATCCGTCCCAGCCTCCGAGCGAGGGGTCGGCGAGCGTCGCCGCGATCACGTCGAGCGACAGCTCCAGACGGTCGGCCTCTTCGGCGTCGACGGTGAAGTTGAGGTCATGGGCCTTGGCGCGCTGGGCGAGGTCCAGCAGCAGCGGCACCAGTTCGGCCATCACGCGCTCGCGGCTGATCGCCTCGAAGCGCGGATGCAGCGCCGAGAGCTTGACCGAGATGCCGGGCCGGTCGGGCAGAGGATGGTTGCCTGCCGCCTTGCCGATCGTTTCAATGGCGCTGGCATAGGCGTCGAAGTAGCGCTTCGCATCCGCCGCCGTGCGCGCGCCTTCGCCGAGCATGTCGAAGGAATAGCGCGTCTTCTGGCCGGAGCGCGGGCGGCCCCGCTCCAGTGCCTGCTCGATGGTCTCGCCCAGCACGAAATGATTGCCCATCAGCCGCATCGCCTGGCGCGTGGCGGTACGCACGGCCGGTGCGCCGAGCCGCTTCACGAGCCGGCCGATGGTGCCGTCGGGCGTGTCGCCGGGCTGGATCACGCGCGCGGAGAGGCCGAGCGCCCAGGCCGAGGCGTTAACCAGGAACGCGGTGGACTTGGTCTCGTGATGGATGAAGTCGCCTTCGCCGAGCTTGTCCTCGATGAACTGGTCGGCGGTGCGCGCGTCCGGCACGCGCAGCAGCGCCTCGGCCAGCACCATCAGCGCGAGCCCCTCTTTGGTCGAGAGCGCGAACTCCCGCAGCATGTCCTCGACGCCCCCGAGGCGGTCGTCGCGCTTGCGGATCGCCTCGATCAGCCGCGTCGCGGTGCGGTCGATCCGCGCCTCCTGTGGCGGGCTCAGATGCGAGGCCGGCAGGAGCTGTGCGGCGATCTCGGCGTCATCGGGGGCGTAAGGCGCGGAGAAGGGCGGCGGGCTGTTCGGCATGGCGTCTCCTGTGGCTGGAATCCAGGATAAGGCCCACATTACCGTAGTTCGATAGACAATTTAGCTTCTTTGCCTTAGAAAATGAAGGATCTTGGTCATCCAGCCACAAAAGATATGGAACTAGATCGAACAGACCGGAAGATCCTCTCGATTCTCCAGGAAGATGGGCGCATCGCCAATGTCGAGCTCGCCGAGCGCATTGGGCTGTCGCCAACGTCGATTGGCGAACGGCTGAAGCGCTTGCAGCGCGAGGGTTTTGTCGAGGGCTATGGTGCGCGGCTCAACCCGCACCGGCTCGGACTCGGCCTGTTGGTGTTCGTAGAAGTTCTGCTCGACAAGACCACGCCCGACAATTTCGAGCGCTTTGCACGCGCGGTGAAGCTCGCGCCCGAGGTGCTGGAGTGTCACATGGTTGCCGGCGGCTTCGACTATCTTGTGAAGGCGCGGCTTGCGGACATGGCCGCCTATCGACGCTTTCTCGGCGAGACCCTGCTGTCGATGCCGGGGGTGCGCGAGACGCGGACCTATGCGGTGATGGAGGAGATCAAGCGCGACGCACCGTTGCCGGTAGGCTGACGACATGCCGTCGCGATTGTCATTGCTGTGGCGTGGACAAGCGGTCTTCCAAGGAAAAATAACTATCCCCGTGCAATCGCAACGCCTGTCGTCGACTGCACTGGCCGTCTTCTAAATTTCTTGGCCCGGCTCCCGGATTAGTCCAGGAGGCAGCAAATGCTGGCGGGCTTATACTTTGAGGTTTTCTGCGGAGGTCTTGCCCCGGTTTGCGATCTCTTCGTATTCCACCGTCTGTCCCTCGTTGAGGGTCGACAGACCGGCTTTCTGCACTGCCGAGATATGCACGAACACATCCTTGCCCCCCGACGCAGGCTGGATAAATCCATAACCCTTCGTCGGGTTGAACCACTTGACCGTACCTTTAGCCATCACGACTTCTCCGCGGGTCTTCCTCCGAGATCGCGAACCGCCAGTCCCCGCCAACCGGCCGGTTCGGTCCTACAGGATACGCGGAATGTGGCAGGCTTGGTAGCTCAAACCACATCGGCATTTCGCTGAATTCCGCTCAACTTCGCGGCGTTTTTGCCGGTTTTGCCCGTTTCGCGGTCAAATGCCCGTACGCGTCCCCGCATTCGTCAATACGTCGCAGCCAGATAGTCGACGATCTTGCCGACATCGGCATCGTCGATCGGCGCGCCATAGACCTTGATCATCTTCGTCACCTCGGCCTGCCAGAAGCTCTTCTTGTCCTTCATCGGCGGCTGCGTGGCGATGTAGTCGGACGAGTGGCAGGCGCTGCAATTGCCCTGCACGACCTCCAGATTGGGACCGGGCTTGAAGGCGGCGACCTCGTCGGGAGTCTTGTAATTGACCGGCGCGGCAAGTGCCGAACCCGCCACGGCGGCGAGGGCGAGCATCACTGCGAGGAGAACGGTGCGCTGCATGATCATTCTCCTTCAGGCGACCGTCACGCGGACGGTTTCGACGACGTTGCGCAGATAACCCGCCGGATTCCAGCGTGGCGTGTCCGGCTGCGTCTCACCGCCATTGCCGGTGGCGCGCACCTTGAGCTCATGGCTGCCGGCGGCGAGCTTCACCGGCAGCTTCCATTCGCGGAAGGCGTATTTGCCGAGGTCCTTGCCGAGCCTTGCGCGGGTCCAGGTCTTGCCGCCATCGGTGGAGACCTCGACTTCCTTGATACCCTTGCCGCCGTCGAAGGCGATGCCGCGCAGGGTCACAGCTCCCGCCTTCAGCCTGGCGCCATCGGGGACGCTGGTGATGAAGGAACGGATGGTGAAGCGGTTGATCGGGATCGTCGCCTTCGGCGCGGTGCCCGGCTCGACCGCGTTGTTGGGCGTATCGGGAATGCGATAGGCCGACTTCATCCAGAAGCCGTCATAGATGTTGTCGATGACGGTGATCTCGTTGAGGTGCTTGACCCAGTAGGTGCCGAAATAGCCAGGCACGATCAGGCGCAGCGGGAAGCCGTTGAGGAACGGCAGGTCCTCGCCGTTCATGCCATAGGCCAGCATCACCTCGCCGTCGGTGGCGTGATCGAGATCGAGCGCCTTGATGAAGTCGGGCGTCTTGTCGCTGACCGGTCCGTCCATGCCGCCAAACGTCACCTGCTTGGCGCCACTCTGAACGCCGGCCATCGCCAGCACGGATTTCAGCGGTATGCCGCGCCAGCGCGCACAGCCCATCGCGCCGTTGGCGAGCTGGCCGCCGGCGACGCGCGGCTCGAAGAAACCGCGGCTGTTGCCGGAGCACTGGTTGACGGCGACGATCTCGGTCGCCTTCATCTTCCTGATGTCCTTCAGCGAAAGTTTCAGCGGCTTGTCGACCTTGCCCTTGACCTCGAGCGTGAACTTGTCGGGGTCGAGATCGTAAGGCAGGTCGGAGAGGTGATAGCGCACGAAGAACGCGTTGTTCGGCGTGATCGGGCCGTCGTTGAACACGGCAAACGGCGTCTCGAGCTGAGGCGGCCGGCTGGTCAGGCCGATCATCGGTCGCTTCTGCGGATATTTCACCAGCGGTCGTTCGCCATTGGCGAAGGGCAGGGTGACGGTGTCGAGCGCCAGCGCCTTGGTGGAGTTCAATGTAGCCGCAACGGCGGCAAGGCCCGCTCCTTTGAGCAGGTCGCGTCGGTCGAACATTCTGGTCTCCTCCCGGAGCTTTTGTTGGACCAGCGGTCATCACCGCGATCCTGCGCTCATCTGTCGCAACGATCTGGATGATGTCAATTGGTGCTTTCGCAGCAAGCCCATGCCGCTGTGTTGCAGCGGGCCGGTGTTTACGCGGCGATGAGATTGGGCCCAAGCTGTAGCCGCGACGGTGGTGCACCTCTCCCCGCTTGCGGGAGAGGTCGGCACGAAGTGACGGGTGAGGGCTCTCTCCTCTAGGGGGCTGTCCCGTTGCGGAGACACCCTCTCCCCAACCCTCCCTCGCAAGCGGGGGGAGGGAGCGCACCGCCTCAGTGGCTTCGCCTTACGCCGCGACGCGCTCGCTTCGATCGACCAGCGCCGTCAACGTCCTTGCATCCGCCACGACGCGCACCGCCATCGGTTCGTCGCGGCCGCGGATTGCGGCCTCCTGCTGCGGCAGGGCGTCGTCGGCGAGGTCCGCGGTGCGGAGGATTTCCTCCGAGACGATCGCCTCGCAGGCCAGGGTCTTGGTCATGTCCTGCAGGCGGGCGGCGACGTTGACGGCATCGCCCAGCGCCGTGAAGACGATGTGGTCGCGATAGCCGATGTCGCCAATGATGACCTCGCCGCCGTGGATGCCGATGCCGAAGCGGATCGGCTGGCGAAGATCGTGGCTCAGGAGCTCGTTGAGCTCGTCGATATGGGTGGCGATTCCGCCGGCGGCCTTCAGCGCCTGCCGGCACGCGGTTTGCGGGTCGGCCGACAGCCCGAACAGCGCCAGCATGCCGTCGCCGACGAACTGGTTCGGCAGGCCGCCATTCTCGATGACGGCCTGCGAGACCGCGCCGAGGAAGCGGTTGACGATGAAGACCGTGTCGAACGGCAGCCGCTTCTCGGCAAGCTGCGTCGAGCCGCGCATGTCCACGAACAGGCTGACGAGATAGCGCTCCTGGCCGATGCTGGCAGGCGTCGAAGCCTGCGCATTCGCGGAGACCGTGTGCGGTGTGAAGAGCTGGAAGAAGGAGAGGTCGGAGGTCGGCCGCAGCTGGCAGGCGAGCCTGATCGAGGGATCGGAGGTGCCGACGCGGGTGAGCACGAAGGCCTCGCGCGGCGATGGCTCGGGCAGGGCCTCATGATCACCGATGATGCGGATGCGGCAGGTCGAGCAGCGGGCGCGGCCGCCGCAGACGCTGGCATGCGGCACGTTGTGGCGCAGGCTCGCTTCCAGCACGGAGAGGCCTTTTGGCACGCGCACCGTCTTGCCGTTGCCGTAGGACAGCGCGATCATGCCGCCGCGCCGCTCGCGCAAGGCCCGCGCGCCGCGTGCCGCCAGCGCCAAGGCGAGCAATCCGAAATAGCCGATGGTGAGGCCGCCCGCGATGCGGTCGAGTGCATTGCCTTCAGCGACCGTGCCGACCTGATCGCGGGTAAGGTTCTGGCTACGCCACTCTCGATCTTCGCTCTCGACGGCGACGCTGCGGCCGCCCTGATAGATGCCGAGCAGCGACAGCGTCGGGATCAGCACGGCGGCCGCGAGCAGATAGGGCGCCGCGCGCGTGAAGAACGGCTTCAGGCGAAGCCAGAAGAAAATGCCGATGCAGCCGTGCACCCATGCAATGAGGAGCAGGATCGTCATCTGCCAAAGCCGGCCCGGCGCTGCGACGAAGAACAGATAGAGCTCCTGCGGATAGAGCTTCTGATGATCGTACAGCGTGTAACCGAGCCGCACCCCGACCACGTGCCCCATGACCAGAGCGGGGATGCTCAGGCCCAGCACCAGCTGGAGCGGCTCGATCGTCCGCCAGCGGAACTGCCGGCGCTGAACTGCCAGAACAGGGTATGATAGTAGACCCCGACCTCCATGGCATCCACCGAGATGTTGCCGAGCGCATGGTTGAGGAAATGGCTGACCACATAGGCGAACAGGATGATTCCGCAGATGAGCCGCAGTTGCCGGACGCCGGTGGCGCGGACGAGCTCGGGCATGTGTACGGGAGCGGTGGCCATGATTCGCTTGTATCAGTTCACCAAGGAGAACAGCCAGCGTAGCGTTTAATTCCCGATGTGGACAGGCTCGCCAATCACATGCGCGGCAGGGTTACGAAATCGTAGGGTGGGCGCGTCTAACCTCCGCTGTCGTCCCGGACAAGCGCGCCCAAAGCGCGCGCCGATCCGGGACCCATAATCACAGGGAGTAGTTGAGGGCAGGCTGGTAACTCCGAGTCCTCGCCAAACCCCCTCCTGTGGCTATGGGTCCCGGATCTGCGCTCCGCTCTAGACAACGCTACGCGTTGTCGGGAGCTGCGCTTGTCCGGGACGACTCGGGGAGCGAGCTTGCCCCACATTGACTCCCCCTCTCAAGTCGGGGAAAAGCGCGGCCGTGACGATCGCTCCCGACATTTCTGCGAAGCCGGACGGCGCCGAACGTCGTCTCATCCTCGTTGCCGCAGCGATCATCGCCGCGATGACGGTGATGCGCATCGTCTACGCCTCCGCCATCGAACTGCGCACGGACGAGGCCTATTACTGGACCTGGTCGAAGGAAACGGCGCTCAGCTTTCTCGATCATCCCCCCGGCGTCGCCTGGATGATCCGCCTCAGTACCGCGATCTTCGGCGACACTGCGCTCGGCGTCCGCTTCGGCGGCATCGTCGCCATGCTGGTGACACAGCTGCTGCTCGCCGAGATCGTCCGTCGCCTCACCCATGATGCGCGCGCGATCATGTTCGCGGTGCTGATGCCGGAGGCCGCGCTCTATTACGGCCTGCTGATGGCCAAGGTCGCGCCCGATGTCGCGATGATTCCGTGTGCGATGGCGATGGTGTGGTCGCTTGTGCGGCTCGCACAGGGCGGCGACGGCCGCTGGTGGCTCGCGGCGGGCCTGTTCGCAGGCCTTTCGATGCTGTCGAAATTCACCGCGATCATGTTCGCGCCGGCGGTTGCCGCCTTCCTGCTGGTGCCGGATTGGCGCTGGCGCTGGCTGCGGAGCCCTTATCCTTACCTTGCCGTGCTGGTTGCGATCGCCGTGTTCTCGCCGGTCCTGATCTGGAATGCGCAGCACGACTGGGCCTCGTTCCGCTTCCAGGGCGTGCGCGCCACGGCCAATTACGGCATCTCGCTGCGGACGATCGGCGATTACATTGGTCTGCAATTCGGCCTGGTCGGCTTCGTCATGCTGCCGGTGGTTCTGACGGGCCTGGTGCTGACGGCCTGGCGCGGCTATCGCACGCGCGAGCCGGTCGCAATCCTGCTGTCGACCGCCGTGCTGGTGCCGTTCCTCTATTTCCTTGCGAAGTCGATGACGCTCCGGGTCGGCGACACCTGGCCAATGTTCATGTGGCCGGTCGGCTTCGCGGCCACCGGGGTGAACCTCGCAACGATGACGAAAGAGGGATGGTCGGCCCGGATGCTCAAATCGTCACTGTTCTGGGCCAGGACTGCAATCGTCTCGGGCATCGCCTTCGTCGTCGTCGTGTTTCTCTATTACGTCGCCGCGCCATGGAACTTCCTCGGCAGGATCGATCCGATCGGCGCCGAGGCCGGCTATGAGCAGGTCGCCGCGCGCGTGCAGGCCGCGCTGGATGAGACCGGCGCGACCTGGATCGCAACGTCGGACTACCGCACCTACGCCATGATGCGCTGGCTGTTCAGGGGCCGCGTGCCCGTGATCGAGATCAACGAGCGCGGCCGCTTCCAGGATTTCCGCGATCCCGGCATGGACAGGATCAAGGACCATGCGGGCGTCTATGTCGGGCGCGCGCCGGACGATCGTTCGTCGCTGTGGCAGAACATCCCGGCCAGGCGCGAGCAGCTCGGCGACGCCGAGCGCCGCTGGCGCGGCCTCGTGATGGACACCTATGTGCTTGAAAAGCTCACCGGCTGGACCCCGGAGCTGTCACCGCCGAAGGACTCGCCGCTGTTCCAGTGGCGGGTGTTGGCGGGGGAGTTTGAAGAGCGTTCGCTCGGATAGAGCGGCAGACCTCTTTCCCTTCTCCCCTTGTGGGAGAAGGTGGCATAGGCGGCCTTCGGCCGCCGTTCTCAAGAACGCCGAAGCGGAGCTCGGCTATGGCGCCGGATGAGGGGTATCTATCCACACGGCAAAAGCTGCGTACGCGGAGAGATACCCCTCACCCGTCTCGCACAAGGGGAGAGGTGACAGAGAGCGCGTGGCGAGAGGCTACTCTTCCTCATCCTTCTTCCGTATCAAATCCGTCGCCAAATCCGACAGTTTCGGCGGCGGTAGTGCCGCGAACGGCAATGGCCTCGTCACGTCGATCGCGGCAAGGCCCAATCGGGCCGTCAGCAATCCATTCAGCACGCCTTCACCCAGCCGCTGCGACAGCTTCGCCGCGATGCCATGGCCGAGCATCTGCTGCACCAGGCTGTCGCTCGCGGCCATGCCGCCGGTGATGGCGAGATGGGCGATGACGTGACGGAGCAGGCGGATCATGCCGAGCGCGCCAGGGCGGCCGCCATAGAGATAGGCGAGCTGGCGGATCAGGCGCAGCGCGGCGACGAACACGAACAGCACGTCGATCGCCGCGCGGGGCGAGACCGCTGTGACGATCGAGACCTTTTGCGCGGCTGACGACACCAGCCGCCGCGCTTCCGCATCCAGCGGGGACATCAGTTCGCGCTCGGCGAGCCGGATCATGTCGGCGCCGTCGATGATCTCGCCGGCATGGCTTTCCAGCGTGGCGCGGGCCCGCGCGAGCTGCGGGTTCTGGTGCGCGATCTTCAGCAGGTCCTGCACGATGACGCGGCTCTCGGCGCGATCGTCACTGGCGAGCACGTCGGCGGCGCGCTGATGCAGCTTCTCGATTGTTGCGAGGCGCGCCAGTCCAAACGCCTCGCGTCCGATCACGACGGCAAGCGCCGACGCAGTGACGAGCGCAAAGGCAAGCCCGACGTAGCCGAGGCTCTCGCTGCGCGCGAACAAATCCTCGATCAGATGGACGACGCCGAGCCCGACCCCGAGCAGCGTCAACCCGGCGAGGCCGGACCAGAACAGCGCGCCCCAGGGAAAGCGGCGCCGCGCGGGAAGTGTGGCCTGAATCGGCACCGGCAGCGTCGATGGATCGTTCTCCGGCGTGATCTGGATCGTGCCGCGACCGAGCCGTCCCGTCTCGTCGGCCTCGGTGACGACGACGCCGGGATCGTCGAGCCGGAACGTCGCCGGCCGCCGCTGCTGGGATCGCTCCGTCATGACAGCTTGTCTCCGATCAGGAACTGCAGGGCACGGTCAAGGCGGATGTGTGGCAGTGTGGGCTCGTCGTTGCCCTCGCGTTCGAGCTTGGGCGGGCGGAAGCGCAGGAAGCGGAAGTCGCTTGTCTCGGCCGCCTCCGTCGAGAGCCCGCGGAATGCATCGGTGTCGTTGAACAGCGGCTCGGGATCGACGGGTAGATCCCCCGGAAAGGTCGCGACTTCCGTGTTGCCGTCGAAGAACTCGCCGCCGGCGCTTTCGCCCGCGGCCGGTGTTCCCAGGATCGACGGCAATTTGTCGCGGCCACGGGACACCTGCGCCTCGCGCGTGGCGCGGACGGCGGCGAGTGCAACGACGTCGATCGCCGCACCGGTATTTTCCGCGCGCGCAACCGCGCCCGATACGGCGCGGCGCAGCACGGCCTCGAGCCGGTCATGGCTGGAATGATGCAGATGGTCCGCCTTGGTCGCCGCAAACAGGATGCGGTCGATGCGCGGCCGGAACAGGCTGGAGAGCAAGGTGCTGCGGCCGATGTTGAAGCAGCCGAGAATGCCGGCAAGCGCGGCTTCGAGATCGTGCAGCGCCTCGGGGCCCGAGTTGAATGCGGCGAGTGCATCCGCCAGCACGATCTGGCGATCGAGCCGCGCGAAATGATCGCGGAAGAACGGCCGCACCACGACATCCTTGTAGGCCTCGAAACGGCGCACCATCATCGCCCAGAGCGAGCCGTCGGGCGCTTGTCCGCCAGCGGGCAGATCGAGCGGCGCAAAGGTCAGTGCGGGGGAGCCTGCGAGATTGCCGGGCATCAGGAAGCGGCCCGGCGGCAACAGGCTCATCGCGAAGCGCTCCTCGCGGCACGCGCGCAGATAATCGGTGAAAAGCTTTGCTTCCGTCAGCGTCGCCTGCTCGTCCTCGCGCGCTTCGGGCTTGAGCGTTGCGAGATGCGCGTGCCAGTCCGCCGCGAGATGCGCCCGCGGTGCCTCGCGCGACAGCGCCAGGCTTTCCCCCGACCATTGCTCATAGCTTTTCTGCAGCAGCGGCAGATCGAGCAGCCATTCGCCGGGATAGTCGACGATATCGAGCGTCAAATTGCGGTCCGCGCCGTTCGGGCGCTGGTACTCGATCACGAGCCTGAGCTCGCTGATGTCGACCGTCGAGTTCGGCCAGCGCCGTTCCTCGATCAGCGCGCGCAGGTGGTTCTCATAGGCAAAGCGCGGCACGGCGTCGTCCGGCTGTGGCGCCAGATGCGCCCGCGCGATGCGGCCGGAGGCATAGGCTTCGAACACCGGAAACCGGCCGCCGCGCGTCAGGCCGTGGATCAGGGCGGTGATGAATACGGTCTTACCCGCCCGTGACAGCCCGGTGACGCCGAGCCGCACCGTGGGGTTGAAGAAGTGCTCGCCATAGTCGATCAGCGCCCTTGCCGACAGCCGCGCCTCTTCGACCATATCCTGGAAACTGAATGCCATATGAACGTAAGAGGATCCGGGGCGGGAGGAATGTGCGGCCGATCACAAAAGTGGCAATTGCGTGAGGAAAATCAAGCTCCATACTTCCACCGCCTTTGTCGGCCAGTCAGCCGTTTGAACGATGTGCCGATCCCGAAGCACCCATACAAGAGGACGATTGCCTCACGTTAGCGGATTGCCCATGACCGTCTTCCAATTGAAAGAGTTCGCATCCAGCTCCGTCCACGCCGCAGCCGACATGGTCGGCTGGCATTACGACCGTGCCGAGCTGATCGCCGACGGTGTCATCCACGCGGTCGGCGTCTTCGCCGGTATCGTCGCCGCGACCGTGCTGGTGGTGCTGACGGCGATCTATGCGGATGCGACCGACGTCGTCGGCGTCTCGATCTACGTCGCCGGCCTGCTCTCGATGCTGGTGCTGTCGGCGACCTATAATCTCTGGCCGGTCTCGCCGGCCAAATGGCTGCTGCGCCGGTTCGACCATTCCGCGATCTATCTGCTGATCGCGGCGACCTACACGCCGTTCATCCTGGAGGTGAAGGACAGCGTGTTCGCGTTGGTGCTGCTCGCCGGGGTCTGGTGCGTGGCAATCCTCGGCATCGTGTTGAAGCTTCTCTATCCCGGCCGGTTCGACCGGGTCTCGGTCGGCATCTACCTCGCGATGGGCTGGAGCGGCATGATGCTCTACGACGCCGTGGTCAGGGCGTTGCCCGCGCTGGTGCTGGGCTTCATCGTTGCGGGCGGCCTGCTCTACAGCTTCGGCGTGATCTTCCACGCCTGGCGGCGTCTGCGATTCCAGAATGCGATCTGGCACGGCTTTGTCTTGGCCGGCGCGGCATGCCATTATACCGCGGTGCTCGACCTCGTGTTGAGCTGAGCAGGTTTCCCGCGAAGCGGGATAAGAAACGCGGTAAGGCAAGAGGAGACGTCGCATGCAGGTGACCGGCAAGGTCGTGGTCGTCACGGGCGGCGCAAACGGCATCGGCAAGGCGCTGTGCGAGGCCTTTCACCATGTGGGCGCAGCCAAGGTTGTGGTCGCGGACATGGACGCCGCCAATGCGCGGGCGGTCGCAGCCATGGTTGATGGCGCCGCCTTCAAATGCGACGTCGCTCAGGAAAAGGACATCGCTCACGTCATCGAGGAGACCGAACGTCAGTTCGGGCCGATCGAGCTGTTCTGCTCCAATGCCGGCATCGGCGGCGGTTTCGATCCGATGTCGGAAAATGCCGGCGGCGCCTCGGATGAACCCTGGCAGCGCAGCTGGGCGATCCACGTCATGGCCCACGTCTACGCGGCGCGGCATCTCGTCCCCCGCATGAGGGCGCGCGGCGGCGGCTATTTCCTCAACACCATCTCGGCCGCGGGCCTGCTGTCGCAGGTCGGCAGCCCCGCTTATTCGACGACCAAGCACGCTGCAGTCGGCTTTGCCGAGAATCTCGCGATCTCGCACAAGGCCCACAACATCAAGGTCTCGATCCTCTGCCCGCAGGGCGTCGACACCAACATGCTGCGCTCGATCCCCAAGGGCCCGCAATCCGGCGACGGCGACCTGACGCCGGAGCAGGTGGCGAAAGACGTGCTCGCCGGCCTCGAACAGGAAACGTTCCTGATCCTGCCGCACCCGCAGGTGCTCGGCTACATGCGCAAGAAGACCGAGAATTACGACCGCTGGATCGGCGGCATGGCCAAGATCCAGGCGAAGATGCGGGAAGAGTTCGGGAAGTGACCGTTAGGGGCGGTCCAATTGAGGCTAGCTCGCGCCAACTCCTCGCTGTCGTCCCTGCGAACGCAGGGACCCATAACCACAGGGAGAAGTTTGGCGGAGGCTGCTAGTTGCCGTTGCCGCGGTACTGACGCCCCACTTCCTCGATAGATCACGCGGTATGGGTCCCTGCGTTCGCAGGGACGACACCGGTGACTAGGCTGCAGCCTCATGCTCCTCCCGGCTCGCCCTCAGCGCCCGCGCATAGACCATCATGCCCTCGCGCACGATGCGCTGCTCGGCCGGCGTCAACGCCGCCAGCGCACCACGCACCTGCCGCCGCCCGAATGCATGCAGCGCTTCCAGCGTGCGGCGGCCCTTCGCCGTCAGCGACAACAGCTTGCTGCGTGCATCAAGCTCGTCCGGCGTCTCCCTGACCTCGCCGCAGTCGATCAGCTTGCGCACCAGGCGGCTGACGCTCGATTTCTCCAGACGCAGGAAATCACCGAGCTCGCCTGATGTCATCGGGCCGCGGATGCCGATTTCCAGGATGGTGTGGACCGCCGAGGGCGGATAGTCCGATGCCGCCACCGTCGCGTCCATGAAGCCGAGCTCGCGCACCATCAGGCGCGACGCGGCGCGGATGTCGTCGATCAGCGAAAGCTCGGCCATCTTGACTCCCGGCATATAGTTGTATCATACAACTAAATGGGCGCAACGCCGCGCGCAAGCGTTTTGGAGTGGACGATGAGCGGAACTTTGCCAACCGGGATGCGGATGAGGGGCAAGGTCTGCCTCGTCACGGGCGGCGGCAGCGGCATCGGCCGCGCCACGGCGATGAGGATGGCGTCCGAAGGCGCCGAAGCGATTTTCGTCGCCGGCCGGCGCGAAGCCGAGATCGACGCCGCCGCCTCGGCGTGCCGTGAGCTCGGTGCGGAGGCCGTGCCGGTCAAGACCGATATCACTGAGGAGGACGACGTCGCGCGCATGGTGCGCGCGGCGGTCGAGCGCTGCGGCCGGCTCGACGTTGCCTTCAACAATGCCGGATTCCAGGAGCGCCGCGCGCCGCTGGAGGAGCAGGGCACGGAGATCTACGATAACGTGTTCAATACCAATGTCCGCGCGCTGTTCCTGTGCCTGCGCCACCAACTGCCGGCAATGCTGGCGCAGGGGCGCGGCAGCATCGTCGTCAACGCCTCCGTCAGCGGCGTGCGCAATCCCAATCCCGGCTTCTCGCTTTATTCGGCCTCGAAAGCCGCCGCGATCTCGCTGACGCGCTCGGCCGCGATGGAGAACGCGCCTCGCGGTATCCGCATCAACGCCATCGCCCCCGGCCGCGTCGTCACCGACATGATGCTGCGTGCCGGCGTCGGCGATGTCGCAACCGTCAGCGCCGGCCTGCCGCTGCGGCGGATGGGAAGCCCAGAAGAAGTGGCGGAAGCCGTGGTGTGGCTGTCGTCCGACGCGTCATCCTATGTCGTCGGGCATGTGCTGGCGGCGGACGGCGGATTTCTGGCGTCGTGATGTCGAGGTGGCGCGACAAATTCAGTGTCGTCCCTGCGAACGTAGGGACCCATATCCCCAGGGAGAAGTTTGGCGAAGACTGGTAGTGTTTCTGCCCGCGGTACTGACACCTGCGCTTGACTGACAGATCACGCGGTATGGATCCCTGCGTTCGCAGGGACGACATCCTCAATGCTTCTGCCCGTACAACACCGGCACCGCTGAATCGACGATGACCTCGACGAGGCTCGTGCCTGCATAGGCCATCCCGCGTTTCAGCGCTTCGCCCAGCTCCGCCGCCTTGGTCACCCGCACCGCATGGCAGCCCATGCCTTCGGCGAGTTGCACGAAATCGATTCCCGGCAGCTCCAGCCCGGGCACGTTGCGCACCTGCATCACCTGGCTGAACGAGCGCATCGCGCCGTAGCCGGAATTGTTGATGACGACGACGGTGAGCGGCAGCTTGCGCTGCGCCGCGGTCCACAGCGCCTGGATCGAATACATCGCCGAGCCGTCGCCGATCAGGCAGACGGTGCGGCTGCTCGGCTTGCCGAGCGCCATGCCGACGGCGGCGGGCAGGGAGTAGCCGAGACCGCCGCTCGACATGGTGTAGAAGCTGTCCTGGCCGCGCATCGGCATGAACTTCTGCATCGCCGGCCGGTGCGAGGGCACTTCCTCGACCAGTGACGCCCCGTCCGGCATCGCTTGCGACAGCGAGTGCAGCAGGAATTCGACCGGCAACGGATCGGCGGCTTGCGGTGCCGGCGGCAGCGTCCGGCCCTTCGGCGCCGCGCGCTTGCTCTCCGGCAGCAACTCGAGCAGCATGGCGAGCGCCGGCTTCATCGTCGCGATGATGCTGGTGCCGACCGGCGTCACCGCGGCGGCATCCGGATCATCGGTGATCTGAAAAATGGTCGCCGCGCCATCGAAGATCGCGGCATGGCCCTCGACATGGAACGTGAACACGGGCGCGCCGACGACCACGACGAGATCGTGCGCGCGTAGCGCATCGGAGAGCTGCGCGGGCGAAGCATGCAGGAAGCCCGCGAATTGCGGATGCCGCTCGGGGAACGAGCAGCGCGCAGAGAACGGGCTCACCCAGACGCTGGCTTTCGCTTTCTCGGCGACGCGCATCATCAGGTCGACCGCGCCGGCGCGGTCGACGCCGGGGCCGACGACGAGGGCGGGGTGTTTTGCGGAGCCGAGTGCGGCAACCAGCGCCTTCATCGCGTCAGCCTCCGGACCGATCTCCCGGCTGACCTTGCGCGCTTCGATCGGAGCAGCCGCATGCGCCCAGTCGTCTATCGGGATCGACACGAAGGCCGGCCCGCATGGCGGCTGCATCGCGGTGTAATAGGCCCGCGCGATCGCGGCCGGCACGTCCTCGGGCCGGGCCGGCTCGACGCTGTATTTGACGTAAGGCCGCGGGAATTCCGAGGCGCGCTCGGCATAGAGGAACGCCTGCAAGGGCAGGATCGATCGCGCCTGCTGGCCCGCGGTGATCACCAGCGGCGTCTGGTTGCGATGCGCGGTATAGATGTTGCCGAGCGCGTTGCCGACGCCGGCCGCCGAATGCAGGTTGACGAAGCCGGCATTGCGCGTCGCCTGCGCATAGCCGTCGGCCATGCCGACCGCGGACGCCTCCTGCAGCGCCAGCACATAGTCGATATCGTCAGGCCAGTCGCTAAGGAACGGCAGTTCGGTCGAGCCGGGGTTGCCGAACACTTTTGTGATGCCGAAGGCCCGCAGCAGGTCGAGCGTTGCCTGCTTCACGGTGACGGACTTGCTGCCGCTCTTGCCAAAGCTCTTGCCGTTCTTGGCCATGGTTTCCGTCCCTGTTGCTTCTCGCCGCTATCAGCCCCACTCGTCATTGCGAGCGAAGCGAAGCAATCCAGACTGCCTCAAAGGTGACAGTCTGGATTGCTTCGTCGCAAGAGCTCCTCGCAATGACGGGGAGAGACTGTCACCACACCGCCATGCCCTTCATCGTCGGCTGTCCCTCCGCGTTCGCGGTCCACAGCTCCATGCCCGCCTCGATCTCATTGGCATTGACCGAGAACTCGCTGCCCTCGAACAGCGGCTGCAGGCCGCGATAGGTAAACTTCTTCGGCGCCTTGCCGCCGCGAAGCTTGGCCGCCATTTCGACGATCAGCGCCGCCTGCAGTGGTCCGTGGAAGATCAGGCCCGGATAACCCTCGACCTTGGTGACGTAGTCACGGTCGTAATGGATGCGGTGGCCGTTGAATGTCAGCGCGGAGTAGCGAAACAGCAGCACGGGATCGGACACATGCGTCTCGCGGTGCTGCGCCTTCGGCGGCGGAGGCGGCGCCTTGCCGCCAGCCGGCGTGCTGCCGGTCATCTCGCGGTAGACGATGTCCTGCCGCTCGCGGATCGCCGTGCCCCTCGGCGAGGAGATGCTGTGCTCGACCGAGACGAAGCACAGCGTGCCGGTCGAGCCTGACTTGACCTGCACATCGGCGATGCGCGAGGTCCGCGTCGATTCATCGCCAACCTGCAGCGGCTGCAGGAATTCGATCTCGCCGCCGGCCCACATCCGGCGCGGCAGCGGCACCGGCGGCAGGAAGCCGCCACGGGTCGGGTGACCGTCGGGGCCGAGCATCGACATCGGAAACACCGGCTGCGCCAGGCACCAATGCACCGTGAACGGCGCGGCGTCGCCTTTCTTGGGTTCGCCGACCTCCTGGAACAGCGTTGCACGCAAGCCCATCACGAGCTGCGCGGTGACGATGTCGGTGGCATCCTGGCTGCGGCCGATCCATTGCCGCAAATGATCGATGTCGAGCTTCTCGGTCATGACGCCTCGCTCTGTGACTTCTTCTGCAGCTTTTCGCCGATCGCCGGCACGGCACCATAGCTGCGGGTCTCGCCGACGATGATCGGCGCCGGCGCGGGATAGCTGACGCGGCCGTTCGGCGTGTCGACCTCGATGCGGCGCAGATGCGGATGGTTGGCGAGGTCGGCCATGGTGTTGACCTCGGCAAACGCAATGTCGGCATCCGACAGCCGCTTCAGCAGCTCATCGCGCGTCATCCTGCCGAAGGCATCCGCCACCGTCTGGTCGGTGAAGTCGCGGTTGCGCACGCGCTCGACCATGTTGGCAACGCGCGGATCGGCCGGCAGGTCCGGCTGATCCAGCACCTTCGCGCACAGCGTCTTCCACTCGCGCTCGCTCTGGATCGAGATCAGGATGTCCTTGCCGTCCTTCGAGGTGAACACGCCGTAAGGAGCGATCGAGGGATGGCGCAGGCCCATGCGCTTGGGCGGGTTGCCGGCTTCGGCATTGAGCAACGGCACGGTGCACCAGTCCGCCATCACGTCGAACATGGAGATGCGGATATCGGCGCCCTTGCCGGTGCGCCCACGCGCGATCAGCGCCTCCAGGATCGCCGCATGGGCGGTGGCGCCGGTCGCGACGTCGACGATCGACATGCCGACGCGCGAGGCGCCGTCGGGATTGCCCGTGATCGAAGCGAGCCCGCTCTCGGCCTGGATCAGCAGATCGTAGGCCTTGCGGTGCGCGTAGGGACCCTCGTCGCCATAGCCGGTGATCGTGCACGAGATCAGCTTCGGATAGTCCTTCAACAGCCGCTCGCGCGAGAAGCCGAGCTTGTCCATCGAGCCGGGCTTGAGGTTCTGGATCAGCACGTCGGCGCCGGCGATCAGCTTCTCCAGCTCGTCGCGGCCTTCCCTTGTCGTGAGGTCAACCACCGCGGATTGCTTGCCGCGGTTGAGCCAGACGAAATAGCTGCTCTGGCCCTTGGCCGCCGCGTCATAGCCGCGGGCGAAATCGCCCTCGGGCCGCTCGATCTTGATCACCTCCGCGCCGGCATCGGCCAGGCGCGAGGAGCAGAACGGCGCCGCGACCGCCTGCTCGACCGCAATCACCCTGATCCCGTCCAATGCTCCCATGGCCGCAACCTCAGTACGAGCGCGGCATGCCGAGCACGTGCTCGGCGACGAAGGACAGGACGAGGTTGGTCGAGATCGGCGCCACCTGGTAGAGCCGCGTCTCGCGGAACTTGCGCTCGACGTCGTATTCCTCGGCAAAGCCGAAGCCGCCATGGGTCTGGATGCAGGCATTCGCCGCTTCCCAGGACGCATCCGCCGCCAGCATCTTGGCCATGTTGGCCTCGGCGCCGCAGTCGAGCCCGGCCTCGTATTTGCGCGTGGCTTCCTTCACCATCAGCTCGGCCGCCCGCATCGAGGCGTAGGCCTTGGCGATCGGGAACTGAATGCCCTGGTTCTGGCCGATCGGCCGGCCGAAAACGCTGCGCTCCTTGGCGTAGTTCGTGGCCTTGGCGATGAACCATTTGGCGTCGCCGACGCATTCGGCCGCGATCAGGATGCGCTCGGCATTCATGCCGGAGAGGATGTAGCGAAAGCCCTTGCCTTCCTCGCCGATCAGGTTCTCCGCCGGCACCCTCATGTCGGTGAAGAACACTTCCGTGGTGGCGTGGTTCATCATGGTGCGGATCGGGCGGATCTCGAGACCGTTGTTCTTGGCCTCGCGCATGTCGACGATGAACACGGAGAGACCATCGGTGCGCTTCTTGACCTGATCCTTCGGCGTGGTGCGCGCCAGTAGCACCATCAGATCGGAATGCTCGGCGCGGCTAGTCCAGATCTTCTGGCCGTTGACGATATAGCTGTCGTTGCCGTCCTTGCGCGCGAAGGTCTTCAGCGAGGAGGTGTCGGTGCCACTGGTCGGCTCGGTGACGCCGAAGGCCTGCAGGCGCAGCTCGCCGCTCGCGATCTTCGGCAGGTATTTCGCCTTCTGGTCGGCATTGCCGTGCCTGAGCACCGTGCCCATCGTGTACATCTGGGCATGGCAGCCGCCGCCATTGCAGCCCGCGCGCTGGATCTCTTCCAGGATCGCGGCCGCAGCCGACAGCTTCAGCCCCGCGCCGCCGTATTCCTCGGGGATCAGCACCGAGAGATAACCGGCCTCGGTCAGCGCATCGACGAACGCCTTGGGATAGGCCATCTCGCGATCGAGCTTGCGCCAGTATTCGCCGGGAAACTGCGCACACAGCTTGGCGACGGCCTCGCGAATGTCGGCGTGATCTTCGGTGTGGTGTTCTTGACTCATGGCGTTTCCATTCTCAGCGGCAGTTAAGATAACGCCGGCCAATCCCCTGGCGTTGTGAAAACAACGCCAGCCCCCTATGCTCATTTGCTATAGCGTATGGAGTAGCCTTCCAGGATTGGCAAGCATGGATTTCCGGCAGCTCAGGACCTTCAGTTGCGTGGCGGAGCTCGGCAGCCTCTCCAAGGCGTCCGACACGCTGCGCGTGGCGCAGCCGGCGCTCTCCAGGCAGATCAAGCTGCTGGAACACGAGCTGCGCACCGATCTGTTCACCCGCAACGGCCGCGGCATGGTGCTGACCGAGGCCGGGCGGCTTCTGCTCGCTCGCACCTCCGGCATCGTGCGGCAGATCGACCAGATCCGGGACGACATCCAGTCGGCCAAGGGGCCGCCCTCGGGCCAGGTGGTGCTTGGTCTCGTTCCCACCGTGAGCTGCGTGCTGTCGGCGCGCTTTGCACGGCGCTGCGTCGAAAAATTTCCCGGCATCTCGCTGCGCATCGTCGAGAGCTACAGCGGCCATCTGGTCGAATGGCTGCATCGCGGCGAGATGGACCTCGCCATCCTCTACGGCCGCTCGGCCGATCTGCATCTCAATGTCCAGAGCCTGGGACGCGACAACATCGTCGCGGTCGGCCCGCGCGGCTGTGGGCTGGCCCGCAGGAAGAGCGTCGACGTCGGCTGGCTGCTGCGCCAGCGCCTGGTGCTGCCCTCTCATTCCCACGGTCTCCGCGCGCTGATCGAGCATGCGGCGGCCCAGCGCAAGATCAAGCTCGACGTCCAGCTCGAGGCGGATTCCTTCCGCGTGCTGACGAGCCTGGTCGAGGAGGGCCTCGGCTTCGCACTGCTGCCGCCCTCGTCGGTCCATGGCGAGGTCGCGGACGGTCGGCTTGAAACCGCGCCTGTATCCAGGCCGATGACGCGCGAGCTCATCTTTGCCTCTCCGATCGACCGCCCGGCCTCGACGGCCTCGCTCGCCATCACCGCCCTCCTGCGCGAGGAAGTCGCCGCCTGCCGCAAGGAAGGCGTGTGGGACATCAAGTTGAGTTGAGCGCCGGTGCTTTCTTCGCCTCTCCCCGCAAGCGGGGCGAGGGAGCACACCGATGTCTCGGCTGTGGTTTAGGACACCAGGGCCCAGCTTTGCCTTCGCATCTGGCGCGAGCTGTCATGCCGGAATTTTATAGCTGGACCGGTCGCAGCGCTTGCCGCGGCCCTTGTGACACGCAGATGTGGCCTCGTCATTGCGAGCGCAGCGAAGCAATCCAGGAAACCCTCCGCGGCGGCAGTCTGGATTGCTTCGCTGCGCTCGCAATGACGGAGGATAGAGCGAGCCTATCCCGGAATCCTTACCGGCAGCGTCTCGTATCCCTTGATGAAGCTGGAATAGATCCGCTTCGGCTCGCCGACCACCTCAATGCGCTCGAACCGCTTCAGCATCTCCTCCCAGACGATCCGCAGCTGCAATTCGGCGAGGCGCATGCCGACGCAGCGGTGGATGCCGAAGCCGAAGGAGAGGTGGGTGCGCGGGCGCGGGCGGTCGATGATGAACTCGTTCGGCTTCTCGAACATCTCCTCGTCGCGGTTGCCCGAGACGTACCACATCACGACGCGGTCGCCCTTGCGGATCGGCTTGCCGCCGATCTCGGTGTCCTGCAATGCGGTGCGCCGCATATGCGCCAGCGGCGTCTGCCAGCGGATCACTTCCGGCACCATGGAATCGATCAGCTCCGGATTGGCGCGGAGCTTGTCATACTGCTCCGGGTTCTCGTTCAGTGCCAGCACCGAGCCGGTCATGGTGTTGCGCGTGGTGTCGTTGCCGCCGACGATGAGCAGGATGATGTTGCCCATGAGGTTGTCGGGGTCCATGTGGCGCGTGGCCTCGTTGTGCGCCATCAGCGACAGCAGGTCGTTGCGCGGCGCGGAGTTGACGCGCTCGTTCCACAGCTTCGACATGTAGGCGTAGCACTCGTCCATCTCGCGGCGGCGCTCCTCGGCGGAGGCGACGATGCCGCTCTTGGGCAGCGCGGTCGAGACGTCGGACCAGCGCGTCAGCTTGCGCCGCTCTTCCCAGGGGAAGTCGAACAGCGTCGCCAGCATCTGCGTCGTCAGCTCGATCGAGACGCGCTCGACGAAATTGAAGGTCTCGTTGCGCGGCAGATTGTCCAGCACGGTCTGCGAGCGCTGCCGGATCAATCTCGCCAGCTCGTCCAGATGCTGAGGGGTGAACATCGGCGAGACCGTCTTGCGCTGCGCCGAATGCTTCGGCTGGTCCATCGCGATGAAGCTTGGATAGTCGTAGCCTTCCGGCACGTCGCGGATCGAGATGCCGCCGAGCTTCGAATCCGAAGAGAAGATGCCGTGATTGGTGTCGACATGCATGATGTCGTCGTACTTCACCACCGACCAGTACGGCTCGATCGGCGCGTTGGTGCAGTAATGCACCGGCTCTTCCTTGCGCAGCCGCTCGAACCACGGCCACAGCGTGTCGTCCTGGAACAGCCGGGGCGCGCCGGGGTGGAATTGCGAAAGCGGCGTCGCATAGGCCTCCTCGCGCGCCCTGCGCATGCGTTCGGCCTTGTCCACTTTAACCGGCGCTTGGATGTTCATGGTGTTAGCTCCAGTTTGTCTCTGTTTTCGCCTCTCCCCGCTTGCGGGGAGAGGCCGGATTGCATCGAAGATGCAATCCGGGTGAGGGGGACTCTCCGCGAGTCCAATTCTCTCCGTCCCCGTGGAGACTCCCCCTCACCCCAACCCTCTCCCCGCAAGCGGGGAGAGGGGGAGTTCTTCGTTCACGCCGCAATCTTCACCGGCAACGTCTCGAGCCCCTTCACGAAGCTCGAATAGACTCGCCTGGGCTCGCCGACCACATCAATATGGTCGAATCGCCTAAGGATTTCCTCCCAAATAATCTTGAGCTGGAGTTCGGCGAGCCTGAGGCCGACGCAACGGTGGATGCCGAAGCCGAAGGAGAGGTGCGTGCGCGGGCGGGCGCGATCGATGATGAACTCGTAGGGCTTTTCGATCACCTCCTCGTCGCGGTTGCCCGAGACGTACCACATTACGACCTTGTCACCCTTCTTGATCTGCTTGCCGCGGAATTCGAAGTCGGAGAGCGCCGTGCGCCGCATATGCGCGAGCGGCGTCTGCCAGCGGATCACCTCGGGCACGAAGCTGTCGAGCAGATCAGGGTTCTCGCGCAGCTTGCGATACTGCTCCGGATGCTGGCTCAGCGCGTAGATCGAGCCCGACATGGTGTTGCGGGTGGTGTCGTTGCCGCCGACGATCAAAAGGATGAGATTGCCGAGGAAGTTCCTGGCGTCCATGTCGCGCGTGGCGGCACTGTGCGCCATCATCGACAACAGGTCGCTCTTCGGCGGCTGCTCGATGCGCTCCTTCCAGAGGCGGGAGAAATAGGCCGCGCATTCCGTCAGCTCGGCCATCCGTTCGTCCTCGGTGGCGACGAGGCCGTCGGGGCCGGGAATGGTGGTGGCGATGTCCGACCAGCGCGTCAGCTTGCGGCGGTCCTCCCAGGGGAAGTCGAACAGCACCGCCAGCATCTGCGTCGTCAGCTCGATCGAGACGCGGTCGACCCAGTCGAACACCTCGCCGCGGGGCAGGTTGTCCAGGCACTCGGCCGAGCGCTTGCGGATGTTGATCGCGAGATTGTCCAGATGCGTCGGCGTGAACATCGGCGCCACGGTCTTGCGCTGGGCCGCATGGCGCGGCGGGTCCATCGAGATGAAGCTCTCGCGGCGCAAATCCGGATCGATGTCGCGGATGGTGATGCCGCCGAGCGCGGAGGCCGAGGAGAACACGGCATGGTTGGTCTCGATCTCCATGATGTCGTTGTAGCGCGTTACCGACCAATACGGCCCGAACATCGAGTCCTTGCAGTAATGCACCGGATCGTCCCGGCGCAGGCGATCGAAATAGGGCCAGAACGTATCCGTCCTGAACAACTCCGGGTCGCCCGGATCGAACCGCTCCAGCGGCAGTGACGTGGCGCGCGCGCGAAGTGCGTCGAGCTTGGTCGCGCTCTCGATGGTCCCGTGCATGACCATTCTCCCTAACCTGAACCGCGCGTTCTCGTTGAATTCTGCGCTGCGGTATTTGATTTGCAATTACAGCCGGTTGTCTGCGTCGGGGCAAGGGAGAGTTTTGCCACATCCAACCTTCACGAGAGCGTCGGATGGCCGTCACGCCGCCACGCGAACGTGACCTCCCGCACGCCGCGCGGTGGAGAATCATGCAAGAACCCTATCGGAATCGAGGTAAATCGAACCGGTCCAGCTTGGGGATTGACTAACCTCTGATCTATAGTTTGACCGCAACAGATCCGCATCCCGAGGTTGCTGCCGTGAACGACATGCAATGGACCCCCGTTGGGTCCGAACCCTTACCGCCGCCGCTGCCGCCCACGCGAGTCGATTTCTCCGGCAACCGCTCCGAGTTCCGCAGAATGGTCACCAGGGGTGCCATGCTGGAGCTCGTCACCTTCGGTTTCTACCGGTTCTGGCTGGTCACCGACATTCGCCGCCATCTGTGGGCCAACACCGCGATCGACGGCGATGCGGCCGAATATACCGGGCGGGCCAAGGAGCTTTTGATCGGCTTCCTGGTCGCGCTCGCGATCCTGGTGCCGATCTATCTCGCCTACTTTCTGATCGGCATCGAGTTCGAACGCTGGCAGGGATTCGCCTCGTTGCCGCTGTTCATCGGCTTCTACGCCTTCGGTCAGTTCGCGATCTTTCGCGCGCGGCGCTACCGGCTGACGCGCACGGTCTGGCGCGGCGTGCGGTTCTGGATGGACGGCTCGGGTTGGGCCTATTCGCTCCGCGCCATGCTGTGGGGCTTGCTCGTGTTTCTGACGCTCGGCCTGGCGCTGCCGTGGCGCGCAGCTGCGCTCGAGCGCTACAAGATGCAGCACACCCATTATGGCGAGCTCTCCGGCGACTTCGAGGGCGACGGCTGGACCTTCTTCAAGCGCGGCTGGTGGCTGTGGCTGCTCAGCCCGGTCGCGCTCGTGATCTTCCCGCTGGCGCCGTTCCTCTACGCCGAATTCAAGGCCCGCGAATGGCGCTGGTGGCTCGACGGCATCCGCATCGGCGGCGTCAGCCTGTCCTCGGATCTGCCGCACGACGCCTTCTACGGCCTGTATTGGAAGGTGGTCGGCTGGTGGACGCTGCTCTCGGCCGCGTTCGGTGCTTACATGGTCGGCGGTACCTTGCTCGTCGTCCAGCTCACCGGCGTGCCGGTCGATCAGGTATTCGAGTCTGGCGACGGCGCGAACAGCATCCCGGTGGTGGCAATGATGGTGATCGGCTATTTCGCCGTAGCGCTGGCCATCAACATCGTCATGCGCGTCTATCTCCAGCGCGATCTCTGGGCGAAGGTGCTGGAGACGGTCGAGGTGCACGACATCGCGGCCGCGGCGAATGTGCAGGGGCGCGGCGAACTCGCCGGCGCGCTCGGCGAAGGGTTTGCCGATGGACTGGATGTTGCAGGATTCTGAACCGTGAGTGACGTGTCCAGCGGGGTCCCGGCGGGGTCCTCAAAGCCGACCATCTTCTTCGACGGCGTCTCGAGCCGCAGGCGTCAGGTGATGCTGAGGCTCGGTGATGCGCTCGAAATCGCCGAGGACGGCGAAGCACCCGTCCGCTGGGCCTATGCCGATATCCGCCGCGCCGACGGCCCGGCCGGCGTTTTGCGTCTGGCCTGCACGTCGGCCCCGCCCCTGGCGCGGCTCGAGATCCGCGACGCGGCAGTGGCTGCAGATGTGACCGCGCGCTGCCTGCATCTCGACGAGCACCAGACCACACGACGCGGCACTGCAAAGATCGTGGGCTGGTCGGTGGCTGCCGCCGTCTCCATCGTCTGCGTCGTCTTGTTCGGCGTGCCGCTTGCCGCCGATCGTCTCGCGCCGCTGGTGCCGAAGCCGGTCGAACGGCGTATCGGCGATGCCGCCGAAGTGCAGATGAAAACGATCTTCGGCCGCAGCGTCTGTGAAGACCCCGCTGGCAAGGCCGCGTTCACCAAGCTCGTCAACCGTCTGCGCGATGCGGCCGGCCTCGACGACACCATGACGGCGGGCGTGCTGCCGACCTCGGTGCCGAACGCCTTCGCGCTGCCTGGCGGCAAGGTGTTCGTGCTGAAGGGCCTGCTCGACAAGGCCGAAAGTCCCGACGAGCTCGCCGGCATCCTCGCCCACGAGCTCGGCCATCTCAAGCATTACGACAACATGCGCGGCCTGATCTACAACGGCGGCACCTCGTTCCTGATCGGCCTCTTGTTCGGCGACGTCACCGGCTCCTCGGCCGTGATCTTCGCTTCGCGCAGCCTGGTCGAGGCCTCCTATTCGCGCGAGGCCGAGACCGGCGCCGACACCTTCGCCATCGAGATCATGCACAAGCTCGGCCGCTCGCCAAAACCCGCGGCCGAATTGATGTTCCGCATCACCGGCAAGGAGGGCGGTTCCGGTCTCACCACGATCCTCGCCAGCCACCCGCTGACCGAGGACCGCCTCGCGCGCATGACAAAGGAGGATCGTCCCGCCAGCGGCCCGCCGCTGCTGACCGACAAGGAATGGCAGTCGCTGAAGCTGATCTGCGGCAGCGGGAAGGTGTGAGCAGGATGAGTGGTTAAAATTGGTGCGAGCCCAGCACGCAAATCACCTCTCCCCGCTGGGGAGAGGTGACTCACGGCCAGCCGACCGAACCTGACACCATCATGCTCCTGCCTACCGCGTCCCGTAAGCGCGGTCGCCGGCATCGCCGAGGCCCGGCACTATGAACCCGTTCTCGTCGAGACCTTCGTCCACCGCCGCGGTCCAGATCGGCACGTCCGGGTGGAATCCGCGCAGCCGTTCGAGGCCTTCCGGCGCGGCGATCAGGCAGGCGAGGCGGATGTCCCTGGCGCCGCGCTCCTTCAGCCGGTCGATGGCGGCGACCGCGGTGTTGGCGGTGGCGACCACCGGCGTCACCACGATCGCCAGACGCTCGCTGAGATCGGACGGCGATTTGAAGAAATACTCCACCGCGGCAAAGCTGTGCGGCTCGCGGTAGATCCCGATATGGGCAACGCGTGCGGTCGGCACCAGGTCCATCATGCCGTCGACGAAGGTGGTGCCGGCGCGCAGCATCGGCACGAACACGAGCTTCTTGCCGGCGATCTTGGCCGAGTGCATCGTCGCCAGCGGCGTCTCGATGACGGTATCAGTGAGCGGCAGGTCGCGCGTCACCTCGTAGCAGAGCAGCATGCCGATCTCCTTGATCAGCTCCCGAAACGATTTGGTCGAGATGGATTTGTCCCGCACCAGCGTCAGCTTGTGCTGCACCAGGGGATGATCGACGATCGTGACGCCTTCCATGATGGGATGCCTTTCTTCCTTCTCCCCTTGTGGGAGAAGGTGGCGCGAAGCGCCGGATGAGGGGTACTCTCCGCGAACTCCAGTGAGAGATGCTCCCGCGGAGAGAACCCCTCACCCGGCTCCGCTTTCGCGAAGCCACCCTCTCCCACAGGGGGAGAGGGTCTAGAAAACCGTACCGTCGCTGATCACCTTGAGCGGCGGTGAACCATCGGGACGGCGCGAAAAGGCAATCGTGCGGCCTGCGGCCCAGGTGCCGCCTTCGAGGATGCTGGCGAGCGGCAATGTCTCGGCCGTGCGGCCGAGCTTGGTGCGAACCAGGTCGGCCAGCCGATCGAGCAGCGCGACCGTCAGCGCGCGCCACTCCACGACGAGCAGCGAATCCACCGCATGCGCGCGTCCGGCGTCGGCGGCGTCGCACAGACGCAGCACCTCGTGATCGACGAACAGCCCGCCATTGCGATATTCGGCCAGCCCAGTCAGGCCGTCGATGTCGGTCACTTTGATGCCGGCGCGCTGGAGCGGCTCGATCAGCGAGTAGCTCAGCCATTGCGACAGCTTGTGCAGCGGCACGAGGCCCGCGGTCGCGTCATCGGCGTTGATCGCCGGATGACGCCAGCAATCGCCGAGCGGGATGCCGGCGAGTTCGAGCCGTGACGGCCAGATCGGTCCGAGCTGGTTCAGCACCGCCGACAGGATTGCGGGCGCGGCGATGGCACCGCCATCCGCCTGCGCCGCGATGTGATCGAACAGGCCGCCCGGCCGCGGCGTGTCGTGCAGGCCGAAGACGTCTGCGCGCTGGGCCACCAGGTTCCCCAGACGCTGCAGCAGATCGGTGCGCCCTTCGAGGCCGAGCAGCGGATTGGCGTCGCTCGCCTGAAAGGCGGATGTGAGTGCGGTGGGCGGCAGCATTGCGAGCACATCCGCATCGGCGCTGAATGGCGCACGCGCATCGCGTGAGAAGAGGCCGCCCGCGAACATGTCGAGGCTTGCGATCGCAAGCCCCTCGGAGCGGCCGATGCCTTGCCCCGTCACGGCGTCGCGATAGCGCCACGCGGCGCCCGCGCCGGCATCGAGCAGCACGCTGACGATGGCGAGGTCGAATTCCGCGCGCGCCCGCGCAGCGCGATCCGGCCAGGACGCAAGATCGGCAAGCCGTGCCCAACGGTCGACGCCGCCATGCACAAAATGCCGCCACCGCGCGTGGAAGGGGATATCCAGCGTCGGATAGGCTTTGCGCGTGACCGTAAGCACCGCCTCCGCGACCCCATCCATGCGGTCGAGATCGATCGTGAAATGTGAGAGCTTGCCGGCAAGGCCGAGCTCGAGCATCTGCCCGGCGCGCGCGCGCACCGCCTTTGCGGTGAGCAGCGAGCGTGCCTGCATTTCCAATGCGTCCGCCATCACGCGATCAGTATTTTTCCAGCGAGCGCCCGACCACGCCGTTCACGTCCTGCTCCGGCGCGATGTCGGTCGAGTAATAGCCGGCCGCCTTCTTCGCGGCGATCTCGACATAGGCGTCGGCCGGGATCAGCTCCGGCGGGATCGGCACGCGCTCGACGATGTCGATGCCCTGCGAGGTCAGCGCGTCGTGTTTCATGTCGCTCATCGACAGGAAGCGGTCGATGCGCTTGAGGCCGAGCCAGTGGATCGTATCCGGCATCAATTGCTGGAAGCGTGCATCCTGGACGCCGGCGACGCATTCGGTGCGCTCGAAGTAGGCGGCGGCCGCATCGCCGTCCTCCTGGCGCTTGCGGGCGTTGTAGACCAGGAATTTGGTGACCTCGCCGAGTGCGCGGCCCTCCTTCCGGTTATAGACGACGAGCCCGAGCCCGCCTTCCTGAGCGCCGCGCGCGGATTCCTCGATGCCGTGGATCAGATAGGGCCGGCAGGTGCATATGTCGGAGCCGAACACATCGGAGCCGTTGCACTCGTCATGGACGCGGCAGGTGATTTTCGTGCGATGGTCCGGCAGCTTGGTGACGTCGCCGAACAGATAGACCGTGGTGCCGCCGATCGGCGGCAGGAACACTTTCATGTCCGGCCGCGTCACCAGTTCCGGGAACATGCCGGCGGTCTGCTCGAACAGCGTGCGCCGCAATTCGGTCTCGCCGGTGCCGAAGCGCGCGGCAAGGCCCGGCAGATACCAGACCGGATCGATCGCGATCTTCACCACGGAGACGCTGCCATTGGCATGCACGACCTCGCCGTCGGCGCGCAGCCGCTTTGCGGCCAGCGCCTCGCGGATCTCCGGCAGGTCGAGCCGCGCCCGCGTCACCGCGATGCTCGGGCGGATATCGGCGCCTTCGGCAATCTCCTGGCGGAAGTTCTCGGCGACGAGATGCCCCCAGGGATCGAGCGCGACGATTTTTGTCGGATCGCGCCATTGCTCGAACGGCCCGATGGTCGCGGCGGGAAAGGTGTTGGTGAGATCGGGCCTGCGAATCGGATCGAGTGCGCCGGCGGAGACGGCGAGCGCGCGGTACATCGCGTAGGACCCGCCATGGCTGCCGATCACGTTGCGATCCCCGGCGCGCGACACCGTGCCGATGACCGGCCCGCGGGCGCGCGCGTCAGTGGCGCCCCAGTGGATCGGAAAGGCGGCCTTCCTGCCCGGCTCCGGATGGGAGGTCAGGCGGATGTGGTCGGTACGGTTGGCACGGCTCATGTCCAGGCTCCCAAAAAGCCAACGGCCCGCCGCTCGGACGGGCCTGGCTCGCTTGCGTTGCCTGCCGAAGAACAGCGGTGGCGCAAGCTCAATCCAACATATTGTAGCGGCCGGCGACGACAGACAAGTTAATCGTGCCAGGCGGGCAGGGCCGTTTGCGACCACATTCCCGTCATTGGCGGGCTTGCAGGGGGCGCCTTCAGCGCCGGGTCCTCGCGCGGGCCAAGCCAGCCGCCCTGCCGGCGGGATCTGCTTAAGGACTTGAAGTATTTATATTTTTCATGTTTTCAAGGGGTTGTGTATCCTTTCGCTCGGCCAGCGTCGAATCCCGGACTAAACGTGTCATCCGTCCGATCGCAGATCGTCCTTGTCTTGGAGACCCCAATGCCCGCCGCCAGCTACATCGACCCCCGCAACGGACAGCTCTATCCGCTCGACCAGCCGCGCTGGTGCACGGACGAGCGCACGCCGCTGCTGGTGACGCCGGGTGCCGGCATCTCGCGCAAGGACATCGATGGCCGGACGCGGTCGCTTTGGCGCTACCGGGCGGCATTGCCGGTCGAGATCGCAAATCCGATCTCGCTCGGAGAGGGCTGTACGCCGCTGATCCAGCAAGGTTGGGGTAACCTGCGGCCCTTCTTCAAGCTCGAATGGTTCAACCCGACCGGCAGCTTCAAGGACCGCGGCTCTTCCGTGATGCTGTCCTTCCTGCGGCAGATCGGTGTCGATGCCATTCTGGAGGACTCGTCGGGCAATGGCGGCTCGTCGATGGCAGGGCTTGGCGCCGCCGGCGGCATGCGCGTGAAGATCCTCGCGCCCGCGTCTACGTCGCCGGCCAAGATCGCGCAGGTGAGGGCCTATGGCGCCGAGGTGCAACTCGTCGAAGGGCCACGCGAGGAGTCGGAAGCCGAGGCCATCCGCCAGTCGAGCCAGACCTTCTACGCCAGCCACAATTGGCAGCCGTTCTTCCTCGAAGGCACCAAATCGCTCGCCTATGAGATCTGGGAGGATCTCGGCTTTCGCGCGCCCGACAACGTCATCGTCCCCGTCGGCGCCGGCAGCAGCCTCCTGGGCTGCGCCTTCGGTTTCCGCGAGCTCAAGAAAGCCGGGCAGATATCGAAGCTGCCGCGCCTGTTCGCGGCGCAGCCGCAGAATTGCTCGCCGATCGATGCGAGCTTCAAGGCCGGCGTCGATACGCCCGTCGCGCGCGAGGTGCACAAGACTATCGCCGAAGGCACCGCGATCAAGAATCCGTTGCGCCTGCGCGAGATCATCGCCGCCTTGCGCGAAAGCGGGGGCGGCACCGTCGCGCTTACCGAGGACGAGATCGTCGCAGCCTTGCGGCGTCTCGCGCGCCAGGGCCTGGTTCGCCGAGCCGACCAGTGCCAGCGCGGCGGCCGCACTGGACAAGCTCGCAGCCGTTGGATCGATCAAGACGAACGAGACCACGGTCTCCGTTCTCACCGGCACGGGCCTGAAGGCCGCAACGACGGTGGCCGATCTGGTGCAGTAGTTCGTTGGGCGGGTGTCCCGGACGCGTTGCAACGCCTTGGCGTTGCAACGCCGAGCCGGGACCCAGAAGGCGGTACGGGAGAGCTTAGCGAGATGGGCCCCGGCTCTGCAGCGCATCGCCGAAGAGGCGCTGCGATGCGTCCGGGGCACGAGTGCGGGGTCGCCGTGCTCTCAATGACGACCGGACTCACTCCTTCAGATCATTCACCCGCTTCACCCAGGCGCGCACGTCCTTGAGCACGGCGGGCAGCACCGCCTTGACCTCCGCCACGGTCATGCCCGCCTTGATGCGGGGATCGTAGAGCAGGTTGAGGATGTACTGGTCGTAGACGTCGAAATAGCCCATCGAGACGTTGTCGTTGAACATGGTCCACGGCACGCTTGCGGTGTCGTTGATGGGCCCGAGCGATTGCAGGAGCTCCTCATAGGCGCAGTCGAGGAAGGTGAAATCGCCGTTGTCGACGGTGAGAATGACGTCGGAATGCTCGATCTCGAAATCGTCGTTCTTGCGAAAGCCGGACAGGCATTGCGGGTCGAGCGAGGTGCGGATCTCGCGCGCCTTCTCGGCGCCGTAGAAGCTGGTGAGGGTGCGGTAGAGGTCGCGGTCGCGCACCAGCTTGACCCGCACATTCGCCGCTTCGTTGCTGTCGATCATGGCGATGTCGAGATGCTGCACCCGGTGGGCGATGTCGGCCACGACTCTTGCGAGCTGCGTCTTGCGGTCGGCGCGGTCGCTCTCAGCGAACACGCGCACCGGCCCGTCGAACTTGCGGATGCGGTCGACGCGGCCGGCGAGGTGATATTCGGCGCCGAAGGCCGTCTTCAGGAAGCCTTCGATGATCTCGCCGTCGGTGAAGCTTTTCTTCTCGGCGCGCTGGCGCGAGGAGACCGCGGGCAATTCGCCCGCGGCAGCCATGGAGGCGGCGTCAGGCACCAATATGAACGCGGCGAGCGCCAATAGGGCGAAGCGAAGGGCGGGCGAGGACGGAGTCAATGCGCTCATTGTTGCCCGACGCTGCCGCATTCGCCTCGCGCACACAAGTCCGCAAATTCATGCGCCTTGCGGGTTCCCGCTGCGGCCGTTCGGCTAGTTGTTCAGCACCACCACGGTGGTGCCGACGGCGACGCGGCTGTAGAGGTCAGTGACGTCGTCGTTGGTCATGCGGAAGCAGCCTGAGGAGACGGCCTGGCCGATCGTCTCCGGCTCGTTGGAACCATGGATGCGGTACAGCGTCGAGCCCAGATACATCGCGCGGGCGCCGAGCGGATTGTCGACGCCGCCCTTCATGTGGCGTGGCAGGTCGGGCCGGCGGGCCAGCATCTGCGACGGCGGCGTCCAGTCCGGCCATTCCCTCTTGGCGGTGATCTTGTGCACCCCGCCCCAGCGGAAGCCGTCGCGGCCGACGCCGATGCCGTAGCGCAGGGCCTGGCCGTTGGGGAGAACCAGGTAGAGCCGGCGCTCGCTGGTGTTCACCACGACCGTGCCGGGGGCGTAGTTGCCGTTGTACATGACGGTGGTGCGGGGAACGGGATTTGCGCCGGAACGGAAGAAGTTCGGGCCGCCACCCATGATGTCGCGCGTGTCGAACTCTTCGGCGAACGCGCCGCCCGCCGTGGCCGACAGCAGTACGATGGCGGCAATCGGCGCGGCAAAAAACCGGATCATTGTCTCCCCCAGAAAGAAATCGATTCAATGAATGCCACAGGCCATATTTGCAGGCATTCCGCAAGCCACGGGCCCGTGAGGGATGCCATGCTTGACCATTGGCGTTACCAAATCGGCAACCACAATTTGCCGAAAACCATTAGCCAAACCGGCGCATCGTCGCGCGGGGCAGGGCGGCGATGCCGGCTATTGCTTTGACGGGACGCGCGAACAATGATTGATCGGACGGATATCTGGACATGGCCGGTTGCGGGAGCTTTGGGATGAACGGTGCGGAAAGCCTGGTGCGGACGATGGTTAAGGGTGGGGTGGACGTCTGCTTCACCAACCCCGGTACCTCCGAGATGCATTTTGTCGCAGCGCTCGACCGCGTGCCGGGCATGCGCTGCGTGCTCGGCCTGTTCGAGGGCGTGGTGACGGGCGCTGCCGACGGCTATTTCCGCATGAAGGGAACGCCGGCCTCGACGCTGCTGCATCTCGGCCCCGGCCTCGCCAACGGGCTTGCCAATCTGCACAATGCCAAGAAGGCGAACTCCGGCATCGTCAACATCGTCGGCCAGCACGCCGTCTACCATATCGGCTACAACGCGCCGCTGACCTCCGATATCGAGGGTCTGGCCCGGCCGATGTCGTCCTGGGTCCGCACCTCGCCGGACGCCAAATCGGTCGCCGCCGACGGTGCCGCGGCGATTGCCGCCGCCAAAAGCGCGCCGCCGCAGATCGCGACCCTGATCCTGCCCGCCGACACCGCCTGGAACGAGGCCGACGGCATCGCCGAGGTTCCGGCCGAGCAGCAACGTGCGAGCTATTCGCCGCAGGCGGTCGAGCAGGCCGCAAGAATCCTGCATGGCGACGGCGAGGGCACGCTGCTCCTGATGACCGGAAGCGCCCTGAGCGAGCAGGGCCTGGCGCTGGCCGAGCGCATCGCCGGCAAGACCGGCTGCACCGTGATGGGCCCGACCTTCCGCCCCAAGATGGCGCGCGGCCGCGGCCGTTTCTCGATCGATCGCATCCACTACGTGATCGATCAGGCCCTGCCGATGCTGGCGAAGTTCCGTCACATCGTGCTGGTCGAGTCCGACGATCCCGTGGCCTTCTTCGCCTATCCGAACAAGCCGAGCATGCTCAAGCCGCAAGGCTGCGAGGTCCATCGCATGACCTCCTGGGGCGAAAACTCGGTCGCGGCGCTGGAGGCGCTCGCCGGCGCGGTGAAGGCCAGCGCCAGGGACGTCAAGCCGCAGGCTTTGGCCGAACTGGTCAAGCCGACCGGCGCGCTCACCTTCGCCACGATCGCGCAGGCGATCGCCTGTGCGATCCCCGAGAACGCGATCATGGTCGACGAATCCCTGACCACCGGCCGCGGCTTCTTCCCGCCGACGGCGGCCGCCGCCCCGCACGACTGGCTCCAGAACATGGGCGGCTCGATCGGCTTCTCCACGCCGCTGTCGATCGGCGCTGCGATCGCCTGTCCGGATCGCAAGGTGATCACCATGGTCGGCGACGGCAGCGCGATGTACACGATCCAGTCGCTGTGGACGCAGGCGCGCGAGAACCTCGACATCGTCACCATCGTGTTCGCGAACCGTATCTACCAGATCCTGCGCGGCGAGTTCGACAATGTCGGCGCGGGCGAGCCCGGCCAGCGCGCCAACGACATGCTCAGGCTCGACCGTCCGACGCTGGATTTCGTGGCGCTGGCCAAGGGCATGGGCGTGCCCGGCCGCGCCGTCACCAATGCCGACGAGTTCAACAAGGCGCTGGCCGAAGCGGTCGCCGAGCCCGGACCGCGGCTGATCGAAGTCCAGATGTAGGACGGCACCAGACAGAGCGCCGCGAGCCCGGAGGCACGATGCAGACCGAGCTGAACAAGGTGATCGCGGCGCTCCAGGACTTCTACGCCCACGAGGGTTTCCTGTTCGAGAAGGACGTCGGCGAGCGGGCGGTCACCCACCGCTTCGCCGTGCATCTGGAGAAGCAGTTTCCGGGCTGGTCAGTCGACTGCAACTACGACCGGCTCGGCGAGCGCACGCTGCATCTGCCGCACGGCACCATCATCTCGACCGACGACCATCTCGGCAAGTCGATCTACCCCGATGTCGTCGTGCATCAGCGCGAGATCCCGAATAATCTGCTCGCGATCGAGATCCGCAAGGCCAACAATCACACGCCGCTGGAGCACGACGAGCACAAGCTGCAGGCGCTGACCGACGTGCATGTCTGGTTTCCCTTTTGGATCGGTCTGCTGCTGGTGCTGGACATGCAAGGCGTCAAGATCTCGGAAGTGTATGTCAGCAGCATCGTCGATCAGCCGCTGTCGCGCTGGTTCGCGGCGCGGCTCGCTGAGGTCGGGCTCGGCGCCGCGCCGTAGCACGCGTACTCACACAAGGTCAGCTTTCGAGGATGAGGCGGAGGTCGCCCCGTCTGGCAGCGTCGCCCCTTGTCGGCCGGAGCCGACATCGATGGCAGTCTCACGCTGCAGCCGTTGTGGATTTATCCGTCCCTGCCTCGTGACCGTGTTCCCTTGCGCCCGTCGCTTCGATGCACAGTCTGACGGCCTCGCCGATGCTCGTCGCAACGAGGTCAGCCTTGGCGCCTTCGCGCAGCAATTCCAGGGCCGCCGGGTCCATGTCTTTGACCCAGCAGCCCAGGATGATGGTTGCCTTCGGCAATTTCCGTCTCAGACGCCGGACGGAGTACCGCATGTGTGCCGCGGCGCGGGCATCGAGATAGACCAGGCAGACGATCGCAACGCCCGTCGTATCCAGGCGAAAGACGTTCGTCGTGGAAAGCGATGCTGCCGCTTCGACCCGCGCAGCGAGGCCGTGCTCAGTCGAGAGCTGAGCCAGCATGATCGCGGCCGCCTCATCGATCAGGGTGCGTCCGGCCACGCACAGGACGGGGTGTTCACCCTGCCAATCCGGCGGGAGAGTTTCCCTGCGGAGGTAAGGCAAGTGTTCATTGGCGGTATTCTCCGCAACGCCTTCCACCGCGGACGATGCCTCGGCATCGGTGGTTGAACTGCTCTTCGCCGGCGGCCGGTCGTCCTGATCGGCAAGATCGGCGGCGAATTCGCTGACGGCGTCCCGGATCTTCGTGAGACGTTCCTGGTCGAGCGTATTACGCTCGGCGTCGGCTTGCGCCAGCTGCAAACCCTTCAGGGCGACCTCATCATAGTACGAAGCCAGCGAACGCTCCTTCAGGAACTCCTCGGCCTTTTCGGCCGCTTCCGTGGGATCCCCCGCCAGCATCCGCTGGTAGAATATTTCCGGAGGAGAGAGCGCCGGTCGGTCTCCGAACATGACGTCGAGAAATTCCAGTCGCTCCACATGCCGCCCGAGGACCACGAGGCAAATCGTGAGGGGAGTGGCGAGGACGAACCCGATCGGTCCCCAAAGCGCTGTCCAGAACGTTGCCGACGCGACCACGGCGACGGGGGAGAGCCCCGTACTGCGGCCGTAGACCATCGGCTCGACGACGTGGCCCACGAGCGGTTCGACGACGAGAAATAGAGCGAGCGTCCAAAGCAGCATCGACCAGCCGGGATCGATGGCGACCGCCAGCGCCAGCGGGAATGCGGCCGCGATGACAGCGCCCACATAGGGCACGAAGCGAAGCGCAGCCGCAAGGATGCCCCAGAGAATCGCGCTTGGAATTCCGATGAACCAGAGGCCGGTGCCGATCACCACGCCGAATGCGCCGTTCAGGATGAGCTGGGTCAGAAACAGCTTGCTGAGGCGGCTCGCTGCATCGTCCAGCGCAGCGGTCGTACGCTGCAGATCCGACGAGCCCGCCAGCCGGATGAAACGGTTGCGCAGATCCTCGCGTTGAATGAGAATGAAGACGACGAAGATGATGATGATGCCGGTGGTCGCGAGCGGATGAATGAGCGGAGAAATCAAGGTTCGTAGACTTTCCAACGCGCCGGGATCGGGCTGGCGTACTTCGACCGGGACCGGTGGCGCGGAGGGATTCGAGCCCGCGATCATGCCGGGGCTGCGCGCGGATGGGGCGTCTTTCGGTTTATCGAGCTCCTTGCTGAGATCCTTCAGCATGTCGGATGCACGCTCCAGCGTGCCCCTGCCGGCCTTGGTATCCCGAAATGCCTGGATCTTCTCGCTGATCGTCGATTGATATCGGGGCAGGTCACCCGCGAGTTGCGTCAGCTGAGCGGCGAGAAGGCTTCCCATCGCGAAGATCAGCATGAACGCAACGACGACCACGCTGACGACCGCCAATCCCCGCGGGACACGGATGCGCTGCAACATTCCGACCAGCGGCGCTAGCACGAAGCTGAGGAGAACAGCCAGCGCAACGGGCACGAAGATATCCCGGCCGAAATAGAGCATCGAAATGATGATGACGGTCAGAATTGCGGTCGCGACGGCGCTGAGCAGCGCCATCAGTTCTTCGGTGGTGCGTGGTTTGAAGGGCTGTCGCGCTACAGGCCTCATTTGCTGTCCCTGTCCCGTCGTCCGCTGAGCGTGCACCGATGTCAGCTGCAAGGGCGCAGGACGACACTGCAGAGGACGGCCGCTCAGGGCACTCGTCCGCGCGGTCTTCGTGAGCGGCGGCCGTACTCGGTCGCCATCGCGACGCCAACCGCGCCGCGCTGAAAAGGTTCCTGGCTGCGGCAATGAAGTGCGCGATGCACAGCTCTCCGCGGCCGACCGTTCCCGCTTGGACCCCTTACCCGAAGTTCGCCCGATCTGCCGGCCGGGTTAAGCAGCCCCAGACGGTCAGCACGAGAACGGTATGATCGAGCGCGGCGCGCGTGGTGTGCGCGCCGCCAACTCGTCAATAATAATAGGGTTGCGAGTAGGCGTAGCGCGGGTTGATGCCGCAATAAGCCGATGTGCCGGAGGCGCTGGCGGCACATTGCTGGTAGCTGGCGAACTGGCAGTTGCCGGGGTAACCCCAGTGGCGGCCTTGCAGGCAATACCTGTCGTTCGCGGCCTGGGCCGGAGCCGCCGACAACGACGCGGCGATCAAGGTCGCGAACGATGCAAGGGTGAGGATGGTGCGGCGCATTTCAATCTCCTTCGAGGATGGAACGGCCGTGCTTGGCGTTCCCGCTGGACTGTCTGATGCACGGTCATGCCTATATTGGTGTCCGCGACGCCGGATGCGTTCGAGGTGAAATCATCGTGACCGCAGCCGGTGGCGGGCAATGTGATCTCCACCACAGTTCGCGCGCGGGTTCCGAGCTATTCGACGAACTTGCACGCCTCGATCCCGCGGGACTAGGCTTGCCTTCTTCGGATCAGGCATTTTGGAGGTTCTGATGCAGAATTCATATTTGCTGGCTGCGACGGCCGCGCTGCTGCTCACGATGCAGACGCCGCTTGCGCTGGCGCAAAGTGCCCCGCCCGCCGGCGGAACTGCTACGCCTCCCGCGACAACCGCTGCGCCTGCCGCGACGACGACAGCGCCAAGCGCAACCACCGACAGCTCCAGCCAGCCGACCGACGCCAGGAAGAGCGCGTCGAAGAAGCCTGCGAAGAAGAAGATGACCCGGCAGCAGGAGATCGATCATTCGATCGACACCGGCACCGTGCCGGCGCGCTACCGCAGCTCAGTGCCGAAGCGGTACCAGCAGTATATTCCGTTCGACAAGCGGTAGCGGATCGCAAGCGGCGTGACGCGACCGAACATCGTGCCGCCGGTGCCATCGTCGGTGGCGGTCTGCGGGAGCGGTGCTAGAGTAGACCGATGCCCCGGGGGAGTAATGAATGACGAGGTGAAGGACGCGGGCCTTGTGGCGATGATCAGCGGCATCCTGGGAGGCAACAGGCGCGCAGACAGTTTTGCACCGCTCGCCGATGGTCCGCCGACTGTGCCGGCGGATGGAATCGAGCCGGGCGAGACGTCCAGCTCCGATCCGGCACCGGCCACGGCCGGGAACGCGGCCGATGACGCGCCGGCTGCCACGACACCGGTCGAGCCGCCCGCGCAAATCGCGACCACGCGGGACGGCAAGCGCCTGCTGCCGGCGGAGGCGATCGCCGATCTCGTGCTCGGCGAGTTGCGCAAGCTGGAGGATTTCCCGAGCTCCGGCGTTTCGGTCACGGTCTATGGCTTCCGGAACTGGAACGCCATGCTCACCTTCGCGCCGTTCTCGACCACGTTCCAGAATGCAACGCGGTTCCGCCAGGCCATGCCGGACCTTGTTTTCAAGCTGCGCCGTTTCGTCGAACTTGAGATATAGTTCAGTGCACTCGGCGGCGCGCGGCGTCGCCATCCAAAACAGCTCGACAGGATCTTCAATTGAGCGTCGCCTTTACCAAGGAAGAGAGCGCCGAAACCGCGTCCGAGACGCTGTTGCCGGATCGCCCGATCTCGCCGCATCCGAACCTCGTGACCGAAGCGGGCTACAAGGCGTTGCAGACCCAGCTTGCCGAAGCGCGCGAGGCCTATGAAGCCGCGCAACGCATCGATGACGTCAACGAGAAGCGCCGGCAGTCGGCCGTGCCCTTGCGCGACGTCCGCTATCTCACCGAAAGGCTGCGCACGGCGCAGGTCATGCCCGATCCGACCGCGACCGACGTCGTCGCCTTCGGCAGCACGGTAACGTTCAGCCGCAACGATGGCCGCGTGCAGACCTACCGCATCGTCGGCGAGGACGAAGCCGATCCGAAAGCGGGGTCGATCTCGTTCGTCGCGCCGGTTGCGCGGTCGCTGATGGGAAAGGCGGTCGGAGACGTCGTTGTGTCAGGCGCGCAGGAGATCGAGATTCTGTCGATCGCGTAGCACGCGCAATTCCAGGCGAGGATTGCGTGGCAAAGAGCGCCATCGACAGCAGCAATCCCATTGGCCTAAAGTATGATCCGGAACAGCGCGAGGCCGTCGTCTCCGCCAAACGAAGTTGATGATTGGATGAGACGGTTTTTGTCGGGAGCCTTGCCGTTCTACGCGCTGGCTGGACTGGCCATGTGCATGTACCTCGTTCTGTACAGGACGAGCTTGTTCGACCTGAACGCCATCGTCCATGGCGCGACCGGATCGGCATGGTTTCCAGCCTTCATGTTTGCCTGCGTGCTGGTGGAAGCCATCTTCCCGTATTTCGGCTATTTTCCCGGCACCGCCCTCATCCTGATGTCCGTGGCGCTCAGTCCGAAGGCCGTGGATGGCTCCGTATTCGTCGCGGCGTGGCTCGCCATCATCCTGGGCGCCGTTCTCAGCTATGGACAGGCGCGTTTCTTCAGGCCGTTTCTGCAGCGGGTGGCCTCGAAGGCGGCCCTGCGCCGATGCGAGTCCCTGTTCGACGCCTATGGCCGCTATGCGCGCATTGCCTTGTTCGTTCATCCCAACGCCTGTTCGATGTATTTCACGGCGCTCGGACTGCTCGGCCGCAGCTTGACGCGCGAGCTCGCTTATCTCTGCGTGGGTGCCGCGGCCGCCGTGGGCATTCTGTTCGTCATCGTGACCAGGCTGGTGTCGTCCATCGGTCCCACCGACGATGGCCAATTGCAGGTGCTGCTGGCGGCCGCGCTGGTCGCCATGGGGACACTGATCGGTTTCTACACGGCCTGGCGGCCGAAGGCGGCCTGAAACCTACCCCGTCATTGCTTCGGCGCACTTGCAATGACGACGAATGAAGGCTCGATCGCCGCGAGGTTCGTTCACCTCTCCCGCAAGCGGGAGAGGCGGAGCAAGCCTGCAGACAGTCCCCGTGCAATTCATATGCGATAGCCCTGCCCGCAAGCGGGAGAGGGAGTGCACCTCTCTCGTTGCAGCGTTTCGTCTTCATCTTGTCGTGCGTCACGCCTCCGGCAGCTCGACGCTCGTCAGTTCGGTCAATTTGCCGATGAGTTGGTCCTGAAATCTCGGATCGGTCGCCTCACGGGCCGGCTCTTGCTGCTCGAGATAATGGTGTTTCGCGACGCAACCTACGGCGCTCGCGGCACTTGGTCCCGCGATTCCCCTTGGGGGCCTGAACCATGCGGATCCGCAGGGCAAATCGGCCTCCAGCGGCATCGTGTGAAACCGCCCTTCGGTCGATCGCGAAACGCGAATTGACGCGTAGTCGATTGAAAATCAACTCACGATATGTCTGGCCGGAAGCACCTGATGGTGGAATAATTCCCGACGCTTTCTTGATTAGATTTTGACGTCGGCCGCGAACCGGCTGGCGACGTGGATTTTCATCATGGCCGCGCTTCCTCAGGACGTTGTGGCGGATTTGCAGCAGGAGAACGCGCGGCTCCTGGCCGAATTGCGCGCCGCACAGGATCGCGAGACCGCCACCGCGGACATTCTCAAGATCATCGCCAGTTCGCCATCGGAGGTGAAACCGGTATTCGATGCTATCGCAAGGCGCGCAAATGCCTTGCTCGGCGGCTTTTCGACGACCGTATTCCGCTTCATCGACGGCAATGCCCACTTGGCGGCGTTCACGCCGACGAATTCTGCCGCCGATGAAGCTTTGAAGAAGATGTTTCCGCGTGCGATCGCCGATTTCGAGAGTATGGCGAGGACACAGGCCGGCAAGGTGGTGCCGACCCCCGATACTGAAGCGCTGACGAACGACATCAAATTCATCGCGCGTGCCCGCGGCTTTCGCAGCATGTTGTTCGTTCCGCTCGCGACCGGCGGCACGGTGATCGGCATGATCAGCGTCACGCGGGCCGAGCCGGGCGCCTTCGCTCCGCATCATGTGCAGCTTCTGCAGACCTTCGCCGACCAGGCTGTCATCGCCATAGAAAACGCGCGGCTGTTCGACGAGGTGCAGGCGCGTACCGACGACTTGCGGGAATCGCTGCAGCAGCAGACCGCGACCGCCGATGTGTTGAAAGTCATCAGTCGCTCCGCGTTCGATTTGCAAACGGTTCTCGACACGCTGACGGAATCGGCGGCGTCGCTGTGTGGGGCCGACATGGCGGCAATCGTCCGGCAGGACACCGATGGTTCGTACTATCATGCAACTCGGTACAATTTCTCGCCCGAATGGGCCAAGGTCTCGGCGGGCGTTCGGCTCAGTGCTGGACGCGGTAGCCTGGTCGGGCGCGTCCTGCTGTGCGGCAAGGCTGTTCAGATCCCGGATGTCCTGGTCGATCGCGACTATGCCTATCCCGAGCAACAGAGGGCCGGCGGTTACCGCACTCTTTTGGGCGTACCCCTGCTTCGGTCCGGAGAAGCGATCGGCGTGCTATTCCTGGGACGCAAGACCGCGAACTCGTTCACGGACAAGCAGATCGACCTGGTCTCCACTTTCGCTGATCAGGCCGTGATCGCGATCGAGAATGTGCGGCTGTTCGATGAGGTCCAGGCGAAGACGCGCGATCTCGCCGAGTCGCTCCAGCAGCAAACCGCGACTGCCGATGTGCTGAAGGTGATCAGCCGCTCGACCTTCGATCTGCAAACCGTGCTCGACACGCTGGTCGAATCGGCGGCTCGGCTGTGCGAGGCGGAGATGGCATTCATCATGCGCCGCGAGGGCGATGAATATCAGGCCGGAGCAGCGGTCGGGTTCTCCGAGGAATACATCGCCTTTCTGCAGGCTCACCCGATCGCCTCCGACCGGAGCACGGTCACAGGTCGGGCCGTCCTCGAACGCCGTCCGGTGCAGATCCTCGACGTCGCTGCCGATCCCGAATACGGCCTGCAGGCGTCGATCAACATGGCTGGTCAGCGCACCGCGCTCGGTGTTCCCCTCCTGCGCGAGAATGAGCCGATCGGCGCGATCGTGATCGCCCGCAAGCGCGTGCAGCCCTTCACCGAGAAGCAGATCGAGCTCGTCGCGACGTTTGCCGATCAGGCGGTGATCGCCATCGAGAATGTCCGGCTCTTCGAACAATTGCAGACCAGGACGCGAGATCTATCCGAGGCGCTGACGTACCAGACCGGAAGCGCCAATATCTTGAGGGTCATCGCCTCCTCTCCGACCGAAGTCGGACCGGTGCTCAAGGCGATCGTGGAAAGCGCATGTGGGCTTTGCGAGGCATATGATGCTTTGGTCGTTCTGAGGGATGGCGACGATATCGTCATCGAGGCGCACCATGGACAAGTTCCCGTGGTGTGGAGCCGGCGGGCGATCAGCGTCAAATCGCCCACCGGCCGGGCGATTGTCGATCGTCGCACCGTTCAAGTGCACGACTTGCTTGGGCCCGATGGAGAGGAATACCCGATAGGACGCGAATATGCGGCTCGCTCAAACGTTCGGACTGTTTTGAGTGTGCCGCTCTTGCGCGAAGGCGAGAGCATGGGGGCGATCGTGCTGCGTCGTATGGAGGTGCGCCCATTCGACGACAAGCAGATCGCCTTGCTGCAGACCTTTGCCGATCAGGCTGTTATCGCCATCGGCAATGTGCGTCTGTTCGAGCAATTGAATGAATCGCTGGAGCGGCAGACGGCAACGTCGGAGGTGCTGGAAATCATCAGCGCTTCATCGGGCGCACTCACCCCAGTCTTTCACAAAATGCTGGAGAATGCGACGCGAATTTGCGGCGCCGGTTTTGGCACCATGAATCTCTACGAGGAGGGCGGCTTTCGCACGGTCGCATTGCACAACGCGCCGCAAGCTTATGTCGATACCCGGCTCTACCAGAACATTCGCCCACATCCCGCGAGCGGGCTCGGCACCGTCGAGAAGACTCATCAGACGGTTCATATCGACGACATCAGGACGCAGCCGCCCTATATCGAAGGCAACTCCAATGTTCGCGCGCTCGCTGACCTCGCCGGCGCAAGGACCCTCGTCATCGTGCCCATGCTCAAGGAAGATGAGCTGATTGGCACCATCACGATCTTCCGCCAGGAAGTGAAATCCTTCACAGACAAGCAGATCGAGCTCGTGTCCAACTTCGCACATCAGGGCGTAATCGCGATCGAGAATGCACGCCTGCTGAATGAACTGCGCGAGCGCACCATGGAATTGTCGCAATCGCTCGAAGAATTGCGAAATGCGCAGGATCGGCTGATCCAGACCGAGAAACTTGCCTCGCTCGGGCAACTCACCGCCGGCATTGCGCACGAGATCAAGAACCCGCTCAATTTCGTCAACAATTTTGCTGCGCTGTCCTCCGAACTCACCGACGAGCTCGGCGAAGCGCTGCGCTCAGCCAGCCTGGGCGAGGCGGAAAGGCAGGACATCGATGCGCTGATCCACATGCTGCAAGGTAACCTGGAAAAGATCGTGCAGCACGGAACGCGCGCCGATTCCATTGTCAAGAATATGCTTCTGCACTCCCGCGAAGGGTCTGGCGAACGCCGCGCGGCGGACATCAACGCCATCCTCGAAGAAAGCCTCAACCTCGCTTATCACGGAGCCCGCGCTGAAAGAGCCGGCTTCAATATCACGCTTGAAAGAAAACTGGACCCGTCTGCGGGAGCGCTCGAGCTGTATCCGCAGGAAATCACGCGGGTGTTCCTCAATCTGGTTTCAAACGGTTTCTACGCGGCCAACAAACAAAAGGACGCCGTCGGTGACGGCTTCGAGCCAAGGCTGCGTGCGACGACCACAGACCTCGGCGGCGCCGTCGAAATTCGCATTCGCGACAATGGCACCGGCATCCCGGCCGATGTCAGAGAGAAGATATTCAATCCATTCTTCACGACCAAGCCGGCCGGCGAAGGAACCGGCCTTGGGCTTTCAATCTGCCACGACATTATTGTGAAACAGCACGGCGGCAGCATCGAGGTCGATACCGAGCCGGGCGAATACACCGAGTTCATCATTACGCTGCCGCGTACGCGGGCAGCACCGTTGCAGAGCGGAGGCAGAAGTTGAGCGTCTATATCATGGTGGTCGACGACGAGCCCGATGTCGAGGCGCTGTTCCGTCAGCAGTTTCGGCGCGATCTGCGCGCCGGTCGTTTTCTGATGGAGTTCGTATCCTCGGCACCCCTGGCGTTGCAGCGCGCGGCCGAGATTCGGGATGCCGCCCTGATTCTGATCCTGTCCGACATCAACATGCCCGGAATGAGCGGACTGGAGATGCTGCCTATCGTGCGCTCGGCCCGCCCCGATGTACCTGTCATCATGATCACGGCCTACGGTGATGCCGAGACCAAGCGCAAGGCGCTGGAGAAGGGCGCCGCCGACCTGTTGACCAAACCAATCGACTTCGCGGCGCTACGCCAGGAGATCGATACGAGGCTCGAGCAGGCCGCATGATGGCAACCATTGCCGGTGGCAAACGGAACGGCTCGCAAGGTAAAGCTATCGGAGGCGCTGCTCCAATTTGAAAGCCAGGCTTCCTCCGTCAATCTTCGTCAGAAAAATCGGAGATTCAAATGAAGACGCTCTTGGTCCCACTTCAGAATATTCCGATGATGACATCCACGCTCGCTGTGGCCTTAGACCTCGCGCGACGTTCCGGCGCCTATATCGAAGGTTTTCCACTGCGGTTCGGCATCCCTCAATATGCGGCCGCCGAATTGGCCACCGGCATTCTCCTGGATACGTATCAAGTGCAGAGCGAAGCCGAACTGAACGACATGCGCAACTTTTTCGAGGCATTCATGCTGAAGCATGATGTTCCTCGAGCCACCGCAGGATCGAACCCGCCATGCTTCGGCTGGATGGAGAACGCGCCTGAGGGCGAAGACTTTGTCGGAAGTTATGGGCGCGCTTTCGATCTGATCGTGATGGCGCGGTCGGATATTGATGCTGCGGGCCCTCATCGCCGCGCGATTGAGTCCGCGCTGTTTGAGAGCGGCAGGCCCGTTCTACTGGTGCCGTCGAATGCACGAAAAAGCGTCGGAACAAACATCATGATCCACTGGAACGGGAGTACCGAGCAAGCTCGAGCAAACGCATTTGCCATGCCGTTGCTTCGTCTGGCCGAAAGAGTATCGGTCCTAACTGTTGTCGGCGGCCAAGCGGTGCCAGGACCGTCTGCCGGTCAGATCGCTCGGCAACTCCAATACAATGGCATTGCGGCCAGGTTGATCAGCGTTGAGCTGGACGGGCGCGAAACTGGTGAGGCGGTCCTCGATGCCGCCAGGGCACACGGTTGCGATCTATTGATCAAAGGAGCCTTTACCCGCACGCGGTTACGGCAGATGATATTCGGTGGGGCGACCAGCTATATCATGGAGCACGCGGATACCCCCGTTCTTATGGCTCACTAGCGCACAAAAGGCATGGTTTTGGCGTCAACGGTGAGATGGAAAACCATTGGCTCATTGAGCGACCAACCGCATGGCTTTGGCTATCAACATTCGGTCTGACGATTCCTCGGCAAAGCGGATTGAAGCCTTGTGGGATGAAGTTGCAGCGTTTGAGAGCCAGCCTTCGATGAGGGCTCTCGGCTATCAGCCGCATTTTACATTCGCGATCTACGATGCGCCCGAGATTGCCGCGAAGACCGCGTGGGAGGCCATGCTCCGCGCAGTCGGGGACGAAGGGCCATTGCTGGTCGCGTTCAAGCGAATTCGTTGGTTCGCAGGTCCGCCGCTCGTGCTCTGGGCGGAGCCGGAATTCGATGAAACGCTCCTCAGGTGGCACGCTTCGATCAGCGCTGCAATCGATCCAGCCTTTTGTCGGCTGCACTATCGGCCCGAAAACTGGCGACCTCATTGCACGCTCGGCACACAAATCGCCGACGCAGAGCGTGATGACGCGATCGCCTTCGCGCAGTCATTCAACGGCAGCATCAGCGTGCTGTTCGACGTCGTCGATTGCGTTTCTTTTCCGCCTGTGCGTGTGCTTGCGGAACAAGGATTGCCGGTTCGCACTCCGTGAGCCGACGTCCTGCTCATCCATGCGTCCGGCCGCTCCAGGCGATGAGTCTCCGTGCGCCTCTTCCGACCATGCCATCCTGCCGCTGTTTTGCCCGAAAAGTCAAACGCGATTTCGGAAAAATCGTAACCCCTTGATCCCGCTGGTGCCGTCTACTGTGCATGGGGTTGTTTTGCGAATTTTTTGATGGAACGCTCCCGGCAAGCGCCAACTCAGCCGTCAACTGTCCGGAATTGTTCTCGATAGTACAGGGGGCCGGAGGATGGATGGTGGGCGCACAAGGGATCGAACCTTGGACCTCTCCCGTGTGAACCACAATCCGTAGACCCGTGCCAACCAAATCCGGCCATAGTTGAAATGTAAAAACACCTTTGATTGACGTTGGTTATGGTCTTGTTCGGCTATAAGAGCCCATAGGTGACCTTGCTACATTTTGTGTGCCCCCGTTGTGCCCGCCGTGGATTTTCCCTTGGGGCACAAAAAAGGGGGAGGTCTGAGACCCGGTTCTGTTTGGGTTTGCGGATCCTCCCTGCGCGGGCACACGGCAAGGAGAAGGTCTGGGGCCCGGTTCTGTTCGAGGGCTGACCGCCCTTCTTGCGGGGCACACCGGGCCACAGAGAGAGGGAAGGAATCATGACGGAGCCGGCCAACCAGCTGACACTCACCGATGCGGTGATCCGCAACGCAACGTTGCCGCCGGGTAAGGCGCAGCATTATCTCCACGACGACAAGCTGCCGGGCCTCGCCTTGCGCATGCGCGCCACGGGCGGCCGGACCTGGGTCTACCTCTTCACCAAGCCGGGGGTGAGGGGGACCCAGCGCAAGACCCTCGGCGCGTGGCCCAAATATAATGAGAAGGCCGCGCGCAAGGCTGCCACCATTGCCGCAGGCGAGGTCGTCAAGGGCTTGGACCCGAACGACGCGAAGCGCGAGGCGAGGCGGCAACAGGCCGCCGAGAAGCAGTGCACCACGCTCGCGACCCTCATTGTTGAAGATGGTCCCTACCAGACGTCCTTGACCGAACGTCAAGTCGTCAACTGGAAGCCAGCAATGTCGGCGCTGAGGCGCGGGCTCAAGGATCACGCTGAGAGCGGCGTAGGGGACCTGACGCGACGACAGATCATGGCTGCGGTCGACAAGATTGCCAAGACCGGCAAGCGCGGTGCAGCCAAGGACCTGCGCAAGCACGTGCATACCTTGCTCGAATGGTGCGTCGGCGAGGGCTATGTCGAGCACAACGTGCTCGCCGGCTATCGCGCGCCCAAGGAAACCCGCGCGCAAAGGGTCGGACGCCGAACGAAGGGCCGCGCGCTGACCGATGAGGAAATCATCAAGGTCTGGGATGCATCCGGCAAGCTCGGCGCTTTCGGTCTCCTGGCACGTATGTGCCTGCTCGGCGGCCCCCGCCGCAGCGAGCCTACCATGATCGAGTGGCGCAAGCACATCATGGACGACCGGATCACCTTCGATGCGGCGTGGACCAAGATGGGGCTTCACCACGATGTGCCGCGCACTCACCTGGTTGACGAGGTGCTCACGGCCGCGAAACATTTCCAGCGGGCAACCTCCGACTATGTCTTCCCATCACCAAAGACCGGTGGCCAGATGTCCGGCTTCACCAAGATGGTCAATCGCCTGGTCAAGGAAGCGAGCGTCGCCAAGTTCACCATGCACGACTTAAGGCGCAGCTTGCGCACCATCATGTCGCGTTGTGGCTACGACAACGAAATCCAGCGGCTGTGTGTTGGGCAAAAGCCAAGCGGAATTGATCAGGTCTACAATCACGACGAACAGTGGATCATCCGCAAGATGGCGTTCGAAGCGGCCCACGACTATATTGCGGAGTTGGTTGGCGGGAAAAGGGTCGGCAAAATCGTGCGCCTGCAGCGGACGAATCCGCTTGACTCGATCAAGGCCGAGCTCCTCGGCCGTCTCCGTGAGCATTATGCGGCTGAGGCGTCTTAGTGGTCCTATCGCACTTGGCCAAATAGTCGCGCACCGCATCGACACGATAGAGGGGCCGGCCATCGACGTAGCGCCATTTCAGCGGGTGGTTCGGATCGCGCCGCCACTGCTCCAGCGCTCCGGGCGTGCGCCGGATAACCGCGGCCGCCTCTAATGCCGTCAAATTAGAGCTGCTCGGCAGTGTATCGATATCGAACGTCGCCGGTGGCGGCAAGCCACGGTTCTTGCGGCGCCGCTTTGTGGCAGGCTGCATTTCACCACTCCTTGGCGACCCTATTGCCTCGGTCGGAGGCTTCTTGTCTTCGCCGTTCATGCCTCCGCCCCAAATCCTGATCGGTTTGAGGCAATAAGATCGCAGGCGTCGGCAGCAATACAGGAATGGAACGAGCAGGTATGGCTGCTGGGTAGCTGTGGCGTACAAATAGGACGAACCGTTCCTGTTTTCGCAGGGCTTCCCGGTTAATCAAAATCCTTGCCCAAGTTGGGGGGGCGCCGGAATAGTAGGTTAAAACTAGCGCCCAGCCTTTGGAGCCAAGATGAATTTAGATGAAGAAGCAGCGCGATTCGCGCGGTTGCTCGACGAAGAACGCGAGGAGCAAGCGTACCAAGCTTACCTTGAGCAGAACACACGTTTCATCCCGCGGGAGTTCGTACAGAACCACGGTATCGGACTTAGCATTGTTCTTCGCAAGCTCTCTTTCGGCGCCGACTACAAAACCGATTTCTTCTACTTCTCGAAGAGTACGGATGACTGGAACGCCGTCTTTATCGAGCTGGAAAAGCCGTGGTCGCGCTTTTTCAAGGGCAACACGAACGAGTATCACGGCGATTTTTCGCGCGCGTTGCAGCAGATTAATCAGTGGAAGGCGTGGTTTCTCTCGGACCAGAACAAGGCGGGCTTTTTGGCGTCCGTCAGCGCCGTCCAGGTGCCGCGGCATATGGCCAGCAATCCTACTTATAACAAGTACGTGCTCGTCTTCGGGCGACGCGCGGAATACGAAGGCAACGCGGATCGCCGGCGGCTCGTGAGAGCCGCTGAAACGGATGATTTCAAGATCATGACGTTCGACAGCCTTGCCGAGGGCCTTAGCCAAAAAGGAGAGCTCGCGGTCGGCAGTCGGCATAATCAGTTCATCGATATCCTCTCAGACGAGGTCATTGATGCTGGGATGTACGCGTGGATGGAGCCGACACAGCTTCGGGTAAGCAAGGCGCTCCGCGAGAAGCTCAGCCAGGGAGGCTCCAATCACTTTCTCTTCCAAGATGGGCAGCGCCATGAGGTCCTGAGCTACGTCGCTCCGCTGGTCAGGGTGCGAGCTGCGTGATGGAGGCGATGCCCGCTTGCCGGGGTGCCTTGCATTCTGAAACGCCGCGCTGCAAGTTGATCTGCTTAGGTTCTGTGCGACGATGCTGGAAGCCCAACGTATCGTGAGAAGCAATAGCTGGCCCGGCTTATGGGTCGGAGGTGTGACGAATGCGGAAGGCAAAACTCTTGAAACCTCCTCGCAAGTCGGACGTGGAAGCCACGATCAATGTGTGCCTCGCAAATGCATCGCGCTTGATGGACGACGCGGTGATGCTCGAATTCCAAGAACGGGGCGGTGGCCGCCTTGCCATCTGCATGCTGGCGCAGGAGGAGTACGCAAAGGCTTTCCTTCTTTACATGGTGCGTGAAGAGCTTCTGCCGTGGGATACGGACCTGTTGCGCATCATGAGAAGCCATGCTTGCAAGCATTTGCTCGCGATCGTCATGGAGTACGTCAGTCCGGACTGGGAGACCATCGAGGAACTCCAAGCCAAGCTTAGGGCAGAATACGATCTCGGGGACCGTTTCCCGTCGCGTATCAGCAGCGCTCTCAATATTCTCTATTTTGAAATGATCCGACGCGGCAATTTCTTCGATGATAACGAATATGAGCCGGATGTGCTTGCGGTCGCTGTCGGTGAGCGGGACAGAGAAAAACAAGACGCGATCTACATTGACGTCGACAAAAGCTGCCGGGTTAAGAAGTCGCCGAGCGATATCACGCGGAAAAGCGCCGCCATCGAGTACGAGCGTGCATCACGATATGGCTCGATTGTCGCAGGATTGCTTAAGCCCGATGCTTACGAGGGGTTGGAGCTTCGGAAGCTCAAGGACGCTATGAAGGTCGTCTTCTGGCAAGAGTATAAGGCGATCGCGTCCTCCGACTGAAGCGCCCAAAAGCCACGGCTGGCATGACGCACAAAGAAGAAATCGGCGCAAGCCACACTGACCTACGTGGCCTCATTTCAGCGGATTGCGGGTTTTTCGATCAGATGCGGAATATAAGCGCGAGCCAAACATAACGTCAGTTGTTCTCCGCGAATACTGAGCCGGTCGATCCATTCCGTCGGCATCGCGTTGAAATCGGTCGGATACAAATGAGCCTCCTCCCGGCGTACCAGGTCCGAAGGTGGGTCCGGGAGGGTTTTGTCGAGTTGGCCGAGATAGGGAAAGATGAAGTGCTTGATCTGCCCCGAGCGTTGCGCCTCATGCAGTCGGTGGATCGAGGCATTCTGCGCGCGATCGAACAGCGCGCCGAAGACACTCGACATCCGCGCGAGCATGAACTGGCTCGGAGGCTCCTGCCGTAGGCCGTATCCCGCCGAGCAGCAGATGATCGTATCGACTGGCGTCACGTTCAGGCTGACGTCCGGCGAGCGGTCTGGCCAAAGGCAGCCGAGACCGAGATTATCGTAGATCCCGCCGTCCGTCAGGACCACGCGCTCGGCTCGTAGTGTGCCCTTGTGGTCGAACGTGAATGTTTCGTCGAAGGCCGGAAGAAACAGCGGGTAGGCGGCCGACGCGGCGACGGCGTGCGCGACCGACACGTCGTTTCGATGCAACTTCCCCCAACGCCACGAGCCCGATTCCTTGGTCCCGAACCGGAAGGCCGAGCCGGTTCTAAGCTCGGTGGCATTGATGACAAGACGAGGCTTCGGCCGCAGGTCGCTCATCGAAGCGCCGCCGAAAAGAAGCTCGTCCAGCACCGCTTCGAGCAGGCTGGTTCGGCTCGCGAAGCGATGAAGAGGTGACCTGACGTCGAAGGATTCGAAATGCCGTGCGAGTGACTCAGGCATCACCAGCTTGAGCAGACCTACCATCGTCCTGATCAGTGCCACGATGACGGCGACGATGCCAATCAGCGCGAAGGCCGCAGCCACCTTGAGGCCGAGCGGGCCGAACAGTTTCCGGCACATGCGCTTGGCGAGGCCTCGAGACAGAATCTCGCGCATTTTCGCTTCGAACGAAGCGAAGTCGCCGTCGTGTGCGTGGAAGTATACACCGATGACGCTGCCGCCGGATACGGTCGAGAGAACATCGATCCGATGCAACAGCCCGAGCCGGTCGAGCGCTCTTAGACAACCGAGATGGAATGCCATTGCCCGGGAGCCGCCCCCCGAGAGAGCCAATCCGATTTTGGGCGAGATCGCTTCTTCCATCCTAAACTCAATCGTGCCCACGGTGAATGGCGACCCTGAGGATGCGTCCTTCCCCCCGGCAGAGCGACGGGTCGAAGCTGAGAAGCGAGAAGTCCTCATGATGGGCTGCGATGGCCATCAGGCCGGGCAGTCCGTCCGCCGCGAGCTCGCCGCCCAGATAAGCGAGTTGGGCGATGTCGGTATCGCTCGGTCGCGCGTTCGCATAACGCGGGTGGGAATGCCATTCGCCGAGATACCGCACTTGGTGCATCGACCGGCGGGTGACGTCGTCGATGGATTGGACCAAGCCGACCACGCCGCGCTCGAAACACGTCGGGCTGCCGAGACTATCTTCCGGCTGGGGAAACGCATGAGCGAGATGAAGAGATTTGCGGCTGAAGTCGGCGAGGCCGACGATGGCTCCGCCGGTCTCGTTGGGCAGACGCACGTCGCGTAGCGCGGATAGCTGATCCAAGAACCCGCGATCGTAGCTCACATGCCAAGCGCCAATCTCGGTGCGCGTGACGGGTTCGCCGTTCTGCTGCACGACGGAGACCGAACCATCCGCGCCCAGCGTCCAGACCGTCACCTTAGCATCATCGCGCAGAAGCGAGTCGGCGATGCCCCTTGCGGCCAGTGCGCTCAGGAGCGCGGCTCGGGTCGCAGGGATCCTGTTGGTCAGTGAGCGGCACGAGCCGCTGTAGCGCACGCCACCCTGCGAGACGTCGAGATGCTCGGCCAGAGAAGGCTCGCTTAGGATCAGACGATGGTATTGCGCCTCGAGATCGCGCAACGTGATGTTGCGCCCTGCATCTTCCGTTAGGAGGACGACGGCGGTGCCGGAAGGATTGAAGAAGGCACAGACGCGCCGTGCCGCAAAGGGCAGATCGCTCAAATGGCGGGCGACGCCGACCGACGCCGATGCGTCGATGATGACGGAGGCGGCTGCGTAGGCGGCATCCAGCGCCTTCTGCTGATCCGCGTTCGGCGCGAGCACGCCGGCGACGATCGCGGATTGAGCCTCGTTCAGCAGTACCGAAATCTGCCTGGCCAACGCGTTGGCCTTTGGCGCGCCGATCTCGTCAGCCAACAGCGCATGCCGAGCCATGTTGTGCGGCAACAGCGCGTCACCGTCCACGATGGTCCACTCGAACGCGCCCTCGCGGGCGAGATCCATGCCGAGTTGGGAGCCGAGCGAACCGGCGCCGATCATGACGGCCTTCCTTCGGTCCGCGACCGCGTTGCCGGCGATCGAAGCCGCGAGGTCTCGATCGAAAGCGAAATGAACCTGCGCCGGCGCGACAGGTAACGAAGCTCTACCGATCGGCGCTTCAGGGAACGCCCGGACGTAACCCTTGCCGATGTTGCTGTTGTTGGCGTGCAATACGCCCAGCAGGACCCCGATCTCGCCCGCGGTGTGGGCGGTGACGAAGGCCCGGAAGTCGTCTGCCCCGCGACCTCCTTCGGTGGTCATGGGGAGACCGACGACGATGGCGAGCCGGCCGGCCATCCGCCTGGCGCCGTCGGCGGCGATGCCGGTCCAGGCCTTCAATCTCTCCTTGATCTCGTCGAGCAGCTTGAGGCCGGTCGGCGCGAGTTCCGCTGCCAGACTTTCCAGGGTCCGAGGCAGGCGCCGGATCGAGGTCATGATCTGCGGCGGGAGCGCGAAAGCCATCACCGTCAGCGTGATACCGCCCGGCGCGGCCTGCTTGGATGGAATGGCGAACACCAGGCCCTGGTTGTCGGCACGCACGAAGCCAGCGAACTCAGAGGTCGTGCAGCCGGCCTCGAAGACGCTGCGCGGCAAGACCACAGCCATGTCCGCGCCGTAAAAAAGCGGATCCGGCGGTTGCGCCGGATCGTGGAGCTCGCCGCGCGCAGCCTTGGCGAGCCAAAGCTGGATGAGCCGCGAGAATTCCGTCGGCGTGTGGGTGAGGCGGGCTTCGGACCAAGGCCGATCGTCCACGCACAGCGAGAACGGCATCTCTTCGGGCACGCCGTTCTGATGCATGGTGTGCGGGAAGTCGTCCCGCAGCGCCAGCACCGCGGGACGGACGTGCGGCGACGAGAAGAGAACGCCGATCGGCTCTCTGGCGCGGATAGGGTAGGCGAGGTCCTGGGGGCGTTCCACGTCGATCTCGACATGGACGCCGACATACCCGGTCGTCCTGTCCTCCTTGATCTCGACGAGCGTGGTCGCCGGGAGCCCGGCGAGCGCGGCTTCCATGAACGAACGCGCCGGCCCAGAGGCGATGCCGTCGATCGTCACCGCCGCGCCGAAGGCCGTCCACCAGGTGTGGATCGCCATGGCTAGCCCGCCCGCACCGGGGTCGCCGCGACGCTCACTGCGCCGGCCGCGGTGGCCGAAACGAGCAACAACTGGGCTCCCCGATCGGTGATCTCGATGGTGCTCGGTTTGGGCTTGCTCTTCGAAGGCAGATCCATGGTGACCTTGAACTGGCCGTCCTTGAGATCGGCGACCGACCGATAGTAGCCCGCGGCCTGGCGGTGCGGCGGCTGCGGATCGAGGTCCTCGTCGCTGCCCTTGGACGGGATCGACCAGCTGGTGGATATCATAATGGACCGCTCGCGCCCCCGAGTCTCGCACAGCCACTTGACCTCGTCGGTCGGCTTGGTGACGTCGATGCCCTTTTCCGGCCCAATCGAGAGGTAGGAGCAGTGGTGTGGGATCTTGAAGATATCCCACAGCAGCCGATCCTGGTTACCGTGGCGCTTGGACGTGATCACGATCTGGTTGATCGAGTCGTAGTTGATGTCCGACATGAACAGCGCGCAGGTTTCGCGGCGTCCCTCCAGGAAGGTCGCCTGAAAAACCACGCTGTGCTGGTTGCGGTCGATGATCTCGCTCTCGTTCTGATGCCAGCCGAAGGGGCTATGGACGAAGAGCTGGACGCGCTCGGGACCGAACATCGAAAAGCCGGGCACGTACTGGCCCGCGTCGGTGATGAGGTGCGCGCGCGATTCCAGCGTCAGACCCTGCTTTTCCAGCCATTCCTTGAGCTTGGTCGGGCGCGAAAAGACGCGGATACCCTTGCCGATGCGCAACCGGTGCCGCGCCTCCTGACGGAGGATGCGGGCGCTATCCTCACAGCCGTCCTCCAGGATCGCCGCGGCCGGCACCCACAACTCGTCGATCTTGATCCGGCCTTCACCTTGATACTTCGCGGCATGCTCCAGCCAGAAGAAGTCGCCCGAACCGCAACAGTGGTCGTCGTCGAGGTGGGTGAAGCAGACCACATCATAATAATCGCGCTTGGCGGCGCGCAGGTCGGCCTTGAGCACCTCGGGCAGGTCGATGCGGGCGTCCCACATGTCGGCGGGATTGCGCATGTCTGCGTAATCGACCAGCATCTTGCGGCCGTTGGCCATGTCAATGCGGGTGCAATCGGCATTTCCGAGAGGATGAAAGGTCAGCTTGGCTGTCATATCGTTCTTTCTGAATGGTGTTCCGGCTCGAAGTGAGCCCCTACCTTCCAAAGCTCGCGACCGGCGCGAAGTCGGACGCGAAATTCGCTAAATCTTATTTCCGACTTCGCTCGATTCGCGAGCTATGGCTTTCGGAGGAAGCCGATTGACCGATCAATTTCCCAAAGCGGCGGCATTGCTGACGCTCTCCGCGGACCAGCGGAAGAAGCTGGCTGCCTTGGCGCGGGTGAAGGCCCGCGGCACCACCTTGGAGGCGGACGACCTCCTGCAGGGCGCCAAGGCGCGATGGCTGAATCCGGATTCGACGGCCGGAAACGATGCGTTCGAAGTTCTGTCGGGCGCGGTGAACAGCATCGCGTCCAATGATCGGCGCCGAAGCGCCACGGTCCGTCGTGGTGAAGGGAAACGGCTCGTCGCCGCGTCCGTCGATGCGCCAGATCCGATCGAACTCGCACAGGACCTGGGCCCCTCCCAGGATGACGCGTACCTCCGCGAGCAGATCTACCGAATGTGCGACGACGAGGAGATAAAAACTCTGCTGCTCCTCCTGGACGACAATGCGACGCGGGCGGAAATCCTTGCCGAAACTGGCTGGGACGTGACGAACTATGAAACCGTCAGGAAGAGAATGAAGAAGTGGGGTGCTTCCCTATACAAGGAAGGGAAATTGTGATGGAGACCGATCGTGAACTTTCGTTTCGCGAAGAGCTCCTGGAAGAGATACAGCAGGAGATTCTTTCGCTCGAAGGACCCGCCTTGGACGAGTACCTGCTCGCCTTGGGTATGGATCCGAACCATCTTCTGGAAAGCTTTGACGCGGTTTTTCAGGATCCGGAAATCGCCGCGAAGCGCCGGAAATTCGCAGCTGCCCGGCAGCGTTCGCGTGAATCCCAAGCCCCCCTCAGCGCCTCGGTCTTGTCGTTCGAGCCATCGAAAAAGCGCGAGATACTCGCTGCCCTTACGAAAAGAGTTGACCTCACCGGCGACATGACCATCGCGGCGCGAAACCGACGCATCGAATCCGATGACGATCTCGACAGCTTCCTCGAAGCTTGTCTGCGGCTAGGCCTTATTGACGAGTCCGGCAAGCTGAAGGAATGACCTCTTGCGGCCAGCCGAACAACTCCTCGTGGAACTCGGCGTTTCCGAGGCCAAGGAAATCGACCTTCTCGCCATCGCCGATTGCGTCGGCGCGCAAGTTCTCTACAGGCGGCTCGTCGGCTGCGAGGCTCAGATCATCGGCTTCAAGGATCGCGCGATCATTCATGTGAGCGATGGGGCGAGACCGAACAGGAAAAGGTTCAGCACCGGTCATGAGCTCGGGCATTGGCATCACCACCGAGGCCAGTCGTTCGTCTGCCGTTCCGATGACATCGGTCGTCCCTTGGACGAGCGCTCGCGAAATGCCGAGCGAATGGCCGACGTCTATTCCGCCGACCTCATCCTTCCTCCATACCTCATTAAGCCGAAGCTTCATGCGATCGGAGAGGTTTCGCTCGACGCGATAGTCGGACTTGCGCACGAGTTCTCGGCCAGCCTGGCCGCGACCGGCATCCGGATCATGCGGATGACGCGCGAGCCTTTGATCCTGATCGCAAAGGATCTGGCAGGCACGAAATGGCAATGGCCGGGAATCACGGTCGGAGGTCTCAGGGTTCGGGACGATATCGATCTGAGATCTAGCGTGAGCGTGTCGCTCGCAGGCGTCAACCGGGTCGGACCCGTCAAGAAGGAGTCGGCGAGCTATTGGTTCGATCGCCGACACATCGAGCAATTCGACGTCAAGGTTCAAAGCGTCCGGACAATAGAAGGCGAAGCGCTCACGCTTCTGCGGATCCCGGATTTCAAGATGATCGAAATCTACGGGTGATGCGACGATTTCGCGAGTTGCGCAGCTCTCTCTTTAATAACCCTGATCGGGAGCCGCCGGTAAGGTCAGCATCTGGCGTCGAAGAACGGTCACGCCGTATTGAGCATCCATATGCCGTTGAAATAGATCGAACAGGGCCTGGACGTTTTCGGTCAAAGCAGGGTCGTCGACCGGCGATAGAGTTACCTGGTGCTCCTGAGCCGTGCCCCAGAGCCATCTTTGGAAACGGTCGAGGTTCGCGTCGCCCACGAAGATCGTGGCGGCCACCCACAAACCCATCATCCAGTCATAGAATGCACGCGCCACTTTCGGGTCGAGAAGACGGAAAAGGAGATTCATCGCGATCCTCCGTCAGGCCCCAGCGAACCGCTACAATGTAGCCGATTCGGCGAAGCGCGATCTTGTGAATATTGGGGATTGCCGAGGTCGGAAGAGCGGGAATGTGTGGGTGAGAGATGGGTTATTGTCTGATCTGTAAGACACGCTCGGATTCCAGCAGAACGTTCTTGCTTGGTCGGGGCCGCCGTCGGCCCACTTCAAGGTGAAGCACCTGTTGCGCCAGCGAACGCTCATTCCGAAGAAGTCCGGCGAATGGAGCTGAATGACGTTTGCGATCGGTCCGGCGTCATCGGCTGGAGACTGTGTCGGCCGACGAGCCGGCGACGACATGCCCCTTGAGCCAGCTGCCGATCCCCATGCTACCTGCCTCGCCAGGAAGCAGCGTTGCTGTGCGGGTGCGAGCTGGCTGAAGGGCGCATCAGTCAATTGTCTGCTCTTGATCGGTGCGGGATAGGCTGCGGATTGTGCAATCTCGATGCCTGCCAGGGCGACTGACAGGATTCGCTCATCCGCATTGTCGGCGACCATCGTTCCAGGTGCAGCTGGAATTTGGCATCCACGTGAACGGCGGCCTTGGTGCAAGCAAGTATATGCGTCGATTGCCGCGCCGACGGCGATGATCAAGTTGGGTGTGGATTCTTGATTGCCGGCCGACCGCGCTAAGTGGACGCGATCATCACGCCGATAATCAAGTCATTGTATTCCCCAGTACATCGGAGATATGGCGCCTTTAGGCGCCGATATCGCCGTTTGCGGCAGCTTAAGGCGCCAAAAAGTTGACAAACAGCGAAAAGCGATTACAATAATGGGACCATAAGATGCCAAAAAGGCATTTAAGGGAGCCTTAAGACGCCATGCCTCCTCGCAGCCAACTGATAAGTGCGCCTCCCTCGGCCGTCCAGGAGGCGATCAAGCGCCTAGGAAACAACCTTCGGACCGCACGCCTCCGCCGCAACCTCAGCCACGCGGAGCTGGCAGCCAAGTTGGGGGTAGACCGTCACGTCATCGCTGACGCGGAGAACGGCAAATTGAGCACGAGTGCCGGCGTGTATGTTGGCATGCTGTGGGCAATGAACCTGCTCGCGTCGCTTGCCGACGTTGCCAATCCGAAGAACGATGAGGAGGGGCTTGCTCTAAGCGGCCTCGATGAGCGTGAACGTGCGCGACAAGGGGGGGAACCAAGCAATGCCTTCTGAGGAGTGTTTCGTCTACATCACGCTGCCAAGCCAGACAGAACCGGTTACGGCGGGGCGGTACCAGCTCGACACGACACGCCAAGGTGCTGCTGTCGGACAATTCGTCTACGGCCGCAGCTACCTTGAGCGAAAGGATCGCGTCGAGTTCGACCCGGTCGAGCTCAAGATTCAAGTCCCTCCGTTCCGGACAACGAAGCTGCGCGGCAATTTTGGGGCGTTGCGGGACAGCTCTCCGGACGCATGGGGCCGCAAGCTCATCGAAACTCGTTTGGGTAATCCATCGCCGAGCGAGATTCAATATCTGCTCAATTCACCCGATGATCGCGCCGGCGCTTTAGGCTTCGGTCTCAACGTGCAACCGCCGGCACCTGCTCGTGCGTTCAACAAAACGCTGGACTTGGCGCGGTTGATCGAGGTGGCCGACCAGATCGTCGCCGCAGAAAAGGATCCGGCAGCACCCGCACCAGCTGGTGCTGACGCCGAACAGGCCGAGGCCTTGATGCGCGCGGGCACCTCGATGGGAGGCGCGCGGCCGAAGGCTACCGTCGAAGACGAGGATGCGCTTTGGCTCGCGAAATTCCCGCATCGCGACGATCGATGGAATAACCCGCGGGTCGAACATGCCATGCTGACCCTTGCTCGCGAGTGCGGGATCTCGTGCGCGGAGAGCCAGATGACCACGATCGGCGACAAGGACGTCGTCTTGATCAAGCGGTTCGATCGCAACAAGGCCGGGAAGGGGTACCTTCGCAGCAGGATGGTGAGCGCCTTGACGCTGCTCGATGCCGATGACACGCCCGACACTGTCGATAAGCGTCAAAAATGGTCGTATCTTCTGCTGGCCGACGAAATCCGACGAGCCGCATCCGGAAGTCAGTCGAAGGATCTGCCAGAGCTGTTTCGGCGGGTGTGCTTCAATGCTCTCATCTCCAACACCGACGATCATCCACGCAACCATGCCATTTTGGCAAAGGATCAGGCCTGGTCGCTCTCGCCGGCATACGACCTCACACCGAACCCGATGATTGCCTTGGAGCGCCGGGACCTGGCGATGGCCTTTGGCACCTGGGGACGATACGCCAACCGGCTCAATTTGCTGTCGCAGTGTGAACGTTTTCTCCTGTCCAAAGAAGAGGCAACTGCAGTCGTCGACGGCATGAAAGCGACCATTGGGGAGTCCTGGTATCGGGTCTGCCGACAGGTGGGCGTCAGCGAGCGGGACTGCGAATTGATCCGCAGCGCGTTCGTTTACGAAGGCTTCGGTTACGATCTGGCGGATCCGACGATCGCAACCGACGACGCCGAAGAACTGCCGACAACCCGCCCGCGCTAAACCGCAGCTGCTTGATGCTGCGAACGAGGCACCTGCGAACCTGCAACTGGTATTTTTCGAAGGATTCAGATATCGTCAACGGCCGCTCCCGGTATCCTTGGAGGTGGGCAGTAGTCTGCGGTCGGCAGCGTGCCACCAGCGTTTGCGCGGCGCTCGACGGATGCTGCCGTCGTCACGAAGATTGGCAAAACGCCGGGGCGGTCCGGTAAGTGTAACGCCGAGCCGCTCCGCGGTGGACAGAAGCGGGGGCTCTCTTTGGAGGCTCGGGCCTTCTGCAGATCGCACGATCGCGAAAAATCTACGGTGCAGGCGGAGAGCGACTTGCCCCAGCTGGGAGACTCACTCTAAGCACAAAACACGGTATAACTTCCTGGCGATCTGAAGAATGTCGAAACCTGGCCTCAATTTACCAGCGAGCGGGTATGCAATCATCGTCGATGGTCACGTGAAAGCCGAGTTCGCGACCAGAGACGGCGTAGAAGGTGGGGCGCAGGATTTGAAGCGCCGATTTCCCATGCTGCAAGTCGAGATCTACGATGCAGCCGCGCAAGCCGCGCGGCATGTGAGTGCACCGTAAATTGCCGGTGTGCCAACCTGGCATTTAGGTTCGATCAACCGGCATCCATTTTTTTTGCTAAGTCAGGTCATGGCAAAGGCCGAATCAGAGCGCGCAATTCGAGCTTTGGCAACGACGTGGTATGACACGCTTGCCGAAGAGGACCGTAAGCATCCGAGCTTCTCTGCGTTCAAAACGTGGCTCTCCAGCAACCACTATTCGCACTTCCTGAATTTCCGCTCCCGTATGGGAGCGGACTACGACGCTGAGATGTGGTTCGACGACGAACTCGGGCAGACGTGGCGGAGGTGAGGCTTGGGCCAAGAGACACGGCGCCCGGAATGGGGAAACATTTCGCAGATCATATCTGCGCTCTGCGCCGTGGCGCTGGCCATCTTGGCCATTTACGGGTTCTTCTTTTCGAAGACCTCGCAGGCGTTCGTGAGCTACCTCCAATCGGAGTTGGCATTGCGCAATATACGTATTGTGAGCCTGGAGCAGACCGAAAAGGACCTGCAGCGCTCCATTGCGGAAAGCCAGGTGAGCTTGAGCAGCTTGACCGAACAGAAAGCCACGCTGGAACGGCAGATTGCCGAGCTCCAGATCGCTCAACAAGCTTACGCCAAGCAAGTGCAGGAACTCGGTGCCCAGCTCGTCGGCACAACGTTCTCGCTCGTTCGGGAAAAGATATTGGTCAGCAAGGCGACCCTTCTATCGGAGCTGGACGTCTTGGAATTGAAAATTCAGTCAGACTGGTACGACAAGGGCGTACCGGCACAGACGGTCAGGCCCTGGCAATCCTACCTCAAGACGCTCCAGAACAAGATGTCGGAGCTTCCTGAAGCGGATAGAACAATGGGCAAAGCGGTCCTGGATAAGTTCATTCAGCAGTGTAACAGCTTAAGCTCAGTCGTGATCCAAGTGCCGGCCATGCGGGTCGCCTCAAGCGAGAGCTTATCTGCCTATGATTACAATATCGACAGGCATCCGGTCGGAATTCGCGCCAAGGCAATAGCCAATCAGATCCGCAAGGCGGAGGACGACATGCAAGCCTGCTTCAAATCCCTCGCTCAATAGAAGCTGGCGGCATCGCCAGGGCCAGCGAGCCTGCTGAACGGCTTTGACTCTGCTCGCAAGCAGCGTCTCGAATTGCCGCTTTGCCGAAGCGCCTTCAAAAGCATTTCAGCGTCGCCCGGAAACCCCGGTGATGTCGATTTCGAACGGCGTCTCAACTCCGAGATATTGCCGGGCGTGGCATCGCGCATCGCCGTCGACATGTGGGAAGCTCGCTTCGTCAAGAGCCACAAGGGGCGCTTGACCGAGAAACACGCCTACCTGGCGCGTACCCTTGATCGAGGATACGTCGCGTTTGGGGAATGCGCGGCAACGGCCGAGCTACACGCAGTCCGCGAACTGAGGAGCGCCATCTCCAAACAAGCGCGTCTGGCCAGAGCCCGAGCTAAGCGGGCCGAGGACTATCAGGAACTCCTCCGTAGCCGTTGTGCCCGGGGCCGGTACGACAGCGCCCACCGGGTCGACCTTGCCAGCTACGAACGATGGCTGCCGAAACATCTGAGAGAAGCTTTCAGGCACTACGAAGAAGGCCTCTCCCTGCGGGTGATCGAAAACGCAGCGGTCGACCTAGTGCGATCGCACTTGGCAGATCTGATCTATCAATTAGACCGCGATGTTGCGCGCGCGGAAGAGGAAACCGATAGACAGGCGCTGGACCGCCGGTTTGGTGGAGGCGGGTAGCAAAGCGCGATGAAGGGAGACGAAGTTCCCGGTTTCAACAGTTTGGCGTCATACGCGATGGAACTGTTGAAACCTTTGGTTTTTAAGGATAAATACGGTTTCAACAGTAGGGCCGCTAAAACTGATCGAAGTGTTGAAACCATGGATTTTCAAGAGCTTAACAATGATCAGCGCCGCGAGGTGGTCAATAGCCAGCAGCGCTTTCAGGCCCTGCGAGATGCCAAGGAGGCGTACGATACTCATCGCGGTTCCCTGACCTGGGTGGAGTCCAAGGGCCGCGAATACCTCGTCCGGAGCTACTACGACAAGGGCGGGCTCCGGAAGCAAGCCTCGCTGGGCCCGCGTTCACCCGAAACTGAAAAGATGAAGGCCGACTTCGAAGCTAAACGCGCTGCGGCAGACGACCGCGTAAAAAACTTGCGCGATACCATGGAGCGGCAGGCCGCAGTCAATCGTGCGCTCGGCTTGGGTCGTGTACCGTTGATCGGAGCCCGGATCATGCGCGCTCTCGACAGCTTCGGAATGTTAGGTTCTGGCATTCGGATTCTCGGGACGAACGCGATCTACGGATATGAAGCCTCTTCCGGTGTCAGACTCGATCCGGGCTTGGCCACGACTGAAGACATCGATCTGCTGTTCGACGCGCGCGGCGGGCTTATGTTTTTCGCGGACGACGACGTCTCCGAGTCATCGCTCCTGAAGATACTCAAGCGAGTGGACACCAGCTTCGAACGCGCCAAGCAGACGTTCCGTGCTGTAAACAGGGACGGCTATCTCGTCGATTTGATTAAGCCAATGCAGAGCCCACCTTGGAAGAAAGCTCCCGACAAGATCGGCTCTGACCCGGAAGATTTGACCGCCGTGCAAATCGAAGGACTCGATTGGCTGCAGAATGCTCCCGCCTTCGAGGCGGTCGCGATCGACGAAAAGGGCGAACCTGTGCGCATCGTCGCTCCAGACCCGCGGGTTTGGGCTGCGCATAAGCTTTGGCTGTCCCGGCGTGCGGACAGGGAGCCGCTTAAGCGACAACGAGACGCAGCGCAGGCGGAAGCTGTCGGGGCTCTGGTCGCGAACTATCTCACTCATCTGCCATTCGACGCAGAACAGCTGAGGATGCTTCCGAAAGAAGTGGTAGACAGCGCGGAGCCGCTTTTCGTTAAGAAAGACACCGCGGCCCGAGCCTAACAGTAGGTCTCGAACGACCAAGGCCGGCATATCCGGTGCCGATCATTGCGGCACCATGCCGATGATCAGCATGATGCTGCTGCTCATCGGCATGCCGACCATCATCATGGCGGCATCATCACCGTCATCATCATCCTCAGCACCCGCAGCCAGCACCAGCATCGCGATGGACCACCGGCATTGCTGGCAGTCCAGCGGCTGCTGGCGCCAGAGAACGATCAAAAATCGATTGCGATCACCGCAGGCGAAATCTTCGCGGCGTTAATGTTTGGCTTCCGAGCTGGCCGCTGATTTCCGATGACTGGGCATCGACTTACAAAATCGAGTCGTTCTTAAACCCCGGAATCGAGTCGCTCTTATAGCTCAAGCGAGTCGTTCTTAAAGTGGACGTATAGGAGGCTGCTGCATCATCATAACAGAAGCTGGTGGGCCCGCCTGGATTCGAACCAGGAACCAGACCGTTATGAGCGGCAGACTATCGATCACCTTCGTTGATTTTGCTGCGGTTTCGCCTGTATTCGATCGCGTTTGTTGCATTTCGATGAGGTCGTTTCTGGTGCGAAACTGGTGCGGTTCCGTCCCTTTCAGAAGCTGGTGAAGCGACATAAGAAAACCGGCAAGGCGATTTCTCCCAGCGCAAATGCCATTATGAAGGTCTTAATGGGACACGCCTATAATCTTGGCCTTCATGATTTGTCAGATACCTTCAATGAAGCTTTCGACAGCGATCTCCGTAACTCGATCGCTCACGCCGACTATACTCTCGTAAGGGACGGCATGCGTTTGCGTCGGCGTTACGGCGAGGATGTGAGAGAAATCAGCTGGGCAGAACTCGATACAATCATCGTCAAAGGCTTGAATTTCTTCGGCTACATGCGCGACCTGATCAAGCTGCATATCGAAACTTACGATCCGCCAAAAACGATTCAGGCTCAGCTCAACGAGCGTGAGCCCGTTACAGCTTGGACCATCTTCTATGGCCCCGCCAGTGGAAAATTTGGTGTAACGACGGGCGCGGCGCCGCCCGACGGCTACAATAATCCACCAGCCTGAACCTATGGCTCTATTTGCAGACAAGGGCGCGAAATCGTTGGGTATCGTCAACACGGATATGCGTACTCCCCGCAAATCTGCTAGGTCTTAAACCAAAGAGCAGCGTGTTGAGGACCGATGGACAAGGGAGCGCATTTTCACCGTTGTGATCTGCAAGTGCATACGCCGCGTGACCATAATTGGACAGGAGGCGATGCCGTTTCGGACGACCAACGTCTGGCTTACGCCAGTCAACTGGTCCAGGCTTGTCGAGCACGTGCGTTGCAGGCTATCGCGATCACCGATCACCATGACATGGCGTTTGTCGAGTATATCCGCCGCGCCGCCGAGGAGGAGACTGATGAGCGTGGCGCGCCGTTTGTGAAGGAAAAGCGGCTTGTGGTCTTCCCGGGCATGGAACTGACGCTTGGCGTCCCATGCCAGGCACTGCTGATCTTTGACGCCGACTTTCCGGCTGATCTGTTTTCGCTGGCGATGACCGCGCTTACGATCAATCCGAGCCCTAACGGCGATGCCAAGACCGCCAACACCGAGCGGCTTCAAAATATTCATTCCCTGAAGCAGCTGAAGGAAAAGCTAGACGAGCACACCTATCTTCGCGATCGCTACATCATCCTACCAAACGTTGGCGAAAGCGGGCAATTTTCGCTTCTCCGCAAGGGCCTTGCCGGCAAGTACGCCGAGATGCCTTGTGTCGGCGGCTATGTTGACGGTTCACTCAACAAGCTTGGGGACGGAAATCGCAAAATAGTTGCCGGCCTTGCTAAGGAATGGGGCAACAAGCGGGTCGCGATCTTCCAAACCTCGGACTCGCGCCGAGAGGATCATCGTGAGCTCGCCAAATTCTCCACTTGGGTGAAGTGGGCGACGCCGACAGCTGAAGCGCTTCGCCAAGCCTGTCTTGCTCAGGAGTCCCGAGTTTCTCAAGAACAGCCGCTGCTGCCTTCGGTTGGTATTACGTCCGTCAGTATCAGCAACAGTGTTTTCCTCGGCCCTGTCGATCTCGAGCTAAATTTTCAGTACAACGCACTGATCGGCGGTCGCGGCACCGGCAAATCGACGTTGCTCGAATACTTGCGCTGGGCACTTTGCGATCAACCGCCCGGCATCGCCGACGAAGATACACCGAATTATCTGGCACGGCGCGCGCGGCTCATCGAACAAACCTTAAAGCCAGTCAACGCCACAGTTCAGATTAATTACGACGTGAACGGCGTTCCTCATGTCGTCCGGCGCGACAGCCGCGATGGAGGCCTTCAGATCAAGATCGCCGATGCCGAGATGCGCCCATGTTCGGAGGACGAGGTACGCGCGCTGCTGCCGATCCAGGGTTACAGCCAAAAGCAGCTAAGCGGTGTCAGCGTGCGTATTGATGAACTCTCACGATTTATTACCGCACCTATCCGCTCCGAATTGAGCCGCGTCGAACAGCGAAGCACCGATCGTGCCGAACGCATCCGGCAGACCTATGCATCAAGGAGCCGCCAGCGCGCGCTCGTACGTGCCCTCGATCAGCGGGCGCTCGAAGAGCGCTCCCTCAGCGAACAGGCCGAGGCAATTAAGTCGTCTTTGGCGGGCCTATCCGAAGATGACCGTGCCATCATCGCCAAGGGCAAGACCTTTGATGCCGCCGACCAGGCGGTCCAGTCTTGGCGCGACAGCATTACGACGTTCAAATCCGGCGCTGAGAGTCTGCGCGCGATGGTCACGTCCAGCCTCGCTCAATCGGCGCCGGCACCAGCCGAGCCAGACGCGGCTGTGCTTCGGGCGGCTCGAGCGGAACAACAAGCCCTGTTGACCGATGCCCAGACGGCGCTTGATACGCTGATAGCAAGGGCAAGCGGCATACTTGAGGCAGTAGGGCCGGACAGCCCTTGGCGTCAATGGGCGGCCTCTCTTGCTGGCTTTAAGGCAGACTACAATGCTGCGGTCGCCCGCTCCTCGACACATGCCGAGAGGATGACGCAACTGAGGCAGATTGAGGAGCAATTGACGCGCCACGTCCGCGCGACCGCCCGTCTTCGCGAGGAACTGCGCGGGCTTGAAACCGCTGAGACTGTTTATGAAACCGAAAGGAGAGCATGGCTAGCTTTGCGGCGAGAGCGTGCTGAACTCATGCGGGCACAATGCGCGTCGCTCACAGCTAGTTCCGATGGAATGATACGCGCTAATGTTAAATCGTATGCCGATCCTTCGGAATTCGTGAACAGTCTGCGTCAATTTTTGAGCGGATCGCGCATTTCTGGCGGCAAAATTGAATCGCTGGGAGAAAGCATCGTATCCGCCGCTGATGGCGTCATCCAATGGAGCGCGGTGTTAGCCGATCTTGAAAAACTCGCCGAAGTCGACCCGGAGAACGAAGGAAATGCTCCCCGTCCCGAAACGCCATCGCTTTCTGCGGCCGGTCTGACCGCTAGTGAAATCGATCGTCTGGCACGTAGCCTCAAGCCTGACCAGTGGTTGGCGCTGTCGCTTATTCCCATCCCGAGCGTACCTATATTCGAATACAGGGCGCGCGAGAACGAATACATCCCGTTCGGCAACGCGTCCGCCGGCCAACAGGCAACTGCGCTGCTTAAGACCCTGCTCAACCAAGTGGGACCACCCCTTGTCATCGATCAGCCTGAAGAGGACCTCGACAATCCCGTGATGCTTGAGATTGTGGAGCAACTTTGGAAGGCGAAACAGAAGCGCCAAATTGTCTTCGCAAGCCACAACGCGAATCTTGTGGTCAACGGCGATGCTGAACTTGTTGCCTGGTGCGACTACAGGACTTCCGGCGATCAATCCCGCGGCGTCGTCGCCGGTGAGGGGGCAATCGACGTGCCCAATGTACGTGAAGCGATCGAACGGATCATGGAGGGCGGTAAAACGGCTTTCAATCTTCGCCGCGAAAAATACGGCTTCTAATCTGCTTCTGCCGCGTGCGTTGCTAATCCGCAACCGCCAAGCCGCGGACATTCCAGCATCCACGTCCTTCTATTGACGCCGATCCTCGAAATATTTGGATGTGATGTCGCTCGCAGCGTCGGCACGACAATGCTTCCTTTCGGTCTGATGATCGACGGCCAATTTATTGGGGAGACGTTTGCCAAACTGTGGAACGAGGATTTGCTGCGCAGCAACGAGAGCGGGCGGTCTTACGAGGGCAGGGTACGGAGGCCTGCATAACCGTGGCCGCCGCATTGTGAGGGATGCCAGGGTAGTGTAGGGCACGAGCTTGGACCTGTGTCCTGGAAGAGAGCAAGGCTGGCATGGCAAGAAGGGCGGTGATCTCGTCAGGTGTCCTAAAAGGATATCTTCTCGAAGAAGTCGTCGCTTCGCTGATCAGGAACGCAGGCTATCGTCTTCTGACGAGGCCGGAAGATGACCCGCACGACCTCGCCCTCATGGGCAATGGGCTTCAGGTGCGCGGACGCGGCGGATTTCACCAGGCCGACGTACTAGGCGAATTGACATGGGCTCCGGCGTTCGGAAATCCCATTCGCCTCTTCATCGAGGCGAAATGGAGAGGGCAGGGACGGGGAAAGGTGGGCATCCCCGAGGCACGGCACGCTGTCGGCATCCTCCAGGACGTCAATCAGATGCTTGTGACGGTGCAGGCGCGATCAGTCGGAATCGGTTCGGGGCGCACAAGCGAAGACGTCACGAATAGCGGGAGAGGGTTCTGCTACAGCTATCGATATGCGCTGTGTTCCACATCGGGTTTCACGCCGGGTGCACAAGCCTATGCCCTTGCCCATCAGGTCGCACTTCTCGACCTGTCCCACCACGAATACGACGAGTTGCGCTCGGCGATCGATACCGTTGGGGATGCCCTGCACGATTACATCGAAAGAATGGAGCTCGCCGGCATCGCGTCGGCTACGCCACGTGGACAGCTTCTCAGAAGGATACGCGCGACACTGAGACGTGAGCTTTGGGATCTGCCGCTAGAGGAGGCCGACGGAGGATTACTGCCGGTGCTCCGGCCGCTGCTCGAAGCCGCCTGGAATATCGGCGAACTGTTCGTCGGTGTATCGGCAACCGGCTTCGTCGTTCTCCTAAAAGCGGATCATGCCGATCGGATGATCCGCCATATGCAGGCTCCGGCCGATCCGTGGACCAGCATCCACTATCAGCTAGACGAGGACGGCGCTTCAAATTGGCGGTTGACTGTGTCCAGTCCAGGTGACGACATCGAGCCATGCCGGCTGTTCTTCGTTTTACCTGATGCGATGCTCCGCGTCCTGGATGAACAGGCCGAGAGTAGCCGGCGCCGCGCGGCCGCTCTGAACCTCAAGGCTCAACATTTTTCTCGGATCACCGTTTACAGAATCACAGATGAAAAGAGCTTGATCTGCTCGCTCCGCCTGGATGAGGGGTGGCTGAGGGAGGCCCGCCGACGGCTTGAAGGCCGTGCGCCTAGGTAAGGCAATTGCACGACGCCTACTAACAGTAAGGATCCGATTGCCACTCGGTATCATTGATGCAGTCATGCGAGCATACGCTTAATGTATTGAGAAATAAGTGATTTATCGCGATGGCGGTCGCTCAATCTGAAATCCAGTCATAGTAGCCCCGTATTCCCAGCGAGACGGTAAGCACGTAGAGCGGGTGTGGACGACGAAGCGCTCGTAGGGGATATCCCGGAGTATAGTGCTGCCTCCGCCAATGCCGGGCGGGAAAATCTTGCTAAAGTTAGCTCGCCGAATCAGGTTGCCCCGGCTGACCGAGACGCTGCCGATGTAATTTCGACGGCAGCGTAGCCGGCCCGAATACTAAAAAACATTGCATATGCAAACGCCCGCCTCGCCAAAGCGATGCTCCATCCGAGCTCATAGTTGATGCCGAGCACATTGAAGAAACTGCGGCCGTTGGCGGACCAGTTCGACCTTGGGGATCAATACCTCTCGGCCCCCGGCGCTGAGCCGCTCAAATCGGCGATCATATCGGCCCACGACAAGCGCGAGGACCAGCCGGTAGTGCTCAAATACTGGCAAAAGACAGGCTCGGCTGTCGACGATGATCTTCGTGAAATCTGGCAGCATGAAATGCGTCAGGCCGAGCGTGTGCTCGCCTATCCAGGCGCCGACAAGGTCATCGTCGAGCTGCTACGTTATGGCGAAGCGTCAGACGCCTTCTTTCTGGCCATGCCGAGGGACCTTACGCCGCTCGATAACATGATCAGGCACGCGCGCTCCGATCATTGGCTCAACAATCTTGATGTCCCGCGCTCGCGCATCGTTCTCTGGCGAAACGCCGAGCGCCTCGCAAAAGCGCTCGAAGCCGTGCACAATCAGGGGCTGGTTTATGGCCGTCTGGACAGCTCCTCGGTATTTACGGCATCTGCCACGGCGCCCGACTTCCGGCTTGGCAGCTTTGAATGGTGCGTCCGGCTGTCGGAGGCGGACAAGGCCCCGGTTGTCGTGTTTGCGAAATCAGCTGACGCGCCGATCATCATGTCGTTCCTCGACGACTGGCGCGCGCTGGGCCTGTTGCTCGCAAGCCTCCTGAAGCTCGACGTCTCGCGCCTCAGCCGCGGCCTCTCCGCGACGGAGGAAATCGACGCCGCCGGCGAGCGACTCGCCGTGCTGGAGGCCGGTGAGCGGGACATGCTCCGCTGGCTGATCGAGCCTGCGCGCCATCGGGCGGTTGACGCCGAGATCGTTTGCAGGCGCATCGAGCGTGTCATCCTGGATCTGTCCGCTTCCGCACTTGAAGACCGGGGGCGTTACCTTCTCGCCATTCGGACCGGATCCACATTGCTCACCCGAGCGCTCCGAGACGCTTCAGGTGACCTCTTTGATGCCGACGACCACAGTGCGCAAATCAATTTCGTCGAGGCCGACATTGCTGGCGGCGCTGAGCTCGTCCGAACCGCCGACGGCAGCCTGATCGTCATGACCGAGCTGTTCGGCTATAGCCTGGCGGGATATTCGCCCGATGGTTTTGCCGAGGCTGATTGGCGGGTTGCCATCTGCGATCACGCCCGTCCGCGCAAGGACATATTTCTCGGCCGGCATCGGACGGTCGAGTTGCCCGCGCACCGCATCGAGGTGATCCGCTATGGAAGCGCGGGGCGGCGTCTCCAGGAGATACGCAGGGATGCCATCGACTGGCGTTCGGCGCTCGATGACCTTGGTGACCATGATGACGAGGCACTCGAAGCAGTGCAGCATGGTCTACTGCTGGCCCAGTTGACCGAGGCGCTTTTCAGGGCCGCCGAAATCATCCCGGTCCGTGCCAGGAAACGGCGCCTGCCGGGCGGGGAGGAGCGGATACTACTGTCGCCGCGGTCCGACGATCGGCGTGGCGCGCTCGTCGAAGCCCTCGGCGTGGACAGCCCGGAGCGCACGCTGTCCCGCATGTTCCTGGAGGAAGAAGCCGATATCGACGCCAAGTGGTTGTTGTCGGACTCAGGCTCCCTCAGCGATCTCGGCCGTGCGAGCGTCACGGTCCGTTTCATTCAACCCGTCCGGTTAGACAATGAGCGGGTCTACGCGTTCAGCGCAACTGGCGAACTTCCGCCCACGGCAGATCTATTCCTGCGGCAGGTCGACGATGCCGGGACAGAGGGAGCCATCAACCGGCGGCTTCGCCTGCTTGGCGCGCTTGCCACGCAAGAAGAGCTTCTCTCTATGCTCGCGGCCCCGCGCAAGCGGCTTCGCCGGTATCACGACGAGTTGCTGGAGGATGAAGATTTCAGGGACCTGGATGCGTCCAAGCAGCAGGCACTTCGATCGATCTGGACAACGGGCCCGACGCAGCTCGTCGTCGGGCCGCCGGGAGTCGGCAAGACCAAGCTCGTGACCGAGATCGTGCGCCGGGTTCTGCAGCAGCAGCCGGCCGCCCGCATTCTCCTCAGCGCGCAGGCGCATCAGGCCCTCGATCAGCTCGCGGCGGGTGTGCAGAAGACCCTTGCCAAAGCCGCCATCGATCCGGACCCACTTTTGGTCCGTTCGCGGGCCGACAATGCCGCCGAGTTGTCGGGGGCACAGACGACCGACCGGGTCAAGCAATACCTCAACGCGCTCGATGGCAGCCCGCTGGTGCGCGGCGCGCCAATCGAGGTTGCCACTGCCATCCGGGCAATGAAAGATGATGCACGGCAGGGACGCAATGCCTCCGATCATGAGTCGCGGCGACAACGGCGCTCCTTCGAATCCCTTGTGCTGCGATCGGCGAACATCCTGTTCTCTACCGCCAACTCCGGGGACCTCGCCCGCCTTGTGAACGACCATAACCAGTTCGATTGGGTTATCGTCGAGGAAGCTGCCAAGGCGACGGGCCCTGAGTTGATTGCGCCCTTGCTTCTTTCCATGCGGCGGCTGCTGATCGGCGATCACAACCAGCTTCCGCCGTTCGACACGGATCGCGTGCTGGAATTCCTCGCCAACCAGACCAATGTGAAAAATGCCGTGCTGCAGAGCGGGCGACTCGTCGGGGGAATTTTCTACGACTACGGGCTCGATGAACTCATCGACCTGATGGAGGACGACGACGCACTCGGTCGGACCTGCCAGGCGGCGCAGCGCATGATCCGCCTTTTTGAAGCCCTTGTCGTCCCCGAACTCGAATGGCGAAAGGCAAATCCCACGCGGTTGCAGGCCGCAACTGAGCTCCTGGATCAGCACCGGATGCATCCGGTGATATCGACCGTCATCTCCGAATGCTTCTACGGTGGCCGGCTGAAGGACGCCGACAAGGTCGCAAACAGGTTCCTCAAAGGTACACCGCCGGTTGCTGTGGCGGCACACCTTCCGAAGTCACCGATCGTGATCGTTAATATGCCCTACGTCCAGGAGGAGGACGGTGCCAACGAGGAAATGCCTGCGTATCACAATCCCGCAGAGATTGACGCGATCCTGAAAACGATCGCCGGGCTGACACCGCTACAAAATGAAAAGGGCGAATGGCCGTCGCTCGCGGTGCTGTCTCCGTACAACGAGCAAGTAAGCGAGCAGCAATATCTTTAGCCAGACCTGGACCTGTAAGATGAACCCCGATTTCAGCGTACGGCGCATCGCGGCGCGTATCAGCGGACGACCAATTTAGGCTGGTCACGATGATATTGTCGTCATCCCATAAGAGGAACTTGCCATGAAGATCGCCGTCCGGCACTTCGATAAGACGCACGCGGGTTGCTTCGGTCTCGCGCTTCAACGCAGTGGCGTCAGCCTTGCTGACGGGTGCCGATACGCGTGAATAGTAGATCGTACCTTCGACGTCGTTACGCTTGGATGCCGAAACAAGCGGTATGAGGGTTTTGGGTTCTGCTCCACGGCCCAGACGGTCCCCGCCCACCATGATCCGCTGAGCGGCGTTGTTGCGCGCAAAACGAATTGCCTCGTCGTGCATATCGCCTCGGACCATTCTGATCCGGCTCGCCCCGCTCGGGGCCGAAAGCTTCCGTAACCCCCGCGCCAGTTTGGTGAGTTCGCCGACCGTCTCGGATACGGGTATGGCAGCCAAGATGAGATCGGCGAAGTCCTGGGCGCAATCGGCGATGGCGTGAGAGTGGCGCAGCACGACAGAAGTCTCGATACGTTTGAAGCCGGTCGAGAGCCAGTTGCAGGAACCGACGATCGCGACGTAGCGTCCGATCGAGCCGTCGTCGGCAAGCACGAGCTTGGCGTGCGAGCGCGTGCAGACCATGTGTACGCGCGCTCGATCCCTCAGGACCGGATCCTTCTGAATGATCTGGTTGATCTCGATGGCCTGCTCGAAATTGCGCTTGATTGTCACAGCGTCGCGCGCCGCGCCCCAAAAGACATCGATGCTGGCACCCTGGTCGGCCGCCTCCCGAAATGCGTCCTGGAGCTTCGCGAACGCGGCGCTGTCGAGGAACGTCGAATGAATGACGACCCTGTAACGAGCTCTCTTGAGAATGGCCAGCAATTGCTTCTCATGCTCGGCTCCTGTCAGGAGGATGTCGTTGCGGTCGATCGGTGGGCTTGCGACCGATACGCCTGCGATGGTCGGGATTTTCGGCGTGCGAAGCCGTACCGAGGCTCCTCGTTTCGTTTCGGCCGCCGCGCGCCTGATCGCCCGGATCAGGTCGCCAGGCGCTTCCCGCGGCAAGCCACCGATCTCATTGCCGGACACGGTAAATAGGGCGTAGCCCGGTGCGAATGTCGACTTGTTGAAGTCGATTTGCGTCAGCTCCTCGTCACCGGCAACATCGCCAAGTATTGTCTCGGCGGTCTCATGCAGCTTCCATCCTGGCAAATTCGACCACGCCTCCTCGACCAGAACCTCGCGCACGTCGTGCTCCTTGCGGATCTTCGCAATATCGTTTGGCCGGTACGGCTTTAGCTCACGCTGCCCGAAGGCCCGCAGCGTGAAGGGTTCGACGCAGAAGGAGAGCAGGCGGGAGCCCGGCCGGGGAACGCTCGGTAGCGCTTCGGCGTTAGCAAGGGCGTCGTTGCCGGCGGCGCTGGTACGGAAAGCCGCTCCTTCGCTGTTGGTGGCAAGCTCGACCCACCCGGCCCGCATCAGGCGGAGGATCAATCCGTTCAAGAGTCGCGCAGGAACCTTGGCGACATCGGCCAGCTCTTTTGAGTTGCGGGGCTTAACGGACAGCGCCCAAAGGACGAGGCGGTCGACTGCGCTCCAGTCGTTACCCTTGTCGACCCACACCCGAAGCCGGGCGGCGCGCACGGGCACTGCGACGCGGACCGTCATCGCGACGCCTCCCGCAGTTCGGCCCACTCGACGATCGAGACCTTGGGCGTGCCGTCCTCCAGTTTTTCGCCTTTCAGACGATCGAGCACCGAAACCAGCAACGGCAGGAATTCGCGGTCCTCATCGGCCAAGCGCTTGTCGCCCGAATAGCTGCGTGCATGGACGTGCAGGAATTTGAGGCTGGTTACGATGATCAGCTTCCATTTGGCGCGGCTCAGCAAGACGTTCATACGGCGACGCCGACGGACAAAGCCAAGCGCTCCCATCCCGGAATGCCCGTTGTTGCGGACAAGGGAGACTATGACGACGTCGGCTTCACCGCCCTGAAAGGAGTCGACCGTGCCTTCGTACCCGCCGCGCTTTTTGGGTTTCTCGAACCGCGCAAGCTGCGGGAGCTCGCCACGCGCATTCGCAAGGGCGAGGTCTAGCCGGGTTGGCGCAGTTGTTTCAACGCGGTCAACATGAACGCCGGGACCACAACTCAGCAGCGGGCCGCCGACGAAGACGTGCACAGCGCTCGCGGCGAGATCGGGATACTGCGGAGCGGAAGTGAGGCTTTCCTTTGGAAAGACAGGATGTACGCTGCTTGGCAGAAAGGTAGTTGGCGGGGTTGCGCTATCGCTTGCAGTTATCTTTATCGTGGTTAGTTCTCGAGTGTCTCTGAACGAAGCGAGACGGTTAGGCTCATCGCTTGTCGCCCTGGACGGGTCCCTTTTAGCTCGCTCATAGCGATGCGACTATCGGCCTGCCTATATGCACCGATCCGGCATACGTTGAATTGATGTGGTAAAGCTGACAGCGTGCGTGAAAAACGAGTCTATGAATTGAGCGTGGCTAGGGTGACGGAGGTCAAGGAATTTTGTTGCGCGCCTTCCGGTGCTGCCGGAGCAATCCATGAATGAGCCTTCTTCCACCCAGCATAGGCCAGACGAGCTTTCTCCTTCCAGCGGCGGACGATCGCTCGAAGGCTATGTTTATCAGCTCGACGTCTCAATACTCACTGCGCTCGATCTAATTCTTGCCAAGAAGGTGGCGAATGAGATCGTACTCGAGCCGGCAACCGAGGAAGATCTTGAAGCCGACATCGAACAAGAACCGGGCGCGCTGTCACAGAGTGTTGTGCTCGACGGATACCGCTTGGTTCTTCAGTGCAAGCTGCGCAACACGGGGCCATGGAAGCACGAGGATCTAAGCCGTCTTCTCGCCCATGGTAAAAGGCGAAAATCTGCTCGCGACCGCCTGGCTGACCGCAGTATCCGCTATCTTCTGGTCACTAGCGCCGACCTGGACGGTGTCGCTCGCCAGCTCAAAGTTGAGACACTCGGCGTTTGGCCGCCGGCCAGCGCACTGCCCGCCGACATGGCGAGGAGTTTGCCCGCAGATGCAGGCGGCCGGATCGCCATTCTTGGGGCAATGGACCAGGAAAAGATCAATGCACGCACGGAGCGATTGCTAAGCCAGCGCTTTCGCGTACCCCATTCAAATCTTCGAAGCTGCCGTGAGGCGTTGCGTAGTGAAGCTCTTTTGCGCATGTGTGGTGCGGCGCAAGGCGTATGGACGCGCTCTGACGTTGAGCGCCTGATAAAAAGTGCGGGAGGTTATGCGGGAGAATCTGCCGATTTGGAGGGCTTCGTTCCTCCGACAAATTGGGACGATTTTAAAGCTGCGATCAACACGAAGCACGCGATCGTCATCGCTGGTGCGTCAGGGACAGGCAAGACGCGCACGGCCAAAGCGCTGATCGCCCACCTGCGTGATCGGATACCAGGCATCAAGCATGTCGTCGTCCATGGTGGTCCTGAGAAAATAGCCGATGATTCGGCATCGCGACCCGTTGTTTATGAGATTGAAGACCCTTGGGGCCGCTTTCGGCTGGAGCCAACCTCCGCGCCCTGGAACGGCGCCATTGCCGAGATACTCCAATCCGCCGATCCCGAGAGGAAATTCGTGATCACCAGCCGGTCGGATGTGCTGCACGAGAGCAAGCTACGGCTGAAAGACAAGTGGATTATAACTCTCGAAGACGAAAACTACGGCCCGGACGAACGAGCGAGGCTTTTTGAGAACCGGTTGCCTAGCCTTTCGCCGGATCTTCAACCCATCGTGTTGAAGTCTCGGACTGAGGCTATCGATCGGCTCGCGACGCCGCTTGAGATGCACCGGTATTTCGCCGTTCTCTCTGACGGGCTGGAGAAGGACGAGAACAGTGGTCAGTACATTACGCGTTGCCTGTCCGATGCCCATCAGAATTCGATAGAATCCGCGCTCATTCATAATGTTCGACAGCGTGGAACATGGGCGTGGGCAGCCATTACTTGGGGTCTCTTCAAGTCAGGCGCGCGTCAGACATTCAACGTCCTTCCCTCCATCCAGGCAGGTCTAACCAAACGCGAGAGCGATCTCGAAGACGGCCTCGAGCCGTACTTGAATTTCTTGATTGCCGGGCGGAATTTGCGGCAGTCAGAGGCAACGCTGACCTATCAGCACCCCCGCGTTGAGCTAGGTCTTGAAGAGGCCCTCAAGGAGAAGCCGGGCCTCGCAGCGCGAGTCCTGTCCTATCTGGTCGAAGTGCTGATCGACATGGATGAAAGAACGGGGACGGACTGGGGAACGGAGGGGGCGGCGCAGCTGGTTTACGCTGTACGTGAACGTTCGATCGTTCAACTTGAACTTCAAGCAGAGCGGCAGTCGCAACTGGATGCCTGGATCGATGCGCGATTGGCAGAGACGGGGCCTAATTTCAGAGAGGACCTGAAGCTCGCTGCATCCGTGGGCTCTGCAAATTCGATCCCAGCAGAGCTTTCCAGGTGGCTTACACATCAGAAGAAAGACAAGGAATATTGGTTCTTCGACAAGTGGAGTGCGCCAGATCGGTCACTCGATTGGTTCCAAAAAGTTGCGGCCGATCACAGGACGCGAGCGATTTGTACCGCATTCATCACACGCGAAATACCTCACCACAATCCCTCTTATCCCGCACAGTTTGCCGGCCAAGTTGCGAAGCTGTGCATTGATCTGACGCCGGCCTTTATGGATGCGGCGCTTTCAATTGTTCAGGACGGCTACAACCCGAATGCCAATTTGATTGCTACAGGTGCGCTCGCCGATCTCAATGGTTTTGAGGAGGTTGTAACGCAGGCAATTTCATATCGCAGCGAACTCGCCGGAAAACCCGATGATGAATTCAAGCTTAAGCTCGCTAACGGCGAGTACGATGGCGATTACGGCGATCATTATTATGAGAGTATCTCCGAAGACGGTCAGACGGCGCACGAATTTCTTGAGTTTTACGTTGCGGAGAAACGAGAGAGGGACGGGTGGAACGCTATTCGCGATCACGCGCATGCTTTGGATCTATTGTATTTCTGGATAAGGACTGCCGAGCGCGCTCCGGGCGTCACGATTGACGAATGGCGCGCCATCGCACGAGCCGCATTTGACAGGGCGGAAGAGTGTGATTTTTGGCAAGCCATGCAGAAGGGGATCCCCGAGGAGTTTTTGGAGCCTCTAAGGGAGCGATTGGTTGCCGGGAGTGCCATCCGGGAAGTCAGGATTGAGGTGCTAGAAACGGCTCTGTGCGCCGCGCCATCTCAATTATTCTCGGCGCTCGAAGTTCTCGTCGCAGAGGGCGACGTGCGGCGGGTAATTGAAGTGGTGCTCGAGTTTGTCGACGTCAGGGAAGCGAAGCTTCAAAGGAACAACATCGACTTCGACGCTCTCGGCCTCCAATTTCTCGCTGCCTTACCTAACGCATTGGCGGAAGCGGCGAATGCCGTGTTCGCATCCAGCTTCGACGAGTTGAGCAAAGATGCGCTGTTGCTATTTGAACGGTTGGACACGCGCGGCAATCTCGAGCTCAAGTCCGTTCAGGCGGAAGCGCTTAGCAGGGCTGGCTTTAAGGTAGATCATCTGCTGAAAGAGATCCTTAGCTCGCCTAAGAACGACGGCAAGACTATCGCGATTGCCGTGTGCGCGGTTTCTATAGCCGCTCGAAGTCAAATGTGGCCGCTCGTCGAAGCCGCCTTGAGCCACCGGTTTGCCGATGTGCGTGAAGTGGCTCTCAGCTCGCTTGCTGAGCAGTCCCCCGGTCCCCTTTCCCCCCAGCTACGTAACCTGGCGAGCGATAAAGGGCACCGGGTTCGTGAGAAAGTGCTCTCCCTACTGCAAGAGCGTCCAAACGTCGATAATATGGATGCAATATTGAAGCTGGCCGCCGACACATGGGAGCCCCGACAACCGCAACATGAAGAGGAGCGGGACTTCCGCATTGCCTATGGCGCTGCTTATCTCTTGAGTCAGCCGCCACAGATCGGTGATGAGTATGTTTCCGAAATTGGCAAGATACTATTCCAAACTGAGGATCGTGACGTCAAACTGATGTTGTTGCGAGTTCTCGTCCGCAATGGCTCGAGGGATGCGCGTAAGAGAGTCTTGAAGCTGGCGTTGAAAACTGGCAATCCGCCTCACCACCGCTTGGCGGCCGAAGCATTGTGCTTGGAGCAACAATACGTCGATGCGGCGCTTGCTGCGGCAATTTCAGACAAGCAGCTTCTGGTTCGGCCAGCGCCAGTCGCGCTTCCATTGACGGTCGTCGTTGGAGCTTGCGCAGACCGTCCTCAGGTTGTTGCCGCCGCACAGTCGTTGGCGGCAAAACCCGATCGCAGAGTGCTGCTCATTCCGTTGGCGATCACGGCTTTTGCCCGCGACCGCGAGTTGGCTCAGGCGATTATAGAGCTCTTACCGGCCACGACAGGGTCTGCGCTCTCCGATTACCGAGCGGGTGTTGCCGCCGCCTGATCCGGCGTCGTCGGGTCGATCATCGCGAACGGACGGATGGTCAACGCTCGGAACGCTGACGACGACGACCGGGCCGACCGACAAGGCCCCGCAAGCAGCGGAAGACACGGCGAACAGTGGTCTTCGCCGTGAGCCCGAACTGCCTGAACACGTTGCGATCGTCAAGGAGACGACCGAGCCGGCATCCGCGCAGAATCGCCAGGAATCAGATGGAGCACGAGAAATACGGCGATAGATACTCCCAGAAGCATAAGTGGAAGCGTCAATAGACGACGAAAGATATAAGTCCCCATGGCGATAGACCCTGCAATAACATCCGGCGCGTCCTCAGAACTGACGTGATCGCAGCAAGCGGATTCGCGCCGATGAAGGTGGTTGGCCACGCCTAGAACGCTGAAGCGATTCCCGCTTTGCGGAGTGTGCTCCAGCTAAGTGCTCTGATTACGCTATGTCGGCTTGATGAATTCAACTGCAGACGCCCTACTATCTCTATAACAATATGTTATGCGTGCAGTGACGAGCCCATCGCGACGCGAGGCACTGCCTGAAAGATTACGAGGTAATCATGCAAATGAATCCGCGGCAGATCGAAGCGTTTAGAGCGGTGATGCTCACGGGTAGCATGTCGGTCGCGGCCGAGATGCTCAAGATTACGCAGCCGGCCGTGAGCCGCCTGATCAAGGACCTCGAAGCGGATATGAAGCTTCTGCTGTTCCGCAGAGAGGGCAACAGGTTGGTGCCAAGTCACGAGGCTACGATCCTCTTTACCGAAGTCGATCGCTTCTATGTCGGTATGGATCGAATCGCGAAGATCGCTAACGAACTTCGACATGCCAAGGTTGGCTCGCTGCGGATCGCGTCCATCGGCGCCTTATCGCTAAGCTGCATCACGCAAGCTATCAGTACGTTCCATGTCGCTGTACTCAGAGATTATTCCGCTGACCGTGTTGCTCTGCAAGCGTCGCAGGAGAAGCTGAAGGAGGAGGCGGCAGTCGAGAGAAAAGCTACCCTTGCGCGCGCGACTTCGAGTTTTGAGAAGACGGTGGCGACCGCCCTATCAGAGGTAGTGGCAGTCGCGCTCGACATCGCGGGGGCGGTCCAAAGTCTGGGCACGTTTAGTCGTGATAACGTCGAATGCAGCGAAGTTGCGTTGCAAGTAGCCAGCCAGATTTCGCTCAACGTGCAAACCATGGCGGCTGCAGTTGAACAACTCGCTGCGTCAATTCATGAGATCAGTAGTCGTGTCCATGCTGCGAACGAGGTAGCGAATTCCGCTGCGGATCGAGCGACTCAAACGGCGGCGATGGTCGAGAGCATGGTCAGCGCGGCGGCGCAAATCGGTAATGTTGTGCAGTTGATCAGCGATATTGCTGGCCAAACAGATTTACTTGCATTGAACGCGACCATTGAAGCGGCTCGAGCGGGAGAAGCTGGGAAGGGGTTTGCTGTTGTCGCGGCGGAAGTGAAAAGCCTTGCGACCCAGACCGCGCGGGCGACCGAAGATATCTCGTCGCAAGTTGCTGGAATTCAAACAGCAACGAATATTGCCGCAGGTGAGATCCAGGGGATTGTATCGATCATCAAGAAGATTCGCGAAACGAGTGGCTCGATTGCCGCCGCTGTTGAACAGCAGAGCTCGGCGACTGCCGAGATCAGTCGTGCCGCACAGGAAGCCGCAAACCGAACGGATAACCTTAGGGAAACTGTCCGGGAGGTGCTGGGTAAGGCTAATACCGCGGGATCGGTCGCTGAAAGCACCGGCGCCAAGTCGGAGATCCTCAGTCACCGATTTGTCGACTTGAATCAAACGGCGAATGAATTCGTACAGAGCCTTAGGATCGCGGGATAGATCGAACGGCATCTTGAGCGAGCCAAGCATTCAGGATTGAGACGTGTCGGGCATTCTCGCAATTCATACTGGCGGCACCATCACCATGTCGGACGGGCCAAATGGTCTTGGGACAATGGCGGGACTTATCGAGGCCGCCTTTGATCGGATTTCGCCGGCCGCCGTGCGATTGAACGTTATATCGTTCGATCCACTCGTTGATAGCGCGGACATCGGTCCTGATCATTGGAATCGATTGATCGACCTGATTGGCTCTCAGCCTAATGATGGAGTCGTTATCACGCATGGAACAGACACCATGCCATTTACAGGGGCGGCATTATCCTTTGCGCTTGAGGGCATTAAAACGCCGGTGATCCTTACGGGTTCGATGCAGCCGCTTGGAGTAGGGCCTCATGCTGAGGAGAACCTTCGTTTTGCTCTTCAAATGGCCGAACAGGGGCCGCCTGGAGTCTGGCTCGCCTTCGATGGTAAGCTGATGTGTGCTCGCAGTTTGGTCAAATATCATTCTATAGGTCCTAGCTCGTTCCGAGAATCGGAAGTTGAGGGTTGGGCGCAACGTGCTGCGCGGCTCTCTCCGCGTCACTTTCTGCCTCGACGGCTTGCTATTCTGACTCTTTCGCCGGGCATCTGCGTAAGCGCCGTTGATAGCGCTCTTCGCGAACTTGATGGTGCGGTGGTTCGGGTTTTCGGTGCCGGCACGCTGATGCATGATCCAGAATTGCTCCGCACGTTTAGTGCAGCCATATCTCGGGGTTGTCGGCTCGTCGCGGTAAGCAGCTGCGAAGCCGGGGGGCTTCTGCCGGGTGCGTATGCTGCAGGTGCTGCGCTTTGGGAGAGTGGCATTGAAAACGGTGGCAAGTTAACACCTGAGGCCGCGCTGGTGCGCCTTTGGTTGGAGCTCTCAGGGTAATCCCGCGCCGCTGCTCGGCAAAGAAGGACGATGCGCCGAGTAGCTCCCTGCCCGGCGTTATTCCGGACGATGTGCGCCGGATAATTGAAGGAGTTGGACAAAGATGGCGGGTTGTCTCACGCGTTCGACATCTCGAACCGCTTTCGCTGCTATCTCAGTGAAGAGTTCGCCGCCGCCGGCTATGACTCTTAATGATCGGTACAGACCTTCCTCCCTCGCTGCGGGATCCTTGATGAACGCTGTACTGGCGGAGCATATCCACAACGCGACGGAGCGGCAATTGACGTCTGAGGCCTGGCGGCTGCTGCACGGCCTGCCCTGCAAAAAAGCGAATTCGACTAGAGGCGTGTGATGTTTCTGAGCGTATTCGATGTCTTCAAGATCGGCATCGGTCCTTCATCCTCGCATACGATGGGCCCGATGACGGCCGCGGGGCACTTCCTGAGCCTCTTGCGACAGCATCCATCTGGTCGGCAAGCGGCAGCCGTCGGGGCGACCCTGCATGGGTCGCTGGCATTCACGGGGAAAGGTCACGCCACGGATCGTGCCGTGACGCTCGGCCTGCTTGGCTGGACGCCTGCCGAGTTCGATTTCGACGAGGCCGAGCGCCAGCTCGAAGATCTCCGCCGAAGTCGTCTCCTGCGCCTCAATGGGCTGCAGTCGGTCATGTTCGATCCTGCCTTCGACATCGTCTTCGATTACGGGCCGCCATTGGCCGGTCACGCCAACGGGCTTGTCCTGTCCGCTCGCGACGCCACCGGAGCGGTGTTGTTTAACGAGACCTATTATTCGATCGGCGGCGGTTTCGTGGTGACGGCACGGGAGCGCGAAGCGCAGCCGGCTGCCGCTGACGCTATACCGTGGCCCTACCCATTTGCGACCGCGAGCGAGATGCTGCGCATGGCGCGCGAGAGCGGGTTGTCCATCGCGGACATGAAGCGCGCGAATGAGACTCACCTCCGTACGTCAGAAGAAATCGAACACGGCGTCGCCCGTCTCTGGTCGGTCATGAACGAGTGCATCGAACGGGGGTTGAGGCAGGAAGGTGAACTGCCGGGCGGGCTCCGCGTGCGTCGCAGGGCCGCGAGGATTCACCAGCAATTGATGGCTGAGCGGCGGGCCAATCGCTCTCAGCCTCACGCGGCAGCAGACTGGCTGAGCGTCTACGCGATGGCCGTGAATGAGGAAAACGCGGCCGGCGGCAGGGTGGTCACCTCGCCGACCAACGGCGCCGCGGGCGTCGTGCCCGCGGTGCTGAGATATTACTTGGATCACTGCATCGGGGCGGAGCCCGATAAGATTGCCGATTTTCTGCTGACGGCGGCGGCGATCGGCGGGTTGATCAAGCACAACGCCTCGATCTCCGGGGCCGAGGCAGGTTGTCAAGGAGAGGTTGGGTCAGCGGCCGCGATGGCTGCGGCCGGATTCTGTGCGGTGCTGGGCGGATCGCCCGAGCAAATTGAGAATGCCGCGGAGATTGCACTCGAGCACCACCTCGGCATGACTTGCGATCCCGCGGCGGGCCTGGTCCAGGTCCCATGCATTGAGCGCAACGGTATCGGCGCCATCAAGGCAGTCGCGGCGGCTTCGCTCGCCCTGCGGGGCGATGGATCGCATTTCATGCCGCTGGACAACTGCATCGAGGCAATGCGGCAGACGGGCGAAGCCATGAATGCCAAGTTCAAGGAAACGAGTCTCGGTGGATTGGCGGTCAACTTGCCGGAGTGCTGAGCCAAACTGCGCGCCGGAAGCAAAACCCAAATCGCTGGCCGTAGCTTAGACGGTGGGTTTTGGTATCGGGAGGTCGAAAACGCATTATGTTTCAATGAGAGTTGACTGACACTCTCTCTGCCTGCCTCCGCTCTGGCCAGCTTCCTGAAGAGGGCTCCGGTCGCCAACTCAAAAGACGACAAAGAGGAGCGCCGATTGTCTGCCTAGGTGCCGCGCCCGGCCTGTCATGTAATCTCAAACGACACAGATGTCTTTCATGAGATGCGCGCGCTGTTGGGGCGCTGCAACGCCGTTGATGACGATGCTGAAAGCCCTATAATGGCTGATGATTCACGAGGGTAACTCGTCGGAAAATGGCGAAATCATCTAAACTGGTGACCGCAAGGAAGGGACGAGTGCTTTTGGTCAGACGCAGGCGTGATAGGCTCTGGATGTTTCCAGGAGGCCGCAGGCGAGCGGGCGAGAGTGAAAGGAGCTGCCTCCGTCGAGAGATCGAAGAGGAGTTGCCTGAACTGAAACTTGGACGCCTGAAACTCTGGAAGGAAGTGAAGGGGAAGAACCGCCGATCCGGCCGACAAATGAGTGACGCAATTTTCCTTGTAGCGAAAGCGTCCGGCCGCTTGAAAATCGGCGATAAGAAGGAGATCGATAGAGCAGTTTGGCGCAAGCCGCCCGGCATCAGATTGACTCCGACTTCGCGCTACATTCGCGATAAGCTATTTCCAAGCTGAAGGTGCCGTCAGCTTTTTCGAACCGATCAGGTTTACATCGAGCGCGAGAAGGTGCTCAGCCATGATCCAGATGCAATCTGCACAGCTGAGCTGGACGTGGCGCGGCAAGAGCATCGATCTTAACTTCGATACCTGCGGGCAAGGACCCACGGTGCTGCTACTGCCCGCGTTGAGTTCGATCTCGAGCCGGCACGAAATGTGGCCCTTGCAGGAGCGCCTGAGTTCGCATTATCGAACGGTGTCTGTCGATTGGCCGGGGTTCGGAGATCAGCCGCGCCCCGCGATCGACTGGACACCTGACGCCTATTCGACGTTCCTGGAACATGTTCTTGACACGATCGCTCCTCATCCCCGCGCCGTCATTGCCGCGGGTCACGGCGCGACCTACGCGCTTGCCCATGCGTGCAGCCGAACCGGCTCGTTCGCACGGCTGGTGCTGCTGGCGCCGACTTGGCGCGGACCTCTGCCGACCATGATGAATGGACGCCGGCCTTTCTTGGATCGGCTTTGCAAGGCTGTCGACCTGCCGGTGGTCGGACCCGTGCTCTACAAGCTGAATGTCAATCGCCTCGTCGTTCGCTTCATGGCCGCCGGTCATGTCTATGCCGATCCGGCATGGCTGACCGGCGAGCGGCTGCGCGATAAGCTGGCGGTCACTCGGGCCGCCGGCGCTCGATATGCGTCGATCAGGTTCGTGACCGGGAAGCTCGATCCGCTGGAGACACGCGAGCAGTTCCTGGCATTGGCGCGACGGGCGGGGATCCCGATGCTGATGGTCTACGGCAATCAAACGCCCCCGCGATCGCGTGCCGAGATGGAGGCAATCGCGAAGGTCGACACGATCCAGAGCAGCTGTCTTCCGGAGGGCAAACTCTCTCTACATGAGGAGTTTGCCGCTGAGGTCGCGGACGCTGTCGCGCCATTTCTTGCGGCAGGCCCGTAGCTCGCTGCTGGCCGGATCGGAGCCGGCCGCGGTCGCTGGGCGGCTGATGAATGCTCTTTTCCGCCGATCTGAGCGCTTGGCTCCTTCGCCGTGTCGAAGGTCTCCTATAGTACAAGAGGCCGTGGATCCTCCGACCTGTCAGTGCTGACCATGTTCGTCTCGTTCTTTCCCCGACCCAAGCTGTTCTTTCTCTCGGCCATCGTTTGGACCGCATTGGCGATGTTGGTCTGGTATGGCTTCGCGAGCAATCTGTTCGAAGCAACTCAAAGGCCGATCGGAGTGGCGACGTTCTGGTCGGCGCCGGCTCTTTGGTTCGACCTCTATTTTGCTGGGTGTGCCGTGGTCTTCGCGGCTGCCTGGATGCTGTTCGCGCCTCATCCCTGGGCGAATTGGTCCATTCTCGGCTCCGCGCTGATCCTGTTCACGTCCTACTTTCAGGTCCAAGTCAGCGTGGCCATCAACAGCTGGTACGGACCGTTCTACGACCTCATCCAGGCCGCGCTGTCGAAATCGGCGCCGGTCACGGTCGAGCGGTTCTACGCTGAATTGTCGACCTTCGCCGGCATCGCTTTTGTTGCGGTCGTGGTTGGCGTGATGACGCGGTTCTTCGTCAGCCACTACATCTTCCGCTGGCGGACAGCGATGAACGATTTCTATGTCGCAAACTGGCCGCGGTTGCGCACCATCGAGGGCGCCTCGCAGCGCGTTCAGGAAGACACCATGCGCTTTGCCAGCACCATGGAAAGTCTCGGCGTCAATCTCATCAGTGCCGTGCTTACGCTTCTGGCCTTCCTGCCCGTTCTCGTGAAGCTGTCAAATAGCGTCACGGAGCTGCCCGTGGTCGGCTCAATCCCCTATCCGCTGGTGTTTGCTGCGGTGATCTGGTCGGTGTTTGGCACCGGCATTCTGGCTCTAATCGGTATTCGCCTGCCCGCAATCGAGTTTTTCAACCAGCGGGTCGAAGCCGCCTATCGCAAGGAACTGGTGCTCGGTGAGGATGATCCGGCTCGCGCCGATCCACCGACGCTGAGCGTGCTGTTCGGCGATATTCGCAGGAACTATTTTCGCCTCTACTTAAATTTCATGTATTTCAACATCGGTCGGATTGTTTACCTGCAGACCGACGTCATCTTTCCTTACATCCTGCTCGCACCGACAATCATTGCCGGCAAGATCACGCTGGGAACGATGAACCAGATCTTGAACGCGTTCACGCAGGTCCGAACCTCGTTTCAGTATCTCGTCAACGCCTGGAGCACGATCGTCGAGCTGATCTCGATCTACCAACGGCTGCGGAGTTTTGAGGCCAAGCTCGACGGGGAGCCGCTGCCCTCAATCGAGGCAGAAGCCGAGCCATTGTCGTTGCGATGATGCGCCGTCCCAGCCCTGCTCTAACGAACCGGGAGAGATCTCTCATCTTGCCGGCTTCCGTGCCCATGCGCAGAACACCAATTCCCACACACAGGTGGCATTGTTTTGCTTGCGCTCAGCCAGAAGGCGCTCGTCGAGCGTATCAACGTCGGCGTCCGTCTCCGTCACGATGCCGTGCTCGAGCAGACGCGGGAGCACCGCGCGTATGATCGAAGCCACCGGATACTCTGCCGTCGGCGTGAGAACGTTCGCTTCAGCCCGTACGCATTCGACTTCGAGGCCCGCAGCCGAAAGGGCGCCATGCAGATCAAAACCCATGTGCGGATTGACCTTTTCCTTTCGCAACATCTCCCTGAGCCAGCTACGGACCTGGTCATGAAGCGGCAGGCGCACGGGGGCGTCGTTCACGGCAATCGTGTCGTGCTCGTGGAAGGCGACCAGGCCGCCCGGTCGTACCGCGCGGGCGAGTTGCGCTACGGCGTGCGCTGCGTCTGGCTGATACATCAAGACCCGGCGTCCAACTGCGCCATCGAGCGTGCCGTGTTCAGGAAGAACGACATCGAATCCGCCTTCGACAAACGTGATATTGAGGAAACCGGCATCGCGCGCCTGCGCACGGGCGGCTTCCAGCATTTGTGGATCGCGGTCTACCGCGAAGACGTGGCCGTGATCTCCAACGCGTCTGGAGAGCATCATCGAGACGGTGCCGGGCCCACAGCCGATGTCGAGCACGCGCATGCCCGCACTGATAGGCGCATCATCGAGCATCCGCTCGGTCATCTCGTTGACGGCGTTGGTCATCGTGGTGCGTTCCCCTATCTCTGTGCGACGGACAAGATCAATTGCTTGGCGGCACCATCGCCTTTGCAAGGAGATCTATGTTGCACCGAAACATCCGGGCGTAGGTCGGGGCCGGTCCATCAGAGCGCGAGAGCGCCTCCGCGTAGAGTTTGCCACCTGGCTGCGCATCGGTCGCATTCGCAATCTGTTGCACCAGTCGCGGATCATTGGAAGTCTCGATAAAATAGAGCCTGACATGTTCGGCCTTCACTTGATCGATTAGTCGTGCGACATCGCTTGCCGAGGCTTCTGTCTCGGTAGAAAGGCCGAGCGGCGACAGGAAGGTGATGCCGTAATCGCGACCGAGATATCCGAAGGCATCGTGGCTGGTCAGGATTTTGCGCTGTTGCGGCGGAATCGGGTCGATGCGCGCGTGGGCGTAGCCATCGAGATCGCGCAATTCTCGTGAGTAACGAGCAGCATTGGCCTTGAAGTCGTCGGCAGCTTCAGGATCGGCGGCGACGAGCGCCTTCTCGATATTGGCTACCCACACCAGGACGTTAAGTGGACTGTTCCAGACGTGCGGGTCGTCCGAAATCTGGCCCTTGCGCTGTCGCTCGCGCAGCTTGATCCCGGTTGAGACAATGACCGGTGTGCCTTGATAGCCTGATGCCGTGACGAGCTTCTCAAACCAGCGTTCCAGGCCCTCGCCGCTGATGAAGGCAAGATCGGCGTTTTTCAGATTCCTTGCATCGTCCGGCGACGGCTCGAATTGATGTGGATCGCCATCGGGCCCAACCAACCCTTTGACCTGCACATGATCGCCGCCGATTTGCTGCACCACGTCTGCCAGCACGCTAAAGCTGGCGACGATGTTCAGCGTCTTGGCCGAAGCCGATGTGGCCATCGCTCCCCAGATTATCAGAGCCGAAAATGCACAGCGGAACGGTACGTTTTTCATGTTTTCTTTCTTAGCCAGTTAGATGCGGTCGCGGGAGAAGCCGGCGCATTGCCGCGGATGGTCCGATCAGCAGCGAGCATCCATAGATCACGCTTGCGGTCAGGATGATCGTCGGACCCGAGGCAAAGCCGAGGTGATAGGAGACGATCAGTCCGATGTAGCCCGATACGGCCGCTGTAGCTGCCGCAGTCAGCATCATGCCGGGTAGGGATCTCGCCCATAGCTGGGCGACCGTCGCGGGCAGCATCATCAGGCCCACCGCCATCAACGTGCCAAGGGCCTGAAAGCCGGCAACGAGATTGAGGACGACGAGAAAGAGAAACAGGAAATGGTAAAGGGATCCCTGACCGGCGACCGCGCGCAGAAAGCCCGGATCGAAGCATTCCACGACGAGCGGTCGATAGATGACGGCGAGCGTGATGACGGTTATCGAGGTGATGGCACCGATGAAGTAAAGTGCCTTCGCGTCGATCGCCAGGATCGTCCCGAACAACACGTGCAGAAGATCGATATTGGAGCCACGCAACGAAACAATGAGAACGCCGAGCGCCAGTGACGTCAGATAGAAGCTGGCAAAGCTCGCATCCTCCCGAAGCGGGGTGGACCGGCTGACAAGTCCGGAAAGCAACGCGACGCTCAGGCCGGCGACCAGTCCGCCCAGCCCCATCGCGGGCAACGAAAGACCGCCGGCAATCAGGAATCCGATCGCAGCTCCCGGCAGCACCGCGTGGCTCATGGCGTCCCCGACCAGGCTCATGCGGCGGAGCATCAACAGCACGCCGACGGGTCCGGAGCCCAGCCCGAGTGCAACGCAGGCAATCAGCGCTCGGCGCAAGAATCCGTACTCGACGAACGGCAGAATGAAGAGCTGGTAGACCGTCATGCTGCGCTCTGGTCCGGCACGTCACAGATGGCAGCGGTCTCGTCCCATCGTTCGGCCATCAGCCGCGCCCGCATTAGATAGTCGGACGTCATGGTTGTCGCGGTCGGGCCCCATGCGACGGGTTCGCGCGCGAGCAGAAGGGTCTGAGGAAAATGCGCGCGCACTTGTTCGACATCGTGCAGCACCGCGATCACCGTGCGTCCGTCCTGGTGCCAGCGCCTCACGACCTGGAGTAGGTCGTGCGTGGTGCGAGCGTCGATGGCGGTGAAGGGTTCGTCGAGCAGGATCAGCTTGGCATTCTGCAGCAGCAATCGCGCGAACAGGACGCGCTGGAACTGCCCAGCCGACAACGTGCCGATAAGTCGCTGTTCAAATCCGGTGAGCCCCACGGATGAAAGCGCGCGTCGCGCCTCCGATACGCTCCCCTCGGAGACTGCACGAAAAGCCCCGGCCTGGCGCCATGAACCGAGCAGGACCACGTCGCCGACCGTTATCGGGAAGCGACGGTCGATGTCCGCCGCCTGCGGCAGATATCCGATATCTGTCGGCATCACGTGGCCGCGATCGATCCTGCCCGACGCAAGCGGGAGGTCGTTCATCAGAGCTCTGAGAAGGGTCGATTTGCCTGCTCCGTTCGGCCCGACAATTGCGGTGAGACTTCCGGGAACAAACGAGCCGCTGAGATGATGAACCGCGGGATGTCGGTCGAACGCGATCGTGACGTCTTGCAAGTGAATGCTGCTGGGGCTCATGGCCGCGCCACCGCCCAGAGAATGGCCAGCCACAGGGCCGCCAAGGTGCCGCTCACCGCGCCCAGGCGCAGCAGCGCCGAGCGGGCCATGGTTGAAACAGCGAGGGCATCGGGTTTGCTCATGAAGGCCTGGAGGGAGGAGATTACCGGACGATGTAATGTTATTACATCACACACCACCAAGACTTGACAAGCCGCGCGTCGTCCAACATTCTAACGTACGATAGAATGATAGGATCAATGGACAAGCGGATTGATCGATCTCACCTTGAGCAGACCGCAGCCATGTTCAAGGCTCTGTCCGATCCCGGGCGACTACACACCCTCATCATTCTGGCTGCAGGCGAGCGGAATGTCGGCGAACTCGCCGAGGCTGAACACGACCGGGTCGGCACCGTTTCGGCGCGCCTGAAGGTATTGCTGCTAGCCCGGCTGGTCAAACGTCGGCGCGAAGGCAAGAACGCGATCTATTCGATCGCTGATGACCACGTATTCCAACTCGTCAAGAATGCCGTCGCGCATGCTGGCGAACACCACTGACTCACGGAAAGGACTTCGAGATGACCACCTGCAATCTTCCTCATCATTCCAACCACGATCACGCGCACGGACCACAATGCGGTCACGTCGCGATTCGGCATGGCGACCACGTAGACTACCTCCACGATGGTCATCTTCACCACCCGCACGCCGGTCATGTGGATGAACACCGCATTGAGGTGAGCGACAAGAACCCGGACCGTTGCACACCCGACCACCACTGCACCGGACACGATGCTGCCCACGTCCATGGCCCAGGCTGCGGCCACGAAGCGGTCCCGCACGGCGATCATGTCGATTATCTCGTCGACGGTCATTTGCACCATCCTCACGGCAATCACTGTGATGATCATGGTCCGGTGGAGATCGTTCGAAACTAGGATCTGACTTCTATTGGTATCGAACGGCGAGTGCACCAGAGTGCGCTCGCCGTTTCAGTTTGCGGAGCATAACCGGATATTCCGGAAAACGCGGCGACATTTGCTGTCGTCTCCGATCCGGCGATTCTTTAGGGCTGTTGAGGGCCATCTGGGGGGACGCGAGCGCCGGGCCTGTCCTGTGGTTGGAGCTCGGGAGGGAGGCGATCAGGTCCTGGGAACGGAATGATGTTCGGCGCCGATTCAGGGGGCGGTGGAAATGCCGACTTCTGTTTCGGTATCAGCGCTGCGCCTCCATAAAGCAGGCCGATGGCAATGAGCCAGCTGCCGAGAATACGCGCTGGAATTGGAAACCAGGTGCGCCAGAACGACCGTACGGTCAGCGAGATGGCCACGACGATCCAAAACCCGACGACCACTCCCGCTAGAGGGATCGCAACATCGTGGAGGCTGGGGTCACTCACCTCGATCGCAATCGCCTGCATACTGCCGGCGACGGTAGCGGCGATGAGCAAAAACCATGAACGCAGTCGCGTAGCGGGTAGCACAAGTGCCACGCCGACGATTACAGTAGAGATTGGCCCGGTCAGGAAGTGGTGGCTTGTTGCGCGCGGAATTGCCTCCAATACCGACAGCAACCAGTCTTTACGGAAAAAGCCGACGGCCAAGCCGCCGCCAAACAGCGCAAGTGCTCCGAGGCTGTAACGACGGTCCACGAGGGCGAGGGCAACGCCGAGGCCGACCAGCGGCAGCATACGCTCAGGTGCGAGCGCACTCGATAATATCCACCACATCAGCGTGCTGCGTCCCGCAGCGGGGGTCAGTGCGATGGCTGCCGCCGTGAGGAATCCGAGCGCCGTCAGAGCGGGGCCGCTCCATTTTATCGCGAGGGCGCCGAAGGCGGATTCAGGCGGCGGAGAGTGCTGTGACAAGGAAGTAGACTCCGCCGAGGCCGATCAGCGCTCCGAGGCCGCGAGCCAGGCGACCTCCAAGCGGCTTGTTGAGTGTTAATCCAACACCGATACCAAAAACGTGGATCAGGCCCGTCGCGAGGACGAAGCCGATGATGTAGTCGGCCGGATCGGCCGCAAAGGGCAACTCGGCTCCGTGCGCATATCCGTGGCAGACAGCGAACACCGCGATCAAGCAAAGCGCAATCCATTCGGCAGGATGCCAGGCAGAGGTGATTGCCAAGCCGAGCGCGAGAATCGAGAGCGCGATGCCAACCTCCACGCTAGGAAGCGGCAGGCCGAACATTCCGGCAGCACCGCCGGCAACCATGATCAGCGGGAAAGTCACCGGCAAGGTCCAAACCGGCCGACCGCCCATCTGGGCGCCCCACAGCCCGACGGCGAACATCGCAAGAAAATGGTCTGGCCCGGTGAGCGGATGTGCAAACCCGCTTCCGAAGCCGCCGGAGCCCGTCGAGGTGATGTGGGCTGCCGCGGAATGCGGGAGCATGCACCAGCAAATGCAAATGGCACTTGCTGCGACGGCCGCCCGTCGATTCAAATGCACGTCTTGCAATGATCGCCCTTACATCTCGGTGTAGTCCAGGATCGTGTGTTCCCCCGACCAGATTTTGTCCGAGTCGTAGACACGCTCGCGCCACCTGGACCTGAAGTCAATTTCGAGAACGACCGCGCCCAATCGCTCGCCAATCAGCGGCTCGCGATCGCGGGGGACACTGGGCGTTTGAGCGACTTGGGGCTTGGTCATGAACGCTCCAGGGTGTAATATTATGACATGATGCCTGTTATATTATTACATTCCATGTCGTCAAGGCGAGATTTAGATGGCTCATGATCCGGATCAGAGTTCCAGCGGCGTGCACCCAGATGCACATCGTCATGCCATCGACGCCGATGCGGTACAGAGCCGCGCCCGCGCCTACGCGACATCGAAGGGTCTTCCGTTCACGGCGATGCGTCAGCGGGTGTTGGCCTTGCTTGCTGCGTCCGGAAAACCCATGGCCGCCTACGAGATTGCCGAGAAGCTGAGCGATGCGCGCAGAGTGCAGGCGGTTCAAGTCTATCGTGCTCTCGAGTTCCTGCAGGAGGCTGGGTGTGTCCATCGGCTGGCCTCTCAGTCGTCATATTTCGCTTGCGATCATCTCCATGGGAATGGCGAGACAGTTGTATTCATGGTCTGCAGCCAATGCGGTGCGGTTCAGGAAGCTGCTTCCGACCTGGTTGCACGGGGCTTGCGGGGTGTGGCCAAGACCACGGGCTTCAAGCCTCTGCACCCGATTATCGAGTTGGAGGGAGAGTGTGCGGACTGCACGAGCGAACCCGTGCGTTATTAGGGCGTGGGTCAAGAACACGCCCGTAGCCTGATAGCTCCAAACGCTGTGCACCTCTAATCTCGTCGGCTCGAAAAGAAGCAGAGCCCGATCAAGAGAGGCCAAGTATCTGATGTCTCAAACTCAACAAAGGGAAGTCGAATCAAAAGTCGACGAGACATGCAATACGCCACCGACGCAGCTGGCGAGGTCAGGCTGGATTGTCGTTGCGACGATTACGGTCGATAAGAAAACGGACTCCGTTTTCTTTGCCGTAGCCGCACAATCGGCAGACGAAGCTGAGAGGGCCATTCTGCGCTATCCAGGAATTTTGCCGAGCGATCCTCGATCGACGCTACGTCAGCTTTCTTTGTCGGAAATATCGAGCTTGAAGTTGAGGCGTGGAGGTGTACGACCTTACGACCGTCGAGATAACTCGCTGTAGTCGTGTCCTCCTGTTAGCCGTACACTGAGGCCGGACATATTTGGCAGCACTTGGTTGCTGTAGGGGTGCACGGTGATGTTGCCTTCGCCGACAATAGCCGCTGGTGTTTGCGGGTCCATGGCCTAACTGGCGGCGCTTCGCTTGCCTGCTTCAAGGAGCAATCAGTATCTGCCGGCAAGCAGCTGGCAGCTCAGCAAGCGTTAGTCCCCGTCGAGGCTTCACCGGGGCTGTCGATGGCTTTGGATGCAGTACCGGCTCGCTGAACCAGTAGGCGAGATCGCCCGCGCTGCAGCCCTCATTGTCCGATGGCGGCGGTTGCGGCTGACATTCGCTGCTCCCCGCCGGGCATTTGATCCGGACATGGAAATGATAGTCGTGCCCGTACATCGGGCGCACCTTGGAGAGCCAGCTTCGGTCGCCTTTGGCCTCGCGGCATAACGCCTTCTTGATCGCCGCATTGACAAAGATGCGCTCCACGGCGGGCTCCTGTGCTGCCGCGCGGATGACGAGCAGATGGCTCGGAGTCCAGACCTTCGGATCGATGTCGAGGCGATCCGGGCGGACCATCATGACGGCGGACATCTCCTCACGCTCCTCGGGCGCCAGCTCCCGGTCCGGCATCGGCGTTAGCCAGATATCGGCATCCAGCCCGACCTGATGACTGGCGTGGCCGGTTAGCATCGGACCGCCGCGGGGCTGCGAGAGATCACCAACCAGCAGTCCCGGCCACCCCGCGACCTGGTGCACCTTGTCGGATAGCCGCTCCAAAAGCGCGATCATGTCCGGATGAGCCCAGTTGCGGTTGCGCGACAACCGCATCACCTGCCATGTCTTGCCGTTGATCGGCAGCGCCTGCGCGCCGGCAAGGCAGCCCTTGGCATAGAAGCCGATGGAGCGAACGGCTAACGGCGCCGGGAGTGTCCTTCGCCCAAAAAGTTCCTTGGCGCCGATATGCGGATCGTTGGGATTGGCCAGCGGCGGCAGCGGTTTGGGATCCAGCGTGCCCTTGTCCTGGGCCAGCGCGGGATGCGCCCACAGGACGGCTGCGGAACACAAGGTCATTAAGAGTACTCGGCGGTTCATCGGAAGACGCATTGCGATCCACCTGACTGTCGGCACCGATCAAAATCCCGCCGAACCGCGCGATGAGCGCGCAAGCGCGACGCCACCAACCATGAACGCGAGCGCCAGCATCAATGCGGTCCGCCACCAGATGCTCGATCTGGTTTCGCTCGCAGGTATTTCAATCCAGTGCCACTGAGGCAGGGATGAAAGGTCTTGCACGGTCATGGCGCGGCTTTCCAGGATTCGGGGAGAGAAATAACGTCTCCATCGCTCGTGAAATGCCTCTGTCTGATCCTTGAAGGCGACGAAGCGGCGTGAGTCGGTGCCGGCGATGGAGTTCAGCGCTTCATTGACGAGGATCGCGGGTGACAGCAGGCTCAGGCGGTCGACCAGCCTCTGTTGTTGCAACAGCTGGTGATCAAAGCGCTCCAGAAGGGGCTCGATTGTCTCGTCTACCTTTTGCTTGGCGAGAAAAAATGCACGCATTCGCGAAGGGACTTCGATGCGCTCGCCCTTCACCAGCAGTGCTTCCGGATCCGAAGCGTAGCGATAATCCGCACTATAGAGGTTCTCAAACTCGCGCAAAGATTCCGCCGTTGCGACGCGCGTGCGGCTGGCCAGTTCAGTCCGGGACGGGGCGGGGCTGACCAGACCAACAACAAGGTTCATCGTGACCGGCAAGATGAGCACAAAAGTTGTCCAGAGTGCCACCATGATCAGGGCATTGGTCGAGGAGGAAAGGCCGGTCGCGTTGACCAGGGCCGCGACCGCGAACCAGAACAAGGTATACGCCGTGATCAGCGCTGACCACGACAGCATCAAGCCCAGTTGCTCTGCGCCACGGGTTTCGGGACGGATCAAAAGCAGGACAATGAGCGGCAAGGGAACTGCGATCGCCAGCAGCGCGAGCATGCGCACGATGATCTTCCCGGTTAGCAACGTGGCGACGGAAAGCGGTTGCGAGCACAGCATGCGCAAGGTGCCATGTTCGCGTTCCGCCGACAGCAGGTTATACCCGAGCGTGGTAACCAGCAGAGGCAATACGAATACAATGACGAAAGCGAGATCGAAGTGCCCGCTGAGCAGATTCCAGGGGTTTTCGATCTCCGTGTCGTACATGAACTGGACTTTGCTCAAATAGCTGATGCGGTAGTAGTTGGGCATCATGTCCGACTGACCGATCGCCATGGCTGCGAGCGGAGCATTGGGAATCGTGGCAAAGCGCCCGGCAAGAGTGCCGGCCATGGCAGCGGGGTTCGCCGGATTCGAGAAGGGAACCAGCGCACTCCTACCGGCGAGAGCGGATTGGAGCGTTCCGGTGTTTGCCGTTTGGGTTTCCTGTTCATGCTTCAAGACCTGAGCGACCATCCGCTCTCGGAGCGTTGCTTGCGCCAGTCCCACGAATAGTCCGTAACTTACCATCAGAACGAGAAGGCAGCACACCAGCGGCAACGTTCGATCGCGAACAAGGATGCGGGCTTCGTGCCGGACAATCAGCGACAGGGCGGAGAGCGGACGAGACTTCACTAACGTCATTTCGAATGCCTAGCGCATGAGCGGACGAGAAACGGCATACCGCGCGAGCGCGACGGAGAGGCAGAACAAGACAGCGAGCAACGCAAGGCTCGTCCAATGGTGCGCCAAGGCAAATGACACGGAGGGAAGTTGATATTTGAATGGCGGCACGGTTGCCCACAGCTCGGGGCCGGCCTTGTAGGTGAAATGCGCGTTGCCCAAGGGATCGGCGTGTTCGACCAGGTCCTCGCTGACAATGTCCTGAATCTTCCGCCGCTGCGTTTCGGCCGCGGTAGAGAAGTCGCGATGTTGTGAAAAGTCCGTTCCGGTCAGGCCCATGGAGAAGCCGCGGAGTGCAACGACGGGGGCAACAAGACCGACCCACTCTTGCGCGCGCTGTTGGCGCTCGAACGTGTCCCAGAGCGCGCCGAAATTGTCATCAAGGGCACCATAACCAGCCTCGTCGTCGACTTTCAGCGCCGCGCCCCATTTGCTGAGCGGGAGTGACGCATCCCACTGCGACCGCGCGCCGAAATGCGCGGCCCACGCCTTGCCGGCGGCGTCGGCAATGTCGTGGGACAGATGATCGTCGAAGGCGAGGCGCGATGGTGTCGGATGGAGCATACTCACCGCCTCGGATGCCGTGCGCGGAGCGATCAGCGTTGCTGCGACCCAGAAGCCGAGCAGTATGACCAGAGCCGCCCGCGATGAACGCACGAGGGCTGAGACTGCCAGCGTCAGAAACACGAAAAAGCCGAGATAGAAGCCGTATCCCGCTGCAAGCCAGCCAATCCGATAGACCACGTCGAGGCGCTCGCTGGCCGGAAGACGCGCAACAAGGAATACCGCGAACCCGACCCCGACCGGCGCAATCAGAAGGCCGGCGCAGCTCGCAAGTGCTGCCGCCTTGCCGAGAAGCAGGCTCCGCGCGGGAACGCCCAGGCTGAGAAGCTGGCGCAACGTTCCGCGTTCGCGCTCGCCGCTCAACGCGTTGAAGCCGATGATGATAATGAGCAGGGGAAGCAGGACCTGAAGAAGCCACGCCGGCGACAATTCGCCGAATCGCTGCAATCCGGTTGCATCCTGGGCCGGCCGGAACTTGACTTCGCTCTGGCGATGCGCCTGTAGCCAGACGGTCGAGCCAACAAACGGCCCGATGCCCGGATCGAAGACGCCGAGCGGCGGTTCAGGCTTGAACACGTGCATGCCCTGTTCCGCCGCATCGTGCGGGTGCCGATAGCCCTGGTGAAGCCAGGCATCATAGTCGAGGGCCTGGCCTGCCGACCGTTCGCCGTTCAGCTGAACCTGCCGATTCCATCCTGCAGCGAGAGCCACCAGCATGAGGACGACGACCAGCCCTCCGGCCCAGAGCAGACGCCCGTCACGGGCCAGCTCTCGTATATCCTTGGCTGCAATGATCGCGAACACGTCAGCTCTTCATGTGCTTGAGGTAGAGCGCCTCGAGATCGGCGTGGCTGACGTCCTCGCTCTTGAGTTCTTCCACCAGCCGTCCGTGCTTCATGATGCCGAGGCGGGTTCCGGTCTGCTTGGCGTGGAACAGATCGTGCGTCGTCGTCAACACGGCCACGCCGTCGTTGCTGGCCTTGACGAGAAGCTCCGAGAACTCGTTGGCTGCGGATGGGTCAAGTCCTGACGTCGGTTCATCTAGCAGCAGTGCTTTGGCATTCTTGGCCAGTGCGATGGCGATTCCCACCTTCTGACGCATGCCTTTCGAATAGGTCGCGACCCTGTCATCAGCGGCTTCACGAGGCAGGCCAGCGGCCTCGAGCAGCTCAAGCAAACGCAGCCGAGGCAAGCGCTCCCCGATTGCGAGCGACGAGAAAAACGCGAGATTTTCCAGGCCGGAAAGCACGCCGTAAAGCGTGACCTGTTCGGGGATGTACGCAAGAAGCCGCTTCGTCTCCAAGGGATGGCGCACGACGTCGATCATGCCGATTTGCAGGCTACCGGATGTCGGCTGGAGGAAATTCAAGAACAGATTGACCAGTGTCGTCTTACCCGCACCGTTGGCCCCCAGCAGGCAATAGATTTCGCCGGGCAGCACGTTGAGCGAAACATTGTCCAGGGCACGTTTGGCGCCAAATTGCTTGGTCACCCCAATCGCATCGAGCATGGATCTCATAAACTCCAACTGACCGGTAGCGGCCCCCGTGGGGACTTGACGAATGTAATGTTATTACATTACGTCAAGACTGTGAAGCCGTGACGCGGGGTACTAGGCGGCCGGCGTACTAGGCGGCCGGCGGGTTGGGGGCAAGTATGCGTTATCTTTTCTGTTCAGTGTCTGTATCGGGTCTCTTGATGGCCGGGGCAGGTGTCCCCCTTTTCGTCGCTCAAGCGCAAGCTCAGACGCCCTCGTCGTCCGCCAGACCGGCGGCGAACTCGCTGCCACCCGTGACCGTCGATGCGCCGCAAAAACGAACAACTGCCAGAACCACCCGCCCATCGAATTCGCAGAGTAGCCGCATCGCCCGGGCAAGCAGAACTCCGCGACCCTCAACCACCGTTGAGACATCACCGCAGTCGCAAGGTCCCCAGCAGGGGCCGGCAACGCCGCTCAACACCAATGTGGTGACGCCGAGCGCGAGCCGGCTGGGACTGACTTCGCGGGAAATCCCGGCAAGCGTCGAAGTGGTCGGGGCGGACACGATACGCGAGCAGGGCTACCACACCACGATCGACGCGGTGAAAGGTGCAACCGGCGTAACCGCTGGCGACGCGCCGAACGACGTGTCGTTCTCCATGCGTGGTTTCCAGGGCAACCAGGTCAACGTCACCTACAATGGCATCAACATAGGTCCCACCGGCTTCACCGCCCTGACCATGGAGACGTTCAATCTCGATCGCGTCGAATTCCTGAAGGGTCCATCGTCGCTGATGTCAGGGCAGGGCGCGGTCGGCGGCGCCATCAACTATGTCACCAAGGCGCCGCACACGGGGCCCATCCAGAACGAAGCATTTGTTGGCTTCGACTCCTTTGGCAGCTACCGTACCGGCTACGGGTCCGGCGGCAGCACCAACATCAAGGGCCTGGATTATCGCTTCGACATCAGCCGGTCGGACGTCAATGGCTTCATCAACGACACCGACGCCAGGAATCTGCACGTCTCCGGCCAGCTCGACTACCGCCTGTCGGAATCATTCAAGGTGTTTGGTGCGGTCGAATACAAGGACTATCAAGCCCATCCCTACGAGGGGACGCCGCTGGTCCCGGTCGCATTCAGCGGTCCGTACGCGACGAACGGGATCGTGTCCGGCACCAAAGTGTCGGACTATAACCCCAGCAATCTCGGAGCAGTGACCATCGACAGCCGGACCCTCACCACGAACTACAACGTGCTCGACAACCACAAGACCATCAAGGAGACATGGGCGCGCGGCGGCTTTGAATGGAATTTGACGAACGACGTCACGCTGCGAAGCCAGACCTACGAGTACAATGCCAGCCGCGACTGGTACAACAACGAGGTGAGCGCCTTCAACACCGACACCACACGGGTTAACAATCCGATCGACCGCGAGCGCTTCTTCGTGCATCACAACCAGAACACGGTTGGCAACAGCACCGATGTGACCTGGAACTCCCGCTTCTTCGGCATGGAAAACCGCCTGGTAACAGGCGTTGAGGCCTATCACCTGGACTTCACCCGGCCCGGGGCGGCAAACTTCCCGAGCGACCACGTCGCGTTGGTCGATCCCGATCGGGGATATTATGGCCTGCTGACGACGAAGCGACAGACCGCCACGATCGACAGTGTGGCCATCAATCTCGAGGATCGGCTAAAGATCACGCCGACGTTCGCCCTGATCGGTGGCCTGCGTTACAATCCATTTGAACTCGATCGCACCTCGACTGACAAGTTCGGCGCGAGCAACGCCGGATTTCCCTATTCGGCAAGCTGGCAACCTGTGACGGGGCGCATCGGCTATACCTGGGAAGCGCTTCCAGGAATGACGTTCTACAGCCAATACGCAACGGCGAGCGACTTGTCCGCCGACAGTATTTTCCTGCTGAGCCCCACCCAGCGGCTGACCCTGACGACGGCTCGCAGCTATGAGACCGGCGTCAAAAATCTGCTGTGGAACGGGCGCGCAGAGTGGACCTTCTCGGCGTTCGACATCGAGCGCGACAACGTATACTCCGCACAGGCCGGCCAGACCCTGAATCTCGCGGGAAAAGTGAAGTCGCAGGGTGTCGAATTCGCAGCAGCAGTCCGTCCGATCCCCGAGCTCAAGCTCTGGGGCAATGTCGCCTACGTCCACGCGCGCTACGCCGACTACGATTTCACCGGCGGCTCGTTTTCCGGCAATGCGCCACCGAACATCCCCGCGCTCATCGTGAACGGCGGGGCGTCCTATCGCTTCCTCAATCCGGGCTGGCTGCCCGTCGAGGTCGGCGCATCGGTCCGGCATGTCGGCGACCGCTACACCACCGATGCCAATACCGTGACGATGCTCGCCTATACTACCGCGGATGCCTTCGCGTTTGTCGACATTCCGAAGTCGAAGACCTTCCCGACCTTTGACAACACCCGGGTGACGTTCCGGGTCCGAAACCTCACCGACAAGAAATATGCGGCATGGAGCGATCCGTTCTATCCGGATCAGATCTTCCTCGGCGCGGCGCGCACCTACGAAATCGAAACCTCCTTCAAGTTCTGATGGTCGGCGTTCGCCCGTTGCGCGTCTTGGTCCTTGTCCATCGTTGGCTGAGCATCCCGCTCTGTCTGCTGTTCGCGATGTGGTTTGCATCCGGCATCGTGATGCACTTCGTGCCGTTTCCGGAGTTGACCGAAGCGGAGCGCTTCGCAGGATTGCCTGTCATCGACGTTTCCGGGGTGAAGCACAGTCCCGGCGAAGCTGTCGCGGCGAGCACGCTCAAATACGTCAGGTGCGTGCGTCTCTGGCAGCGCAGCGACGGTCCGGTCTACCTGGTGTCGGCGGCGTCCGGAATGAAAGCCCTGCATGCGGACGATTTGAGCGCGGCCGACATCGGCTCCGGGCAGGTGGCACTCGCAATCGCGTCCGAACATGCACGCCTGCGTGGACTGAACACCTCTGCCGCCGCTTTGGCAGAACTCGCGGACTATGATCAATGGACGGTCCCGAACGGGCTCGACGGGCACCGACCGCTCTATCGTATTGCTCTGAACGATCCTGCGGGAACGGAACTGTACGTCTCGTCACGCACCGGCGAGGTCGTGAGAGATACGACGCACGGCGAACGCGTCTGGAACTACCTTGGAAGCGTTGTGCACTGGATATATCCGACTGCGCTGCGCAAGGACTGGATGGCCTGGAACGTCACGGTGTGGTGGCTGTCGCTTGCTGCGGTCATCGCCGCGCTGTCGGGCCTGATCGTAGGCCTTCTGCGCCTCAAGCGGGTGCGCGACCGGATCGTGTCTCCCTACCGAAAGTGGCATGCTTGGCACCATTGGCTTGGTTTGGCGTGTGCGGTCTTCGTGATGACCTGGATCGTCAGCGGCTGGCTATCGATGGACCATGGCCGTCTCTTCTCCACCGGCGCGCTCACCAGATCGGAAGCAGATCGGATCGCGGGGATGCCGTCGTGGGGCGAACTGACGTCAGTGCCCGAGTCCGTGTCACCGGCCGCCCGCGAGATCGAGTGGTTCGCTTTCGGCGATCGCATCTATCGACGCATTCGAACGGGCGTCGATGCGCAGCAGCTCTCGGTGGCGGCTCCAGCATCTGCTGGTCCTTCTTCCTCATTCTTGCAGGCCGATGAGGTCAATGCCGCCATTTCCCAGGTAGTTGGCGGCTGCTCGAGCACCAGTGCTGTCGAGCGAGATGACGACTACTTCATTGCATCTGAAGTTGCGCCAGCTCCCGTGTATCGATCCATTTGCGGGGACGTATGGTACCAGATCGACGGCGCGAGCGGCGCCAACCTGGAAAAGCTTGACGCCCAGCGTCGAACCTATCGCTGGCTGTACCGCGCGCTGCACACATTCGATCTCCCCACCTTGATGGCACGCCCAAGCTTACGCACGGCGATGGTTGTCGTCCTGTGCACGTTTGGAGTCGCGTTCAGCATCACCGGAGTCGTGATCGCGTGGCGGCGGCTGAGGCTGGAATTTCGTTGACCCGATTTGGATTTGGCCCTCTTTCCCGCGCGCTGTGAGGCGGCGACCACAATCCATCGTGATGAGCTTCCGGGGGCTGTTGCGCACCTGTATGTAACGTTATAACATTACCTACTCGGGGCAATTCGATTGCGTGTCAATGAAGCTGGACCAGCCGATTCCGGTAACGATCCTCACGGGCTTCCTGGGCGCGGGGAAATCCACGCTGCTCAACGAGCTCCTCGAAAGCGAGTCCTTTGCGGACACCGCCGTCATCATCAACGAGTTTGGCGACATTTCCATCGATCACGATCTTGTTCGGGTCAACAAGCGCGAGATGATGGTGACGACAACGGGCTGCCTCTGCTGCACGGTCGCGAGCGACATCAGGACTTCCCTGTTCGAACTTTACGATGCTGTGGAAAGCAAGGCTGTCCCGCCGTTCAAGCGCGTGATCGTCGAGACGACCGGGCTGGCCGATCCGGCCCCGATCATCAATCAGGTCACACCGGGCGGTCTTCCGGCAGCGGGGTTTCGGGATCATGTTGTCGCAAGATGCTTCCGACTGTCCGGCGTCGTCTGCGCAATCGATGTAACGACGATCGAAGAGTCGATGGAACGGCACTTCGAATGCATGAAGCAGGTGGCGTTTGCGGATTTCATCGTGCTCACCAAGACGGACGTTGGCCCAGAGCCCGCAGAACGTCGCCCTATTTCTGAACTGGTGCAACAGATCCGCAAGATCAATGCGGCGGCTCCCATCGTGGACCGTCACGGGGCTGAATTCGAATTCGCCACTGCGTTTGCGCCGCGCGGCTACGTTCCCTCCGAGCAGGGGGCCGATGTTGAAGGATGGCTGGCTCTCGAGCAGGCGTTGGCCGAGCAAGGGCAAGCTCACGACAATGGCGCAGGCGCAAGCCGCCATGCGGCGGCCGGCATCCAGACTCTGGCGTTGCTGGAAGACCGCCCCGTATCGGCACGAAACCTCGCAACGTTCGTTAAGCTGCTCAATGCCGTGGCGGGCTCGCAACTGCTCCGTCTCAAGGGCCTTGTTGGACTCGAGGACGATCCGGATCGGCCGCTCGTCGTGCACGGCGTTCAGCATGCAATTCATCAATATCGGCTGCCGGCCTGGCCGTCGGACGATCGTCGCACGCGCATGGTCGTCATCACCCACGGCATCGATGAAGCGACGGTCAAGAACCTGTTCACGACGATAACAGGCCTCTCGACGCGCGCAAAAGCGGAACTGGTGTTGACTGCCGCTGGCTTGAGCCTTCTCGGCGTGGCGCTGGTCGCCGGAATCTTGCTCATCTTCCACGGGCGCGCCACCGCCCCGTTCGAACCCTCTGCCGTGATCCACGACGTACCGAACCCCAAAGGCTGAAAAGGACTAAGCATGAACGACACGATTTCACAAACGCCGGTCACCGTCCTCACCGGGTACCTGGGCGCGGGGAAGACGACTTTGCTGAACCGGATCCTGACCGAGACCCATGGCAAGCGCTATGCGGTGATTGTGAACGAGTTCGGCGAGGTCGGAATCGACAACGATCTGATCGTCAACGCGGACGAAGAAATATTCGAGATGAACAACGGGTGCATCTGCTGCACCGTGAGAGGTGACCTCATCAGGATTCTCGAAGGGCTGATGAAGCGGCGTGGCAAGTTCGACGGAATCATCGTGGAGACCACCGGGCTTGCCGATCCGGCGCCGGTGGCACAAACCTTCCTTGTCGATGACGACGTTCGCCGCAACACGAAGCTTGACGCGATCGTCACGGTCATCGACGCAAAGCATCTCCTCGCAGAGATCGACCAGGCGCACGAAGCGCAGGAGCAGATCGCATTCGCCGACGTTGTCTTGCTCAACAAGACGGATCTGGTTTCGGAAGCGGACCTCAAGCTTGTCGAGGCAAAAATTCGTTCAATCAATCCTTATACCGTCATCCATCGTACGGAGCGCTGCGCGCTCGACCTAGAGAAAGTCCTGGATCGAAACGCGTTCGATCTCAACAGGGTTCTTGAGTTCGAGCCGGGCTTTCTCACAGAGGCCCACGACCATGAGCACGACGCCCACGTCAAAAGCCTGTCATTAACGTCTCAGACGCCTCTCATTCCCGCGAAATTTCTTCCCTGGATGCAGGAGACCGTTCGTCAGTTCGGGACTGATATTCTGCGGCTGAAGGGAATCATTCAGTTCCAGGACGACCCCGATCGCTTCGTCATTCAGGGCGTTCACATGTTGCTCGAAGGAGACCATCAGCGTCCCTGGAAGCCCGACGAGCAGAGGACAAGCCGTCTGGTCTTCATCGGGCGCGACTTGCCCGAGGATATTCTCAAGGAGGGCTTTAGCCGCTGCCAGAGTCCAGGTCATTGATGAAATTCGCAGCATGGCAGGAGACTGGGTCTCTTGCCATCCTGTGCAAGACCCGGACAACACAAATTCCCAGAGGTTGATCGTGTCAAAAACTGCTTTTGCCTTGGGCCGACGTATCCAGAGAACCGGCTATCCTGAGGCAGTTCAGCACCTCAAGCTGCAGACGCAGAAGCTGCTCGGCTTGTCGGATGGTGTTACGATCTCGGTGTCGGAACTTTCCTGTCGTGAGGCAGGGTGTCACGATGTCGAAACTGTCGTTGCGATTCTGAGAGAGGGAGAAAAGCCAACCATCGCTCGCGTGCATAAGCCAATTCCAGATGTCAGTCTCCAGGAACTACAAGCAGCATTCGAGCGGGCCCTCGTACCCAAACCACCGGGTGAGCCATGAGGTGTCTCGGCGCAGCCCGACTAGTCACGAACAAGATGAACATCAGCATGATGGCGGCCCTCATCATGCTTGGCGCTCTCACGAACGCATGCGCCGCCGAAGGCAAGATCGCAATTGCCGCGGCTGAGAACTTTTACGGTGACGTCGCGCAGCAGATCGGGGATGATTCGGTCTCGGTCACCAGTATACTGAAGAACCGGGATCAGGACCCGCATCTGTTCGAGACCTCCCCTTCCATCGTTCGCGATGTCGCCGCTGCGCAGGTCGTCATCCAGAATGGCGCCAACTACGATTCATGGATGGAAGGGCTGCTCAAGGTTACGCCGAAACCCGGGCGCGTTCTGATCAGGGTCTCCGACCTCTTGCACAAGAACGCCGGGGACAACCCGCATCTGTGGTACGACCCTGCCACAATGCCTGCGGTCGCAAAAGCGGTCGCCCAAGCGTTGAAAGCTGCTGACCCCGCCCAGGCGGACAATTACGAGGCGCGGCTGAAATCCTTCCTTGCCTCGCTCCAGCCTCTCGACGACAAAATCACTTCCATTCGCAGCAGATATGGCGGGCTCCCCGTCACGGCCACAGAACCGGTCTTCGGCTACATGGCGGCCTCGCTAGGTCTGACGATGCTCGACCAAAAATTTCAGCTCGCGGTCATGAATGATACCCAGCCGAGCGCCAGCGACATCGCCGCGTTCGAACAGGATCTGAAAATGCACAAGGTACGCGTCCTGTTCTATAACAAGCAGGTTTCGGACAACATGGTGCAGCGTCTGGTCGGTCTTGCGCATCAATCCGACGTTCCAGTCGTGGGGGTGACGGAGACTGCCCCGGCCGGGCTTTCATACCAGGATTGGATGCTTACACAGCTTGAAGCGACCGAGAAGGCGCTGGCCGGAAACCGCTGATGAACGTCATCGAGTTCGATCGCGTAACAATTGAAATTGGCGGTCAGGTCGTCCTGGAGAACGCCAGCTTCGCGATCGAGCCTGGCGAATTCATCGGCGTCCTAGGCCCCAATGGGGCCGGCAAAACCACGCTGATGCGCGCCATCCTTGGCCTGTTGCGGCCAAGCACGGGAACTATCCGCGTGTTCGGCCGTACCCCGCAGCGCGGCGATGCGGATATCGGGTACGTTCCACAGGTGCGCACGGTCATGCCGGGTTTGCGCGTGCGTGGCTTCGATTTCGTCGCAAGCTCGATCCGCGGCGATCGGTGGGGTCTGCCGACACTTGGGCGCGCGGACCGCAGGACGATTGACGAGACGCTCACGGCGGTGGGCGCGCGCGACCTCGCCGATCGTGCGCTCTCGGACATGTCGGGCGGCGAGCGTCAGCGTCTGCTGCTGGCTCAAGCGCTGCTCGGCGAACCGAGACTGCTGCTGCTCGATGAACCCCTGATCAGCCTTGATCAGCGCCATCAGGAGTCGATCATCGAGCTGGTTGGCCGCTTCGTCCACAACCGCAACATTACGGTGTTATTCAGCGCGCACGAGCTCAATCAGCTGATCGGCGCGCTCGACCGCGTGCTCTATCTCGGTAACGGCCACGCTGCGCTAGGGACCGTGTCGGAGGTGGTGACGGCACCGGTGTTATCGAAGCTGTATGGCGCGGATATCGACGTTGTGCACGCCGATGGACACATCTTCGTCCTGTCGCGAGGCCGCGACCTCGAGCGCTCCGGCGATATGCATGATCATCCTGCTCATGATCGTGCACGCCATGCTTGAATACGATTTCATGAGAAACGCTTTCGCTGCTTCCGGAGTTGCAGCTGTGGTATCGGGTTTGGTGGGCTATTTCCTCGTGCTGCGTGGGCAAACCTTTGCCGGACACGCACTTGGGCATATCGGGTTCGCGGGCGCCACCGGCGCAATCCTGATCGGCGTGCCACCGGTCTGGGGGCTTGTCGGCCTCACGGTCGCCGCCGGTGTCGGTATGGGAATGATGGGCGAACGCGTTAGCGACCGCGATGTAGCCATTGGTGTAGTGTTAGCGCTGTCGCTCGGCCTTGGGCTTTTGTTCCTGCACTACTATACGTCCTTCGCGGCCCAAGCCACTTCGCTGCTGTTTGGCAATGTGCTTGCAGTTGACCGTCCGACGATCGCGGTCCTTGCCGGGCTGGCCCTGATCACGGTGGCTGCTCTCTCCGCGATCATGCGGCCCCTCATTTTTGCCAGCCTGCAGCCGGAACTCGCCGAAGCCAAGGGTGTGCCGCTGCGCTTTGTTTCCACAGCCTTCCTGGCAATCGTCGCACTGGCGGTGTCGGAGAGTGCCCAGATCGTCGGCATTCTCCTGGTATTCAGCCTTATGGTGGGTCCGCCGGCAACCGCGCAACTGCTCGTCGGCGGGCTTTGGAGCGGAATTGCGCTGTCGATCGGTTTTGCTTTGGCCGAGGCTTGGGTCGGGATCGCCATCGCCTATTATACCGATTGGCCCGTCAGCTTCTGCATCGCATTGCTAAGCGCGCTTGCCTATTTCGTCAGCCGCGGCTGGGCGCCCCACCGATCTCCCAATGCGCAGGTCCAGGCTCCGAGAGAGCCGGTATGAGGGGAGCGCGATCAATGAGCATTGTCTCTCCCATCCGTATCTTCCGAAGTGCAGCGAAGCAGAAGCCCGTTCAACCTGTTGGGCGCAGGTTTCTTGTCGGTCTGGTCCTCGCGAGCCTTGGCGTAAGTACATCTTGTTCGGCGACGGAGTGCAATGGCAAGCCCGATGCGCTCGGCACCAGTCGCGTCATCGCCGTCGATCCGAAGGACCATCCGCGGATTGGCACCATGCAATATCCGGAAACGCTGCCTCTCGCCGACCACGAGGTCGTCATCACCTTTGATGACGGGCCGTCGCCGCGATACACGGACCGTGTCCTTGAGATACTCGCTTCGGGATGCGTCAAAGCGACGTTTTTCATGGTTGGCCGGATGGCGGCGACCTTTCCGGACGAAGCTCGAAAGGTTGAGGCCGAAGGCCATACCATTGGGACGCATAGCTTAAGTCACCCGTTCACATTCGGAAGAATGACGGAAGGCCAGGCAGGCCAGGAAATCGACGGGGGGATCGCTGCAGTCGGGACTGCGCTCGGAAGTCCGGAGAAACTCGCTCCCTTTTTCCGGGTGCCGGGCTTGTTGACCTCTGAGCGCACGGAGGCCGCGATCGCCTCCCGTGGTCTCATGACGTGGAGCGCGGACGTTCCGGCCGACGACTGGTTGAGAATAAGCAGCGCCGAAATCGTGAAACGGGCGATTTCGAGATTGGAAGCGAAGAGCCGGGGCATTCTCCTTCTTCACGATATTCATGAACGCACTGTTGGGGCACTTCCGCACCTTTTGAGCGAGTTGAAGACGAGGGGATATAAGGTGGTGCAGGTCGTCGCGGCCAATGCGACGAGCGCAAAAAGCGAAACAACTCCCGAACAATGGCGCCTGCCACCTGCGCGAGCCGAGGAGAAACCGGCAGTCGCCGACGCGCCGCCGTCAACTGCGGCGCCCACGAAAAAGGCCGCGGCTCTACGACGTATCGAGGGAAGCTCAAGCCGCTTGGGAGGCGCAAAGGGCTTCTGAAGAAGCTCGCAGCAAGTCGCTGGCCCAGGGGATCTGAATCTATGTTTGAGAAGTAACGCTTGCGCGATCGTGTCAAACCAAACTGCAGCCTGATCGTAGCGGGAATTTGCGCCGCATTGTCGGTCAGTTTTGCGGAGGCGGTGTTTGCCACGGAATGCAAACCGCGCCACTTTCGCGCACCTTATTTCATCAAGAGTATGGGCGTTTGCGATTTCGACCTGGAGACTTTGAGCTATGCCGGCACACCGCTGCAGCAAGCCAGGTGTCTCTTGCGCGGCATGGATGCCAGCAGGAATTTGGGACCGCCGCTCGATAGTCTGCCGCCTGGACTCGCACGACGGATCGGCAAAATCACGGACTTGCTCTCACGCGAGGTGCTGGCCGCGTATCTCTCCAGGCGGGACCTGGAGGCGGAGTTTGGTGCCCATCTGTGGGAGTCGTTATCGCGGGCCCGCAATAACAATCCCGATGCGCCCATGGCGCGGTACTTCGTGATCCACGATACCAGCGGGCCGAACTATGGCCGCCGCGCATTTCCTGACAACATCGATACCGGTCGACTATACGAAAATCTCGCCTATTATGCCTGCTCGGATGGCTGGGGACGCGCCCATGTATTCATCAATCGCAGCGGCGAAATGCTGCTGGCGCACGATTATTCGATTCCCTGGCGCGAAACCAAGTTCGAGCAAGCGGCCGAGTTTGGCGGCGCCTTGCAGGGTCTGTTCCTGCATACCGAGATGGTGCAGCCGCGACGTACTTCCCCGGGACATGGCGTGCGGAATGATGCGCGAACTCCCGATCCGGCTTTCACCACGGCACAATACGACCGGCTGGCTTTGCTCTACACCATCGCCAGCGTCCGCAGAGGGGAGTGGCTCGTGCCTGCGTTCCATGCCGCCATCGACGCCGAGATTCCCAACGGCCACGACGATCCCTTGAATTTTGACATCAACAGCTTCGCCAATAGTCTCGACCAGCTCCTCTCCAAGCTGGAGTAGTGCGGGACAATTTAGGCGACGGCTACGCCACGGGCTCCTGAAACTTCAACAGTCGGCCAGCATTGGCCATCACCACCAAAGTGCTGAAATTGTGGAGCAGCGCCGCAATGATCGCCCCACTGGCGCCCATGACCCCTGTCGCCGCAGCTGCGACGATCACGACCGTCCAGCCAAGCCCGACGGCGACATTGACATAGATGGTACGGCGACAGCGCCGGCTCAAACGGACGCAGGTCCCGAGCCGTCGCAGATCATTGGTCATCAGCACCAGATCGGCGGAGGCCAAGGCAACGTCGCTGCCGCGCGCGCCCATGGCGACGCCGACCGCGCCGACCTTGAGCGCGAGCGAATCATTGATGCCGTCGCCGACCACCATTGGACGATAGCCGGCGCTAATCTCCTCGAGCACGCAAGCCATCTTCTCGGCCGGAAGGGCCTCGGCACGGACGTTTGGCAGGCCCAGAACATCGGCAATGCGGCGGGCGACCGACATGCGATCTCCCGTCAGCAGCACCTGCCGCCGAAGACCGAGTTCGCGGAGGTCTGCGATCGCCTCCGGCGCCTCCGGGCGAGGCTCATCCGCAAGGAGCATCCAGCCGAGAAAATTGTCGCCGCGCGCGATACCTGCGATCGGACCGTCGTGGTTCGGCTCAGACGAAATGGCGATGCCGAGTTCATCGAACAACTCGGCGCGACCAAGTGCGACTGTCTCCTGGTCCAGCCGTCCGACCACGCCGAGACCATGCGTTTCTTTGACGTCATCGAGTTCGAGCTTTGCGTTCGTTGCAAACCGAACGAGCGCCCGACTGAGCGGGTGATTGCTGGCGCCCGCCAGACTGCCGGCCAATGTAGCGAGTTCGTCCCGGCTGACGCCGGACTCCGGTCTCGCATCGACGACCTGCAATTGCCCCAGCGTGACGGTCCCGGTCTTGTCGAACACGACCGCATCGACGGTCGCGAGGTTCTCCAGGAATCCCGCGCCCTTGACCAGGATTCCGTGACGGCTTGCAACAGCGATCGCGGCGATTGACGTCGCCGGCGCGGCGAGCACCAGGGCGCACGGACAGGCTGCGACCAGCACCGCCAGCATTGCCACCGTACTGCTGGTCAGAAACCAGGTGCCGGCGGCTGTCAGCAGCACCAGCACCATGTAACGTCCGGCATAGCGTTCGAGCAGCCGGGTAATCGGAGGCTTGGCGTTCTCGGCCTCCTGTAGCAGGGTTATCACACGGCCGAGGGTCGAATCCTGGCCAACCCGCGTGAGCTTCACCAGCAAATGGCCGTCGACATTGATCGAGCCACTGAACACCTCGCTGCCGGGCTGCACTTCGACGGGAACGGATTCTCCCGTGATTGATGCCGTATCCATGCTTGACTTGCCGGTTTGAACGACGCCGTCGGCGGGGACGAGGTCGCCGGCGCGCAAATCGATCAGATCGCCGGCCTGCAACGATGGCGTGTTCACTTCTTCGAGTTCCCCACCCGGCAGCACGCGGCGCGTCTTGACCTGCGTCAACCGGCTCAGCGCCCGGATCGCCTCTTGCGAGCCCAGCAGTGATCGTTCCTCCAGGATGTGTCCGAGAGTCATGACCAGGGGCAGCAATGCCGCCGTCATCAGATCTCCCGCCGCCCAGGCCGCGACCAACGCCAGCGCAATGAGCTGGTCGGTTATGCCGTGCAGATCCGGATAGCGCAGGCTCTCCCAGGCTGCCGAGAGCGCGGGGATGGCGACCAGCAATGCCGCAACACCGGCAACCAACTCGGCGACTTCGGCCTGGCTTGGCGCCAGGAACAGCAGTCCGGCCGAAAGGATCAGACATCCGGCGGCAATAAGCGAAAGCACAAGCCGCACGCCAAGAGAAATCTGTTCAGATCGGCTGAGCAGGCCTTCGCCCGGCGTGGTTGCGTCGTCGGCGGTCATGGTTTCTGCGCTCATTGCGGCGTCGTCCCAGGCAGTATCAGATGAAGTCCGCCGCTATGGTCCACCGTATCGACGCGCGCGGCCTTCGCCAATATGGGACCAATGCGATCGATATAGATCCGCTTGGCGAGCGTCATGCCAGAGAATCCAGGCGATCCCCGCGCAAGGGCGTTGATGGCGGCCGTGCGCACCTTTGCCTGCGTCGTTTTCTCCGTGGCCTTGGCGTCGGCATCCGTGAGAAGCCGATCGTGCTCTTGATTGGCGCTGAGCGCCGTGGCGGCCGCATCTGTGCGAGCCTCGGCAATGTCACGCTCGGCTTCCTGCGAGGCGATCAGCACCCTATCGAAGGCATCCTTGGCGCCCTCCGGAATCGACGCCGCGAGATCGACCCGGCTCACCGTGATGCCAAGACCAGCGCCCACGCCGCTGAGATCACCGAGGCGGTGATTGATCGCGTTCATCAGGTCTGCGCGTAGCCGCTCACGGCTGGCGCGCGCGGCGGAATTCGAACCGGTAGTTAATTCGGGGCGTGCGACCAATATCGTATCCAGATCGCGCGCTGCGCTGACGGAGACGGCACTGGCGACGAACAAACGCTGCAGGGCAGGCCCAAGGTGCTCGCCGGTCAAAATATAGGCGGCCGGATCCACGATCTGATAGAACAGCGTAGCTCCCAGATGCACCACACTGGCATCACCGCTCAACAGGAAGGCGCCATTCATTCGGGCGTTGTAGTAGAAGACGTGTTTGGGATTTGAGCCCGGCTCGAAGCTGTCGATCCGGAATTCGATTTGCCGGTCGGCTGATGGCAGGATGACAACCTGCTCGATCGGCCGCGGCCATGCGAACAATAGTCCGGCCGGTTGTTGACGCTCGACCTTTCCGAATTGGTAGACGATCGCCCGGCTTTCAGGCGGCACCTGCCGAATGCCCGACAACGACCAAACGACTGCCGCAAAGCAGACGGCGAGGAATAGGAATCGGAATGCGATCTTGGCGGATTGAGCCCATGCTCCTTCGGGTTCGCCACCTTCGCGTATATCGGATACCGTCATTGGCGGCTTCCTTGCGTAGTTTGTGCCGCGGGCGCGGCCGCGCTTGGTGGCCCATCGACCAGAACCCGGAACGGCGCGGCATCGGTGCGCAGAATCAGCCGTGTATTGTCGCCCACCACCGTGTCCAGGGTGTCGAGGGATCGAAGCAAATTGTAGAGCTCCGGTGCACTGCTGTAGGCCCGACCATAGATGTCGGCCGCTTCGAGACGTGATTTGGCTTCGACTTCGGATGCATCCTGCTTGGCCCTGGCGCGCAGAACGCGCGCATCGCGATCGGCGTTCGATGCGATTTCGGCAGCCGCGCGCCGGCCCTCAGCCTGCCGTTCGGCCGCGACGGTTTCGCGCTCGGCCCGCATGCGCGCGATGGTGGCATTCAGGGTTTCGGCCGGCAGGGTCAGGCGTTCGATACCGACTTGCCGAACGGTCACGCCGTAGACCTTCAGCGCCTGCTCATCGAGACGCTCACGCAGGCGGCTCTCCAATGTGGTCAGTTGAACCTTGGCGGGATCGGTATTTATCAGATCGGCGAGATCGAAGCTCGCGGCTGCGATTTCCAGCGACGAGCCGACGAAGCTTCGCAATTGCTGCGCGGCCACATCGGGCTGGTTGCGAACGGCGCGCAGGAATTGCCGGATGTGGTCGGGCTCGGCCGGCACTTGCCACGCCACATAGGCCTGCACCAGGATACGCAGGCCGTCGCGCGTTCCGACGTCCTGCAGGCCGCTCGAAGTGGTCCGCAGCCGCAGATCCACATTGATCGTGCTTTCAAACGGCGCAGGCATCTTCCACGCGACCCCGGGCGCGGTCAGCACGTGGATCGGATCGCCGAAGCGGGTCACCACGACGGCATCGCCCGGACTGACCAGAACGATGCAGGCGCTGGCGACGGCAGCTGCGACGATCACGAAAGCGACCGCGAATCGTCCGTAGCGCGCGAACAGTCCCTGCTGCCGACGATCCTGCCCATGTCCCGATCCATGCCCCGAATGGTCGTCGTGATCATGATGGTGATGACCATGACCATGACCGTGGTGATGGTGATGATGCCCGAATATCATGGCTTTGGTCCTGGTCTGGGTGTGGACTTCGGTGTCGTGAATTCGTTGTCCTCGTCTTCCGGCTCGTTATTTCTGTCGGAGGGCGGCGCGACGTCATTTTTCCCCGAGGGCGGGAGGACGTCGCGGGTTGCGGCATCAAGGCTACGCAGATCGACAGTTGGCGCGTTCTGGCCGTTGAGGCGGTGATCGACGACGATGATGTCGGAGCCGGTAAGGGCAACGACCAAGCGTTCGAGCCACCGCTCGAGAAGGAATGCCGCGCTGTTGCGCTGCGCTGCCTCGCGATCGGCATCGAACAGCACGCTCTCGCTATTGGCCCCGCCAACAAGCTGAGCGGCCGCCGCGACCGCACCGTTGTGAACTGCCGTTGCGTTCGTCTCGGCCGACTTGAGGGTTTGGATCGCTTTTGCCTTTTCTTTCGAAACCTGCGACGTGGCGAGAATCTCGGCGGCCTGCACGTTGTGGTATGCGTTGGCGGCCCCCGGAGGCGGGTGGATCGCCTCGACCACCACCGCAATGGCCTCGATGCCGCTCGACATCTGATCCAATTGTTCCTGCAACGCGGTGCGAAATTCATTGGCGAAAGTTTCGCGGTTTTGCCCGAGCACGTCGAGCAATGTGTACCGAGCGAAATATTGCACCAGGAGCCGGCCGGCTACGGCGCGGATGAAAGTTTTCGGCTCCGCGCCTCGATAGGCAGAGTCGATCGCAGCGGCCTCTGATGCGCCGATCCGGTAGACTATTCGCAAATCCGCATCGGCGATCTGGAAGCTCTGCTGGCCGCTCGCTTCGCTCGCGATCAGGTAGCTCTGTTCGGACGGATGCGATGCATTCCACAGACGGTCGGCGCTGGGCGGCGCCGGGGCCTCGGCGCCCACCAAATTCTGCTGCTGACCGACGCCGGCACTTGGCTGCTGGAGATCGATCGAAGCGTCGCCCGGAGATATTGCGATCGGAATGTCGTGGATGATGCCAAGCTCAACCCCACGCATCACGCCCATCGGCCATGGAAGATGAAAGTGCAGTCCGGGCCCAAACACGGCGACGGGGACGCCCAACCGTTCGTAGACCGCGCGTTGATTGAGGCTGAGCGCTGTAACTCCGGTTAGCCCCCAGGCCATGAGGGCCATCCCGACCGCCACTGGCAGCATTGCCCTTTGGATGAAAGCGAGCGCCCAGCTACGCGACAGGTCGATGCCGAACTGCTGACGCACGGCGGTGTTGAAGGCGTGGAAGTTGGGTACGGAGAAGCGGAGCAGTCCGGCCACACTGCTGTCTGCAACCGTTCGCAATTGTTCGATGGGCGCGAACGGGATGAAAAACATCGCCATGCCGCGCAGTGTCAATTCGAGTGCGACGACGACAATCAACAGGCCCAGTGCAACGTAGATCCAGATCGCCCATGTGAATCCGAGCGAGAGCAGCACCAACGATATGCCAAGACCAAGGCATGTGGTCAGCGGGACCCTTAGCAACCGATTGAGCTGTCGCGCCTCCGGCAGCATCTCGGCCGGGATCGCCGCGTAGGAGCGCTCCAGCACCAGGAGCGGGAATGCCGCGACGAGCAGCACGCCGCTCAGCACCTGTCGAGGCAGCGGGTCGGCCATGCGCATTGGCGGCGCAAGCCAGCCGACGATGACACCGCCGGCCGCCAAGACGCCGAACAGCAAGACGACAAGCGTCGCCGGCCAGTTCGCCAGGGAGGCTGCGCTTGGCTTCAATAATGCGCGCGAAACGGCAAGGCGACGCCTCAATCGCTCGCCTCTGGCCCAGTGCGGTACGGCCGAAACGGAAGTTTCCGCCTGCGCGCCCCCTTGGCGGTCGGACTCCAGCAAGTGGGCACGGATGGAGGCGACGATACCGGCCGAGAGAAATCCCGCAGCTGCGACCAGAAGCGCCGCTCCCACATAGGCGAATGCCGACGGAATGACGAGATAGAAAGATCGATAGAGATGTGGCGGCGCGTAGACCGGCGGCGCGTAGACCATCCCAATCAAGCCCAAACCGATCGATGCAAAGATCGCACCGATGATCAGCAGCGCGCCAACATACCGCTTGGCATTGTTGAAATGCGGCAGCTCGGCCAGCATCCCGGGTGCCTTTTCGAGTTTGTCCGCCGATCGTTGCATGCGGTTCGCCTTGGCAGAGGTTTTCATAGGGATCGCATCAAGCTCTTGTTCGCGAAGAACGGCAGGCGAGCGCTGTTCAGTCGTCGGGGCCGGCTGGCACCCGAAGTCGGGATTGCGCACGAAGCGTCAATTCATCCTCGCCGATTGATCGAGCCAACACCGGGAAGACCGAGGCGTACTCAAATGCTGGCGACGAGCCGAGCTGGCATTGAGCTAAGCGATAGGTGGAGCGCGGGCTTGAAATGAACGCCAGACTTCTGTCGATGGCGGTTGGACCGGTGTTTCCAGCAGACGAGCACGGCGGATCGGTATCGGCTCGACAAGCACCGGGGGGAGGGACGGAAGCGCCGTCGCGACGAGCGCCACGCTGGCGCAGATCGGACAACAGTCATTCGTGGCGGGATGATGGTCCCGATCGGCCGGACCCGCCGGCGCGCGCTCCGTACCCGATATGAGTTGTGTGGCATCCGATATGGGCGGCGGCGACAGCCCGAGGTCGTCTCGATGGATATGGCCAAACGAAAGAACCATCTGCACCGCCAGCGCGAACAGCGCCAACTGCGTGCAAGATCGAAGTCTCGATCGGAGCCAATTCATTATTTCAAGCCGCCGTGCCCATACTTTACCTACCGACCGATTCCCGTTCGACGAAGGCCACACATAGATCTGCAGACAAAGCAGTCAAATGTACTGGCCTGATTGCGTCGCTTATTCGACAGCCAAATCAGTGTGAGGCTATCTTGGACAGGTTAGCTCTAGTTCTTTTCCGAAGAAAGAGCATTTCCGATGTCCAAAATGGCAGTTTTCCCATCGCCACCGCCGATCAATGCCTGATTCCATCGAAGTTTTTTGCGTGGGCTGCATTCACTTGTTTTCGACGCCGATGGTAGGCGCCATCGCTGGCGCCAGGATTCATGGACCCCTTCGTTCATTCATCCCAGTTGGCATCGATCGCACACCCGTCAGGCTAAGCGGTCGGGCGCTCAGGCCGCGAACAATCCGATTCAGCCGGCATCTGGCAGCACTTTCCAGCTCCCGCCATTTGAGCAAAAGGAGGGACTGATCTGGGCCGCTCGATGGCTGAGGGAACGGCGAAGGGAAGGCGGCACAATGCACTTGCCGACGACGGCATCGTCGTCACCGCAACGAGACTGATTTTGCCCACATCGGGATCGTCAATCGGAATACGCTCTGATGGCCGACCTGCCGCGACGGATTGAAGGGGTTTAAGTCAGATGACCTATCATGAATTCTATGCAGAGCTTAGCGGCGAAACGCCGGTTTTTTGGCCGTAGCGCAAATGGTGGGCTTGGACCAAAGAAAATCAAAAACACTTATCTTCAAATCGGGATTGACTGACATTCCTCTCCGCCATTCGTACGATTTTGTAGGCTCTGTACCATCTTGCGCGCGACAATGCGATGTGGCTTATGCGACGACCGTCGCGATCGTCTCTGTCGACGTTCCAGCGCCTTCCTTCGATAATTACGCGCGTGACATTTCAAGTGAGGATTTTGATCATCAGTCTATGCGGCTCGGAACGAATCCATTCTATCCCGATCAAATATCTTTCTGGGCTCATCGTGCCCAGTGTTTTCGTCGAGGGTCTCGTACTGCAGAAGCTCGAAGGACCGTTGAAGGGGTTCAGGTGGTTACGCGAGCCCGCGTCTTATGAGTAACTCCCTCAGGTTATGATGGCCGGAAACACCTCTTGATTCCAGTCGCCACCTTGCGCGTCATAAGCAACCTGCTCCATCTCGACAATTTCACGGTCTTCGCCTAACACACGGTCCGTGAATTTGGCCAGTAGCGGCCAGGCGAGCTCCAGTAGACCCGGAATTTTTGGTCGCCGAACGGACAGAAGGATGAACGTCCGGTTCTTCCGCTGATCGGAATCGACCGGCGTATACCCGAGCCAGACGTGCAGCACCGGCTTCTCTCCCGACGTCCATAGACGCAACGATTGGTGCGGGTAGTCCGTTCGGATCGTCATGAGGTCGCGAGGTCCCGCTGAGGCGGGGCATCGCCAATCCCTCCGGCAAGAAGCTCGATACGCTCTATCGGCTGGCCTGGCGGCGCGGCCTGAAGACCACGTATTACCTGCGCTCGCGTAGCGCCACGCATGTCGAGAAGTCGACGCTGAAGGGCACCGATGGAAAACTCAACGCGGTGTCCGCATCGTCGGCCGCGAAGTCGAACGCGCCGATCATGATCCCGACCGCGGCGGCGCCTGATCTCGACGGTATCAAGGCCTGGTAAGATGCGCACGGCCCTTCGATCGCCATATTCTTCTCCTCCATTGCATGCGCTGCGGGCCATAGTGTGCGTTCGGCCTTTACTGATGCCTTGAGGTTGCAGATCTCAGAGCGGGACGGCTCCTTGCAGGGCCGATAATCATGTCGGGACGCGCCTTCAATAAGCGTTGCGGAGCCTACTTTGCTCTGTTTGCACTAACGCTACAGCTCACGCTGTCCTTTGCGCACGTCCACCACCACGATCTCGCTACTCTACGGTTCGACCACGCGGATGTCGCAGAAGTAGTACACGGTTCGTCGCTTCAAGCCGTGGAGCAGATTCCGTCGCGGCTGGCTGACGACGATGACCGCTGCCAAATTTGCTTCTCGACCTTCCTGCTGTCGAACTCCTCATTGCCGCAAGCACCGACAAATCAGGGGGCGCTGGTATTCATCGAGCTTGATCGAGCCTTCAAACCGGTTTTCGATCAGGTCTTCCAACCGCGCCACGCGGCATTTCGTTCGCGGGCACCTCCGATCACCTGACTGCATACTGCCACTGCCGTGCCCGTGCAGGATCAGTCTTGCTTAGCGTGTGATGGGATACGGCATCAGCTGGAACACTTCAGATTCAGAGCGTTCTTGCGATTATCGTTCCCGCTGCTTGCGGGTGCTCACATTTTTTGATTCGGCGGAGATCATCATGAAGCCGACGTACTATCTATGCGCGGCGCTCTCGCTCTGGCTATTTGGCAGCCGCGCGGAGGCGCATCCCCACGTATGGGTGACGTTCCACAGCGAAGTGCTCTACGCGGCGGATGGCGCCATGACCGGCGTCCGTCATGCATGGACTTTCGACGACATGTTTTCGGCCTATGCGCTTCAGGGCATTTCGCACTCCAAAAAAGGGCAGTACACGCGGGAGGAACTGGCCTCACTCGCGCAGACCAACGTGGATTCCCTGAAGGAGTATGCCTACTTCACTTATGCTCGCACCGAGGGCAAGAAGCTGAAGTTTGCCGATCCTGTCGACTATTGGCTTGAATACAAGAATGGTGCGCTCACCCTGCACTTCACCTTGCCACTTAAAGGGGCCGCATCCGCTAAGGCCATGCAGATCGAGATCTACGACCCCACGATCTTCGTGGATTTCGAATTCGCCAAGGACAAGCCGGTTTCCTTGAGCGGCGCGCCGCAATGCGCCGTGACCTACGATCTTCCGCATCAGCCGACGGCGGCCGAGCAAGCGCGGCTCAGCCAGTTCGACATCGTGCCACTTGATTCCTCCAGCACCTACGGAGAAACGTTCGCCAACAAGATCCTGGTGAAATGCCCATGACCAGATCGCGCAAAATCTCGTTGGTCGCCCTGACGGCATTTCTCATGCTCTGCGCGACCGGAACCGTCTCGGCACGGGCCGCGCCATTCGGCGCACCGCATCCTGCAACGGCTATGTCCTCATCCGGCCTCATGGGCTGGATATTTGCCGAACAGGCCGCCTTCTACCGTTCGCTGTCGGGCTTCATCCGGGCGTCGAAGGAGGATAAGGTCGCAATGTGGGCGTTGTTCGGCATTTCCTTTGTCTACGGCATCTTCCATGCCATAGGTCCCGGGCATGGCAAGGCCGTGATCTCGTCCTATCTCGTCGCCAATGACGAGACCTGGCGCCGCGGCGTCGCCCTGTCGTTTGTATCCGCGGGCATCCAGTCGATCGTTGCGATTATTGTTGTGGCCATCGCAGCCGTTCTGCTTGGCGCAACAGCCAAGGCAATCGGGCTGGCCGTCCGTCTGGTCGAGGTCATAAGCTACATCCTCGTTATCATGATTGGCCTGAGGCTCCTCTACGTAAAGAGCCGCGGTTTCCTGATCGCCTGCCGCGAACTGACCTGGCGCCGAGCGCCGGACCTCGCCCTCGCGTCCGTGTCCGCGGGCCATGCGTCAAGCACCATGGCCTTTCAATCAATAGGCCAGCGGCCTCGTGCGATGGCCATGCGTGGCGGGCAATGCCAGGTTGACGGGTGCATCGCTCACGGCTTCCAATGCGATGGCGATCACGATCATCACGCCTCGGCCTGGGGCCATGCCCATGGGCCCGAGCCCACCGACCTTGCTGGCGACGGCGGCTGGCAGCGAGGGCTGGCCGCGGTCGTTGCCGTCGGACTGCGTCCCTGCTCCGGTGCTATCATCGTGCTGATCTTCGCGCTGGCGCAGGATCTGTTCTGGACTGGTGTAGGCGCAACGTTGGTCATGGGATTGGGAACGGCGATCAGCGTGGCAGGGATCGCAACTTTTGCTGTCGGCGCGCGGCGCGCGGCAAGCCGCATCGCTGAGTCACGTGCTGGAACGGGCATGCTTATCGTGCGAGCGATCGAAATCGGCGCGTCCACGTTCATCGTTGCGTTCGGGGGACTATTACTCGCCGGATATCTTGCGAGCGAGCAGCTCTGGATGTTTACTGGATAACGTCAATGACGATAAGCAGCCTTTGGCCGAATCCGGCTCCGACTATTGCTTCGGTAGCAGCTTCACTCCAGGTGCCGGCTCCTTGTAATCAGCCGCAGACTTGCCGTCCATGGGAATTTCTATCCAGCGGTGAATACCGCTTTCGCATTCCTGCACCACGGGGAAATACAGCATCTGGCCCGGCACGAGGTCGTCGGTCAGGTAGGTCGACAGGACGAACTCGTCGTAGAAGTCGTCGGGCAGGCGGCCGCTCCAGGAGACTTCCTTGACGCCTTCGGTGACGCTGCCGTGGAACATCGCGTAGGGCTTGTCGTACTTGCCCTTCACGAGGTCGAGCTGCCAGCCGGGCTTCGGCATCGGTTTCACGCCGACGACGCCAACGGGAATCTGGACGCGGACCTTGACGGTCGGCGAATTTCCGCAGCCATGCGGTACCCGGAAGGTGGCGAGATAGGGGCCGCCGATTGCGGCCTCCTTCTGCCCCAGCGTTGTATGGGCCTGCGCGGCTGTGCCGGCACACAGGGCGGCCGCGATGACGATCAGTGCGGTCGTACGCATGGTGTTTTTTCCTTCATTTGCGATGCGCTGGACGGTGACCGGCGTCTCTACATCCTGTAACGGACGCCACCATAGATCGAGCGGCCGGTGCCGGGATTGAAGAGCTCCATGTTGGGGGTCGCCGTTCCAACCGTGACGGTGCTCGAGATGTAGCGTTTGTCGAGCAGGTTACGTCCTTCGACGTAGCCCGACCAGCCGCTTCCCGTGTCATAGCCGATCTTGAAGTTCAACAATGCGTACGGATCGACCGTGAGGGTGTTGGCGTTGTCCGCGAAAAAGGCCTGCGGCATCCACTCGACGTTCGGTCCGGCGTAGAAGCCGTTCGGGTGCTTGTACAGCACCTCGGCGCGGACGTAGTGCGGCGGGGCGCCCGGCAAGCGGTTGTTGCCCCAGATCGCATCGTCGTCGAAGCGGAAGTCGCTGTAGGTGTAGGTGACATTGAACCAGAACCGGTCATCCTGGGCGAAGGTCGATTTGAGGAACGCAACGCCGAACCCGGCTTCGATGCCCTGATGCAACGTGCGGCCCGCATTCGTCTGAACGCAGGGGTTCGTGTAGAACGGATTGACCACGACCGTCAGGCACTGCAACTCGTTCCGGATGTTGGCGCGATAGAGCGAGATATCCCATGTGAGATCCGGTCTGCGGCCGCGCGTGCCGACCTCGTAAGTGGTCGCGGTCTGCGCATCGACGTTCGAACTGGCCGGCGACGCGAACGTGTTCACGTCGAAGGTCGGTACCTCGGCGCTGCGCGAGATGTTGCCGAAGACCTGCCATGCCGGATCGACGTCCCAGAGCATGCCGACTTTCGGACTGAGGATGTCCCAGGTGCGGCGGCCGGACTGGTCGCCATCCGACAGGAACCGGTCCTGCTGCTCGCGGATGGCATGCATGAACTGCCCGCCGGCAACGAGCGCGACATTCGGCAGTACAAAGAACGAGTTCTCGCCGTAGACGGAAACATTCACCGACTTCCAGAGATTGGACGAGGCGAGCGCGCCCTTCACCGCGCCGGGCAGGTTGACGTACTGATTGATGTCGATCGTTCCGTTCTGGAGATTGACGCCCGTGATCAGCCGGTTGCGGAAACCTGCGATGAGGCGGTCGTCGGTTGCGCGCGCGAATGCGCCATAGTCCCGTGCGGTGAAGTCCAGGTACTGGAAGATCGGATGGTCGACGTGGCGGTCGAGGCCGAAGATGCTGAAATCCAAGACGGTATTGTCGAAGCGCAAGGTCGTCTTGTTGGCGAGACGCACCGTGTCGATGTTGCGCTGCTGGTTTTGCAGCACGAACGTCGGGTTCGCCGCCTGCGGTGTGGTGAGTGCCGCCGTTTTGGTGACTTCGCCGGGTATCTCCGCGCGCCATCGGCCCGCGTTGATGTAGAAACGCGTCTCGGCATCCGGCGAAAACTGATAGCCGAAATTCGCGTTGTGGCGTTCGGTATCGGTTCTGCTGTGCTCGCGGTATCCATCCTCGCGCTGCGCCGAGGCCGTGATGAAGTAGTCGGCAGGTCCGTAGGCTCCGCCGGAACTGGTCTGGGTCTTCACATAGCCGAAGCTGCCGGCATCGAAGCGCGCTTCGAAGGGCGAAGCATCGCGCCCCGTCGGCATGACGAAATTGATGGCACCACCGAGCGAGTTGGATCCATAGCGCAGCGCGTTGGCGCCCTTGTACACCTCGACATAGCGGTAGGCGGTCGGATCGATCTCGAACAGATCGAACAGTCCGTCGGCGGTGTTGATCGGAATGCCGTCCATGAACGGGTTGATGCCGCGATTGCCGTAGCTGCGCGACAGGCCGGAACCGCGGATCGAAATCCGGCCGTCGGGCCCCCATCGGGTCTGGATCAGCACGCCCGGCACCCAGCCGAGGATGTCCTTCACCGTATTGGCGGGGCCGTTCTTGTAGGCGGTATCGGGAACGACCTCGACGCCGCCGGGCGCGCGGTCGATCTCGGCCGTGGCTTGCGCGGTGTTCGGCACCGTCAGACTGCCGGTGCCGGTCGAGCCCAATTGAGCTGACGTGGTTGTAACGGGCTGAGGCGCGCGCTGGCTCCGTGCGGTCCGATTGGCCTGGCTTCTCGACTGAGGCGCGCGGCTCACAACCTTGGGCTTTTGCTGAGGGGCCTCCACGGTGACGGGAGGCAGGTTTGGGGAAGACTGCGCGTGAGCCGGTGAAGCGAGGATGAGCGCGGAGCCTGCGAGCAAACAGCTGCGCAGCCGCATGACGGCGATTGACATATGATGAACCTCTCGACGGATCGACGAACGAAGCGCCCGAGGGCGCGCGCGGTCAAATTAGTCGAGGAGGTCCGCGGGTCAGGTGCGCGAAGGATCGGGCACGCGCAAAGATGCGCTTCCGAAACGAAAGGACCGGCTCGGCGCGCAGCGCAATGCGTTCGGCAAGGCCGGCTGCGGGGGGCGGCAAGCCGCCGGCCACGTAGTGTCCTACACAGAGCGGGCAGTGCGCAGTCGTCTTTCCGCCGTGCTTGTCCGCGTCGGTCCGAGCCGCATCCGCATTTCCGCTGCTGACACAGAGTTCGTGAGCTGCCGCCGCTGCGGCGAGAGGCGAGATGCTGGCAACCAGAATGCTCGACAGGATGAGGTTTAAAACCAGCGCGTAGGCCGCAATGAATGCAGTCCCCCACCCGATCCGTCGCTTGAAAGCGAACCCCGTCATCACTCAACCCCTGTGGCTGGACTAACACGGCGAGCGGCCGAGTCAAACGCGCAACGGGATGCGTGCAACGGGCGGCGATCGACTGTTGCCCGGGTGCCACGTTGAATCAAACCGCAGCATTGAATCCTTCGAGCTAGCCGGCGTCAGCCATCGCGATATCTGGGATAGACCTCTCGTCCGATCTCTTCGGCGTCCTTGGTGAAGTCGACGAACATGTCGCGCATCATTTTCGTGACGTCGCCTGGAGCCTTCGCGGGCGTTCCGGCATCGTATGGCGGCTCCGGCGCGTACTGGGCCATCAGCTGAACGCACTCCGCGTATTGCCGGTCACGCAACTGCCCGACGAGGGAGAGGCCGAAATCGATCCCAGAGGTCACACCGCCGGCCGTGATTCTGTTGCGGTCGCGGACGATCCTGTCGTCGGTCGGAGTAGCGCCGAACAGCGGCAACAGCGAAACCGCCGCCCAATGCGAGGTCGCCTTGTAGCCGGTGAGAAGTCCCGCAGCCCCGAGCAGCAACGAGCCCGTGCAGACCGAGGTGACGAATTTGGCGCGGGATCCGCGATCCCTGAGGAAGCGAAGCGTGCTATCGTCCTGCATGGCGGCGAGGGTGCCGGATGCACCACCGGGGACGCAGATGATGTCGAGATCGCGCGGGCATTCGTCGAAGGTCGCACTGGGCTGAAACACGAGCCCGGTATCGCTTTTCACGATGTCCTTCCTCTTTCCGACGATGTGGGTCGTCGCACCGATGAGGCCGGTGAGCATGGCGTGCGGCCCGACCATGTCGAGCGCCGTAAACTCGGGATAGACGAGGAAGGCAATCTGCTCCTTCCCCATCCAGCTCGCGGGCATCTGCGACATGTCATGCCCGGTGGTGGTCCCCGCCGCGAGCTCGGCGGCCGGGGCGGACCGCAGTCCCGCCGCGGCGATGCCTGCTGCGGAGGCGAGAAGCAGGTCTCGTTTCGATATCATTCGTTCACTCCCGTGACAGTGATGAGTTGCGACGACGATATCAGTAGCGATAGGCAAGCGTCCCGTAGAATGCGCGGCCGTCGCCGGGAGCCACCTGGCCGCCGAACCAGGGGAACGCCACGAAATATTTCTCGCCCGTCAGGTTCTTGACGTTGAAGGATGCCCGCCAGTGTTCGGTCTCGTAGGCAATCTTGGCGTCGACGGTGAAATATCCCGGTGCCTTGTAGACATTGAGATTGTCGACATATTGCGAGGACGCGACGTAGACACCGGCGCCGGCGCTCCAGCCTCTGAGAGCGGGCAAGTCGAAGGTGTAATTGACCCAGAAGCGGCCTGAATCCTCCGGCACGCCGGAGACCTTGTTCCCTTGCGGCGTTCCCGTATTCGAGTCGGAAAATCTGACATCCGTGTGGCCATAGCTCGCCAGCACCTTCCAGTTCTTGGTGGGCTGCCAGATCAGGTCGGCCTCATAACCCTTCGACTCCTGCGCGGACAAAGCCCCGATACCGACCCCGATCGTCACCGGCACGTTCTGGCGCTGAATGTCGAACACGGCGACGGTGCCGGTCAATTGGTCGTTGATGTTGAACTTGAAGCCTCCCTCGACCTGCTTCGAGGTCTCGGGCTCGATGTTGGTGTTCAAGGCCTGGTTGAATGGTGAGGAGGCCTGCATCCCTTCGCTGTAGCTGCCGTAGACCGACAGTCCCGGAATGAGGTCGAGAACCGCGCCGACCCTTGGCAGCGCCTTGGTCTTGTCGGTGCCGAACTGCGTCGGTGCAAACACACCGGTGAAGAAGGGGAAGTTTTCGACATAGTCGATATTGATGCTCGCAAGCCGCACGCCGGCGAGGATGTGAAGGCGATCGTAGATCGTGGATTGCAGTTGCGTGTAGACGCCCTTGGTGGTGAAGGCGCTGCTGTAGTCGTAATATGGAAAGAAGAAGGCTGCCGACGCGGGCGTGGGATCCGTGTACGGGGTCGGAAAGACGGGGTTGTTGACCAGATCGACCGGCGCAACGCCGAGGTCGGTGTTCATGTGACCGCGATCCGTGACGCGGCTGTAGTCGGCGCCGGTGAGCCAGACGTTGTTGGTCGGTCCCAGCCTGAACCGCGCCTCCAGATTGGGGTTGACCGAGAACTCCTGCTGTTTCTGCAGGAGGTCGACATTGATCAGGCTCCATGTCGACGGAAGCGCCACATCCGGTGCGGCGGTCTGTGTCGTCTGGCTGCGTTGATCGAAGCTCTGGTCCGCCCAGCGTGCCTTGACGTTGAAGGACCAGATCGAATCGAGCTTGCGGTCGAACGTCGCCGTGACGCTCTTGACCTCGCTGTAGCTCTTCGGAATGTCGGAGGGGCCGATATAGAGACTGGGATTGAGGCGGAAGCTCCCGGCGACGGTGCCGACCGCTGGCAAGCCCTGATAGGCCTGCTGCTCGAGCCGCGAGACGCGCCCCTGGATCGTCAGCGTCGTGTCTTCCTTGTTTGTGAACGTCAGCGTCGGATTGAACGAGTAGCGATTCTGGTGGACGACATCGGTGAACGTGTCGTTCGACGTATATGAGCCCGTAAAGCGGAACAGCACGGTCTTGTCGGCCGACAGCGGTTGGTTGACGTCGAAATACGGCTGGACATAGTTGTTCGTCCCGAACGTCACACCTGCTTCGCCGCTCGCCTTGTCGGTCGGCAGCTTCGAGACGATGTTGATGGCGCCGCCAAGCGGGCTGCCGGCCCCGCCGCCATAGAGGATCGCGTTCGGCCCCTTCAACACCTCGATACGTTCGACGTTCACCAGCGAGTCGCGGTCGCCGACGTTGTACAGGACGTTCATGCCGTCGAGATATTGCTGCGCGTGAAACCCGCGAACGTTGATCAGGCCGTCCGCGGCCGTGGTGCCGATGGCGAGGGTATTCGTTCCCTGCGTGTTCGAGACGTTCTGGATGGCCTCGATGACCGTGACGTTGTTCTGGTCCGTGATGACGCTCCTGGGGATCACCTGGATCGACTGCGGCACCTGCTCGATCGGCGTCGCCGTCTTGGTGGCCGAGAACGACGACAGAGCCCGATAGCCATCGACCGGCCCCGCTGTCGTCAGCGTGGTTCCCGGCGGGAGCTTGAGATCCGGCAGGTTGAGGGCGGGATTATAGGTGCCGAGGGCGTTTGCCAGCGGCTTGACCGCCGCGGCCGGCTCCGGTGGTTTTGCGCTGGCGCGTTTGGCGCGCTTGGCGCCCGACCTGTTTCCAGCGACGGTCGCCGCGGCAGGACGTGTCGGGTCCGGTGCCTGGACGGTGACGCCGGGCAATTGTGTGGATTGGGCAAGGGCGATCTCGGGGACCACGAGAAGTGCAAAGACGCTCACGCCTCCCAGCGCGCGAAAACGAAACATCGGAAACTCTCCAACTCGGGCGCGATCGCCCGCCAACAGTCGACAAAAATCATCGATGCGGGCCAAGCGGCCGCACCGATCTTGCGATTTTGGAAAAGTCAGGAGTTCGAAGGGGGAGCGCGGGCCTGGGCGTGCCCGCCGTTGCGATCATTCCGCAGTTCTTGCGTTGCGGCGTGCCACACCACCGGCAGCGGGGACCGATAGGGTACTGCAACCGCGATCCCAGGCGTGTCCAGAGTTGCGCCGGCATGAACCAGGCAACACAGCGCGCAAGCGCCTGCGCGAGCATGGTGGCCGGTCTGGTCGGACTGGCTGTCGGCCTCGCCGCCTGACGTGTGGCAGATCGCGACACTGCCGAAGGCGGCGAGGGGATCGGATAAGCTGGCGGCCGTGGCCCATGACGAGCCGATGGGCGCGATGATCTGCATCATCAGCGCCATCAGGAATGCCGGGAAATAGATTTGCAGCCGCTGCCGCACCAGTTATCGCCTCATTGCAACAACCCGAACTAATCATGCGGCCCATCGAGAGTCGATGGCAGCTCACTCTGCTCGCACGAACAGACAGCCACGCCGGCAGGAATTATCCGCCAACTGTATCCCAATTGTCACGCTGCTCGGCCCGGCCCCGTATCTCTGTCGGGAAATACTGGCATGTCACTGTTTCCCGCAATCACTTGGTTGGACCTTTTGTCCAGTGGTTCGCGCATCGGTGCACGGTCATCAAAGACATTCGGAGACTTAATAAGAAAACGAAGGCTGTACGCGAGCTTGGGGCGAAGATGGCCTACCTCGGAGAGGCAACATGACACGCGAGGGATTGAAGGCGTTCTCCACCCATATCCTTATCCCCTTCATGATGGGTGCGAGCATCGGTCTGCTGTTCATGTATGCGATCTATCTCCTCGACGTCGGCGGCCTACGCTCGCTCTTGGTTAAGACCGGCGGGAGCCTGTTTGATGTCGGCCTCATCCCGGTTGCCTTCGCCTTCGGGGCGTTGTCGATCGGAACGAAAGAATTGCTCATCGACAATTGACCACATCCGGCGGGTCTTTGACGCAGCGCAATGCTGTCAGTGGCGGCTTCGGATTAGTTGCTTGCGCAATGTTCGATTTCGACCAGCCGCTTTTCGTCGCCGGGCTTCTGCTTGGCTTTTCCTCCAGCCTGCACTGCTTCGGCATGTGTGCAGGCATCGCGTCGTCCTTGCACTTCGCCGCCGACGTTGGGGTGAACCGGCCGCGGCAGGATCTGCTGACAGCGACGGTCCTGATCAATGCCGGACGCATCTCGGCCTATGTGCTGGCTGGCGCCACGGTCGGCGCAATCGGGTCGAGCGTGTTCGGATCGTTCGATCACACATTCGGCCATGCCGTGCTGCGCTGGGCTGCGGCCGCTGCGCTCGCCTGGATCGGCCTGTCGATGCTCGACGTGCTGTCGTTGCCGGCGGGTCTCTACCGGCTAGGACATGCGGTCAGCGGTGCCATTGGCGCTGCCGCTCGGACGGCGCACCTCCCGCCGACGCTGGGGTTGTTCGTTAGCGGCGCAGTCTGGGGCTTTCTGCCTTGCGCCATGGTCTATGCCGCACTGTTCTACGCCATGCTGTCTGGCTCGTGGCTCGGCGGCGCGCTGGCCATGAGCGGCTTCGGCCTCGGCACGCTGCCCGTGCTGCTCGGTGCCGGGCTAGGACTTCCGATGTTACGGCGCCGCGCCACGGCAGGGTGGTTGCGGAGCACCGTGGCTCTCGCCATCATCGCGGTCGGGATCGTCAGCGCGGGAATGTCACCGTCGACCTTGGCCGCCTGGTGCCGGTCCTGATCGGATTGTCGGCTCGCCGGCTCCTTCAACTCCCGTGGCTGTGGCTGGCGTTCGTTATTGCCTGCCGGTCACGTTGAACCACAGCGTGGCGTTATAGAGATCGGCGGTAGCTTGGTCGGGCGTGGTCGACGGTGACGCGCGATGATCGATCACCAGCAGATGGGCGCCGGGCTTGGCGATCGGGATCGAGGCAATTCCGTCGAGGTCGGTCTTGAATTTCGGGATGTCCTTTTCCGCAATCGCCGTCTTGCCGTCGCCGCGTTCGACCTCCGCGTCGGGCAGGGGCTTGCCACGAAACAGGACCTTGACCTTGAGCGGTTCGCCCGGTTTCGCCTTGGCGGGATCGGACAGCGGCACGAGCTCGAGATCGTGCCCCAACACCTCCCGCCACGGGGCGTCGGCGCCCGTGATCGCCTTTGCGAACTTTCCGGACCAGAGGATCTCGACGGCGTCGGGCACCAGCCGGCGCGTGGCGTTGCGATAGACGCCGTCCTTCGTCTTGACCCAGAAGCCGTTGTCGTAACGCGCCGCAAGCAGCGTATGGCCGCCGTCGTCAAACGGCTTCGTCCGTGCGATCTGCACGCCGTTCTCCGATGCGGCCGCCAGGCCGTCGAGCAGGGAGCTGCGTCCTTTCGCCGTGATCGCGAAGAGGTCCACGACCTTGTCCGCGAAGGCGGGCGGCCGGTCGTCGGGATGACTGTAGTTCACGACGGCGCGCCGGGCGTTCGCAGCGCCCGACAAAGTGAGCCAGACATCATGAGCGGAGGCGGATCCGATCGATACGAGAACCAAGCCGGTCGCAAGCAGCGCGGCGCGAGGACGAGAGAAAGACATGCTCATTTGGTCACCAGCTTGGGTTCTGCCGCGGCCATCACGGTCGGGAAGCGATAGGTCAGGCCCGCGAGTACGGCGAGTGTCGGCTGCGCGCTGACGAAGATGTCGGCCGAACTGGCGTTGACCGGGTTGCCGAAATTGATCGCGATTTCGCTAAGGCGATCGCCCGGATACCATGTCGCCTGGGTGAAGGCGGTCCATCCCTCGGGCCAGGTATAGGCCAGCTTTCCGGTGACGCGCGAGTAGGGCGAGGTCGTGATCAGTCCGTCCTGTGTCAGGTTCTTCTTGCCGACGAAAGTGATGTAGGCCGAGCCCGACAGCATTTGCGCGTTGATGGTCGCAACGTTGAAGTCGACGCCGACATTGGCGACGTAGTTCGGCACGTTCGGCACGAAGTAGGACGGTGCCGCGTCGACGAGGCGCGCCGATACCCCGCCGTAATTGGCGAACAGCGACACGTGGTTGACGGGATCCCGGACCACGAACCAGCGGGCATCGACGTCGTATCCGTTGCGCTGGGCCTTGCCGAGGAACGTCACCGGCAGCCCGGCGTCGGCCTGGAACGCTTCATTCGACGACTCCGTCGTCCAGTAGCTCGCGAGGAATCTGAAGCGCTCGAAGGTGAGCTGGAATCCGCCTTCGCGGCTGACGATCTTGAACGGCTGGATGCCGGGATTGCCGATTAGCTCCGCGGGCACGTCGATGCTGCGAAAACCCTGGCCGTAATTGGCGAACAGCTCCAGCCATTTGACCGGCGTGATGGCGACGCCGACCTTCGGGCTGGCGATGCCGTTCGAGATGTTCGGCGTTCCGCCGGGCGTGATGCGGTCGTCGATGTCGTAGTAGAACTGGTCGTAGCGGGAGCCCGCGGTGAATTTGAGCCAATCCAGCGGCTTGATCTGCACCTGCCCGAAGCCCGCCACGTTGGTCTGGTTCACCCCGACATTGACCGTGGCCGGCGCGGAGACGGCGCGTGCTATGGTGCGCGCCTGAAACGCCTCGATGAAATCGGTGCGCCAGTTGCTCCCCAGCAGAACCTGCACGGGAATGTCCTCGCCGATTGCGCCGCTCCAGACCTTGCTGACGCGGCCGCCGACCGTGGTGCGGTCCTCATGCTGCACGCGCTGGCCGCCGCCGAAATCGGAGAAACGGTTCGAGAACTGGTGGCTGACGAACAGCGTGCCCTTCAGTTCCTGATCCAGCGCGCCGGAGCTGTAATTGGTGACGAAGTTTTCGAGCTGCTTGTTGCCGCCGTCCGTCCGGTTGGTCGCCGAACGCTCGGAGATCGCGCCGGCTGTGATTGCGTCGCGACTGGCATAGCCGGGCGAGCCGTATTCCGTGCCATAGGCCTGCGCGCGGAACGAGACGGTCGCGCCGTCGGGCAGCGTCGTCGTCACCTTGTTGAACGAATTGTAGCGGTCGATGAAGCTGTTATCGCGGTAGCCATCGGTGTGATATCCCTCCAGCGCGAGGTAGGGCAGCCACGCGCCTTGCGTCGTGCTGTAGGTCGCAATGCCGCGCGCCGTGCCTTGCGTGCCGCCGGAGACGCCGACGCTTGCAAACGGCTCGGCCTGCTTGGTCGTGATGTTGACCGAGCCGCCCATGTTGGAATCGCCGTATTCGACCGAGAACGGGCCGCGCACGATCTCGATGCTCTTGACGGTTTCCGGCAGCAGCATGTTGAGGTCGGCATAGTTCGGCGTGTGCAGCGAGGAGACCTCGTTGAGTGGCACGCCGTCGATGGTATAGGCGATGTCGCGGCCGTGCTCGGCGTCGGTATAGCCGCGCAGCGAGAGGCCGTAGCCGATGCCGCCCTGTCCGTAGTTGGAGACGTTGAAGCCCGGGAGGGAGCGGAACAGGTCGCCATAGGTCGACACGGCGAGCCGGCTGATGGCCGGCGAGTCCAGCACGGTCACCGCGGCGGGGAGGGCCGTCACTGCGCTCGAGACATCGCCGCGGCTCGGTGGACCGCTTGCGGCGGACGGCGCCGCGAACGATTGCCGGGATCGCTGCGCGACCCGGCTGGGTGCCCGCCGGCTCGCCGCACCCAGTCGCGAGGATGGTTCTGCCCGTTGAACGCGCTTGCGCGGAGCCTCGGGCGCCGTGACCGTCACCGCTGGCAACGCGCCTGATGTTGCGCCCGGTGCGGTCTGTGCGCTGATCGGATCTTTTGCCGCAAAGCCGGACAAGGTCATGCCGGCCAGTGCCAGGCCCCAACTTACTCGACGCAACTCATCCCCCTGCATTGCAGCTTCGGGCCCGGCATCCCGAAGACGTTGATATGATGTCTTATCGCGTTCATCATATGCAGGTATGATGAATGTATTAAATCGTCATACCGGTCAAGTTTCGAATGAAGTTGGTTGCTCAACGGGATTGATGATGAACCCCTGGAGCGGCCAGGCCCGGCGCGTCTGGCTGAAGAGGCGCGCCGGGCCACACGTCCAGTGGCTTGGTCTTGCGAGCAACACGGATCTGCAACGCGACAGAGCCGCACTCGAAAGGCCGCGATGGCCCAATCAAAGCCTAGTTCTCGGCGACGAGGCCGACGCGCTGCGTTGCCGTCGCGTGGTGTTGACTCCTCTTTCCAGATGAACCTATTGTGATCGCGACGGTTCTCCTTCGGGAGATCAATAGGGAATGCGGTGCGGAGTTCTGCTCCAAAGCCGCGGCTGCCCCCGCAACTGTAAGCGGCGAGCCTGCTGTTCACTGGCCACTGGGTCCTCGGATCTGGGAAGGCGATCAGGAGGCGACGACCCGCGAGCCAGGAGACCTGCCGTCAGTCGTGGTCACGAGCGAAGCGCGTCGGACGGGGTGTGCCGAAGCGAAATCACCGAGCCGTTGCGCGTTTGCGGATCAGCTCGGAGATTTGTCGCGGTGACGTGTCACGTTGCCGTGGGGGCTCGTACGGTTTTGCCACTCATCAAGCTGCCGTAGGTCTTTGCAGGCGTCGTGCGCGGTGATGCGCGGCCCGTGTCTTTGCGCGGGCTCAGCATGGCCGATCAATCGCGCGCAGGGGATCGTTGTGTCCAAAGTTCAGTCGCATCTCGTTATCCGTTCAGTTCGTCCAAGCACTCAAATGGGTCTTGCCGCGGGCGCCGTTGCCGCTCTGATGGCCGGCGTGCCGGCCGAAGCGCAGAAGGCTCCGCGCGGTCCCGCGCTGCCGCCTGTCGTCGTCCAGCCGGCCGAGCCGACGGCACGGCCTCCGGCTGCGCAAAGCACAAGGACCGGCAACGCGCCGCGCCGCACCGTCCGCCGCGCGCCGCCGGCCGCCATTGCAACGCCAGTCGCGGCGAGGCCTTCGGTCGACAGCGACAATGTCAGCCAGACGCGCGATGGCGTCGATGGCTACGTTGCCCATGGCACCGCGGCCGGCGCCAAGGTCGCAACGCCGCTCCTGCAGCTGCCGCGCTCGGTGTCCACCATCACCCGCCAGGAAATGGCGGACCGCGATGTCGAGAGCGTGCGCGAGGCGATGCAATACACGGCAGGCGTCGGGACCTATTTTCGCGAGGGGCAATTCACCCGCGACTACGGCTACGTGCGCGGCTTTCAGGGCCTGCAGTTCGTCGATGGTCTCAGGCTCAACGTCAACAACTACGGTCTGGAGCCATACGGATTCGAACGCGTCGACGTGCTGAAAGGACCCGCCGCGAGCTTGTACGGACAGGGCAGCCCGGGCGGATTGTGGGACCTAACCAGCAAACGCCCGACCGATCATGCTTTCGGCGAGGCGCTCGTCCGCTTCGGCGTGCGCAATACGGTCGAGGGCGCGTTCGATGTCGGCGGTCCGGTGACCCCTGATCAATCGCTGCTCTATCGCGTCGTCGGGCTCGGCAAGATGGGCGATGGTCAGATCGATTTCACCAGCAACCAGCGGGCCTTCATCGCGCCCTCCTTCACTTGGCGCATCAGCGAAGACACCACCCTGACGATTCTGGCAGCCTATCAGTACGATCCCAAATTGACCGTGTTGCAGCCGCTTCCATACGTGGGAACGATCGTGCCGGGTGCGAACGGGCAGTTCATCTCCCGCAGCACCTTCCTGGGCGAGCCGGGCTATCACGACACCTCGATCAAGCAGGCCCGGGTCGGCTACGAGTTCAAGCACCGCTTAAACGACGTCTTCTCGTTCCAGCAAAACTTCTACTACCAGAACATCGACATCGACCTGAAAGAGGTGATGAGCAGCGCGTCGTCGAGCACGACGACGAACCGCCTTGCCTATCATCAGACATTCAAGATCGACATGTACCAGATCGACAACCGGCTGAAGGCTGATTTTGCCATGGGGCCGCTTTGGCATCACGTCGTATTCGGAACCGACTACTCGGCGGTCACTGCCGAGCAGGGGACCGGTACGGGAGCGGCGACGGCGCTCAATCTCTACACTCCCGTCTATGGGCAGCCGTTCGTGAATTCGCCCACCATCACAAGTCTCCGCTATCAGGATCAGAGGCAGGCTGGCGCCTACGTCCAGGACCGTGTCGAGTTCGACCGCCTCAACGTGTTACTCGGTGTCCGTTACGATCAGCTCGAGCAGGACCAGAAGACACGTGCGCTGAACGTAGCGACGGGCGTGTTCTCGAATCCGGCATGGACGTTCCAGCCGGATCACGGTATGACCTACAACGGAGGTCTGATCTACAACTTCGAAAACGGGGTCGCGCCGTACGCCAGCTATTCCCAGACCTTCACGCCGACATTCGGAACGGATTTCTTTGGCCGACCGTTCGTTCCCGTGACCGGCGATCAGAAGGAATTTGGCATCAAGTACATTCCACCCGGCTTCGATATCCTGATGTCGGCCGCGGTGTTCGACATCACGCAGTACAACGTGCAGACTCGCGACCTCGCGCATCCCGGTTTTTCGGTCCAGACGAGTTCGGTCGAAAGCCAGGGCGGCGAAGTCGAACTCAAGACCACGCATCTCTACGGCTTCAACATCAGTGCGGCCTACACCTATCTCGACGCCAAGGTCATCGCGACCAACACACCCGGCGGCCTCGGCAAGCGTCCCGTTGGCATCCCGATGAACGCGGCCTCGCTGTGGACGACCTACCGTTTCGGCGGTGGCGGCTGGCTCGCCGGCCTTACCCTCGGCGGTGGCGTGCGTTGGGTGGGAGATCAGGCCGTCGATGCCCTGAATACCTTGGCTGTGCCGTCGTTCACGCTCTACGACCTCACGGCCCGCTACGATCTGGGCGAGCGTTTCCCGACTCTTGAGAAGTGGGACGTTGCGTTGAACGTCAAGAACCTGCTCGACACCCGCTATGTCGGGTCCTGCGACGATGCTCTGAACTGCTACTATGGTCCGGGCCGCAACATCACGGGGACGCTGCGTGCACGCTGGTAACTCGCCTCGGGCTGACCGACCATGACGCCGGACGAGGTCTGCGAGGCCATCGACCGGCTGGCCGTCGGCGATTATGCGTCGTTCGGCGGCCGCCTCGTGGGTCCGCAGGACTCGCGGCAGGGGATATCGGCAGGCCAGCTTCTGGACGCGCCCATGCGAGAAGCGATCAGGAATCGCTTCTCGCAGCGCTTTGCGACCTTCGACCTTCGTGCCGTGCAGTCGATCTGGATGAAGTGGTATCTGAACGCGTTCATCCCGCCGGTACTGCTGGCCGACGTCCTGTTGGGGCAATCGGTTTCGGTCGATCTGTCCAGGCTGCGCTTCATCATTGCAGATGACGGCCGGGTCGAGGCGGTCAGGATCGACCGCACGCGCGACAGTAGCCGCGAAGAGCCGTTTCAGCGACTGCGGCCGCTGCTGTTCGAACACTTCGCGCCCCTGATCGAGATGTGGTGCGATCGAACCGATGTGACGGCACGCGTATTCTGGAGCAATGTCGGCAATACTTTCGAGGCGATGTTGTGCAGGATCGAAGCTGTGTCCGGCCCGTCGGCGCGCCTTTCTGAAGCCCGGCGCTGGCTTTCGGAGCCCGTCACCTCGACGAGCGAACCAAATCCGCTGTTCGACGCTGTCCACTACGTGCTGGAGAGTGGCTCGCCGGAGCGGCGCCGCCGCGTCTGCTGCCTGCAATATCTCTTGCCTGACCGGCGCTTCTGCAAGGCCTGCCCGATCGAGGAGGCGCGCGCGGCGCGTCGGCAGGAAGGAGCATGATCTTGAACCGTATTGCTTCCCTGAGAACGTCTCTGCGGGAGGTGGGTCGCATAGCCGGGCCTTATTTCCGGTCCGAGGAGCGCTGGAGCGCGATCGGGCTGTTCGTCGCGATCATTGGAGGCCAGCTTGCCCTGGTCGGAGCTGCCGTTGCCGAGAACTACTGGCGCAACGCGTTCTATCAGGCACTCCAGGACAAGGACTGGGACGGCTTCCTCACCCAGTTCGGCGTCTTCAGCATCATTGGCGTCGTCTTCGTTCTCGGTACGGTCTATCAGCGCTACCTCACGCAATGGCTGACCATCCGCTGGCGCCGCTGGTTGACCGCGCGGTATGTCGACGAATGGCTCGATGGTCCCGTTCATTACCGCGCGGCGGTCGGCGGCAACGCGATCGACAATCCTGATCAGCGCATCGCCGACGATGTCAGGCAGTTCATCGACGGCGTGCTCTCGCTCACTGTCGGCCTGATCGGCGCCGTCGCCCGCATCGTGTCGTTCGTCGCCGTGCTTTGGACGCTCTCGAACATCGTGCCGCTGCACTTTTTCGGCGAGTCCTATGTGATCCCGGGCTATCTGGTCTGGGCAGCCCTTATCTATTCGGTCCTGGGCACGGTCATGACCCATCTGATTGGTCGACGCCTGATTGCGATCGATTTCGAGCGGGAGCGGCGCGAGGCGAATTTTCGGTTCGCACTCGTGCGCATCCGCGAGAACGGCGAGGCCGTCGCCATGATGCGCGGCGAAGCGTCGGAACGCGAGGACCTGCTGGGACGTTTCGCCGAGATATCAAGAAACTGGTATTGGCTGATGCGACGGGAGCAGTTCGTGTCGCTGTTCGCCGAGAGCTACAAGTACTACTCGCGCTATTTCCCCTATTTCGCACTCTCGCCCTTGTTCTTCGGTGGCACCATGCAGCTCGGGGCCTTCATGCAGGCCGGCTCCGCCTTCAACTCGGTGCATCAGGGCTTTTCCTATTTCATCGGCTCCTATGTCCGGGTCGCGGAACTGGCTGCCACCGTGCAGCGGCTATCCCAATTCGAACGGACGATGGCTGAGGCAGCATCCAGTCACGAAGCGGTTCATCCGGCTACCGAAGGTGGACTCGTTATCGAAAATCTCGAAGTCAGCGATCGGGCCGGCCAGAATATCGGTTCGTTGAACCGTCTCACGCTTCGGCCGGGTGAAGCTGCTTTGCTGGTTGGCCGATCTGGAGCCGGCAAGACCAGCCTGCTCCGGAGCATTGCCGGCCTCTGGCCCCATGTGAAGGGCAGGGTGGCCCGACCTGTGGAGCGGATCATGGCGTTGCCTCAGCGTCCCTACATTCCGCTGGGGTCGCTGCGACGGGCGGTGAGCTATCCGGCTTCATTCGAACAGTTTGGCAATGAGCGCCTTCGAGAAGTGTTGGGCGCGGTCGGGCTTTCGCATCTGGATGGAGATCTCGACGTCGTGGATGCGTGGGAACGACGATTGTCCGAGGGCGAGAAGCAACGTCTGTCCCTCGCGCGCGTTCTGCTTGCAGAACCAGACCTGATCCTGCTCGACGAGGCCACGTCTGCGCTCGAAGGGCCGGCGGCGGGCATCCTGCATCGTGAACTTCGCCAGAGGTTGCCAGGGTCGGTCATCATTTCCGCAGGCCACGATAGAGAGTTCAGCGAGTTCTACGACAAGTTCGTTGAACTGGAGAAACGCACTTAGCGCGCTGCGGGCTATGAACTGTTGCTAATAACGCTATATGGTGTTTGAGCACGATCTTTCGCAAGATCTAGCGACTAGGGTTCACCTGAAACTGATCCAAGTGTCAAACTCATTCTGCCCAGCGCTTACGCCCACCTGCTCGATTGCCCGAGGACGCACTCAATCGTGCGACTATGAAGAGTTGTGCCTTTATGCGGAGAGTGGCGCTTGTGATACTGGGACTGCTCGTGTGATGCCCGCAACAACTGACAAGCGTAGATGTCAAATCGCGCGCAACCTGAAATTACACCTGATACCCCTCTTCGCCTTGCTGATGCCGCGAAGATCGCGTTTCCTTTGGGAGGAATGACGGTTGCGGGTTTGCGCCGAGAGCGCGATCGGAAGCGATTGGTTGTCGAGAAGATTGCCGGCAAGGAATTCACAACGCTGGCTCATATCGAACGGATGCGAGAGCTATGCCGCGAAGAAGCAAGGGGGCCAGACTTCAACTCAAAGCAGCCCGTCGAAGCAAGAGCGGAAAGGTCACTCACCAAGCGACCTGGATCATCAGAGACAACGGCCGGGATGTCGGCACAGGCTGCGCTGCAGATCAGATTGCGGCCGCGGAGGAAAAACTAAGGGACTACATAAGCTCTAAGCACACCCCGAAGCGACGAATTCGCCATATAGATGATATCGCTATCGCGGATGTCCTCTCGATTTACTTGGACGCGCAGTTGGATAAGCTTCGCGGCCGTTTCAACGTCGATAGCGAGAGCGAAGATGCCATTCCCGATATCCGCAAGTTCAAGAAGCGGATCGAACGCTTGAACGAGTGGTGGGGAGCAAAAATGCTGGGCGAGGTAAATGGGGAGGCATGTCGCTCGTACGCCAAGAAGCGCGGCAAGCGGGGAGGCGCGCGCCGGGACCTTGAAGACCTGCGCGCTGCCATTGGTCACCATTCAGTTGAAGGATATCATCGGGAAATCGTGAAAGTGTCGCTGCCGGAGAAGGGCCGACCGCGAGACAAGTGGCTAACCCGCAGCGATGCGGCCAAACTGTTTTGGACCTGCTGGCGCTATCGCGAAATGCAAAAAGGCTCGCGCCGTCCGATCGACGACGTGAAAGTCCCCACAAGCAAACGTCCCCTTCGCCATCTTGCGCGGTTCATTTTGTTGGGCATCTACAGCGGAACCCGCGCGGGAGCCATCGCAACTGCGTCTCCCATCCCGGCGATTGGTCGCTCCTATGTCGACCTGGAGCGCGGCCGCTATTACCGTCTGAAACAGGGCAGTGCCAAAACCAACAAGCGGCAACCGACGGTCCCGATGCCCTTGCGCTTGCTTGCTCACCTGCGGCGTTGGCATCGGATTGATCCAGACGCGAAACATTTCGTCGAGTATAATGGAAGGCCGGTTGCCTCAGTAAAAACGGCGTTCAAGAGTGCCGTGAGGCTTGCAGGGCTTGGTCCGGGAATCTCCCCTCATACGCTGCGACACACCGCAGCGACTTGGCTCATGCAGAGAGGCGCGGATCCTTGGCAAGCCGCGGGCTATCTCGGAATGTCGCTTGATGTGCTACTCAACACCTATGGCCATCACCATCCCGACTATTTGTCCGACGCGGTCGACAAGATCGCCAAGCGCGACCCGACCAGCGAACGAAAAGCGCACGTATCTGGTGCGGTTTCTGGTGCGGTACTTCCGATGAAACGAAGCGGTTTCTGATAAGTTATTGATTTCGTTGGTGGGCCCGGCAGGACTCGAACCTGCAACCAGACCGTTATGAGCGGCCGGCTCTAACCATTGAGCTACAGGCCCCGACGCTGAAACGCGGCCGCGTTGTGCGCCATGATCGTTTACAGGTTGGCCGGCATTCCGGCAATCCTCTAAAATTTCGAGCAAACTAGGAAGTCGTCCGTGAAGAGCGGCTAAGCGATTGAGCTAGAATCGCATTTGTCTTTGTGGGCTGTTTTGCGATTGCAGGGTTTTGATGCTTGGGGCATCGGAACCTTGCAATTTCATTTTCAGGATTCCGTCGAATCGCCAGTCATGATTCCGTCGTCGCATCGGAGGTGGCGATGCGACCGAAGAAGCACAGGACGACGGAATCGGGCGATCTGTTCCGGGCCAGGCTGGACCAGATCATCAATATGAAGCACGAGCTGGTTCAGCTTGCCGGCAAGGTCGATTGGGACTGGATCGACGG